>NZ_JBNIEU010000002.1:0-1231000 GCF_049985285.1 Aestuariirhabdus sp. LZHN29 | reverse complement strand
TTGGTGGGTGGTGACGGGATCGAACCGCCGACCCTCTGCTTGTAAGGCAGACGCTCTCCCAGCTGAGCTAACCACCCGGAAAGTGAAGCGAATTGTACTGACCCCGCAGCGTTAGTCAATGATTTTCTTGGTTTTTATAAAAGTGCGCTGCAGCATCAGGAGTATCCTGGCCCGCTATACCCCTGGTGCTTACAAAACGCTCAAACTGGGGCTATCGATCATGGGTTATCATTTGCAGCGTTTGTTCGGCAAGCTGCCTGACGGTAAGCGTGCCCCCCTCACGATACCATGTCGATGTCCATGACAACGCTCCGGTTAACAATCGTCGCAGAACAAAGGGATCACCCGATACCAGCCCCTCCTCGCGAGCTTGCAGGATCACGCTCAACCATAGGCCTTCATAGGTATCCCTGAGTTCAAGAATGCCCGCTTGCTTATCTTCGGGCAGGTTTCTCCACTCGAAAACCAGCACATTCATCGCCTCACCGGTAACACCATTGATCGACTCCAGTTCACAGAGAATCAATGTCAGTAGCTTCTCCCTAACCGACGTGGCCGAGCGCAACCCCTCCAACATCAAACGTGTATTGAATACGATGGTGTCATGCATCACCGCTTCAAGAATCTGATTCTTGTTTTTGAAGTGGTGAAAAATGCTACCCGACTGAATACCGACGGCGCTGGCCAGATCCCGCACCGTCGTGCGATCAAACCCCCGTACATGAAACAGGTGGGCGGCCGTCTTCAGCAAGCGCCCCTTGGCACTCTCGGGGTCCACAACCTCCATCGTAGAAAAACGCGCGTACAAAGCATCAAGACCGGGTAAATCCGTCACTTCATTGCTCATTGCGGAGCTTTCTCCTGTGTTCTGTTAACGTTTAGGCGCTCATCATATCCTGAATGGCTCACTTTACAAACCAAGCGCTTGCTTGGTAGGATCAAGCTACTCCAGTTAGGATAGAAAATCGATGAACAATACGAAAAAGACCACAATCGGTTGCGCATCCGCGTTTTGGGGTGATACCTCGACTGCTGCTGCCCAGCTTGTGCAGGGTGCCAAGCTGGATTATCTGGTATTCGACTATTTGGCCGAGGTCACCATGTCGATCATGGCCGGGGCTCGGATGAAAAATCCGGCTATGGGCTACGCTCCAGACTTTATCACTACCCTTGCTCCGTTACTGGAGGAGTTCGTTACCGCGAAAATACGGGTCATCAGCAACGCGGGGGGTATAAACCCTCAAGGCTGCGCACAAGCCCTACGCGGGGAGATAGAAAAACAGGGGCTGCCCTTAAAAGTAGCCGTCGTCGAGGGCGACAACCTGATGAGCCTTGCCAAACAGTTGGCTGATGAAGGGGTTCAGGAGATGTATACCAACGCCTCGCTCCCCAGGGGATTGGTCAGTATCAATGCCTATCTGGGTGCGGCAGCGATCACCGCAGCACTCGACGCAGGTGCCGACATTGTTATCACGGGTCGTGGCGTTGACAGTGCCGTGGTAACCGGCGCCCTTGTGCATGAATTTGGCTGGTCCTATGAAGATTTCGACAAGCTGGCCCAGGCCAGTCTCGCCGGCCATATCATCGAATGCGGTGCCCAATGCAGCGGGGGAAATTTTACCGATTGGGAAACCGTACCCGATTACGAAACCATTGGCTTCCCGTTTGTAGAGGTCGATGAAGACGGAAACTTCGTCGTCGGCAAAGCGGACGCCACCGGCGGGCTGGTCAGCGTAGCCACCGTCGCCGAGCAGGTTGTCTACGAGATCGGCGACCCCGGCAGCTACTATCTACCCGACGTCACTTGCGACTTTCGAAACATCCGCTTGAAACAGGATGGGGATAACCGAGTCGCCGTCTCTGGCGCAAAAGGACGCCCCCCGACCAACAGTTACAAAGTGTCCGCTACCTATATGGATGGCTTTCGGTGTACAGCGACCTGCCTTATCGGCGGGATTGACGCCCCAGCAAAAGCACGTCGGGTCGCAGAGGCGATCCTCAATAAGGTGTCGACCCTGCTGGGCAACGCCAACAAAGGTGACTTTAGTGCCCGATCGGTGGAG
Source organism: Aestuariirhabdus sp. LZHN29 (assembly GCF_049985285.1). NCBI lineage: Bacteria > Pseudomonadati > Pseudomonadota > Gammaproteobacteria > Oceanospirillales > Aestuariirhabdaceae > Aestuariirhabdus > Aestuariirhabdus sp. LZHN29. Next base: position 1,228,937 of record NZ_JBNIEU010000002.1, on the reverse strand, counting down.
CTGCTCGGAACCGAGGCGACCTACGGCGCCCGTGGAAAACGTTGCGATACCCGTGAGGTGGTGCTCAAAATATCCGTCGCCCACCCATTCAAAGATGCCTTAATCCTCTTTTCCAGGGAGATCGCCCAGGCAGCCACAGGCATGGCGCCGGGACTCACCGGGCTGGTCGGTGGACGGCCCAATGTGCAACCGGTGATCAAACTCTTTTCATTTTTGATCGACAAATCCAGGGTTCCGGTGACATTTGAACTCGATAACCTTAAGGCGCCGGTTGGAATTTCAGTCTCCGGTACCCCCTATATAGCACCTTCTGCTGAACCAGCCTCCACTGACGACGATAGCTTGTTGCCCTGCAATGACAGTGTTCGTCTGATCGATCTGGCCTGGGCGCGTAGCGGCGACAAAGGCAATCACAGCAACATCGGGGTAATCGCTCGAAAAGCCGACTACTTGCCCTATATTCGTAACGGGTTATCCGAGCAACGCATCGCGGCGGAGTTTGCCCACCTGCTCGACCCTGACAACGGCAAGGTCATGCGCTGGGAGTGGCCCGGAATTAACGCGTTAAACTTTCTGCTGGAGAATAGCCTCGGCGGTGGCGGGATCGCCAGCTTGCGCATCGACCCTCAGGGAAAAGCCTTCGCCCAACAGCTGCTGGACCTTAAGATCCCAGTCCCTTCAGCTCTTGCCAGTAGCCTCCTAGCAACAGGAGTTCATCAATGAACTACCGCTCAATCTTCAACAGCAAGCTATTTGCTGATCACAACATCATCGTAACCGGCGGTGGTAGCGGCATTGGCCGCTGCACCGCCCACGAGCTCAGTGCCCTCGGTGCTCGGGTATATCTCATTGGGCGTAAGTTGGACAAGCTGGGAAGGGTTCAGCAAGAGATCATGGAAGATGGCGGCAAGGCGGAGTATCGAGTTTGTGATATTCGCGAGGAGGATGCTGTTACCGCCTGCGTGAAGTCGATTATTAGCGAATGTGGACAGCTCCATGGACTGGTTAATAACGCCGGCGGCCAGTACCCGGCACCCATGGCGGCCATTAACCAAAAGGGGTTTGAGACAGTCGTCCGCACCAACCTCACCGGTGGGTTCCTGTTTGCCCGGGAAGTCTATAACCAATCGATGTCCAAACACGGCGGTGCCATAGTCAATATTACCGCCGACAACTGGGGCGGAATGCCGGGCATGGCCCACTCGGGTGCAGCACGAGCGGGTATGGATAACCTGACCAAGACCGCAGCATACGAATGGGGCTGCGCCGGTGTTCGGGTCAATGCCGTCGCGCCTGGCTGGGTCGCATCCAGCGGTATGGATACCTACGAAGGCCCCTTCCGCGCGGTGATTCCAACCCTTGTAGAACAGGTGCCACTGAAGCGCCTGGCAACCGAAGCCGAAGTGAGTTCCCTGATCTGTTTTTTACTCAGCGAAGGCGCCAGTTTTATCAGCGGAGATACCATTCGCGTGGATGGGGCTGCCTCCCAGGGCTCAGGCGTATGGCCCCTGCCCAAAGCACGCAACTCCCATAGTTACAATGGGTTTCACCGAGCCGTAACACCCAACGTGTTGCAGAAGAAAGACTAACGCCTCCAGCAGGAACCCACCATGGCTATTTTTCAATCACAAATCGATACGGCATCAGCGCAATTCGAGCAAAACTGTCAAGCGATGCAGAGCGCGATTGATGGTTTTCGCGCTATCGAACAAAAGGTCATCGAGACCGCTGAAGCGGCCCGTGAAAAATTCGAAAATCGCGGCCAGCTGCTACCCAGGGATCGCATTCAAAGAGTTCTCGACCCGGGTTCACCCTTCCTGGAGTTATCGACCCTTGCAGGCTACAAAATGCACGACGATAAGGACGGCTCCCTCGCCGGCGGCGGAATAATAGCGGGGATCGGTTTTATCGCGGGTATTCGCGCATTGCTTATCGCCAACAACAGCGCGATCAAGGGGGGGACTATCTCCCCCTCCGGGCTGGAAAAATCCCTGCGACTCCAACAGATCGCCAAGGAAAACAAACTACCCATTGTCACCATGGCGGAGAGTGGCGGTGCCAACCTTAACTATGCCGCAGATATCTTCGTTGAAGGTGCGCGCGGGTTTGCCAATCAGGCACGGCTCTCCGCTGCGGGGATACCCCAAATCACCGTTGTCCACGGCAGTTCCACGGCAGGGGGGGCATACCAACCCGGCCTTTCTGACTATGTAATTGTGGTTCGCAACCGCGCCAAAATGTTTTTGGCAGGCCCCCCTCTCCTAAAGGCCGCCACCGGCGAGATCGCTAGCGACGAAGAGCTGGGTGGCGCCGAACTCCATGCAGAAATTGCCGGCACCGCGGAGTACCTCGGGGAGGACGATGCCGATGCACTTCGTATAGCCCGGGAGATCCTGCAACAACTTCCCTGGAACGAACAGCTTACCTACAAAGCAACGGCGACCTATAGCGAGCCACTCTACCCCCCCTCCGAACTATTGGGGGTCGTGCCAACGGACCCGAAGCAGCCCTACGATGTACGGGAAATAATCGCACGTATCGCCGATGGTTCCGAGTTTGTCGACTTCAAACCCCTGTTCGATAATCAAACGGTTTGTGGGCATCTTAAAATAGAGGGGTTGTCCTGCGGCATCATTGGCAACAATGCGCCCATTACCGCTAAAGGCGCCAATAAGGCTGCCCAATTTATCCAGCTTTGTGATCAGAGCCGCACGCCGATTCTATTTTTCCATAACACCACGGGATTTATGGTGGGCACCGAGTCGGAACGAAGCGGAATTATCAAGCACGGTTCAAAAATGATTCAGGCGGTGGCCAATGCTCGTGTACCCAAAATAACCATTGTTGTTGGCGGCTCTTACGGTGCGGGTAACTACGCCATGTGCGGTCGAGGACTGGACCCACAGTTTATATTCGCATGGCCCAATAGTCGTACTGCCGTTATGGGCGGGGCACAGGCTGGAAAAGTTTTGCGCATAGTGACCGAGCAAAAGCACGCTAAGCTCGGCAAAGAAGCCGACCCTAAAATGCTGGATATGATCGAACAGGTTACCGCACAAAAGCTGGATGCTAGCTCTACCGCCCTTTTCGGCACTGCCCGGCTTTGGGATGATGGTTTGATCGACCCCCGTGATACCCGCAGATTGCTTGGTTTCTTGCTGCAGACCTGTGACGAAGCAAACCGACGCGAACTCCAACCCAATAGCTTTGGCATTGCCCGCTTTTAGACCAAGACACCCTTTTTTGACAAGAGAGTTTGATCATGAAATTCACTCAGGAACACGAAGAGATTCGCCGCACCACCCGAAATTTTATCGAGAAAGAGGTCAACCCCTACGTCGACGAGTGGGAAAATGCGGGTATATTCCCCGCCCACGAACTCTTCAAAAAGATGGGCGATCTAGGCCTGTTAGGAATATCTAAACCAGAAAGCGTGGGTGGCATGGGGCTCGATTACTCCTATGAGCTGGTGGCCGCAGAGGAGCTAGGGGTGGCCCATTGCGGTGGAGTGCCACTTGCTATCGGGGTACAGACCAACATGGCAACTCCGGCCCTTGCCCGGTTTGCGGACAAGTCATTGCAGCAGGAGTTTCTCGCTCCAGCAATCGCCGGCGATCTGGTGGCCAGTATCGCGGTATCAGAGACCGGTGCAGGCTCCGATGTAGCCGGCATGAAAACCGCCGCCAGGAAGGATGGAGACGATTACATTATCAACGGTTCCAAGATGTGGATCACCACCTCAACCCAGGCCGATTTCTTCTGTCTGCTGGCGAACACCAGCGAAGGTAAGCCTCACAGTAATAAATCGTTGATCGTTGTGCCTGCCAATACCCCGGGCATCACGCTTTCAGAACCCCTGAATAAGCTGGGAATGCGCTCTTCGGATACCGCACAGGTTTTCTTTGATGATGTGAGAGTTCCGCAGCGCTATCGTATTGGTGGCGAGGGCGCAGGATTTATGATGCAGATGATCCAGTTCCAGGAGGAGCGTCTATGGGGAGCGGCAAACACCCTCAAAGCGTTGGAACGAGTCGTGGGCGAAACCATTACTTATTGTCGTGAACGCCACACCTTCGGCCAGCCCTTGATCGACAACCAGGTCATCCATTTCCGTATGGCTGAACTGCAAACCGAGATAGAAGCGTTGCGTGCCCTCACCTATCAGGCCTGTGAAACCTACATAGAGGGTAAGGATGTTACCAAGCTCGCCTCGATGGCCAAACTCAAAGGTGGCCGTTTGGCGCGGGAAGTTTCCGACGCCTGCCTGCAGTACTGGGGGGGCATGGGCTTTATGTGGGACAACGTCGCATCGCGCTCGTACCGTGACTCACGCCTTGCCTCCATCGGCGGTGGCGCGGACGAAATCATGCTTGGAATCATCTGCAAATACATGAATATTCTGCCCGCAAAAAGGAGGTCTTGAACATGGAGCCTCTACCGCTACCCGGTTATGAGACTATCAAGGTTGAGCTTGAGGGTCATTGCTTGCATCTCTGGCTACAAAGGCCATCCTCGCGCAATGCCATGAGCCTACAGATGGTGGAGGAACTTGCCAGTCTGTTCGATTTGATTGAACCACGCCGTGACATTCGAGCGCTTTTGATACGCGGTGCCGAGGGAAACTTTTGTGCCGGCGGCGACATCAAGGATATGGCCATAGCCAGAGCTACCGCCGCCACCGATGAGCGGGACCCTTTCTATGAGTTAAACAGGGCTTTTGGTCATATGATCACCCGGGCCAACCGACTTCCCCAGGTTGTTATTGCGGTGCTGGAGGGAGCGGTACTTGGAGGAGGATTTGGTTTGGCCTGCGTCTCCGACGTTGCCATAGCCGTTGACGGTGTCAAGTTTGGCCTGCCGGAAACGGGACTCGGAATTCCGCCAGCCCAGATCGCGCCCTTCGTCGTTAAACGTATCGGCCTTACCCAGGCCCGGCGCCTTATGCTGCTGGGTTCCCGATTCGGTGCCCAGGAGTCACTCGCCCTCGGACTGACCCATTACCACTCCAGCGCCTCCGAACTTCCCGGCTTGCTGGAGTCGATGATAAAACAGGTAAAACGCTGCGCTCCCGAGGCCAACGCCATTACCAAATCCCTGTTGCTGGCCAGCGACACAATGGAGCATGAAGCATTACTGGATCACGCCGCATCAAAGTTTGCCCAGGCAATTCGCAGCGACGAGGGCGGCGAAGGTACCCTGGCGTTCATACAAAAACGCCCTCCCTGCTGGGCTCAATAATCCATTAATTCGGCACGTTGGACCTGATAGGAGATTTTCGATGCCATCCATAGAAAAACTATTGATCGCCAACCGCGGAGAGATAGCCGTTCGTGTGTTACGTACCGCGCAAGCATTGGGCTACCCTACCGTTGCGGTATACAGCGATGTCGATAGGGATTCCCTTCATGTGCAACTGGCAGACGAAGCGGTATGCATCGGCGCAGGTCCGGTTCAAGACTCCTACCTAAACGTTGATAACATCATGCAGGCTGCACAAATCACGGGGGCGAATGCGATTCATCCAGGCTACGGTTTTCTGTCGGAAAACAGTGCATTTGCCCGCGCCTGCGAACAGGCTGGTCTGATCTTTATCGGCCCATCCCCCGATGCTATTCAACTCATGGGGTCAAAACGGCTATCAAAAATCGCCATGATCGAGGCAGGGGTACCCACCATCCCCGGCTACGAAGGGGAAGACCAATCCATAGAAACCCTCCGCAGCGAAGCCAGTAAGATTGGTTATCCCCTGATGATCAAAGCCTCTGCCGGTGGCGGTGGACGAGGCATGCGCCTGGTCACTGAGCCTACCGCGCTGGAGGATTCACTCAAGCGGGCCGCATCCGAGTCGCTAGCAGCCTTTGGTTGCGATGAACTGATTCTTGAGCGAGCCGTTATTGCTCCTCGCCACATCGAGATCCAGGTTTTTGGTGATCACAGTGGAGATGTGATCCACCTTGGCGAGCGCGACTGTTCTATCCAGAGGCGTCATCAGAAGGTTGTGGAGGAAGCCCCCTCCCCCTTTGTGGACGCGGAGTTACGCCAGCTAATGGGCAATGCCGCGGTGCAGGCGGCCAGGGCTTGCCAATACGTAGGCGCAGGAACGGTTGAATTTCTCGTCGATGCTGAGCGTAACTTCTACTTCCTTGAGATGAACACTCGTCTTCAGGTGGAGCACCCCGTAACGGAGTTGGTAACGGGTACCGATCTAGTTGCCTGGCAGCTGCAGATTGCCGAGGGAATGCCCCTACCGTTCAAGCAAGATGCGCTCAACCTCCACGGCCACGCAATAGAGGTTCGTCTCTACGCCGAAGACCCGGCACAACAGTACCTGCCTCAAACGGGCACCGTGGCGCGCTGGAGCCCGGCTGATTTCGAGGGCGTTCGCGTCGACCACAACCTGCAAAATGGTAGCCAGATCTCGCCCTTTTATGACTCCCTGCAAGCCAAGGTTATCTGCTGGGGGGAGACACGGGAAATTGCGCGGCGTCGACTGATTAGAGCGCTGGAAAAAACATCACTGTTGGGCGTAAAAACCAACAAAGAGTACCTGACAAACATCCTTCGCCACCCGCAGTTTATAGCCGCAAATGCCACGACTGCATTTATAGGGAGCCACTTCTGCGACGATCCGTCGTTATCATTAGCCCCGCACTCAGCGCTGGCCAACGCTTTGGCGGCGGCCCTTTTTGTATCTGAACCCAGACAGTACGCAAATAACCACTGTTGGCACAGCGCGGCCGACGCCAAATGTCGATTAAGGTTAACGTCCGGCGGGTTGGAATACCGCCTCGATTGCACCACTTCAGACCAGGGTGCGGTCATGGTAATAGAGCACAAAAACTCGACCGATCAAGCCGCCGACGATCTGATCAGAATTGACCAATATTCGGTAAAAGAGTCCGCAGAGGTAGAATTCGTTAGCGGCGGCCGTTTGCGCCGTGCCCCCTTTTATAAACAGGATAACAAACTGGAATTTGAGCTCGACGGCGTCCACTACCGATACGAAAACCGAACCCACGAAGCGGACCGCCAACAAAAAGAGGGAGCCGAAACCCAGGTCAAGGTTCCCATGGACGGCAGTCTAAGCGACATCATGGTGGCTATCGGTGATCAGGTTCAATGCGGTCAGTCGCTGGCCATTGTAGAAGCGATGAAAATGGAGCATCCCCTCAAAGCGGGTATCGACGGTATCGTTGAAACAATCCGCGGCGCGCGAGGTGACCAGGTCAAATCCCGACAGGTGCTGATTGAACTATCACCACTTTAAATAACCCAAATAGATGCCAAACCCGATCAGGAGCCTATCCGTTATGCAGTCCCTAAAAGGAAAAACCATTGTTATCACCGGCGGAAGCCGAGGCATAGGGCGTGAAATCGCACTACGTTGTGCACGGGATGGAGCGAATATCGTCATTGCCGCAAAATCAGCAACTGCACACCAGCACCTTGAGGGGACCATATATACCGTCGCGGAGGAGATTGAAGCCGCTGGAGGAGAGGCATTACCACTGCAGGTTGATGTGCGTCATCCCGAACAGGTCGAAACTATGGCTGCCAACGCCGTGGAAAAATTCGGTGGCATCGACGCGCTGATCAATAATGCCGGAGCAATACGCCTGACCAATGTCGAAAATACGGACGTTAAACGCTTTGATCTGATGAGCCAGGTAAATTCACGGGCGGTACTGGTCTGTGCCAAAGCCGTGTTGCCCTATCTCAAGAGATCCCAAAACCCCCATATTCTGAGTTTGTCCCCGCCCCTGGATTTGGATCCACGCTGGTTTCGCAATCACGCCCCCTACACTATTACCAAATACGGCATGTCGATGCTAAGCATAGGAATGGCTGAGGAGTTTCGCAGCAAGGGGATCGCGGTAAATACCCTCTGGCCACAAACCATTATTGCCACCGCTGCCATAGAGTTCGAACTCGGTGGCCGCAGGGCGTTTGACCGAGCCCGCACCCCGGCCATCATGGCCGACGCTGCCTGGGAGATCCTGTGCACCGAAAATCTTGAGATCACAGGCCGCAACCTTATTGATGAGGATCTGCTGCGCGAACGTGGTGTAACCGACTTCGACTGCTACCGCTATAACCCCGAAGGTGGGGAACTAATGCCCGATCTATTTGTGTAGGGCGTCCTCAAACAGCATCCTGTGGTCTCTGGTGCAGGGCCTTGACTGCCGTTATACTCGCCCCAAAATCACGTGACCGGACCTGCTTTGAGCCCTCCCCACTCCCTGCGATTACCCACTCTGGCCCTTCTCTGCGCCGTACTCCTGTGGAGCAGCTCTTTTATCGCCTTAAAGATCGCCTTCGAAAGCTATACACCGATGGTGGTGATTTTCGCGCGCATGGTAGCCGCAACCTGCTGCTTTATTCTTCTGCTTCCAATGCTTGGGCGCCCCAAGTACCGTAAAGGGGACTGGCGCTACCTGATCGCAATGGCCGCTTTTGAGCCCTGCCTTTACTTTATTTTTGAGGCCTATGCTCTAATAAATACCAGTGCTGCCCAAGCCGGAATGATATCCGCAACACTTCCCTTGCTGGTTGCATTGGGCGCTTATCTTTTCCTGAAGGAGAAAATAACCCGCCTTTCCCTGATCGGATTCTTCATCGCTGTCGCGGGTAGCCTCTGGCTGAGCCTTAGTAGTCCAACTGACGAACAGGCACCAAACCCGTTACTGGGAAATTTCCTTGAGCTGTTGGCAATGGCTTGTGCAGCCGGTTATACCCTGATCCTGAAGCACCTTTCAAGCCGCTACCGCCCCCTGTTTCTAACCGCGGTACAGGCACTGATTGGTGCCATCTTCTTTTTCCCTCTAGCCTTGCTTGAGGGGATGCCAACAACCATCGCACCAGACGCCTTGATGGCGATTCTTTATCTGGGCATTATCGTCACCCTCGGTGCCTACGGTTTGTTTAACTACGCCGTGGGCCAGATGCCGGCCTCCCTTGCTACAAGTTTTATCAACCTTCTTCCGCTGTGCACCGCACTGCTCGCTATGGCGGTACTCGGGGAACGATTCACCCTACCCCAACTGCTCGCCGGCGGAGTTGTGCTCATGGGGGTGTTTATCGGTCGTGTCGGCCACCGCTAGTGCAGAAGAGTTATCCTCAACCTTTTTCTCTAACCAACTATACCGGGCTGCCAGCTCGTTACAGGAGTACCGATAGAGCTCTGCTGTTAAATGCTCCAAAACAGGCCTGAATCTATAGCGTTTTCCTGTAACTTTTTCGAGTAAACGAGAGCAGTAATAGATTAGGCGATAACGTCGGTGGTCACTAAAATAGCGGTTTGGATTATTCCAAAGTATCCAGTTGTTGTAGCGCTGCACCCAACCTAGAAAAGGACGCTGCAATGGATGCAAAAGTTTTCGAGCCACCAGGTCTTTCAGAAATGCTTTTCTATAAGCGGGATCAAGGGGAAGTTCCGGAGTAGGCATCATCACTACGGACCCCATCTTACTTTGCCCAAAGTTTTCTCGGCTCACTCCCGCCTCTTCGGCTATTCTGCGCGGAATGGGGCGATCGTAGTCATTATTGAGTCGCCAGGGACTCATCTCTTCAGACTCTGTAATGTCATGAACACTAAGCCTCTGAACCGCACCAATCAGAGGTACCGTTATATGGACAATGTTGTGCCATAACCTCACTTCACTCATACCGAAGCCGCCGAGATCCCCCTTTTTCAGCAGGTTATCCGCATCGCCCTCGTAATGGGCATGCTCCATTCCGCGCCAGGTGTACCACAGCTCACCCGCGTTACCGGTCAACAGCACGGATGGTTTGTCTACTTTGGCAAAAATGGGGAGCACGTTTCTATCTTCATTATTGTGTACCGCCGCGTTCATAAAAATTTCAAGTTCCGGGTATCTCTCGAAATCACTCCTTTCAATCACCTCACATTCGAAGCCGAGCTGGGAAGCGATCTCCGAACCCTCGTCGCTTGGGCCTACACGTTTTTTTCCCGAACGATAAACCTCACCAATAGGTTTAGAGTCCCTACAGGTGAACGCTCTTAAAGGATACTTTTTATTTAGCAATGCGTTGATCGCGGTAGAATCGTAGCCCCGGGACTGGGTCGTCACCAGCTCATAGCGGGTATGTCTTGATTGGTAACGGGCATTATCTATGCATCCATGCAGGCTCGCCTGGAGATACTCCTTGTAATGGGTATAGGAGCGAAAAGCGTTCGGCCTTTTCTTTTCAACCACCTCATAGTCGCTCTCGTTAATCAAAAGGTTATGATGAATAAATCGATTTATTGTTCCGCCACTTACCGGCACCTGAACGATAACCTGTTCCAGACCCCGTGTACGCAACTGGTTCAATGCAGCGTACTCAGTGCAACCAGGAACAAGCCTTTTTCCTAACCCTGCAAGTAAAAGAACCTGAGAGTTGGATGCGTAAAAAGCCCCGCTTTGTTGACAAAAATAGATAGGCTCCAGGGGTGATGTGCAGGCACAGATCAAAATCGTATTGCCCGTAAAGCACACACAACTCCCGAACAGATTCAGGCTTTGCTCAGGATGCCCCTCACTAAAACTCTCTGACCATACCCCCTCTACCAGCCTCCCGTTAATCCACTCGACACCCGCGCCATAGGTGACACTCGCGCTTCTACCGTGACGCTGTAGAAACCAGCCCAGCGGAGGCATACGCTCATCCAGTATCCTGCTTAGCTCCATCCTAACTCCAGTGTTGACTCTATAGTGCCCCGAGCCGGTCGGGTTAATTTAGGGAGCTCCTTTGTGTTGCTAGGGCGCTGGGCAAATGCAGGACTCCCAAAAGATCTGTCTGCAACTATCTGAAATGGCCAACCCTCGTTTGATCTAATATAGCTGCGTTAACGGCCATAAAGAAAAAACGTTCGCCAAAAAACCTATTAGTGGTCAACTACTACACTAGTCTAAAAGAAACGGGACCTGGAAAAAAAGCCTGAAGGGTGAACGAGTGACCAGCGACTTTGCGCCTGAAACCGCCCCACAAAGGGGTCCACTACTCCCCCGGAGCAGCGCCAAACACACAGACCGATGCATATAGAACTTATTTTTTATGGCTAATAGATATATTTGGGCGATGCGCCCTCAACGCTGTGTTATATACTGAAACCGACCATCGCAAACGGAATGCGGCGCCGAAAAGGGACTTAGTGTGAGTAGCATAAGAATATTCAATCACCATATAAAAACGCCCTACCTAATTCTCGGACTCGTGGAGTCTGCGCTCTTTTTCACCGGTATTTTCTGTGCGATCTGGCTACGCTACGAATCGCTGGCTCCGGAGCTGGATAACCCGGATCTGCTCCCCCTGACGTACCGCGCGGTTCTGGTGAGCGCAACTTTCATCGTCTGTATGTACGCACTGGGGATGTATCAATCGCGATTGCGGGAAGGCTCCAGCGGACTGATACTGCGGACGCTGATCAGCTTCACCCTGGCCAACATAACATTGGCACTATTTTATTATCTGGTACCCGAGCTTATTATCGGCCGGGGAGTGTTCTTTATTTCGGCTGCCATTAACTTATTGTTTCTCGCCGCGACTCGACTTGTATTTGGAAAGTTGGTCGATGAAAAACTGCTCCGCATACGCGTGCTCGTCCTGGGTGCGGGACAACGAGCCAATCTCATTGCCAGCCGATTCCGCCGAGAGTCCGACCGCCGAGGGTTCAAAATCGTCGGTTACCTACCCACTCCTGGTGAAGAGTTTATCTGTAAGGATCGCGCCATTGAAACCGATCTGTCGCTAAGCAAGCTCTGCATTGCGCACCAAATTGATGAGGTTGTCGTTGCGGTAGATGACCGGCGTCAGTTTTTACCGGTCAACGAACTCCTTGAATGCAAAATGTTGGGTATCGAGGTAATTGATGAGGTCAGCTTTTTTGAACGAGAGACCGGAACCATAGAAATAGAGCTGCTAAGCCCTGGATGGATAATTTTTTCCGACGGATTCCATACGGGCGTTTACCAGCTGGAAACGCGCAGGCTGTTCGATATTCTATCGGCATTATCCCTACTGCTTCTCAGTGCCCCCATTCTTATTCTTACCTGGATGGCAATTAAACTCGTCGACGGCATCGCATACCCCGCTCTATACCGACAAACAAGAACCGGCTTAGGGGGTAAACCTTTTGAATTATTGAAATTTAGAAGCATGATCATGGAAGCTGAAAAAAACGGTGCGGTGTGGGCATCCGAAGACGATCCTCGAACAACTCGAATCGGAAAATTTATAAGAAAATACCGTATTGATGAGCTACCCCAGCTGGTCAATGTCCTAAAAGGGGAGATGAGTTTCGTAGGGCCCCGTCCGGAGCGTCCAGAGTTTGTTGAAACACTAAAGGTGGAGATACCCTATTACGACGAACGCCATCGCATAAAGCCTGGTCTTGTAGGCTGGGCCCAACTTTGCTACCCCTACGGCGCCACAGTGAATGATTCACGTCAAAAATTTAAATACGACCTCTACTACCTAAAAAACCATAGCCTTTTTCTCGATATACTGATTTTGATTCAAACGGCAGAGGTCATACTTTTCGGCAAGGGTGCACGATAGCGATGCCTGTTTCACGCATCATTAGAAGCAGCTCAATTTCCGATGCTTAGTCAACAGCTCCGCCATAACACCTTATGGATGCTTGGAGGTAATGTCGGGCAAAATATACTTATGTTTGTTTCAGGAGTGGTTCTGGCCCGGCTACTCGCTCCTGCCGACTTCGGCATGTTGGTTACCATACAGGTGTTCACCGGGGCCGCAGGCCTTATCGCCGCTGGGGGGATGGGGATTGCGTTGGTCCAGGCTAAAAAGCTCGAGGTCGACGACGCCAATATAGTGTTTACGGTGCAGAGTATGATCTGCCTGCTCATCTTTCTGGCTTTCTACGCTATAGCCCCCTCGTTTTCCGAATGGTTTAGCGATCCCGAGTACCGGGATATGCTGCGAGTTTCCGCGCTCTCCTTTCTTATCCGTCCGCTATCCAATATCCCATCGGCTCTTCTTAATCGTGACCAACGAATAAGAGAAATTGCCGTCGTCCGCATGATCACCCTGATAGTAAGTTCCAGTTGTAGTATCTATCTCGCAACGGAGAACTTTCAGGCCTGGAGCCTGATTATCGGAGGATTGATCGGAGCTGTTTTTCAGGCGGTGGTACTGATCAGATTGAGTCGCTGGACCCCAAAGTATCGTTACCAACACCAGACTGCAACTCAACTCGGGTGGTTCGGGATGAAGTTTGCGTCTATTGAGATCGTCATTTACACACGCAAACAGCTGGAAAATCTCATTACGAGCTATCAGCTTGGAACCCACCAGGTTGGTTTATTGAACAAGGCTAGCAGCCTTGCAGAGATGCCCACTAAAATCGTTGTATCCTCGGCGTACAAAACCCTGTTCCGTGCTCTGTCGGCGCTTCAGGACAACAGGGATCAATCCACCTACCTTTTCCGTAAAACATTAATCATGATGCAAGCGATCAGTTGGCCTTTTTACGTGGGCTTAGCCTGGATTGCAGAGCCTTTTGTATTGCTCGTCTATGGAGAGAAATGGCTGTTTTGCGTACCTGCACTACAGGTGTTTTGCGTTGTTTCAATGCTCAGTACTGTTTCGATCTATTCGGGAGCGGTTGTGGCGGCACAAAACCAGCTGGGGAAAGAGATACCCATCCAACTTCAGGCGACGGTTATAAAATTGGTGGCAGTGCTTATAGGGGTACAGTGGGGCATCGTTGGAGTAGCAATGGCGATGCTTCCCAGCTTTGCCTATTTATCGTTAAGGATGTCGAGGTTGGCATGCCGAACCTTAGGAGGCTCTTTCTCCATCGTTCCTCGGTCAATGGTTCCGGCTCTTATCATGAACCTGGCCATGGTCGCGGCTTTACTCCTGAGTGATTACCTTATCATCGACCACCAGAGTTGGTTTTACCTGCTAGGCACCGCTACTTGGGGCGCGCTAGTCTACCTGCTACTTGTACTCCTGGCACCCGTTCCAGAGCTCCGCCAGGAGAGCCAGCGCTGGCTCCAGCTTGCCAAAGACTCACTGCTCTGGAGCCGTAAAAACAATCAATAAACAGGTCGCTATTAACTGAAAAAGCCTCTTTTTATCAACGGCTCTCCTTGGTTTTTTTTAACCTGCACACATCGATCATCCCATAATTGCACCATAGCAAAATCTTTTTGATTGGTGACTATAAGGTCTCCGAGCCCCTGCTCGGCCAACCAACGTTTAACGGGAGGGATATACTCCGGGACCGATGCCCGGGCGGTAAATATACGCACATCTTCCCCCTGTTGAATCCAGGCTTTTACGCGCCGCAGCATCGGCTCGATGGGCTTACCCACGTGGGCAGGTCCGCGCCAGTGATCGTAGTGGGCAAGGGTTCCGTCAAGATCAACACCAATCCAACCCTCCATCTTCAACTCCTGTCAGTATTTTTAACATTCTAGGATACGCCTGGATATTAGGTATAGCTAACCAACTGATAAACGTAAACTTATCCAGCTCGGTATAGTATTTGCTCAATGATTACTCCAGGAGCTAGCGTTACGAAGGAGCAGGGTTCAATTCCAGCCACTATGCTGTACGGCCGGCACATTGGGAGGCAAGTCCACCCGGGAAGATTAACCATGTCGGAAGATCTGTACTTAATCAGTGCTATGCTGCTGCTTGGGGCGATACTCGCCACTATCCTTCTGTTTTCAAGCAGTTTACGTCATAACCAACGGGGGCACGGAATGAGCGTAAGCCAGGCTCTCGATTCTTCCCTCGAGGCTAAACGGCGATCCAGCTTTATTCGTAGACGAAACGCCTCTGTTGTCTATTATCCGTTTATAGATGCCGATGGCCGCCCCGTCATCTATGACCGCCGTGAGCAATTTGATCGGCGCCACTTTTAGGTTACCCCCATCAAAGCGGACTCAAGCTATCTGGCCTGCAACAGCTCATTCACATAACGCGAAGGTATCGCATAGGTGATGCCACTCGGACGCTCCAGCAGCTTTTCCTTGGACTCTTTAATAAACACTTTATTGATTACGCCGAGTAACTCCCCCGTTTCGGGGTCAAATAGCGGGCTACCACTATTGCCCGGATAAGCAGTAGCATCCAGTTGAAACACCAGAAATGGATCGCGTAAGCGCTTGATCATATTGATATCCAGCTGTGAACTATCAACGGCCGGAATCGCAACGGGACCAATACTGGATACGTACCCTCTATGAGTCACCGGATAAAGCCCCAATACCACGCCGATAGGAAACCCGGTAAACGCAACCGAACGCCCTTCCCGAACCTCTCTGGTCGGCGCCTCACTCTTGAAAGCCGGTAAAGCAGTCCCTGATATTCTTAAGAGAGCCAGATCATGCTGTGCATCCCGCCGGATAACCCGGGCCTTACGGCGTTCAGCATTTTGGCCTCGACCAACAAATACAACAAGCTCCTCCCCTGTCTCATCCGATAACGTTTGGGTTACGACATGATCGTTGGTGATGACATGGTAGCCGTCACCCACTACGAAGCCTGTTCCGACCAGAAGTGGAGCAGGCGTGCGCGTACGCATATAGCTCCCAACCCCGACAACCGAGGGCGTAACGCGCTGCACAACCTCCTCGAACGCCTCAGCCGGGAGGGTCCCTGCCCAAAGCCCCAGAGCCAGAATCAAAAATGTTTTGCCCCGGTAAAGCGCGCAACCTACCCACCCGAGCCAACGTCTTCGCCTAAACAGATTCACTGGTGATCCCTCCCCGTGCATACACTGACTCTTGTTAATAGCTGTACGTTCTAAGTCACCAATCTTCGTACTGCTATGCTAATGATGTTTCGTCAACGGGTGTCAATAAAGATGGAGAGCGCTCGACACTTTACCCCCTATTGTCCCGCCCTAACCTCACTGCCAGCATTGTTATCGATTGCTACTCTTTTCCTATGCCACATATCACCACTCACAGCTAACGATAGCACTAATCGCTGGCAGCTCTACTACGAATCGACCCCTGATGGATGGCGCCGGCATCACCACGCCGGGATCGCATTCGACCCGCTATACGACTCAATCTACATGTTCGGCTCTGACACCCATGGCCTTGATCACGACAACAGCGTTTATCAATTTGATATAGAAAACAGGCGCTGGATACAACACTACCCGCCTTCGGCCGTTTCCAGTTATCGCATATCGGAGGCTGGAGTTCATATCGCGGGTAACGCCGGTACCTTGCGCCCCTGGGCGATGCACAGTTATGACAACATAGTATTTGACCCGGTGAGAAGGGCCCTGGTCGTCACCTCGTTTCCCGAGCACAATCCTGTTCGTAAAAAAATGTCAAACAAAGGCGAATGGGCAACCTGGATCTATGACGTAGAAAATAGAAACTGGAAAATTCTTGGCCAACACGCCAAACAACCGAAAGCATTCGCCGGGGCCTCGGCCTATGACCTTAGTGCGGAGAGTGTAATGCTTTACAAATGGAGGATGTGGAAGCTCCCCTCCCGCGCTGAGGCATGGGTAAAGAGTGGCCCGGGAAGTAAACACGAGATCCATTACGTGATGGAGTACGACTCGATCAACCAACTCTTTGCCGTCTTCGGTGACCACAGGAACAGCAACCGTGTCCACCTCTATTACCCTTCGACTGATGATGCTCCAGCACGCTGGGAGATTATGCAACCATCAGGCGATGCAGTTCCCGAAGACCAACATTTCCCGGTAGCGTTCAGTAGCCTGGATGGCGTTTTTCTACTATCGCCAGATGATACCGCCTTTGTAAAGCAACCCTCCGGATACCGAAAGCCAATCAAGCCCAAGCGCGCCTTTACCTTTGTATACGACGTGAAGAGTAATCGTTATTCGAAATTACCCAACGGAAACCTTCCTCCCCTTGGTATGAACTACTCAATGGTCTACAGCAAAAAGAGAGACAGCTTTTTTCTGCTGACAGGCACCACGACAATCAAGGTATGGCAGCTCAAACTTGACCTGAAGCGTCTAGGCATAAACAAGAGCAGAAGCGAAAAAGGGTCACCATGAACTGGAAGCTCTTGTTGATACTAACCGTTACGGCATTGCACGCACATTTAGCCCTGGCCAATGAGCAGTGGCAGGTAGCTCCATTTGTCGGGGCGATCAGTGGTGGGCCTGATTTTGGCGACGCAGTTCAGTCGGGCAGCGCACTCCATCACCTGTGCGGCACCGAAGACGGTAGCCTGTTTCTTGCCAGTGGACAGAGGATTGACCGCATCGACGCAACAGGACAACGCTGGCCCATAGCCGGAGACGGTTTCGAAGGGTTGATCGACGGTAATGCTAACAATGCACGCTTCCGTATGGGGGTCAGTGTATTTTATAAAAGCCACAACCTTGCCTGTGCCCACAACACGCAAGTGTTTATCGGTGATACGGGTAACGGGCGGGTGCGCCGGTTATATAAATCGGGAGCACTCTGGCTCGTCGATACGGTTGCCGGTGGTGGCACGCGTCAGTCCGCAACAACAGGAAAAACTGTTAGCGCTGAAAGCCTTAACCTTGGGAATCTTTTCAGCATCGCCTCTCCTGGCAAGCAGCGCTTGATCATCGCCACGCGTCTGGGCGCCTGGGCGGTAAATCCACTTGAGAAAACGGCCTCCTGGCTAGGCTTTTGGCCCTCCAGCATCACCATGCCGGGTAAAACCCAGGCTCAACTTCAGCCTATGATGGGGGATGCCGACAGGCATGGAAACAGTTACTTCGTCTCTCGCACTCCCGATGTTGTTATCAAAGTTGACGACAAGGGCAAGCTCCATCATTTTGCGGGCATTGTTGCAAGCCACCCCAAGCCCCATCACATTGGAGACGGGGACCCCATGGCGGTCTATTTTGATACCCCTAACTCGCTGACAGTAGAGCCCGGTGGCAGTGCAGTCTACGTCTGCGGCGGAGATGAGTACGATATCCGCAGAATTCCAACAACCAAAGGCGAGGAGACCCAGACCCTGATGCAAAATGGTCGCTGGGGATATTCCAGCCTCCACCCCAACAAGGCGCGAGGGGCCGCTGTTTTTCTCCCGCAAGCAAAGGGTCAACTCAAACCCAAAGGGAATCTCAGCGTCATGATGGTTTCCCCATTGTACGGGCGGGATTGGGAGGGCAACCTCTACGCGGGCTTGGTACCCTGGGTTGGAATGAGCCAGTTTATTGCAGGTAAAGGTCTGAATAAAACCCATACCTTCAAGCTCTATCGGGCCCAACGGTGAGCATCGTCGTCGGATTACTGGCACTGCAACTCACTGCGCTCGAGTGCTTTGCCCTACCCCATTCACCGCAGCCCGACGCCCCACTACCCCAACAAATTTTGCCCGCAATTTCTGCGGCAGGTAATCACTATCTGATTGCATGGGCCAGCGGAATACCCCATCCGAATCACCCTGCTCCGCAGATCAGGTTAAACGCAATATCCTCAACCCATCAGTGGATTGGCCGGTCAACGAAAACGGTCAGTGATCCCACCGCTGTAAGCACCAACCCAAAAATCGCTCACAACCGGCGGCACCTGCTTGTATGGCAACAATACCGACAAACGACAGGTTGGGATATCGAAGCAGCACTCGTACGGGTAGAAGGCGGTGTTCACATTGACCGTCGCTGGACCCTAACCTCAGCCCCGTTGAATCAGACCCAACCCAACGTAATTGCTTTTGAAGAGGGGTTTGCAGTCACCTGGGCTAGCTATATCGACGGGTTCTATCGCCCCTACGTCGTCACGTTGACGGCCGATGGTGCAGTAAAACATGAGGGCTATCTGGTACCAGACAAAGGGCAGGTCAGCACCTACAACCCAGGCTGGGGTTACAACCCCGCGTCTGATGATCACACCTCATTGACTCCGCAACGAGGACAGAATATTTCACTACAGTCCCTGGGAGGGAAGCTTTGGATAAACTGGGAGGATAAGAGCCAGTGGGCTCCAGAAAAAAGCAGGCGTATCAGTTGGTGGTTCGCGGAAATTGAACCATCGAATTCCGGATGGTCTCTTGCGTGGCAGCTTCGTCCACCGAGCCCGATATTGGCCAGAACCAACTCAAGCTTCCTTTGCTATCGAGCAGATATCTGCCTGTTTACGGGCGCCAGTATCGCCGGGCGTGGCAAAAAAATGTCACCGGGCATACGGTTTAGCCCTGAAAGCAAAACCACCTATACCCTGGCCAACAAGAAAAAACGGAGTCACTCTGGCTGGGACTCCGGCACTATGTTTTCGCTATTCAACGAAAACCTCTCGCTGTACGGCTCTATTGGCGTATCCACTGCGGAGGCTGGAACCCCTTCTCCGTGGGTTATTGCTGTTGCTATAGCCCAGCAAAGGGAGCGCCAGGGAAGAGTGCGCTACGACCTCATTACATCATCTTTCAAGGGCCTCTCTGCACCGGGCGAATCGTTGTTTTTACGCCGATCTGATAACCCGATGCGGCATCCTGCTGTGGTGACACAAGGAAGCGATAGAGTGGTTGCGTTTGAACATGCATTGCCTGAGGGAGGTATTCAAATAGAACTTTGTCACTGGAAAGAGGGGGAGAATAAATGAGCAAGCCTGGATGCTGCCGGCTATTGGTAACCCTGACCCTGGTGGTGGCGCCATTGCTATTCACCCTCGCCCCCACCAAAACATGGGCAGATCTGGTTAAGGGGAATCCTGAATATCAGTGGGATGGAGAGCATTTCAGGGTAGCTCTGGAGGTCTGGGATCGAGGTTCAACAGAGCATCTAAAGACGCCTGTCACCAGTGGCATCCCTCTCCCTTTTGGGTTGCTTCAAGACCCCGCACAGCTTCGATTAGAGGATGAGGCCGGTAATGAAGTGCCTTGCCAGATCACTGTCCTAAGCCGGTATTGGGCACGGGATAATTCCCTCAAGTGGGTATTACTTGATTTTCAAGCAAGTTTAAAACCTGATCAAAAACGAAAATTTTGGTTAACGAACCGCCCCGCGGCAGATACTCAACCCTTTCTATCCATTCAAAAAAATGTTGATTACTGGCGTATCAGTAACGGCAAGATCTCGCTTGATATAGACCTTAAATCCAACCGACTATTTAGCCGTCTCGATGCCGGAGAAACCCCGATACTTCAGTCCCGGTCAGGAGACGGGTTGCTGATAGAGTCTTACCCCGCGCCCTACTCCCAGCACCAAAAAGGAAGCGCGTGGAACACCCATGGGTGGAGATCGAGCAAGAAACGCGTAGCCACTGGTATTCAGCAGCGACAGTTTATCAGTGACTACAGCGAAAAAAACATCTCATTGGAGATGAACGGCAGTCAGCGAGCGGTGCTATTGATTCGAGGTAAGTTTGTTCCCCTCGATGGCCCACCACTTGAACACGGGTTTTACCAGAGCCAAACCCGTATACATCTTTACCGTGACAGTAATCGCGTGCGTATCGAACACAGTGTGGAAAACAGCAACCCGAACCAGCCTTTTTGGGTACTCCCTTACAGTATGAACGCCTGGCAAACCCAACTCGCATTGACCGAGCCGGATACGGTCCTCTATGGGCTAGCAGATCACAAGTCCCAGCGTTTGGAATCGCGTAAGGCTGCGTTCGATCAAACAACCTGGGTCGGGCAGCGGGCTCCCTTGAACTATAAAAAATCAGGCCGATACTTCTCGTCTCCCGGTCAACTGTTGGCTCCCAAACAAGCAGGTGCTACTGAAAACCAAACTGCGCGCTATCTGGCGCTGTCGGGTGAAGGCGGTAGCCTTATGGTCAGTCTGGCCGACCTATGGCAAAAATCCCCGCAAAAAATATCATTATCAAA
Source organism: Aestuariirhabdus sp. LZHN29 (assembly GCF_049985285.1). NCBI lineage: Bacteria > Pseudomonadati > Pseudomonadota > Gammaproteobacteria > Oceanospirillales > Aestuariirhabdaceae > Aestuariirhabdus > Aestuariirhabdus sp. LZHN29. The sequence goes on along the minus strand of NZ_JBNIEU010000002.1, from coordinate 1,208,150 downwards.
CGGGCAGCTGACAGTGGAATTCAATGCTCGTTTGGAACAAAAGGAAAACAGCTCCGAAGCCAGCAACAAGGGAGGCTGGTACCAACTGGATATAGGAGAAAGGAATTACCATGATCTGATGCTCGCAGTATTTCCGGGCCGCGCAACAGCCTCCTCGCTGGAGTCCATCGCCCAGAGCTTCCAATTTCCACCCAGAGCCATGGCCCCAGTCAGTTGGTATCAGGACACCGGTGCCTGGTACCAGGAGATCGCCTCCGAGGGCTATTCCCTGCCTAAGCGTTCGAGCCGACACTGGTTGCCCGACCTTGGTGGACACCGCAAATTTGGCAAGGAAAGAAGCTATAATTCCGGGGGGCACCACAGGAGCCTTAGCTCAAGCTGGCTATCCCCTTTACAGGAGCGAAGTGGCGAAAGCATCGAACGGGAAGAAGCGAGAAGCCGCTGGAGTATTAATCACAACCCCGGCTTGAACTATCGCCTGCCACCCTTGCACTGGAGCAACCAGCGCCCGTTTGCAAACCTTCAAGAGCAGCTTGAAAAGTGGAACCAGGTTGCAGGATTTGGTGCCAAAGAGATCTACCTTTGGGCAAGCACTAGGGACAGCGAGCAAATACCCGAAGGCCAAAGCTACCTTAACTACTATAAGTGGCTCCCGGATATCGAACATTATGCACTGTTCAGAATGTTTGAATGGTATTACCTCACAGGCTCACCTTGGGCCTTGGAAACCATCAACGGGTTCGTCAACTGGGGGCTGAATTTTCAGGCCCTGAAACTATTTAATGGCGTACCGCTATCACTCGATGATACCCAGCTTTTCGAACGGGACCGTAACGCGTTACGGCGGGCCCACTACTCACGAATCTACAACTGGATGCTTTACACCAACCTTGCAGGGTTCCATGCGACCGGCAACCCGGTGATGGACTATTTCGCGCGCTGGCAAATTCGCCGCGCGCTTAAGCTGATTCGTCTTCGTCACGGCCAATTCAGCAACTGGAAAGACAAGCCCATCGCAACCCTTGAGGCACCTCCGGAGGCCGCCAGCAACTTGACCTTGCCAGAACTATTCTCCCCGCTGAGTTCCAAACTTTATAGTTCCAAAGCAAAAACCTGGATGGAAGCACAAGCTCCACTGGCATTCCATGAAGCTTACAAGACATACCAGGACGAACGTATCCTTGATGCACTTTGGGCTCAAACCGACTATTTCGCCAATCACACGTTATTTTTTCCGGAACTGGGCCTTTTCAACGAAACCGTGTCTATGCCTCATAGTCGTTATGGTACGGCGTCCCCCCCCTTCAAACCTATCTGGCATGACCGCTACCTGCAGGCGCTCCCACTCCTGTATCACTATTCTGGAGACCCTAACCTTCTTAAACGTTACAAGGTAATCGCAGAGAAAACTAAAACCCGGTGGATTCGCTCCTGGTTCACACAGGTACTTAACTGGCAACGCTCTGCGGGTATATCCAAAGCGTCTGAGAAACCACCTGAAACGATAAATAATTTGGAGATCATTCAAACCTCCAGGGAAAAGGGTGTCGATTTACGTTGGCTAAGCCCGGCAGACGACGGGCCGAGCGGCCATGCGAAGCGCTACTTTGTCAAACTGAGCAATAGGCCGATTGTGGAGTATGCAGCCAATAATTATCCAGACCGAGTAACCAGCAGGGACAAGGCGATCTCTCAAGCCGAGGAGGCTATAAAACGGCAATCAGAGGGGAAAAGGAAGCTGAAGTTGCGCCTCGGCAAAGGGTCCATCAATAAGGAGTCAGATAGAGGGCCTCTGCATGATCCAAACTGGCAGTTGCTCGATGCTTTCTGGATGGCTGAGCATGTGTTTGGAGAGCCCTCTCCATCCCCTGCCGGAACTCCCGAGCACTTCAGGCTGACGGAACTACTGCCACACGCCTGGTTTGGGATTGATAGGAAATTACCCTTATCGAAGCTCCCCCCGGGTACTTACTACATCGCTATAAAAAGCTGGGATGAGGATCAAAACCTGAGTTCCATTTCCAATGTCGTGAAATTTGATCTTAAATAGAAACAGTGCATACCAGTGACTGAAGGATCAGACTGTGGAAAAAGAGGCTGACAAGATAGATATATCCGTGATCATGCCCAGCTATAACGCTGCCGCATTCATTACTCAAAGCATTCAATCGGTAAAAGAGCAGACTCTTTCACAGTGGGAGTTGATCATTGTAGACGACGGATCCAACGATGATACCTGTAAATTGATCGCCCCCTTTCTGGTAGATACTCGCATTAAGCTTCTTCAACAGGATCATCTCGGGGCAGCTCGGGCTCGCAACCAAGCCCTGCATAGAGCAAAGGGGGAGTATATTGCTTTTCTCGATGCTGACGATTGGTGGGAGCCTCACTTCCTCCAAACCATGTTGAAAAACTCCCGGGATACTGGTGCATCAATCAGCTACTGTGGCTGGCAACGAACGGGATTAGCGGCGAACTTATGTCCCCGTTATGTTCCACCAGACTACAGCGAAAAAGGTCTGGTAGAAGCGCTAATGAGAGAGAATATCTGGCCAATTCACGCCGCGTTAACTCAGGCTTCACTGATTAAGGAGCTGGGGGGATTCAACGCCCAACTGCCCTGCTGCATGGATTTCGACTTATGGCTTCGAGCGTCTCCGGATATTTCCGTCGCGTTGGTGCCAGAGGTTCTTGCGTATTACAGATTTCATGGTGACGGCCAAATCACCAGCCAAAAAGCTCGGCTGGTCATCGTTCACCTTGAAGTACAGCTAGAGTTTCTCAAACGCCGGTCCGACATTGCGAAGAGATTCTCTTGTGAGCAGATCGAAAATTGGACCTGGGAACGGGTCAGGCGCAAAGCCTATGAAAATTTTTGGCGGGGCAACTTGAATGTAAGTAGTCCACTTTTTCGCTACCTTTTAAAACAGGGAAAATGGAAAACAAAGGATCTTCGTCACACTATTTTCTCCCTTTTTCCCGTAACCCTGCAGAAAAAACTACTGGTAAAAGCCTAGGAAGGCGGCGCACAGAGCCTTCAATTCCAGACATGCAAAGTACGCGGATGGGAAACGTATAGAATACAGGCACAGTGGAAGCATCCATAGATAATTCAGGTGGATCCCGTCCTACAGGAACCTTCTGTAAAGGACGCCTTGGCCGCCCCGGCGGACTAACTTCCAGAATTCAGCCGATCGATGCGCCGCTTTAAAATAATTGAATCTGGATTTTGTTCCATACCCTTAACCAATAACTCCCTTGCCATCTCCAGATCCCCCTGACGCTTGTAGTAATCTGAAAAAACTGCGTAACCCTGTGGGAAATCCGCCTTTATATCGATCGCTTTTTGATAATAACGGATCGCGAGAAAACCTTCTCCCAGGCGTTCGTATACTTTGCCCATTAGAATATTGATTTCGGGAAGCAACACATAGCGCGGGCTTTCAAGATGGGAAAACACATACTCCAGATTGGATTTTGCGACCTGGAGGTCATAGTTTTTATTATTCGAGTTTTTTCTCGGGCTCAGGGACCGGCGCATGAAGGCCTGGGCGAAGCAAAAATGATGAACATGCTCAAAATCAGGTCCCAGTATATCCTTCCATTGCCTAACCTCCTGTTCATTGCTGGGTCTAAGGCGCGCCCAACAATAGGGTGGAAGATACGCCCACTCCTCTTCCTGCACCTGATTTGCCGTAGTGCTTGTCGGTATCATAAAAATAAAAAGGCCAACCAATCCTAATACGCAGTGAGCCTTTTTCCCTATGAAATCAAAGCCTCTAGTCAACTCCCCCACCTCCCCTGATCTTAGCCCTCTTTAGTGTAGTGCAAATCAACGAACCTACCCCAGCCCCTGACAACAAGCACTGAATAAAAAATTATTTTAAATAGCCAAATACTATATAACATGATCGCCTTTCTCCTCAGAGTTTGAGCCTATGCTCTAGACTTAAAACCCAGATATTCAATAAAAAAAGCAAGAGTTAGCAACGGAATGCAGCAGAGCCACCTTCTTGTCTGCGTTGGTAGAGCAGAGACGCTGCCCGCCTGCGTATGGACCCATTTCAGTGTGCTGCCGGAAGGTAACGCCGTCGGTGTGGTAGCGCCTGGAATCAGCGCTGCGGGCAATCCGATGCCCTCATCAGGCTTTATCTATTCGCGGGGAGCGGCAGGCTTTTGCTGGACCACGGAGCGCCCCCTCACAAGCCCCTATCTTGAGATCCAAATAGAGGACAATGGAGAGGTATCCCTGTTAGCGGACCGCTTTGGGCAACTCCCCCTATACTACTGCCGGGAATCAAATTACTGGTCACTTTCTACTCGCCTAAGCTGGGTTACGAAACTATCGGCTAACAAAGCGAGCCTGGACCCGGACGCGCTATACCAATACCTGTTTTTTCACTGCATCCCCGCCCCTGCCACAATCTACAGGGGAGTGTTCCGAATCGATGCGGCACAGACTCTCAGCTTAAACCCCATTACAGGAGCCCTCACCACCCGAACCAACTGGCTCCCTGACTTCACCAAATCAAGCGATACCCCCACGCAACTTTCGGAAGCACTATTTGACACCTTAAAGAGCGCCGTCACCTGTAGGTACGATAACGCCTGCGGGACCTTTCTAAGTGGAGGGCTAGACAGCTCGACGATTACGGGGATGATGTGTCGTTACACTGCTGGTAAGGACGCCTATTCAATTGGGTTTCCGATTGAACGCTATGACGAGAGCGAATATGCCCAGTGTGCCGCCAGCCATTTCGGGGCCAATCTCACCAGTTATTCAGTCAGTTCAGGGGACGTCGTAAAAACGCTTCCTTTTATCATGGAAGCCTTCGAACAACCTTTTGGAAACTCCAGTGTTGTACCCACCTATTTCTGTGCTTCCTTAGCGCGAGAGAACGGTAAGCAGTTATTGCTTGCCGGCGATGGAGGGGATGAGCTCTTTGGCGGCAACGAGCGTTATCGTAAGCAATTATTGTTTGAACACTTTAATCGACTTCCTGCTTACCTGAGAGGCGGTACAGAGCAATTACTATCGGCGCTCCCGTTCCAGGGTGCTCGGCTCATATCAAAAGCCAGAAGTTATGTCAGTCAAGCCTCGATCCCACTTCCCGACAGGCTCCACAGCTATAACCTTCTTAAACGCATCGATCTGAGGTCCCTGTTATCCGAGGATTTTTTGCAGGCCCATAATTCCACCCAAGTGGCAGCGCAACAGCATGAACGGTTTCAAGAAGTAAACAGTAACGCTCTTAACCGAATGCTATACCTCGACTGGAAATACACCCTGTGTGACAACGATCTGGTAAAGGTTAATACCATGTGTAGCCTTGCTGGTATCGACGTAGCCTACCCCATGCTTGATTATGCCCTGGTTGATCTTTCGGCATCGCTCCCATCCGACCTAAAGATCCATCGCCACGAGTTACGTCACCTGTTCAAGCGAAGTATGAGTGAGTTCCTTCCCGGCAAAATACTCAACAAATCCAAGCATGGTTTCGGGCTTCCCTATGGGTACTGGTTACAACAGGATAAATCGCTTGAGCGGTTAACTTTCGACTCCATAGATTCACTGACAGAGCTGGGGGTTTTTGCTCCCAACCTTGCGAACAATGTGCTGAGCCTGAACTCAGGGGAGCATGCCCATTATTTTGGCGAGCTGGCGTGGGTTTTGATGGCTTTGGGAATATGGGTAGACCGCGTACATAACAGCAGACCTGCTGAACAGGGCCCACCCATGATGGTAGACACTTTACCTACGGACACAGTCATCTCAAGGGCAACACCATGAAACCCGATAACTATTCCGCACTGGTCATTACCGAGCTGTTTGCACCAACCAAAGGCGGAACGGCGGTATGGTTTGATCAAGTCTACCGTCGGCTTGGGGGAGGGTCGGTTCATATCCTAACGGCCTCCGCACCCGAGGTTCAAGAAGCAGATCGCAGACACCCCAACAGCATTCATAGAGTGCGACTGGAACGGGTGCGCTGGTTAAGACCCGAGTCCCTAATTCTTTACTGGCGCTTACTGTGGGGCGGATTCAAAATCGCCTGGCGGCATCGTCCCCTTCAATACCACGCAGGCCGTGTACTCCCCGAAGGATTGGTGGCTTTATCTCTGGCGCGTTTATTTCGCAAACCCTGTTTAATCTACGCCCACGGTGAAGAGATTACGACCTGGCGTACCCCAATAAAAAGCAGAGTAATGAGCTGGGTCTACCGGCATACGGACATCGTCATTGCGAACAGTGAATTTACCCAGCAGAGACTCATTGATCTTGGTGTGGATCAGGGCTCTATTCGATTGATCCACCCGGGAGTTAAAACTGAACAGTTCCAGGAACAGGCTTTGCCTTCCGACCTATCTATACGTAATAGATTGCCCGACAGCGCCGAAGGGTGCCTTCTGGTATCGGTAGGGCGACTATCGCGAAGGAAGGGTTTCGATACCATGATCGAGGTGACGGCACGACTGCGCGCAGCAGGAGTAAAGGTGCATTACGCAATCGCTGGCATCGGTGAGGACGAGCAGTACCTGCAAACGATGATAAGCAACAAAAAATTATCTGACAGCGTAACGCTTCTTGGCGCCGTTGACGAAGAGGACCTTCCAGCGCTTTACCGCTCTTGTGATCTATTTGTGATGCCAAACAGAGAGGTAGATGGTGATGTGGAGGGATTTGGAATGGTCTATCTAGAAGCCGCAGCCTGCGGCAAAGCATCTATTTCCGGATTAAGTGGTGGTGTCGTATCGGCAGTACGACATATGGAGACGGGATTAAACTGCGATGGTGACTCTGTAGATTCCGTTTTCGATGGCGTTTTTCGGTTACTCAACGATAAAAAGCTTAGGGGCGAGCTGGCTAACAATGCACATCAACGGGCTCACAGGGATTTTTCCTGGAACGCGGTGGCAGCGAATACCTATTCCATATTCAACCCTGCTCCCCTTGACTCCAGACAGGCGTTGCAACTTAACGATATAGGTAAATAGAAGAGTCATCGCTATCACTGACCCACAGGATTCCATGATCACATTAGCTCAAAATCAGCTACTGAAAAGTCTGCCTCAAACAGCACTTATGTATCATGCTTTTCATGATACGGATAATGATTGGCTATGGTCCCTCGATTTTAATGAATTCCGCAGCCATTTAGCGATGATGAAGCTGTCAGACCTCTCGGTAAGCTCGGTATTCACTGATGAAGGAGTGCGCTCCAAAGCGGATATATTGCTAACGTTCGATGATGGCTACGCGAACAACAGCAAGGCTCTTGAACTCGTTTTGAAACACGGATACACCGCTACCCTTTACGTGGTCTATCACAGTATTGGCTCCCATAGTGACTGGCAAAAAAACAGGGAAGCCTTGTCGCTACTATCCATGAAAGAGATAAAACGGTTCGCTAGTTTAGGCGTTGAGATCGGGCTCCATGGGGCGTACCACCAGGATATGACCGCAATACAGCCCAATGATCTGCAGGAGCAACTGGTTGCAGCAAAGTCCGAACTCGAAAACCAGATCGGTAAACCCGTATTTGGACTCGCCTACCCCTATGGCCGCTATAATAAAGACGTTATGGCACGCGTTAGAGATGCTGGCTTCTTATACGCCTGCTCCACCGAGGCAGGGCGTGTCTCTGCGAGCCTATCGGACTATCAGATCAAGCGATTGACAATTGAAAATATGGATACGCTCAATAGAGTTCAACGAAAGCTCATTCTAGGAAGCAACAACAGCAGCGCAAAAGCGCTATTGCGCTATCTAATCAAAAGTGTTTTCACACCCAAGGTTAACCCACCCTCCTCACAAGGAAACCACCTATGAGTCTGCGCATCACACTCTGTTTTTGTACCTACAACAGAGCGGATAACCTTGCTAAGCTTATCGAAGCGATCCGCGAGCAGGAGTGTGATATTCCGATCCGTATACTGGTTATTAACAATAACAGTAGCGATAACACCCTTGAAGTGCTGGCAACCCTGAAAAGAGAAACAGGGCATCCCCTTGATTTTGTCACCGAACCAGAACAAGGTATCGTCCCTGCAAGAAACCGGGCGTTAAAAGAGTGCATCGATGAAGACTATATGATCTTCATTGACGATGATGAAATCCCTCTAACGGGACTCATACAATCTGCTTATCGTGCCCTGCAAAGTGGTTACGACGTGGTTGGCGGCAAGGTTCAGATTTCATTCCACGAAAAACGGCCAGGATGGCTATCCGATAGCCTGCTCCCCTTTCTCGCTGCCATCGATTACGGTGACAGTAGTTTCGAAATAAAAAGTGACCAGTATCCCCTATGGACAGCAAATATTGCATATCGCATGGACATTTTTCGACACAATAAAGAGTTGGTATTTAACAAAAAATTTAATCGTGTAGGAAATGTTATCGGTGGAGGGTCTGACGGCATCATGTTTCGACAATTTCTGGAAAACAAGAGCATCAAGCTAGGTTATGTTCCAGAGATGGCAGTAGATCATTTCGTTGAGGAGTGGCGACTGACGCGTTCCTATTTTCTAAATCTTCACCACCGTGCCGGGTATCGAACAGCTCGCTATCGAGACCCCAGCTACACTAAAAATCTATTTGGGGCACCACGTTTTTTGTATAGAAACCTCATCAACCAATCTGCTACCGCCTGCATAGCCTCACTACGGGCTCGTTCTCCGGCGGTAAGGGAATGGATGAACGTCTCCCATACAATTGGAATGATCCGGGGTTATCGGGATAGAGGGCTAGACACGGAACAGTCACAATGCAGCTAGAGGTCATTATTTGCACTCATAACCGTTCCGCGTTATTGGCGCAGACTCTATCCTCTATATCAGCCGCCAAAAAACCACTGCATGCAGATCTTTCAGTAACAGTGATTGCGAATCATTGCTCGGACGATACCGAAGAGCGAGTTAAAGAACTAGCAGCAAGCTACCCTTTCCCTCTAAGAGTGCTCATCGAGGAGAAAGCAGGAAAATCCCATGCACTGAATCTCGCTATAAAACACCTTACCGGCGACTATCAAATCTACATCGATGATGACCATCGGATCGATAATGGCTTCTTCCGGAATATTGAGCGCGTAATAGAGCAGAACCCTGATTATGAAATTTTCTGCGGTAAAATCATTCCCGATTGGGACGGTCATGAACCCCTGTGGATTCACGACAAACAATACCCGGTCTACCCCCTGCCAATCCCCCACTACGATCTTGGGGAGGAAAATAGAGAGATCACTGCAAAGGAGCGGCTACCCGGGGGCGGCAACCTGGTAATGGCCAAAGCTGTCACGGCTCAGGTGGGTGACTTCAATGTATACCTCGGCCCCCTGGGACATAACCTTGGAGGTGGAGAGGACGGTGACTATGTACGACGCGCTCTTAACAAGGGTTACCGAATCCTTTACGACCCCGCCCCTCTGCAGTACCACTGGGTTGACTCAAAACGCCTGACTCTAGGCTATCTACTAAAAAAAGCCTATTCCCGCAGCCGTTCTGCTGCCTACATAAAAATCACCAACCGCCAGCTACCACCCCGCTTCCTGTTTACTAAAATGGCGCTCAATATCTGTCAGTTGCTGTGGCCGATTCCATTGGCCCGATTGCGCTTCTATTTAATGCGCTGTTCCAGTACAGCTGGGGAGATAGCAGCCTATATAAGCCTTTACCAAAGACGAGGCGACAAGTCCCCTCCTTATGAATAGCGCTCCTGATCTAATTGCACTTATCGGCCTTATCGGACTTACCGGTATGGTCGGTTCCTGCATCATTTTATTTACATCGCTTAGGTCCTATTCCAGAACAGGACCCGGGGTCTCAAAAGCTATTGTGTCGCGTTTTAGGGTATTGGCAATACTATCAATAGCGCGCCAATGGTTGATAAGTAGCCTACTGTTATCGGCCCTGGCCTTTTACAGTGCCACCATCGTTATTTTTTTGAGCACTCTAAGTGATACGCAGCTCTCTACAGTTGCTATTCTGCTCTTTTCGATAGGAGTTACTGGCGGAATGGTTTTGCTTAGAGTCGGCACAATCCTCCATAATAATCCGGCGGCTATAGCAATAAATAGCAATATTCAGAGCCGCCACTGGCTGCGCCTACGGAAGTTGATGCCTAGAAGATTCATTATCACACTTGAGTGGTTACTACTTGCTACCGCAACTCTTGGTGCTCTCAGACTTCTATTTCTTACGGATGGTTTTTTTTACTCTATTGCATCCCTCCTGGTTATCCTTCTTCAGTTAGATCTTCTGGTAAGTTACAAAAGAAAACCACCCGTTTCCAAAACCGATTCCTCCGAAAGAAAGACGCATGCCCTGCCGAACATAATCATGATTGGCTGCGATACTTTCCGGGAGGACTACTTAGGAAAACTTACCCCACAGGGAACATCTCTCACTCCCAACCTGGATCAACTCGGCAAACAAGCAGTTCGTTATACGAACATGGTCACCCCAATTGCCCGGACCGCGCCCTCTTTAGCATCCCTGTTTTGCTCTCAGTGGCCAAATGAGACAAAACTTTGGGATAACTTTACCGACCCAGATACGGTAAACCTGAAATCCCAGATTCGTTTTCTTAAAGGGATGGGGTACCGAACAGCAACCTATAGTGATTGGGCCGGCAGCGATTTTGCGCGCTATGATTATGGTTTTGACGAACATAATACTCCCCCCGACCAGTGGAATATTCGATACTTACTGCGTCAGGGTACAAAACAATACCGCCTGTTTCTCTCTCTTTTTAGTTCCGGCCGCATCGGACTAAGCCTGCTCCCGGAGATTCATTTCGCCGCCGGTGTGCCACAAAATGAACAGGCAACCTATCGATTTTGTGAAGCGATTAATCGTTACAGTCAGGAGGAGTCACCCTTTCTTTTAAACCTGTTCCTATCAACTGCCCACCCGCCATTCGGGTCAGAGGCCCCCTACTATGACCTTTACAGCAAAGCGGAAACAACTCAGTCTCCATTTTGCATGGTAAAACTTACCGAACCCGAAGATATAATCAAGAGTCAGAAAGATCCCCGGCTAGCCTTTGACCTGGACCAGATTCTTTCACTATACGAAGGCTGCATCACCAACTTTGATCGCCGAGTAGGTGATATTATCGACCAGCTAAAGCAAAGCGATCTCTACGACGACTGTGCTGTCGTCATCTATTCTGACCATGGCATCGATTTTTTTGAAAATGATTCATGGGGCCAAGGAAACAATCTGGATGGGCTATTCAGTAATCGAGTGCCTTGCATCATTAAAACGCCTGAAAACATCGGAAAAATAGATCACACGTACTGCGCCAACCTTTCAGTATTCCCCAGTCTATTCAGGCACCTTGGTATACCTGTCACCCAAAGCAGGCCCCTTAGGAGTCAACCATCGGAAAACTGCAGTTCTCCAACAGATGATATGGCGGCTTCTGCACTATTTCTGGAAACCGGAGTGTGGCTAACCCGCCCACCCTCTGCCGACGTCAACCACCTGTTTTACCCTGATATTGACCTCCTACTTGATGTCCCCGACCACCAGAGCGGCCGTATCGTATTAGCAGACCACTGCCTACAAAAAATAGTCGCAGCAAAAGATCGTGCCGTGATTCAATACCCCTGGATTTTGGTAGCCAAACCGTTTGAAGATGGCCTACATTGGTTTCTCTATAATCTACAATCGGACCCCTTAATGAAGGCTGATTGCCTGACCGATTTCTGCGAAACGGCTAACCAATTAAAATCAATATATACGTCTCACTTCGAGGGAGAGAAGTAGGTTTCGAATTTGTTGTATAAAGCCTGACAAAGAATTTCAACATCGGACTGTATATCCAGCGGTTTCTTCCTACCAATTGAAGATGAATATATCTCCTTACTAAAGTGATAGGATTCGTCCAACCCAGCGAAGCCGTATAACCGGTCCATTTGCATCGACGGATTTCTAACAAGATCTTCATACCGGACCAACATAACGTCCTCATGGTTTTCAAGATTCTTCTCAAAAAACAGGATATTCCGAAAGTACCACTGCAACGCGGAGGCCGATGCATCGTCAAGCTCCTTGTCACCGACTGTTTCACAAAGCAGGTTATAGGTCTCATCGCTCATTCCCTCAGAGAGCCACCCGTCGGACACTCTGTAGCGGATGATACGTTTAACCTGCTCAGCCTGATTTCTAAAAGAGACCAGCATCGAGTTGACCACGTCATGGTAGTGCCGCACCACCCAGACAACCCTGACATTGCCAAAGGAGCCCATTAGCGTATCAATAGACTGTAGTTCGCATAAACACTTAATGATGAAACAGCGCGAGCGACTGGAAAGAACCAGCCCTTGTATCCTGTCGATAGGTAACATCTGATAGTTATCAAACGCTCGTTCATCGGTTTCATGGTAGACGTCTGTATCGATGCATCGATCAAATATATCCATGACCATATTCGTACCTGAACGCTGCACGCCCGCTACGAGTATGACCCGCTCTGCCGGCTCCCTCCTGAGCTTCCTGTATCCCGACTTAATAAGGCCAATAGCTCTATCTCGGGCATAATCTGTGATTCTAGGGCTCACTCCTGGTCTCCTTTGCGGCACGTCCTCGCGCTGGCGTACCGACTAGCAACGGCTCTTCCCCGGCCCGCATTCCATTTATGGAAAGGGAGTTTGTAACGATAATAATAGCAATAAGGTGATAGAAGAGATCAAAATAGGCCAGACCTAAAAACGCACCAGATACTGCGTAGCCAACAAGGCTTACTCGGACCATCGCCATCAAATCGGAACGCCATTTTTCCGACCTATCCTTAACCCCTCGCCCACTCGCAACCCAGCCTCCAATCAACAAAGCGAGAAAGAGCGCCAAACCGATAAAACCATGCTCTCCAAGCACTTCGAAATAGATGCTATGGGCATCGGTCCGCCCCGCAAAAACTTCGAATCCTCCCCCGGTAAAGGGCTCATCTTTGGCCACTTCAAACGCAAACCTCCATGCTGAGAAACGGCCTTGAGCCGACTTATCCTCTTGATAGCTCCCAATACTGGCCATTCTTTCATGCCAGCTTTCAGGCATAAACGTCACCAATGCCGGTAGCAAAACGATGAGAGAAACCAGCAAAACAAATCGTTTCCTGCTCATCATAATCAACATGAACGCCATCGCACCCAATCCCAACAGAGCTCCTCTTGACTGGGTACCCAGGATCGAAATCAAACAAAGTCCTATAGCGATTCCTGCCCCCCATCTAACCAACCTATAGGTTGATGAAAGCTGAAAGTAGCGAAACAACGGCACGATCATGATAAGGGCCAATCCAATTTCATTGTTCCCTCCGATAAAACTGTCTGGAGGCCCCATTATCCGAAACCCCCCGCCGGTAATCAGTGTGAAGATACCGCCCTTTATTCCGTAGAACCCGATTGAAAGTGCAATCACCGCGACCAACAATTCGATGCGTTTCCTACTGTTAATCAGGTAGAGGGTAATAAAGGTCATAAAGAGTATTTTGTAAACCTTCTCCAGTTGAGGCCATGCATAGGCGCTGTATTGCGCATCCAAGGTGGTTATCAATAACCATAGAGCGTAGAGAACCAGCACTACAACGAGGGGGTCGCGAGGAATAGTGCTTCTTTCACGATGGATCAAGATCCCAAGCAAGGTCACAACCGCAACAATTTGGGCGAATGGTAAGGTTGTTGCAAACCCCCAGGTCAGCTTATGAGGGTTCATATACCCTAACCAGCTCCAGACAAGGATACCTATATAGGGATGCCTCAGAATAAACAGCAGAGATAGGGCAATTACCGCAGTAACGAAAAGGTCACGCACTCTCAGTTCCCTTTTCTAGCGACCGGAAAACTTCTGTGTATAAGCCCTCCAGGCGTTCAATTCGATCATTCCAACTATTATTTTTGGCAAAGCAAGCGATCGAATCAGAATCCCACTGCCGTTCAAGCCCCTCACGGATACCCGCTTCAATACTTTCAGGGTCGTAGGGGACAATAATCCCCGTCGATGGGTCGCTAACAACCTCAGCATTACCTCCTACCTGCGTTGCGACAACGGGAGTACCACAGGCCATTGACTCCAAAATAACATTGGCCCAGCCTTCATTGCTCGTAGGCAGCACGAAAAGATTGGCGGCATTTAGCCAGGGCCGCAACTCATCGGGAGACAGGGTTCCAAGAAAATGAACATGAGAATCGACTCCCACCTCCTGTGCCTGGCTCCGTAATTTCTGCAGGTAGTCCCCTTCGCCAGAAGATCCTCCAATGATCAGGTAATGAAGGTTAGGGTAGTCGTTTAGTAGATTAGGTAGCATCCCAATTATCAGGTGCTGCCCCTTTCTCGGTACCAGACCGCCGACCGTAATCAGTAGAGGGTCCGTTTCATCCAGGCCGAGGGAGCTACGGGAACCTGTTGCAGGACTCATAAAGAATTGGTTGGTATCAACCCCGTTTCCAATGCGCTCGGCGTGAGGCAAACCAAACCCCTGGGTTTTCATCGCATCCAGTAACGAGTTGGAAACACCAATCACCGCATCTGCCCGTATCAGGCTGGAGCCAATCAGGCGCCGCTTTATCGGATGAGTGCAGTGTTTGATCTCTGTGCCCCGAAGCGTGATGACCAGTGGCAGCTTGAGCCAGCGCTTTAGATAACTCGCTGCCACCCCATCAGGAAAAGCAAAATGAGCATCAAGAAGGCTGCAGCCGTTCCCCTTTGAGAGTTGCTTGACTGTACGGTAGGAGGCCATCGCCATAAACAGGGGGTCGAGCCACTTCCCTACGATGGGAAGAGAAAAGAAGCGGGGCCGAAGTACCTGCAGTGCTCCAAAACGATCCTCGTAGGGGTTCACACTACGGTGATGATTGAATAATCTTCCCAGTAGACGCTGAAAGGGAAACCAGGGCTGGGGGGAGACAACCACCACGCCTTTACCGTTGTAAAGTCGATGTACCCGTTGATAAATAAAGCAGCCTTTCAGCGGCTCCATAACACTGGGGAAAAGCGTACTAAACACAATCAGTCTAGGTGTGGGAACTGAGTTCATTGACGCTCCAAAAGCTGCTTGTAGAGAGACTGATAGTTGGAAACCGATGCAGACCAACTCTTCTGTTCTGCAACATAGTCTCGACCTTTGGAAAGCCAGTCTAATTTAGGATCCCCTCTTAAACGGGTGACAACACGAACGATAGCCTCTGCTAGCTCGCTAGAACTTCCACTTTCAAACAACGCTACCCCTACCCCATCAGGAATAAGCTCCCGATGCCCACCCACATCGGACATGACGACAGCTCTCCCCATCGACATGGCTTCAAGAGGTTTTAAGGGGGTTACAGTTTCCGTTAACCGCATTGAGCGCCTTGGATATACCAACATATCAATGTTGTCATAAAACCTGTCAACCTCTTCGTGTGGGACCCGACCAGGCATATCGGTGCAGTCGCCAAGCTCAAATCGTGCTATCAGTTCATGCAAACGTCCCTCTTCCGGCCCCCCCCCGACTAAAAGCAACTTGAAACCCAGCCCCCTATCGCGAAGAATAGCCATGGACTCGACAAGAATATCCAACCCCTCATAGCGATAGAATGAACCAATAAACCCGATGACAGGAACATAATCGTCATTAGCCCAACGCGCTTTTAGACTATCTGTACGATCGGGGTATTTATCAACATCCACCGCGTTAGGAACTATTGCGGTGCAGCTTGGAAGAGTCGTACGCTTCCCCAGATCAGACATCAAACCATCGCATATCGTTACAACACCTCCCGCTCGCCTGACAACCCACTCTTCAAACTTTTGACTTAATCGGTAACGGAAACTCCCTTCAAGGGTGTTCCCGTGATCCACTGCGGCATCTTCCCAGAAAGCCCTAATCTCATAAACCACTGGAATGTTGAGAATTTTTCCTACAACAACTGCGCAAAAACCATTCAACGAGGGTGAGTGAGCATGCAATAGATCAGGTTTTTCCTTCCGTGAAACCTGATAAGTCCTAATAATTAACCAGTAGATAACATGCAGCTGTTGCAACACCCGATTGTTGGAAATCCACACTGGTGGCGTGGGTGATCGATAAAATACAAGCCCGCCAACTTCCTCCTGTTGCCCGCTACCCGGGTCCGCATGAATACCCTGCTTAGGGCCAGTAAGATGGCAGGTGTTAAAACCCAACAAACGTTGGTTTTTTATCAAAGACCGACTACGAAACGTATATCCGCTATGAAGAGGAAGGGAGTGGTCGAATATGTGCAGGATTTTCAATCGTCATCTCCTGCAAAGTGAACCACCCGTAAGAAAGCCTCAAACATTAACAGGCTCCAAAGAGCGGCCCCGTTATCATGTAACCCGGTAAGATGATTTCGAACCAGAGCTTGCAATTGTCTACTATCGAAAAGATCCAACCGACTCAGATAGGGGCTATCAACTAACGCTTCAACCTGGGGTCTTAATTCCTGCCTGAACCATTGGGACACCGGGACACCAAAACCCATTTTTTTTCGATACAGCACTTCATCAGAAACGTCCTGTTCCATGGATTTTTTAAGTATCCACTTTCCTTCACCCTCCCTGACCCTGAAGTCCTCAGCCAGGTCAGCTCCCCATTCAACAAGATGATGATCGAGAATTGGAACTCTAACCTCCAGGCCATGAGCCATACTAGCTCGATCAACCTTTGTGAGAATGTCCCCAGGAAGGTAGGTTTTCAGGTCAATGTACTGAACCATCCAAAGTGGATCTTTACTCCCAGACTCTCTGGCATAGTTTTTAAACAGGTCGCTGGAACGATAATCTCGAAGTTCATTGCGCATCTGTGCGCTGTACAATTTACTACGCTGCTCATCTGGAATGATGGCAATGTTATTGAAATAGGCGCTAATAGAATCGCGGCCCAAGGCAGCGAATGTGGATTTAAGTCGAAGCCACTTAGGTGCAAAACTCATTCTGGGATAGATTTTTGCAGCCAGGGAAAACAGGGGACACCTGATACTATCCGGCATCAAACGCCTAAAACGCTCTTCGTTGAGGTGCCACTTATAACGGGTATAGCCACCAAAAAGCTCATCCCCACCGTCACCCGATAATGCTACCGTAACCTTTTCACGAGCAAGCGCACAGAGACGATAGGTTGGCAACGCAGAACTGTCAGCAAAAGGTTCATCGTAAGTGTCTGCCAAGCGATCTACCAAGCTCGTATCAAGCAACGTTACTTTACGTGAAATATGACGGGATCCAATCTTGCTCGCAACACCTACTGCATACTCACTCTCATCAAAGTCTGCCTCGGAGAATCCGATTGAACAGGTATTAATGGCGTCACTACTGCGCTGTGCCATCAGCGTAGCCACACTACTGGAATCTACTCCACCCGATAGAAATGCACCAATCGGGACGTCTGATACAAGGCGGAGCTCAACCGCCTCCGCTAGCTTGGATTTTAATTCTTGCGCCGCTTCAGCGTTGTCTTTGCAGTCATCTTCTCTTTCAAGGCCCCAATAGCGGACCTCTCGTAATGACTTTTCCTTTGCTTTGAACTCGACAAAATGACCGGGTCGTAACTTAAAAACTCCACTATAGATGCATTTGGGTTCAGGTACGTATCCCAGGGCGAAATAATCATCTATTGCTGTCAGGTCGAGCTTTTTTTCAACTAAACCGTATTCAAGTAATGCCTTGAGCTCCGACCCAAAAAACAACTCATCATTCTCACCAACAGAGTAATACAGAGGTTTAATTCCCAGGCGGTCCCTTACGAGATAACAAGTTCCCTGGGTTCTGTCCCATACCGCAAAGGAAAACATACCCCTAAAGCGTGATATGGAATCCACACTCCACTGTTGCCACGCCCTAAGCAGAACCTCAGTATCGCAGTCACTATGAAACTGACAACCCAACTCAATCAATTCATGGCGAAGCTCGCGATAATTGTAGATCTCTCCATTGTAGGTAAGTACAAAATTATCATCATCACTGACTAGAGGTTGAGCCCCATTTTCCAGATCCAGAATCGATAGGCGTCTATGACCAAAAACGATGTTTTCATTATGAAAAATACCCGATCCATCCGGGCCCCTATGATGCAGCCGGTTCGTCATCCGGGTGACGCGATCAATATCGAGCCTGGCCGGTCGAGTTTTTTTAACTACTCCTGAAATACCGCACATTGAGGACACTCCCCTTCCCTGTAGAGTTGCGTATAACTGCTAGTCATTCCATCGATTGAAAAATACTCCAGGGCACGAGCCCGGCTGCTCTTACCGTGATCGGTTCTTTTCCCACTATCATTAGCATAGTCCTCTATTTGCCCAGCCATGCCGTCGATATCACCTACTGAAAACAGATAACCATTAACACCCTCCTCTACGAGTTCCGTATTCCCCCCAACATCGGTCGCAATAATAGGCAACCCGCAGGCCATGGCCTCTAACACCGTATTTGAAATGCCCTCCGCATTGGAGGTGAGGAGAAAAATATCGAACTTAGGGTACCAATCAGCAGGTTCCGAGGACTCGCCAGTAAAAGAAACCCATTGCGTCAGGCTAAGGCTAACAACCAAACGCTCAAGTTCCGACCTCAGGGCACCATCACCAACGATCACAAATTCGTAGCGAATTTCGGACCCTTTGCAATTATCGCGAAGTAGGCTTGCGATCATAATGATGGATATCACCCCTTTAATGGGCTCAAGTCTGGAAACTGTCCCGATGACAAATCTCTTTTTAATTCGTCCACCGGGCGAAGAAACGGGACGAAACCGGCTGGAATCCACTCCATTACAAATACGAAAAAGTTTGTTGGGAGGAACTTTTACGCGCGACAAAGCATACTCCTGGGCTTGCTTTGATAAGACAACGTAATGGGATGAAAAGCTAGAGAAAATCCTGCGTATCAATGCAGGTTTTAGCGCCTCTCCTTGAGGATCCTCGACATCCCAACCATGATCGCTATGGACTCTTCTGGGAACTCTTAACACAAATGCGATAACCTGATATTCAATACAAGACAGGTTTCTGGTATGGAAAACCGTGGGCCTATGCTGGCCGATTAACCGGTATATTTTCCAGTAGAGTGAGAAATCATTACCGTTTGATTTATTGAGAACGATAACAGGAACCTCTGCTGGAAGCCGATGCTGAAAATCATCGGCCGTCGACAAGACGATCACTACATGCTTGAACCTCGCGCCCTGAGTCTGCTTTATAATATTGACCAGACCATTTTCCAGCCCGCCTGTAGCCAAGCGATAGATAATATGCACTACAACCTCGGGGTTTGCCGATTCAGTTCGCATACATAACCCCGTCAAGAGTCAATCCGCTGACGAGGTCAGCCAGTGCCTGAAGGTCTATTTCTACTTTACTGGCATCCATCACCAGAACTACGTGCCCACCCTGCTCCTTAGCGCCCCCAAGACGGGACAACAGCTGCTTTAGTTTCGCGGTTACCGGGTTACAAACCGGCGCTCCATCAATAAGGTACCAGGACACAACATAGTAACGCTCAGTGTTTGATTCAACGATTGACAGGTTATTCAATGGACAACTGTCACCTTTCTCAGCAGTTGGTATAGATCGCCAGCGAGGATCTTTTTGTGCCACCACGCGGTTTGTAGATGTAACCAGTTTTAGGGAGTCCGGACTATATCCGTACCAATAAGCGAGTAACTGGCCCGTTAACAACTGTGTCTTTACACTGAAACTAGCAACGGCATCAGCTCTTTGAAAATTTGGCTCAAACGGGGGGTGACGTGTATCCACATCCAGCACCGCCCCCTGATAATTCGCTCTCAAATCAATGCGGCCTGAAAATGCATCGCGTTCCGTTGACGAACCAGACCAAGTTACAATCGCAAGCAACATAATAGGTACTGCCAACCCGCTCACTAAAGGATAATTTGAGCCACCTACCTGACCAATGAAAACCTCTTCTTCGGAATCTCGCCACCGGCTCCCGACAGCGAAAAGAAGCAACATTAATATTCCAAAGAACACCCACCCATAGAGAAGGTGATCGACTCCTACCGCCAGCCTCATTCCACTAAAATGCCCCAACATGACAATTCCGGACGCCCTTAACCAATTACCCACAATAGGTAGCGCTATAGACGCAAGAACGAATGTCACACGTTTTTTATATGAATGGTAGTTGAGGTAAGCATATAGGGTTCCAAGGGCCACCGAGGCAATCAGGTATCGAACCCCGGAGCACCCTTCGACGACTGACCAACGTCCTGTCGGAAGCTCAAAAAAGAGGCCTTCGACAAATATCGGAATTCCCAGCGCCGCAATGGTTGTGACGGTGAACGATGCGGTTAGATTCATCATTGGCTCAATTAGAAACTCACCAAAAGGAACCATAAATAGAGTGTAACCAAGGGGAAAGAGTATTGTTTTAACAACCGCCCATCCCATTACAGCAAGGCACAGTGCAGACAGCATCATGACAACGGAGAACTGCTGTAAAACCTGAACCTCTACGATGGAAGATATGGTCCAAACAAGAACCAAAAGCGCCAAAATCGAGAACCCAATAGCCGACGGTCGAGGAGAAAGAGCTCTAAGTTGGGATTTTTTCCTGTAGATCAAAAATAGTGAAATGGGAAGAATAATAAAACAGTGGTTAAATGTACCGGATCGATTCCAGATTGAAACCATTTCGGCTATCGTTTCCATGTAGCCAACCGCTATGACAATAAGGCCTGAGCCGTATATCGATACCGCGCTAGCCCATGGATGCCGGCCAAACCCTAACATTTCACCAAATCCAGAAACTTCTCCATCTGGGGGGCCCATGCATAATGTTTCACCACCTGTTTGCGTGCTTCAACACCGACAGTCCCCTGAGATAGATAAAGCAAGGCCGCTTCCGCCATCTCACCGGAGGACGCACAGGAATGCAGGCAGTTGGCATCACCGTCAATATCCACGCCTTCCGCAGCCACGGTTGTTGCAAGGACCTGCTTATTCATCGCCAACGCTTCAAGCACCTTGTTCTGCATCCCTCTTGCAATCCGTAGAGGAGCTACAACCAATGCACAATACTTGAGGTAGGGCCTGACATCGGCCACTGCACCCGTTACTAGAACACCGGGTGTGGAAATTGCCAAACGCCTAAGCCGGTCGCTTGGATCTCTTCCAACCACCAAAAAACAGCACTCAGGCCGTTTCTTTAGAATCAGTGGAAGCACGTCCTTCATAAACCAGATTACAGCGTCTTCATTCGCATAATAATCCATTGCACCGACGAAACAGATTGCGTCCACATCGCTTATACCTAGCGCTTTGTAGGGTGATGGATAGTTACCCTCAGGGTCGAAAAAGTTGATATCAACTCCATTCCCAATCACTTTTAAAGACTGTGGCCGTATGCCTAACTCGGAGTAAAATAGCTCTCGCTCAGCATCCGTCACAAATGATCCTATAGTGGCGCGCTTGTGCAAAGTATTTTCTAGATCCCCAAGCAGCTTAGCCTCGCGTTTATAAACCCACCGCATTGGAATACTTGCCCTTTTCCCGTAATCGCGCCACTTTAAGGAGTCAACATCGACATAATCTATAAACGTTTGAAACCTATCGTTACTTCCATACGGTAGGTACTGACCCATAGACGAAGAGAAGGCAATAACCGAGCGTATATTATTAGTTTCAATTGAATGATTAATAGCCGACATCATGCTATTCGAAAAATACACAGCTTCTGTGATTGACTGGTGCAGAATAAATGCTTTAACCGCGCGTAAAAAAACCTTCCAACGGGGCAGCAGCTCAAAATAGACCTCATCGGTATACTCGGAAAGTCGGTCCGTATACTCAAGATCACGGTAATCATCGACATAACAGAAGAGCTTTACGCGAAACCTTTTGCTCAACGCCTTGAGCATCTGAAATGATCGAATTTTGTCACCTTTGTTGGGTGGATATGGAATTCGGTGGACCGCAAAAATAACTGATTCCATTTATTACCCCAAAGATCTTGATACGTATGGTCCTACGGTATTGGTGAATGAAAGAGGCATACGCTTCCACACTTCAATAAGTGGCTTCATTCTTGGGTTAAGGGGTGACTTATCAGGAACTTCCTTTTTACGAACCAGATAGTATTCATAAGACAGCGGTGTCGATTCAAACCCCCAGTTCTTTTTAAAAGAACAAGACCCCGTACCTACTTTACTTCGACCAAAATCGAATCCTGTATACCCTGTGTTACACGCCCACTCCATTAGCTTCCAATACATGAAATCATTACCATGTAATGAGCGGGCAGCTCCACCACCACCTCCGTAGTATGGCAGCACGTCTTTTTTATAAAGAAGGCTGAGTACCGAGCAAAGAGGAGTATCGCCATTGAATATGGTTAGGATAAAACTTTTATCGGGAAAAAAACGTAAAATATTCCTAAACAAATCCTTTGAAAAAACCGGCGTACCAAGATTCCTGACGCTTTCAGAATAGAGACGATAAAAAGTGTCGACATCCTTTGATATTGAAAAAGAAAGACCCAGTTTAATTCCCTTTCTAACAACTGCTCTTTGTTTTCTTGGAATCGATTTAAAGTTTTCTTCCGCATCGCTACAAATATTCTTGTGGAATGTAACGTAAATATCTCTATCAGGTCTGTCATACCCTGTAGATACTCTATTTCTAACTTCCAGATAATCGACACCCATGCCGTCTGCAAGACGGCATGCATAGCTGTCGATTTCTTCTGCTACTTTCTCATTATCGGCGACAATTCCTCCATAAACCCCAAAAGGTACCGAGCACAGGTAGTCGCCGAACAGTAAGCTTCTGCTTCTTCCCAGGGGAAGCACGCCTCGTATAATCCCATCTTCCCTGGCGACTATATAAACGTACTCTCCACCGTAGGTAGCGACTACCGCCTCGCCCCATTCATAGCGATGAAAAATTGTAGCGTTATCATGCTGATCAACATAATCGTTCCACTCACTCCTTGCGAGTGTTCCCCTGACCTCTTCAATTACGAGACTCATCCTTGCCTCCGTCTAAAACTGGTAAACCTGTTCAATACTTGACCAGACATAGTCATCAAGCAAACGGGCCAATCGACCATAGGTTTTTTTTAAATTTAGGTAATGGCGAAAACGTCCTTTTGCTGAAATCCCAATAGGCCGTGGCTGTTCCGCATCAATTTCCCAGGGGTGCATATAGAAAACACCCGCCTTTCCCTCAACCTTGTTTAATCTCGAAAACCCCATCTTATGATAGTGATAGGGAAGCAAACGAAAAAAACCTCCCCCACCGGCAGGGAAATTTCTTCCCAATATTCTTAGGGTACTGATTGGCACCTCAAGAACACCGCTACCGCCTTCGAAGTTAAATCGTTCCGCGTTTGGTTCTCCATAGTGATCATGTTTTATCGGGTACACACTCGAACTATAACGGTATCCTGCGTCTGCCAAAATTTCATAGGATTGGGTCGTAAGAGGTAGGGAAAATGACGGGGCTCTATATCCTTTTACCTGTGCTCCTGTGATATCTTCTAGCAGCATACGAGAATCGATAAGGTCAGTAGAAAACTGCTGGGAGGTAAGTTCTGTCACCCGCTCATGATACATTCCATGGCTCGCCACCTCATGACCCTGCCGGTGGATCTGCTTAACCAATTGCGGATGTTGGCGCGCGATCCACCCCAAGATAAAAAACGTCGCTTTCATATCATGGGATTCAAATAGACCGAGAATGCGATCCATACTCTCACGCACGCGGCTTTCGTAGTTCGGCCACTCACTTCGCTTAACAACATCTGAAAACGCAGATACTTGAAAATACTCCTCAACATCTACGGTCATTGCATTAAGCACAGGCTTCCTCCGAGTTCGTAACCTGGCTGACCAAATCGTTAGCTATTCGATTCGCAGTCCTCCCATCCCAAAGAGGCGGAATAGACATCTTCCTCCCGGGTTTTAATGCCTCCTCCACGCCCTTTATGATTGCACCCTTGTTGGGTTTTACTAACCGATTAGCTCCGCATAAAATTGTTACTGGCCGTTCCGTATTATCGCGAATCGTAACGCAGGGTATGGATAAGGCCGCGGTCTCCTCTTGTAATCCGCCGGAATCAGTCAAAACAACAGTCGCTCCCTTTACGATAGATAGCATATCTATATAGCTCATGGGCTCGCGCACAATAAGACCCGGGATAGAATCCAGGTCTATACCAAACGCTTTGCATCGTTCCCGGGTTCGAGGATGCAGAGGAAACACAACTGGAAAATCCCTGGCTACTGAGGAGATACCCTCCATAACAGCATGGAGCCGGCCTTCAAAATCAACATTTCCAGGCCGGTGGAGCGTGAGAACACCATAATTTTTACTCCCGGCGATTCTAGGCTCAATCGTTTCAGCTGAAGGTGTTTGTTCAATATAGCGGTATAACGAATCAATCATTATATTTCCGGCAAAAACAACCTTATCTGGATCTACACCTTCATTAGCTAAATGTTCAAGTCCCGATTTTTCCGTGACATACAAACGGTTGGCCAAGCGATCCACCACCATCCGGTTAATCTCCTCTGGCATGGTGGTATCAAAACTTCGTAGACCTGCTTCGACATGGACCAAAAAATGAGAGTAGCGAACAGCTACAAGGGCGGCGGCCAGGGTTGAAGTCACATCGCCATAGACGACAACAACAGCGCCACTCATCGATCCAAAAATAGGATCCATGGCCCCGACCATGCGCGATAGTTGATCATTAACGCTGCCCCCGGTAATTCCAAGTTGAATATCCGGTTGGGGAAGGCCGAACTGATCAAAAAAAATCTGATACATTTCCGGATCGAAATGTTGCCCTGTGTGTAAAATTGTTTGTCGCACTCCAGTTATTGCGGCAATCTCTTGGAACAAAGGCGCCATCTTAACGAAGTTTGGGCGAGCTCCTACCACATGAACAATATGCATCACTCGGACCTCTGCTTGGCCAGATTATCAATACTAAGAATCAGCTTCTTCAGTGTACCCATACGCGAAGCAAATGCTGCCTCTAAAGACTCCGTTGTAAACTTCACATTTTCGACCGCCTCCTCTATATCGGCCAATTTTTTTGTCATTTCCGCGCTAATCTCTCTAGATGCTCCCCTGTCTGTTCGCGTATGGGTTATTTCCGCACTCATTTCATCAGCGACCGCCTTAACGACAGCTTCATTGATCTCGGAAAGCTCTTCGAGGTAGGTGTAGAGCAAGAGTCGGTCGCAAAACACATTGATTCTACGGGGCACTCCATCGGTAAAATCGTATATGGCATGGTAAGCACCCTCTTCAATAAAGGGGTTGTCGCTCCAACCAACGAACGTAAGACGGTGATTTATGTAGTTCCCTGTTTCTTCACGATCTAAAGCGGCCAGGTGACAGGAAGCAATTACTCTTTGCCGCAACTGTTCAAGCCCGTCAGACTGGAGCGTATCTCTAAACTCTTCCTGTCCAAGCAAAAAGCTCTGTAATAAAGGGCGGTTACTAATCTGAAAATTTGAAAGCATGCGGAGCTCTTCTAGCGAGGATTTCGGTAGATTCTGGGCTTCGTCAATAACCAATAACACCCTACGTCCATGGGAGTCGCACGCGAGCAAAAAGGCTTCAAACTGACGCAACAGATCTGCCTTTGTTAAACCTTCCGTTGGTAAACTAAACGCCGAGGACACCATCCTCATCAAGTCTTCTGACTCCACGTTAGTCGTCACAATGTTGGCGGCAACAATCTGTTCCTGATCGAGATCAGAAAATAGCATCTTGATTAACGTAGTTTTACCGGTGCCTACTCCGCCGGTAATAATAATAAAACCATCACATTGTCCAAGCCCATAGCGCAGGTAAGACATTGCCCTGCTATGCCCCCGGCTACTGAAATAGAACCTCGGATCCGGG
Organism: Aestuariirhabdus sp. LZHN29; assembly: GCF_049985285.1. Taxonomy (NCBI): domain Bacteria; kingdom Pseudomonadati; phylum Pseudomonadota; class Gammaproteobacteria; order Oceanospirillales; family Aestuariirhabdaceae; genus Aestuariirhabdus; species Aestuariirhabdus sp. LZHN29. The sequence continues at coordinate 1,182,279 of NZ_JBNIEU010000002.1, read as the reverse complement.
CTAAGTTGAAAGGGTTTACTTGTGAAACCGTAGTACTTTTCGTACATATCCCTGGCCTTTTAAAAATTCCGTAAAACACCTACGACAAAACGTATCTCTTTGTACTCCGAGGTAGAAATATCTCCTGTACGGCGGCTATGTGAAACTCGGAAATTAGCATCTGTATCAGGATCAAGATTCCTTACAACCCTGTAGCTAAAACGATTTGTACGATATTCCTCACCATCAAAAAGCTGGTCTTTTGTATGCCCATAGGAAAAACTGGATGATAACCTCGGATTATGCGTTAGCGTATAAGACGTAGTTCCACCCGTACTCTTTTCTTCTCCTAATACTGTTTGATACTCTCTTTTCTGGTGGAACCCGGTAATATTGACTCTACTTTTCTGATACGCGTAGGCGTATCCAAATCGCCAGGTTTTGGACACAAACACCTGATCATTTATTCCGGTATCAATCGCATTATCACCGACCAAAACCTCCCCAACACCGATCTGCAATCCGATCGGCAAGGCGTCATCAACAGGTCGACATCCAGAAAGATCGGTCCCTTCCGGACATATAAATCCATTAGGTGAAGATATAAACTGGTCTCTCGTGCTTGTTTGAAGATCGCTATATCCCAGTGTAAAGGTGTTACGGCGGTGCCTTTGTGAAATATCAAGGCTATAACTGTCGCCATAATAGCGTTCACCCATCGAGGCACTTACCGAAGATGTGTCGCTAGGTTCCCAGCGAAAACCAACTGACCAGTAGCTACCATCCGGATCATCACGAAGATTATCCTGATCGTTATTTTGCTTTTCGTACCCATAGGTGCCATTAACATTGAGCCTTCTGGTCAAAAAATACCCAACACGCGCCCAGCTATCGGTAACCTTTGTATCGTTATCAGAATCGTAGTCAGTCGTCTCCTCCCTGGTAGTAAGCACCCAAAAATAGTCGCGGCTATTATTATCGCTGTTCAACGTCAGAGTGTAGCCATACTGGCTACTGTCAGACCCCCTACCAGAATTGCCATCGTAGAGTACCGAGCTATAGCGGTACTTCGCTGTAAAATTAGCTTTGTTGGCGAAGTTGGCTTTGTAAACCGGTTCTAGCTCGTAATCTATTACTGTCGCCCGGTTATCTGATCCACTGATATTGTCTGAGCTCCCCGGGCGCCCAAAATCAACCAAGCTTTGCCGTGCATTGGCAGAGGCGTTAAAGAACAAATTATTTCTTACTAGTTCGGCTTTCAGCCCACTTCTTAACTGATGATAAGTATCGTTATTATCCGTCTCATTCAGGTACTGCGCTCGCTGAAGGCTGTAACGTCCACCTACGTCTATTCTTCCAGCGCGCTTGGAAAACTCAAGTGCAGGACGAATCTGTAGCACCCAATCATCTTTTTCATTTGTATTTGTTAGGTCGACATTATCTGAGTAGGCAAGATCAGCTGCCAGGCTAGGCGTAAAATCCCAACGGTTCGCATTCGCTTGATCGGCATCAAGCATTGACACGAGAAAAACTGTTGCCAAAAAGGCAATTCTGCTTCGTAGCAATACCACTTTGGATTTAGATAGAGATCCTTCTGGGGAGAAATAACATTCCAGCCTAGTAGTATCCATAATAACTACCTTCCTTGGCAGAACTGCATTTGTTCATGAGCAAACTAACGTCTGGATGATCACCAATTAACCCAAGCGCTTCTTTAAGGCGTCTCTGGGTTGTTGTACCCTCCTCGACTACCACGATAACCTGACCAACCAGGGACGCCAAAATTGCCGCCTCTGTTGTAAGACACAAAGGTGGAGTGTCCAACATTACAATCCGGTCGGGATAACGTGTTGAGAGCTCATTCATCAGAGCCCTCATACTTTCACTGGCGAGCAATTCATTTGTTAGATGGTGTCTACTCCCAGCCAGGACTAGTGATAAGTTGTCAACACTGGTTTTATGAAGAATATTTTCGAATTCGATCTCATCACTATTTAAATAGTCAACAATGCCCAGCGATGAATCAATTTCGAGCACTGAGTTTATCGACGGCTGTACCACATCAGCATCGACTAACAAGATTTTTCTATCCTGTTCAAGCGCTATACTCAAGGCCAGATTCAAGGTGGTAAATGTTTTTCCTTCCCGAGGGCTGGCGCTTGTCACCATTACCAAATTCGACAATTTACGCTTGACCGCATTATCACTACCAAAAGCCTTACCAAGTATAGAACGCTTCAGATGTCGATACTGCTCTTTAATTAGAGACCGATCTTCACTAGGAACCATAATGTTTTTTGATTTTAATAGCTCATTTTTAATGGTAATAAAATCTCCCATCTTGCTGTCAGAAGATATAGCGACATCATCACCACTACTAATCCCGCCAGCACCTCCGGGTACAACAGCCCTCGTTTCGGCATGCTTATTTCTTGGGTATTCAACATTTTTGTTTTTTGATGACAACCCGACTCCTGACACAGATTTTTCAACCGTGCCATCTTCAACTTTGGGCATACCGCAATCTTCTGATAGCGGCAAAGTAGCAGATTGTGTTTTACCTTCGGAGCCCTTGCGTAATGCTTTCTCTATGGTATCCATACATCCAGTTTCCAGGGTCAAAAACTTACTGGTTAATAGCGACGATTACGTTAGCCAATACTAAGGCCGCAAAAAGAAGAAAAAAGAGGGCCTGAAAAAACCTTCCCTTACGAATATCATCCGCGCTTCTGACCATTGATACGCTTCCGATTACCGGGTACCCGCTTATTTCAGCCCCATATTTGGCAGACATGACTCGGGGGTTAATAATAATCAGGAGCAGCGCCAGACTCGATGTAACACCGATAGATGCAGGCAGCACAAATGAAAAAAGCATCGTTCTATTAGGCCAACTCGGTTTATCTGATACCGCAGGGGGTTCAATGACTTTAAACTGCAAATCATCTGTATCCTGAGATGCTTTGCGCGATATCTCTACAGACTCTCTACGTGCCAGTAGTTCGTTATAGCGTTTTTTTGTAATTCCATAGTCTCTATTCAACTCACCAAGCTGAACTTCAATATCCGGGATGGTATCAACAAGAACTTTGAGCTCCTGCTCCTCCTTCTCATAAGCAGTTAGACGGATAGCCATTGAGGCGATCTTGGTGTTTAGATCTGATAACGCGAGCTTAAGGTGGTTGTGCAAATCCACCCCGCCGATGACTCCGGCGGCACCTCCCTGAACGACTTTAGGCTGGTGCCTCATCGCGGCTTTCCGCTCTTTTTCTTGCGCTGTAACGAGTACTGCCAGCTGTTCTTCCATATTCCTTACATCGGGGTGATTTTTTGTGTACTTTAACAGCAACTCATCCAGCTGGGATTCAAGTTTGGCAACGCGAACATCGTATCTCGTCGAAATAGAGGGAGACACATAGGTTGACGGTGTTACCCTCATGCTCGTTCCCTCTTGCATTCCGGCCAATTGGTCCTCCACAGATTCTCTTTCGCTCTCCAGCTCTTGAAGTAGTAGCCTGGCTTCTTCAAGCTTTCTACTTGCCGCTTGTAGCCTCTGATAATAATCAACACCGTCGGATGGCATCATACCTAGATGCTTCTTCTTAAAATTCATCAATTCTACTTCGCTAGATTTCAGCCTGTTTTCATACTCGACCAACTGCTGATCGATAAAGCGTTTGGCGTTAATCGTATCTTCCCGGTTTTCGCCAACAGAACTTTCCATAAAGAGGGTCAGCACGGAGTCCACCACTCTTTTTGCAACCTGTTTATCAGAACTCATGTAGCGGATGGAAAAAATATTGTCGCGCCTCTCTTTCGTTAAGGTTATCTCCTTCTGAAGGCTACGTACCAGATCTTTATACTGCAGCTCGGTTTTCGTTCCTGCATCCAAATCTGCCATTTTTAGCAGCCGCTCTACGTTAGGCTTACTCAATAATGTTTTGACCAGTAGCGTTACCTGCTGCTTTGTGTTGGCCTGCACCGTTAAACCACTGAGTAGTGGTCTCAAGATACTTTGGGTATCAATATAAACCTTGGCATTTGCCTCGAATTTATCCGGCACATGAGATACCCCATACCAACCGAGCAGGCAAAGGGCACCACTTAACATGAGAATGAACCACTGGCGCCGCTTAAATTCGCGAGCATAGTTAACCAGCAGGTCGAGTGTTTCCTGCATAACGTGCTCCTGGCGACAAGCTTAGAAAAATGTTTCTGGGATGATAAGAATATCGCCAGGCAACATATTTACGTTCGCGGAGATATCACCGTCCTTAATCAGGTCATCCAGGCGAACACCGTATTGTCGTTGCTCACCGCCCGACACCCGCACGATGCTTGCGCGATTCCCGTCCGCAAAATCAGTAAGCCCATCAACGGCAATCATGACGTCAAGCAGGGTCATATCTTCGACATAGGGTAAGAATTCAGGTGTTTCCGCTTCACCGACAATGCGAACCTGCTCACTAAACGGTCCCAGGTGATCCTGAGTCATCACGGTTACCAGAGGGTCTCGTATAAACGCGGATAGCTCCTTTTCCAGAAGACGCGCAACCTCTGTCGGCGTTTTACCGCTGACAGGGACATCCTCTACTAAAGGAGTGGTGATGAATCCGTCAGGGCGAACCGTAACGGTTGTCGATACCTCTGGATTTCGCCAAACGAAAACTTCCAGATCATCTCCTGGACCGATCAAATAACGATAGTCCGCAGGCGATGTGGTAATCGGCTCATAAAGCGTTGCCGAATCCAAAGGAGGATGAGGATTCGAATTACATGCCGCTAGGGACAGGAAAAGCACCACGCCAAAAAGTTGGCTATTTCTTCTTATCATCTCGATCTACTCCGTTAGATGCTGGATGCTAAGAAAAAATTATATACCCAATTCGGAAGTCAGCAATTTTTATGCGGCTTTTTTACGGAAACTTTTGAATATAAAGTGCGTTTACGCTCTTCACTCAACAATAAGAAGTATACAAATTATTTTTATTCTAAAACGCGATCAAAATACCGATGCCATGGCATTTCCGCCAAACGCGCAGGAAAAATTCCTATAGCCTACATCTGGCATTTTTTCGTCACAAAAATCTAAAATACTGTCAATATCCAGCCAGTAAGGCCGCCTAAGGCCTCGGTGCTCTGCTGCAGGACCAACCGCATTTAGCTTCCAGCGCCTTGGCATCAGGCGAACAATTGAGGGGGATGTAAGGCAAAACAACTCATCGTATCCGTGATCGTGGCAGTATCTGGCAACCGATGAGACCAACGCTTGAATAACTTCTCCGTCCGTCCGTTTTCCCAGACTTTCATAAGACCCCGATTTCGGTTTACAGAGGCGGGAGAGTTCAACCGCCTGATGACGTTTTCCCCTTATACACTCCTCATTAATTTTACTGATATTTTCCAGCGGTAATTGCAATCCGGTGACGGGTTTGACAAGCCTGAGTGCAGCACACCACTCACCACTGAGCTGATCACGAACAATAAAATGTACCGAGCGTTCGTCCCACTCATCGCGCTCCTGGTCTATAAACTCATCACATGGGCTTTCATATTGCTTTTGCTCGCAATAGACCTGATACCTCACGTGGTAGTTTATAGTTTTAGCAAATTCGGTATCTGCTACGAACACCTCATATAACCGATTGTTCATTGTTTCCCCAATAGCCTAAGCCAATTAACCTAACCGCCCCCAGTTTTTACAGTTCCCTGTGCTATTCTCCTTGAATAGGTACGTCAAATGTCAGAGTACCATCCTTTAGTTATTGACTACGTGACTTAGTGCGCACCCTTTTAGATCATTCACTAATAAGGTTGTTTGGATTTAATAACGGAGTAGCGAAATGGCTAAAATGTCCATCTGCGAAGAGTTCAACAGCTATTTCAGGGTGGCACTCGCGTTAACTCCCGAGCTCCAAACCGAGGTTTTCCGCATCCGTTACGATGTGTTCGCACGTGAATTTGGGTGGGAGGATTCGTCGCCAGAGGAAGTTGAGCGTGATGATTTCGATCGTTACTCTATTCATAGTCTTATTTATCACAACCGAACCAATACTCCAGCTGGCTGTGTGCGACTGGTTATTCCAGATCCTGTAGATTCGGCTCAAATGGCTCCTTTTGAGAAATATTGCGCCCAGCATATATCCAAGGATCAGTTTGATCTCGCGATTTTAAATACAGTCTCCTATGGAGAAGCCTCCCGCTTGGCCGTCCCCTCCTCTTTCCGACGCAGAAAAGACGAATCCACAGCGGCTATCCCCCTTCCCGCTCGAGCCCCTCAGGCGACCGCTGAAGAAAAACGACATTTTCCGCACATCGCGATGGGGCTTTATCTCGCGGGGATGGCGATCGTTGACCTGGCAAGTATCGACTACGTTTTTGCGATGATGGAACCCCGCCTGGCACGCCACTTATTGCGCTTTGGTGTAATGTTTCAACAAGGCAGCGATATTATGGATTACCATGGTGAACGCGCGCTGTACTTTATTCCCAAAGAGGATCTCACTTGCCACCTAACCACGGAGATGGCAGAACTTTACGGGTCGATACGGGATTCCGTTTTTCAGCAACTGGCGGCTCCATCGAGTAAAAAATCAATATTTCCGCGCGCTAACTTCGCCTAGGAAGACAATTCGTTTATGAATTCATTCGACTACGCTTCAGCTTTTTCCCGCAACATAGGCTGGATAACCGAAGAGGAGCAAAGCGTACTAAGAGATACCCGGGTGGCAATCGCCGGCATGGGAGGCGTTGGTGGTGCTCATCTTCTTACATTGGTTCGACTGGGTATAGGCCACTTTCATATTGCCGATTTTGACGAGTTTGGAGTAGAGAATACAAACCGACAAGCGGGAGCCCGCACCAGCACCTACGGCAAGAAAAAAGCGGACACCTTACGATCGATGGCGCTGGATATTAACCCCGAACTCGACATCAAGGTGTTTGATGAAGGCGTCAACCGACACAATCTCGAACACTTTTTTTTGAAGGTGGATCTCTATATAGATGGGTTGGATTTTTTTGCCTTCGACGCACGCGAGCTGGTATTTCACCATTGTTATCAGCACCATATCCCCGCAGTTACTGCGGCACCTTTGGGGACAGGCGCCGCCACGCTGGTTTTTATGCCAAAACGTACAAGCTTCGAGCAGTATTTTGGATTTAAAGGCCAATCTGAAACCGAAAAATCATTACGATTTTTTGTTGGTCTCGCTCCCTCCATGGCCCACGCATCCTATCTAGTTGACCCTTCACGTGTTGATCTTGAAGCGAGAAAAGGCCCCTCTACCATAATGGGCTGCGAAATGTGTGCCGGCGTCGCTGCTACTCAGGCGCTTAAAATTCTTACCGGCAGGGGCCGGGTACTGGCCGCGCCCCACGGGCTTCAGTACGATCCATTTATCAACAGGGTTAACCACACGTGGCGACCCGGGGGCTACCGAAACCCCCTAACCCGGTTCGTTATGCACAAAGTCAGGCAAGCATTTCTCAGCACCCCATAGGATCCCAGGTAGGCGGCCACCGCAGAAAGAGTGACTGACTGTAAACCCTATAACTCCTCAACAACCTGCCCTAAAGGTAAGCGCTGAGAGCGACAGACGTCGTTCTTCGGGTACCCTACTCGCAACACCATATGCAGTGCGCCCCCAACAGCCTCAACCACCCCCTCATCCAGGGCCTTAACCTCCTCCTCAAGTTCCTGACTCACCTTGCCAAGACGTCGCCGAACCAATTGATCGGTGACAACATAATAGGGGTGCACCCCTAACCCTGCCGCATTAAGCTCCACCCACAGACGCATCATTAATTGGCCCGCTGCCCGGGCATCGGTCTCTAGCTCACCTCCGGAAATCGTAATTAGGCCTGCTGATTGCTTAAGCATCACGCCTTCAAACAACGCTAACACCCGATGAAAGCCTAAATGATTAAGTTTGGGCAGCCAGTAACTCGATGTACTCATACCCAGTATTGCGCCCCCTCCCGGGGGCAAACAGAGCGTTTCAACATCCAAACCGTCGCCATTTGCGGCCTCTTCCGGCGTATATCGTAAAGAGGATGCCAAAAAGCGAACCAGATCTGGCGAGCGGAAACGTAAAGAGGAAGCCTGTTGAATTTGCTCGATCAAATCATTTGCACCCGATGTCGCCCAATACCGGGCAATGAGCGGCCCCTCCACCTGTGCAGATATAGCCTGCACAGTGGCGTTATCCAGCGGCTCACGGAGAAAAGGACCCCGATTTGTATGGCGCCGTAAAATCGAAGCTTCAGCGAGCGGCCCAACACTCAGATCACTAATGCCGGGGAAGGTGCAGATAACCCTGCCCTCCGCCGTTCTAACGGAGCAGGGAGTGTCAAGATTTTTGGCAACAATACGAAGGCTTTCTATCGCACAACCGAGGCTTAATTCAACCGCATGAGAGCCGGGTCCGAAATAAGCCTCTGAATTACACCTAAGCGGCGAATAACTTATTCCAATTTCCTCACCGGAGATCTGAAACTGGAGAGGTTGGGAGTTATCTGCCGACGGATAACGGCTCGCAATACCAACCAGGGCCTTTAAAGGGCTCGAAGGTTCCACCACATAACCCTCCCTATAAAATAGTGCCTCCTCCGCAGCACCAGCAGCTGTCAGCAGGATTTACACCTTTCTAAAAATTCGTTAAACAGATCGGAGCGATGAGTATAGCAGAGTATTATTTATTCAATTTAACCAATAGGTTAGGAGGCTAGAACAGGAATTGGCCAGCTCTTTGCTATATAGGCAAGCAAGTCGTGATTTAAATTGGGTGTTCAACAGCTTTAAAGCCATTTGAACCGCGATTGGGATTGGATCTTTTAGCGAGGGAATGATCATGTTTACTGCAAAACGCTTATTAACCGCTGCTTGCCTGACCGCACCGTTATTGCTGTCGCCTACGGCCAGTGCAATTGTTGTCACCGACTGGAACTACACGCTGAATAGCAGCTTCACTGAGTTTAATGCCGGGGTCACGGGTACCGTGCCTAACTCTCTGTTGGGTGGATCGACCAATTTGGCATGGGGTAACCCCTTCAATAACAATGGGGAAAATCCGACTCTGCAGCAGAGTTCGCTCTTCATCGATAATGCCGGTACCAATTCCGGTTCGGTTCAAACCGGAGGTGCTACCGTAGATACCTCTATCTATACCCATAACAACTTCGTAATTACTGGCGACACATTAACCAGCGCTACGCTTCTCGATGTTCTTACTCTGGATCCGGAGCTGCCCATCCCACCCGCCACAGCCGGGGATGGTGACAGTTTCAGTGCGCCGCCTTTAACCTTCGCAATCGAATTTATCGAAACGCCTAATTTCTGGGACAATCTGGATCCCGGTGACGGCAATGGGCTATGTCCTGAAGGGGTACCAGTTAATGAAAACGGTTGCGGTGACGTGTTTGTTCTCAACGTTGCCGGTGCCGGCTTTAACCCCGACACTCTCTCTTTCTTCCAACTGTTTACATTTGGGGACGAAGATGAAATGGAGTTATATGCAGCCTCAATATTCCTGCAAAACACCGATACTGGCGAGGGTTTGGTTCCTCTATCTGACGAAGCCTGTGAAGAGGCTGGCGCCGACGTAAATTGCCTCGGAATGGTAACCGCTGAGGGCGTTGTCAACCAGTTCCAGGCCGCCTTCCGTATCGACCACCTGCGCACAATCCCGGAGCCCGGTGTATTGGCACTGATGGCTCTAGGGTTGTTGGCCATGGGCGGTTTGAAGCGTAAGCGTGCCGCTTAGGAGTTAGTAAAAGCATCTAATCCCGGTAACAGGGATAGTTACCAGCACAGAGCCCTTCGGGGCTCTTTGTTTTTGGAAAAACCGAGAGGCCAAATTGGCATCCATCTCATCCAGGAATGTGCCCGCGTGTTGAGGAGCTTTACACGCCCCTGAGGCCAAGCAATGATTCCATTTCGTAGGCGTCTTCGTTTCGCTTCAAGCCGAAGCAGACCGGCCTCGCAGTACTGACAACAGATCGCGAACCTTGCGCAAAAAAATTCCAGGGTCACTGAGCAGTCCATTGACCTGATTGATAACCGCGGCGGGATAGTGACGGTTGCTTAGTAATGCATAAGAGAGATCGAGGCGCGCTCTTCGCAACGCATCACCGGCACCCAATAGAACCTCCTGCCGCTGAAACTGATAGCTCCCTAAAAGATCGCGATAGGTCTCCAACGCCAGGCGCTGGGAAGCCAGTGGACGGCGCCGTATTGCGCTCGTTGAATGCACACAATAGGCCGCGAGCGGTGTAAGCACTACCGCCTGCCACGCTGAGTGATCCAGCGCCCTTAAAAGCAGACTCATATCCTCTGCTATGGCAACCCCTTCAGGGTATCCCCCAACACGAAGGAACAGATCTCGGCGCAGGGTCAAGGTGTGGGTATCGCCAACATGCTGTCCCGCATATTTCCTACGCAGGTGTTTATCGATAAGCACCATGGCGCCTTCAGCTGAGTTTCGCAGCTCCCCCCCCCAATCGAGCGCATCAATATTCTCCTGCGAAGAGCCATCTTCGTAGACGTAGTGAAAATTTCCACTAAGAAGGTCCAGTTTTGGGTATCTCTGAATTAGCTCTGCGTGACAGCTAAGTCTATGGGGATAGTACCAATCATCCGCATCGAGAAATGCTAACCAGTCTCCACTGGCATGGGCAACCCCCCTGTTACGAGCAACGGAAACACCTAGGTTATCCTGCTGAATCAAGCTTATGCGCTCGCCATATCGGGCCGCAACAGCAGCGCTTCCATCGGTAGACCCATCATCCACCACGATAACCTCGTAGGGCGAAACGTCTTGCTCGATTAGGGAGTCCAACGCCCTGGCCAACGTTTTTTCACCATTATAGACCGGCACAACAACCGATATACGCGGAGGCCTATTCATGCTTGAACCCAGCATTCAATACCAGTAACTGCCTGCCGATCCACAGAATTGCCGCTATGCCAGTAACCCATCTAAATAACTTGGGAATTTCACTCCCATCCAACCGGGCTTGCCAGGCTGGAATTCGCTTCCAAAGGGGAAGGATAAAATAACTCTCCTCCCTTGAGGCTGCGGGTCGAGGGTTGGATCGGTATCGATCTGCGAGCACTTCTGAGCTTACCGAGGCAACCGCCGGATAGCGTTCCACAACGATCCTTAGCAGCGACGCCAACTCGGAATAACAGCGCTCCCGAACTGAAAGATCTGGATGTATATAGTTCCAGCGATGGGTTTCTATAATTGCAGGACGACCGCAGGCGATGGCGTGCTCAACCATCTGCAGGCATTGATTAACCCCGACTCCTTTATAGGGTTCAAAATAGCCGTTGCGTACCAGGCAAAGCAGCCCGGATGCCGTCAAATCGCCATTCGCGATATCACGTCTGTCACGTACAAAGTGATCGCCATCGCGCTCGACAGAGCGATGTCCCGGGGTCATCAAGGTTGTTATTCCTCCCTTTAGCCACCCTGCTTCTACCTCATCATTCCATACAAACGTGGGTGGCACCGCAACCGAAGGCATCATACCAAAAACATCCTTGTGCTCTAACACCTCATCCATGGCTTGACGCTCTGCATCTGACTCAGCGGAACACCACCGGGACTGAACTTCTGCGGGAAAAACTTCGATCGGTATCGATTTACCCAGCTCCACTGGGTTATTTTCCGCCCTGGTTTCATCTTTAAATTGGCTATCCATATAGCTTTGTAGGCAGTCAGTATTAAAGTGTAATCGCCCATGGAGTTGGAGTGGCATCAACCCTTCACGCTGAACTTCCAGTAGCGATATGAGTGTTTTCTGGCTCTCCGGTGCTGCCAGTGAAACGGTTTCTATTACACAGTGACTATCCTTTACCGACACCCTCGGTGCCAAAAGGGTTACACCCAGGGTCATAACAGGATTGCCACCATCAGCCAATAGGCATGCCTTCAGCATCGTATTTATTTTTCCAAGGCTTTGTGACTGCTGGTGATCCCCCGCCCCCCAGTCATCGCTTTCCAGAATAAATAGAGGTGCATTTAGCACCGGTTCTCGAAAAATAGCGCGGAGTATCGGGCCGTATCGCCACCAAACAACCAGTACGCAAAGCCCCCACCCGACAATTATAAAGAACCCTAGGGATGTCCAAAGAACACTCAAACCTCGGACCTCATGTAATCCGCAGGTTCATACCCCATAGCTTTAGCCACCTCTTCAACTCTGGGCAACACCGACTTGATGCGCTTAACATTGTCGGAGTCGAGCCATTTGTTGCGCTTAATTGCCGAGAATGCATTGTAAGGGTGTTGCAAAACAGTTTGGGAATGTGTTTTTAACTCCTCGGTAAAAGGCACTCCACAAAAATCATAGAGTCCACGGAAGCTGTCAACTGGGTCCTCCAGAATCCTCTCATACTCAATTCGAAAAAAACGGTCTTGGGTTATTTTCCGGGAACTACTGAGAATAGATTTATTGATTGAACGAAACTGTTCCGCACACACCGCCTCAATCGGACTGTCCACGTACTCCCTCCAACCGGGAAAGAGGAAAAAACACCACCGAGAAAACATCCCCCCATCAATATCGACAGTAGCCGGTAGGTTGTCTGACCAGGTAGCGTACTCGTCTGCCCTTCTCCAACCTTCAATAAGTGAGTGTATATTGTCTCCTGGGTTGCGGGTAACGTAGACAAACAGAGCTTGCGGAAACAATGCATTAAGATAGTCTACACAAAGGCCGTTCTGGTTATTCTTGTCAACAAATCGCAACTTACCCGTCCTTGAGTAAAAATAGTTGGAGATAAAACGTTCATCCTTTTTTACTGCATCGTGCTTGAACAGACAGTGACTCTCCCAATTTCGCGAATCCAGGCTGTGTAATTGCGCCCATAGGTCATGAGTCTCTCGATTCAGGGTTCCCAATCCATTTGACAAGCTCAGCGTCTTGTAGACCAGAGTAGTCCCTGCCCTTGAGCAACCTATTACAAAAACAGGGCGATCAGGGTAAACCGGCAACACATTAGCTCGCCACCCGCGCAACTGATAAAGAATCGAATTTCGGTAGAATGCAAGCGTCTTTTCTACTTTTAGCTGTAGCTCACCAGATCGCATTTCGTCATCCTTTGTTAAGGAGCTCGCGAACAAGCTCCTTAACCATATAGTGCCCACAGAGCGCGAAGATTAGCGGCATAGAAAAGACCTCTCCATAAGGCTTACGTCGCCATCTACCCTTACTGAGGCCAATGAAGGGTATGCTATGCAACATTTATCTTTCCTGTCCGGGTAAACCACAACACACTCGTTGGCTGGCCTGCCATTTAGAGGCCCGGCCGTTCCAAAGCCCGCAGAGAGCACTGTGGACTTGTTCACGCCCCTTCTGATACCCAAAACTCTAATTAGCTTCACCGCTTTCAATTCTTTCCATAAGGTCTTCGGCATTCTTACGCTCTTCGAAAGCCCCTGGTTGGGCAAGAATCTTTGCAAGAGCCTCTTGAGCATCTCGAGTTTTACCGGCCTTAGCTGAAGCTGAAGCATAGTGATACGCGACATCAGGGTTCTCAGGAAGCGCATTATGAGCATCGCGCAAATACGCGAGCCCTTTTTCGAGCTTACCTAGATTTACTAATACCCAGCCAAGCGTATCCAGTATCTCCGGATTCACCGGATCAAGCTCATAGGCCTTTTTTGCATAGATTTCAGATGACGGATCATCTCGCTTCATAAGCAACCAAGCAGTGTTGTTATTGATTACGATATTGTCAGGTTCCTTTGAAAGCACATTGAGATGGAGATCAAGAACCTGATTCGGGAAATCATGCCCATTCCCCACCGACAGCATTGCAGACACGAATCGGCTGTCTCCGGTCCGCTCGTACGCTTCAGCGAGATGACTAAAGGCATCATCGAAACGCTTCATACGCGATAACAACTGGGCTCTTGCGACTATTATCGAAGAGTTATCCGGGTGCACTGTTTCTAGATCAAACAGAACCCTATCAGCGGATGACAAATCACCGCTTTCAGCCAAAAGTCTGAATTTAAACAGCATCAATTCAGAGTATTCGTCCTGATCAAACCGGGACTGGTAGGTGGTTATCACGTCTAACGCTCTTGTAAACTCTTGTTGTCCAGCCAACCAACTCAGGTAACTCTTTAATAACGGCAGGCGAGGCTCACTAATCGCCAATAAGCGTGAAAAATAGTGATCGACATTGTGATTTTCATTTCGACTGAGGGCGATCTGAAGCATTAGCTGGTTAGCCAAAATACTATCTGGCTCTCTATTCAGGGCTCGTCCCGCATTAATCGCCGCCTTATCAAGTTCGCCCTTCCCAAGGTAAAAGGCTGCAAGCGCTAAGCTCACCTCAGCATTATCCCCCTCACCGGGTTGAGCCTTCAAAAGCACATCTTCCGCTTGCTCCCGGTTGCCCTGGGAATCCTGCAATCCTGCATAATAGATCGATACCCGGGTATCAGGATTTTTGTTAAGATAGGGTTGCAAGAACTTGATAGCGGCCGCAGTATCGCCTTGTTTTGCCAGCGTTCTTGATATGCCGATGATCGCAGGAGAGTCTTGGGGGGACTCCTCAATTACCCGCTGATACTGCTCACGTGCTTCCCCATACAGCTGCCGAACCTCCAGCAATTCCCCGCTCAGGTACCAGTAGCCACTGATCCCAGGAAATTGTTTGATGCGGCTCTTTATGAGCGCATCGGCCAACTCAATTTCACCCCGTTGCAGATAAAAACGGGTTAATCGTTTATCAACGTCAACTGTAGGACGATCGCCTGCTGCCAGCCGATCAGAGGAAACCGCTGCACCCGCCACGTCACCGATTTTAAGGTACGCGGCAGCCAAATAGCCTTCAATTTCCAAATTATTGGCGGCGGCCACCTTAGATTTTTCCAGATAACCTATGCCCCTTTCGGTGTCATTCAACCCCATATAGGCTTTACCCAGGAGTACATTTTCCATTGGTCCGAGTTCATCTCCATCCGACTCGCTCGCTCCTCCAACCTGCCCCTGAGGCTCTAACAAGGCAATAACAGATTCAAACGCCTCCTGTTCGAGCATAATCGTAGCCAGCAAGGCTCTGGCCGTTCCATTTTTTGGATACTCCTGAATATACCTGTTTAGCATATCCCGAGCTTGATTCTTCGCACCCAACTGATAGTGCGCAATAGATAGCATATACATTGAGGGTAAGTGATTGGGCACTCTGGAAAGAACTTTCTCAAAGTATTCTCGAGCCTTTGGAAACTCCTGACGTGAAAGAGATACCCTCCCGAGATTAAAGTTTGCCTGCACATTATCCGGTTCACTGTTAACAATTTCTAACAAGGTTTTTTCCGCAGACTCAACCTCACCTGCAGCCATTAGTGCATCTGCTTTTCTATTTTTTACGAGCGTTCCACCAACGCCTTTCTCTTCCAGCTTTTCAAAAATCTTAACGGCGTCAGAATAACGTGCTTCAATGTAATAGATCTGCGCACGTAATAATTGACCCTCAACGTTATCACTATCGTTTTCTGGGAGACCATCAAGAAGTTTTTTTGCTTTTTCTGTATCCTTTTCCGCTACCCATATTTTTGCGAGCCCGATAGTTGCCTCAGCTGAGGATTCAATACTGCCTGAGGCGTTAAATGAATCTCGAGCGTCGGCCATCATTGCCTGGGCTAAAAAAGCATTTCCTTTTGCTAAAAGAGCAGGAGCGGAGCTTTCGACAAGCCCTTTGTGTGAAGCAAGGAGTGCCAACGCTTTTTCTGGCTCACGTCTAACAAGGTATAGATTAGCCAACTCGACAATTTTGTCGAGATCCAGATCACCCGAGCGCTCTATTGATTCGTAGACGCCGATGGCGGCATCGACATCCCCCGTAGACAACTCGGTCGCGGCCAGTAGCTCCCGCGCCTCAAGTGACTCGGGAGCCTCTTTCAAATAGTTTTTCAACTCGATAATAGCCGATGATCTGTCCCCATCATCAAGATAATCCTTGGCACTTTGTAAATAGTCTTTTGAAAAAGCTGGAGGCGATGTTAAAAAAGCGACAATAACGCTGTATCGTACTAATCCCCGTGCGAAGTTCATGAATCACCCATCTCCATTTTTTTTGAGCCCATAATTCCATACTTATGCATGAGCGAATACAGTGTGGGTCGCGTCACACCTAAAAGCTCTGCCGCCTTTGAAATATTATTATCGGTATATCCAATCGCCCGTGTAATCACTTCCTTTTCGGTTTTCTCTCTTAAAGATTTAAGATTAAACGGCAGCAAAGAACCTTTATCTGGTTCGTCAAGCTGTAGGTCAACGGGGGTAATTCGACCATTTTCCGCCATTATCAGTGCCCGTTTAATTCTATTTTCAAGCTCACGTATATTCCCTGGCCACTGATATTTTTCAATCGCCATTATTGCCTCATCGCTAAGTACCGGGCACTTCTTTGCGCCATCGCGCTGCTTTTCTATCAAGGCACTGGCAATAACAACCGAATCTCCATCTCGTGAACGTAGTGGCGGAATTTCGATACTCATTTCACTTATGCGGTAATAGAGATCACTTCGGAACAAACCCTCCTCTATCTGCTGACTGAGATTTTGGTGTGTCGCGCACACAACTCGAACATCCACCGGAAGCTCACCGCGCCCCCCTATTCGCTCAATGGTTCTTTCTTGAAGAAAGCGCAAAATCTTTGTTTGCAGCGCCGTTGGTAGATCACCTATTTCATCAAGGAAAAAGGTACCTCCGCTTGCGTATTCTATTTTCCCAATAGTTTGCTTCACCGCACCGGTAAAGGCGCCTCGTTCATGGCCAAAGAGTTCGCTTTCAAGTAGTGTTTCAGGAATGGCTGCGCAGTTAACCGCAACAAACCGACCTTTGCGCCCACTTAAGCTGTGCAGCGCTTTAGCCAACACCTCCTTGCCGGTACCGCTTTCCCCCAGTAGCAGAACGCTTATCTCAGAAGGAGCAACTTTCTCAATGATTCGGGTAACCTGCTGCATCTTATCAGAGCAAGCGATGACACCACGCAAAGGCTCAGAGACAACATTTTGTTGAAGTTTTCTATTTTCCTCCTCAAGATCATAGAGCCGATAAGCCCTGTCGATTATCAGTTTCAGTTCATCTATATCAATTGGTTTCTGATAATAGTCATAGGCCCCCATCGCTACGGCTTTAACCGCATTCTCACGATCATCGTTGCCCGTCACAACAATCATCTTTGTAGATGGGCGTTCTGCAAGAATGCGGACCAATAGCGCAAGCCCCTGAGATGCATTAGCCGGGTCTGGGGGTAACCCCAAATCAAGAGTAACGACAGCGGGCTCCTCTCGGCGCAGCTGGGCTAACGCAGAGTCCGAGTCTGCCGCGACTCGAATATCGTAGTCGCCTAACGACCACTTCAGTTGTTTTTGCAACCCCGGGTCATCTTCTACAACCAGAAGAACTCGCTTCCCTGGCGTCATCTTAGCCTCCTGCTATTGCATGGTTTTCTATAGCGTCAAGCGGAGGAAAACGTAATGTAAACCGCGTCCACCCCTCATCACGATTTTTCAAGACAATATCTCCACCGATACTTTTCATATATTCCCTGGCATCGAACAGTCCTATGCCCATACCTGCATTACCCTTCGTAGTTTGAAAAGGTTGAAATAGCGACTTTTCGATAAACTCCTCGCTCAAACCGGGACCATTATCCGACACCGTTACAAAAGGCCTAAGGCTCGAAGTATCAAGACCAAACTCGACTTTAACCTCCCCCGCCCCTCCCGCTGACTCAACCGCATTTTTGACAATATTTTCTACCGCGGATGAAAACCGTTGCTCATCCAGAAGAAGTTCCGGCAGTGTCGAGTCCCCCGACACATCAAAAACCTTGCAGGCACTGGAAAAGCGATGAGCTATTGCTCGCACCTGGGAGCCAAAAGAGAGGGTCCCCACTGCTCGTTCACCTGCTTTGTCACCATTAAGGTGGGACAACATACGATCCATTTTGGAAACAGAGTGATTAATGGTCTCAACACAGTCATCAATAAATTCCGGGTTAGTACGGTGCAGCGCCATATTACTTACCAACAATCTAAGCTGCGCATTGATATTTTTTAGGTCGTGTACCACAAAAGCAGAAACGCGATTAAAGGCTTCAAACTGTTTTGCTTTAGCAAGTTCATTATGTGCATCAGCAAGGGATAGATAACTGGCCACCTGCTGCGCCAGAAGCTTGATAAAATCATGATCTTCCCATCCAATATCACGCATTGAACGAGGTGTTGCTAACACCACTACTGCAAATATCTCTACTTCCCGAATAAGAGGAATCACTAGCCACAGATCCTGGTCTTCCGCCAAAAACCCAAGATCAAGGCTCGCAGGATAGCGGTCAGGAAAAGATCGATACTCCTCCAGATCAATTACCCAACCCTCCTTTTCCATGAAGGTGATGGCACTGGGTGTTAAAGATTCTGCCTCGTACCTGCTTCGTAACATGTTCCAGAAGCCACAGGCTACAAACGCCTTTTTATCAGACCGATGATCAGACCGCCTCCATATCAACGCCCCACGACTATCCATCGGATCGCACAATACTTTTAAGCACCGGTCTTGCAAATTGTCCCCGTCCGTTTCTTTATCAAGCGCTCGGGTCGCCCTAATCCACTGTTCACGGTAGTCATATTTTAAGCGGAAGAAATTCTTTGCTATCAATACCGACAGTGCCGACCTTACCTGCCCCGAGCTCATCAACATAAACAAAATCATTGCTGCAAAGAACACCACCAGCAGGAGTAATAGGTCTCCCCACCGCCCACCAAAATCCCGTACATAAAACCCCGCGATGGCGACCGCCAACAGATACCCCCCAACCAGTAAAAGGGATACCGTACGGAACGCCGCCTGATGAGATACCACAAGTTTGGCGTCCCAATGGGGATTGCGCACGCCGGCCAGTAAAAACAGCGGCACCACCAACAGGTTGGCAATCCCACGGGCTGCGAGCAGCGCGTCATTCAGATGTTGGTACAATACCGCTTCGGCGTAGAGAAACAGGTCAAACAACAGCAGCGCTAGCAAACCCAGAAAGAAATACTTAACTGCCCAGCGGCGTTCGTTATCAACACCTGCGTAAACTTGCTCGAGCATCGAAAGTAAAAGGATGGTAACGACAAGGTGCCCGGGCAAACGTGGATCAGTGCCCGTAAATTGCTGTACAGCTATCCGCGCAGGGCCCACCAAATCGATAAACATCAACGATACCAGCACAGCCAGGATTACCCAGCGAGGCCAGGACACCCGTAGCTGCCATAAACGCAGCAGCAAAAGCCCTAGAAGCAGATTTCGGGTACTTTCAAAAAACCAGGTATCGGAGAACAACCAATCGGGGCTAATCGCTGCGTAACAGACAACAGTGACCCAAAGGATAGATGCCAGGCATAACCCTCTAAAGTGCCACACGAGTTCTCCGCTAACCCGGTAAAACGTCAGCAGCAGAAGAACTGAATAGACAGCAGCCAGCGACCCATAGCTGACCTGGATGATAAAGTCCATTTTAACTCCGGCCCTTCTTATCTGCATCGGCAGTTTCGAGGGTTGCAGTCCTAATATGCCGAGAAAACGGCACTGTTTAGTCTATGCAGCGAATCAAAACCTGTCGATTTTTTTAACGGTCTCAATCAAATGTATTCCAAATTCAACTTAGTAAAAATTAGATATCGCAAAATGCGATTATCGACCGATTCGCTTTCCTGAGGTGGAGAGGGTGGATTTCCCGGTTATCGACATTGATGCAACGGACAAAGATCTTCCCAGAGGGAGGGAGACTGGTTATATTATGCCTTCTAGGAATATACGCCTATCATGAAGATAAACGCCCTACACCCTTGGAATATCACTGAAACTCAGGCTTCTGCCATTCAGAAGAGTCTTAGCGCGTGGATCGTTGAAGACAATGAGGCACTGGAAAATATCACCTATATTGCCAGGGCACAGCTTCTTTATAATCTCGACGATGAATACAGTACCGCCAACGTAACCCTGTTTCGGCTCCCGGAGTTCAAAGTCGTTGAGCGCCATAGCGCTACTTTGAGACTGGACTTTCCGGCATTACCCGGCCTGCTTTCATTTCGCAAAGCTCCCGTCGTGCTTCGAGCTCTGGAGGCGCTTGAGCAGGCACCCGACCTTATCATTTGCGATGGCCGCGGCGTCACAGGCAAGCATCGCTTTGGCCTCGCCAGCCATATAGGCCTAATGTGTAACACCCCCACTATTGGCTGGCGAGGGGCTCCTGATGCCGCGGTCACGAGAAAGATGAAACCCAAGCGTGGTAGCTGGGTTCCATTAAAGACCTCATCGGGTATACACGGTGCGCTGCTTAGGCTGCATAGGGATCTCCCGCCTATCTATGTATCTCAGGCTCACCGTATCAGCTTAAAGCAAGCCCTCCTGTGCTCACTACAAGCGGTTCCAACGACGCTCGAAAACGCAGATATGCTGGAGCTGCTGACCCCTCAGCCCATATCCCAGCTCAGTCAATTCAATCCATCTAAAGCGCTTGGGTAGATGCGGCCTGAATCGATCACTCAGGGCTAGCGCTAGAATCAGAAGGGAATTACTATAGTCCGCTATGCCATTAGAAGCTGACCGTTATTCGTATGTCTGAAAATAACAAACACTCTTCAGATTCCGGGGAAACACCGGCTTTTTACTCTCGTTTCCTGATCTACCTCACAGCCACTACAACGCTGGCCGCGGCCTATTACGGAAAAGCCGTGCCACATGAGCTGGTTTGGCTTATTCCCTATCTACTCGTATACCCGCTTCTGTTCAAACTCTCAGCGCTCGCCCGGTTTCGCGAAAGCAACGTTGCGGCGAGCCTTGACGGCATCAATATCGGTGGACTGATCGCCGCCTGGGGATTTATGCCAGCTCCCAGTTTAATTCTGCTGATGCTGACCCTACTCAATAACCTCACCTATTCGGGAGCCCGCAATCTCCCCTACCTCTGCCTTTTCCTGGTCTCCAGCACCGCCATCACCTTCTTTCTGTTACAACCGGAGATCAACCTAGCTGCACCACTGTTTTGCCTTATCGTCACGGCTATCAGCGCGGGCCTCTATCTGGCAGTGATTGGAAAGGAGATCTACCAGCGGAAACGCAAACTGGACTCCAGCGAGGCACAGCTCAGGGAGGAGAAGCAAAGGCACATCCGCTTGATGAGTAAACTGAGCCGCTACCTCTCTCCTGCGGTCTGGGAATCTCTGTTTTCTGGGGATCAGGAGGGCAACATAGAGACCCAGCGAAAACGCCTGACCGTATTTTTTAGCGATATCAAGGGATTTACCGCGCTTTCCGAGGAGATGGAGTCCGAGGAGCTGACTGAACTCCTCAATAACTACCTGACCGAAATGTCGAATATCGCCCTGAAGTATGGGGGCACCATCGACAAATTCGTGGGCGATGCCATCATGGTCTTTTTTGGTGACAGCAAAAGCGGCGGTGCCAAACGGGATGCCCTGGCGGCGGTATCCATGGCCATTGCAATGCGCAAGCACATGAAGGTTCTGCGTCAGCGTTGGCTAAGCCAGGGAATCCAAAAACCGCTGCAAATTCGCATGGGCATCAATACCGGTTTTTGTACTGTCGGTAATTTTGGCGCCGCTAGCCGCATGGATTACACCATTATCGGTAAGGAGGTGAATTTAGCCAGTCGCCTTGAGAGCAACGCAGAGCCGGGTCAAATACTTACCTCCTACGAAACCTACTCCATGATCAAAGACGTCATCATGTGCCGCGACAAAGGTGCACTGGAGGTTAAAGGCTTCAGTCGCCCCGTGCCGACCTACCAAGTTGTGGATTTCCGCAAGGATCTGGGTGCAGATCAAAGCTTTATCGAGCACCAGATAGATGGTTTCTCCATGTATCTCGATACCGAGAAGGTCAAGAGTTACGACAAGGAGCGGGTTGTACAAGCGCTACAAACCGCTGCCCGAAAACTCAAAGAGCGGGTCATCCTCTAAGCGCATCCCTGTAACCGCTCGAATGCCTTACCTCTGACCGGAGTGGGCCAATTTAACAGGGGACCTTACTGGTTTGCCAGGCGAAGATTGTTAAATGCTGCGGGTGCAAGTGCCCGACAGGGGTTAATATCCAATCCGCCGCGCCGCACGTAACGAGCACTCACCTCCAGCACCCGTGCCTGAGTCACCGTTTTAATATCGAGGAAAACTCGTTCAACACAGTGCTCGTGGAAATCACTGTGTTGACGAAATGATACGATGTACTTAAGCAGCGACTCGTGACAAAGACGCTGACCCTGATACCTAATGACCAGTGTCCCCCAGTCTGGCTGACCCGTAACCGGACAATTGGATTTCAGCAGCCGGCTGTACAGCGTCTCATCTGCAACGCCCTCTACTACTTGCAACAGGCTCGCGTCGGTATCGTAATGGTCTATAGAGACATCAAGCTGATCGATACAAACCCCTGGGGGGAGGCTCAATCCAGCCTCGGTCACCTCATGGTGGCCCATGATAAGCGCCTCTACCGGCGCGCCCGCGGCCGCAGAAAGATCTCTTTCCAACAGGGCCTGAACACTGGCCCGGTCTCCTATACGGGTTTGATTAAAGGAGTTCAAATAAAGTTTAAAGGACTTCGACTCGATAATATTGGCCGAATCACAGGGGATACTGAATCGAGCTATGGCAACCTGGGGCTTTCCCTTTAGGTTCAGCCACGAGAGTTCATAGGCGTTCCAGATATCAACCCCGACAAACGGCAGCCCCCCTCCCAGGCCCAGGGTGGAGCGATTCCCCTCCCGTGGGATGGGGTGCAAAAGCTCAGGGCTATATTCACAGACATACTGGGAGATCTTCCCCAGAGGGGAACGGTGAAGGTCGTTGCTCATTCGGAGAGCCTCCTAGTGTCGTAAGCCGGTACCGCGACGCAACAAAAACAGCGTAAAACAAAACGCTATAACCGTCAGTAAACTGAGAAAGGATAGCGCTTCAAGCACAGGCACACCATCAGAGTAACCCAAAATACCGTAACGAAAAGTATTCACCATATAGAGTATCGGGTTCAGGTGAGAAAGCCCTGCCCAAAAATCGGGTAATACGTTAACCGAATAGAACACCCCGCCCAGATAGGTCAGGGGGGTAAGGACAAACGTCGGAATGATCGAGATATCGTCGAAGCTGTTGGCATAGAGCGCGTTGATAAACCCTCCCAGCGAAAACAGCACAGAGGTCAATATGACCGCAACCATGGTGATTCCAACACTGTGCATCGGCAGGCTGGTGAAGTTCAGGGACAGCAGGGTCACTATGGTCCCCACCAGCAACCCGCGAATGACACCTCCACTGACGAAGCCCGCCAACATCAGGTAATCGGGCACCGGGGAAACCAGGATCTCTTCCACACTGCGCTGGAACTTATTGCTGTAAAACGAGGATGCAACGTTGCCATAGGAGTTGGTAATAACCGACATCATAATCAGCCCCGGTACCACATACTCCATATAGCTAAAGCCGCCCATTTCACCAATACGAGAGCCGATCACGCTGCCAAAAATAACGAAATAAAGCACCATGGTGATGGCCGGTGGCAGTAGGGTCTGCGGCCAGATACGAAGAAAACGCCGTACCTCTTTGATGGCGATGGTGATAAAAGCGATCCAGGCGTCTGCAGGTTTCATAGCAACCCCTCCTGCTTTTCCACCAGGGATACAAATAGCTCCTCGAGGCGGTTGGAACGGTTGCGCATACTGGAAACCTCCACCCCTTGCGCCTGAAGAGCCGAAAACAGGTCGTTCATATTCTGACTCCTGTCCATTTCAACTTCCAGCGTGAACTCATCCAGAGTCCGGACGCCAAAGCCCTGTACAACCAGGGTTTCCGGTAAGGGGTTACGGCTATCGAGGATAAACGTCTCAACATTTAGCTTACCCAGCAGTTTCTTCATCGAGGTATTCTCTACCAGACACCCTTTGTCGATGATGGCGATATGGCGGCACAGCTGCTCGGCCTCTTCAAGGTAGTGGGTGGTGAGAATAATGGTTACCCCCTCAGAAGTATTAATATCTTTAAGAAATGCCCACATACTGCGTCTCAGCTCGATATCAACCCCAGCCGTGGGCTCATCGAGAATCAGGAGCTTGGGTTTGTGAATCAGCGCACGGGCGATCATCAAGCGCCGCTTCATACCCCCTGAAAGAAGCCGTGACTGGCTATCGCGCTTATCCCAAATCCCTAATTTTTTGAGATAGTATTCTGCTCGTTCACGTGCACGAGCCCGCGGGATCCCGTAATAACCGGCTTGGGTAATCAGGATATCCATCGGTTTTTCGAACTGGTTGAAATTAAACTCCTGGGGGACAACCCCAAGATATTGCTTCGCCAGGCTCAGGTTCTTGTCCAGATCCTGACCAAAGATAGTCACCTGACCTGCACTTTTCGTCACAAGAGAGGAAATGATGCCAATGGTTGTGGACTTACCGGCTCCATTGGGCCCTAGCAATGCAAAGAAGTCCCCCTCTTTGACTCGAAAATCGATCCCTTTCAGCGCTTCAAACCCATTCGCGTAGGTTTTTTCCAACCCCGTTATTACCAGTGCATCACTCATGCAAGTGTCATCTCTCCGCAAAAAACATCTGCCGGAGACTTCCGGCACTTACCTGCCCCATCAGCTTTTTCAAGATTAATAAAGAAACGACGAGGGCCGCAGATTATACCTAAAGAAGAATCATTGCGGCACCATCCCCCTGACATCATCTCCCCTGCGCTCTATAATGCCGCCACTAAAACTCAAGATCAGGCCCTACATGACCCTATTCACCCCCTCCAGTTACCGACTCCAACTGCTGCAGCAGCTCCACCGGCAGTTAACGCAACTGATAGAAAGCGACACGCTGCCAGAATTTCGAGAGAACCCCTTACTGGAAAAGCTTGAGCTTCTACTACCCGAACTGGAAAAGGGAGAGGAGAGCGCCCTCTTCAGCGCCCAGCAGCTGGTTAGTCACTTAATCGCCAACTTCCCCCAACTGACGCCGCTGGTGAGCCGGGACCTTTTATGGTTCCTCGGTGGGGACTGCCTGCACTGGATGCCGGATGAAGAGGTTGCGGTATACCAGCAACTTGAAGAGCTCTATCACCGCTCACTCGAATCGAACACGGCGTTCGACTGGGTAGCTACGCGCCAGCAATTGACCAGCCAACCCAACGGCCTCCATTAAGCGCTCGCTCGATTACCACAGACCGGGGCACTGAGCGACACCACAACCGCCCGGCTAGCCGGGCTGCATGGTTAGCTGAAATACACCATAGAGTAGCGCCCCTTCTAGCCCGCAGTCGGGTCACTCATCGTCGCCGACTAGCCGCTGGTTAACTGATATCTCTTCAGGGTCATGGGGCTACTCTTTGGAGGAGTGGCCAGCTCCAGGAATACGACCATATTCCTGAAACGACACCCGGCAAAGCTTAACGCTGCTCACAGCTTCACTCCCCTAACGAGTGCGCTATGGCGTCTGATATTTGAGGATAACGGAATTCAAATCCCAGCTGTAACAACCGCTTCGGGACGACGGACTGCCCCTTAACCAACAGATCCGCAGCGTCTCCCAGCAGCATTCGCATGGCGTAGCCCGGTACTGGCAACCAGCAGGGCCGCCCCAGGACTTTCGCAAGCGACTCGCTAAAACAACGATTCGTGACAGGGCTTGGAGCGGTTGCATTAAAGGCTCCAGTAAGCTCTTTGCTGTGGAGCAAAAAAAGAATAATCGCCACCAAATCCTCCCTTTGAATCCATGAAATCATCTGCTCACCGCTTGCGATGGGGCCACCCAGTCCCAATTTAAAAGGCACCAACATACGTGCCAGCGCCCCCCCGTTAGACGCTAATACCACGCCGGTACGCAACAGGCATACACGAACACCGAGGTCTGTGGCACGAGCGGCGGCGGCTTCCCAACGCTGGCATAGAGTCGATGCAAAGTCCTGCTGACCCGGTGCGCTCTCATCCAGCTCATCACTTGAATCCTGATACCCGTAATAGCCCACAGCCGAACCACTGATCAGTACTTCAGGCGTTTTTTCAAGACTGGCGATCCACTCAAGCAGATGCTCGGTAACGCCAATACGGCTGTCGAGCAAAGCCTGTTTACGCGACTCGCTCCAGCGCGCATCCACGATTCCCTCTCCGGCGAGATTGATAACGCCACCCACCTCCCCAACTTCGCTTAAATCATTCACGTAGTGAATTCTACCGCCCAAGGTGTTAAGGGCGTCCACTGGTCTGCGTGTTAGTACCCAAAGCTGATAACCGGCCTCGACAAGCGTAGGCAGCAACTGATAGCCAATACACCCGGTACCACCGGTAACCAATAACGATTTTTTCATGCTCTGCTCCGCAGTGTCGGTTTCAAAAATCACACTCTGATTATCCTCTGTTAGACTATAGCAAGGCATTGAGTAACTACCTGCTTGCCGCTATGGATAGGCGAAATCTTCGCCAGCATCATAAGGACGCGAGAAATGGAATATAAAGGGTTAAAGCTATGACACAGAAGCAACAGGTCATCCGCTTTCCCATTCAGGTGCAAATAGCAACGCTTATCGTCAGTCTTATTGCGGTTCTTGGCACCACACTGGCGTGGTACAACTACTCGCGTAGCAGTGACATTATCTATAACGCCTCCAGTCAGCTGTCGCGCCAGATCGCCGAACAGGTTATTCAAGAGATCAAGCTGACCTACAACCCCGTCGGCAACAGCCTATCCCTACTTCGTTTTAGTAATTTGGAGGCCGAGAACAGTCTTGAAGGCCGGCTAACCCATATCCCCGTACTCCACCAACCCCAGCTGGATCATCCCGCAATCTCAGGTTTGCAAATTGGGTATGATGATGGCGATTACTTCATATTACGGGGGGTCACGGAGTCTTTAAAAAAACGTTTCAACACGCCGATCAATGCGTTCCTAATGGTGGATCACATCGATTACGCCGGTAAAGACTCCGTTTTCACACGGATCTACTTTGACAAAGAGTACCAGCTGCTCAGCCAAACCATCGAGCCCTACAGCGGCTATGACCCACGCACACGAACATGGTACCAGGAAGCCATAAACCGCAAGGAAATGATACGAACGGAACCCTACCTGTTCTTTTTTATGCGCGAAGTGGGCATCAATATGGCTCTCTCCCTTCCGGGTAATACAGCAGTAATTGCTGCTGATGTGACCCTGAACCAACTGTCATCCACCCTGGCGGCTCAACAGTTCACCCCCACATCCGAGATCGCCGTTGTTAGCCGCTCAGGTACGGTGCTTGCCTATCGTGATTCACGGCAAATGGTTCAAAAGAGCAGCGACGACGCAGTTAGCATGTCAACCGTGACCCAACTGGGAAGCCCCGCCTTAGCATGGTTCGACACACCCGAAAAGCTTGCTCCGGGGCAGGTCGCATTTGAACGCAATGGAGTCGACTGGACGGGCAACGTACAGGTCCTTCCCAGCGTTAGCGGCCTCGATCTGAGAATGATCGTGATCGCCCCTAAGCATGAACTGTTCTCAGACGCCTATGCGATTCGCTGGGATACGTTGCGTATCACCGCGCTTTTGATTTTTTTGGCATTGCCCCTGGCCTGGCTACTTTCCAAACGCATATCCATCCCTCTCAACCGACTCGCAGAGCACGCCAAAGCGGTGAGCAATATGGATTTTGACCCAAGGGCTCGGGTGCAATCAATGATCAAAGAGGTGGACGATCTCTCCGAAGCGACTCACTTAATGAGCGACACCATCTCTCGATTCCTCGCACTAATCGACTCCCTGGCCAGGGAGAAAGACCTGGAAGCGCTGCAAGGCCGAATGCTAAAAGAAACCTGCGAAGTCGCCCATGCCCAGGGGGCATTGCTTTACTTGCTCGACGACGATGAGAAAGCGATGACTCCCTCTATCCTCTATAGCGAGGGTCGCTTCAACGATCACAGCCTGCCAGAAATAGCTCTGGAGAGTGAAGATAATCCCCTGGTTGCCGCCCTCAAACTCAGTCGCCCGAGCGACATAACCCTCAGCGCGGCAGATACTACCCTGCCCTCACTTCCTTCGCTGGTCGGAGCCGAGCAGATTAAAATGATCGCGTTACCGCTTCGCGACAGGCAGCAACAAAACTTTGGCCTGCTTTGTTTGCTATTTCCCATCGATGAGAGTGCACCGAGCGCCACCGATGCTCACCAGCTGGCATTTGTTGACGCCCTATCCGGATTTGCCGCCGTATCTCTGGAGAGCCGGCAACTCCAGCAGATGCAAAAACAGTTGCTTGACGCCTTTATCAAACTCATCGCGGGTGCCATCGACGCCAAATCTCCCTATACCGGCGGCCACTGCCAACGGGTGCCTGAATTGACTCGCATGATCTGCGAGGCCGCCCATGAGTCCAGTCAGGAGACCTTCAGCCACTATCAATTGAGCGACGATGAATGGGAAGCACTGGATATAGCCTCATGGCTACATGACTGTGGCAAGGTAACGACCCCTGAGTACGTGGTAGATAAAGCAACCAAACTCGAAACGCTATGCGATCGAATCCACGAAGTGCGTATGCGTTTTGAAGTACTTAAACGCGACGCACAGATAAACTATTGGGTTGGAGTTAACGAGGGGGGTGATCCGCGGCAACTGGGTCAGCAACGAGATGCCGAACTTGCCACGCTGGATGAAGAGTTCAGTTT
The DNA here is from genome assembly GCF_049985285.1 of Aestuariirhabdus sp. LZHN29. Taxonomy (NCBI): domain Bacteria; kingdom Pseudomonadati; phylum Pseudomonadota; class Gammaproteobacteria; order Oceanospirillales; family Aestuariirhabdaceae; genus Aestuariirhabdus; species Aestuariirhabdus sp. LZHN29. The sequence goes on along the minus strand of NZ_JBNIEU010000002.1, from coordinate 1,153,599 downwards.
TATTGCTGAGTGCAACCAAGGCGGTGAGTTCATGTCAGAAGAGCGCCAGTTGCGGTTACAAAAAATTGCCCAGCGCTCATGGCTGCGCACCCTGGACGATCGATTAGGTGTCTCCTGGGAGGAGCTGCAGCGCAAATCTGGCTCCGACGCGCAGCCATTGCCCGCTACAGAAAAGTTGCTTGATGATAAACCTGAGCACCTGATAACCCGTCGCATCGAAGACAGTATCTCACCCGACAACGCCTATGGATTCAAAATCGATACTCCAGAGCATAAATACAATCGGGGCGAACTCTATAACCTATCCGTCGCTAAAGGGACACTGAACGACGAAGAACGCTATATGATTAACGATCATATCGTGCAGACAATCGTCATGTTAGAGAAACTACCCTATCCGAAACATCTACGATCCGTGCCGTCGATCGCAGGAGGCCACCATGAAAAAATGGATGGTACTGGCTACCCGAAAAAGCTGATTAAAGAGCAACTCTCAATCAGCGCGCGCGCCATGGCCATAGCGGATATTTTTGAAGCATTGACCGCCTCGGACCGCCCCTATAAAACCCCGAAAACCCTCAGCGAAGCGATAAAAATTATGGGGTTCATGGCCAAAGACCAACATATAGATGCGGATCTATTCGACCTGTTTATACGCAGCGGTATCCCGTTACGCTATGCACAAAAGTTTTTAGAGCCGGAGCAGATCGATCAGGTAGATACCCACTGATGCCAGCATACTTAAGCTGGGAAAAGTCACTACTTGCTGAGGTAGCGCATACCCTCTTCAAGGCCTTTGACAGTTAGGGGGTACATCTTCTCTTCAACCAGCTGTTTGATCATCTGGGTTGAATGCGTATAGTCCCAACTGTCGGGGGTATGGGGGTTCAGCCAGATAACTTTACTGAATTTCTCCCTGAACCGCTGTAACCAGATAGCTCCGGGCTCCTCGTTCCAGTGCTCTACACTCCCCCCTACATGACTTACCTCATAGGGAGCCATTGAAGCATCACCTACGAAGATCACCTTATAGTCGCTGCCAAATGTGTGCAGAAGATCCCAGGTGGAGGTGCGCTCACTCATTCTCCGCAAATTATCGCGCCAAACACTTTCGTAAATACAGTTATGAAAATAGAAAAACTCGAGATGCTTAAACTCTGTTTTGCACGCCGAAAAAAGCTCTTCGCAGATACGCACATGGGAGTCCATGGTGCCACCGATATCAATAAACAGAAGCACTTTGACCGCATTGTGACGTTCAGGAACAAGCTTCAAATCCAGCCAACCACCATTGCGCGCGGTAGAGGCAACCGTATCGTCAATGTCCAGCTGATCGGCGGCACCGTCGCGGGCAAATTTACGCAAGCGGCGTAGCGCCATTTTGATGTTTCGGGTACCCAGCTCAACGTCTTCATCCAGATTACGAAAGCTGCGTTGATCCCATACCTTGGCTGCGCTCTGGTTACGTCCTCCTTCCTGGCCAATGCGCACCCCTTCCGGATTGTAGCCATAGGCACCAAAGGGCGAAGTTCCACCCGTCCCAATCCATCGATTCCCTCCCTGATGTCTTTCTTTCTGCTCTTCAAGGCGCTTCTTAAACTCCTCCAATAGCTTATCGAGGCCACCGAGAGATTCTATCTTCGCCTTCTCCTCTTCGGTAAGATATTTTTCGAACTCCTTCCGTAACCACTCCTCAGGGATCATCGATTTCAAAAGATCATCAATATTTTCCAAGCCATCAAAATAGGCGCTAAATGCACGATCAAACTTGTCAAAATGCTTTTCATCTTTTACCAGGCAGGTTCGAGCCAGAAAATAAAACTGGTCGACGTTTGCAAACACAACCCCCTGTTTCAGGGCTTCCATCAGGTCGAGCAGCTCCTTCAAGGTGGCGGGAACCCTGGCAGCACGAACTTCAGAAAAAAAATCGAGCAACATGGTCTAACCTTGGCGCCCCTGTCGGCGGGTCATAAAAGCGAGGCGTTCCAGTAACTGCACATCCTGCTCGTTCTTAACCAATGCACCGCACAGGGGGGGAATCGCTTTGGTTGGATCACGCTCCTGTAGCAGCCTTGCGCCCACATCATCAGCCATCAATAACTTGATCCAGTCGATCAGCTCCGATGTGGAGGGTTTTTTCTTCATACCCGGAACCTGACGCACATCAAAAAACACTTCCAGTGCCTCCTTGACGAGATTGTCGGCCAGACCCGGGTAGTGAACGTCGACGATCGAACTCATTGTTTCACGATCGGGAAATGAGATGTAATGGAAAAAACAGCGGCGTAAGAAGGCGTCAGGCAACTCCTTCTCGTTATTACTGGTAATAATTATGACCGGCCGTTTCACCGCCTTAACCATTTTTTGCAACTCGTAGACAAAAAACTCCATGCGATCGAGTTCCTGCAACAGGTCATTGGGAAACTCGATATCGGCCTTGTCAATTTCGTCAATCAACAATACCACCTGCTCATCGGCTTCAAACGCCTCCCAGAGCTTCCCCTTAACTATGTAGTTGCTGATATCGTGAACCCGGTCGTCCCCCAACTGGGAGTCCCGCAAGCGGGAGACCGCATCGTACTCGTACAAACCCTGTTGGGCTTTGGTGGTGGACTTGATATTCCACTGAATCAGGCGGTATCCCAAGGACTCAGCTACCTGCTCTGCAAGCATGGTCTTGCCGGTACCCGGCTCACCTTTAACCAAAAGGGGCCGCTGCAACGTGATCGCGGCGTTTACCGCCATTTTTAGATCATCGGTGGCCACATATTCCCGGGTACTATCAAATTTCATCTCTATTACCTCGTCCGGCGAGTCTGGTTGTGGTTCTCTGTTATCGTTGATGATAACTATTTCGATCGCGCCACTCTATCGAAGAGTAGTTGACACATCAACTAGGCCTCAAGCGTTATAACTAACGGTTATTTACAAACAAAATAATCAGATATGTAATTTTATGAACCTGAACTATAGTGATAATCCTCTAATCCTTTCCTACAAAAACTCAGGATCCTGCCGATGAGCACGCTATACGAGGACAACTCTCTCACCATTGGAAAAACCCCATTAGTCAGGCTCGCCCGGCTTGCCCCGAATGCCAGAATTTACGCAAAACTGGAAAGCCGAAACCCCGCAGGCAGCGTAAAATGCCGGATCGGCGCAAACATGATCTGGGAAGCGGAAAAATCTGGCGAGCTTAAACCCGGCATGGAAATTGTGGAACCCACAAGCGGCAACACCGGTATCGCGCTCTGTTTTGTCGCCGCATCCAGAGGCTACAAAATAACCCTCACAATGCCCTCATCCATGAGCATTGAACGCCGCAAGGTAATGAAAGCGCTGGGAGCCAACATTGTATTGACCGAACCTGCCAAGGGTATGAAAGGAGCGATAGCCAAAGCGGAAGAGCTCGTGGCGAGTCGGCCCGACCACTTCTTTATGCCCGGGCAGTTTACCAACCCGGCGAATCCCGCTATCCACGAAACGACCACAGGGCCCGAAATCTGGCAAGATAGCGACGGCGATATCGATATCCTGGTGGCAGGGGTTGGCACAGGAGGCACTCTAACGGGTATCTCTCGCTATATAAAAATCACTCAAGGAAAAGAGATCACCAGCATTGCGGTCGAACCCACCGATTCACCAGTAATTAGCCAAACCATCGCCAACGAAGAACTCACCCCCTCCCCCCATAAAATACAGGGAATCGGCGCAGGCTTTGTGCCAGCGAACCTGGATCTTGAGATGGTCGATGAGGTGGAACAGATTGACAACGACGAAGCGATCGCGACGGCTCGCCGCTTGATGAAAGAGGAGGGAATTTTAGCGGGTATCTCCTCGGGGGCCGCCGCAGCTGCCGCTATTAAAGCGGCTGAGCGAGAGGAAAACGCAGGCAAAACTATCGTCGTTATGTTGCCCGACTCAGGGGAGCGTTACCTGTCAACCGCGCTATTCGAGGGCATGTTCAGCGACAACGAGTCGGTACAGTGATGGCTTAAAAAAGCAAGGCTCCGTCGACGACAGAGCCTTGCTCCTCACATCCCGTAGAGGATCCACGTCCACCGAAAACAACAGGCGTTACTGCAGAAGAATCCCGTCCCTAAACACTCTGAACTCACCCTTATTCATCTGTTTCCACTGCTCGTTTTCTGTAAGCGGAGAGGTCGCGATCACCGTGACGATATCGTCCGGGGTCGTTTCATGACTGAAATCGACACTTAACTCCGCATCCCTGAGCACCGCCTCCGTAAAAGGCGCTTTGCGAGTTATCCAGCACAGCTTCGTACTACAGTAGCAATAAAGTTGCCGTGCATCGCTAAACAGCATATTAAAGACGCCCATCGCACCCAACTGATCACAGAGACGCTTAATCTCTCGCCATAGGGTCTGCTGTCTTTTTGGGGGCTTTGGAAAACGTGACCTGATCTCCCCCAACAACCAACAAAATGCGTGTTCACTGTCGGTAGTGCCCACGGGTTGATAACACCCCAGGGGCAGTTTCTTCACACCCTTGAGTTGACCGTTGTGGGCAAATGTCCACTGGCGCCCCCAAAGCTCCCGTACAAAGGGATGCGTATTTTCGAGGCAGATCCGCCCGGAGTTCGCTTGCCGAATGTGACTAATAACATTACAGCTCTTGATGGGATACTGACTCACAAGCTGGGCAATTTCAGAGTGACAGCTCGGTGTGGGATCACGAAATTCACGCACAGCAGCACCCTCGTAAAAGACAATCCCCCACCCATCGGCATGGGGTCCGGTCTTTCCGCCACGCTCCATCAACCCTGTAAAACTAAAACAGATATCGGTTGGCACATTGGCACTCATGCCCAGCAATTCACACATTCGCTAACCCAAATTTGCAACGGCTATTTATCACCGTTCGTCATCATCTTCATCATCATCCGCCTCAGGCTCAGGAGCGGGCTTGGGGTCCCGGATAAATTTGAGATACACGAAAACCAGTCCGGCTATTACCAACAGATTACCCAAACCCAAAGCGATATAAAGCCAAAGCCTCGACTCCTCTTCAGGCACCTCCTCTTCGACCTCTTTTTGATCCTCCTCCTTCGCTTCTTCTTGCGCTTCCTGCTTCGGAGTCTCAGGAGCGACCGGAGCCTCCTCGAGCTTGCTCTGGGGCTCAACGGGAGGAGGTAGTGGCTGCTCTGCTTCCGGGGACGCAGGTTCATTGGCCACTGGAGGCTCCGTCACGATTGGTGCGGGAACATCTTCAGACTCTAAATCAGCCACCCCATCGGTTTTAACCGAGCCCCCCTCTGGGTACCGCAATACCAAAGGATCAGCTTTTACATCAAACTGTTTGCCCCCACTGGTGACTGCGGAAACCTTGAGAGAAACCTGGTACTCGCCCCGGGTCAGGGCTTCGATAGGGAAGCTCCACTTACGCCCATCAGCATCCAACTCAACGCCCCGCAACTGCTTGGTACCGTCAGGCTTTCGGATTCGGGCAAACACCTCGGAGGCGGCCCGATCGATAGATTGTGTGCGAGGTATCACCCGCACGTCGAAACGGTCCGGCCCTTGCCCGCTAATCAGGTCAGCGCTGAACTGAAAAGGCTCGCGAACCGAGACCTGTTGCCGCATCTCTCGTTTAAAGGTCTCGCCATCGGCCTGAACACTAATTTCATAGCTACCAGCCTCTGGAAACGAGGGCAAGGTAAATCCAAATCCACCCTGGGCAGCATCCATCCTGGGAGCATCCAGACGCGACACCAGTTCGTTTTCCCCATCCCTGATCTCGACAGTCGTTTTGATCAGAGCCAGAAACCCCGCATCGGTCATGGGGCTCCCTGCTTCCAAAAAGCTTGCCTGCAGGTCGAGCCGTTCCCCCAGATACGCGTTTGATGCCAGGCGAGAGACCTCCATTTTCAGGTCGCTAACCACGCTGACCCGATTCTCCGGTGCCTCTTCCGATAACAGGCGCCATTCCCCCTCATAAGGCTGGGGGATGGTTATCAGTTCGTAACTCGCAGCCGCATGCCAGCGCACCCCCTCACCAGGGTTATTACGATCAATAATCGCCTCCGAGGGTGACTGCAGTTGAACCTTATCGTCGGGGTGACTTTTAAATGCCAACAGGGTGAATTCATCGACGGAGGAATCAATCAGGAACCGGTTGTCCTTTAGCGGCACTTCATCGGCGGGTGCCGACTGTTCCAGTGCTTTCAAAAACAGCTTTGTCAGTTCGTCAGCCGTTCCCGCTTGTGATGAAAGCCCCCCACTTTCTATCGCCAGGGTTTCCAGCAACTCGCGATCGGACTTTTCGGACAACGCAATGGTGTGCAACTGATAACCGCTTTGGGCCAGCTGCGGTAACTGTTGATTTAAAATACGTTGCTTCTCCGCCTCATCCTCAGCTCGGTCCTTGGAAATATCGACCATGCCATCGGTCAGCATGATCAGGTTTCGAGGGCTATCGCTCGCGGCATCATTGCGATCGAAGCTGGCTTTGTCCAGTACCGCACCAATATTGGTGTAGAGACCTACGGAGTTGATCTTCTTTATCTCGTCTCGCGCCCGCTGTCGCCATTGCGGGTTAACCGGGCCATAGGGAACCAACATATTGACCTCCTGGCCGAAGGTCCAGACACCCGCTTTTGCTCCGTCAGGCAGTAGATCGGTCATCAATTCGACCGCAGGAACCCGCAGATTATTGGGGTCATTAGCCTTCATGCTGCCGGAGATATCGATCAACATGCGAACATCGTTAGCCGGCGCGGCCCAGGAGATCCCGGCCCATACCAACAGCATCAGCGACGCCACCCACTTGACCCTATTGGATACTGATGCAATCACCTGGCACTCTCCCTTTAGCCATTACGAACCAATAATACTACCTGCCTGTTAACGAGTAACAAGCTTGCAAAGGCGGTCTACCCCGCCCCTGCCCAGGGTTTTCAGGCACCCCGGTTTACTGGATTTCCAAAACTCGGCGGCCGCGCTCGGTCACATACCACCGCTCGCCTTTGGGACCTCGGCTACGACCGGCCAACCCTTTTACTATCAATACCGATAAGGTCTGGCGCAGCGTTGTTTCATCGGCACTGCTATCGGTGCAGAGTCCCGAGATAGAGCGAAAAATAAAGCGGCCGCTAGCAAGGGTTTTCAACACCTTACTACTGGTTACATCGAGTTCTGCCGAGTTAACCTCTTCGGCAACAGCACCCGCTCCAACTCCTTCGGTTTCTGTTTCAGTTTCGATCAGTGGGGCGATCTCATCTTGCAAATTACGCAACTCAACCAGAAGCTCATCGACTCGCATTGACGCACGTTTAGCCTCCTCTGCCACCTTATCGCCCAGCGAGCCCACCAGATAACGTGACGATATCGCTGCGATCAGGCAAATACTGGTAAAAATTAACAGCTTTGATGGGTCCCCTGCACTTTCAATAACAAGCTTGATCGACAGCACATCCAGCACGACGGGCACCAGAAAAGAGGCACCGATACCCAGCACAACCGGACGAATCCAGCTGTTACCTTTCTCCTCCTGACGCCCACTCAGGTAATAGTTTACAGTGCCGCCAAACGCGCCTGCGACCAGCATTACTGCCGCCAGAACAAAGAAATGATTATCCATTGCAACCTCACTACGCTCAGGCTTGTGGTAGCAGACACTCCCGACGCCACCAGAAGCCAAGTTTATCGATCCAAAGCCCTCACCTATGTATAGCAGTGAGCGCTAGTTTTTCCATTCAAACAATGAGTTATAACATGAATCTCGAGCAAACACTCAATAAAGCCACCGAGGCTACAACGTGGTTCAGGTGCTTGTAGTTCCTTCCGCCGAACCACCGCTCGGGAGGCGTTGTGATTTGGCGTTATAGAAGAACCCGTCAACCAGAAGCAATACCACCAACAGGGCCCCCAAACCTATCAACACCGGCGCGGTTCTTAGCATCGACTCCGGCCCATAAGAAAGCCCATCGAATAGCATGGTGAAGAATGCAGGAGAGAGGGTTTGGCCAGCATCACTTTGGGGCCACGGAGTGCAAAGCACTATCCAGGCTGAGGCCCTGAAAAAAATTTTAATCATCCGCGAACCAATAGGCCGGGTGATTCGATACCATACGAGCAGACAGCCCGATGCTGCCAGCCAGTAGACACTCCATGCCCATAGGTAATACTGTTGATCCATTGCGCCCGCTCTCAATTGCTCTGTTTGCGGCCGTATAGTATTGAAATTATCGGAACAAGTCATCAAATGACCGCATCACCTACCCCTCCCCTGACACGACGGCACCCACATCGGCGCCAGCACCCCCACGGAGCACCTGTCGACCATTATCAATGGCTGGAAGATCGAGATAGTGCCGAGGTTATTGCCCACCTTGAGGCCGAAAATCGCTATACCCAGACACAGATGAGCGATACCGAAGCGATGCAGCAGCAGCTCTATGAAGAGCTGTTGTCGCGAATCCAGGAGAGCGACCTAACCGTGCCATGGGCGTGGCAGGATTATGAATACTTCAGCCGCACGACCGAGGGGGAAGAGTACGCCCAGCATTGGAGGAGACACCTCAAGAGCGGCGAGGAACAACTACTTCTGGATGAAAACATCCTCGCCAGCGAGCATGAATTCTTCGAACTTGTGGACTTCGAAGTAAGCCCCGATCAACGCCTGCTTGCCTATGCCATAGACACACAGGGGGATGAATCCTACGACATTCGTGTGGCTGAGATAGACAGTGGAAAGACCCTGGAACAACACCTGGGCCAGGCAAGCGGCAACCTAGTCTGGAGCATGGACAGCAAAGGATTCTACTACACCCGACTGGATGAGAGGCAGCGCCCCTGGCAACTCCTCAGTCACCTTTTAGGGCAACCCCAGAGCAGCGATAGGCTGGTTTATACCGAGCAGGACGAGCGCTTTTTTCTCCACGCATACCGGACTAAGTCGGATCGTTACCTGATTATCGAGAGCTGTAGCAAAACCACAAGCGAGGTCTGGTATGGCGCTATTAGCAGCACGGACCCAGGACCCATTCAGTGCTTCTCCCCTCGCCGCCCAGATCACGAATACAGCGTCGATCATCACCGCAATCACTTTCTCATCAAGAGCAATCGTGAGGGGGTTAACTTCTCCCTCTATGAAGCGATCGAGGATGACTTCGATGAAAGCGCCTGGGTGGCCCTGCTGCAACATGATCCAGACATCACAATTGAGGGTATTGAGCCGCTTGCGGACTACCTTGTTGTTAGCGAACGCTTTCAGGGCCAGCCTCGACTGCGGGTTTTACATCGCCAAAGCAAAGCCACGCAATGGCTCGGCTTTGCCGATGAATGCCGCTCCCTGGATTGTATCGACAATATCGACGCCGAATCCTCGTGTTTGAGGGTTCGCTACGAGTCCCTCACTCGCCCTGCAAGTCTGTGGGATATCGATTTGGTCAGTGGCCAGAGAACCCTTTTGAAAGAAACCCCTGTGCTAGGCAGCTATGACCCCGATGACTACCTGAGCCAACGGATCATCTGTACAACCCGGGATGGCACTCAGGTTCCCATCAGTGTGGTTGGCAGAAAAAACAGTTTTCTAAAACCCGCTCCGCTGCTGCTTTACGCCTACGGGGCCTATGGAGATCCCCTTGACCCCTGGTTTTCACACGCTCGCCTCAACCTTCTCGACAGGGGGTTTCTGTTCGCCATTGCCCACGTACGGGGCGGCGGCTGCCTGGGTGAGGGCTGGTATCACCAGGGGCGCAGGCTAGCTAAAAAACGCAGTTTCGAAGACTTTATCGATTGCGCCCAGCACCTCATCAAGCAAGGCATTACCACCAACGGACAGCTGGCTATCAGCGGCGGCAGCGCAGGGGGACTGCTGATCGGGGCGGTTTTGAATATGGCACCCGGACTCTGTCAGGCGGCAGTGGTTGACGTTCCCTTTGTCGACATCCTCGCCACCATGTGTGATCCAAACCTGCCCCTGACCCAAACGGAATACGACGAATGGGGAGATCCAAACAATCAGAACGCTTACGCCTATATCGCCAGCTACGATCCAATCACCCAGGTCTGCCACCAACCATACCCCAACCTGTTGGTGACCACTTCGCTAGAGGACACACGCGTCCCTTATTGGGAGGCTGCCAAGTGGGTTGCCACACTGCGTCACAACGCCCATAGCCCCAATCAAATTCTGCTGAAAACCAACATGAACGCAGGCCACGGTGGCGTGTCGGGCCGCTATCAAGCTTATCGCGAAATAGTCTTTGAACAGGCTTACCTGATAAAAAAATTAGTATTATCAAACATTTAGATGAAAGTCCTATAAAACAAGCGCTGGACACCCCCCTTAACAGCTGCTTACCTTAGGGTAGGAACACTCAGTTAGTTAACGTCCCTATTTCGGAGGGGTAGCTATGGGAGTAGCCTTCAAGCTCTGTACTATCACCGGCATTGACCGAGCCATTACGGTCGTTACTCGGACAGTGTTCATCGCCCTACTGTTCCCCGCCTTGCAGGCAACCGCGCAGGAGTTTGATTTTTCCCTGCCTCCTCAACCCAGAACCTATCCCGGCGAAGATTACAGTGCCGGCCAGCATCCATACTCAAGAGAGAACCTTTTCTCCTTAGCGTCCAGCCCGGATTTTAAATTTCGCGACGAGCAGGATGCCAACGCGATGTTCAACAGCGTCGGAAAAAGTCTTTACGAGGTCGCTGACAACCCTGATAAAGCACTGCGCAAGGCAACCTTCGGGGCAGTTTCTGCAGGCCTGGATGCCATTGGCATGTTTGACGCGGTTGAGGATTCGATCAAATTTCTCAAGAGTGCCACTCGCTACCGCTTCGGAGATTGCTCCCGTGCCACCTTGCGCCAGAAGTTCCAACTGGAAAGCTGCCTGGACAACGATTCCTCCATAAGCATTCGCTCTGACTACCAAATGGATAGTCTGGAGGTCGGCTTCAAATGGTCATTCTGAGCACCAGTTGATGATCTGCTCCTCCCACTGCTCCTCAGGCAGATCCCCGTCGGATACTGTTTTGCCCCGTACCGAAATACCGGCGCTATGTACTGTTTCGGGATCACCGGATACCAGCGGGTGCCACCAGTCGAGCGCCTTACCTTCGGAGATCAACCGGTAAGCGCAAGTATTAGGCAGCCAAAAGAAATTCTCTACATCCTCGGGCTTAAGCCAGACACAGGTAGGAACTTTCTCGTTACGCGTCTCATAGACGCTGCAACGGCAATTCTCGGTCATATAACGGCATACAACCCGCGTGTAGTAGACCTGATCGTCCTCTTCATCCTGCAATTTCTGCAAGCAGCAGCGCCCACAGCCATCGCATAGCGACTCCCACTCCTCACGGGACATATCACCGAGAGATTTCCGTTGCCAGAAGGGCTGGACCTTTTGTGCCATAGTTATCGGCCTACAGGGGATCGTTCATGGTCAACAGCTCATCGGGCAGCTCAATCAGGTACTCATCTTTCTGGGGAGGCATTTGCAGATGAAACCCTTTACTCTGTACCTCTTCCATCACCCGCTTGACATCCGCTCTTGCCAAGGGTCGCTCCTCACGCAGCAACATATCCATCACATGTACCGGAGTCCCGAACAACTCCAGTAGTTTTTCGGGTACCGCCGTCAAACCCTTTGCTTTCTCCACGTAGAGATACATCTCATCTTTCTTCGTGCTTTTATAGATTGAAGTAATCAGTTTCATTGGCTTAGCTCTTGAATTCCTTATTTAGGGTATCGACCATCGCGCTGGCGTAGGCTTCAGCCCGCCAGCCCTCCAAAGAGGGAGGTAGTTCAAATTTCTGCTCCGGCTTGAGGGCCCCCTGCAAAAGCGCATCGATCTGTTTTTTCTTGATCAACAATTCCGGCTCAATGCTCAAGTTCCTGGCTTCTTGTTGCGCTATTTCCCGTATGCGCTTGACGACCGGCTTGCTGGCCGGGGGCAACGGGAAGGGCAATCTCGCGGGAAAAGCCTCCTTGTCATCCAAGGCACCTTTGATCAAACCCAATAGAAACTCCCCTTCACGCTGGGCCAGGGATGGGGGGAACTCAGGAATTCGTTTTAGCTGGCTAATCGTAGTAGGAAGGTACTTCGCTATATCCCACAACACCGAATCACGTACCACTCGCCCCCGAGGTAAATTCCTCTCCCGTGCGCGCCCTTCTCTCCAGGTACAGAGTGACCTCAAAACCGCTAATTGATCGGGAAATAGCTTCCAGGCCACCTTCACCTGCCGAAAGTACTCTTCAATAACAACCGGTTTTTCGGCACCACTGGCCAGAGAATCACCCTCCTCCAGAACCCAGTCCAATTTTGCTGAGCCCTCCAGGCGATCAACCAGCACCCGATAGACTTGCATCAAGTAATACACATCCAGCGCAGCATAATGCAGCTGGGAGGGGGTTAACGGACGATGACACCAATTAGAGCGGGTTTCATCTTTAGGCAGGTCAAGCCCCAGTAACTCTGCTACCAGTCGCTGATAACCCATAGAGAATCCCAAACCGACAAATGCCGCACCCAGTTGGCTATCAAATAGGGGGCGAGGAGCAACACCAACGAGTCGCATAAGCAACTCAAGATCCTCACTACAGGAGTGAAATACCTTAACCACGCTGCGATCAGTAAAGAGACGCGCCAAGGGTGCGAAATCAGCAATCGCGATGGGATCTACGAGCCAGACCTGCTCCCCATCACTGACCTGTATCAGCCCTGGGTCCGCATAGAAAGTTTGGGTGCGTACAAATTCAGTATCTACCGCTATCGCATCAGATCTCATCCAGCCTTCGGCAGCCTCGGCGAGGTGTAGATCGGTGTTGATCCACATAGGATCGGGCATCGTTGCGGTCATAATAGAGTCAGTTCAGAAATGAGCGGGCTATTATACGCATTTGGCTGTGGATATTTAGTCATATTAGGCATAATCAAACCTGCATTGCCCTATAACAATAACAACGAAGCCCACCACTGCGGCTACGGGATCCCCATGAAAAAGCACCTAATCCTCCTGATACTGCTATTTTGCCTGCCAGCAGCTCTTCTAATTATTTCTCCATCCCCAATAGACGCACTGCCCTACAAGCCCCAACAGGCCCCGGAAGCCGTTGGCGTACTGACTCCTAACCTGCACCTTAAAGAGGCTGAGTTGCTGGCGCGGGGGGAGATGATTGGAGCAGAAGATGTTGCCGTCGATCATCTGGGAAGGATCTACGGCGGCACTATGGATGGAAAAATTCTGCGCATAGCAGACGGTAAAACGGAACTGTTCGTTGACCTGACCCTGAACGGCAAACCTGCTCGCCCCCTGGGGCTTCACTTCGACAAACAGGGAAACCTTGTTGTGTGCGATGCATGGCAGGGCCTACTAAGCATCAGCCCATCAGGGACTGTAAGCGTGCTCACGACCGAAGCGGAGGGAACGCCTTTCGCCTTCACCGACGATCTCGATATCGCCAGCGATGGCACCATCTATTTCAGCGACGCCAGTAGTCGTTTTAACCAGCCCGATTACGCACTGGATTTACTGGAAGCGAGACCCTGGGGACGTTTATTAGCGTACGACCCCAACACCCAAAAGACCCGGGTATTGATGGAAAGCCTCTATTTCGCCAACGGTGTGGCGCTCTCCAGCTCCGAAGATTTCGTTCTGGTTAACGAAACCTATCGTTACCGCATTCAGCGGTACTGGCTGCGCGGCCCCAAAGCGGGCACACAGGAGCTCTTTATCGACAACCTGCCAGGCCTTCCCGACGGGGTATCGGGTAACCGTAAAGGAACCTTCTGGGTAGCGCTGGCGACGCCCAGAAAAACCAGTGTGGATCGCATGCACGAGCACCCCTGGATTAAAAACCTGATCGCGAAGCTGCCCCCATTCCTGTGGCCAAAGCCCGAGACCTATGGCTACGTCCTCGCCCTGAACGAACAGGGTAAGATTGTGCGCAGCCTCCATGACCCCAGCGGCGAACACCTGCAGATGATCACTTCAGCCGAGGAGCACAACGGAAGCCTCTATTTGGGCAGTCTCCACAACGACCGAATTGGGCGCTTAAAATTGGAGTAAAAAGCGGATATTGGCGAGATCTACAGCCCCATCTGCTTGCTGATGATCTCGTTCATAATTTCCCGAGTTCCACCGCCAATGGAGAGAATTCGGTTATCCCGGTACAACCGCTCAACCAAAGACTCGCGCATCAAACCGTAACCGCCAAAGATCTGCACCGCCTCGTAGGTGATCTTGTCACTGACATCGGTGGAGAAGTTTTTCGCCATGGAGATCTCCTTAATCACCGTTTGGCCTGCATTCATACGTGCCGCCTGACGGTAGGTAAACGCCCGGCTCGCCTCCAGCTGTGTCGCCATATCCGCTAACTTGTGCTTAATGACCTGAAAACGGCCTATCGGTCGGCCAAAGGCTTCTCGCTCACGCACATAGTCAAGGCTCGCACCGAGCGCCAATTCGGAGGTCATATTTGCCATGATCGCCAACTGCAAGCGTTCCGACTGGAAGTTGGACATAATGGCATAGAACCCCTGATTCTCAGCGCCGATCAAATTTGCTGCCGGAACCATGCAATCGTCAAAAAAGAGTTCGGCGGTATCAGAAGCCCACCAACAGCCTTTTTTAAGTTTACGGCCCACGCTGAAACCCGGCGTTCCTTTTTCGACCAGCAACAGACTGATGCCACCGTAACCCTCGGCTCCCGTGCGGACGGCAACCGTGCAAAAATCAGCACGAACACCACTGGTGATGAACGTTTTAGAACCATTAACTTTGAAATACTCACCATCTCGTACTGCTCGTGTTTTTAGATTGGCCACATCCGAGCCACCACTAGGCTCGGTAATCGCAAGTGCCATCACCTTCTCTCCCGCCAACACGGGCGGCACAATACGCTCCTTGAGATCCTGACTGCCCCACTTGACGACCGGAGGCAGCCCAATATCCAGTGAACCCAGACCCGCAGCGAAACCACCGGATCCGGCACGCATTATCTCCTCACTGGCCGCCACCTTATCGAACAGATCGCCTCCGGTTCCACCGAACTCCTCTGGATAACCGACCCCGAGAATCCCCAATGCGCCGGCTTTACGATAGATCTCAAGCGGGAACTCCTCGGCTTCCTCCCACTGGTCAATAAAAGGCGCCACCTCCCGTTCGATAAACTTTCGAACCGTTGCCCGAATCATCTGCTGGGACTCGCCAAAATACTCTTGCAGGTCGCTCATGGTTGCTCCTTATGCGTGAAAACATACTACCAAGCGCTTGCTTGGTTTTGCAACTAGCAGAAAGCAAGGGGGCGCAGGAATACCTGTCACCAGTGATTGGGCGTTATAACGGAGGGCGACAAAGCGGGTGCGGGGCGCAGGAAGCCCGACCAGCCAGGGTTCTAAATAACCATACGGCCGCGGAAAGCGTGGGCCAGTGTCCCACCATCAACAAACTCCAACTCTCCCCCCAGGGGCACACCGTGGGCGATTCGGGACACCTGAATCCCTCTTCGTTGGACCTGTGTCGCAATATAGTGTGCGGTCGCCTCACCCTCGACGGTTGGGTTGGTCGCCAGAATGACCTCATCGATGGATTCGTCATCGAGGCGCTGGGTGAGTTGATCCAGCCCGATCTCTGCCGGACCAATCCCGTCAATCGGGGACAGATGTCCCATTAATACGAAATAGAGCCCACGATAACCTCCGGCCTGCTCGATCGCCAGCACGTCGGATGGGGTCTCAACCACACAAAGCTGCTGCCGCTGCCTCGCGGTATTGCTACAGATCGAGCAGCTTTGGGTCTCGCAAAGGGTACGGCACTGAATGCAGCGGCCGACTCCCTCTACTGCGTCTTGCAACACAGCAGACAAGCGTGAAGCACCTTTACGGTCACGCTCTAGCAGGTGAAGTGCCATCCGCTGTGCAGACTTAGGACCTACACCGGGCAAGCAACGTAGCGAATCGATTAACTCGTTAATCAGTGGACTGAAGGACATCAGGGTTCCAGGGTAGTGCCTAGAAGGGCATTTTCATGCCGCCGGGTAAATTCATGCCGCCGGTAACAGCCGACATCTTTTCCTGGGTGTTTTTTTCGACCTTGCGAACCGCATCGTTTACCGCAGCCGCCAGCAAGTCTTCTAAAATATCTTTCTCTTCCTGCAGCAAGCTGTCATCCAGCTCTACCCTTTTCACATCATGCCGACCCGTCATCACGACTTTAACCAGTCCAGCACCGGATTCTCCGGTTACTTCGGCACTGGCCAACTCTTCCTGGGCCTTTTGCATCTGCTCCTGCATTTTCTGGGCTTGCTTCATCAAATTGCCCATACCGCCTTTCATCATAACTACCTCAAACACGCTATGCCGATACTAAATCGGCTGAATGGAATCGTCGACGATTGTAGCAGAAAACTGTTCCAATATTGCCTTTACATTGGGGTCTCCATGGATCACCTGCTGAGCCCTGGCTAATCGTTCGGCGGCATTTCGCTGCAGATATTGCGCAGGCGTTTCTGCCGTTGTCGGCCCCCGCTCAATCTCCAATTTAAGAGGCAATGCGAAATAATCACGCATCGCTTGTTCAACTCGCCCCTCATGGGTCGAATTCAGCAAGGTGGCATTTTCCGGGGCAATCCGCATCAACACGGTACTCTCGGAGACCGAACAAAACTCCAGGTGAGTCGCAATACTGAGGGTAACCCCGGACAAGCCAAACGCTTTATAACCCTGCGACCAATCCAACGGAGCAAAACTTTCGAGCGGGGTTTTTCTAGCTAACGCCACAGGTCCCGCGCCTTGACGGTTGTCGGGCGCAGTGTCATCGGTGGCTGGTTGAGTAGTTATCGTAGCGGCAGCGGCATTCTCCAGGACTCCATCACTCTCCCCGTTCACAACCGCTACGGTAGCTTGCTGGGAACTCCCCGAACTGTCCACCGCCCCTGACGCCACCTCGTCATTACTCGGCTCCCCCGCAGAGGCTGCTGAGGATGACTCGTCAGAGTCCATCAGGTGGGAATTTTCCATGTACTGCTGGTACGCTTGCTCAGCCTCATAGGCATCAACAAGGGTGTCTGATCCAGTTTCACTCACAGGCTCCGCAACGGGAGCGGCAGGAACAGGATGGGCTGCCGGGGTCAGGGTTACCTCAGCAGTCGCTAACGGCTTTTTTACGCCAGCCGTGCCCTCCTGCAACCCTGATTCTTCCTGTACCGGTGCCGCCCCCCCGGGAGGATCAATGTCGACCGTATCGGCAGCCCCAGCTTCGGCCGGTGTTTCTGCTAAAGGTGCACCGGAGGAGTCCGCCGTCGACGCGCTGCCGGCGTTGAGCTCCCCGACCTGAGTCCCTTCGTCGATAAGCCGTTCCGTTGCAGGATCGGGGGTACCCTGGGGCTTAAACGCCAACATGCGCAACAACACCATTTCAAACCCTGCACGGGGGTCGGGAGCAAGGGAAAGGTCTTTGCGGCCAATCAAAGCGACCTGATAAAACAGATGCAGATCCTCCGCAGTCAATCTTCCCGCAAGGTCAATCACCCTGTCGCGATCCCCCTGACTGTTGTCCACGGCATCCGGTAACACCTGCGCCAGGGCCATGCGGTGCAATACGGAGAGCATATCTGCCAAAACCTTCGAGAAATCGGGGGAAAACTCCGCAAGATTGGCGGTTGCAGCCAGCGTATCGGCAACACGGCCGCTAACCAGCGCTTCGAGGATCTGATAGACCTGGGACTGATCGATAGTGCCGAGCATGGCACTGACCTCCAGCTCGGTAATGCGCCCCCCACCATAGGCAATCGCCTGATCTGTAAGACTCAACGCATCACGCATGCTGCCATCGGCGGCTCGTCCAAGCTGCCATAAAGCAGCCTCCTCAAATGGGATAACTTCCTGCTCAAGCACGTGTTGGAGGTGAGTTACCACACGCTCAGGGGACATATTTTTAAGGTTGAACTGCAGACAGCGGGAAAGAATGGTGACCGGTAATTTCTGCGGATCAGTGGTTGCCAGCAGAAATTTCACATGGGGGGGCGGTTCTTCAAGGGTTTTTAACAGGGCGTTAAAACTGTGGGTAGAGAGCATGTGCACCTCGTCAATCAGGTACACCTTATAGCGCCCCCTTGTTGGGGCGTACTGAACGTTGTCTAACAGCTCCCGGGTATCCTCAACCTTGGTGCGTGACGCGGCATCCACCTCGATCAGGTCGACAAACCTCCCTTCATCGATCTCTCGACATGACCCGCACTGGCCACAGGGTTCTGAGCTAATGCCGGATTCGCAGTTCAGGCATTTGGCAAGGATGCGGGCGATCGTGGTCTTTCCCACCCCTCGGGTCCCCGTAAACAGGTAGGCGTGGTGCAGGCGATCGTGATCCAAGGCGTTAATTAATGCCTGGAGGACGTGGGTTTGCCCCACCATTTCCCGAAATATCCGCGGCCGCCATTTTCGGGCCAGAACCTGATAGCTCATGCTGTATAGATCACCTGCATCATGCAAAGCAGGTATGCTAACCAAGATGCCACGGGATTGCACCTATCCCCCGCTGAGCCGTGGAAAATCCTCTCGAGGCCATAAGGGTGACTCAATGCAGCAGGTCAGAAAAAGGAGGAGGAAAAATGGAGGCAACCCCTGCCAGCCACACCCCGGCACATGAATATGCTGCTACCGTTGCTCCCTTCCGGGCCTGGCGGAGTTTACAGCGATTCATTGCGGGGGGACCAACAAGGGCTACCACAAAAAGCCGGACGATTGCCCGAGCGCGGCGAATTGTCCCTAATTTTCCTATGCAATGCAAGGCTGGATATTTACATAGTGGGCTTTCATTGCCATAGTCAAATGTGTCGGCCTCCTCCAGAAATAAACCAGAGACCCAATCTATGATGCGCTGGTATAACAGTCGCCCTTTATCTGTAAAGTTTTTGCTGCTGGCACTCCCCCCCTCCATCGTCGTAGGGCTGGTATTTTTAGGCTTTGTTTTACTCAACCAAAAATTGTTGCTCGAGGAGACCAACCAAGGCTACGCGCAGAAACTTGCCGAACGGGATGCCGAACTTCTTTCACGTCCTCTGTGGAACCTTGAAGAGTCATCGGTATTGGCGATACTGGAAACCATTAAGAACGAGCAACGCTTAACCTGCCTACAACTGGTTGACGTACTCGGCTTTGAAGATTACCCGGTATACGGAAATTGCCAGCAGGAAAAGGATATTATCACCCTGTTACAACCCATCGTATTCAGGGATCTACAGGGAGAACACCGACTAGGCACTCTCCGGGTTGCCTTCAACATCCACGCAGATTTCAATGTATTGCTACAAAGCATCGGTATCCTCGGCGGACAAATACTCCTAATGCTGATTGTCATAAGCGCCAGCATCTTTTGGGGGTTCCGGGTTACCATTTTGCGCCCCATGACGCGCTTCTCCGACTCTATCAAAACCTTTCGCGAAACCGGATTACGCCAAGCGGTCGACTGGGACACCAACGATGAGTTGGGGCAGCTGATACGCGAATACAATTCCGGGCTCATCAGCCAGCAGGAATCCGAAAGAGCCATCTTGCAAGCGTCAAGGGAGTTTGAAACCACCATACAGAATCTTCCCTTTGCTCTTGCTGTGGTGACAAACGAACGCCGCGTCATTGTTTCCAACTCTGCATTTAAACAGCAGCTGGGGTACTCAAGCTGGGACGGCGAGAGTCTCGACGGCTGGGTCACACTGGCGTTTCCAGACGAAATGTATCGCGAAGAGAGTGTCGCGCTCATGGCCATTCATGTCGCGCATGCAAACAAAACCGGGCGCCTTACCGACCCCCTAATTCGTGATATAAAAGATACTCAGGGTAGAACCCGAATCATAGAACTACGCTATTTTCGACTCGAGGAACGGGGTGTCTTTACCTTTACCGATATTACACCTCACAAAGAGGCGGAGCGTGAAATCGCAAAGTCGGCTGAACGATTCGAAATAACAATCAGAAACCTTCCCTTCGCTCTTGCAATCACGAACAAAAACCATGATCTAGAGATGGTCAATGCCGAGTTCAGTCGCCTGTTCGGCTACAAAAGAGAGGATATCGGAAACTATACCCAGTGGCTGGCAGATAACCGGGTTTTATCTGAAACCGAGGAACCCTCCGCACTGCAAAAACTTGCTCATGAAGAAACGGTTTCGGGGCAGGTCGTTGGCCCTATCGAGGCTCAACTGCAACGTAAGAACGGCAAACAGATACTGATAGAAACACGCCTGCTGCAGCTGGCAGACCGCAACATCTGGGCAATGACCGACATAACCGCACGGGCCCGGGCCCAAAATGAGATCCGCCGGGCCAAAGACGATGCAGAACAGGCACTCGGGGAGTTACGCATCGCACAATCCAGCCTCGTACAGTCTGAAAAATTGGCGTCATTAGGCAGCCTAGTAGCGGGTATCGCCCACGAAATCAATACGCCAGTGGGCATAGGAGTGACGGTCGCCTCTTCGCTAAAAGACAGGCTCCCGAAAATCAAGGATGCTATTTCAGGCGGGACACTGCGCAAATCAGATTTTGAGCAGTTTATCCGCGAGGTCGATGAGGCAACGGTGCTGCTCAACAGCTCACTTGGCAACGCCGCGCACCTAATTCAGGATTTCAAACAGGTAGCAGCTGACCAGACAAGCTCCCAACGGCGAGTTTTCAATCTTCATATCGTCATCAATGAGGTCCTCTCTACCCTTGGCCCCAAGTTCAAGCACACCCAACACAGCCTGCAAGAGAACATCAACGACAGTATTGTTATGGATAGCTACCCTGGCCCCCTGGGACAGATCATTACCAATTTCGTCACCAACGCCCTGATTCACGCGTTTGACGATAAAAACCCGGGTACGATGGAACTCACGGCTGATCTGGACGAGCCCCAGCAACGCGCCCTGATACAATTCAGGGACACAGGCAAAGGCATTAGCGAAGAGCATTTGGCACGCATATTCGACCCCTTTTACACCACTCGCATGGGAGAGGGGGGCACCGGGTTGGGCCTCAACATCGTCTACAATATTACCAATAACATTCTGGGGGGCACGATTCGTGTGAGTAGTGAGCTCGGCAAAGGAACCCTGTTCGAACTATCATTACCGCTGAAAGCCCCTGTCACCACCCGAGAGAACGCATGACAGCCAATGATGACCTTCTAGTATTCGTGGATGAAACGGAGCCTACCGCTGTTGATAGCAGCCAACCGCCGTGGAAAATACTCGTTGTCGACGATGAACAACAGATGCATCAGGCTACCCGCTTTGCACTCACCGACTTCAACTTCAATGATCGTCCGCTTGAGATCATCAGCGCCTACACCGCCCGCGAGGCCCGAGAGATCCTCGACGATGAGACCGATATTGCCTGCATTTTCCTCGACGTCGTCATGGAGTCCGAAGATGCAGGTCTGAAGCTGGTTCCTGTAATCCGTGAAGAGATGAACAACGGCGCTGTTCGAATCATTCTTCGTACCGGACAGCCCGGTTATGCACCGGAAGTAGAAGTTATCCAACGTTATGACATCAATGACTACAAGGCAAAATCAGAGCTAACGCAAACACGGCTGTTTACCACCCTCACCTCGGCGCTGCGCTCCTATCAGCAGATTCAGACTATAGAAGCCAGCCGCGAGGGTCTGGAACTGATTGTCCAGTCGTCTTCCAGTCTCTTTGCCTTTCGGGCTATCAAGCAGTTTGCCACAGGAGTGTTAACGCAGATATGCAGCTTGTTGCAGGTGAAGGCTGAAGGGGTCATTTGCGCCCATACCAACACCCTGCTCCATCAGAGCCAGATGAATATTCTCGCCGCCGCAGGTCAATATTCAGACTTTGTCGGCCGCCCCCTGCTTACCATGAAAGACCTGCGACTGTGCAGGGATATTGAAACCGCCCTCGAGCAAGAACAGTCATGTTTCTACGACGACCGTACAGTACTATATCTGGAGCTCCCCTCACGGGATAAGATTGCGGTTCATATAACAACCCCGTCTCCGCTGGCAGATATTGACCGACAGCTATTGGAGGTCTTTTGTGTCAACATCGCCATCGGCTTTGACAACGCACAGATGTTTGAACGCATTGAATCCCTGGCCTTCCATGATCAGTTGACCAATTTGCCAAACCGGGTTTCCTTCCTGAACAGGATCGATGACCGGCTAAGGCACTCCGACTTACAATTCATGGTCATTATTGCCGACGTTGATAATTTTCAGGCAGTCAACGATGGTCTTGGGGGCGATATCGGCAATGAAGCTCTCAGAACCATCGGGCGAATGCTCAATAGCTGTTGCCCAAGCAATGAGATGCTTGCCCGCCTCGGAGGCGACCTGTTTGGATTAATTGTCCCTTATCGCACAGAGAAGCAGATCGAACAGACCTTGCAAACCATCCTCTCAAAGTTTGTCGAAGCGGTTGTCATTGAAAAAAATCACATCCCTATCAGTCTGTCTCTTGGAGCCAGCCTTGCTCGTATTGACGGCGATGAATCCGAGCTGCTATTTCGAAATGCAGGTATCGCACTCAAAAACACCAAGCAGCATCTGCGCGGTGGCTACACCTGCTTTAAGGAGGATATGACTCGCGATCTCCGGACTCGGCTCGATACTATTAACGAGCTAAGAGTAGCCATCGATAACGACGAGCTGTACCTGTTATTTCAACCCCAAATAAACCTGGAGGGTGGACGCCTTGAGGGTGTAGAAGCACTGATCCGCTGGTGCAAACCCGATGGCACCCAGGTGTATCCGAATGATTTTATTCCGGCGGCAGAAGATTCCGGTTTAATCGTTCAGATCGGCCTGTGGGTATTAACCCAAGCCTGCAAGCAGCAGATGGCCTGGAAGCAAACCTCAACAGGAGCCATTCGCATGGCGGTTAACGTCTCCATGCGCCAATTCCAGGAACCCGATTTTGTTAAAACCGTCATTGCCGTGGTTGAGCAGACAGGCATTAACCCCTCAGATCTGGAGTTGGAGCTTACAGAATCGATCATCATGTCCGACTCCCGAGTTCTAACGGGCAAGCTGAACCAGCTCAGGGCCGCAGGAATCCAGATAGCGATTGATGATTTTGGGACCGGATACTCCTCCCTCAGTTATTTACAAAGCTTGCCGCTGGATCGTTTAAAAATCGACCGAGCGTTTATCACACATATCGACTCCCGAGCTGAGGATGCGAGCATCGCCGCAATGATCGTTGGGATGGGACACGAACTTAATCTGAGCGTACTGGCCGAGGGTGTGGAAACCAAGGCCCATGAGCTAGTACTAAAGAAACTCGGCTGTGACGAAGCCCAGGGCTATTTTTATGCCAAACCCCTGCCTGCCGAACAGATCCAGTGCTTCGAGATGCCCGAGGGTTCAGCCAGCTAACTAATAGCGGAATAGTATAATACTCGACCCTCGTGCCGCATACACTCAGACAAGGCAGCATGAGGGATTAACCTTGATCGATAGCGGCACTACCATTGTTCCCATTCTGGCGGGTGGCGGGTGGCGGGACAAGACTCCCCGCTCACGTAGGCATCCTTCAAGCGCTGTCGGAGCTTGATATCAACTTTAATCACCTGGTCGGTGTTTCTGGAGGAAGTATTGTCTCCTCTTTCTACGCGACTGGACGCTCGTTAAAAGAGATCAAACAACTTGCCCTTGATATCGACTTCCAACGTTTTCGTGGCCAATCCCTGATACGCTTGATTAAAGCGGGCGGTCTATCTTCAGGGGACGAATTCGAGCAGTGGCTGGACGATGAACTCGCGGGGGTACGCTTTCGTGACCTGCCGCTGGATCTTCATATCGTGGCTACTGATGTGGCCTCCAGCCAACCGGTTATCTTTAATCGCATCAACACGCCGGATCTGGCCGTATCACGGGCGGTTCGTTTTTCTATCTCAATCCCGCTAATTTTTAGCTTCAAACATTTCGAAGACCATGTCCTGGTTGATGGCAGCATTCTCTCGGAAGATGCACTGCACAGAGATTGGGCGCAGGATGGTACCCCCGTACTGTGTTTCCGCATGCGTAGCAGGCAGCAAACTCAACAACGGATCAGTAGCCTCATACCGATTAAAGAGTATATGTCGATGCTGATTCGCACCTTTATGACCACCCTCTCCCGAGAGTACATCAACGATGCATTCTGGCACTCCACGATCATCGTCGATACCGAGCACTACTCACCGGTAGAGTTTCGATTGACCCGTGCAGACAAATTAAAACTTTACGAAATGGGTTATGACACCACCCTGAATGTGGTGCCACAAAAAGCCCGAAGCCTTGGCAGCACCTCATTACACCCCAGCCCCCAGCTCACTGACGCTAGCCAGTAGGCTCAATTTCACTGCTGCCGCAACAACGCCAACAGGGCCTGGGCCGGATGTTGAAGGCCGACTCCATCGACTCGTTTAACCTGGCTGCGACAGGAGTAGCCAGTCGCCAGCAGCTCACTGGCAGGTGACGCTTCAACCATGCGCTGCCAGCTCTGGCTATATATCTCTCTGGAGGTCTCAACGTTATCCGACTCGTGGCCATAGGTACCCGCCATGCCGCAACACCCCAAAGAGGGCACCTCAAGGGTTTGCCCCAGAGCCGAGAACACCCTTTGCCAGGCTTTGATAGAGGGCGCCGCCGAGGTACGCTCGCTGCAGTGAGCCATCAACTTGAAAGCAGGGCCAGAGTCCATGCGCCGCGTTGATAACAACTCATGTTGAGTGGCTAACCACTCTTGTAGCAACGCTACCCTGGGCCACTGTTCCATCACCTCGGCATATTCCTGCCTGTAGGTAAGCGTCATTGAGGGATCTATACCGACCAGTGGAACTCCCAGAGTCTCAATGGCGTTAAGGGACTCTGCGCTATCATGGGCAACTTTATCAAACGCGCCCAAAAACCCGTGGACATGTAACGGCTTGCCATTGGGAACAAAGGGTGCCACCTCAACATGGAAACCCAGCTCCGCTAGAAGATCGATCAGATCAATCACCAGTGGCGTTTCGAAATAGCTGGTAAACGCATCCTGTACAATAACCACTGTGCGTTCGAGTGTGGCAGTGTCCAGCTCCTGCAAGTGTTTAACCGAGCAAAATCCCATGCCCCGTTCGTTAAGCGCATTGCGCAAACTGTTACGACAAATAATCGGGCTATCAACCATGCCGGTCATTTTTTTCATCAAAGCCTGCATAAGGCTGTTGTTCATCGCCCAGTTGTACGGAGCCGGGAAGCGGCTCAGGGCTGGAATCATAAACTCCAGTGCACCGACAAAATAGTCTTTTAGTGGACGCAGGTAACGACCGTAGTACAGTTCAAGAAATCGAGAACGAAACTGAGGAACATTTACTTTAATAGGGCACTGACCAACGCAACTCTTACAGGCAAGGCAGCCCTTCATTGACTCGTGCACTTCATGGGAAAAATCGTACTCCCCACGGCGCTTGCCAGTGGTATTTACAATGCGCGCCGGTATGGAACGGACCCATCCTCTGCTGCGGTGCTGCTGAGCTTCCGCGGGAAGATCAACCCCCTGCTGTTGCATCAGCCGTACCCACTCCCGAACCAGCGAGGCCCGCCCTTTCGGAGACTGGGTGCGCTCCCGGGTCCCTTTCCAGGAGGGGCACATTGCATCATCGGGGTCATAGTTATAGCAGGCGCCATTGCCATTACAGTACATCGCCGCCTGAAAGTGCTCGCGAGCGTCAGACTCAATTTGACGGTCATATTGGCCGCGAGTCGGGACCTCATCGATGCGCATCAGCTGGGAATCAACGGTACTTGGCGTACAGATTTTGCCCGGATTAAGCTGGTTACGGGGATCAAATATGGCTTTGATCTGGCGCATAACAGCATACAGCTCGTCGCCGAATAGCTCGGGAGCATACTCTGATCGCAACCCCTTACCGTGCTCACCCCAAAGCAGCCCTTTGTACTTTTTAGTTAGCTTGACCACCCCATCGGTCACTTCTCGAATCAGCTTCTCCTGGGCAGGATCCTTCATATCAATTGCGGGCCGTACATGCAGAACACCCGCATCTACATGGCCAAACATGCCATATTGCAACTGGCGCTCATCAAGCAGCGCACGAAACTCCATAATAAAATCGGCGAGGTTCTCTGGCGGTACCGCCGTGTCTTCAACAAAGGGGATCGGGCGCTTTTCGCCTTCGGCGTTACCCAACAAGCCAACGGATTTTTTTCTCATGGCCCAGATACGCTGAATCGCATCATGTCCCCAGGCCACGGTATGGGAGAACGCCTTGCCTTGATCACCGGCTGCTTTCGACAAGCGCTGTTGCAACCCCAACACTTTTTGGCGTAGCTCCTCGTCGTCATCAGCGGTGTATTCCACAAGGTTGATACCCTGAATCGAACGTCCGTGCTGGGGCGGAAAAAATTCACTAACGGTATCCCATACGATATCCCCCATCGCCAACTCCAACACTTTGGAGTCAACGGTCTCGATCGACGTCGGGTTGGCCTGCATCAGGTCCTGTGCATCACGCAGAGCATCCTCAAAACTGGAATAACACAGGTTCACCAACGCCACGCACTTGGGAATCGGCAGCAGGTTGAGCTTCGCCTCGGCAATAAATGCCAGGGTACCTTCGGAACCACAAAGTATGGAGTTGAGGTCAAATAGTCCTGCAGGCGTGCGCACATGGGCCAGGTCATAGCCTGTCAGGCACCGATTCAACTTGGGAAAGCGCTCTTCAATAAGGGCTTGGTGGGTACTGTGAAGACGATCCAGTTCGCTGTAGATCTGCCCCTCAAGAGAGGCCGATTCGGCACTGGCTTGCAGGGTTGCAGAATTAACCGGTGTTGATTCCATCACGGAGCCATCCAGCAAGACCGACTTAAGCGCCATGACATGATCCCGGGTTTTGCCGTACATACAGGATCCCTGCCCACTCGCGTCGGTATTGACCATACCGCCAATGGTGGCCCGGTTGCTGGTGGAAAGTTCCGGCGCAAAAAAGAGGCCATAGGGTTTTAACGCAGCGTTTAGCTGGTCCTTCACGACTCCGGTTTGAACTCGCGCCCAACGCTCTTCGACGTTAATCTCCAGAATCTGGTTCATATGGCGGGAAATATCCACCAGTAATCCATCGCTGAGGGACTGCCCATTAGTGCCGGTGCCGCCCCCCCGAGGGCTTAGTACGATATCCTGAAAATCTGTTTCATTGCTTAGGGACGCGATCAGCACCAGATCTTCGACGCTACAGGGGTAAAGTACGCCCTGAGGAAGAATCTGGTAGATGCTGTTGTCCGTCGATAGCACTACCCGGTTGCCATAATCGGCGTTGAGATCACCTGAAAAACCCCTGCTTTTCAGGGTTTCAATGAACTGGAGGTAGTGCTGTTGGGTATCGTTGATCTCTGCAATACGGGGGATCATCGGAGTCCTGCCACGTGGAATCGTACCTATTGGGACGGGCAATAATGCGGTAAAAAGGCGGCTAACTCAATTACGGAGAGGGGATTCGGGGCTTTTTCCCGATTCCGAACAGGCAGGCCGATTTTATGGCTCGCCGCGAGGGTCCCGAGGATAAA
Source organism: Aestuariirhabdus sp. LZHN29 (assembly GCF_049985285.1). Lineage (NCBI taxonomy): Bacteria > Pseudomonadati > Pseudomonadota > Gammaproteobacteria > Oceanospirillales > Aestuariirhabdaceae > Aestuariirhabdus > Aestuariirhabdus sp. LZHN29. The sequence goes on along the minus strand of NZ_JBNIEU010000002.1, from coordinate 1,126,079 downwards.
AGCGTTCAGGAAGTCGATCGATATGGGTGAACTGGCGCGTATCCTTGTACGGCATTTTCATAAAGCCGGAGATACCCAGCCCGGTAATACGGGGTACTGCTTGTAGAATTTCATTGAGGTAACGCTTGAACAATGCCTCTTGGGAGGGGTCAAGCAGTTTGAAATAACTATGCACCTTGAGGTGGGTTTCCAGACTTTCGAAGATAATCAGGCCCGTGTGATAAATCCGGTTGAGTCGGGCAATGCGCAATACAATCTCCCTCGGCAGTACCAGATTCTCCTCCGGGTCCTTGCCATCTTCAAAGTAGGAGTGTTCCCGACTGCCATCCTCCAGCTCTGGAGTCGCTGCCACTTCGTAAGGGATCACCATATCCGCATCGGGAACGAAGGGGTCGTGGAGAGAATCTCGGTCAATGTGCAGGGTTCTGCGAGCGTCGAAGAGGCAGCTTTTAAAAACTCCCTGGCGATAGATAGTGCGTGCCAGCGTGACCATATTATTGACCGATACGCTAAAAGACTCCCTTAAGTGCTCGTCATGCAAATTCAATGATGAATCGATATAGACACCATCGGCTTCCCAGCGCACCGCGAGCCCCCCCACAACCGGGTACTTTCCAAGCCGTCCGACCGCAGCCAGAAAAGCCTTTTCAGTGTCGCCCATCCCTTGCAAAAAGTTCTTATAATAACGATCAAACTGCACATCATCGATATCCCGCACAACCGCCTCGGCACCCTCCTCCTTCAGGAACGCCTTGCGGGAGCTGTACACGACCGTATCGATCTCCTGCTCACGGTGATGAACCCAAATAGGGATCAGGTGAGGCTCCGGCTGAGCCGGCAGATCGATCATCAGGGTACGCGCCATTGCGGGCATATTGCGCATAAAATAATCACCCGCCTGAGCCCGTTGCTGCACATCACCATCGAGCATCCCCGCCAGAACCCGGGCAAACTCCACCGGCAGCCCCAGCGACGTTGGCGGTATCGCACGATAGCCGAAACGACAGGATTGCCCTGACGCCATCGCATAAAGTGTGGCGGCCAACCCCTGTTCATCAAAACGCGGACTCGACAAGCCCCCGCCTAACTGCTCCGGACCGATGAAATAGACATCTCCCAAGCGGGCATTGCTATTGTGAAGGTCGCCCGACATCAGCTCCATAACGCTGTTGGAAACATACTGCTGATGCTCATCGAGCTGGGCGAACACCGAAGACCCCCAATCTATGAGGGCCACACGCTCGGTGCTGGGGTCAAACACAACGTTGGAGGGTTTGATATCTCCGTGCACTACCACACGATCACTCTTTACAGAACCTCCACGCAGCTCCAATAGAATGCCATGTAGCTGGCGCGCAAAGTCCACCACACGCCGGGGTGTAAGCCTGCCCTCCTGCAACGAAAGCTTTTCCAGGTCGATTCCGGGAGCTCGCTCCATCACCAGGATCGCCTGCCGGCGTATGCGCTGGAATGCGATCAGTGACGGTACATGGCTATGATCCACCTGCCCCAGCATGTAGGACTCCTCTTCGAGGCGATCCTGCACATGCTGGGGCAAGGTGATACGAGAGAATTTAAACACCAGCCGACGCTGGTCAGGAGCCACACCCCCAAATACGAACCCAAAGGCACCTTTACCGATCAACTCGATCTCTCGATACCCCAACTGCTCCAGTTGCTCCTGACAAAGGCTCACCCAGTTTTTCAGTTTACGGGCATCATTCTGGCTGAGCAGATAGATCGACTGCTCCTCCGGAATATAAAAGCGCTGCAGGTCCGGCTTATTCATCAATCGTCTCTAGAACCTTTACGAGGCATCAACTCAGTTCCAGTAACATCGTGGCGGGATGTTCCAAATAGGATTGCCACAGTGCATTAAAGCGAGCAATGGTCCCCCCATCGATTACTCGGTGGTCGCCGGACCAGCTGACATTCATCAGCGAACGCGCAACAACGTCACCCGCCTCATTGAAGCGGGGCAAGCGCTGGGTTTTCCCCAACGCGACGATGGCAACTTCGGGGGCATTAATCACCGGCACCGTATAGGTGCCGCCCAACGCGCCGATATTTGAGATACTGATGGTGCCGCCTTGCAAGTCCTGCTGTGCCACCCTCCCCTCGCGAGCTGCCGCCGTAATACGCTGCACCTCTGCGGCGATCTCCAACAGGCTCAGGGTCTCTACTCGCTTGATATTGGGCACCAACAGCCCGACTTTAGAGTCCACCGCCATGCCGATATTGCAGTGGGAAAGATAGTGAATCTCGGTACAGTCGTCATTGACTCGGCTGTTGAGAACCGGGTACTGATCGATGGCCATTGCCAACGCCTTCATAATGAAGGGCATCAGGGTAAGGCGGATTCCCTGCGCCTCGGCACGGGGTTTGAGCTGCGCCCTAAGCGCCAATAGCTCGGTGACATCGATCTCTTCGCCATAGGTGAAATGGGGGATAGTCGACGCTGCCAGCGTCATCTGCCGTGCCATTGCCGCGCGTACACCGCGAATGGGCTCAACCTTTAGCCCATCGAGCAGAGCTTCCTGCAACAGGGGTATAGCCGTCGACCGGGAAGTGGTTTCTGCTTCTGCCTGAACAGCTTTTTCCACGGTATCGGCTTTTACGGGGGCCAACTGTCCCAAGTATCGTAGAAGATCCTCCTTTAACACTCTCCCCTCGCGACCACTACCGGCGATGGTGGATAGATCCAGTTGGTGCTCGCGAGCTATACGTCGTACCGCCGGGCTTGCCAGAGCCTTGCCCGCTTTTACTGCCGACGGGGTTGTAACCCGAGAAGTCGAGACGTCCCCGGTCTGAGGGGGTACCCCACCCGGTGTAACGATCACCTCGCCAGCATCATCGGCGCGCATGGAAAACAGTGCCTGGTGGACCTTGGCAATCTCTCCCTGCTTATAGTGAAGACGGGTAATGACACCCGCTTTATGGGCAGGAATTTGCACCAGGGCCTTATCGGTCATCAAGTCCACCAAGGGTTGATCCTCCGTTACCCGATCCCCCTCGTTGACCAACCACTCGACCACCTCGCATTCAACGATCCCCTCGCCGATATCGGGCAACAAAAATGCCTCCTCTGCAGCCCCTGTGGCTGGCGCGGTGGTGGGCTCTGGCGCCGGGGCAGAAGCCGGTAAGGCAGGGGCTTTATCGGCAATAACCTCGCCATCACCGTCACCGTCCTTAATTTCTACCGCAAACAAAGGTGCGTGAACCTTGGCAATCTCTCCCTGCTGGTAATAGAGCTTGGTGATTCGACCCGAAAAAGGCGCCGGGATCTGCACCAGCGCTTTATCGGTCATAACATCGGCTATTGGTTGGTCCTCCACTATCTGGTCACCCTCGGCGACCAGCCACTCAACCAACTCACACTCAACAATACCCTCTCCAATATCGGGCAGTATAAAATCCTGACTCATGTTTAATACTCCCTAAAATTGGACACTGGCCATTAGCGCTTCGTACACCTTAAGGTGATCCGGGATGTACTCCTTTTCGTGGGCTAATGGATAAGGGGTATCGAGCCCGGTAACCCTTGATATCGGAGACTCCAGATAGAGAAAGCAGTGCTGCTGAATCGTCGCTGCGATCTCCCCGGCAAATCCGCCCGTAAGCGGGGCCTCATGGGTAATCAACAGGCGCCCCGTCTTTGTCACCGAGGCGGCAACCGTATCAACATCCCAAGGCGCAATGGTGCGCAGGTCGATCAGCTCGCAGGACACACCCTGATGCTCCGCCATCTCCATCGCCTGTTCGGCGATCTCCACCTGTGCACCCCAGGCCAATAGCGTTATATCGCTGCCCTCACGGACAATGTCTGCCTGGCCCAGCGGTAACTGATAGTCCTCCTCCGGCACCTGGCCCACCGAGGCGCGGTAAATTCGCTTGGGTTCAAAAAAGATAACCGGATTTGGATCACGAATCGCGGCCAGCAGGAGTCCCTTGGCCTGGTGAGGATTACGGGGTACGACCACCTTGAGGCCCGGCGTATGAGCAAAGTAGGCTTCCGGTGACTGGGAGTGATAAAGCCCCCCGGCGATCCCTCCCCCATAAGGCGTGCGAATGGTCAGCCCCCCTACATTGAACAGGTTCCCCGACCGGTAACGAAACTTGGCCGACTCGTTGACGATCTGATCAAAGGCCGGAAAGATATAATCTGCAAACTGAATTTCCGCTACGGGTACCGAGCCCTGTGCGGCTAGCCCATTAGCGAAGCCGATTATGCCTTGTTCCACGAGAGGGGTATTAAAGCAGCGATCTCTTCCATAGCGCTCTTGCAGATTGCTGGTGGCGCGAAAAACGCCGCCGAAACTGCCAACGTCTTCGCCAAAACAGATCACCTTATCGTTGTCCGCCATGGCAATATCGAGCGCGTTGTTCACCGCCTGTAACAGGTTCATCTTAATCATGATCAAGCCTCCCTGCTGTCTTGGGATAGGCTTCCGGGTACTTGCGTATATGGGTTTTAAGCGCCTCGAGTTGCTGCTTTAACATCGGCGTGGGTTCGTCATAAACATCGGTAATAAGACCATCCAATTTACACACCGGACGCTGTTCTGCTGCTTTCATCGTGCGCAACACAAGCTCCCGCTCTTCCGCAAACAGGGTTTCGTCCTGCTTTTCACTCCACCATTGCTGATTGACCAGCCAGTTGCGAAAGCGAGCCAACGGGTCCTTTTCCCGCCACCTGGCCTCCTCCTTTTTGGAGCGGTAACCCGAGGGATCATCGGATGAGGAGTGAGCCGCCAGACGATAGCTCATCGCCTCGACCAGCACCGGCTCGTTATGCTCTACTGCAAGCTTCCTCGCCTCAAGCATTGCCTGGTAGACAGCCAGCAGGTCGTTGCCGTCGACCCTGATGGCATGCATCCGATACCCCAGCGCGCGCGGCGCAATACCATCGGCCGCGAACTGTTCGCTCGATGGCGTGGAGATCGCGTAACCGTTATTACGGCAGAGAAAGATCACCGGCACTTTCAATACCGAAGCCATATTCAGCGCTGCATGAAAATCCCCCTCAGAGGCAGCACCCTCTCCAAAGACCGTCACCGTACAGCGCTTTTCCCCTGCCAGTTTCTGGCCGTAGGCATAGCCGGTGGCTTGGGGAATCTGGGTCGCCAGAGGTGAAGAGATCGTCATGTAGTGCAACTTGGCAGAACCGTAATGGATCGGCATCTGTCGCCCTTTACCGTAGTCGAGCTCATTACTAAACAACTGATTCATAAATTCATCGAGGCTGAACCCCCGATAGACCAGTGCGCCCTGCTCTCGATACTGGGCCATGATCATATCCTCATCTTCCAGCGCCGCGGCAAAACCGACTGTGGTCGCCTCCTCACCGGTAGATTGCATATAAAAACTGAGGCGCCCCTGGCGCTGGGCCGCCAACATACGCTCGTCCAGCACCCGGGTGCGAACCATAGCGTGGTAAATTTTGAGGGCTTTGGCTTGTTCCAATGCAGGTAACTCAGCCCCGTCAAACGGGCTCCCATCCTGCTGGATCAGTTTAAAGGTGGATATCTCGAACTCATCGCCACGGACAAATTCAGGTCGGTAGACGACCCGTTCTCGGTTGGGGGTACTCATAGCTGCCTCGTTGTTGTTTTTAGACAGTTGCACTTACGCCCCTTATGAGGGCTGCGCTTTAGTAAGGATAGTCGGTACCCGGTAGGGTAACCTGTGCCATTTGTACTCTACTTTGACGTAAACGTAAACCCGGGCAGGAGGCGCTAGAGTCAGGGCGTAAATTGCTGACGGGTGAGATCAGCGTGTTTCTTCCACAAGCTCTGTGGCAACCAGCGCTGATAAGCGCGAATTTGGGCCGGCTCACCCCTGGAGTCTCGAATAACCGCATTGAGCTGTTGAAAAAACTCCTTATTCCACTCACCTTTAGCGCACCCCACCCGGGCCAGGGAAAACTCACGGGCCTGACGTATAGGGATAAATGCTATTTCGTCCCCGCGCCCCATGAGACGCGCCTGATACAGAGCCTCTTCGGGGCGCGCCAGCCAACCATCAACGAAACCGGATAATAGTCGGAGCATGGAGACCGCATTGCGGTTAACACCCTTCTCAACCTGAAACGGTACCGCCGAATGGCTCTTCAGCGCCAAATCGATCTCGGGTGAGTAGGAGCGCCCTTCCACCCGCTGAATACTGGTTGTGCTTTGGGTAACAAGGCTGGAGAAATCCAGGTAACCCTCGTCATCCATAAAGGGCTCGAACAGGCTACGGCGGCTCCCCAGAATAACCAACCCGTTGGCAAACTGAACCTGATTAGCTTCGCTGAAATCCATAAACTGTTTCCTCTCCTCACTCACAACCAGAGAGGCATGGCATACCGGGAGACCGCGCTGCATCTCCCGAAACGCTCTTTGCAGGCTAGCTTCAAGCAATAGATGGCTGTATTGGGGCAACCGCTGCATATAGTGCTCGACCAAACGATCAACGCTGCCCTGACCCGCCTCATGCCCGGAAAGAATAAAGAACGGGGGATAACCGGTACGAGCCCACTGCACGGTTTGTGAATCGGCCTGAAGTGGCCAAGCACATAACAACAGTAAAAGTATAATGGCCGCCCGCATAGCCCGTTGCCCCTGAAAGCTTACCTCTTTAAGCTAGTTGTGCTCAGGAGACTTTTCAACCAGCTCCCTGCTACCCTGGCTGACGACCTCAAGCACCAGCAACAGCCAGTAAGTGGCCGCCAGTAACGCCATAAACCTTCGTAGCCAGGCCTCACACATGCCGACCCACCTAAAGCTTTCCAACGACCAAAGCTACGTCCTCGTGGTTCAAACAGGTCCCCTGCGCGCAGAGGAGATATACCAGGCCCGGGCCGAGTCTCTTCCCCTTTACCAACAGTGCGAAAAAGCCTTGGTCGATTACCGGCTGGCGGATATCAGCAGCATCCCCTTTCTAGAGATCGACACCCTGGCAGCCGAATTTCGAAATGATGTGCCTAAATGCAAACGGATGGCGATTGTTCGCACCCAAGGGAAGGACGAAGCGCATTACATACACCTGCAAAAAGTTTGTGTTATCAGAGGAGTGGATACACAGATTTTCGACACCCTGACGGACGCACAAAACTGGCTAGCCAAAACCTGAAGCGCCCTGTTATGCCTTTAGGATGCATTGCCCCCTGCAGAGCTTCGCCACTAGCGTGGCCCGTTTCCAATGCGCTGCATTGGTCGAACCGCGAGGGTTCTCTTACCTTCCCTAACACCATAAACATAAATGCCCGGAACAAGGAGGGAGGCAGTAGAACTGAACACATAACTAATTGATTTATATGTCTTATATGGCAAGGTGGATATATCGGTGTTCCTTGCAGTGTTCCTTGCAGTGTTCCTTGCAGTGTTCCTAAATAGAAAAATCACTGTTTATTCCCTGTCAATCAGCTGCCTACCAATTTTTACGCTAAATTGCGTAGCCAACTGCTCCATATGTTTGTATTTTAAAGAAATATCGACACAAACCCTTGACGTGTCGATGCTATCGACACAAACTCTCAATATGTCGATAAAACTAGAATTTATAAACATATGAGCTGGCACCCTGAAAAGCCGTATAACGAGCTTCCTTTATTGCCTCCAGGCATCGAGCTGGAAACCAAGGCTGTACTAAAACAGTGTATTTCTGCTCGGGTAGCCCTTGCTGAGCTTAAACAGGCAGCAGAGTTAATCCCCAATCAGGCGATGTTAATTAACACCTTGCCACTATTGGAAGCCAAAGACAGTTCAGAAATCGAAAATATCGTTACTACTACTGACAAGCTCTTTCAGTTTGTCGGCAGTGATGATGCCCATGCAGATCCCGCCACCAAAGAAGCACTTCAGTATCGAAGTGCTTTGTATGAAGGTTGGCAGACACTAGCGCAGCGTCCTATTAACACCAATATGGCTGAGTCTATCTGTAGCCAGATTAAAGGTGTCGATATGACAGTGCGTAAAGTACCGGGCACAGCTCTGGCCAACGACAGTACAGGTGAAATAATCAGTACGCCCCCCGCTGGTGAAAAGGTTCTGCGAGACCTGCTGAGCAATTGGGAGAAGTTTCTGAATGAGCAGCCAGAATTAGACCCGCTGATTCGCATGGCCGTGATGCACTATCAATTTGAGGCGATTCATCCCTTTACTGATGGTAATGGCCGCACGGGTAGAATCTTAAACATTCTGTACTTGGTACAGGAGGAATTACTGACCCTGCCGATCTTGTACTTAAGCCGTTACATCATAGCCAACAAAGGCCTGTACTATAGCGGCCTTCTGGCCGTGACCCGCGAGCAGGCCTGGGAGGCCTGGTTGCTGTATATGCTTGAAGCGGTCGAAAGCACGGCCCAATGGACAACACAGAAAATTATTAGCATCCGTGATCTGGCCGACCATACCGCCGATTACGTGCGAGAACAGCTGCCAAAGATTTATAGCCGCGAACTAATAGACGTTATTTTCGAGCAGCCTTATTGCCGTATCAGTAATTTGGTGGAAGCGGATATAGCTAAACGGCAGACGGCTTCTGAGTATTTGAAGAAGCTGGTAAGTGTCGGGGTGTTAACGGAACAGCAGGTAGGTAGAGAACGGCTGTTTATTCATCCGAAGTTAGTCCGGTTAATCACCGGGGATAGTAACGAAGTCCAGCCCTATAAATTAATGAGTTCTTGATAAGGGATTAGCATGGAAGAGCAAGACTTATTTGAAACCACCTACGAAGAAGACTTTCTGCGACGAGACTTAGGTGTAATCGTGCATCGGCCAGATATTGCTGTACGACCATATTCGATTGGCTGTACCCGATATGCCGAGCAGCTTCGTCCAGCCGGTCGGCAATATGGATCGGCATTGAAAACGTTTTCTTGGTGATTTGTGTTGCTGCCATGGTGATACTCCGGTCGTAGGGGCTATGTCTGGAGTATTTATGCCGTGATACCGAGGTATCGCCTGGGCTTCACATGGATCACACGACTGAACACCATTGCCACATACGTGATGCCATCGGTGACACCAGTAATTACCGTATCCTTTAAATCCGTCCCAAGGCGGTCATCAGCAATGTCGATGAAGTCGTTGGCAACAACACAAAGATCAAGCCATGTGGGGTCGGTTAGTACTGCACTCGTAAGACCCGACCCTTCCCCCCAATCAGGATCGTGGGGTAGATGGACAATCACCTTGCCTTCGAAAGCGACTTCTTCAAGGTTATCGATAGCCGCGAGGCTTGTCTTACCTTCCCTAACACCATAAACAAAAATGCCCGGCACGATACAGGGAAACGGCATTTTGGAGGTATCGTTGGGAGGGATGAATCAATACAGCCCTAAGGCTGTATTGCCCCCTGCGGGGCTTCGCCACTACCGTGGCTCGTTTCCAATGCGCTGCATTGGTCGAACCGCGAGGCTTCTCTGACCCGCCCTAACACCATAAACAAAAATGCCCGGCACAATACAGGGGAACGGCATTTTGGAGGTATCGTTGGGAGGGATGAATCAATACAGCCCTAAGGCTGTATTGCCCCCTGCGGGGCTTCGCCACTACCGTGGCTCGTTTCCAATGCGCTGCATTGGTCGAACCGCGAGGCTTCTCTTGCCTGCCCTAACACCATAAACAAAAATGCCCGGCACAAGGCCGGGCATTTTTGTTTAATATGGCGGTGAGGGAGGGATTCGAACCCTCGGTACGTTGCCGTACACACACTTTCCAGGCGTGCTCCTTCAGCCACTCGGACACCTCACCAAATTTTAATCTGTGCGCTTTAACTGATCTCTAATCAATTCAGGAGCGCACTCCTGCGTGCTCGCCCTGGCGGGTCGTCAGCTTTGCTGCCGATCTCTCTGAAAACCATCGAGTCAGCCACTCGGACACCTCACCACAGGGCCGTCGCGGGAACAGCTACGAGTGCTCCGACAACAGCGGGCGCTACTCTATAACAACTCCCATTCAAAGGCAAACCGTAGTCAGAACAATCACCCCAGACGCTCAATTTTTAAACAACGACGTTTCCCGGGGCCTTTAGGCGAGGCGTGAAAAAAACTCCGGTACCAACTCACTAGCAGGCCCATTTCGACGCTCGGCAAAGCCGCTGGCTACTTTCGATGGCTCCAGATTAAGCTCCACGGTATGGGCTCCGTGACGCTGGGCCTCATCAAAAAAACCCGCCGCGGGATAGACATTGCCCGAAGTGCCGATCGCAACGAAGAGGTCACAGCGCTCCAAAGCGTTATAGATCTCCTCCATATAAAACGGCATTTCATTGAACCAAACGATGTGGGGCCGCAGTGTTCCTTTCTCCCCACAGCAATCACAGCACTCATCAACGGCCAGCGCCGTTGTCTGCTCTCGCACCCGCCCACTATGCTGACACCGCGCCTTAAGTAATTCTCCATGCATATGCAACAGCGCACGACTTCCGGCACGCTCGTGCAGGTCGTCAACATTTTGGGTGACCAGCAAAAACTCTCCGTCAAATTTAGCCTCGAATTGCGCCAGCGCCAGATGAGCCGGGTTAGGCAGCACCTCCCCGCTCAACAGCTGCTGACGGCGCTGGTTGTAAAATGATTGCACCAGCTCGGGATTAGCAGCAAACCCTTGCGGGGTAGCAACCTCCTCAATAGGGTGATCTTCCCACAAGCCGTCGGACGCCCGAAAAGTACGAATCCCCGACTCCGCAGAGATACCCGCCCCGGTCAGAACCACCACCGATCGATACTGCATCCCTATCCCCCCTCATTCCGTGCAGAGAGTGACTCTACTTTGTGCATATGCCGATGGGCCCGAAACTTTGCCGTCAGGCTTTCAATAACAATGAGCTGTGCCGGAATCACCAATAGAATCAGCAGAGTACCAAAGGCGAGCCCGAACACGATGGATGTCGCCATCGGTATCAAGAACTGAGCTTGCAGAGAGGTCTCGAACAGGATCGGAGTTAAACCGGCAATTGTGGTTAAGGAGGTCAACAGGACGGCCCGAAGCCGCTTGCAGGCGGCCTCCACAATCGCATCAGTAATGGTCCACCCCTTCTCGCGCAGCTCGTGATAAAAACTGATAAGGACAATCGAGTCGTTAATCACGATACCCGTTAACCCAAAGACACCAAACAGGGAGAGAATCGTCATATCCAGCCCCATAAACAGGTGGCCAAATATCGCCCCGGTGATACCAAACGGAATAGCCAGCATCACCGCAATGGGCCAGGAGTACGATGAAAATACCCAGGCCAGGATGATATAGATCAGCAGTAGTGCCAACACCAGGCCGCTTAACATATCGGCGATGGTCTCCTGCTGCTCCGCGCTACGCCCTTCGAACTCAATTCTGACGCCATAACGATCGACCAGCTTGGCAAAGGTACTCTCCTGCAACTGAGCGATGATTTCATCCGCATTTCCGGTGTTCTCATCAACATCAGCGGTCACCAGCACCGCAAGCTCTCCATCTACGCGATTCAAACTGTCGATACCCTGCCGACTTGAGAACTCCACCACGTTATCCAGCAGCTCTGTGCGGCCATTGGGCATAATAAAAGGCATCTGGCGCAGTCGGTTCAGGTAGTCCCGCTCAACATCGGGCAGCACCACACGAACCTCCACCTCGGCATTCGCATCGTGAAACACCTGCACCAACTGGCCATCAAGCGCTGAGCGTAGCTGGCGCCCCACGCCCTGCAGGGTTAGCCCCAGGGCTTGGGCGGCGGGTTTAAGACGATAGATAATCTGCTCGCGCCCATAGGGTAAGTCATCATCTACGTTACTGACTCCAAGGTACCCGCTCAGGTCAGCCTGCAACGCGAGCGAGGCCTCCTTCAAACTCCCCACATCGCCTCCGACCAGTTTTATCTCAATCGGTTTGCCCGGAGGACCCGCTTGTTGCTGGGCGATAGAGAACTTTTCTATGCCGGGGGGGAGCTGGATACGCGAGCGCCAGGCATCAATGATCTGCTGGTTGGTCAGCTCCCTCGAATCGGCAGACAGGATCTCGACCTTAAGCGCGCCAAACTCATCACCACTGTCGAACAGGCCACTGAAGTCATTGATCAGCCCCTGCTTGTGCATGGAGATCGCATGCACCACAAGGCCACCACCCAATGCGGCATCTGCTTCAAATAGTTTCTCTTCAAGATAGTCCAGAAACTCATTAACCTCGCTCTCCGATGTGCCCACACTGAACTGCACACTGGCATTCACAACGGTGCTATCGATGGTAGGAAAAAAAGTAAACTTGATCCAACCCGTAGAGAGCAGTGAAACACTCAATACAAAGAGCGCAAAAGCAGCGGTAATTGTCGTCGTTCGATGCTCGATAAAACGTTGCACCCACCCTCTAAACCGCTCCTCACGAAACCGCTCAAAACGCTCATCAAACGATTTCCGCCACCTCCCCGGCTCACCTTCACTCTTTAAGCTATGGCGCAGGTGGCCAGGTAAGATCAGGAAGCACTCCACCAGTGAGGCGACGATGACGCAGATCACCACGGTTGGAATATCAATCAGGATATTACCGATATTGCCGCCTATCATCAGTAACGGCAAGAAGGCAGCTATCGTCGTCATGGAGGAGGCGACCACAGGGGCAAACATACGGCGGGCACCGCTAACTGACGCATGAAGTGGCGTATCACCATCTTGCAAACGCGCGAGAGTGTTCTCACCCACCACGATCGCATCATCGACGATAATGCCGAGGGTCATGATCAAGCCAAACAGGCTGATCAGGTTGATACTCCCCCCGATAAGATACAGCACGGCCAGCGCCGCCAGAAAGGAGATTGGGATTCCCACCGTCACCCACCAGGCCACCCGTACATTGAGAAACAGGAACAGAATGCCGATAACCAGAACCAACCCGCCCAGGCCGTTTTTGAGCAGCAGGTCAATTCGATCTTTCAGATAGGTCCAACTCTCATCGTAAACCAGTAACGAGATCGTATCGGGCAGCTCCGAGCGCTTTTGCTCCAGCCACTGGTTCATCAGCCGTGCCGATTTAAGGGTGTCATCTTTTTTGGCCCGCATCAGGGACATCTGAATAGCAGGCTTCCCTTTATAGGTGATGTAACTTTCGCCATCCTGGGATCGCCGCTCGATATGGGCCACATCGCCAAGGCGCACCAACACACCATTTTCCTGCACCAGCAGGGGCAAGGATTCAAAACCACCGACGCTACGTTCCTGACCAAGGCTACGCACCATACGCGAACCCTCCTTGCGCCCCGCGGTTCCCGCTGGCAGATCACGGCTGCGCTGGCGCACAAAATTGGCAACCTCCTCCAGCGTCAACCCAAGGTCGTGCAGCTCTTGCGGAGCGATCTGGATCGCGATCTCCTCTTCGGGCATACCGGTGAAGTTCACCTTACGCACGCCCAGTGCGAGTAGCTCCCGTTCCAACCGATACACCAGCGGCACCAGTTCCGCCAGGGTGTCGGTTCCGGTCACCAGCACTTTGGCGACCGACTCGTAACGAGTCAGTTTTTGCACCACCGGCTCTTCCGCGTCCTCCGGCAAATTGGTTACCGAGTCGATCGCCTGCTTAACATCATCGAGCACCAAACCCATTTCGCTATCGGGGTCCACCTCAAGGCGAAAACTGCTGATTCCCGAACTGGATTTGGCGAAGTTTTTTTCAATCCCGTTAATGCCCTTGAGCTCCCGTTCAACCGGAATGGTAATGGCACGCTCCACATCCTCTGCACTCGCTCCACTCCAGACAACGTTAACGGTAATCAGGTCGACTTCAAACTCCGGGAAAAACTGCGTATTCAGCCGTTGCAACGCCCACAGCCCGGCGAGAATAATCAAACCCATTAATAGATTTGATGCCACACGGTGGCTGGCAAAAAGTGAAAGAAAGCCCCGTTGTGCCTCCTCTGCTTTCGGCTTACTCATTTAGTGGCTCCGATAGGGGCTGAAGAGACCTTCAATCCACTCACCGCTCCTGGAAGCTGAGTAATCATCACGCGCTCTCCAGACTTTAACCGGGGCGCCCGAATCAGCACCCACTCACCACTTTCATCCTGCCACTCCCCCACTTTGTCGATCTCTACGGATTCAAGCAGCTGATCACTATTGACTCTATATAGCCTGCGATCTCCATAAATTGCCTGCGCGGGGACCGCAATCAGGCCCTCCTGCGCCGGCAAGTCGATATCAATCACCACCGTGCGCCCGATCTCCATAAAGCTTGCCTCCGTAGGGGAGAGACTAAACAGCGCATCGACACCGCCTCTGCCACCCGCTACAGACGCCGCCAAGCGATCCAGAGTGACGTTCGTGGTGACCCCATCGAGGCGCAGGCGTCCGGTAATAGCTTCACCCTCCAACAGATATTGACGTAATCCCGCCAGGTAGCGACCGGGAATCTGGGCGCGAACTTCCAGTTGACTGACATCAAACAGCGAAACCAAAGCATCCCCGGATTTAACCCGTGCGCCACGGGCGACCGAAACCGAGATCACCCGCGCGAAAAATGGTGCGGTCACCCTCGCTCGCGAAAGATCCAGCTCCGCTTGTCGCACCGCCGCCGCGGAGCGATCTTCCTGGGCCTGTAACTGCGCCAGGCGATTTTGGTGGTCGGATAGATTTAATTCAATTCGAGTAACCGCCAGCGCCTGCAGCGCCTCACTGCGCAGGGCCTCATCGAGCTGGGTTTTGGAGCTCATATTGCGGCTTTGCAGGGACTGCTGGCGTTCCACGCCCCGCCTGGAAATATCCAACAGCTGGCGTTCCCGCTTCAACGTCTCCTGCTCTGAACGATGCCGGGTGTGCTCGGCACTAATTCGTGCCTTTACATCTAATAGCTGTGCCTGGGATTGCTGTAGCGCCAACTCCGCATCACGAGGATCCAGGGCAACCAACAGGTCTCCCTTATTGACCTTAGCGCCCTCCCTCGCGATTACGGTACCGACAAATGCCGTTATGGGGGCGCTCAGCACAACTCGACTGGGAGATTCAATACGACCATAAAGCTGCAGGCGGGGGCGATAGCTATCGGGCTTGACGATCTGGGTAGCCACCAACGGCACAGGTGTGCCCCCGGCCTGCCGCTCACTACGAGTCCCCCCCAGCTTTAGCGCTGCCACTACCAGAGAGGTAGCCAGTACGATCAGTAAAGGCCAGACCCAACGGCGCACGGCGGAGACTTTGTTCCCTGTGATATCACTCATTTCATCTCATCCAGTAATAGAAGCGACAATCCTTATGGCCAAACCATCATACTCAAAGATAGGTTCGAGAGAAGTCTCTTATAGAGTGACGGAGCCACTATTGATCATTAGTTTTATCTATTAGTTATAGATAATTATTTAATTTTATGAATTCATAATCTTGGGCAATACTTGATGCAACATTACAGATTACTTATCAGGAGATCATTATGTTCAAACATCGCGAAGGCCAGTCCGTACCTCAGGTTACCTTTACCCTGAGGGAGAATAATGAGTGGAAACAGGTCACCAGTGAGGCGCTGTTTAAAGGAAAAAATGTGATCGTCTTTGCCCTTCCCGGGGCATTCACACCCACCTGCAGCTCCACCCATCTGCCGCGCTACAACGAGCTCGCCGGTGTCTTCGCGGAGAACGGGATCGATGAGATTATCTGCCTTTCAGTCAATGACACCTTTGTCATGAACGAGTGGCAAGCCGTGCAACACGCCGAGAATATTCGTTTTATCCCCGATGGCAACGGAGATTTCAGCGAGGGTATGGGGATGCTGGTTAACAAGGCAGAGCTAGGGTTTGGCAAACGCAGCTGGCGTTACTCCATGCTGGTGCGCGACGGCGTCATCGAAAAGATGTTCATCGAGCCCGATCAGCCCGGCGATCCTTTTGAGGTATCCGACGCAGATACGCTGCTTAATTACCTCAATCCCACCGCAAAGGTGCCAGAGTTTGTAACCCTGTTTACCAAACCAGGATGCCCGCACTGCGCAAGAGCCAAAGCATTGCTCGAAGACAGGGGCTACTCCTACGAACAGATAGAGCTCGGCAATGAGATCACCACCCGCTCCTTGCGCGCGACCACCGGAGCCGGGACGGTTCCCCAGGTGTTTATCGGCGGCAAGCTGATCGGTAGCGCTGATGAGCTGGAGGCCTATCTATCCTAGGTTAATCGGTGCCCGCGCAAACGGGCACCTGCAAATACTCAGTAAAGTGTGGCGGTGGTAGCAGACACCGCCCGTTACCCGGCCATTAAGAAGGCGCTAGATCCCGCTCTGTGGAGCCTCAACGATAAGCTTCCTGCTGCCCCCGCGATGCTGTCACACGGCCCGGGTTATGGGCCTGCAGCTTGACCCTAATCACAGCCCTTACAGGAAACTCTTCGCATCAGCACAATGGTCTAAACTTAATAACGACAGGGTACAGCAATGTTAGTACCGTTTCCCATGCCGTTAACAGCAAGGAACAACGACTATGAATAGGCCTTCAATACGAGTCTCGGATTACATGACCAGGAATCATCCACCCATTGCCTGTGGAACGGACCTTGGCGTTGTAGTTGAGCGATTAACCAAGGAGCATGTTCCTGGTTTGCCTGTGGTCGATGATCAGCACAAGGTGGTTGGATGGGTTTCCGAGCAGGACTGCATCCGGGCAGTTGTGAACGAATCCTACTACTGCGATCAAAAAGCACGGGTAAACGAAGTGATGCGCTCCGATGTACTCACGGTCTCCCCCGACGATGACATCATCGATGTCGCATCAAGAATGCTCGAAGACAAACCCAAAGTTTACCCCGTGGTACATAACGGCCAGCTGCAAGGATTAATCACCCGCTCTGACATCCTGCGCGCACTAAATGAAAACGGCAAAGGCTGCTGGCATAACTCCTGATCCTGCGAACACCCTACCAAAACCCGAAAGACCGGCTATAGCCGGTCTTTCTAGTCTCGCGGACAGTCGGCGTAGGTCTACTCGTAGGGGTTACCCAGGTCCAGGTCGACGGGCTTGGCATAACCGGGAATCCGCAACTCTTTGCGGTTGAACTCGATATCCTCTCCCCCCAAAACCCCTTCGCCGAATCGATAAATGGGACGGGTTTCGCCCTTGATGCAGGCCGCGTCATAGTCGGCCTGACGCTCCTGGGTTTGCTCATTCAGTTTTTGGTAGTTTGTCATCGCTTCCTTGCCGTGGCGCTTAAGTAGAATATCGCGGGTTACGTGGGGTGCCAGAATAGCGCCCGTCGCGTTATTGCCACCAAAGCCCTTGGAGTTCAAGAAGGCTACATCCATCGCCTCGGCGTTCACCTCTTCGTGCTGCATCAAAAAGCGCAACTGATCCTTGTAAACATCATCGGCTAGGTGGTCGATGGTGGTGATACCGGGTATCACACCGTATTGCCAGGTACCCAGGGTTGCAGCCAGCTGATCACCGGCGGCAGCCGCAATGGAGTGCCCGACGTAAGATTTTATCGCCGTCACCGGCAAGCCCTGAATACCAAACACCCGAGCCGCTTCATTCAGAATATGGGACTCGGTAATTCGATTTTGCGGCGTCCCGGTACCATGAGCCTGAACAAAGCTGCGCTTCAAACCCTTATCACCCACAATCGAGCGCACAACCGCCATCGCCTTGGCGACGGTGATGTAGTTTCCGAGGCCAGGACCCGAGATCGATTTTTTAACTCCATCGGCATTAACAAATATATCTGCCACCGAGCCATAAATATTGGCTCCGAGCTCCAGAGCTAATTCATCGTCACAAATCACAAAAAACTGGGCCGATTCGGCCAGGGTAAATCCGCAGTTACCCGAAAACGGGCGACAGGCACGGCGATGATTCAATACCTCTTCGGGGGAGAGTCCGTCCAGCGCGCGCAGTTCATCATCGCTGGCCAGCGCTCCCATAGTGCTATACCCCTCAAACACTTCGGGCACCAAAGGCGCCTCGGAGTTACCCACCAGGACAATGCGGCGGCGCCCGCTGCGAATATCTTCCATCCCCTGGTTGAGGTTGTAGAGAAACGTGGCACAGGCTCCCATATTGGTGCCGGTCGCCCCAACACTACCCAGAACGTAAGCGTTGATAAAATCGGCGGGCATCTCGGCAAAACCCAGAGGGCACTGCTTGGAGGTCACGCGCTTTCCAAGCAAGCGCGCCTGCATCATGCCACCCACACCATTGTAATCCAGCTGGGCCATACCGCTGCCAGCATAGACCGCGATCTGGTCTGGTGCGACGCTCTGTTTGACGCGCTCCCAGTCAAACCCCAGCGATGAGATAGCATCCGATGCGCCGTAGAGACTCATCTGCAATCCTCGCGGGTGATTGCGCGACTGGTATAGGGATGAGGGATCAAACCCGGAAGGAAGCTGGCCGGCGGAGTTTACGGTGGAGCGACGGGTAATCGGCACCAGCAGTGGCTGGCTATCCTTCAGGTCAATCCGCATCGAGGTAGTGTCATGCTCACTCACATCCCAATGGGCTGGAATAGGACTGCCCACCCGCTTCTTGTTCACCAACAGGGACGAGCCCTCATTTGCACCAAAGGCTTTATGCAGCGGGATCGAATCGGGATCAAACAGATTGTTTTCCAATTTGCGAACCAGGGTGCCACGAAGAATCTGCTCCGAGTCGGTTTCGTTATCGCTCTTTCCCATCAGCTGGGCCAGCGCCCGGGTCGTCGTCTCGGCGTCTGCCGCAGACAGTTTCTCAATCACCATTCTGCGGTAGGCGTGATGACAGGATGTACGGCCTGCGGGGCCGATACCTCCCATGCCAATAATGACGGGCAATTTGACCAAGGTTCTCTCCTTCGGGGTGCAGCGTTGCATGGCTGGACTCAGCGCCATAAACGAAAAGTGGTTTTGGCCTGTAGTTTAATATCGCGCCAGCCATCGCGATTGTACTAATCGGCCAAATTATAGTAATTATAGGCCACTAGTGATAAACAGCTCACAGAGTCTACCTATGCCACAGGTCACCGTCGTCGCCATTGAACATATGCTCGGGACCAGCGTCTCATTGCCCATGGAGATGCTGCACGCCGCCGACAGCTATCGTCACCTGTCCCGCACGCCGCACACAGAGCTGGCCATTAACGTCGCGGCCGTCACCACCTCTGCCATCGAGATGGCCGGCGGATTGCGTATTTTGCCCGATACTACCATTGACCAGGTTGCCCGTTGCGACCTGGTACTGGTGCCCGCCCTATGGCGCAATCCGGTTCCTATACTCCGCGCTAATGAGGTCCTGATCCAGTGGCTCAAAACCCTGCATAAAAAAGGAGCCGTGCTATGCGTCGCCGGCACCGGTGTCTGCCTGGTGGCCGAGAGTGGCTTGCTCGACAACCAGCCCGCTACCACCCATTGGTACTATTTTGATCGCTTTGAAAATCGTTACCCCAGGGTTCACCTGCAACGGGATCACTTTATTACCGAGGCAAACCGGATCTACTGCGCCGGTAGCGTCAACTCCGTCGCGGACCTGATGGTGCATATCATCGAGATGCTGTACGACCGGGATATCGCCTCCCGGGTAGAACAGCAGTTCTCACGGGAAATCCGGAAATCCTACGATCAGATTTACTACTCCTTCAGCGATGCACGCAACCACCCCGATGAAGCCATCATTCGCGTACAGCAATGGTTACAGGACAATCACCACAAAGTGCTCAACAGTGCACAGATGGCGGCTCAAGCCGATATGAGCTTACGTACCTTCAACCGCAGGTTCAGGGCTGCGACCGGACTCAGTGCCCATCAATACCTGCTCCGACTTCGCATTGAAGCTGCCAAAGAGTTATTACGCCAAACGGATCTGGGTATTCATGCCATCTCCGAGGCCTGCGGATTTAACGACGATGCCTACTTTGCCCGCAGCTTTAAACGTCAGGAGCGAATGACCCCCAGCGATTTCCGGCGCAGCGTGCGCAGCAAACTGTTCTCCCTTTAGCCACACCCAAGCTGGGAGGGACAATAGGCATCCTTCTCAGCAAACCATGAATAATTCTCAATATCATCGACCTATCCCCTTCAAAAACCCGCTGGACTGGAGTACCGTAGGCGGCTTACAGGTGCCTTAACAGGTTAAACGGGAATCAGGATATCGCTATTGATACAGCCTGGGCTGTCCCCGCAACGGTAATCAAGCGCAACGCCCCACTTCCTGCCACACGCGGGAAAGAATTGAGGCGTAATAGCGCTCGTAAGCCCGGATACCGGCCTGCAACAATCACGACTACTCTTAATCCTACTGACTGCTCGGGTGCAAGCACGGAGTACACTATGCATACAAAGATCGAAACCGCCGCCATCGAAGTCCCTCGCACTACCGTGCGTACCCACGCCCTGCGCCAGCTGTTAGGCGCCCTGTTACTGGGTTCTACCGTACTTTATGCGGTTGGCTTCCTGCCTATGGCCACCGCCCACAACGCCGCTCATGACAGCCGCCACTCCCACGTTTTCCCCTGTCACTGATTCGGAGAATTAATCCATGAATCTTTTCCGCCAGACTGTTTTCCAGTCACTGGCTGCGGCAGTTATTGCCGGTTTGCTGCTCACCCTGATACAGCAGCTGGGGGTTACCCCACTGATACTGGAGGCAGAGCAATACGAAATCGCCGAGCCCGTCAGCATCCACAGTAACCAGCAAAGCGCTACCGCCCAGCACGACCACCACGGCGCAGCCTGGGCGCCGGACGACGGTTTCGAGCGACACCTCTTCACCTTGATATCCAACACAATGGCCGCGTTTGGGTTTGCCCTGCTGCTGATTGCAGCTATTCGTACCGGCCAGATCGCGGGGCGCTGGCAACGCGTTAGCTTTTTAGCCGGATTAAGTTGGGGTGGGGCGGGCTTTCTGGTTTTTTTTGCAGCGCCCTCCCTCGGCTTACCCCCCGAGATACCCGGAATGGTCGCCGCTGAGCTGGAGGCGCGCCAGGTTTGGTGGGTATTTTGTGCCAGTTCTACGGCGGTGGCGCTGGCCATCATTGCCCTCGCGCCCCTGAAGTGGAAAACCCTGGGGCTACTGCCCTTGCTCTTACCCCACCTGGTGGGTGCTCCCCAGATGGAGGGTCCTCACTTTGTGCACCCTGACCCAGCAGCGGTTCAAGCGCTAACCGCAATTCACCAGCAATTTATATGGGCGACAGGGATCACCAACGCCCTTTACTGGCTACTCCTTGGGGCTCTCTGCTGCGGGTTGATCTCCCGTGCTCCCCTCGACGAACAGCTCCAAGGGCCCGCATGAACACCCGCTTCCCGTTCAGCGCAATCGTCGGACAGGAGCCACTAAAGCTGGCGCTGTTATTGTGCACGATTGACCCGCGCCTGGGCGGCGTCCTCATCTCCGGCCCGCGAGGAAGCGCTAAGAGCACCCTCGCCCGGGGCCTCGCCGACCTTTTGGGCAGTGACGAACATTTCGTTAATCTTCCGTTGGGGGCCAGCGAAGAGCAGCTGGTAGGGACGCTCAACCTGCAACAGGTCCTGAATGATAATCAGGTGGTATTCCAGCCCGGGTTACTGGGCAAAGCCGATGAAGGGGTTCTCTACGTCGATGAAGTCAATCTACTGCCCGATCATCTCGTCGACCTTCTTCTCGATGCCGCAGCCTCTGGAATCAACCATGTAGAACGCGACGGCATATCCCATCAACACAGTGCACGCTTCACGTTGATCGGCACCATGAACCCCGACGAGGGAGAACTGCGCCCACAACTCCTCGACCGTTTCGGACTCAATGTTAAGCTCGACGCGAGCTACGATCCGCAAACCCGAATGGAAATCGTTAGGCAACGCATCGCCTTCGACGACAATCCGGCAGGATTTGTAGAGCAATACCGATCCCGACAGGATGCGCTGATTCAAAAAATTGATCAGGCAAAAAACAACCTTGATGGCATCGAAGTACCCCTATCGCAACAACAGGAGATCGCCCGCCGCTGCTCCGAAGCAAGGGTCGACGGTCTACGAGCCGACATAACCTTCCATCGTGCCGCTCGCGCCTGCGCCGCATGGCAGGGAGACCCAAGCGTTAAGCGACAACATATTGAGGCGGTCCACTCACTGGTGCTTACCCACCGTGAACGCCACGAGACGGACCACAAGGCACCCCCACCGCCACCCGCGGCAGATACCCAACATCAGGGCGCTAGCGACAGCACCTCCCCTCCCGCCACAGGCGCCGATTCAAACGGGCCAGCGGCCGGAAAAGGAAACGGTGATTGGGGAGAGATCCCCCCTCGGCCCCTGAACCCAGGATACCGCAGACGGCTGGATCCGGTTGCCGAAAAAAAAAACTAGACACACCCGGGTCGATCTCCGATAGCGGTCAACGTTCAGGTACCCGAATCCAACGTGGTACAGCACAGACCGGTCAGCCCGATCCCAGAAGCAATACTCAACAGGGCAACTGTGTTGACTGGTATGCGACACTTTCTCACCCCGATAATCGAACCCGGCAACGGCTAAAACATCTCATCCACAAACCTCGACGCCCACGACAGCCCACCCTTAACCTGATTTTACTCGACAGTTCCGGCTCTACCTTGCACCAACAGAACCTGCAACAATCCCTGGGTGTAGTCGAGGGATTGGTTAACGCCAGCTACCAGCACCGCCATCGCACGGCAATCATCCAATTTGGTAACCAGCAGGTGCATACATTATTACCGCCGGGGCGGCCCCCAAAGAGGATTCTTCCCCTGCTCCGTAACCTGCCCGCCGGCGGCGGCACGCCACTGCGCAATGCCCTCACAACGGGGTTACAACTGCTCACTCGGGAAGCGCGCAAGCGCCCGGGTGAGAGTCAGCACCTCTACCTGATTTCAGACTGCAAAAGCCTGGATTCGATCGCAGACCTCAAGGCTCACATACCGATCACCCTGATCGATACGGAGTCGGGCCCCGTGCGCCTTAACAGAGGCGCCCTGCTGGCTCAACAACTGGGTGCACGCCACCTTCACATTAAACAACTCAGCGACTGGAGCGAAGCATGAGCGATACCATTGACGACAAACACCAACGCAAAATGGCGCGCCTTAAAGAGGTCGTCGACGCGCGAATCGAACAGGCTCAGGAGGAGCGCGGCGTTCTGATCGCACTAAAAGGCAACGGTAAGGGAAAGAGCAGCTCTGCGTTTGGAACCATGGCCAGAGCGCTGGGACACAAACAGAAATGTGGTGTGGTTCAGTTTATCAAGGGGCGCATCGAAACCGGCGAGCAACTTTTTTTTGGCCAGCACCCCGGGGTCGATTTCCATGTCATGGGTACCGGATTTACCTGGGAAACCCAAAACCGCGCGCAGGATATCGAGGCGGCTGAAAAAGCCTGGGCTATTGCTGAAACCATGCTGCAGGACGAGAGTTACCAACTCCTTGTTTTTGATGAGATCACCTACCTGTTCAAGTACAAATATCTTGATGTAAAGCGGGTGGTGGAGGCGCTACAAAAACGCCCACGTCATATGAGCGTGATCATTACCGGACGAACATTGGCGCGGGAAATTGCGGAAATAGCCGACACCATTAGCATCGTGCAGGACGAAAAACACGCTTTCCGAGCTGGCGTAAAGGCCCAGCCCGGGATTGAGTGGTAACCGCCCGGCGCAGCGTCACGTCGCCCCCTTACGGATGCGGCGTTGAGAAGAATGTCGCGATGGTACCTGGTGCAGACTCAAAATAGAGATGCAGGTAGGAGGCTCGTAACCCCTTGTACTGATAGAACCACTCACCGGGCTGACCGTTCTTTTGCCGCACCGCCTGACTCAACCGGCATAACCCATGGTCATTCATCGAGGAGTGGTGGAACGTGTGCCCACGAAGCTGCCCCTCAGGCCAATCGACATATTGCAACCCCAACCCCTGCAAACGTTTTTCCAACCGCGCGTCGGCAGGGAGTACGTTACACAGCTGTGCCGATACCTCATCCCGCGAAAGGGTCCGAGTCAAATAGAGCATCCCTCCGCACTCGGCTAACACCGGTTTTCCACTGTCACAAAAGTTTGCCACCGAACGCAGCATCGAACTGTTTTCCCCCAAGGCTTCGATATGCAATTCGGGATAGCCACCGGGGAACCAGAGCGCATCCACTTCGGGCACCCCGGCATCAGACAGGGGGGAAAACTCCACCAACTCTGCCCCCATGACCTCCAGACAGCTTCGATTTCGGGGGTAGATGAAGCTAAACGCGGCATCACAGGCCAATCCTATGCGCAGCCCGTCGATGCGCTTATCAATACTCCAGGTCGATTCGGGTGCTGAGAATTCGACCGCTTCCGGCAGGCGGGTAATACCGGCCTCCTCCAGCACGGCCGCGCCCTGCTCCAGCATCTGCTCCAGTTCGGCGACCTCAGAGGCCTGCACCAGCCCCAAATGCCGCGATGGCAACTGCATGCGTTCATCCCGCGGAATGCCCCCGAAATAGTGCATCCCCTCGGGCAGGCTGCTTTGCAACATCTGATTATGGTTGTCACTACCGACCCGGTTTGCCAATACTCCGGCAAAGGGGAGGTCTCGCTGATAATTCGCCAGCCCATAGGCCAGGGCGCCAAAGGTCTGGGCCATGGAGCGGGCATCTATAACCGCCAATACCGGCACGCCAAATTCCCGCGCTAAATCTGCGCTGGAGGGGGTACCGTCATAAAGTCCCATTCCACATTCGATGATAATCAGGTCGCTCACCTGAGCGGCTTCATACAGCAGTTCACGACACCGCTGTGGCCCAACCATCCACAAATCAAGGCTATCAACCGGATTGCGTGAGGCCTGCTCATGAATCATGGGATCAAGGTAATCCGGTCCCGCTTTAAATACCCGTACCCGCCGCCCCTGATTAGAGTGCAAACGCGCCAGCGCGGCAGTGACTGTGGTTTTGCCCTGATTCGAGGCAGGAGCGGCAATCAATATAGCGGGACAATAAACAGGCATGGAGTATTCCAGATCAAGCGCGGTCAGTGGTTTACCGAAGCGACCTAAAGCGCAGTGATGGTGAGATCGAAAAGCAAAGAGTAAAACCGGAAAAACGATAACAGCGACAAGCCGATGCAGCAACCTGTATCCCGCGACGGCCCCGTAATCGGTGCCGCAAAAGAGCATCGCCTACAGGTTCAGCCATTCAGCCATGAAACCTCCGCCACCAGCACCCCACTCCTTGCCCGCCCCTGCAGCAAAATGGGATGGGTTCTCTGGTACAGCTTGCCATAAAAGCTGTAGACTGATGACCTAAACCACACAGTCGCAGGCGGATCAACGAGTTCATTCGTCTGCGGGTCAGGGAGATCATGAGGGAAGAAAGCTCCGAAGGTGCGCGCCCGCTTCGTCACGGATATACCACCGGTGCCTGCGCCACGGTTACTGCGCTGGCAGCGGCCAGTATCCTGCTCGGAGACACCCTGAACTCCGAGCTGGAGATCACGCTCCCAAAAGGGAAAAAAGTTCTACTGCCCCTGATACGTCAACGCCTTCTCGACGATGGCCGCGCCGAAGTTGCGACCATCAAAGATGCGGGTGACGACCCCGACGTCACCCACGGTGCAACCCTCTATAGTCGCGTCCAGCTACTGGACCTTCCCGGCACTCATTTTATCGCAGGCGAAGGGGTAGGAACGGTTACCCGGGCGGGGCTCCCTGTGCCCGAAGGCGAGCCCGCGATTAACCCCGTTCCCCGCCGCATGATCTCGGAACACCTCGAACAGCTGGCCCTCAAACACGGGTTTGGTGGCGGTTTTGCTGTGGAAATCGGAGTTGAAAACGGAGCCAAGCTCGCCACTAAAACCATGAATCCTCGGCTTGGCATCGTCGGGGGGCTGTCCATTCTGGGTACCACCGGCATCGTGCGCCCCTTCTCGTGCTCGGCTTATATTGCCAGCATCCACCAGGGAATGGATGTCGCGGCCAGCAACGGATACGACCATATCGCTGTCTGTACCGGCAGCAGCAGCGAGCAGGGTATCCAGCAGCAGTTAGGCCTGGATGAGATAGCGCTGGTGGAGATGGGAGATTTTGTCGGTGCCGCGCTCAAGCATTTACGTCATACCTCCTTAAAACGAATCACTATCGCAGGTGGGTTTGGTAAACTCAGCAAACTCGCCGATGGCCACCTCGACCTTCACAGCCGCCACAGCACCATTGACCTTACCGGCATCGCACACCGTGCTTCAACCATCGGTGCTTCTGCCCTCTTGCAGCAGCAGATACTCACCGCCAACAGTAGCCTGCACGCACTGCAATTGTGCCAACGGGAATCACTGCCGATTGCTGACAAAATTTGCCAGGACGCCCGCCAACAAGCCCAGCGAATCAGTCGCTGCACAACACCCATTGACGTATGGGCCTTCGATCGCAGCGGGCAACTGCTGGGGAG
The DNA here is from genome assembly GCF_049985285.1 of Aestuariirhabdus sp. LZHN29. Classification (NCBI taxonomy): domain Bacteria; kingdom Pseudomonadati; phylum Pseudomonadota; class Gammaproteobacteria; order Oceanospirillales; family Aestuariirhabdaceae; genus Aestuariirhabdus; species Aestuariirhabdus sp. LZHN29. The sequence continues at coordinate 1,099,791 of NZ_JBNIEU010000002.1, read as the reverse complement.
CGCGGGCTAGATGAAAATACTGCTACTCGGCGGCACAGGAGAGGCCAAGAAACTGGCCACAAGCCTCCACAACAAAGGCCATCAGGTGATCTATTCAATCGCTGGCCTGGTGCGCTACCCCAGGCTTCCCTGCGAGGTGATCAGCGGCGGCTTCTCCCGCCACTGCAACTCCCCCGAAACCACCGACCGCAACAAGGGAGCCGAGGGCCTGAAAAACTGGCTGCGCCTGAATGAGATCACCCTGGTGATCGACGCGACCCACCCCTACGCCGCCCGAATATCCACACATGCCGTCATCGCGTGCCAGCAAACCAACACCCCTTGCTGGCGTTTTCAACGTGCACCATGGAGCAGCAGCCCGGACCTCCCCTTTCAGGAGATAGACGACTGGAGTACGTTACGGGAGACGCTGGGCCATTATCATCGCCCTGTATTCACAATCGGGCAGATGCCATTACGGCACCTGGATATCCCAAAGCACCAAATCTGGCTGGTACGAGGCGCCATCTATAACGAGGTGGAGCATCCCCGCCTCAACCAAATAGAGGCGATCGGCCCCTTCTCCCTCGCCCACGAGGAGCAGATGCTGCGGCTGCACCACGCCGACCTGCTGGTTGGCAAAAATAGTGGTGGAAGAGCAATGGCCACCAAACTACTGGCCGCTACCCATCTACAGGTACCGGTGATTCTTCTTAAGCGACCAACCCTTGTCGCGGCCGATCGTGAGTTTTCCTCGCTCGATGAGCTAACCTCGCAACTCTAGCAGGCTAAAACTGACGTCATAAGGCAGCGCAGAACGGTGCCTGCAACCTCGCTCATCAGGTTATGAAAATCAACCATGACGAGAACGCTGATCTCGCTGTCCGGTGCCGCCAGAAGTGTTAAAATAGGATATCCATCGATCATTAACCAACCACCTCCCTGCCGTTGCCATGTATTGACACTAATCGTGGGCCAACGCCAGCAACCAAGTGACCCTCTATGACCCAAGATTCAAAACCCGCCCTACTCGTTGTAGGCCACGGTTCCCGTGACGTAGAAGCGATAGAAGAGTTCCAGCAGTTGACCCGGCACCTGCAGAAACGCTATCCCGAGCGCCTCTGCGCAACGGGATTTCTCGAATTTGCACGCCCCCTGATCAGCGACGGCATCGAAGTGCTGCGTAGTCAGGGAGCGACAAAAATTACCGCAATCCCCGGAATGCTGATGGCCGCCGGCCACGCCAAGAACGATATTCCCAGCGAGCTGAACACCCTGCAATCTGAACTTGACGGCATTGAGATCACCTACGGCACCGACCTTGGCGTCCACCCCAAGATGATCCAGGCCGCGCAGGCGCGAATTGAAGAGGCGGAAAAATCCTTCGGCGACGACTACCAGCGTCAGGATACCCTGCTCGTTGTGATCGGCCGTGGTGCATCCGATGCCGATGCCAATTCAAATATTTCAAAAATCACGCGCATTCTCGAAGAGGGTATGGGGTTTGGCTGGGCGGTTACCGGGTACAGTGGCGTTACAACGCCGCTGGTCGAAGACACTCTCGCCCGCAGCCATCGCCTCGGATTCAAGCAAGTGATCGTTTTCCCCTATTTTCTCTTCACCGGACGCCTGGTGAAAATGATCTATCGTGTCGCCGATGAATACCAGCAACAGCACCCCGAGATCAATGTCGTCAAGGCCCCCTATCTCAATGATCACCCCCTGGTACTGGAAACCTTTATCGAGCGCATGGAGGAGACAGAAAAGGGGTCGGGAAACATGAACTGCCAAATGTGCCAATACCGCGTGCAGATCATCGGCTCCGAGCAAAAGGTCGGCTTGCCCCAGGAGGGGCACCATCACCACGTACGGGGAGCGGGTACCGACGAGGACCACCATCACCACGATCATGGCCACCACCATGGCCACGATCACTAAGAGTCCATCACCGGTTCTCTACATACCGGAGAGCCGACTTTGCAGCAGATGAGTAGCCTATAGCGCCATGTACGATTATCTCAAAGACCCCGTCGCCATCGAGCGCGAATCCTTTCGCCAGATTCGGGAGCTGACGGATCTATCGGCCTATTCTGACGACGAGGCGCAGGTTGCTATGCGACTGGTCCATACCTGCGGCGATCCGGGGGTAGTCGAGCAGTTACGGTTATCGCCCAATGCGATCGAAAAGGGTCTGCAGGCCCTTGCTGCTGACGCGCCGATTCTATGCGATGTGGAGATGGTACGGCATGGCCTGACTCGCCGCTATATTGACAACCCGACCCACTGTTTCCTCAACCTGGATGGTATTGGCGAACGGGCCAAAGCCCTCGGCGAGACCCGCACCATGGCTGCCCTGGAGCACTGGCCCCGCTTAATGGAGGGTGCGATTATCGTGATTGGCAACGCGCCAACGGCACTGTTTCGACTACTTGAAATGCTGGCCAAGGGCGAGGTTAAACCCGCGCTGATCATTGCCATGCCGGTTGGTTTCGTCGGCGCGCAAGAGTCAAAACAGGCGCTATGGGATGCACAGCAGTGGCTCGACGTCAGTACCATCACCCTGCTGGGACGTCGAGGCGGCAGCGCACTGGCCGTAGCAACACTCAATGCCCTGGCTCGTATCCAAATAGCGGAGCGGTACTGATGTCATCGCAGCGCTCATCACCCGCACCGTCCAGCCACCCGCTGGAGTGGACCGGCCCACCACTGACCGTTATTGGTATCTGCGCCGACACCCCTGCTGAACTGAGTCAACCGGCACGACAGGCGCTGCAGGAGGCTGAGCTGATCCTTGGCGCAGACCGCCACCTGAACGGGGTCAGCAAGTTGAACCTCAAAGCGGTCACCAGGCTATACCCTACACCCCTTGGGGACCTGCGCGACCTACTGGAACATCACAGCAACGAACGGGTGGTACTGCTCGCCTCGGGGGACCCTCTTTTTTATGGTATCGGTGGTTTCCTGTCGCGCATCCTGGCGCGCCAGCACCTGCGATTTCTGCCGGCCCTCTCCAGTATTCAGGTTGCCTTCTGCCGCCTCGGGTTGTGTTGGCAGGATGCACAGGTTGTGAGTTTGCATGGCCGCCCCCTGCAGCGCCTGCGGGCGAAGTTAGGCTGCGGCCGCACGCTGGCACTGTTAACCGACCAACATAGCCACCCCCAGGCGGTCGCTCGCGAACTTCATAGAGCGAAACTCGATCGTTCAACGATTTGGGTCTGTGAAGCACTGGGGAGCGAGCAGGAACGGGTACGGCAGTTTAGTGTCGCGGAGCTGTTGCTCAACGCCCCAGCCATTGAGGTAAATCCCCTCCATGTCACCATTGTGCAAACCCTCGGTGATGGTGGTGTGCAACCTGAGTTTCCTGGCATTGATGACCGCCGCTTTGCCACCGGCGAGGCACCCGGCAAGGGCATGATCAGCAAGCGCGAGGTAAGACTCGCGGCGTTGAGCCTGCTGCAACCGCGCGCCCAGGATATCGGCTGGGATGTGGGTGCCGGATGTGGCGCCCTCGCGGTGGAGTGGGCGCGATGGAACCCCCTGGGGCAACTTTATGCGGTGGAGCATCACCCTGGTCGCATCGATTTTTTGCGTGAGAATCGTGACCAATTCGGTGTCGATGCCAACCTTCGCATCATCGAAGGTACAGCGCCCGCTGCGCTGCATTCGCTACCCCAACCCCATGCCGTTTTTATCGGTGGCAGTGACGGCGAACTCCTTTCCCTGCTGGCATACTGCTGGCAACAACTTCATAGCGGAGGTCGTCTGGTTGCCAGCGCAGTAACCGAACAGAGCCGGGCGGCGCTGCTTGCGTTTTCCGCTAGCGAGGCCATGACCAATATCGAGTGCGAATGGACGCAGCTACAGGTCTCTCGCAGTGACACCCTCGGTAGCCAGTTGGTACTGCGTCCCAAAGCGCCGGTGCTCCTGCTCTGTGCCCGCAAGCCTTCGCGGCCGCCGGAGGTAATCACCCATGGCTAGCGGTAAGGGTGTTTTCATCGGTGTGGGTGTCGGCCCAGGAGCGCCTGACCTGCTGACACTTCGAGCGGTACGCGCCATCGCCAGCGCAGAGCTGCTGATTTACATTCAAAATCCCCAGGGGTTTTCACTCAGCCGTCACATCGCCCGCGAAGCCCTGGCACTGCCCGAGCGTAATCCTCAACAGCGGGAACTCCCGATCGTGCTCAATATGAGCAAAGATCGACAGCTGATTAACCAGCAATACGATCGGGCAGCGCAACAGATTAAGGATCATCTTGGCGAAGGCTACAACGCGGTGTTCCTGTGCGAAGGAGACCCCCTGTTTTTTGGCTCCTTTATCTATCTCCAGAGTCGCTTGCAATTGACCCATCGCTGCGAGGTGATTCCCGGCATTACATCGGTCAATGCCGCTAGCGCTGCAAGCGGAACGCCCCTCGCACTGATTGATGAGAACCTTGCCGTACTCAGCTCGCGCTCCACCGATCGGGAGATAGAGGACGCCCTAGCCAGCTTTCATAGTGTTGCCCTTTTAAAAGCGGGGCCACAGCTACCACGCCTGATCAATCTGCTTGAGCGCACTGGGCGCACCGATGATGGTATTTATCTGGAGCGAATTGGCCACGAAGACCAACGTATCGAAAAAAACCTAAGGCATATGGCGGACACTACAGGCCCCTACTTCTCTCTGTTATTGATCACCCGCCCCGAGCGCCCCTTACGATGAGCCGGCCAACCTGCATTCTCAGCCTTACTGGCCCAGGCGAGCGTCTGGCACAGCGGATCCTGCCTCTTATTCCCGGCGCCGAGCATCTGCATCGACCGCAAGATTTTACCTCCAGCTTGCAACAGCGCTTTACTCGCGGCGATCGCCTGCTGCTGATCTGCGCCACCGGCATTGCGGTACGAACCCTCGCCCCCGTGCTCCGCACAAAACATGAGGACCCTCCGGTTTTGGTACTGGATGAGGCCGGCCAGTGGATCATCCCCCTACTGTCTGGTCATGAGGGTGGCGCAAACGAATGGGGCCGCGAGCTCGCCTGTCAAACAGGCGCACAGCTGGTTTGCACCACCGCCAACGATTACCAGCACCCCCGTTATAGCCTGGGGATCGGCTGTGATCGCGGCTGCCCCGCCGGATTGATTAACGAGTTGGTTGAGGAGACTCTCAGGGAACACGCGATCTCCCTCGATAACATTGAGGCGGTTGCGAGCATCGATCTAAAAGCCGATGAAGCGGGACTGCTACAATTTTGCTCTGACCATAACCTGCCCCTGCGCTGTTTTGATGCAACCGAACTCAGGTCCGTTGAAGATCAGTTGAGCGAGCGCTCCGACATTGTGTTTCGCGAAGTCGGCTGTTACGGCGTAGCCGAGGCCGCCGCGTTACTGCGCGTAAATGAGCTGACCGGTAATCCCGCCGAATTGGTCATAAGCAAACACAAAAACAAACGTGCAACCTGTGCACTTGCCCGTAGTTACGACAGTTGATCGAATAACCGATACTCCGATCATGTGAGTCCGGAATCCGGCTACCGACTGCAACCCAATCACCCTTTTGGATAGATGACAGCGAATAATGAGCGATACCCTAAACAGTAACGTCCCCGACAGATACAGCACGATGGATCCGCCCTGCAGCCTATACCTGGTGGGGATTGGACCCGGAGACCCCGCCTACCTTGCGCCTGCCGCGCGACGGGCGCTCGATACCTGCAACGACTGGGTCGCCTACCGCCTCTACCTCGATCTTCTGGGGCCCTTGGGTGATGGCAAGCAACATCATGACCTGCCTCTGGGAGAGGAGATCGAGCGCGCACGGCTGGCACTAAAACTCACCCTTGAAGGGCGCTCCACAGCCCTGATCTCCAGCGGCGATATCGGTATCTATGCCATGGCGACACTGGTTTTCGAACTACTCGAGGGTGAGTTTAGCGAGCAAGCCAACCACATTCAGATTGAGGTGGTGCCGGGCATATCCGCCGTGCAGATGGCCGCAGCTCGGGCCGGTGCCCCCCTGGGTCATGATTTTTGTACCATCTCCCTATCCGACCTCCTCACGCCTTGGGAAACCATTGAGACTCGTTTACATGCAGCGGGTCAGGGCGATTTTGTTACCGCGTTCTACAACCCGGTTTCGCGCCAACGGGACTGGCAACTGGCGCACGCAAAAAAGGTGCTGCTGGATTACCGGCCCGCTTCAACGCCCGTCGTTATCGCCCGCAACCTGGGACGTGATGACGAGAAGGTCAGCTTCACAACACTCGCCGAGCTCGACCCTCAACGGGTCGATATGCTCACGCTGGTATTGGTGGGTAATAGCGAAAGTCGAATGCTGGACAACGGTCGCTGGGTCTACACCCCCCGTGGATACCGCAAAAAATTGAACGCCAACACAGCCCTCCCATCGGAGGCCCGTCCATGACCGTCTACTTTATTGGTGCGGGCCCTGGCGACCCCGAGTTGATCACGGTTAAAGGGCAGCGCCTGATCGCGAGCTGCCCTGTCATACTTTATGCCGGGTCGCTGGTACCCGTCGAGCTACTCGGTAATGCCCATTGCGATGCCACCGTTATCGATACCGCACCCCTTAACCTCGACGAGATTATCGAGTTGATCGTCGCGGCCCAGCAACGGGGCGAATCTGTAGCACGAGTCCATTCCGGCGACCCCTCAATTTACGGTGCGATCGGAGAACAGATTCGCCGCCTTGATGGACTGGATATACCTTATGAGGTGATCCCGGGCGTCACCTCAACCAGCGCCTCGGCCGCCGCGCTGGCTAGTGAACTCACTCTTTCCGGGGTTTCCCAAACCGTCATATTGACCCGCTACGCGGGGAAAACCCCCATGCCGGAGCAGGAATCCCTTTCGGAGCTGGCGCGCCACCGTGCGACCCTGGCGATTCACCTGGGGATCACCCGTATCCATAAAATTGTCGAGGAGTTGATCCCCCATTACGGCGTCGATTGCCCGGTCGCTGTGTGTTACCGAACCAGCTGGCCGGAACAGCAATTGATCCGGGGCACCCTGGCCGACATCGTCGACAAGGTGCGCGCCGAGAAGATCAATCGCACGGCTTTAATCCTTGTGGGCAAAGTGCTCGACCCCGGTCAGTTCGACGATTCCTGGCTTTACAGCGAAGAGCAGGCCCACCTTTACCGACCCCGCGTTAAACCTGCCAGCCCCAGACAGGTAAAACGTGACGATCACTTTCCTTCCAGATTCCGTCCACACGAGAAGTAGATTTTTATGAACCTGAAAAAAATCCCTGCAACGATTGTCACCGGTTTCCTTGGCAGCGGTAAAACAACCCTGCTATCCAATATCCTGCGCCAAGCCAGCGGCAAGCGCATCGCGGTGATCGTTAACGAATTTGGCGCGTTGGATATAGACGCCGAACTACTGCGTAGTTGTCCGCTCGAATGCGACGACGAAAACCCGAACTCCAATAGCGCTATCCCGGAAAATGGAATCTACGAACTCGCCAACGGCTGCATCTGCTGCACCGTTGAGGAGGAGTTTCTGCCGGTGATGGAAGCGCTGGTTGCGCGTCGCGACCAGATTGACCACATCCTGATCGAAACCAGCGGCCTTGCCCTGCCCAAACCCCTGGTACAGGCGTTCAATTGGCCACAAATCAAACTACACTGTACGGTGGATGCAGTCATTACGGTGGTCGACGGCCCGGCTCTGGCCGATGGTCGCATCGCCAATAATCCGGAACAGGTAAACGCCCAGCGACTGGCCGATGAGAGCCTTGATCACGACCCCAGCTTACAGGAGCTACTCGAAGATCAACTCAACTCCGCGGACCTGGTTCTGATCAGCAAACAGGACCTGATGGACTCCGCGCAACTCGAAACCCTGCAACAACAGTTGCAAGCCCGGGTCCGCGATGCCGTTCGATGCCATCCGGTTCACAACGGGGAGGTAGAGCAATCCCTGATCCTCGGACTGAAATCTGCATCTGAAGATGGCATCGAACAGCGCCATACCCATCATGATCATCACCACGCCGAGGGGGCCGAGCATCACCATGCCCACGACCATTTTGATTCAATAAGCCTTAGCCTTGGTGAGGTCAACAGCGACGCCCTGTTACGCGAGCTCGAATCCCTTGTCTCTGAACACAATATCTATCGAGTGAAGGGCTTTGTCGCGCTGGCCGGCAAACCGATGCGTCAGGTGATACAGGGGGTCGGGCAACGCTTCGAACGCTATTTCGATCGTCCCTGGACTCCCGGCGAAGCTCGGGACAGCCGCATCGTAATGATTGGCAAAGGCTTGAACCAACAGCAGATCGAACGACGCTTGCGTTTGCACGAGGCCTGACATGCACCTGTTGGCTGCCAAACCCGGTGGGTTTTCTGACGAAGAGGGGATCATCGACCTGCAGCAAGACCCTGCCGAGCTGGTTATCCTCTCCGCCCAGGATAGCTCCCTTGCGCTGCTGGCCGATGCGGCCCAACAGCTGCCTGACAGTTTTCCCGAGCTACGACTGGCCAACCTCAGCTATCTCTCCAAGCCCGCAGCCTATGATCTTTACGCCCACCGGGTTATCGACCATGCCCGGGTGGTGGTCGTCTCCGTGCTGGGTGGCCGTGGCTACTGGGATTACCTGCTGGGCCAGTTGGAGGCGCAGGCCTGTGCCGGCAAGCTAATACTGATCGCGGTCCCCGGCGACGACCAGGAGGACCCTGAGCTGGAACGAATCTCAACGGTTTCCTCCATCCACTACCACAGTATATGGCGCTTCCTGCGCGAAGGCGGACGCGCCAACAGCAACAACCTGTACGCCCTGCTGGGGGCCGAATACTTCTCCCTGCCCCTGAAATGGAATCCGCCACGAACCCTTCCACGCAGCCTTATCTACCACCCCACCCAGCCCAACCCGACGCTACAGGAGTGGCAACAGCAGTGGCACCCGGATTACCCGGTAGCACTGCTTATTTTCTATCGCTCCCACATCCAAAGCGGCAATACGGAAGCCTTCGATGAACTTGTTAACGAGCTCTCCTCCCATCAACTGAATCCATTACCGATCGCTATCACCTCACTCAAAGAGCCTGAGTGCCTCGAGGTCGTTAATCGACTTTGCGCGCAGGCAAGGGTAGCGGTCATCATTAACACCACCGGATTTTCCATTCATAGCCAGGGCAACGCATCCCTCAGCTCTCAACCCTCAGATGCCACCCCCAGGATAGAGAGCCCGGCACCGGTGTTGCAGGCGATCATGGCGGGCAACAGTCAGCAGGATTGGCAGCAACATAGCCAGGGCCTGCGCCCCACCGATATCGCAATGAACATCTCGTTACCGGAGATGGATGGCCGCATCATCACCCGCGCCATCAGTTTCAAGGAGACCGCTCCCCGCAATACGCGCTGCCAGATCGACCCGGTGCGTTATCGACTTCACCCTGAACGAGCACGCTTTGTGGTGGAGCTGGCACGACGCTGGGCATCCCTTGCCAGCAAGGCCAACGCCGATAAGCGTATCGCATTGATACTGGCGAACTACCCGACCAAAGAGGGTCGTATCGGTAACGGCGTAGGGCTCGACACACCCAACTCAACTCTCAACATCCTCCATGCCATGCAGGGCAGCGGCTATCCGGTGCAGGATATACCCGCCGATGGAACCGCGCTGGTTGAAACCCTGCTGCAATGGGTCACCAATGACAGTGCACACCTCGCTGCACGGCCCTGCCAGCAGAGCCTTGCGCTGGCCGACTACCAACGCTATTTCAGCCAACTTCCCGAAAGCTGCCAGAGCGCGGTAGCCGAGCGCTGGGGCGCACCGCAGCAGGATCCCAGGTTCCGTGAAGGGCGCATAATGGTGGCGGGCATTCGCCTCGGCGACACCTTCGTCGGCATCCAGCCCGCCCGGGGCTACCAGATCGATATCGCCGCCAACTATCACGACCCCGATCTGGTCCCCCCCCACGCCTACCTTGCCTTCTATTTTTGGTTGCGTCATGACTACGGCATCGACGCCATCGCCCATATCGGCAAACACGGTAACCTGGAGTGGCTACCGGGTAAGGGCTCGGCGCTGTCGTCCGCCTGCTGGCCCGATATCGCCATCGGCCCCCTGCCCCACCTCTACCCCTTTATCGTCAACGACCCCGGCGAGGGAGCACAGGCTAAACGCCGGGCGCAGGCGGTGATCATCGATCACCTGATGCCACCTTTGGCACGAGCCGAAATCTATGGCGAGATGGCCCAACTCGAACTGCTGGTCGATGAACTCTATCAGGCGATGGGCGTCGACGGAGCCCGCGAGCGACATTTGCGAAAAAAAATACTCTCTCGCTTACGCAGCACCCATCTGCTCGACGAACTGCCCTGTAGCGGCGAGCTGTCCCAGCGTCAACGGGATAACCCACAGCCTGTTTCCGAAGAGCAGATCCTTAACGAACTCGACGCCTACCTGTGCGATCTAAAAGAGGCCCAGATTCGCAACGGCCTACACCTGTTTGGCGCCGCCACCGAGGGGCTTCAACGCAGCGAAACCCTGGTCGCATTGACTCGACTACCCCGTGGGGACAGCGCCGAGGAGCAAAGCATTCTCTGCACGCTTGCCGAGGACCTTGGCCTGTTTTCGAACCGGGGACCGGAGGAAAACAACGCCGACTTCTCCCCGCTCAACCCACAAGCTGCCACCCTGTGGAGCGGTCTCAGACCCGCTCTACTGCAACGCGTGAGCGACGCTCCCTGGCGCTCCGAAGCCGACACTCGGGAGCGTCTGGAGTTGTTGGCACTGGGATTGGTAGAGCGCCATTTCGATACGCCCGCCGCCCCCCTTAAACAACTGGATGACGAAGGTCTGCCGCGCACCCGACAGCTGTTCGACCATATCCAGACCCGGATCCTGCCTGCCTTCGATGGCAGCCCAGCCAACGAGCTAGCCAACTTTATCGCCGCCCTCGGTGGCCGTTTTGTACCACCGGGACCCAGCGGTGCCCCCAGTCGAGGCCGTCTGGATGTACTGCCCACCGGGCGTAATTTCTATTCGGTAGACAGCCGCGCCATTCCGACGCCGGCGGCCTGGGAGCTGGCCCAGCTGAGTGCCCAGCAACTGCTGATGCGCCACCTGCAGGACCACGGTGAGTACCCCCGCAGTATCGGTCTATCGGTGTGGGGCACCGCGACCATGCGCACCGGGGGTGACGATATCGCCCAGGCGATGGCTTTGATGGGCGTGCGCCCACGCTGGGCAACCGGCTCCAACCGTTTGATTGGCTTTGAAATCATACCGGCGTTCCATCTGGGGCGGCCCCGAATTGACGTGACCCTGCGCATATCCGGTTTTTTCCGCGACGCCTTCCCCAATGTGATTCGCCTGTTCGATGCCGCCGTGCAGGCACTGGCGGAGCATGAGGAATCCGGTGACGACAACCCAATTCGCCAGCAAGCCCAGGCAGAAGCAGCGATGCTGCGCCAACAGGGCCTGACGCCCGAGCAGGCGCAACAACAGAGTCGCTGGCGGGTATTTGGCTCCAAACCCGGAGCTTACGGTGCCGGTCTGCAAGGCCTCATCGACGAGCGCTGCTGGGACAGCGCCGATGACCTGGCCCGCGCCTACATTAACTGGGGGGGGTACGCCTACGGCCAGACCGATGAGGGCACCGACGCCTTCGGTGCTTTCGAGCACCGCCTCTCAACACTGGAAGCGGTGGTCCACAATCAGGATAACCGCGAGCACGACCTGCTCGATTCCGACGACTACTACCAGTTTCAGGGCGGCATGGGCAACGCCGTGCGCGTGTTGGCCGACAACGCGCCCGCGATCTACCACAGCGACCATTCCAACCCGGCAGCTCCGGTCACCCGCACCCTCAACGAGGAGCTAAATCGGGTGATCCGGTCACGAGTGCTTAACCCCAAATGGATCAACGCCATGCGCCAGCACGGCTACAAGGGCGGATTTGAGATGGCGGCCACCGTCGATTACCTGTTCGCCTACGATGCCACCACCGACCTGATCGACGACTACCAATACGCCAATGTCACCGACACCCTATTGCTCGACACCGAAAACCGCGAGTTCCTGCAACAATACAACCCCAACGCGTTGCAAGAGATGGGGGAGCGACTGCTCGAAGCGATACAAAGGGGGCTATGGAGCGATACCCAAGGCTACCAACAGGCGCTAACCGATCTGCTGCTGGAGCTGGACCACCATCGCGAGCTGTCGAGCTAGGCGCGCCCCTGGGGGGGCCTTTCCCAAGGATCTACAGCCACTCTACCCGCTGTTCACAGAGCACCGCGTCCAGCTCAAGTACGCTTGCCAACAACTGCTCCAACTGTTGCATCACCTGCCCTCGGGTTGCGGCCATTGCTAATACTGTCCACTGCGAGCGCTGATGACTGTCTGCCCAAGCTGATTCAGCGATCGCGAGCTGCGGACTCTTGCCAAATCGATCCCGCAGACCGCTAATGCGCCGGCGTTTCTCCTTCAAGGAACCACAGCCCGGCAGTTGAAACTCCAGAGTCAATAATGCGATCTGCACCCCTGAACCTCGATCCTTAGCCCCTGCTGGCGCAATCGCTCCTGCAGGAGTTCGACCTCCTGCTGGTTCAAAAACTCACCCACCGGGGTACGTTTATCCATGGCACACAGATAGAGGCGATCCGTACCTAGCGGGTAACGGCCCTGCTCAACCCTGACCCTCGCCCACTGCCGAGGCAGGTCGGTCACCTCCTCACGGCGACCGTGCCCCTTCTCCACCAACAGTTGGGAGTGGCCGAAGCGGATCAACTGCTGCCGTGTGCTGGCGCGACTCGCCGAGTAGAAGGCAACCATCAACACCAACACCTCAGCCCCCACAAACGGCAGCACCAGGGGTGCGCCCACCCAGCTGAACCCCAGTGCAATCACTAGACCCGCACAGCTCACAAGACCCCAAACCCACAGATTGAGCCGCCAGCTCGCAGACTGGTTGGCGCGAAGCAGAATTTGCACCTCATTTGCCGGAGTAATACGTGTGGCAACCATGATCAGGCTCCCGTTGTCAGGTTAGCCTCTCCAGTATAGATGCCATTTTTGATCACAATCTTTCCCTATCTTGCCCGAATTGTGCCATCAGCACGCCCTATTGGGTTGTTTTAATGACCCTGTACTTAATCAACAGCAGCCCACAAGGGCTAACCAAAGCAAGGGGAATAATCATGAAAAAAGCCATCGTACTCAGCAGCCTGCTAATGACCGCCACCCTACCCCCCGCCGCCATGGCCGAAGAAACCAGCCGCGAGGGCCTGATGGGTATCGGTAGCGGTGTTTTGGTCGGCGCAATGGTCGCCGGTCCTTTTGGTGCCGTAATCGGAGCAGGTCTCGGCCACACCCTGGGAGAAAAAGTGAACGAAGCGGAGCAACTGGAAAGCAAACAAACCCTATTAAGTGAAGCAAACCGCCGCATCCAGCAACTGCAACAGCAGCTCGCCTCCACCCAACGTCAAAAGCAATCCCTTGAGGTCGCCAATGCCTCCTATGAAAAACGCCTCAAGTTTGAAGGCTTGCAGCTGGAGGTAATGTTCCAGACCGCCGCTACAGAGATTCCCGACGTAACACGGCAGCGTCTGGCTGAGCTGGTGCAATTTTTGAAAACAAATCCGGCAGTGAGTATTGCCCTGGACGGTTACGCCGACGAACGTGGCGATGACGCTTACAACCACTCGCTGTCCCTGCAACGCACCAACAGCGTCGAGGATTACCTCATCAACGAGGGGATCGAGCCCGCTCGCATCCAAAGTCGTGCACACGGCAAGCAGCTCTCCAGCCTGGCCAGCGGCAACCCCGACATCCAGGCACTTGATCGTCGCGTCAGCATCACCCTGAGCGTCGACCGCAAGGGAGAGTCAGTAGCCAGCCGCCGCTAACCACAACTTAAGCAACCACAGGGAGGGCTACAACAACCAGAGAAACCAGGTTACAGATCCTATCCATTGGGCGCTCCGGCGCCCCTTTTTATGTACAGGATGTACGGGCCGATAGTTGTGCTCCTGCACAATCGGCACTCCCCACGTCCCTGTGGGTCGTATAGCGCGAGAGCCATGGACGGCGGTAGCGCTTTGTACAGGATGTACGGGCCGATAGTTGTGCTCCTGCACAATCGGCACTCCTCCCCTCATCCCCCGCACTCTTCCCCTCCGTCGCCTCCGCGAAGGCGGAGGCCCATTCCCATCTTGCCGAAGACTCTCGCTCTACAAATGCTCGCCCGCTATCAAGCACTGCGATACGATGGTTTTAAACTTATCGACGCAACAAGGTGTATTAATGCCCTCCCAACGCCAGGCATACCTCTACGGTATCGGTGCTGTCCTGCTCTGGTCCACCGTGGCGACGGCGTTCAAACTGAGCCTGCGCTACCTCGACACACTGCAGCTGCTGCTCTACTCCTGCATCAGTTCTATTTTTGTGATGCTGGGCATTCTTGCAGTACAGAATAAACTCTCACTTATAATGCCACTGGCGAAAACCGACTACCGACGCTTCCTGCCGCTCGGCATCCTCAACCCCTTCGCCTACTACCTGATTCTCTTTCAGGCCTACGACCTGCTACCGGCACAGCAGGCGCAACCCCTTAACTACACCTGGGGCATTACCCTGGCACTGCTCTCTATTCCACTACTGGGGCAAAAAATAACGCGCTGGGAGATCCTGGCCTGCGTCATCAGCTATCTGGGCGTGGTGGTGATCGCCACCCGGGGAGACCTGCTGGCCCTACAGTTCGATAGCCCGCTGGGGGTGACACTGGCACTGGTCAGCACCGTCATCTGGGCGCTCTATTGGATACTCAACGCCAAAAACTCCCAGGATCCAGTGGTGAGTCTGTTGCTGTGTTTCTGTTTCAGCCTTCCCTTTATCCTCGTCACTACCCTGATTTTCTCTAGCGTAGTGGTAAGTGACTGGCGGGGGCTGGCCGGTGCGGTCTATGTCGGCGTATTCGAGATGGGCTTCGCCTTTGTGCTCTGGCTCAGCGCGATGAAAGCCGCCACCAACACCGCCAAGATCAGCAACCTGATCTTCCTCTCCCCCTTCCTGTCGCTCTACTTTATCGCCACCTTCGTTGGCGAAACCATTCATCCCGCCACCTATGTGGGGCTGGTATTTATTCTTGCAGGTGTGGTGCTGCAGTCGCGTTTGGGCAGGGTTCAAAAAAACTAAACCACGTTAACAGCCAACTCTGAGTTTACGCTACTGAAGAGTCCTGCCATGCGGCAGCAATCTCTGCACTCAGGTCTGGCGTTGTCGACCCCGGCAACAGATTACCAACACCCTCGGTGCCCCCCATAGCGGCCATCGCATGCACCAGTTGCTCTACCTGTGTATGCTGCAGGCTCCGCCCATCTGAGGTTTCGAAACGCTCAACCAACATTCCCGGTTGAGCGTCACCGTCATACCAGCCCTTTACCAATAACTGGTCCGGCTGTTCAAGAATTGAGATCAAAAGATCACCATCCTCATTGGCGAAGCGCAGTGCGCTATGATCGATCCCTTGGCTAAACACCACACGATCATGCCCACCGTCTGCGCCCCCAATCTCATAGAGAACGTCCTGGCCAAAGCCCGGATTAAACTGATAGCTGTCGTCTCCTGCGCCACCCACAAGCTGGTCATCACCAACCCCACCTTCGAGCAGGTCATCGCCGCAACCACCGATGAGCTGGTCCGTTCCGGTGCCACCGCGCAGGAGGTCATCACCCTCGGCGCCTATCAACAGATCATCACCGTCTCCTCCCATAAGCCTGTCGTAGCCAATACCACCATACAGCCAGTCTTTTCCGCGCCCACCCTCAAGGCGATCGTCACCGCGTGTCCCCAGCAAACGGTCTTTACCATTACCTCCGCGCAGGGTAACACCCTGTGCTTTTAACTCGTTCCAGCTAGCCTGGGTACCATCTGCGAATTCGATCACATCCAGCGATGCCGCGCTGGCCGCGTTCATCCACAACCCCTGACCGAGGTAATCGACACCTGCGGTGTTGGTAATTTGGAGTGTTAAATCACCCGTCGCGTCATCTCGGCGCGCTACCACCTGGTTCGCATTAATGGCACCGCCAAACAGAATTCGGTTATGGCCTTGCTCATCGGTGATCTGATCAAACCCATCACCCAACCCATAGCGGTAAACGTCATCTCCGGTACCGCCCTGCAGATGGTCGTCACCGAGTCCGCCCTGCAAGTAGTCATCACCCGTCCCTCCCTGCAAACGGTTATCCCCGTCGTTTCCGATCAGTTGGTTTGATAACTCATTGCCGACTCCGACAAGGTTATGCTCCCCCAGCAGCTGGAGATTCTCTACCTGATTTGCCAGGGTATAATCGATGCTCGTTTCCACCCAATCTGTGCCCTCGTCGGACAGCTCGACCACACGATCTCCCGTATCTTCTACGCGATAGCGGTCGTCACCCAGACCGCCCATCATTTCATCGGAGCCTGTACCACCGTCGATCAGATTATTGCCGCTATTACCCCATAGCGAGTTGGCAAGCCTATTGCCGGTAGCATCAATATTGCCATTTCCCGTCAGCGTCAGGGTCTCTACATGTTCTGGCAGCTCAAAACTGACCGACGCAAACACCCGGTCATACCCGGAGTCGATCTCCTCCCATACCGAGTCACTCACCCACTCCTCCTGGGTCACGGGTATTAGTGTTGGCGCATCGTAATACCCCAAGTCGTGCTTAGTGACAGTCTGGTTACCAGACTTTGCAGCCCACTCAAAAAACGATGACATATCATTTTTGGTTCCATTATGTTCGCTTCTACGAAACTCACTCCCATTAACATCACAACGATCATCGGCAAGGTGCGATTGACTCTTGGTAACATCACCTCGGCTTGGGTTATTGCGCGCACCCGGGTTACCCGGTGAGTGGGGATAGCCATCATTCTGATTCAGATCGTGGCCCGGCGGCGGGGCATCCCACCCGTTACCGAGCCCTTCGTTGCCCTTTGTGCTCCATGGCTTCTCACTCCACTCATGGGTTAAAGATAAATTGGTTGTGCAATCGAGTCTGAGCGACAACCTGACATCTTCCCCAGCCTGCACCCACTCCACCCGTTCTACCCGGTAACCATCAACAATATAAGTGTCATCACCATCACCACCGGCCAGCAGATCGATACCATCGCCTCCATCCAGGTGGTCGAGTCCTTCACCGCCGTACAAGCTATCAATGCCCGCTCCACCGTCTAACCGGTCATCACCACTGCCACCCTGCAGCAGGTCATTCCCTGCGCCGCCAAAAAGCTGATCGTTATTGCTTAATACCGCCTCCTCTTCGCTCCCGCCCCAATCAGAAGCCTCGTTGCCCCAGTTGTCCCATTCAGGGTTCCATTCAAGACCCGAACCACCGCTGTTGATCAGTGTTCCGCCGTCGTCGCCACCAAACAGATGGTCATCACCAGACCCACCCAGCAAAAGATCATCACCGGAGCCACCATCGAGGTAATCATTGCCCTCGCCGCCATCCAGCAGATCACTGTTACTCCAGGCCTGCCGGGGTGGCGGGTTTTGCGAGGATTCATTCTCCCAGTGCTCGCCCTCTTCCCCTTCGTCACCATCGCCCCGCTCCACAACCTCGGGATCTTCACCTCCGAATAAACGGTCGTCCCCAGTACCCCCTAACAGGTGGTCGTCGCCGCTGTGGCCGTTCAAAACGTCATCACCGGCTAGGCCTTCAAGGCGATTGCGGTCATCATTTCCACTGAGCATATTGTTTGCTGAATTTCCCGTGCCGTTAGCGTCTCCGCTGCCGACCAGTCGTAGCGCTTCGACATGATCCGCCAGCACCAGACCTCCTTCGCTTAGCACCTCATCGTAGCCCGCGTCTGGTTGCTCCAGGAGGATTACTCCCTCACCCTGCACCCGATAGGTGTCATTGCCCGCCCCGCCCTCCAGCAGATCGGCTCCGCCGTTGCTGACCAATAGATCGTCCCCGGCCAATCCTTGCAGGTGATTTTGGTAGGCGTTGCCGATCAGTAGATTATTCAACTCATTACCGACACCATCCAGGGGGCTCCACCCCACCAGTTCGAGTTCCTCAATGCCTGCCGACAGTTGATAACTCACCGAGGCAACGACACGGTCAAGGCCTTCACCCGGTGCTTCAATAGCCTGGTCAAGGGTATTGTCTACTCTGTACCGGTCGTCACCACTGCCGCCATGCATCTGATCTACGCCGAGACCACCATCGAGCAGATCGTCGCCGCTGCCACCATCGAGTTGGTCGTTACCCGAATAACCAAACAGCTGATCATTTCCCCCACCGCCGGCCAGCGAGTCATCGCCACTATGACCCTCGATACGGTTGGCAAGGCTGTTTCCCACTGCGTTCGTCCCGCCCGCAGAGGCCACACGAAGATTCTCCACATTCTCTGCCAGTTGATAGTCGACGGTCGTAATTACCGAGTCCTGTTGGCCCTCGCCGAACAGCTCGACAACCTGGTCGTCCGCATTATCTACGCTATAGATGTCATTCCCTTCACCGCCGAGCATCAGGTCCCCACCGAGGCCGCCATCGAGGGTATTACCGAGGGCGTTGCCAATCAGTAGATTATCGAGTTCGTTGCCTACTCCGTGATAGACCCCATCTGCCAGCTCCAGCTGTTCCAGGTTAGCATCCAGGCGGTAGCCCTCTACGAATACTTCCGCTCGGTCAGTCCCGCCATCGACCTGCTCAATGACAGCGTCAAGAGCGTCGGTTATTCGATAGCGATCGTCTCCCTCGCCGCCCACCAGGCGATCAACGCCTGCACCGCCGTCCAGCAGATCGTTACCCGCACCACCGAAGAGCTGATCGTTGCCCGCCCCTCCATTGAGACTGTTGTCACCACTGTTGCCTTCGATGTCGTTATCCTGCCCGTTGCCCCAGGCCGACAAGGACTCGCTACCCAACATCGAGAGCTGTTCGATATGGCTGCCCATGTGATGATCCGCTGTCGCCATAATTCGGTCATCGCCACCACCCATTACATCGTGGGTACTATCGCCCGCATCATCGACGATATAGGTGTCGTTACCCACCCCACCGGCTAACGTATCAGCGCCAGCGCCGCCGTCGAGCAGGTCGTCACCCTGGTCGCCAACCAGGCTGTCATTACCGGCACCACCATAAAGCTGATTATCAAGATGATTACCCATCAGGATATTATCGAGTGCGTTCCCGCTGCCCCTGATAACGCCTTCAAGCAGGCGCAGATGCTCGACATGATCGGTAAGCTGGTAGTCGATGGAGGCTTCCACCGTATCGACACCCTCACCCAACTCCTCTGCAACACGATCATCTAAATTATCGACCCGATAGGTGTCGTCACCTGTCATACCGACCATATGATCGGAGCCCGTGCCCCCATCAAGAATGTCGTCACCCTCTAACCCATAAAGGGTATCGTTGCCAGCGTAGCCATTCATACGATCGAAGGCGTTAGTGCCCCACAGGGTATCGTCGGCACTGGTGCCATCGCTGGTAATACCCAGTTGTAACAGCTGCAGATAGTTGATGGTGGTTCCGTCGCTGAACTCAACGTCGGTAATACCGCTACCGGCATAGACGTCGTTGGGGTCGAAGTTGGCAAGGTGAGCGATCGGCCGGCCATCGATGGAGATCAGCAGCGACCCCTGCGACAAAGAGATCCGGTTCATCCCCTGGGCGTAGCTCAGGTCGCCGAATTTTAGGCGATTCTCCTCAAGGTCCATGATACTAACCGCGTCCTGACCCGATCTCACATCGTAGGTATCGTAGCCACCCTCACCGACCAGTAACCCTCCACCCCGTGTATCCGAAAGCTCATCCTGGCCACTACCACCCACCAGGACATCAAACCCCGCACCACCGATCAACCAATCGTGGCCGCTACCCCCCTCCAGATAGTCATCACCGGCGCCACCTTCAAGTTCATCATCATCCTTACCCCCGTAAAGGCGGTCATTCCCGTCACCCCCCACTAGCGCATCGTCGCCTTCATCGCCATGTAGCTCATCATTTCCCAATTGCCCCAACAGGTAATCTGACCCAGCCCCACCGGAGAGATAGTCGTTGCCGCTAGCCCCAAGGGCATTGTCTCCCTGGATCTGGTCGTCGCCTCCGTTTCCATAGAGCCGATCGTTGCCGCCATCGCCCCAGATCAAATCGCGATCGTTCCCGCCTATAACCAGATCATCGCCATGCTCCTCCAGCGCGAGGTTGGGTGCATCGCCATTGAGTTGGTTCAAACCCTCCCCCCCAACGACAAGGTCATCACCCGCCTCACCGAGCAAACGATCGTCACCTATCCCTCCCAGCAAGGTATCGTCACCGGCTTCCCCCATCAAAACATCGTTTCCAGCCTCGCCATAGAGCAGATCGTCGCCGTCACCACCCCAGGCAAAATCATTCCCGCCACCGCCCCAAATAACGTCATCCCCACCGACCACTGCGGTAGCTGACCATTGAATATCCCCGACAATGTTCACCTTGCCGGGTTGTTCGTTAACGGTCCAATCGGGATTCCCAAGCGTCCAGTCGCCATCCCCCATCAGGTAATCGGTGCCTTCACCGCCATAGAGAAGATCATCCCCAGCGCCTCCGCCGAGAAAGTCGCGGTACCCACTTCCGAACAGAAGATCGTCACCCTGTTGGCCGGAAAGAAAGTCACCCAGCGTGAGATCATCGGGATCAATACTCTGCCCACCTTTTAGGCTGTCTAACGAACCCGCAATCAGGCGATCGTCCCCATCGCCTCCTATCAGCAGATCCCGGCCAACCCCTCCCTGCAGGAGATCGTTCCCGTAGCCACCAATAAGGGTGTCCCGCCCACCTTCGCCCAGAAGCTCATCATCTCCCCTCAAACCCAGCAGGGTGTTTTCGGCGAGGTCACCGGTGAGTCGGTTGTTGGCGTCATCCCCCATCAGGTCTCGGGGGTTGTCCTCACTAATTTCAATGCTGGTATCAATCTCGGGAAGCTGATGCCACGGCGACGCTGAACTTTCTGCAAAAATTGTCTGTTCACCTTCGACATTTTCACCCGAGCGGCCATAGAGGCTGTAAACGAGGTTTATCCCTGTGGTGTATTCCCCGCCTAGCGCCAATGGAGTGACCGAGCGGAAAGTAACCGCCACTTCATCCTTACCCAGTTCGCTCTTTATGCGATAACCCTCTTGCGACCAATCAAGACTGGCGGCGCCAACGATGGCGAGTTCAGTAAAGTGACCATCGGCGGTGACTCCAGGCATCTCCAGGTCCAGCAGTTGGCCAGTTGTTTCAGTCGCGCGCTCCAGCGTAACAAGCAACTCCCCGTGGTAACCCGCGAACGGGGTGAGTGTTTCGGACCACTCGCTCTCGGTGATTGTTTGGGTCGCCATACGAAGATGATCGATCGACACGTCATACTGTGTCGCCAGAGCACCAATTCGCCCTGAATTCGTTTCATCCAACTGGTTCAACAGCGCCACTGCGTCCTGCTGTGAAAGTTGCTGGGTAAACCACTGTCCGATGGTTCCTAGCACATCCTTTAGCATGCCGATCACCCCATCAGACGGTGGCTGATACCCCTCTATTCCGTTGGGAAAGTGGGTGCTCTCCACTAACCGGGGTATTAGCTGACCCTGCTGGTCCAGGCCTACAACCAGATTACGTATCGCTTCGGAGCTGTGTTTGAGTACCGTATCAATACCCAGAACTCCCGCAACAGCCAATGTAGATGCCGGAGCCAGTGCCACGGCGACCGCAGCCAATCCGAGCAAACCAGCCGCACCGCCGGTTACTTGCGCCAGCCCTTCCGCTACTGAACCGACCAATGAGGATCCCTCATCACTGAGCAGGTCATAATGGCTGCCGATTACATCGCCGCTCGCGGCGGAGATGGCGCTGCCAATAATCGAGATATTGACGAGGTCGCCGGGGTTGTTGAATTCTGGGGTGAATGCTGAAAAAAGGTTAAGAATTTGTGCATTATCATTGAACCATGGGAATAACCCCTCGATAAATGATAATTCTTGTGAAAGTGATAATGCACCGGGGGCGTCAAAAGTGTAACCAGGCAAAGCGAAAACGCTGCTTACAATCTGAGCAAGTGCGCCGCCCAAGGAATGTCCCGTAACATAGACTAACGGAGACCTACCCGCTGATTGGGCCAGTTCCATAAACACATCGAGGGTAAATTGCAGAGCCTGTTCAAACTGGGGATGATAACCGTTGCTAACAGAAAGCTCCCAATCGACCCCCATATCGGTACCCGACCCCAAAATCTGGTCAGTTCCCCTGAAGGCGATCACCGCTTCAGGACCATCAGGACCGGACCGAGTCAAAGCATACGCATAGAAGCCACTGTCCTGATGATACATTCGCCCGGAATTATCGACACCAACATTGGGAATAAAGTCCCAACCTAAAGGTGCTTCAACCGAGTTATCATTAATATCCTTGGGATTGTAAACATCAACACTTAATAGCATTAATTCAGAAATCATACTGGTCATAATTGGTCCATCCTTGGACAGCTGAAATATTAACAACAGATTATTCTTACAGTTTCCTACCGAATCTTAGTGATAGTTTCTATAGGATTTCGGTAGATTCTTTCCATATCGGGTATTGCCCTATGTTTATGGTAATTACTAGTTCGCCTAAGAAATCTACCGGGAACATAAAATTTATGATCGATGCTATAGGGATTATGGTCCCGCGCTACCAGCTCACCACGCCCAACTGTGTAGATGTGAAAAACACTATTCTTTTTAGGCAATGTGACATGATTAGAACCTTTCAGTAGCGTATAGCCACCCAACAAATCACGATCAAACCAAAGAAGAGGTATTCCTCCCCCTTGGGTGGATGATCGATAGCTAATGCTGCTTCCCCCAGCCTTCAGCACAGGATTAGGAATTAGATTCTTGTCCTTCTCATAAAGAAACTGGAATGACCCCCTGTGTTTGCTAGGACCGCCGGCAGAACGGGGCTCAGGAAACGCTTTTCTGGCCTGGGCCTTGGTAAAGATAAAATCTATCCTCGGCCTGCCAGCTACAAGGAAGTTGGGATGTCGCAAAAAAGTAGCACCCTCAAGGCCCCTCCAGTAATACACCACCGCCTCTACTCCCTGCAGATCCTCGTCGATCCACTGCTCCGGCAAGCCAAAACGCTCGGCAAAATCGCGGGTGTAAACCCACTGATATACCGATGAGGGGATATCGATCACTTTGTCCCGAGTCAGGTAAAAGGGTTCATCACGGCGCGCCTGGTGGTAGAAGCGCACTCTCTCGAGGTAGCTTTCGGTAAGAGCGATACGGTAGCTCCCCAACACCAGCGCGCCAGCGCTGTCCGGCATCTGCTGGCAGTCGAACATCAGCTGCAGGCGATCCAGCCCCTTGCCGATGGAGCGCTGGTAGTTGCGCACCCGCAGCGGGACCGCACGATCGCCCGCCACCCAATTCAGTTGGTGGCGACCGGCGGTGTCGGTTTCAGCGATACCCAGCTCGCGCTTAGCCCATTGCCTGTCCTCCTCACGAAGCAGATTCAGCTGCGCAATGGGCTCAGGTGAATGGGGGTAGATATAGCGTCGACCGGACTCGTTAACGCCCACCACCCAGGGAATCTCCGTCTCCTGCTTGAGGTAGAGTTCAAACAGACACTCGGCGGGACGCCAGGGTTCGTAAGCGTAGACTTCGGTTCGAAAGGCGATCCCCTCCACCCCCGATAGCTCCGGCTCCAGCCAGCGATCCGGCATCGCAAAGCGTTTAGCAAAGGCGGAGGTATAACCCCAGGCATTGATATCGAATTTACCCTTTCCTTCGATAACCGTGCCTCCAAAGCGCTCCTCGTAACTATCTCCTTTTACGAGATATCCTGCCATAACAGACGCACTCACAAAGCCCAGCATCAGAATAGCCAGTACAGGGACGCTCAATTTGGTTATCGAAACAGCCTTTATCATGACACTCCCCTACCTTTGCCGGTTATACACATCGACGCTTAAAAACATCAGATCACTGATTAAACTGGTCATAACCTCTCCCTCCCTGGAAACAGTTACTGGATTTTTGAATTCGCTATTGTTTGGTTAAAGATTCCAATGGAGCACCATAGATGAGGGGCATATCAGGAATCTCTCGTTGCTTTAAATACTCAGGCAGTCGGCGGGTAAACTGACCCGGGATATAGAACTCATGGTCAATGTTGTAGTGTTGGCCATCTAGCGCTATTAAGGGCCCTCGGCCAGTCGTATAAACCTTAAGCAGGGTTGTCTCCTGAGGTGGATCCATATGGGTAATTCCGCGCATCAACGCATAGTCGCCCAAGATATTTCGGTCAAACCAGTAGATAAAAATCCCGCCGACCTGTACAGGCCTACCACTTTTTAGTTTGGTAGAGCTATAGCTGATATTGGTCCTATCCTTTAGCCAGCTCTTTTCAACGTACATAGATTTGTCCGTTTCATACAGGTAACGGTATGAGCCCAAGTGTCTGGCTGGGCCTATTGCCCCCCGAGTGGTTGGAAAGGATACGGCAACCTGCTTCTTGCTAAAAATAAAATCGATATAGGGAGTACCCTGAATAAAAAATGACTTTCTGGTGATAAGGCTTTTACCACCGGTATTGAGCCGGTAATACACCACCGCCTCTACCCCTTGCAGATCCTCGTCGATCCACCGCTCCGGAAGCCCAAAGCGCTCGGCAAAATTGCGAGTGTAGACCCACTGGTATACCGATGAGGGGATATCGATCACTTTGTCCCGAGTCAGGTAAAAGGGTTCATCACGGCGGGCTTGATGGTAGAAGCGCACTCTCTCGAGGTAGCTTTCGGTAAGAGCGATACGGTAGCTCCCCAACACCAGCGCGCCAGCGCTGTCCGGCATCTGTTGGCAGTCGAACATCAGCTGCAGGCGATCCAGCCCCTTGCCGATGGATCGCTGGTAGTTGCGCACCCGCAACGGGACCGCACGATCGCCCGCCACCCAATTCAGCTGGTGGCGACCGGCGGTGTCGGTTTCAGCGATACCCAGCTCGCGCTTAGCCCATTGCCTATCGTCCTCGCGAAGCAGATTCAGCTGTGCAATGGGCTCAGGTGAATGGGGGTAGATATAGCGTCGACCGGACTCGTTAGCGCCCACCACCCAGGGAATCTCCGCCTCCTGCTTGAGGTAGAGTTCAAACAGACACTCGGCGGGGCGCCAGGGTTCATAAGCGTAAACCTCGGTACGAAAGGCGATCCCCTCCACCCCCGATAGCTCCGGCTCCAGCCAGCGATCCGGCATCGCAAAGCGTTTAGCAAAGGCGGAGGTATAACCCCAGGCATTGATATCGAATTTACCCTTGCCTTCGATAACCGTGCCTCCAAAGCGCTCGGTGTAGTTATTGCCCTGCACCAGGTAGCCTGCCATAACAGACGCACTCACAAGGCCCAGCATCAGCACAGCCAGAACCGGGACGCTAAATTTGGTTATCGAAACAGCCTTTATCATGACACTCCCCTACCTATGCCGGTAATACGTTTGGTCGTCTCTATCGTCATCAGAAATTATCAATCCTGCTTAGGTCCATACATTGACGCTACTTCTTGGTACCTTCCCTTTTTTGCTTAAACGCCTTCAAGTCATGCTGATAGATCGGCTTCGGCGGATTCTTAAGATCCTCTTCCAGCTCCCGCTCGGACTGCCTCATGATTTGATACTCATGGCAGCACATCGCCAGCAAACAGGTGGCAGCAACCAAACTGAGTGACATAAACACATACTCGGTGTCTAGATAATCCAGCAACATAACATCCTCCCTGATGCGTTCTATTGACTCGCTGTTTTAAAACCATTAACGCCACGGCGCTGTGCTAGCGCTCCCTGATACTTTCATGGCTGTAGCGCAGCAATGGGGACAGAAAAAAATCCAGCAGGCGGCGCGTACCGGTTTTGATTTCGACCGCAACGTTCATTCCCGACGCCAGCGGTTGGTCCTGTCCATCTACTTCGATCCTGTTGCTGGCAAGCGTCACGATCGCCTTGTACAGCAACCCCTGGTTTGAATCGTTTACAGAATCCGCTGACACCAAAGCGACCTCACCGTTGATCCCGCCGTAGCGGGTGTAGTTAAAGGTGTCGACTTTGACTTCTACCGCCTGCCCTTGAGCGACAAAGCCAATATCCCGATTCTTGATCCAGGCCTCGGCGCGCAGCTCGCTCGCGGTGGGTACGATCTCCATCAATACCTGTGCGGCTTGCACAACGCTTCCCGGTTTTATCGGAATAACGGAGCGCACAATGCCCTCTGTCGGGGATGTAATACGGGTATTGGAAAAGCCCCGTTGAGCCTTTATCACCTGCTGTTTAAGCTGCTGAAGCTCCAATGCCAGTGACTCTTCGAGGGTTAGGGCCTCCCGGGCGTGGTTGGCCAGCAGCAGTTGATCTTCTGCTCTTACGCGATCAATTTCAGCCAACAGCTGTGCCTCCCTTGCAAACAAGGCCTTCAACGATTGCTCTGCCTCAATTCGCACCTGCTCGGCGTCAAGGTATTGTAGCCGGGGGGCCATCTGGCGATCATAGAGAGACTTCAACGCGTTGCGCCGCTCTTCCATCATAGGCAGCGTGCGCTTTATTTTTTGCTGCTCAGAATGCAACGCCCTTAACTGTGCATTAAGCCCCGCGACATGTGCTTTGCTGGCGAGACGAGTAGACCGTAGTAGCTCCCACTGGCGCTGCAACAAAAGCATTGATTGAGCATCAGGCAGTAACTCCCCGGGAGGCTGCTGATCCTCTAACAATGCCAATAGCGGGATGGAACGCATCAGTTCCAACAAACTCCGACGATACTGCTGGCGCACCAAACGCTCGGCGATCACCTCAACCTGCTCGCGTAAACTATCAATGTCGGCGCCGTTTAACGTGTCATCCAGGGTCAACAACAGATCA
Source organism: Aestuariirhabdus sp. LZHN29 (assembly GCF_049985285.1). Classification (NCBI taxonomy): domain Bacteria; kingdom Pseudomonadati; phylum Pseudomonadota; class Gammaproteobacteria; order Oceanospirillales; family Aestuariirhabdaceae; genus Aestuariirhabdus; species Aestuariirhabdus sp. LZHN29. The sequence goes on along the minus strand of NZ_JBNIEU010000002.1, from coordinate 1,072,954 downwards.
CCCGCTTTTACTCGATCGCCATCGTTAACTGCAACCTGTGCGACTCTGCCGGACAGTTCACTCTGTATCGACGCCACCCCTTCGGCTGGCACGAGCTTACCCTGAGCGACCGCTACAATATCGATGCGACCAAACCAACCCCAGAGTAGCGCAATAACAAACAGACTGATGATTAACAGGCTAAAAAGACGCCCCAAAGGGTTGGGAGGTGTCTGTTCTACCGCCAGCGCGGCAGGAAGAAACTCACACCGCAATCGCTCTATACGATGCTCTTTCCAGCGAGAGATTCGCCCACCCATCCAACGCCACCACCTCATGCGCTCATGCCACCGTTTTGCATCGCTAACATCCGTGCGTAGTGGCCCTTGTTCCTTAGCAACTCTTTGGGTTCGCCCTGTTCGATCAGGTGTCCATTGTCCATCACCAGTATCTGGTCCGATTCTGCGACCGTTGACAGGCGGTGAGCGATAATAATCAGGGTTCGGTTGTGGGCTATTTTGCGCAACTGCTGCTGAATCACCCGTTCAGACTCGTAATCCAGCGCGCTTGTCGCTTCATCGAAAATAAGGATGCGCGGATCATTGAGCAGCGCACGAGCGATAGCGATTCTCTGTTTCTGCCCACCTGACAGACTATTGCCCTGCTCTCCGACTTCGGTGTCATAACCTTCGGGGAGTTGCAGAATAAAGTCGTGGGCGCCCGCAAGCTGGGCCGCCTGCATCACTCGCTCCAGCGATGATCCCGGGTCGGCCAGCGCTATGTTGTCACGAATGGAGCGATTGAAGAGAAAGTTGTCCTGCAGTACCACGCCGATCTGCTGACGCAGCCAGGCGGTGTCGGCAATCGCAAGGTCCATACCATCAACCAGAACCCGGCCGCTCTCAGGCAGATAAAAACGTTGCAGCAGGCGCGCCAGGGTGCTCTTTCCCGACCCGGAGCGCCCGATTACGCCGACGATTTCACCGGGACGTGCCTCAAACGAAACCTGCCGCAGGGCCGCCGGCCGTTGCGGGTCGTAGCGAAACCCCACCCGCTCGAATTGGATATGCCCCTTAATAGCTCCTGCCTGACTGCGAGGAGTGGCGCTGCTGTTTTCGCCGGGGGTATTGAGGATATCTCCCAATCGGTCGATGGAGATTTCCGCTTGCTGAAAGTCCTGCCACAACTGCACCAAACGCAGTATGGGTGCATTAATTCGCCCGGCAATCATATTGAACGCGACCAGCATCCCCACGCTCATCGCCCCGGCAATAACCTGCTGGGCACCCACCCATAAAATCGCAACGGTCACGACCTTACTGATTCCGGAGGCACTCTGACTGGCGATATTGCCCAGCTGCGCCGCGCGAAAATCGGCGCGGACATAACCCGCCAGCTGGTCCTCCCACTGGCGCTGCATCCGCGGCTCCACCGCCATCGATTTCAACGTTTCGATACCGCTCACCGATTCCACCAAAAACGACTGATTGGCAGCACCGCGCTGAAACTTTTCCTCAAGGCGAGCTCGCAGTAGCGGTGTAATCACAACGGAGAGCAAAATATACAGCGGGATAGAAGCGACCACGATCCCGGTGAGGAGCGGGCTATAGAGATAGAGCACCAGCAGGAACAGCAGGCTGAACATCAGGTCGATGCAGAGTGTCAGCGCTGAACCGGTAAGAAACTCCCGGAGACTATCCAACTCCCGAACCCGGGCTACCGTTTCACCAGTTCGACGCTTGTTGTAGTAGGCGATAGGCAGGTGCAAAAGATGATCGAAAAGCCGGGCACCGAGCATCAGGTCGATGCGATTGCTGGTATGGGAAAAAAGGTAGGTTCTGAGCGCTCCCAGCACCACATCAAACAGCGAGATCACCAACAAGCCGAAGGCGAGTACATCCAGGGTAGTGAGCCCCTTGTGGGCCAGCACTTTATCGATGATCACCTGAAAGAACAGCGGCGTCACCAGCGCAAACAGTTGGATAAACACCGACGCCAGCAGCACTTCCCCCAGCAGTTTACGATGCTTTTTTAACGCAGGGATAAACCAACGAATATCAAAACGCCCACCAACAACAGACCCGGCATCCGCTCGGCGAAAAAGGAACAGCTCACCACCGTAGAGATTATCCAGCACATCCACCGAAATGCGCTCCGCTGATGCCTGGCGGGGGTCCTGGATCAACACCTCGCCCTGTTCGCAGCGTACCACTACGATGGCGCTTCCATCCTTGCGCAGTGCCACCAACGGCATCGGCAGCTTCAGCAGCTCCTCGGTCGATACTTTCGACAAGCGCCCACGGAGCCCGACTGACTTTGCTGCTCGCAAAAGGAGTTTGCCGGAATCCTCATCCGCTGGAGGAAACCGGTGCGCCAGTTGCGCCAATGAGGCCGAAATGCCCTGCAAGCGAGCCACTATTACCAGCGCAGGCAGTCCTGATTGAATGTAGGTATCCCTGTCCATCGACCAAACAGTCCCTTGTTGGTGTGGATGATAATTCTGTGCAAATAATGAACGATCGATACTAGGGCACTTAAACCCTACAGTGAACAGGGTTTTTCCACACGCTGTGTAGGAGATCACATATTTTTTCCGTAGGGTCGATGAAAAACTTCAAACTCCCACCCCTCCCTGCTATATAGCATTGCCATATACCTATGCTGGTGCCATGATATACAGGCACTCTCCATTAGTAACAACCCAGGAATATGCCATGTCCACTGGATCCGTATTCATCAATAATCGTACACAGTCGGTTCGCTTACCCGCCGATAGTCGATTCCCCGAAGGCGTCAAAAAGGTACAGGTTCGGGTAGTGGGAAACGACCGCATTCTTTCCCCCATAGACCACAGCTGGGACAGTTTCTTTCTGGACGCCACGCCTGCTAGCGAAGACTTTATGGAGACCCGTCCCTCACAGGAGCAGCAAGAGCGGGAAGCGTTCTAATGCTTAAATATATGCTCGACACCAATATCGTTATTTACGTAATCAAACGTCGCCCGTTAGAAGCACTGGAAACATTCAACCGTCACGCGGGCCAAATCTCGATCAGCTCAATTACCCTTGCCGAACTGCTGCACGGTGCAGAAAAGAGCGAGCGCAAGGAGCACAATCTACGCGTGGTTGAAGACTTCAGCTCTCGCCTTGATGTGTTGGATTACTCCCCTAAAGCAGCGGCACACTATGGCGATATACGTGCAGAACTGGAGCGTCAAGGCAGGGTAACCGGCGTAAATGACCTTCATATTGCGGCACATGCCCGCAGTGAGGGGTTGATACTGGTAACGAACAATATGAAAGAGTTTAAGCGGGTGGATGCGCTGAGGCTGGAAAATTGGGTTTGATGGCCCGATCGATCAGAAAGGAAAAAATAACGGTACCAGCAACATAACCATCACGCCGTAGATGAGGCTGATGGGGAGCCCCATGCGCAGGTAATCCACAAAACGATAGTTACCTGCACCATAGACCATCAGGTTGGTCTGGTAGCCGTAGGGGGTAAGAAAGCTGGCACTGGCTCCATACGCGACCACCATCACGAAGGGCATGGAGGAGACACCGAGGCTCTCTGCAAGCCCCCAGGCCACCGGGAAGGCCAATGCGGCAGCAACATTGTTGGTGACCAGTTCCGTCAGTGCCATCGTCAACAGATAGATACTCAGTAGCGCCACCCAGGGGGATATCGCCCCACCGCCGGGGAGTATTAACTCCACCGCCCGATCGACCAGCCCAACGTCTTGAACCACCTGTGCGATTCCCAGCGCGCTGCCGATCACCAAAAACAGTTGGTAGGGAAAACGTTGCACCAACTCTGCTACGCTGACCCAGCCAGCCAGGAGGTAGAGTGATAACACCAGCAGCAAGCCATCAAACAGGGGCAAAACACCGCTCGCTGCCAACACAATCGCGCCGACAAAGGAGAACAGTGAACCCAGACTTCCCCGCTGGCTTAGTCGTCCACCAACGCTGCCACTGCTAATGGGGTGAAGATCGCCACTATCTCGTGCTCGTTGTTCAAAATCTCCACCGGCCGACAACAGCAAGCAGTCGCCCACCTGTAGCTCGATGCTGCCCAGTTTGCCCGACAACTGTTCATGGCCACGATTGACGGCAACCACCGCCGCGTCGTAACGGCTACGAAAGCCGCTATCCTTTAGGGACTTGCCAACCAATTTTGAGGTGTTGGAAACCACCGCTTCGGCCATGCCTCCCTGAATCTCACCCACCCCCTGAGCCTCGTGGGCGAGCTGCAAGCCATCGATCGCCGCTAACTGTTGCACGTTATCGGTCTCTCCGTTGAACAGCAGCCGATCGCCAGCTTCCAGCAGCAGGTCAGGGCTGACCGGGGCGATCACCCGCTCGCCACGTACCAGTTCCACCAGAAACAGCTTGTCGAGTTGGCGCAGCCGATTTTCCCGCACCGTACGACCGACCAAAGGCGCTGCCTCCTCTACCCGGGCTTCAGCAAAGTAGCGGCGTTGTTGTTTTTGCACCGAGGGGTAGCTGGGCAACAATTTGGGGCCAAGGACAACCGAGGCCAGCACCCCAACGATAGCGAGTGGCACACCCACCCACATAAAATCGGTCAAAGCCAATGGCGAGCCACCGGCCGCCTCCACAAAACTGTTAACAATCAAATTAGTGGAGGTGCCGATCAGGGTAGTAGTGCCCCCCAAAACCGCGGCGTAGGAGAGCGGGATCAGCAGGCGCGAAGGGGCAATACGGTCCTGTGAGGCGATGCGCCCCATCAGAGAGGCAACCACCGCGGTATTATTCAAAAAGGCGGAGAGAACCGCGGTGAGTCCCCCCAGACGCAACAATGAAGCCCTTTCGCTGGTATTAAGCAAGACCCGGGTGGCCCAATCGAGCAAGCGACTCTTTTCCAGTCCAACGGACACCAGCAGTAATAACAGCAGGGTAAGCAGTGAGCCATTGATAAAGTTGGATAACATCAGCTGCCGGTCGATCAAACCGAAAAGGTAGAAACCCAGCAAACAGCCGCCGAAGAGAAATGCCGGACGAACACGGGTAGCAATCAGCGCAGCAAGCAACCCAACCAGTGCCATCAATACGATCAGTGCAGACGCCGACATTGAATATCCTTATCCCCTAAAGGTTGCAGCTCCACTGTTGTCATGCCCGAGCAGGCGGGCATCCAACTACCCCATTTCCGTCATCCACGCGCAGGCGGGCATCTAACTATCCCAACTCCGTCATGCCCGAGCAGGCGGGCATCTAACGACCCCAACTTCGTCATGCCCGCGTAGGCGGGCATCTAACAACTCTGCATGGATCCCCGCCTTCGCGGGGATGACATAGAACATCATCAACGACATAAAACGCCACGGATGGCATAAAACACCGCTGACCCCACCACCGCCATGCTCGCGTAGGCGGGCATCCAACAACTCTGCATGGATCCCCGCCTTCGCGGGGATGACATAGAACATCATCAACGACATAAAACGCCACGGATGGAATAAAACACCGCTGACCCCACCACCGTCATGCTCGCGTAGGCGGGCATCTAACAACTCTGCATGGATCCCCGCCTTCGCGGGGATGACATAGAACATCATCAACGACATAAAACGCCACGGATGGAATAAAACACCGCTGACCCCACCACCGTCATGCCCGCGTAGGCGGGCATCTAACAACTCTGCATGGATCCCCGCCTTCGCGGAGATGACAACTCCCTCAAATGCAATCGGCAGCCCTTACGCCTGGGCCCTCAGCTTTCGCGGGAATGACAGCGTCGGTATTGAACAATCGGGCGCTAGATATACCCGTTAGCTTCCATGTAACTGATCAGTTCGCCCACGCAGGCCTCGATCGGCAAGGTGCCGGTGTCGATGGTAACATCTGGCCGGCGGGGGATTTCATAAGCGGAATCAATGCCCGTGAAGTTTAAAATTTCTCCCTTACGGGCTTTTTGGTACAGACCTTTGGGGTCCCGATCCTCACAAACATCGAGCGGAGCATTCATGTAAACTTCGATGAACTCCTCGGTCTCCAGCAAACCACGAACCATATCCCGTTCCGCGGCGAAGGGAGAGATAAAGGCACTCATTACGATCACACCGGCATCCACAAACAGATGAGCCATCTCACCAATACGGCGGATGTTCTCTACACGGTCCTCATCGGTAAAACCAAGGTCTTTATTGAGGCCATGACGAACGTTATCACCGTCGAGTAGATAGGTATGAAACCCCCGCCGGTGCAGCTCCTGCTCCAGGGCGTTCGCAATGGTGGATTTGCCCGAACCGCTAAGGCCGGTAAACCATACCAGACAAGGTTTCTGCTTTTTTAGAGTGGCTCTTTCTACCTTGGTAATGGCTTGATCATGCCATACAATATTGCTCATGGTTTGCCCTAAAAAGTGGAGTACGAAGTACCCTATTTTATACGCTCGTCTTCAATGCTGCCAATAAAGATCTGCATAAGTGGGCGCCCTAAATAAAATAGGTTCCGACTAATGGGATCTTTCATAGCACATCAGAAAAATCACTTGATCAAGCAGTCTTCCTTGCTATTACCCTGATCAAAAAACGCCTGGAACACCTTAGGGGTGCGCCCGCGTCCGGTCCACTGGTGTACTTTTCCTTGATCGTCGGTTATCTGAAATTTGGCGGCTACCTTAACTTTGCTGGAGGCCTTTTTCGCTGATTTGGCCTTGCGCGCGCGCGTAGACTTTTCGGCACCCAGGTCACTGGCACTCAAACCGGCTTCGACCATCAGCTTTTTAATCTCGGCGAGTTTTTTCAGCTTTCTAGATTCCCGCTGCTGTTTCTCGTCGGCTTTACGCTTTTTAATGACATCAGCCAGGTTCAAAGCCAGCTTTTCCAACTCCTGCAGAGTGAGTGGCTTAAGGGTTTTATTCAGAGTGGTTTTTTTTAATAGGGATTTACCAATATCAGACATTTTACATTCCTAAAATAACATTATTTTGAAACATTTTGGCGACGCGCATTATTAGCACTGTTTAAAAGATTAGCAACCGATAAAAATTTTAGTTTACTAGCTACCAGCACAAATTAAAGTCCTCCTTAAAACAAGAGCCTTAAGCCGGCATGAAATGGCTACAAAATTTCAGGAATCGGACTGCATCCAATCAACAATACCGGAATCTGGATTAAACCCGGACACATGCTTAACCATCAGTTTTCGCACTGTCAAAAAATCATCGCCCTGCAACGCCAAACTCAACTCATCCAATAGCTGGCACAACTCTGGCCAAGGCATAAACTCCTCCTCGGCCCGCATAATCATTGGATGGGTGGTGGAACCCACGGCGTCGCCAATAAGTAGCTCCTCGTATAGTTTTTCCCCGGGGCGCAAACCGGTGAACTCGATTGCTATATCTCCATCAGGATCTTTCTCATCACGAACACTCAGCCCCGCGAGATGGACCATTTTCTCTGCCAGATCGACGATTTTTATCGGCTCGCCCATATCCAGTACAAAGACATCACCGCCACTTCCCAGAGAGCCCGCCTGAATCACGAGCTGGGCAGCTTCGGGGATGGTCATGAAATAGCGTGTGATACTGGGGTGGGTGACCGTTACAGGGCCTCCATTGGCGATCTGTTCGCGAAACAGGGGGATCACGGAACCCGATGAGCCCAGCACATTTCCGAACCGCACCATGGTAAAACGGGTGTTATTGGCCAACACCGGCGTGTCGATCTCACACTTATCGGCTTGGTACAGCGTCACTTCACGGGTTACCGCCAACGCTTGTAAAACCATCTCGGCCAGGCGTTTAGAACCCCCCATAACATTGGTTGGACGCACTGCCTTGTCGGTAGAAATGAGAACAAAGTTCTCGACACCTGCAGCCACCGCTGCCTGCGCGGTTTGCAGCGTACCCAACACATTATTCTCTATGCCCTCCGCCACGTTGTGCTCGACGATCGGCACATGTTTATACGCAGCTGCGTGATAAACCGTCGCCACAGAATAGCGCCTTAAGACCGCCAGCAGACGTTTCCCATTACGGACCGACCCCAGTATGGGAATAAGCCGTACCGACAGCCCTAAACGCCCGATCATTTTTTCCAGATCGGCCTGAATCGCATACAGGTTATATTCAGAATGTTCGTAAAGAATCAGCGCAGAGGGCTGGTTATCGAGAATTTTCCGGCACAGTTCTGAACCGATAGAGCCCCCTGCCCCGGTGACCATGACGGTCTTTTCCGTTATACAGCGCTCTAGCAGAGAAACATCGGGTGCCACCTCATCGCGGCCAAGGACATCCTCGATACCGACTTCGCGAATATCCTCGACCTTCACCTTGCCCGTTGCGATCTCGCTAATGCCAGGTAATGTCCGCACATGAACCGGGTAGGGCTCGAGCTGGTCGATGATCTCCCGGCGGCGCTTGCGCGAGGCACTGGGCAGCGCCAGCAACACCTCCTTGCATCCGGTTTCTTCAATCATCTGATCGATATGCTTGGGGGTATAGACTCGCAGCCCGGCAATGACCCTTCCGGCCAGGGAACGATCATCGTCAATAAATGCCAGCGGTAACAGATCGCCGCTGTGTTCAAGGGCGGACAGCAGTTGGAAACCCGCATCTCCTGCCCCATAAATAGCAACGGGGATGCGCTTATCATCAAGAAAATGCTTCTTGCTTAAACGAGTAAAGGGATAAAACAATGGAGTATTGGTCACAAAGTATCGGCGCATAAACAGTCGCAGGCAGCCGATTAAACCTGTAGATAACAGCCAATAGTTAAACACCACCGAACGAGGCACCAGCTCATTACCTTTATACCAATAGATCAATAGCGTCAGTACCAGCGCCGAAAGCGCGGTCGCCTGTACCAGGGTAATCAACGCATCGCGCCCTATATAACGCATAACGGCACGGTATAGCCCCATGGTGATAAAAAAGGGTAATGCCGTAAGGGGTGCTGCGATAAACAGCCAAAAATGATCCCCAAATGGGTTAATCAGTTGATCTGTGCCCAAGCGGATAAAAAAAGCCAGCCACAGCGCTATCCAGATCAGCACCGTATCCACAGCAAGCTGCAACAAGCGCTTTTGCTTGCGGGGAAGAGCAAGAAGAAAGTGTTTCAAGTTCATTGCTATAGGGTACCTTTAAACAGGTTAGGATCCGCTATCGCCACAATTTTATCTTCTGTGGCCGCACGATTAAACGGACGCAGTGCCCAGCACAGATACCAGCGCCTCACAGGTTTTATCGATTTCGACATCGCTCAGTGTCGGATGAACCAGAAACATCAAACTGGTTTCTCCCAGCTCCTGCGCAGCTGGCAGCCTTTCGGCCGGTCTAAAACCTGTCCCCTCAAAACAGGCTTCCAGATATACTTCTGAACAGGAACCTTGATAACAGGGAACACCGAGCTTTCCGAGTTCGGCAACGATTCTATCCCGGTCCCAGCCGACCGCCAAATGCGCAGGGTCCACGAACAGATAATGTTTGTACCGGGCATGCTCAATGTTATCACCGGGTTTGGGTGACCTTATAGATGAATAGGGGGCTACCGCTGCATCGATGGCACTTGCAGCGCGCTGACGGCGCAGGGTCCATTCGGGCATTCTATGCAACTGAATACGCCCGATGGCCGCCTGCATCTCGGTCATGCGCATGTTAGTGCCGAAAGCATCATGCACCCAGCGAAAACCCGGCGGGTGTTCGCGCTCGTAGACAGCCTCCCAGGATTTTCCATGATCTTTGTAAGACCATATCTTTTTCCACAAATCCTTGCGGTTGGTCGTCACCATACCGCCTTCGCCTCCGGTGGTCATGATTTTGTCCTGACAAAATGACCAGGCCGCAACATCCCCAAAGGAGCCGACGGAACGCCCCTTATAGCGAGCACCGTGGGCCTGAGCGCAGTCCTCGACAACGGCAATATCGCACTCTCCCGCAAGCTCCATAATAGGATCCATATCGCAGGGCCAGCCTGCCAAGTGCACGCACACAATAGCTTTGGTACGACTCGAAACCAGTGGCAGGATGGATGCGGCCGTAATGTTCTGGCTGTCCCGATCGACATCGGCAAAAACAGGCTTGGCGCCGCTAAGCACGATCGATGACACACTAGCCAAAAAGGTGCGCGAAGTGACAATCACCTCATCCCCTTTACCGATACCTAGCGCATGCAGCGCCAGATCGAGCGCGACCGTTCCGTTGGAGACTGCTACCGCATAGTTGCAATCGGTGAAGCGGGCAAACTCCTTTTCGAACTCACGCCCTTCCGTGCCGGTCCAATAATTGACTCGGCCGGACTCCATCACCCGAGAAACCGCTGAAATCTCCTCTTCCGTAAATGATGGCCAGGGAGAAAAAGGGGTATTTAACATGTCAAAATTCCTGCTAGCCACGAAGGCTATAGATTATCGGGTTTTACGGAAGATCCGCTAAACTTCTCGGCGGTAACGCTCTGTTCGGAGGAGATGCCGTCCCGGTTAAGAACCTTAGCCACGGTCATCCATAGAATTTTAATATCGAGCATCAACGACTGATTTTCTACATACCAGATATCGTACTCAAACTTTTGCTCCCAACTGATAGCATTACGCCCATTCACCTGCGCCCAGCCCGTGACACCGGGTTTAACTTCATGGCGACGCGCCTGTTCAGGACTGTAGAGAGGCAGGTATTCAACCAACAAAGGCCGCGGGCCGACCAGGCTCATCTCACCTTTGAGCACATTCCATAATTCAGGCAGCTCATCAAGACTGGTAGAACGCAAAAACGCGCCGAAGGGGGTCAGACGTTCACTATCGGGCAGCGGGTTACCGTCGGGGTCCACCGCATCGCGCATGGTGCGAAATTTAACCATCGAAAATAGCTTGTCGCCCTGCCCCGGTCGCACCTGTTTGAATAGGGCCGGGCTGCCCAAAAAACGTAAAACGCTGATATAAACAACTACGACGACGGGTGCAAGCAGCACCAACGTGACAAGAGAAATCGTAACGTCGAAAACTCGTTTAGCAGACATGACCCATCAACCCTTTAATTTGGTTCATTAGGCGCCTTGGTGTGGGACTCCCCTGCACTTAAAGCGAAGGAAGCTACTCCAGCGCCAACCAATGACACTACGACGTTAGCCCCTACAACACCCATAATTTCACCGTAAACCGCTCCAATGGTTACCAAACCTATGCATAAAGAGGCACTGGCAAGTTTAATCCATACCAATTTCTCCATTTTAGCATTGGCATAAAACCCGGCTTGGAGTAGGTACGATACTGAATAACCGACCGCGCCCAGCACGACCCAGGGTAATAACCAAGAATACTGGCGGTATGCATCACCCACCATCCATGAAAAAATCCATTCGTGCAAAATCCAGACAGCACCCACTCCACATAGGCCCGGAGCCAAAAAAGCCAGTACCACACGACCATTACGCTGCACAATTCCGGCTGAATCATTCGATTTGAATAGGACCGGCATAATGTACTGAAATAGCGCCCTCATCACTAACACTACAGGCATAAAACCAAGTTGATAGAGTACAAAATAGGCCCCCAGTACCTCCAGCCCCACAAACCACTCTAGTGCCAATCGGTCATAGAAGGAAATAACCCATAGAAGAAACCCTATAAGCAGGCACTTCCCAATAGGCAAGGGCTTAACAGCTTCGAGCTCTGCCCCTTCGTTCCCACCCAAGTTCGTCACCTTTTCTGTCTTCGAGGAGATTGAAGAAAGGAATAAAACGTCGAATATTACCGTGCACGCAACGCCTATAGCAAAGCCCGCCATTATGGCGGTGACCGACTGATCTATAAAAACAAAAAACAGTAGTGCAAACCCAAAACGCAGCCACTGCAAGAAGTTGCAGTGCAATGCAAACCCTGTGCGCTGTGACGTTGCAGAGAGGGCGGACTCCCCGATGACCGCTGCACCGAGAAGGGATACAAATGCCATACCACTGATAAACTCCCCAAGCCCATCTCTTGCTGAAACCCAAAACCATGCACCCAGAGCTAGTACCAAAAAGCTGGCAAATAGTAGTTTGAAGGCCTTTTTATCAAGGACAACTCCGTACGCACCACCGGCTTTAAGATAAAACGAATTGCGGAGAATATTATTGCCCCACGACTCTCTCACCAAATACTGAAACAGGGTTGCAAACGCAACATAGAGAGCAACCTGGCCGTACTGCTCCGGAGATACATAGCGAGTCAGCAGGCTAACGCCCACAACCGCGCCAAGAGCACTGACAAAATATCCTAAAAAATGGATAAGAATAAGTTTCATTAGTAAACGGCTAGCGATTCCATGAGGAAAGGTCGCGCCCCATCAGTTCAGACAGTTTTTCCACTTCTGGTGCCAGATCGCCTTGGATTCGCTTGTAATCTGCCTCTGTAATTTTCGGCTTATCACCCTCTCGGCTTATTAAAACAAGAAACTTCCGTGCCATGTCTTCTACCCGTTGTAGTACGGGGCTTCCCGATACAGCCACTCGCCGTCTCAACGCCGCATGCCAATTTGCCAAAAAGCCTGGGGGCGCAATCAAAAAACGCGCTATCAGCCCTGAACGATGAGCCTTCCTTTCATTAACTTTCGGAAAGTCAGTTCGACCGTCATCGTCTACCCCAATAAACTGGAGCACATCACGGTAGACGCCCCCAGTGTTCCTAACGAAATCATCGAATAGGACGGGTAACACCTGGTCCTTAGGAAACACAGAGTAGATACGCGCAAGATTGGACCCTAACGCGCATGTTTGTCGGTAGCGCAACACCATAGGCTCTCGGCAACCGCCAGGTAGACTCCTGCCCTGCTCCCGTTCCTCTTGCAGATCCCAAGCCCTGGCGGGATCTTTCTCTGATTCATAGAAAGAGTAAAGTAGCTGCGAGTGCTCGGACAGAAACAGGTCAACCGGGTTTCGAAGCATAACTATAACCTTTGCTTCAGGGTTGTAGTCATGTATTTCATTTGCAGCACTTTGTGACCCGAAATAGCATACGGAGGCGTCACCCGCCTTTTGCCCTAGGGATTTACCATCGAAAAGGGCCTCGTAGTCCTTTAACTCCCTTATCCTACCACCTATATTGGGATAGTCTTGGGAGAAATAGTGAGGCTCTTTATGGGTGGGAAGAAACACCGACGGATGTCTCTTTAAATACTCAAACAACGCCGTCGTACCTGCCTTTGGAGCACCTACGATGAAGAAATCCACGCATTTTGGGGGGGTTGAAAAACTCATACGCTTACCTTAAATCTGACTGCTTAGGCGAAGAGCTGCAGCCCGCGTTTATACTTCAGTGCGCAGCGGAAAGAACCACGAATCATCTGATAACAGACGATTATAAAAAACCTTGCTGAGTACTGATATCCAAAAACCGAGTGTCAAATCTCATCAGAATCACACCAATCTACTTTGCAGCATCAAAGATAGCGCTCTCTGTTAATAAATCTGAAGGCTAGCTGGGGCTCAAGTTACCGAGTTAACCACAGGCTTAGCTGGGAGGCCGACCGCAGTAACTGAATCGGGTATATCATTTATAACGACACCACCGGCACCAATTATAACATCGGCGCCGATAAAGACATTATTTGTCACACTTGCGCCTATCCCTACCCAGGAACGGCGCCCTATCTCAACAGCACCAGCTAAATGCACCCCAGGAGAAAGGTGCACCCCATCTGCAATTTTTCCATCGTGATCAATGGTTGCAGCAGTATTGACTATAACTCCACGGCCAAGTGAAGAGCCAGAATTTACCACACAATTAGCGAAACACACGGTCCCTGCACCGACCACGACATCCTGTGCGATCTGAGCCGATGGATGAATAATGGATACTATTTTAAAACCATCGGCACCCAATTTATCGAGAAAATGCAGCCGCAGCTTATTTTTCCCGAAAGCGACGACCACATTAGGCCACCGCTCCTTCAAGCCTGAAAGGGTGTTTGAATCGCCAATTAATGGATACCCCCCGGATACTCGAACCTCAGGATAGATATCATCCACAAATGCAATTTTGCCCCATAAACCTGAGAGCGATGCTGCATCCGCAACCACTCGACCATGGCCGCCACACCCCAAAATCAAGAGATTATCTTTCATTCAACTTCCCCTAGCTCAACCCCATAGAAGCGAGCATCGCGGCATTAACCTTCCGCACATCGTATTTTTCTTCTGCTATAACTCTACTTGCTTCGCCCATAGAAGCAACGAGATCCGGCCTATCAATAAACAACTTCATAGACGCTACCAGGCTATCAACACTACGTGTTGGTATCAGATAACCATTAACACCAGATTCTACCGTCTCCCTGCAGCCTGGTGAGTCTGTAGTAATCACTGCACGACCCGAGGCCATCGCCTCAAGCACAGTACGAGGCGTACCCTCGCCGTAAAAAGAGGGCAATACATAGACAGAGGAATCAGCTAGTGCAGGGCGTACATCAGACAAGCGCCCTAAAAACTCTATATCGCCACTCTCATGCCAAACATCCAAATCAGACTTAGAAATTGAGTGAGGGTTGTCGTCAATCCAGCCGGCAAGGCGAAAATTAATCCACGGATAATCTTTCTTTAATGCTCGAGCCGCACCGGCATACTCGTAGATCCCCTTGTCACGTATGAGCCGAGCAATCAAAAGAAATGAAAGTTTTTTTGGAAAGGGTGTCGAATTAAACACTTTTGTATCGACGCCAGACCCATTCACTAAAACAGCTTTATTCTCTCCTGCTATAATGCGCCTATTCACAAAAACAGACAGATCGTCCGGGTTCTGAAAAAATATATGGTTATTAAATCGAGCGGCAATACGATATAGCTGACCGGAAATGAGGCCGACAAATCGGCTTTTCCAAGTTTCTTTTGAAAAAGAATATCCTAGGCCAGTAATCATAGAATATATACGTGGCACGCCACTTATCTTCGCAGCAATAGAGCCATATATTACCGGTTTTATTGTATAACCAAAAAAAAGATCTGGTTTAATCGAGCGAAACAGCAACACTAGCGCAATTAAGAACCGCAAATCACCTAGTGGATTGATGCCTGTTCGGTTGAGCTTTATCGGGATGTATGTCACTCCTAACTCGCAAAGCTTTTCTTCAACGCCTACCGCTTCGTCTGGCGCACAGGCAAAAACTTCGTGGCCACAACGCACCATATCCTGAAGCAGCGCTCCCCGAAAATTCAAGAGGGACTCTGCAAAGCCTCCCATAACTAATACTTTCGCCATGCTACTTCCTTGTTTCCAGCCACGCTTGAAACATCAAAACATCCCACAAATAATAATGCCAACGGCGACTACCACTCGTATGTTCTAACCACATTTTTCTTATCGGTTTGGGATCAAAAAACCCCTCTTGCTCTAACCTTCTCTCAGACAAAAGATCTTCAGCCCAGTCACGAAGAGGACCACATAACCACTGTTCAATAGGTATTCCAAACCCCATCTTGGGACGATTCATTAATTCATTAGGCACATAACGATTCAAGACCTCGCGCAGTAGCCACTTCCCCTTTCCGTCTCGGTACTTCATCGACATAGGGACCTGCCAAGCAAATTCAACAACCCGATGGTCCAACAACGGAACACGCGCCTCCAAACTAACCGCCATACTTGCTCGATCAACTTTCGTAAGAATATCATCGGGCAGGTACGTGAGACTATCAAGATACATCATTCGCTCGCGCAATCCAGAAAGATTGGGCATTCGATCAGGAGTATCAAACAAGGTGACGGGCTCATGCCCACCAATGACAACGGACGCGGGGTCTTTCCAGTGAGATACAAGCCTATGATAATAGGACTCCCCTGTCGTTTGTTTTACAACATCGGCGAGCTTTGGTAATCGGTCTGCAAAATGAGGAATTCTGAAGCGCTTGGGAAGGAAGCTCATTAGTGTTTCGATCGATGCACCTGGTAGAGCTTCAATCAGGGCCGCCATTGGCCTTCTAGCCGCAATAGGCAACCACCCCATAAGACGCCAGATTTGATAACCTTTAGTATAACGATCGTAACCACAAAACAGTTCGTCACCACCATCACCGGATAGGCTTACGGTGACGTATTTCCTGGTTAGCTCGCTCAGCAAAAGGGTAGGGATCTGAGAAGCATCAGAAAATGGCTCATCCCATATTTCAGGCAGTCGTGGTATTACCGCCATTGCGTCACTAGGCGTTACGTACAACTCTGTATGATCAGTACCTAGATGCTTTGCTACGGCCTTAGCATGAACGGCTTCATTATAACCTTTCTCATGAAACCCTATAGTGAATGTTTGTACTGCTTTCGTTGATTGGGCCTGCATTAAAGCGGCAACCGTTGTTGAGTCGAAGCCCCCTGAGAGAAATGCTCCAAGAGGCACATCTGATGCCATTCGGCTACGAACAGCCTCTCTTAGTATTCTATCGAGCTGGTCTGTTTGCTCCTCCACGCTATAAGACAGCCGCTGATTACCTGATTCAGCTACCGAATGTAAACTCCAATAGCACTCGGGGTCAGCTATAACCCGACCGCCGTCCTTTATAACCAGATAATTTGCTGCAGGTAGCTTCCGAATATCCTTATAGATACTCCAAGGCGTCGGAACGTAATTGTGGCGCATATAGAGGGTTAGCGCTTCGCGGTCAATCTCCCCTCTCCACTTAGGGTGAGCAGATAGCGCCTTGAGCTCAGAACCAAATAGAAAAACGCCCGATGAATTACCGTAGTAAAGGGGTTTTTCCCCCATCCGATCGCGTGCCAAAATCAGGGCCTGCTCAACATTATCCCACAGAGCAAAAGCAAACATTCCATTCAGCCTCTGGAGCGCAGCTTTAACACCCCAATGCCTGAGCGACGCAAGAAGCGTTTCAGTATCAGAATGCCCTTTCCATGTATACTGCCCGCCCTCAGATTCCAGATCAGAGCGTAATTCAAGGTGATTATAAATTTCACCGTTAAAAACCAAAACATAGCGACCACAAGGGGACTGCATCGGCTGATGACCCGCAGGCGAGAGGTCAATAATCGAGAGACGCCGATGTGCAAGCGCCAAGGTATGGCTATCGTCCAGCCAAATACCGGAATCATCTGGTCCGCGATGCTCAATTTGTGTCGCCATAGCTTCTATGACAGCTACATTAACCCCTTGCTTATCCCAATAGCCGGTTATTCCGCACAAACGACTGAACTCCTATTTTTTATCAAGCTGTTGATACAAATTCATATAGCAACTCACAATCGATGGCAGAGCGTAGTTCCCTACAATTCTGGCCCTGGCACGACGCCCCATTTGTACACGCTCATCAACAGACAAATCGACCATCGACAGCACAGCGTCACAAAGTGATTTTCTTTCTCCTATCGGTACAGACATCCCACAATCGGCGACAATCCTTGAACTATCACCAACATCAGTAACAACTGCTGGAACCTTGCAGGCCATCGCCTCTCCCACCACATTAGGAAAACCTTCACCCCACTGGCTACTCAGGCAGAAAATATCAAAACCTGAATACCAGCTCGAGGTATCTTGCTGCTCTCCCAGTAGATGAATACGGTCCGCTAGTGCCGTAGGTATAAGAACGGACAACTCCAAATTGGCGGGAACTATATCTCTACCGATCATCACTACCTGTAAATTCTTCCGTATATCCATCACATCAACAATCGATTTCAGAAAACTGGCGTGACCTTTCATTGGATGAAATCGACCCACATGCCCAACCACTACAGCCTCATCAGAAATGGACAACTTTTCTCTGACCGATCTTCTATCTAATGAATTATGACAAAATCGATTAATATCGATACCGTTCGGAATTACTTGCGAAAACCGAGACGAAAAACCAACTTTTTGATGTTGTTCTTTGGATAAATGACTATTGTAAAGCAACGCGTCCGGCAAAAAAGACAGCATAGCATTCGCCTTAATAACCCAGCGTGTAAGCTTTTTCTCATTCGCTAAATCATAAAGAGTTTGCCGAACCCCCCAAACCAACTTGCATTTATCCGACGAAAATATTTTAGCTACAACAGCTGCTATATTTCCATGATACATCCAGCCTTGAATAATAGTGGGTTTAACTACCTTAACAATCCTTCTAAGCTTCAAAATACTTCCAAATGTAGGGCGGCCACGGGGCATATCGAGAGTAAAAACCTTTATGCCAAGGGCTTCAATTCTGGGACCTATATCTCCTACATCGATCAGAGAAACGACGTAACTCTCGCAAGCATCCTTCGAGCTACCGGAAAGAAGATTAAACAACGCTTGCTCGGCACCGCCTATAGATAGGCCGGTAATCACATGCAAAACGGTTGACCGCTGGCGATCACTACTCATCTATATGCAAACCCCAAGTGACATAAACGTTTTATCTCTTTTGATTACATTCACTACTTATCATGTCATCGCCACAAGGCCTTAACCCAACAACGAGCCTTATTTATTTTCCACTAACTTTTTTATGGATAGTTCTGTCTCATCCACCAATTTCGCAATAGAAAAATTATTAGCAATCTGTTCTCTGATGAGCACATGATCACAGCGCCCTGATTGGATATTATCTATTTGACGAATAATGGCATTAGCAAGCGCATTACTATCAGAATGAGGAACCGACAGGCCAAGATCGGAAACTATTTTTACGGAATCACCCACATCAGTGACCACACAGGGAATCCCACATGCCATAGCTTCACCGATGGAATTAGAAAAACCTTCACCATACGCTGAAGATGATACCAACAGGTCGAACAAAGGATAAACGTCCTGCATATTATCCCGTGAACCTAACCAAACAACCCCATCATCTACCCCCAGATTCTTAGCATATGACTTGAGGTAGTCAGTGTAAATCGGGCTTCCGGAGCCAACACAGACGAAGATCACCTCGGATACACTCTTTTTCACTAAAGCGGCAGAATCCAAAAAAGTCTGGTAATCCTTCATTGGGTCAAGCCGACCAACGATACCAATCGTGGTAACACCATCAGGGATACTCAACTCTTCCCTTAATAGATGTTTCTTGTCAGCGGAATAGACAAATTTCTCCGTGTCGATCCCATTGACGATTACCTGGGACACAATCGCTCTGTAACCCAATTTTCGGTGGTATGCATTACCACTATGAGAATTAACGATAAGCAGTGGAACACTGGCAGAGACTCTGGCGCATAGCCACTGTGGTATTGCTCTTTTCCAGTTGAGCGTCATATTTGAGGATCGAATCCCCCACACAAGTCGCCCGGAAAGAGCACCTCGAGTTGCGAGCCACGCTATGAAGTTGGGTAGGTACAACATACTATAGATAACATCAGAGCCGACGCTACCAATCAGACGGCGCAACCGAATAGGCGCAAACGCCATTTTAAGCAGAGTACTAAAAGGATTGGACGATATCGATGTGCACAACGGAACGACCTTTACTTTTACATCATCCAGCAAGTTTAAAGGCAAACCAGTATGTGGAAATAAAGTGCATACCGTTACCTCATGACCTTTAGTGGATAACCCGTTAGCAACATTGATCAACTGCCTTTCCGCTCCGCCTAATGACAGCCGGCCAATAAATAGTAGAATTTTCACAGATCAACACGTCGCTGGTAGCCATAGCGTTTCGCCATCGGCCCAGCAATCCACCAGAACACGCGAAGATCCTTGGCGCAGAGAGCTTGCTTCCAGCCATGATCCGGGCGGAGTTTCAATGCTCCTGCCATTCGGGCTCTGTTACCCGCTACGGTATGCCCTACCGCCATCTCTTCACCTTGTTCCAGAATCGATATAACGGCGTCAAGCCGAATAGCAGCAAACTCCTGAATACAGCTCAGTGAGTGGGATGGCTGCGCCGTAAAGTCTTCATAACGAACTCTTATTAGCTTTCCGGCTCTTTTAGCTCCGCTCAATAACAACTCAGTGAGTAGATTCATTGCTACCCAAAATAACGAAGTTCTCCATATAGGCTTGCTGGCTATATAGGATTGAACACCGTCCTCAGGTTTTTTCTCAAACGCTTTCTTTAATGACCAGGCGATGCCCCTTCCATCACGAACTAGATGAATAAATAGTGTATCAATCCCCTGCACATTCGATAGTGCATAAGCCCTCATCGGATTTTTTGAAGAGTCGACAATTACCGAATGACCACTTACACGAGCAATGGCATTATACAGAGCGCTTTCCATAGCTTGATATCGGATAAAGCTATTGGTTTTAAATAGTCTAGAAAATATCAGTCTGGGTATCTGCCACTTACCAATGAAGGACCGTTGTAATTTTATTAGATCACCCAGGTCGGCGCCTTCCGTAAGCTCTTTCCAAACAGCCATTACTTCACACCAAAACTCACAGCAGTGAGCAAGAGAGCCACAGGCACAGTATTCCTGGGTACTGAGTAACGCTTGGGGCGCATTACAGAGTTCACCAACACTTTCTATATCGTCAGCATTCCCAAGCACCGTATCGAATACGGTTGACCCACTTCTTCCTGCCCCTACGATATGTATTACTTTCAAAGAACTGGCCAAATACTCCCCCCTATCCTATCCTATCCAGTGGAATCAACGCTTCTTCATTTGCTAAAAGATAAACTGATCCAACCACATTTTTGGCCAGGGCTCATCAGGAAACATCCGCTGCAATTCAACTATAGTAGCCTTATGTTTCGACTGTAGATGTTTTCTAACTCCTTCGGGCATGGCGCCTTGTACTCCTTGGCCCACACGAGATTTAAGTAGACTGTGCTGCTGTTCGCCTAATCGATTAAAATCAACTACTGGCATTCTGATATGTCCCAGCACCCTGTTAACCAAAGTTTCTGGTTTTTCAGCTATAGCATCGTAAAACAAAACAAGTAGCCTATCACCAAATACCTTTCGCCAGAGCGGTAAATACTCCGGATAATTGGATTGATCAATAACAGGTTTACGATCAAAAAATTGCTTGAATTCCATTTCAGACACCGAGTCTGGCAAACGTCCCTTATGTTTGCATAAGATCATTCGTGCTGACGACCAATCCCGCTCAATAGGGTTGCGTACAAACATAACCACTTTCAAGCCAGGAAAACGTTGGTCCAAACTTAAAACCGCACTCTCATCCAACTCAACATACTTGGGTGAAATATCGGCAATACCACCATATTCAGAAAAAAGCCCACGATACCAACTATCACTGCGCCTACCGAGAACAAAGCGAAGGCACCATTTGATACCTACCAAGTCCGGCCTATTTAAACCAACTAGAGATTTTACAAATTGTTTTGATGAACTCCAGAGCCAATCTCTATTTGCACGATACAGCCAATGGCGTGAAAACAGGCGACGTAACAAACCTCCTCTTTCAATCCCAAGCATCTCCTCTGTAAAATACTTAATCTCCTTGGCCGGGGGCATCGAGACACCACAAACTCTCAACACATTATTGAGCCAGGTTGTACCTGTTTTTGATGGACCGATACAAATAAAATCGTCATGAGAGACAACTTCTTGAAATAATCCACGAAGGCTTGTCAACTCTTTAGGACTATTAGTATTCACCGCTTACCCCAGAATAAATTAAAAATAGCAACATATACCGATCACTAATCATGAAATCCATGCAGAAAGATCTCGTCCCAAAAGCGCCTCTGTTTTTCTAACGTCTTCTCGATATAAGGTTTCAAGATACTTTCGAGTTTCACTATCCAGTTTCGGTTTTGAAGTGAAATTTCGTTGTAGGAAGTTATCAAGATGGAAAGCCAACTTCTTTTTAACTGACAACGGGATAAACCTCCTAATTAGCGACCTAAAAACATTATCCTGCTGACGATAATTCATAACTGCCTTAGAGGTCGAACGAATAGGTATTCCACCTTCATTGAACACATTATCGATATTTCTGGGGAGTTCAGATGCTTTAAATCCAATATGGTCAACAACAGACATAAAGACTGATAACTTGTCTACAACCAGATCATCAAAAAGAACAACCTTAAGATTACCGGAAAAAGCACGCTGAAACTTTTCAAGCGAATCGGCAAGATAGCCCATTTCCACGTAATTGATCTGCCGCTCGACTTTGGAAGCAACCTTTCCTTTATCCAAACCCAGCGCCTGACGAAAAGAACGTGTCTCCACCCCCCACTTTACAAACATAAGGTAATGGGAGTAGATCTTATCGACAGGATTGCGAAGTGCCAAAACCAGCTTAAGAGAAGCTGCATAATCACCGTAATACTTCATAATATTTCCGATCGTATTATCCGGGTATATAAAATAGGCGGTTGATGCATCTCCATTGAGGGTATCATCGCGACCGGTATAGAGGGCTTGATACTCGCTAAAGGAGTAATTCCTTAAATCAACAGCGCGGTTGAGATCATCCTTCTTCTGATAGTCATCCTGAAAACCATCAAAAGCAAAAAAATTCGGCTCTTTCGGTTCAGGCATATGGATGCCCTCATAATCATCAAGCCAATAATTGAGCGAAGATGTGCCGGACTTAGCGGCGCCAAGGATGATAAAGTCCGGAAGACTTACCGATTGATTATCAAGATTAACTTTCACTTATCAACAACCCACTGCGTAGCGTAAGAGCCGAAATAGCTGGCCATTTCAGTAATTTTTTCTTTATAGAGTCTTTCCAGAAAAAGCCGATACTTATCGGGGATCGTTTCACTATTAACGGAACCCCCTATCCGTTCACGCAAGGGGAAAAGACTCCAATCGGGCTGATCATCTACCCCGAGAAACCTGAAAATATCTACCATTAACTGTTTAGGATCATTTTCGATCTGTTCCTGAAAACCAACAAAGACATTCTCTGGACCAAAGCAACCGGAGTACTTTTTATGAATTTCAATATAATCACTACGCCCCAGGGAGTGGACTGACTTAAAGTGCTCAATATACTGATCTTCTGAAATCTCATTAAAGTCACGACCGGCCAGCAGTGAAAGGTGCATTTTCGCTGCGCTATAGGCTCGATCTACGGGGTTTCTCAAGAGAAGAATCACTTTGGCACCCGGCATAAGGCGGCGCATAAACTGGACATCATCAAGGCCTAGCACGCTATATGCGGGCGTTACATCACCCGCCAGCCGCCCCTCATTTCCGGAGAACTCGTTGGAATACCATCTAAGGCTTTTAAACTTGTATTCATAGTTAAAGAAGTGCATTTCCTTGCGCTCCGGCACATAAACACCCGGGTGCTGCGAAAGAATTTTATGCAGCCAGGTCGTGCCCGCCTTTTGTGCACCGACACACAAAAAATCAGGAAAGGTCATATCTGAGAAACGGAGAAGCCCGCTCTTATAGAGCTTGAATTCAACCCCAACCAGGAGCATCCGGAGCGCTCGGCTCGCTCGACTAAGAAATATGCTATCCAACAGACCGCCCAACCAAACCCAACAATAGCTTCCTATTCATAGCAATTGCTCCGAAAAAATAAACCACGGCACCAACCAATAAAAGCACCGCAAGATGTAACACACCCCCAGCCTGCAACAGATAAGCAGAAACCCACCAAGCGGTCACAGCAGCCAAAAAAGATGGCACTATAATGCTAACCAAGCTTAACAGGGGAACATAGAACCTAAGCCCAATAGATTTCCCGGAAAAGTGAAGCGAGGGGACCAGACTCATGAGCATTGTGGCGACCATACCAGCAAAAACTCCCTCAATACCCCACAGGGATCCGATGAGTATACCAAGAATATTAGCCGACTTTATGAACAGGCCCACAAAGAACTGCAGGCGTGTGCGCCCTTGCGACAGGTAGATAGCCCCGTTTAAGATTGTAATCGGCTGTAGCAGGGTAATGATTGCCAACAACTGCAACATATACACCATTCCCGACCAGGCATCACCCAGAAGCACTCTAACAATGGGATCTGCCAGAGTGATAAGCGCAAAACTAAAGGGAAAACAGATCAAAGCCACGCATTTGACGGCAGCTATATGCAGTTTGCGAACCGCTGCATGGTCATCCTGAAGCTGTGAGTAACGACTAAAAAGCACCCGATTGACCGCCAGGCTAACGATCTCTGGCAGCAGCGAAACGATCCTATAGGCCATAGAATAGAGACCGAAGGTGGCACTATCGACCAGCTTACTAACCACCAACTTATCAACATTGGCAACCCCATAGTTTAAAAACCGAGATCCTATGAGATAACGCACGTAACCCACCAGGTAGCTAAAGGACTCCCTATCAAAAGCAATCGCCATCTCTTTTCTGGTGAGAAAGAGCGACATGAGGGATACGAGCCCTGTGTAGCAATAAGCCATGCCGATTAGGGCATAGGTACCCTGCAAGGGATGAGACAATGCCATCAGCACTCCCACCACCCCAGCCGACAGCTGAGCAGACAGTTCAACCGATGAGATCGCTTTGAAACGCCCCGCTTTCTGCAGAAGCGCCATGGGCACCACCGAGAGCGAAAACAAAACGAGGATAGGCGCGTACAGGACGACAAAGCGCGCTATTTCAGGGTTAGAGTAAAAATCAGAAATGATCGATGATAGACAAAAAAACAGAAGGGCCATCAGCAGGCCGACAATAATATTAGTGGCGAACCCAGAACCAACCAGTCTGGGTGACATCTCCCGGGCATGAACCAGGGCCGCTCCTATACCCAGCTGGACAAAAATTCTCAATGCCCCACCTACCAGGGTCAAAATCGCCATTAAACCAAAGTTTTCTGGCGCCAGCATTCTTGCCAGCAGAATAAAAACGACAAAATTAATAGCCTTTGATCCAACGGAACCCAGAGAGCTGTAACCAAACTGTCGCGCAAGCCCCATCAAAATGAATTTCGTTTAGCAAATTTAATCAGTATATCAACGCGCCTTAAAAGCTGCGGCGCATAACGCAGCAAGATAAATACTCTATTCCGAATATTTTGGGGGGGATACATCTTATCCGCAGCCTTCAAATGATGCTGAAAGGCACTGTAGAGACCCGCTGCCAGATACTTTCCAGCCATTAAAAAATGAAGTTCACTTGCCCGTTGATCTACCGCAAGATCAGTTGCCCCCAGCATTTTTGCTTTCTCCAGGATATCCAACCTCTCCGCGAGAATCGCTTTCATCTTGTCGAAATCGTTATCATCCGCATGTGTTACACCAGCATCGTGCTTCCTGTAGACACTTAAAACGTCGTCGATATATCCTACCTTCCCATGCCGAGCGACTATTAGATGCAATAACCAATCGCCCTGCAGCCGATACGAATGTAGCTGTAAAAAAAGATCAAGATCAAGCCACTCTCGCCTATAAACAATTGAAGCTGCTCCCAAATATGTCCCATATTTCGCTATTGCATTGATATCGCCGCAGCCAATTCTTTTTCCTTCATCCATATAACCAAGAACTTCGTCATCACTCGAGTTCACAACTCGAACATTATGCCCGCAAATAGCGTAATCTAGACGTGATCTCATAAAATCAACCTGCTTCTGAAGCTTTCCAGGAAGCATATAATCATCTCCATCAAATGTAGCCAAAAAGACACCTTTCGCGCTTGCATAACACTCTAAAGCATTAAACAAACCAGCCCTTCCCATATTCTTTTGATGAAGCATTATCTTAAGATGCGGATAACGCACCTTGTAATCACGTATTACATCTTGGGTTCCATCAGTAGAAGCATCATCACTCACGATAACTTCAAATGGAAAATCAGTTTGTTGATTAAGTATGGAGTCCAAACATACTGAAATAAAATCTCTTTGATTGAACGACAAAATACAAACACTAAGAATCGGTGACTCATCGGTCATTAAAGTACTCAGCATAACCAAAGCCTGATTTTCCAAAGCCATTGCCATTGTAAAACATATACTTTCTTTCGTTATCTATATACACACTTGCATATTCAACCATCTCACTATCCCACCCAGACTGACTAGTGGTCAAAGAAGAGCGTTCATCCATTCTGGTCCAATTTATACCATCAAAAGACTCTGCGTACCCAATAGTGTAGTGTTCACCGCCAGCTTCGCGGTATCCCTTACTACCTCGAGACGAGTACCACATCTTATATATCTCTCCCTCCCTAATAACCCAGGGACGACCTAATGCTTCATATTCAAATACAGCATCAACACAAACATCTCCAGTAAAATCCCACCTAATACCGTCGTTCGACTCCGCGTACTTGATATTGTATACAGGCTCCAATTTACTAGCGATCTCTACCCAACCATAAGCAGATATATACCACATCCTATAGCGCCCATTCTCAAGCAACACGCAAGGGGCTGCCACCCAATATGGATCAACAAAGCTTTTTGCTGCAATTGGACCTTCCGATATTTTTATAAACTCATCCAAATTATCTGAAACCGCCAAAGCAATGGACAAATCATAAGATACAGTTTTTGGTATATGCCAACCCGTATAATAAAATTTGAACCCCTCTCGATCTTTTATCACACAAAACGGCATAGCCCCACAATCGTCATGCAAACCAGGGCGCCCTACATCTAACACTGGGTCATCACAAACGCTAATAACACGAGATGGATTGTCAATATCCACATCCACGTAAGATGTACGACTAACTCCCTTAGAGTCTCGGGTAGAAAAATAGACCCTCAAAACTTGCTCACTAAGCTTTATTGGAGTCGGTATTTGAGCATGCGTTGTAGACCAGCATAACTTTCCGTCCGGACAATAAATAAGTCCCTTTTTTTTCCATGCCATTAGATACCCCTCAACTTATCACTTGAGCGCGGGAACAGTTTGGTCCCGCCAGGAGAGTAGACCTCACCATCTTTTGTGGATTTGAGAATTACAGCCGCCGCGCCGATCACATTGCGTTTACCAATTTCAATATTATCCCTTATGGTTGCATTCACTCCCACAAAACTGTACTCACCAATCCGAACAGCACCAGAAATAACTGCATGAGAGGCGATAAAACAGTGATCATCAATCACCGTATGGTGACCAATATGATTCCCACTCCATATAATGCAATTATCACCAATCTTGGTAAACGGCTGGATTACATTATCTTCGAATATAAAGCAGTTCTCCCCTACCGGAGTACCATAATACCTAGCCTTAGAGCTAATATAGGAAATAAATCCGTACCCTTTGCTTTTTGCATCAAGGTATTTGTTAGCTCTGAGCGTATTAAGGCCTTTGTAACTGATGGGAATGAACAATTTGAACTGATCGGGAGGGTGCGATGTGACAAGCTCTTCATAGGGCACGACCGGAAGACCGTGAAAACTATCTTTATCAGAGAATGCTGAATCCACAGTAAACGCAACCACCTCATGTTCACTATCATTTGATAGATAAAAATAAGCAATTTCAGCAATTTCACCAACCCCAAAGACAATTACCTTAGCCATTATAGAACCTCAAACAAGCGTATAGCGCCCTAACAATTCTTTGACGGTTGAAACGTCATTAAACATGAGGACATCAATAATCGAAAGATTTGGTACGAACCTATCTCCCAACTGAGGGTAGCGAACCTCTTCCATCTTTAGAAAGCTCAACTCGATGCCATTTTGTGAAAATTCTTCCTTTGAGTACAATCCAACCCCTCCAATAGGATTTAGATAGGTGTTAGCTCCTAATCGCCCAGCAATATCAATTATTCGTTCCGATCCTTTCATGGAAGAATCGTGACTAAAACTTGAAGAGAATAAAAAACGAGTTTCTATCCCCATATAAAGTGCTATTACCTTAATGGAGTTCTCCAAAAAATTCGACAAACTTGACCGATCACCTTGAAGAGACTCATGCATCATTTGCATTACACCTTTGTAATAAGGGGCTTTACTGTAAGCATGACGCATGGTTTCCAAAATTTTGTTGGAGTTATCACCTACCGATAGTTCACAAATTTTTCTATTCTGGCTAGCTTGATTAACCTGAAGAGTAACCAAGTGCGGCAGACCATGAAGTAAAATAGAATTTCTATTGACATAGCCTCGCTTAATATAATTAACATCATCAAATACAACAAAGACGTCAGCCGCCGACATCATCTGCCAGTATCCCAGGTACGGGATAAAATATGGTTGCATTACTGAAACTCTCATAATGCATCCTCAATAATCTTAATAATTTTCGCCTGCTCGCCGTCAGTAAGTCCCACATACACTGGAAGACATAATATCTTCTCTGATAGCTCCCTTGATACCGTACACGAGGGGCTACCAGGCAAATAAGACAAACAGTCTAACGACGGGTAAAAATACCTTCTTGGATAAATACCCGATTCATTAAGGCGTTGCTCAACCTCAAAAACCCGATCAGAATTACTAAAAAGAACAGGAGCGTAAGAGAAATTCTTTTTAGTTTCAGCCTGAAATCGCTGAAATCCAACTTTCCCTTCTAACGCTAACTCATATGTCTCTACTATACACTTCCTTGCGTTTGCTATATGATCCACTTCATCTAATACACACAGCCCCATTGCTGCTTCAAATTCGTTCATCTTCGCATTAATTCCTAAAGCATCAATCTTTCCCGGCCCGGTAAAGCCAAAATTAGTAGCAAGCCTAATTTTTTTCGCTAACGCAGCATCACGAGTAACTATTGCCCCACCCTCTATAGTATGGAATAGTTTTGTCGCATGAAAACTGATCGTGCTGACATCACCGCAACCAAAAATACTTTTCCCTTTATAAACCACATCGAACGCATGTGAAGCATCATAGATAGTTTTAAGCTGATATTTTTTTGCAATCGACTCTATCGCCTCTACATTGCAGGGGTTACCAAAGACATGGACGGGAACAATAGCAGAGGTTCGATTACTAATAATCGAATCAATATTATCAGGGTCGATATTAAAAGTAGCGGGATCTATATCTGCAAATACTGGCTTCAGCCCTCCCCAAACCATCGTACTGGTTGTAGCTACAAAACTAAAAGGTGTGGTCACCACCTCCCCTTCCAGCTCCAGAACTTTATACACTACCTGTAACGCCATAGACCCATTTGCCACCAAAATTACATGATCAACATCAAATCTATCTTGCAAGCGTCGCTCTAGCTCCTGCACCAGTGGTCCATAGTTCGTCAGAATACCTCTATCATAGATACCATCTATGTAGCTTTTTAGCTTTTCCTTGTTAGGTAAAAAAGGCTTAGTGACCGGTATCATTTCTGGCTATGCTCCAACATTATTTCCACTGGTTATTCAATAGACTAATCACAAAAAACTATAACAGGGCAACAACTAGCATCCTCATAACTTAATCCGATATCACTCATGAACCCCACACCATCATTACTAAATTTCGTGGAATGTTTACCGAAAAAACTTCTTACCGTGCGACGCCAACATGCTTAGTGCTTTTTATTTTTTAAAAAACACATGAGTATTAATAAAACTCTTTAAACCAATCAACAAATTTCTCTACACCCTCATCTAAAGAAGTAGATGGCTTATACCCAAAAGTGGTCACGAGGTCATCCACGTCCGCGAAAGTATCCGGCACATCGCCAAGCTGCATGGGTAAAAACTCCTTAATAGCGTTTTTTCCCAAGGCCTTTTCTAATGTAGATATATAATCATTGAGCTCGACTGGGTTATTACTTCCTATATTATATAGACGCCATGGCGCATGACTGGAGCCAGAGTCCGGGAGATCACCAGACCAACTAAAATCAGGCTCCGCGGGCTGATCCAAAACTCGAATCACTCCCTCCACAATGTCATCAATATAGGTAAAGTCACGCCGATGATTACCATAATTGTACAATTGAATAGGTTCGCCATTTGTAATTGCGTGGGCAAACTTTTGCAGCGCCATATCCGGTCTTCCCCAAGGCCCGTATACTGTGAAAAAACGTAACCCTGTGGTTGGAATCTGATATAGATGGCTATAGGTATGGGCCATCAGTTCGTTCGCTTTCTTTGTGGCTGCGTAGAGGCTTAGGGGATGATTCACGTTATCATGCACCGAAAATGGCATCTTACAGTTGCTACCATAAACGGAGCTCGAAGATGCGTATACAAGATGTTTTACATCATTGTGACGGCACCCTTCCAAGATGTGCCCAAACCCCACCAGGTTTGAATCGATATACGCCAAAGGGTTATCTATTGAGTAGCGCACGCCAGCCTGGGCCGCTAGATTGACTACTTTTTGAGGTTTTTCTTGTGCAAAAATATCCTTAACCGCTTCTCGATCCACCAAATCCATTCTAAAGTGAGTATAATTTCTGTGATCGGCGTGACGAAGTAACCTAGCCTCTTTTAATTTTGGGTCGTAATAATCGTTGTGGTTATCGATACCAACTACATGATCGCCTCTCTCCAGTAGGCGTAAAACAAGAGCTGAACCGATAAATCCAGCAGACCCCGTAACTAGAATTTTCACTTAACAGAGTCTCCTCGCCCTATGGCGTAATAAGTAAAACCACTTTTCTTCAAATGCCCGGGATTATATATGTTGCGGCCATCAAATATGACAGGCTCCCTAAGGGCAGCTTTAACTATATTAAAATCAGGACTGCGAAATATTTGCCACTCGGTCACTATAACTAGCGCGTTTGCGCATTCCAGAGCTTCATCTGGATTTTTACAGTACAGTAGCCCCTCACGGTCACCATAAATTCTTCGGCACTCATTCATGGCTTCAGGATCAAACACTCTTACGCTCGCACCGGCCTCCCACAACGCTTCCATAACAACTCGGCTTGGAGCGGCTCTCATATCGTCAGTATTAGGCTTAAAGGAAAGCCCCCAAAGTGCGAAAACTTTCCCAGACAACTCTCCTCGATAGTGTTTGCTGATTTTTTCGAAGAGTACCTTTTTCTGCTTATCGTTAACTTTCTCAACACTTTTCAGTAAATCAGCGGTAAAACCGACATCTCGAGCTGTTTCTCCTAGAGCAGCCACGTCTTTAGGAAAACAAGAACCTCCATACCCGCAGCCAGGATAGATAAATGAGTATCCAATTCTATTATCTGAGCCTATTCCATTACGAACGTTTTCAATGTCTGCGCCTACGTGTTCCGCTAGATTGGCTAACTCATTCATAAAGCTAATTTTCGTCGCCAACATCGCATTGGCCGCATACTTAGTCAGCTCTGCCGACCGAGGATCCATTACTATCAAACGGTCATGGTTACGATTAAATGGCAAATAGAGTTCTTTGAGTAGCTCGATCGCACGGAATGATTGACTTCCTACAATGATCCGGTCGGGCTTCATAAAGTCGTGAAGCGCAGCGCCTTCCTTGAGAAATTCGGGATTTGATACCACATCGAAATCTAGTTTTTTCCGATTCGAATCTAAATGACTACATACTCGCCTGCGGACCTCATCTCTTGTCCCTACAGGGACTGTCGACTTATTAACTATGACCTTATAACTATCCATGAATTTTGCAATTGTATCTGCAACAGCAAATACATACTTTAGATCCGCAGATCCATCCTCATCTGGTGGGGTACCGACAGCTATAAACTGGAACAATCCATGCTGAACCGCATATTCTGCATTAGTCGTAAAACTTAAGCGGGCACTATTTGTACCTTTTTTGATCACCGCCTCTAATCCAGGCTCATAAATTGGAACTTCCCCCTTATTAAGCATCTCTATTTTTTTCTTATCTATATCCACGCAGACAACATCGTGGCCAGCGTCAGCCAAACAGGTCCCGGTTACCAACCCAACATAACCTGTCCCAAATACCGTAACCTTCATAGCGCCGAATCCTTGCAAACAGGGCCCAATATACATTAGTTATCCTGCCATAGGACAATGTCCCTGAAGCGATAGCACTAATTTGTGAACCAACGAGCCTCCCTGACCATGACCTCTGGTAATCACCCGCCCACAAGCTATCAAACATCCCACTTATTCAATAGCGCCCCCCTTCCGTACACACCTCTCTAGATGGTTACGCAACCCAGTCTTCGCCCCCGCATCCCCATGCACCAACCGCACCTCGCGGGGGCGTTTGCGCATACGTTGGATGAAATTTACCAGATTGGCCTGGTCGCATGGGCGGAATAGCCGCTGAGGGTGGTGACCTCGGCCTTGATAGTGACACGCTCACCATCGAGCACTGCATAGCGCCTTTGGGGCCGTAGCGTTGAATATCCGCACCGGGCATGCCCGGGCCTGATAGCCGATCAGAAGCAGCTGTGGATCCCCGCATTCGCGAGGATGACGGGGGGGGGGGGGCGAGGATGACAAGGGGGGTGCGAGGATGAAGGGAGAGGTGCGAGTCTGCTCTTATGCCTGATTACCTACTGTCATGCCCGCGTAGGCGGGCATCCATTTAACCAACGGTGGATCCCCGCATTCGCGAGGATGACAAAGGGGGTGCGAGGATGAAGGGAGAGGTGCGAGTCTGCTCTTATGCCTGATTACCTACTGTCATGCCCGCGTAGGCGGGCATCCATTTAACCAACGGTGGATCCCCGCATTCGCGAGGATGACAAAGGGGGTGCGAGGATGACAGGGAGAGGTACGAGTCTGCTCTTATGCCCTCTTACCTATCGTCATGCCTGCTTACCTACTGTCATGCCCGCGCAGGCGGGCATCCATTTAACCAACGGTGGATCCCCGCATTCGCGAGGATGACGGGGGGGGGGCGAGGATAACAGGGGGAGGTTCGAGTGTGGCAGAGGGAGGTGCAGGGATAGTACTGCGAAAGGTACAATTCGGGCTGATGCGCTGTGCTTATGGCGCCCTGGGGTGCGCGTTATAGGTTGTGGGCGGGTATGGCATTGTAAGCCTGCGTGTAATCACTTGGTTAGTGCTCAGTTGTCACCCAGGCTCAACATAAAGTTCCTTAGATCGCGCTCCTCTCGAAGCACAAAAAGCAGCAGAACTGAATCACCAGCAACTTTATAGAAGACACGGCACGGAGGCACTATAACCTCTCGATAACCCAACTGGGGCAACTCAGGAGGCGTACGCTCGGATTCGGGGAACTGTGCGAGACGCTCGACGGCACTCAATACCGCTTGAACGAATGCCTTTGCTGCAGAAGCGTTATCCAGCGCAATGTACTCCGCAAGCTCACCCAGATCAGCCAGCGCCGGCTCGGTCCAGATCAACTCAGCCATTTCGCCAGTTTTTCTCGTGCCTCACTGTGGCTAAATACTTTCCCATCTGCGGCTGCACGTTCACCCCGAGCGATACCTTCAAGAATAGCGAGCCGGCGCTGCATAAATTCATAGTCTGCTACGTCAACCAGGTAAGCCGATGGTTTACCGTGCTCCGTGATCATAACCGGCTCCTTGGTGGAACGAAGATCCGCCAGGATTTTGGTCGCCTGCCTCTTGAGCGTTGTGACAAGTTCAACTTTCATAAATAACACCCCAAGACACTTCAGATAGAAAACAAAGTATCACTATACTATCACTTAGCACTAATACAACTAACCGACGGGCTCGCCAACCTACAAGCCTGCCATTCGGCGCCCTACGCTTAGCCTATGGGCCCCTACGGGATGACAACCTCATTTACTATCTCTTGTAACCCGATTTTTAACCCAGCCTTCGCCCCCGCATCCCCATGCACCAACCGCACCTCGCGGGGGCGTTTGCGCATACGTTGGATGAAATTTACCAGGTTGGCCTGGTCGGCATGGGCGGAATAGCCGCTGAGGGTGGTGACCTCGGCCTTGATAGTGACACGCTCACCATCGAGCATTACATAGCCCCCTTTGGGGCCATAGCGTTGAATATCCGCACCGGGCGTCCCCCGGGCCTGATAGCCGATCAGGAGCAGGTCGGTGGTAGGGTTACCCAACAGTGCCTTGAGGTAATTGACGATACGACCCCCGGCGCACATGCCGCTGGCGGCGATGATCACTAATGGCTGAGGGTTCTGCGCAAGACCACTGACCAGCCGCTGGTGCGAACGGTGGCTATCGATAGTCGTGAGCTGCTCGAACGCTAGCGGATGGCGTCCCTGGCGCAGGCGCTGGTGAGCCTCTTTATCCCAGAAGGGTTTCAGTTGTCGGTAGGCCTCGGTAAAACGCGCTGCCAGGGGCGAGTCGACGACGATATTAAGGCGCTGCCAATCGAGTCCAAGCCCTGAGTTTGAGCCTTGCTTTCGGGACCCACCCTTTCTTATAGCGCTATGAATAATGCCCTCAATCTCGTAGAGCACCTCCTGGGTGCGGCCGATGCTGAACGCCGGTATCAGCACCACGCCCTTGTCGCTTAACGCGCGCTCCAGCGCGGATTTCAAACGCTGGCTCCGGGTGCGGCGACCTTCGTGCAGGCGATCACCGTAGGTACTCTCCAACACCACAACATCCGCTCCATAGGGCGACTTGGGTGCCGGAAGTAGCGGCGCATGGGGCGCACCGAGATCGCCGGAAAAAACCACCCGGGTATTGCCATTTCGCTCTTTGAGATCACATTCAACGTACGCGGAGCCAAGGATATGACCCGCCGGTTTAAGGCGAATGCGCAGTTCATCATTTGGGGGTGCAAGGCTCGTGGAGAGCGGATCGACATTGCGCCAGTGCCCATAGGCAAGCGGCACGATGCGCTGTTTGATCACTGCCATATAGTTGTTCAGCAGCCCCTCATCTCGACTCACACCCAGACGAAACGCGTCTTCCAGGACTAACGGCAGCAACAGCGCAGAGGGTTCGGAGCAGAGAATGGGGCCGCGAAAACCGGCCGCAATCAGCCAGGGAATTCGGCCTACGTGATCGATATGCACGTGGGTGACGACCAGTGCAGCGACGCCATCGAGGGGGAATTCGATCGCCAGGGAGCCGGCACCCGCCCTGCCCCGAGCCTCATCGCCCTGAAAGAGGCCGCAATCGACCAGAATGGAGTGGCCACTGTCGAGCCGCAGTTGGTGGCAGGAGCCGGTGACGCCATCCAAAGCGCCGTGGTGGAGTATCTGCATAACGATCCCTGTTATCTGCTTTTCCTAAAAAAATGATATTTACCGCTAAAGAGGGCGTTCCTTCGCCTTTAAGAAATTCACTATAGTCCACACCAGGCGATCAGGGTTGCAAAAGGCTATGCGCCCAATCGGGCAGCGCCACGTCCCCGCTTTCGATATCACCCTGGTGCAGTTTGGCGACGACCATAAAGGGGTTGTCTGCGCGGGAGTTATCCAGCAAATAGACCTGATCACAGAGGGGGATCGCGACCTTGATGTTTGCTAGCACCCGAGGGATTCGAGTTTCGACTTTTTCAGGGGGAACATGATGCCCACCCTCCTCGACCCGCTGCGATACCCGGGCGTTGTTGAGGGCCGATAACTCCAGATGAATAAACACCAGCACCACCTCATACCCCAGGGCCTTGGCGTGACCTACAAAATCGATCTTCGAGGGATGGGAAAAAACGGTTTCAAAGCAAAAACTACGGCCCTCCTGCAGCAGGGCGAAGCGCCTTTGCTCGGCTATTTTGGCGGCAAAATAGCTATGGGCTTCCGGCGCGTCGGGGTAGAGCTCCCGGGCGATGATATCGGCATTAACGAAGGGAACGCCAAGGGGCTCCAGACGAGTTCGGTAAAAGGTACTTTTACCCGCGCCATTACCGCCAGCGAGCAACCACAGCTGTTTGGGTGGGTTCAAGAGTTCCCCCCCTTCATATCGGGTCGCCCAGGGTGGCCACCTATACGGGTACCGGTCAGGCCCTTGGTGTGCGGCGCCGTCACCCGACTATCGCCAGGACGATGGACAATGACCCTGCATCCATCAGCCTGCATAGACCGCAAACACTCCTGACTTGAACTGCCCTAACGTCACCCTGCCCTGGGCATCAATCTGCTCCAGCAAACCGGGGTGGGTGGAGGACGCCTGATAACGCAGGGGGCTGCTGGTAATCGAAGAGGCTAAAAGGCCATTCTGCCGATCTCGCTCAAGGCCAGCAAAAACATCCTCGGGGTTGATAGCAGGCGATGCCACAGGCTCGATTTTCAAGCGTGCAAGCCCCGTAGAGACATCCAGCAGGCTATCGGGGTCCACGACATTGGCGACACTGCGGCCGATACTGGCCCAATACTCAATCTGCTCTGCGGCACTGCGATGCAGGCGTTCACCCGCCAACTTCGCAGATTCCATCAGATCTTGCTGCAATCTTACAGGGGATGACGCTTTTGCCATGATGATCTCCTCACTTCAACTCAAACACACAGCATTGTAGCAGAATGCTACAAGCATTTCAGCAACGCTGTTGTCGGTGCTCCCGGACAGTCAAAGCCAACGAGATCAACCAAAGAAAATGGCAAGAGCCCGTAAGGACAGTGGTGGCATAAGTAGCTCTGCTATAACCAACGGTGGATCCCCGCATTCGCGAGGATGACGGGGTGAAGGATTAAACCCTGCCCACTAAAAAGCCCGGCGCTAGGCCGGGCTTGGTTCACATCGGGATGATCGTCTAGATCATCGCACCCACACTCAATACCACGGTGATCAGTACGGTGAGGATCAGCAGCAAAGGCGCTACGAACTTCAACCAGCGATCGTAGGGTACGCGGCCAATCGCCAAACCACCCATGACAACAGCAGAGGTTGGGGTGATGAGGTTCACGATACCGCTGGCACTCTGGTACGCGGTCACCACAAGGTCACGGCCCACACCGGAGAAATCGGCCAAAGGCGCCATTATCGGCATGGTCAGCACCGCCAAACCAGAAGATGAGGGCACCAGGAAGCTCAACACCACTTCCAACCAGTACATCACGTTGATAAAGGCCACAGAGGAGAGCCCACTGACGGCTTGCTCGGCGTGAAACAGCACGGTGTCGGTCATGTTTCCGGCATCCATTACCACCACGATACCGCGGGCAATACCGATGATCAGTGCAACACCCAACAGGTCACGAGCACCATCGACAAAGCTTGATGTGAGATCCTCCTCACTGAGCCGATAGATCAGGCCGATGATGATCGCAGAGGCCAGGAACAAGCCGGAGATCTCGGCCATCCACCAACCCGCCACGGCTACGCCGTAGATCATGACACCGAAGGTAGCGGCAAAGAGCAACAGGATGAATGAACGCACCCCGGTCAGCTCGGTCGCCTCGGTGCTTTTGCTGCCCAGGAAGTGCTCCTCGTTAGACTCTTTCATGTCAGCAACGATAGAGAGAGAAGGATCAGCCTGTACCCGCTTGGCATAGCGCATCACGAAGGCTACACAGATTGCCCAACCGATAATCAGCAGCGCCAGACGCAGGATCATACCGTCGGTAAAGGGAATGCCTGCGGCATTAGCCGCGATGACCGTAGCGAACGGGTTAATGGTAGAACCCAGGGTTCCAATACCGGCACCCAAGAGGATGGTTGCTACCGCGGTGACTGCGTCGAAACGAGCTGCGATCATGACCGGTATTAACAGGGCATAGAAGGGAATCGTCTCCTCCGCCATGCCGTATACCGTCCCCCCTGCGGCAAAGAGTGCCATCAAGATCGGAATCATCAGGGTTTCACGACCCTCGAGCTTATGGGTTACCCGCTCGATGCCCGCGTCGATAGCCCCCGTCTTGGTGACCACGCCCAAAAATCCACCAATGATCAGCACAAACAGGGCAACATCGATGGCGTTGGCTTCGTAGCTATTGTGATCGTAAAGGCCGTCGATGGGCGCCAGGATCATATCTACCGGGCCCTGGGGATTAGCCTCGACCTCTTTATAGGTGCCCGATACCGGCACCTCTTTACCGAGGTCTTCGTTCATTACACGATCGTATTGGCCTGCTGGCACGACCCAGGTCAATGCAGCAACCGCTGCGATCAACACAAAGAGCACCGTATAGGCGGTGGGGAACTTGAACTTACTCATGGTTTGCATCCTTACACCCACGTCAGGTGTGTTGCTTAGTACTCATGCTGCTTCCTGCGCACCCGGGAGTTATTTCCGGAAAGAGACAGTGGACAGACATGACCAATAAAAAATTTACTCGTCGAGTATTGTCCTCGGGGATCGATGAGACCATCCGTACTTGAGGAAAGTCGATAGGGGTTTACCGAAGAAATGACGCTTTTTTGGGGGTGGCGCGACAACAACCGGACGCTTGTGTGATACAGGTCAACTTTCCGTTTTGGCATCTTGCTGTTCCTTCAGCACTCAAAGGTGAGAACTATCACCACCGATTTCAACCCGTAGTCATAAAAACTGATTTTCGATATTTCAATACTTGATAATAACTTTCAATATATGACCGGTTTTCGCAATTTGACCGAACGCCTCTGGTGTCCACTGCCAAATGTCACTGCCTGCGCACAATGACATCGCCTCACCCAACTCAATCGGATTCAGGGTAGTTGGCTACCTACCGCTTTTCCACCCGCCGGCCCAATGAATTAGCTCCTCTTTATCTATAATAGACTACGAGGGAGCGGCAAGATTCCGAATCGCGCGTTGGGGACATTTTTTTCTTCCCATCGCCAACCCCAAGGCGACTGGGTGCTCAACTGACTATACTTATGGTAGAAATCATTCTGGACAGGGACGCTAGTTTGTACATACTTATCGACCAGTGATGGACCACGCTCGGATTATTCGATCCCTGCCTCTCCAACTCTCTATCCCCGTGATCCAATATTGCCAACTGTACGTACAAGGAGTGTATCGCTACACATCAGATTCAGTATTTTTACGTAATGCCAAAGGCCGATCACAGGTCTAGTCTGAACACATAACTTTTCGAGGCGGCCAGCAACACCCAACAGCCCTAAAGGAACACCGCCGGGGCCGATTGCCACGCCGTTAATTTCTAGATAGCAAGGAGAAACACAATGTCTCGCTTTTATGTAGGATCTGAAATTGGTCAACTGCACAAAGTAATGCTGCACCGGCCGGAGCTTTCCCTGCGCCGTTTGACGCCAACCAATTGTGAAGACCTATTGTTTGATGACGTGCTCAGGGTCGAGCAAGCAGGCAAAGAGCACGATGTGTTTGCACAAACCCTGCGCAACGAAGGGGTGGAGGTTTTCCTGCTAAGGGAAGTTCTGGCTGAAACTCTGGCCATTCCAGAGGCTAAGACCTGGGTACTGGATCGCCAGATCTCCCAGTTTCGTTACGGCCCGGCTCTAGCCAGGGAAGTCAGGGCCTATTACGAGCAGCTAGACAACAACACACTGGCCTCTCACCTCATGGGCGGCCTGACCGTAGCGGAGCTCAACTCCGAGATCGGCAGCCCTACCCTGCAGGTAATGAAACAAACCGACTTTATTATGGACCCGATTCCTAACCACCTGTTTACCCGTGACACCTCTTGCTGGGTGTATGGTGGCGTATCGGTTAACCCCATGATGAAACCCGCTCGTAAGCGCGAAACTGTGCACCTGCGCGCCATTTACAAATTCCACCCCATGTTCAAAGACGCCGATTTCGAGATCTACTTCGGCGATGAGGACCGTAACTTCGAGCTATCCACTATTGAGGGTGGTGACGTATTAGTTATCGGTAAGGGCGCAGTACTGATTGGGATGTCCGAGCGTACGACTCCCCAGGGCGTCGAACTGCTTGCGCAAAACCTGTTCCGTACCGGCCAGGCCAACAAGGTGATCGCGCTGCAACTACCCCAGGCCCGCAGCTGCATGCACCTCGACACCGTCATGACCCACATGGACCTTGACTGCTTTACCGTGTACCCGGATATCATGAGTGACGACATCGCCGCGTGGGAACTTACCCCGGGTAACCAGCCCGGCGAGATCGTCTTCAACCGTGTCAAGGATCGCTTCACCGACGCCATTGCCCGTGCGCTGGGTGTACCGGAGCTGCGTTTGGTCACCACCGGCGGTGACGTATTTGAAGCAGAACGCGAACAGTGGAACGATGCCAACAACGTACTGACCGTGCGCCCTGGTGTGGTGATCGGCTATGAGCGTAACGTGTACACCATCGAAAAGATGGAAGCGGCTGGCATTACTGTCTTGCCGATCCCTGGTGAAGACCTGGGTCGCGGCCGAGGCGGCGCTCGCTGCATGAGCTGCCCGATCGAGCGAGACGGTATTTAACCCATAACCCGGTGGCCGCTCAGGCGGCCACCCTTTATCACGCTGTCCTTGTTCACCTGAACCGGGGCATGAAATAACACTACCTATTAAAGAAGGAATTTGATCATGGCTTTCAATCTTCGCAACCGCCACTTTCTGAAACTCGAAGACCTGACTCCTCGTGAGATCCAGTTTTTGATTCGTCTTTCCGATGACCTTAAGGTTGCCAAATACTCTGGTAACGAGATTCAGCGCCTTACCGGCAAGAACATCGCTTTGATTTTTGAGAAAACCTCAACCCGTACCCGCTGCGCGTTTGAAGTCGCCGCTTACGACCAGGGCGCTCATGTTACCTATCTCGGCCCCACCGGATCCCAGATCGGCAAGAAAGAGTCGATGAAGGATACCGCTCGGGTTCTGGGCCGCATGTACGATGGTATTGAGTATCGTGGCTTTGGCCAGACCGTGGTTGAAGACCTGGCCAAGCACGCCGGTGTTCCCGTCTGGAACGGCCTGACCGACGAGTTCCACCCCACCCAGATCCTGGCCGACTTCCTCACCATGAAGGAGCACAGCGGCAAGGAGCTCAACGACATCACCTTCACCTACCTGGGTGACGGCGGCAACAATATGGGTGACTCGCTGATGATCGGCGCCGCCAAGATGGGCATGGATTTCCGCATGGCCGCCCCTGAGCACTGCCGCCCCATTCCTGAGCTGGTTCAGGTTGCCAAGGAGATCGCCAAAACCACCGGTGCCAAGATCACTCTGACTACCGACGTGAAAGAGGCCGTTAAGGGTGCCGACTTCCTCTATACCGACGTATGGGTATCCATGGGTGAGCCTGACTCTGTTTGGGAAGAGCGCATCAAGGAGCTGGTTCCCTATCAGGTAAATAAGGAAACCATGGAAGCGACCGGCAACCCCAACGTAAAGTTCATGCACTGCCTGCCAGCGTTCCACAACCGTGAAACCACCATTGGCGAGGAGATCTTCCAGAAGTATGGGCTGGATGGCCTCGAGGTCACCGACGAGGTGTTCGAGTCTGCTGCGTCCATCGTGTTCGACCAGGCCGAGAACCGTATGCACACCATTAAGGCTGTGATGGTGGCAACCCTCGGACAGTAAGATCCCTGATCTACGGCAGATAACCGCTGGCTACCCGCGAAAGTTGAAAGGGTCACGGACAGCCAGCGCCCCTCATGAGAGGAGTTCAAAATGTTAGTCGTCATTGCACTTGGAGGCAACGCTATCCTGCAGCGGGGCGAGCCTCTGGAAGCTGAAAACCAAAAGCGCAACATCGAAATTGCCGCCAAAGCCATTGCCAAGGTGGCCAAGGAGCACACCGTTGTCCTGACCCATGGTAACGGACCCCAGGTGGGACTCCTGGCTTTGCAGAACGAAGCCTACGCAGATGTCAGCAACTACCCTCTCGATGTGCTGGGTGCTGAAACCCAGGGCATGATCGGATACGAGTTCGAGAAGGCGCTTCGCAACGAATTACCCGATGCCCATATCGCGGGCCTCTTTACCCAGACCGTCGTCGACACCAAGGACCCCGCGTTCAGCAGTCCCGACAAGTTTGTGGGACCCATCTATAGCCAGGAGCAGGCTACGGAGCTGGCCCGTACCAAGGGTTACTTCATGAAAGCCGATGGTGAGTTTTTCCGTCGCGTCGTCCCCTCCCCGATGCCCAAGTCCATCGTGGAGCTCAATTCCATCAAGCAGCTGGTCGATACGGGCACCATGGTGATCTGCACCGGTGGTGGCGGCGTACCGGTCGCCCGGGATGACAACGGTAAGTGGCAAGGCGTTGAAGCCGTCGTCGATAAAGACCGCGCCTCCACCGTACTGGCCATCGACCTCAAAGCGGATGCCCTGCTGGTGCTGACCGATGTCGAGGGTGTAGCGGTCAACTGGGGCAAGCCCGACCAGAAAACCATCAAAACTGCGACCCCTGAACAGATGGAAGAGCACGGGTTTGCTGCGGGTTCCATGGGGCCCAAAGTTGAAGCCGCCAATGCGTTTGTGCGCTCCGGCGGAAAAATTGGTGGAATCGGATCACTGGAACAGGCCCTCGATATCATTAAGGGCACTGCCGGTACCGTGATTCGTGCGGACCACAAGGATGAGGTTAAATACCACTAGCCTTCTCCCTGTAACACCCGTTCGGGCCCAACAGCAGCGCCTGTTGTCGGGCCCGATTGCAAGACAACCCATCGCCCCCCTGCTCTCCTTATCCTGGATGCCCGCCTTCGCGGGCACGACAAGGAAGGAAGAATCCTCTCCGAGCATACCAAGGGTCATCTCCGTACTTCAAAAGTGTCATCTCCGCGCAGGCGGAGATCCACTACCGGCATCGTGCTTACCCAAATGGATGCCCGCCTTCGCGGGCATGACAGGAGGAAGAGTCACCTCCGCACAGGCAGAGATCCATTGCCTGCATAGGCGCGACGCGCCGACGCTCACTGTCATCCTACCCCCGGGCAGCTATAATTGTGGAATTCCATCGGTTATAGTTAAATTTAACGATAATAATTATTCCAAATAGACATAACTCGTAAGTGGAGCAGCGGAGTGGACCCCTTAGCTATCAGTGGCATTATTGTATTTGCGGTGCTGGGCTTGATCGGCGTAGCTTATATCAATCACGCTCTGGAGAATGCCAAGCTCGAACGTGCGCGCAAAGTAGCCGAAGGCAACGACCGGATCCGGCGCATCGATTATATTCAGGCCGACCTTCCCCACAGTTACCTCCAAAAAGGTCTGCTAACCTTTCTGCTGCCTGAAAAACTGTTCACATTGAACCAGATGCTTCCCTTCGTACCCAAAGAGCAGCAGCCTAATGTTCAAAAACGCATAGAGCTAACCCGTGAGGAGATGGCCGCGCCCTCCCCTCCACCAACACAACCCGTCCCGATCACTAACGAAGCTCAGGCGAGTGAAATCAAAAACCTGCTACAGGATGCTCACCGGGTTTTGGTAACGGGCGCTAAGGCAGGAAGAATCAGCAAAAATGATGCAAAAAAACACAACGCGTTATTGAAACACCTGCTGGTAGTGACCGGATACGATGCCCTGCGAAATATGGCTGCCCAGGCCCGCCGCGACGGCAAAATCAAGCTGGCGTTGCACCACTACATGCGCGCCTCTGCCGACCTGACCAAAAATAACGATAGCAACCAGTATACCGAGCAGATTCAGAAACTCCGCGCCCTAATCAAGCACCTGCAAGAGGAGGAGGAGCGCTCACGCATGACGGATGAGCAGCGCGCACAAGCCGATCAGGACAATGAACTGAGTCAAAAGCTGGACGAGGCGTCATCACCGGAGGATGAGTGGAAGAAAAAGAACGTCTATGACTAGCTTTGATCTGTCGTTGCTCCCATGAATATCCGTTTAAGCGATCGCCTCTCCTATAAACAGGCCAGAAACACCGTTATTCTAGCTTTTTTGCTCGGGACGGCGCTGAGCGTTGCCCAGATTTCGATCGATTACCTGAACGAGAAGCAGTCCATCGATAGCCAGGTTAAAGCGATCATCGATATCACCCATAACCCGGCATCGCGCATTGCGTACAACATAGATTCCGAGCTGGCCCAGGAGCTGGTGTCCGGATTGCTGGAATCGCCGATCATTATCAGTGCAGAGATCGTTGACAATACCCGAACAACCCTCGCCTTTTCCAAGCGCGAACAAACCGACTCACGCTACCGTGAGATCAGTGACCTGCTGTTCGGCCGCAGCCGGGAGTACCGTGAGCAACTGCAAGTGCTCCACGACCCCGACGAAGAACTGGGTTACCTCCACCTTGAAGTAGACACCTTTGCCATTGGTTCCGCGTTTCTGAAACGGGCTGGATTCACCCTGCTCAGTGGGTTTATTCGCAGCCTTGTGCTCTCCATCATCTTGCTGGTCCTGTTCTACGCCATGCTAACCAAGCCGCTGGTTAAACTGATCGACTCCATCAGTCGTCGCAATCCGGAGCGAGACGGTGCCAGCCCGATCCCGTGCCCTGTCGGCCATGAAGCTGATGAGATTGGGGTGCTGGTGGCGGCTACCAATGAACACGTCAGTAGCATACGTGCCAACCTGAAACGGCGACTTGCCGCTGAAGACCGGCTGCAAAAGCACCTTAGTGAGCTGGAGTCGGTGGTTGAACAGCGTACCGCAGACCTCAGTCGCGCTAACCGTCAGCTGGTTTCCAGCAACGCCCAGCTCGACAAAGCCCGTAGCGATGCCGAGTCAATGGCAAATGCACGTTCGATATTTCTTGCTAACATGAGCCATGAGATACGCACCCCCATCAACGGCGTGCTGGGTATGGTCAGCCTCGCACTGGAGGGCGACATTCCCTCCCAGCAACGACAGCAGCTGGAAACTGCCTATAGCTCAGCCACCATCCTGACCCAACTGCTAAATGACATTCTTGACCTGTCAAAGTTTGATTCAGGAAAAATGGTGTTAGAGCAGATCGACTTTGATCTGCGCGGCTGCATTGAGCAAGCAGCAAGGCTACTCAGTGAAAACGCGGCCCAAAAATCTCTCTATCTCTCCGTAGATATCGACCCACTTCTACCCGAGCGAGT
This sequence comes from Aestuariirhabdus sp. LZHN29, assembly GCF_049985285.1. Lineage (NCBI taxonomy): Bacteria > Pseudomonadati > Pseudomonadota > Gammaproteobacteria > Oceanospirillales > Aestuariirhabdaceae > Aestuariirhabdus > Aestuariirhabdus sp. LZHN29. Next base: position 1,028,545 of record NZ_JBNIEU010000002.1, on the reverse strand, counting down.
GACCGGCGACCCTGTGCGCGTCCACCAACTGGCCACCAATCTCCTTTCGAACGCGATCAAATTTACAGAACAGGGCGAGGTACAGCTTTGTGTTGGTTTCGCCACGGAAGCTAACGACGTCATCCGGGTTATTATCGAGGTGCATGATACCGGTATCGGTATCGATGCCAGCGTATTGGACGAGGTTCTTAAACCTTTTACCCAGGCCGATACAGCAACCACACGTAAATACGGCGGCACTGGACTGGGGCTTGCCCTGTGCCAGAAATTAACCGACGCGATGAACGGCAAGCTGGAGATTGAGTCGAGCCCCGGACAGGGCAGCACCTTCCGCGCCTCCTTACCCCTGACACAGGGAAAGCAACTTGTTGCAGCGCCCACACTCCCTGAAAACTTGTGCATCGAGCCGGTGTTGTGCCTATGCCAACACGGTTTACTGGACTCTCTCGGCAAACACCTCAGTCATTGGAAGGTCCCACACACCTCACTGGGTGATAACTCTGGTGGGAAAGTAAAACAGGCACAGTTTGAGCGGAACCATACTCTGGCAATCGTTGAATCGGACGAAAGCGCCCTATTGATCCGCCAACAGGATCCCGAAGCGAGGATCATTCTCGCGGCTCCGCAGCGAGACCAGATTGCCGGGCCCGAGCTCAAGTCCCGTGGCTACGAAGCCCAATTAACTCTGCCATTACAGAGAAACGAACTGTTTCAACTGCTGGCAGGGCTTATGGACTATCGCCTCAGCGACAAAGCGGACAATATCGAAACTGAAAGCGAACCCGAAAGCAGCTCACTTCTGATGCTACTCGTGGAGGACAATGAAACCAATCAAAAAGTCGCCGAAGCCATGCTGGAACACCTTGGGCACAGGGTTATTCTCTGCAGCAATGGCAAACGCGCACTCGAACTATGCCGAGTGCGAGCGTTCGACCTGATATTTATGGATTGCAACATGCCGATTATGGACGGCTACCAAACCACCCGACGCATGCGCCAAATTAACGGAGTTCAAAACGTCCCCATCATAGCCCTTACCGCCAACGCCCTCAGCGAAGATCGGCAAAAGTGCCTGGATGCCGGAATGAGCGACTATATATCCAAGCCCTTTAGAAAGCAGGACCTGGCGGCGATAATCGATAAATGGAGCAAGGCTCACGAAGCGGCTAACAGCGCAACATAGTCCTCTTTCGTCATCTCCGCGCAGGCGGAGATCCATTGCCAGCATAATGCACTCTCGGTTGGATGCCCGCCTTCGCGGCATGACAAGGTGTAGAACCGGCGCGGGCATGACAGGAGGAAATCCCCTGTAGTGATGCCCTACCCTGCCGACTCCACAGCCTCCAGCAGGCTTTTAAGTTGGTTCCTGAGCTCCACAACCTGAGCGGTCGACATTTGAGCTGCCTCCATCAATTTCCCTGGAACACAGCTGGCCTGCACACGCAGTGAGGTTCCCTTGGCAGTTAACGAGATCATCCGTGCACGCTCATCGTGCTCACAACGCTGGCGTTTGATCAGCGCCGACTGCTCGAGACGCTTCAGCAGGGGCGTCAGCGTACCGCTATCCAGACACAGCTTTTCACCAATCTCTTTAACATTGATCGCCTGAGGGCGGCGCTCCCACAGCACCAACAACACCAGATACTGTGGGTAGGTGAGCCCCAGAGGTTCGAGTAATGGACGGTAGAGGCGGGTGATCGCCCTTGAACCGGCATAGAGTGCGAAGCAAAGCTGATTTTCGAGTTTCAGTTGTTCGGTTGTACTCATAGTTTATGCCTGCGCGCCTCTGTGCTTTTACTTTTACCCGTTTAACATCGCTACCACTTCCGATTCCAGCGCAGCCGGCTTGGTCATGGGAGCAAAGCGTACAATTTGCTTTCCACCCGGGGCGACCAGGAATTTGGTGAAATTCCACTTCACCCCTTTCGAACCCAACACGCCCGGAGCCGATCGTTTCAGTATTTCGAAAAGCGGGTGCGCATTGTCGCCATTGACATCGACTTTGGCAAATAGAGGAAAGCTCACCCCGAAATTCATTTCACAAAAACTCGCGATCTCCCCTTCTGCTTCCGGCTCCTGCTCACGAAACTGATTGCAGGGAAAGCCCAGCACGACCAGCCCTTGACCACCATACTTCTGGTGCAACGCCTCCAACCCTTTGTACTGGGGGGTGAAACCGCACTTGCTGGCAGTATTTACGACCAATATTACATTGTCTCGATAGGAGTCCAGCGTAACCTCCTCTCCTGATATTGTCCGGCACGTGACCGCGTAAAGATCATTACTCATAGGGCCTTCCTTTATGATTTCGTACAACTATATTGCCTACAATTTATTTATGCAACCCCAACACAGCCCTGAACCCATCGCTAATGTCGAGTCCAGCAAGGTCTAACAGCTTACTAATGATGCAACTGCCCTGATCAAACCGTATGATACGTACCAACAGATTCCAATATCGCCACCGAACCCGGTGGCCGAATATCCATGCTGCACTGATACGGGAGCCAAACGGAAAGGGGTATGAAGGAGATTAGAAAGTCTGGGAAGTTAGCCAACGTTTGCTACGACATTCGTGGCCCGGTACTGCAAGAAGCCAAGCGCCTGGAGGAGGAGGGCCACCGCGTCCTCAAACTCAATATCGGCAACCCCGCTCCGTTCGGTTTTGAAGCGCCCGAAGAGATCATCCAGGACGTCATTCATAACCTTCCCCAGGCGCAAGGCTACTGCGACTCCAAAGGACTGTTTAGCGCCCGCAAGGCGGTTATGCAGGATTTCCAGAAAAAGGGCGTGATGGACGTTGGTATCGAGGATATCTATATCGGCAACGGCGTCAGCGAGCTGATCGTGATGGCGATGCAAGCCCTGCTCAACAACGGGGACGAGATGCTGATCCCCGCACCGGACTACCCGTTATGGACCGCTTCGGTTAGCCTCTCAGGCGGCAAACCCATTCATTATCTATGCGACGAAAAATCGGACTGGTATCCGGACCCTGACGATATCCGCAGCAAGATCACCGACAAAACCCGTGGCATCGTCATCATCAACCCCAATAACCCAACGGGTGCGGTTTATCCACCTGAACTGTTACGAGAGCTACTACAGATCGCGCGGGAACATTCATTAATTGTTTACGCCGATGAGATCTACGACCGGATTTTATACGACGACACCGAGCATACCTCGCTCGCATCGCTGGCCGACGACCTGTTGATCATCACCTTCAACGGCCTTTCGAAGTCTTACCGGGCTGCTGGCTTCCGCTCTGGCTGGATGGCTATAAGCGGACACCGATTGCCCGCCAGCAGCTATATCGAAGGTCTCGACATCCTTGCCTCCATGCGCCTGTGTTCGAACGTTCCTACCCAGTTTGCAATCCAGACCGCTCTTGGAGGTTACCAGAGCATTAATGACCTGGTGCTACCCGGCGGCCGCTTGCTGGAACAGCGCAATCTTGCCTGGGAGATGCTGAACGACATTCCGGGAGTGAGCTGCGTAAAACCCAAGGGAGCCCTCTACCTGTTCCCTCGGCTCGACCCCAAGCGATACCCCATCATCGACGATCAACGCATGGTGCTCGACCTGCTACGCCAGGAGAAGATCCTGCTAGTACAGGGTAGTGCCTTCAATTGGCCTGCGACCGACCACTTCCGCATCGTCACCCTGCCTCGGGTCGATATTTTGGAGCAGGCTATCGAACGACTGGGACACTTCCTCAAAACATACCGCCAATAGCCCTCGGGCTACTGGCTTTTAAGCGCTTTTCAACCGCACAGGACCACGCCATGGCAGACATCCATATCGAGGATTTTTACCAGGATTGCGCGCGAATTCTACTTAAACTCTACGGGTATTTCCCTCGCAAGGGCGATATCTACGTCGATGAGATCATAGGTGACTTCGAGCTCGATGAGTTTGGCATACCCAGCGCCCGCCACCTCGCGTGTTTTAGTAGCATGCTGTGGTTAGCCGACGAACACTACCTGCGCTACCTGGACCAGTCCCGCCAGGATGGGCTGGGCCAGGCGGTATTGGCCGAACGGGCCTTTCTGGCCCTGGCTGCACCCGTCACCCCCCCGCTAGTCCCCCTTGAAGGGCTGCCAGCAACCGTCGCCATCCAGCAGGGAACCCTCGCTCACCAACTGCGTACCGCCCTGGACCAACAAGATGGATTGGCGCTGAGGCGCCTGCTGCTAGAGCTGTTTAGCCGCTAGCTCCTGGCACCCCGCCGAGCAACTCCATTGCGCAATCCACCCAAGGATTGCGTTAAATACGAATATTGCCACCCTGAGAGGCCTGCCACACTGGCACCTATGCACCTCCGGCTTTGCATACCCTTTACAGTGCAGGGATTGAAAAGCGACGGTTAACCCGCATATTTTAAAAACCTGACTAACATTTTAAAAAGGATAGTTGACCCTATGAAGCGTATTGGACTCTTTCTGATCACCAACCTGGCCGTGCTGCTTGTATTGAGCATTGTGATGAGCCTACTGGGTATCGATGGTCGCAGTACCAGTGGCCTGCTGATGATCGCTGCGGTATTCGGCTTTGGCGGCTCACTGATCTCGCTGGCCCTCTCAAAAACCATGGCGCTGCGCTCGACCGGCGCTCAGGTTATCACCACCCCCCAAAACGCCACCGAACGCTGGCTACTGGAAACCGTTGGCAGACAGGCGCAACAAGCCGGTATCGGCATGCCCCAAGTTGCCATTTATGCGGCTGACGACATTAACGCCTTCGCCACGGGTATGAAGCGTGATGATGCCCTGGTTGCCGTCAGTAGCGGTCTCCTCAACAAGATGAACCAGGACGAAGCGGAGGCGGTGCTGGGCCACGAAGTCAGCCATATTGCCAACGGTGACATGGTCACGCTGGCGCTGATTCAGGGTGTTGTAAACACCTTCGTTATCTTTATCGCCCGAATCGTCGCCAATATCATCAGCGGTTTCCTCAGCCAGAACGATGAGGACGGCCAGGGACTGGGCATGTTTGCCTATATGGGCGTGGTGTTCGTGCTGGAGATGCTGTTTGGTATCCTCGCCAGCGTGGTGGTGGCCTACTTCTCTCGCCAGCGTGAATTCAAGGCTGACATCGGCGGCGCCCAGCTTGCAGGCCGTCACAAGATGATCGCGGCTCTTGAGCGCCTGCGTAACAATGCGGAGCCTCAGCTGGAGGGCTCACTGGTTGCCTTTGGCATCAATGGCAAAAAGAGCATGGCGGAGCTATTTATGAGCCATCCGCCACTGGAAAAACGCATCGCTGCGCTACAAGCTGCGGGCTAACCAACCGACCGTGCCGGTGCGCTCCTTCGGAGGCCGTACCGGCAACCCTCCCCGGGTTTATCCTACCTCTTCGCCTTACCTTAAAGTTAGCTTAACGCTGATAAAGCTCTGCCTGTGGCTATGGATACCCGCCTTCGCGGGTACGACGAGGAAAAAGGAAGGTTTAAGGGGAGGAAGTTGAGGGTACAACGCTAGAAAAGGTGCTCTGCCCTTCATTCCCGTGAATACAGGGAATCCATTAAGCCGGATTCCAGGCGGACTGCTACTCGACGTTTAGCCCAACGGGGTAGAGCACGGCGTCCTTGTAGCCGGTTATCACCCGCATATGGCCCGACAGCGCCCGATCCAGTTCCGGCTCGCCGGTATCGACCTGCAACGGCGCGCCATCGAGTTCGGAGAGTTTGGACTTGGTCGCAATCACCTGGAGATGGTCGAGCCCGGCACGGCGGATCAGCGGTGGCGAGATCTGATGATTTCCCCGCCCCAGAATATGCCCCTGACCGCCAATTGCAGTGACCACAATATAAACCTCCGCGCCCCGGGTTAGCTCCAGCAACTGTTCGGCACTGGCATCGACTGCCACCAGTTGCTGATCCCTGACCAGATCAACCCCCAACAGGGTATTGTCGAGCCCCAACTCCTCCATCAACCCGCGGGTAGTGGTACCCGGGCCGATCACATAGAACGCGTCGGGGTCCATCTCCTCGATCAACCCTGCGGCTATATCCTGCAGTACCAACTCCTCCACTTCACGACCTCCCTGCTTAACCCGCTGCAGATATTGATGTGCCCGGGGCACTAGAAGGTCGCCGTAGTAGCGGGCCTTAACGCGGCCCTCGCGAAAGGCATCTTCATCGATATCCCGCACCTCAGCTTCGGCAATCGTTACCAGCTCACCGGTCACCAACTGGCGAACCACCTCTCCTGCGGCCTGCGGCGTTACAGCGTAAACACCGGAGTGAATTTTAACCCCGGCGGGAACCCCCAATACCGGCTGCCCTTCCCCCACCGAGTGGCATATATTGCGGGCCGTACCATCCCCGCCGGCAAAAAGAATGAGATCCACTCCCGCCGCCTGAAGATCCCGCGCGGCGCGTTCGGTATCGGCGGCCGCAGTGTGGCCACTGTCGATCTCACCGAGCACCTCTACAGAAAACCCCATGGCCCGGGCAAGGGTCTCACCCATCTCCAACGGGTAGGTCAGAATCGTCAGCTGCCCCTGCAAGGGAGCAACCGCCTCCAGCGCATGACGAGTGCGATCGGCTGCATGGGGTACCGCCCCCAGTGCAAATGCCTGTTCCACAATGGCCTGCCCATCGCTCCCCTTTAACCCCACAGCACCACCGATGCCCGCCAGAGGGTTAATAATGAGTCCCAAACGAAATGCTCTTGCCGATCCCTTCATAACACCTCCTGTTACAGCCTCCATTTCTGTTGCCATTTGCGTTGTGGCGGTTTTAATTCTGTCCAGCCAATACTCTGAACCCCAAACTCGAAAGCCCCTCGCCGCAACCCGCCATGGGGTTCGATAGTTCGAGGGTCAAACTGCTGTTTTCTCGCCGCTCGGGATACTGTTTGCGCAGACGGTCAAACTCCTCGGCTACGTTTCCGCAACGGCGAAGGTGGTTACGCATCCTCTGATCGTCATCGCGCACGTCGTAAAGTAGACGGCACAAGCGGCGCGCCAATGCATCGGCGTCAGCGGCTTGCAATTCGCCCCCGTGCAACACGAGGCGCTCCAGTTGCGGTGAAGGCATCAACTGCTGCAGTGACCGCTGGCGCGGTTTGTTAAAGAGGTCACAGGCCCCGTGATAAACCATCTCTGTCCCCCGCAGCCGTCCTTCGAGGCTATAACCGGCAATATGGGGCGTTGCCAGATCCACGCGCTCAAGCAGCGGCATGTAGACTGCCGGCTCGGTTTCCCACACATCCAGCGCCACTCTCAAGTCAGTACGGCTGTTCATAGTCGCCAGTAGCGCCTCCTGATCCACCACCGGGCCACGACCGCTATTGATTAACAAGGCCCCCTCAGGCAGCAGCTCCAACTGCTCCCTGCCCAGCAAATACCGGGTCGGGTGGGGACCATCGCAGGTTAAGGGGGTGTGTAAACTCACCACATCCGATGACTGCATTAACTCATCAAGCTGGCAAAGCGGGAGGTCAGGGTCATCCAGAAACGGATCGCTAATACGGCAGCGAACACCCAGCGCCGAGAGCTGCCGGTAGAGCCGCCCGCCGACGTTTCCGGCACCGACAATTCCAACCCTGAGCTCAGGCAGCGTGCACTGACGCCAGTCGCATAGGGTTGCGAGCACCGAGAGCACATACTGTACAACCGCCAAGGCGTTGCAACCCGGCGCGGCGCTAAAGCCGATCCCACGTTGCGACAACCATTCGCGATCAATATGGTCGGTGCCGATGGTTGCCGACCCCACGAACCGCACCGAACTATCTTGCAAAAGCGTTTGCCCGACCTGGGTTATCGATCGCACCAACAGCAGGTCGGCCCCGTGCAGATGTGCGGCGTTAATCTCCCGCCCGGGCACACGAACAATGCTACCCCACCCGGAGAAAAAATCCTCCACAAGAGGCATGTTCTCGTCGGCAATAATTTTCATTAATCGATGATCCTGAATCCGGGCAGACACCCTAAAGCGCTGCAGCTTATGCCAGAGTGACCCCTGTCGCAACCGGCGACAATCTCCACACCAGCAACCATATCACCACAGCCACAGTCGCGCTAAGATAGCGCCCCCTGACCTCTTTCGGATTCCACCATGGAAGCTTCCCGGAGCAACGCCGTCTCTACCGAGCTCAAACAGCTCGTCGGCCTTGCCACCCCCATCATCGCCGCCCAGATTGCAACCAGTGGAATGGGGCTGGTCGACACCCTGATGGCGGGCAACTACAGCGCGACCACGCTGGCAGCAGTGGCCGTGGGCAACAGCATCTGGTTGCCCATCTTCCTGTTTATGAGGGGATTATTGATGGCGGTGGTGCCTACGGTCGCCCACCTTATCGGTGCCGGCAAGCAACAACAACTGGCGACAACTGTGCACCAATCCCTGTGGATCGCATTCGTCGCTGGTGTCGGGGCCTTGCTGATGGTTCGCAGCGCCGACATCGCCTTTCAATGGCTGGACGTTACCCAACCGGTAGCGCTGCAAGCCACCCTCTACCTGGATGCCTTTAGCTGGGGTTTTCCGCTTATGGCACTTTACGTGGCACTGAGCTGTTACTGCGAAGGCCGTGCCCTGACCAAACCGGGTATGGTGTTTGCGTTTGCAGGGTTTGCGCTCAATATTCCCGCCAACTATGCCTTTATCTACGGTGCCTGGGGATTTCCCGAGCTGGGGGCCGCTGGCTGTGGTTACGCAACCGCGCTTTCAGCGAGCCTGATGCTGGTTTGTATGGGCGTCTATCTGCTATTCGATAGCCGCCATCGCTCAGCAGCCATCCTCAACAGCTTAAGCTGGCCCCGATTTCAAAACATTGTGCCGCTGGTGCGATTGGGGGTCCCCATTGGCATTACTATTTTTGTTGAGGCTAGTATTTTTTCCGTGATCGCACTCCTGATCGGGCGCCTGCCCACGGAGCTGATTGCGGGGCACCAGATCGCGCTGAACGTCTCCTCCATCACTTATATGATTCCCCTCAGCGTCGGTCTGGCGATGACCATACGGGTCGGTCAGGCGGTGGGTGGCGGCGATTACCGCCAGGCTAAGCTGGCGTCCCTCACAGGCCTGGGGTTTAACACGGCTTTGTCGGCCACCAGTGCGACGATATTGATCCTGTTTCCCCTGCAAATTGTCTCCCTCTACAGCGATAACAATGCCGTACTGGAGGTTGCCGCCTACCTACTGCTGTTTGCGGCGCTCTACCAACTACCCGATGCCGTTCAGGTGGCAGCCGCCAGCAGCTTGCGGGGATACAAGGATACCCGTATGCCGATGCTGATCGTACTGATCGCCTACTGGGTTATCGCTCTACCGCTGGGGTACACCCTGGGTCTTACCAACCACATGACGGACGCCATGGGGCCCGCCGGTTTCTGGATCGGCCTGTTGACGGGACTGAGTATCGCCGCGCTATTGCTGGGCTGGCGCCTGCAGCGGGTCTTTCGCCGCTACCCCTCGCGAGTCTGACAAATTCACTGGGGACCCCGCCTGCGCCGGATGGAGGGTGCGAAGAATCAACCCTTACGAATATAATAAAAGTACTTCTGCTCCCGCTCTTCCTGGCCCAGTAACTCATGCTCAAGAAAGGCGCAGAATTTGGGAATATCCCGAGTCGTTGAAGGATCGGTAGCGATCACCTCCAACACCTCCCCGGCGACCATCTCCCTAACCTTATTGTGCAACAGCATAACCGGTTCGGGGCAATGCAATCCGCAGGCATCTAGTGTGTGGGTCGGGTTGTGTGACATCAGTATTGTCCGTCAGGGATAGTTGGCACTATTTTAACAGAGCAAGGGTTCCGAGCCAAAAATAGCAACCCCACACGGGCACGCCTGAAACTATACGACCTTCGCCGCAATTCGCTTGCTTTTTGTGCAACCCCAGCGGGTAAAGACTTGCGTTGACCAGCAGTTCAGTTATAAAGAGCAGTATCTGAAACGATACATCAATCGGTTAAATGGGTAAGGATAGTTCAATGATCAAAGTGGTAATCGAGCGTAACATTGCAGAAGGATTAGGCCCCCATTATGAGGAGGCAATCAAAAAAACCATTTCGGGTGTGGTACAGGCACCGGGGTTTATATCCAGCGAATCCCTTAAAGATGTTGCTAACCCCAACCACCGGCTCGTAATTATCAACTGGGCAAACGTTCAGTCCTGGCACATGTGGGAAAGCTCTCCACAGCGTAAACTGCTACTGGAAGCGATCCAGCCGATGCTGGAAGGCCATGAGAAATGCACCGTACTCTCCCACTAGAGATTCCCACTAGAGATCCCCGCTGAATACCTCTCCATGAGCGCCCTCCAACCCTGATCCTGAACACGAAACCCGGGTGGGGCGCACTCCGATAGCTTTCACCAACAATCTCTCCCCCGTGACCTGATGCAGGTCGCGGGCACACCAGACTTTGATATTTATCAAAACCTCGGCATACTGAGTGTCATACCATTGTCGCTTTCAGCTGAAGAATCGATCGCCTCATGAGCCAACCCCCTGCATCGCCGTGCATTAAAAAACCCTGCCACACCGGCGAAGAAAAATTCGTTCAGTGTGAGCGCTGCGCGCTATTCCCCCTGTGCGATCCGGTAGAGGTTTCCGGGGGACAATTCAACCTGATCGAAGGCTTACTGGAACGTCGCGTGCCGGTTGCCGCAGGGGCTCCCCTGTTTGCAGAGGAGGAGGAGTTTCGAGCCATCTATGCCATCAGCGCTGGCGCCTTCAAACTCACGCTCCCTGACGAGCGGAGCAACGAGAAGGTCTGTGGTTTCAGTTTCAGTGGCGAGCTGGTTGGCTACAGCGGCATGGCAGTCGGGCATTACCCCTATCGAGCCATCGCACTCGAACAGAGCTATGTGTGCGAAATCCCCTACCAGCGGCTTATGGACTATGCCGAGAAGGTACCGGAGCTACGCAACAATCTGTTTACGATGTTAAGTATGGAAACCTTCCACAGCCACCTTAGTTTCACCACCCTGATGGGGCGCAAGAATGTTGACCAGCGAGTATCGTCCTTCCTGATCAACCTGGAGCAGCGTACTCGTCGTCGAGGTTTCGACCACCCTACCCTGACCCTGAGCATGCGCCGCGATGATATCGCCAACTTTCTGGGGTTACCAAAAGAGACCCTCAGCCGCGCACTCAGCAAATTCCAGCAGCAGGGTCTGATCAATATCGACGGTCGCAGACTGGTGCTAGCCGATTACCAGCAACTTCTCAACACAGCGGGACTGCCCGCCGCTAAAACTGAGTAAGCGTCAACCCTTTTGCCGCCCCCCCAGGCACAGACCAACAAACATTGACCCAGATCAAACAGCCTAATAGAGCGGTTTGATACAAAGGCTCTGCGGAGGCTGGTTGACATATATCACGCTCAACATTTATCCTCCGCAGCCGACCCTGATCACCTATAGTAATCAAGGTCACTTTTAAGGGAGCCAAGTAGCCGGGATGCTTTTCAATCTTCGTCTGCTTACCAAACAGTCATAGCCTCTGCGGACGACACCCGCATAATAAAATCACAATGAGCATGCACTAACGCTCGGACTGCGTTCAGGCTGGCGCTATGACAAAACAGCACGTGCAACTGATGGAACCTGAAAGATGAGTACGGTAACCAATACTTCGTCCTACAATTATAAGGTCGTACGCCAGTTTGCCATTATGACGGTCGTTTGGGGGATCGTTGGAATGGCAGTGGGAGTGTTAATCGCAACCCAGCTGGTTTTCCCCGAGTTAAACTTTGAACCCTACCTAACCTTTGGCCGCTTGCGTCCGCTTCACACCAACGCAGTTATTTTTGCCTTCGGTGGTAGCGCCCTGTTCGCCACCTCCTACTACGTGGTGCAGCGTACCTGCCAGGCTCGCCTGGTATTCGATGGCCTGGCCGCATTCACCTTCTGGGGCTGGCAAGCGATCATCGTAGCGGCAGCTATTACCCTGCCCCTGGGTATCACCCAGGCCAAGGAGTATGCAGAGCTTGAGTGGCCGATTGCCATCGCTATCGCGCTGGTCTGGGTCTCCTATGCCATTGTGTTCTTCGGCACCATTATGAAGCGCAAGAGCAAGCATATCTACGTTGCCAACTGGTTCTTCGGTGGGTTTATCCTTACCGTTGCCGTGCTGCACATCGTTAACAATATGGCTATCCCGGTTAACTTGTGGAAATCCTATTCGATCTACGCCGGAGCACAGGATGCCATGATCCAGTGGTGGTATGGCCACAACGCAGTAGGCTTCTTCCTCACCGCCGGTTTCCTGGGCATGATGTACTACTTCGTGCCCAAGCAAGCAGGCCGTCCTGTTTACTCCTACCGCCTGTCCATAGTTCACTTCTGGGCGCTGGTTGCCATCTACATCTGGGCCGGTCCACACCATTTGCACTACACCGCCCTTCCCGACTGGGCACAAAGTCTGGGCATGGTGATGTCCCTGATTCTGCTGGCACCCTCCTGGGGCGGCATGATCAACGGCATGATGACCCTGAGCGGAGCCTGGCATAAGCTGCGTACCGATCCGGTGCTGCGCTTCCTGGTGGTATCACTCTCCTTCTATGGAATGTCCACCTTTGAAGGCCCGATGATGGCAATCAAGACCGTCAACGCGCTCTCTCACTACACAGACTGGACCATTGGTCATGTACACGCCGGTGCGCTGGGATGGGTTGCGATGGTATCCATTGGCTGTCTCTACCACTTGATTCCACGCCTCTGGGGTAAGGATCAAATGGCTAGCATGTCATTGATCAACACTCACTTCTGGCTAGCCACAATCGGCACCGTACTCTATATCGCCTCCATGTGGGTCAACGGTATCACTCAAGGCCTGATGTGGCGCGCAGTCAACAACGACGGCACCCTGACCTACAGTTTCATCGAGTCGGTCCAGGCCAGTGAATTTGGATATATCGTGCGTGCTATCGGTGGTGCCTTCTTCCTGCTAGGCATGTTTTTGATGGCTTACAACACCTGGCTTACCGTCCGCAATGCCGATCCGGTCAAAGCGAACGCTGCAGCGCAGATGGCGTAAGGGGAACAGAACAATGAATCACGAAATCGTCGAAAAAAATATTGGCTTGATGATCGTAGGCATGATCGTCGCCATCAGCTTTGGCGCTCTGGTTGAGATCGTCCCCCTGTTTTTCCAGGATGAGACCACCCAGCCGGTTGACGGCCTCAAGCCTCACAATGCACTGCAACTCGAAGGTCGCGATATCTACATCAGGGAAGGCTGCGTTGGCTGCCACTCGCAGATGATTCGCCCCTTCCGAGCTGAAACCGAGCGCTACGGTCATTACTCCGTGGCCGGTGAAAGCGTCTACGAGCACCCCTTCCTGTGGGGCTCAAAGCGCACCGGACCGGACCTTGCCCGCGTTGGTCAGCGTTACTCCGATGACTGGCAAAGAGCTCACCTGATCAACCCCCGTGATGTGGTTCCGGCCTCTATCATGCCGGCGTACCCCTTCCTGGCTGAGAATAAACTCACCGGTAAGTACACCGCCGCCAAGATGGAAGCGTTGCGCGCTGTCGGTGTTCCCTATACCGATGAAGACATCGCTGGCGCCGCCGATGCTGTACGTGGCAAGACCGAGCTCGATGCGATGGTCGCCTACCTGCAGAACCTTGGCACCGTCATCACTCAGAAGCGGTAACGACATTGGACATCAATACATTACGTGGTCTGGCTACTGTTTTTGCACTGCTTGCGTTCATTGGACTCGTTCTTTGGGCCTATAGCTCCGGCAAGAAAAAGGACTTTGACGAAGCGGCCAACTTGCCCTTTGCAGACGATCCAGACGCACTGAATAACTCTGATCAGGAGAAGAAATCATGACTAGTTTCTGGAGTTGGTGGATCATTCTGCTGACCACCGCGTGTGTCGCGCTGGTCACCTGGATTCTATTTGCCAACCGTACTTCGACCCTCGGTAGCGGAAAAACTACCGGTCACAGCTACGATGGCATTGAAGAGTATGACAATCCCCTGCCCGGCTGGTGGTTCCAGATGTTTGTGGCCACCATCGTTTTCGCCGTCGGCTACCTTATCTACTACCCCGGCATGGGAAGTTTTCCCGGTATTGGCGGCTGGACACAGATAGGCCAGTACGAGGAGGAGATGCAGGAGGCCGAGGAGCTGTATGGCCCGATCTACGCGAAGTTCCGGGTTATGTCCGTCGAGGATGCGGCCAAAAACGAACAAGCGGTGCAGATGGGACAGCGCATCTTTGCCAACAACTGCGCACTGTGCCACGGTTCTGACGCCCGCGGCGCGTTCGGCTTCCCCAACCTGACCGACGGCGCATGGCTTTACGGTGGCTCCGCTACCGCAATCAAGGCGTCTGTGAGCGACGGCCGCAAAGGTCAAATGCCGGCTTGGGGTGCAGTGATTGGCGATCAGGGCGTTACCAATGTAACGGCTTACGTGCGCTCGCTCAGTGGTCTTGAGGTAAACGCCGATGCAGCCCAAATGGCCGCAGGCAAGAAGGTCTTTGACGCGACGTGCGCGGCCTGTCACGGCGCTGCCGGCGAAGGCAACCAGGCGCTGGGTGCACCGAACCTCGCGGATAACGTGTGGCTCTACGGCTCATCACCCGCCCGTGTGGCGTATACCATCCGTAACGGTCGTAACGGTGTAATGCCTCCCTGGAACGATATTCTAGGGGAAGACAAGGTTCACCTCGTCTCTGCTTACATCTATAGCCTGTCGAATAAGTAAAGTTTTCCGGCTGCCCTTCATGGGCAGCCGGTTTTTCATAACGCTGTGGCAAAAACACGCCCGACACACGGCTTCAATACGCAATGCGAGAATTATTGCGCAGCGTGAATGCACAGCGTTATGGAAAACCGGTACACTCTCCTCACTCGATTTTGCCCATCAGGGCCTTTGATCGCTTTAGTCTGGATGCCCAATGAATACACCTGTAGACCCTAAGGAAACTGGTAAAGATCCTGTCGAGACCATTGAGGTTGTGGATCTTTATCAAAAAAGGGAGCAGATCTACACCCGCTCGTTTAAGGGAATCTTCCGCAACCTTCGACTGGTCGGTGGCTGGTTTCTGTTTCTGCTCTATTTTGGCCTGGCCTGGGTCAACTGGAACGGTGAGCAGATCATACTGTGGGATCTTCCTGCGCGAAAATTTCACCTGTTCGGCACCACTTTCTGGCCCCAGGACTTTATGCTCCTCTCCTGGCTGCTGATCATCTGCGCCTTTGGCCTGTTTTTTATTACGGTACTGGCCGGTCGAATCTGGTGCGGCTATACCTGCCCCCAAAGCGTCTATACCTGGATCTACATGTGGGCCGAAAAGGTCACCGAAGGTGAGCGAAACCGCCGCATCAAGCTCGACCAGGAGCCGATGAGCGCCAACAAGTTTCTGCGTAAAGGTGCCAAGCACGCCATCTGGTTCGTGGTTGCTTTCGCCACCGGAGTCACTTTCGTCGGTTACTTCACCCCTATCAGAGACCTGGTCCCCGGCCTGTTGATGCTGGACATAAACTCCTGGGCAGTATTCTGGATTTTGTTTTTCACCGTTTGTACCTACGTCAACGCCGGCTTCCTGCGTGAACAGGTATGTATCTATATGTGCCCCTATGCGCGTTTCCAGTCGGTCATGTTTGACCAGGATACCCTTATTGTCTCCTACGACCCCTCGCGAGGAGAGGCCCGTGGCCCCAGGCGCAAGGAAGCCGACTACAAGGAGCAGGGTCTCGGCGACTGTATCGACTGCAAGGTATGCGTCCATGTCTGCCCGGTAGGTATCGATATCCGCGATGGCCTACAGTACGAATGCATCGGCTGCGCCGCCTGCATCGATGCCTGTGATGAGATCATGGACAAAATGGAGTACCCCCGGGGACTGGTCAGCTACACCACCGAACACAACCTTGACGGGGGTAAAACCAACATCATGCGTCCACGCCTGATCGGATACCTGGCCGTGCTGCTGGTTATGATCGGGATGGTGACCTATACCCTCAATACCCGTATACCGCTGTCGATGGAGGTATTGCGCGATCGCAACAGTCTCTTCAGCGAAACCAGCCAGGGCATGATTGAAAACGTCTACACCCTCAAAATCGCCAATATGGATGGGCGCGACCACCACTTCCAGATCACCGCAAGTGGTCTTAAGGGGCTGGGTTATGAGGGTGAGGAGACCGTACTGGTGCGCTCCGGTGATGTCGCTTCGGTGCCTGTGCGCTTGCAGGTCGACCCACAGCAGATCACCACTCGCACCGCCGATATCCAGTTTGAGGTGATCTCTGTCGACGACAACCGTGTTGCGGGCAAACAGGAGAGTCGGTTTATCGGCCCTACCAATCTATGATGACTGCACCCTATCGAGCCGAGAGCGAACCGGCCAGCCACTCCATTATGTGCCGTACTATGAGCAATACCTTATGAATCACACCCCGTTGCAAGAGACCCACGAAGCGGTAGCCCCCTGGTATCGCCAAGGCTGGTTCTGGTTTATCGTCGGTATTCCCATGGCATCGGTCTGCCTGGGTACGACGATGCTCATCGTCGCCTTCACGCACCAGGACAGCCTGGTCAAAGATGAGTATTACCGGGACGGCAAGGCGATCAACCAAGTTATCGCCCGCAATCAGCGCGCTGAAGCACTGGAGATCGGGGCCACCGTTACGATCGACGAGCTTACCGGCGAGGTAGCGCTTCAGGTCGGCGGCAAGGATGACCTGTTACCTTCGGTGTTACGCCTGAGCTTCCTCTCCCCCACTCTGGCCAGTCAGGATCAGGTTATCGACATTCGACAGATTGCACCCGGCCGCTACATTGGCCAGTTAACGCAGCAGATAAAGGGTCGGCGCTACGTTCATCTGGAGACCATCGAGACACAAGACTCCTACAAGCCCTCCGAAAAGGGCTGGTTAATCGAGTCCCAGCAGCATATCGAGGCGGGAAACCGCTTCCAGATCGGTTATTTCGGCTCCTGATTGTGATGATTACCTGCTAACAATGGCTGAGCACTCAGCCTGTTGCTACCACTGCGGCGAATCCACCCGCGGCGGCCCCCGCCTTGAGGCCAGCATATCGGGTCAGCTTCAACCCATGTGCTGCATGGGGTGCAAGGTGGTGGCCGAAGCGATCGATCAGGGCGGACTGGGAAACTACTATCGCTACCGTTCGAGTCTGGCCATAACGCCGGAGCCCGTTGCCGATGACTATCGCGAGGAGCTGAGGCTCTACGACCACCCCTCATTGCAAAAAGGCTTTGTTCACGCCCACGAAGATGGCTCCCTGCAGGCCACCCTGATTATCGAGGGAATTACCTGTGCGGCGTGCATCTGGCTGCTGGAGCAGCAGTTAAACCAGTTTGACGCGGTAGAGTCCGCGACCGTCAACCTCAGCACCCATCAGGCCAACATCCGCTGGCACCCCGCCGATCTTAAATTGAGTCATCTGCTCGAACGTATCGCCGCCATAGGGTATCGACCCCACCCCTACCTGCCGAGCCAGCAAGACGCTATCGTCCGGCGCGAAAACCGGCTCGCTATCCGGCGCCTTGCCGTCAGCGGCATCGGGATGATGCAGGTGATGATGTACGCCATAGCGCTCTACGCCGGCGCCATGCAGGGGATGGAAGCGGTTCATCGGGACTTCCTGCGCTGGGTCAGCTTCATTGTCGCAACGCCCGTGGTGTTTTACGCTGCGCGACCGTTTTTCGAAGCCACCTGGCGAGATATAAAGACCCGCCACCTGAGCATGGACGTGCCGGTCTCGATCGCCATCGGGGGGGCCTACCTGGCCAGCAGCTGGGCGATGCTGTTCGGCGGCGGCGAAGTCTACTTTGACTCGGTCTGCATGTTCACCTTTTTGCTACTGCTCGGGCGCTTTCTGGAGATGCGGGCCCGTCACCGCACCAACCTCAGTGGTAACGCACTCCTGAGCCTGCTACCTGCCAGCACCATCAGGGTTTGTGCACAGGGGGAGGAGCGCATCGCCATCGGAGAACTGGCCGAGGGTGATCAAATCCGTGTCGGCCCCGGGCAGAATATTCCTGCCGACGGCGTCGTATTGCAAGGTTGCAGCAGCGTCGATGAGTCAGCCCTGACCGGTGAGTACCTGCCAGTTCGCAAGGAGCCTGGTGATTCCGTGATTGCAGGCAGCGCTAACGCCGAAAATAGCTTACTGGTCGAAATTACCCATATTGGCACCGACACCCGCCTGTCGGCCATCGTGCGCCTGCTGGACAGAGCCCAACAGGAGAAACCCAAGGCCGCGCGAATTGCGGACACCGTGGCCAGCTGGTTTGTGGCCGCCGTCCTCATGACCGCACTCGGGGTGTTCCTATTCTGGTACCTGCGTGCCCCCGGCGACGCTTTCTGGATCACTTTATCGGTGCTGGTAGTTACCTGCCCCTGCGCCCTCTCCCTTGCAACCCCGACCGCCCTTACCGCCGCAACGGGCTACCTCCATAGCCGAGGTCTGCTAGTAACCCGGGGACACGTTTTGGAGGGGTTGAACGGTGTCACCCATATTCTGTTCGATAAAACCGGCACGCTGACCCGGGGAAAACTCAGCCTTGAGGAGACTGTGCCGCTGACGCACCACAATCAGGAGCACTGTCTGATGCTTGCGGCGCAACTGGAAGCTGAATCGGAGCACCCCATCGCACGGGTATTTCAACGTTCTGGCATCGCCGCCGCGGGGCAACTACAGCACGTTACCGGTTGCGGGGTAGAGGGGGAGATCAACGGCGCACGCTACAGACTGGGAACGCCATCGTTTGCGGGTAACGACGGTACGGCACCTACTCCCCCGAGAGAGGAGGGTCAATGGCTTCTGCTCGCGTGCGATGGGACACCTCTGTGCTGGTTTCGGCTTAATGACCAACTGCGCCCGGAAGCGGCCCCGACACTCTCCGCCCTTCGGCGCAGCGGCTATCACGTCGAGCTACTGAGCGGTGATTCTACACAGGTTGTTCAATCCATGGCCGAGCAACTGGATATCCCTTTCGCGCTGGATTCCGCAACCCCCGACATCAAACTGGCGCATCTGCAGCAGCTACAGCGCAGCGGCGCCCGCATACTGATGGTCGGGGATGGTATCAACGATGTGCCGGTACTGGCCGCCGCCGACATCTCCATCGCCATGGGCAGCGCCTCTGACCTGGCCAAAACCAACGCAGATATGGTGCTCATGTCCGCAAACCTGGAGCAGATCATCGACGCCCTCAGCAGCGCCAGAAAAACTCGAACAATCATCCGCGAAAACATCGCCTGGGCGCTGGGTTATAATCTGTTGGCGTTGCCCCTCGCTGCCAGCGGAGTGCTCGCCCCCTGGATGGCGGCTATTGGTATGGCGACCAGTTCACTGGTGGTGGTTGGTAATGCTTTGCGCCTCGGCCGGGGATCCCCCGGCACGCCCCCTCAATAACTCACGGAGCCCGCTGTGGAATCGATTTACCTGCTGATACCCATTGCACTGCTATTCGTAGGACTGGGCGTGTGGATCTTTTTCTGGGCGGTAGACAACGGTCAGTTCGACGACCTCGAAGGCCCCGCCCACAGCATCCTGTTTGATGATGAACTGCCCTCCCACCCTGCCGAATCGGCCACTGGAGAGAAACCACCGGCAGATACTGCACCCGGGGCACCGTCAGTAGACGACACCCGCGATGATTGAGATACCCCTGCTAATCACCGCATTCACCCTGGGCATCTTCGGAGGCGCCCACTGCATCGGCATGTGCGGGGGAATCATGGCAGCGCTCGGTTCGGGAGTTCCCAACGCCACCCCACAGCGCCTGCTGCCGATCGTGCTGGGTTATAATATCGGCCGCATCACCAGTTACACCATCGCCGGCGCGTTAATGGGCAGCCTCGGATGGGCGTTACAGCAACAGGGCAGCACAGTCATTATCGGCATGCGCACAGTGGCGGGGCTCCTGCTGATTGCCATGGGACTCTACCTCGCCAACTGGTGGCGTGGACTGGTTGCGATAGAGCGGCTCGGCGGCCTACTGTGGAAACCGCTGGCGCCCTATGCCAGCCGCCTGCTCCCCGTGCGTACACCGGGTTCGGCGCTGTTGCTCGGAGCCCTCTGGGGCTGGTTACCCTGCGGGCTGGTCTATAGCACCCTGATCTGGACCGCAACCCAGGGCAGCGCACTCAACTCTGCGTTACTGATGCTTGCTTTTGGTGCCGGTACGTTACCCTTACTGCTGACTGCGGGACTGGTCTCATCCCGCATCACTCATGTGATGCGGAACCAGACAACTCGGGGTCTTGCTGGTATGCTGGTCATCGTATTTGGCCTCTGGACCCTGCCGGGTCCTCACCAACAATGGTTAACACAACTGTTTCAGCAGATGCCCGCTGGCAGTTGATGAGTATCAACACAATTAGCGGAACCAGTGGCTAGACTTTGCGTCTAATCACAGCGATGACTCAAGTCGTCGTACACCCCATGACACTAACGACTGAAAGTGGACATTCAATGAGCAACAAGCTGGTTTGGGATCTCGACCTGATAAAGCGCTACGAAGGCGCCGGTCCTCGTTACACCTCCTACCCTACTGCCGTCCAGTTCCATGAACTGTTCAGCATCAAAGAGTACCGCGATGCCGCTGCGCAGAGCGTAGAAAAGAATACGCCCCTGTCGCTCTACTTCCACCTCCCGTTTTGTACTCATGTCTGCTACTACTGCGGCTGCAACAAGGTGATTACCAAGGATCGCACCAAGGCGATCCCCTATCTGGAGCTCCTGCACCGTGAAATTGAGATGCAAGCAGAGCTTTTCAGTACCAAGCAGACCGTTGAACAGTTGCACTGGGGCGGCGGTACCCCAACGTTCCTCAGTATCGAGCAGATGCAAGCGTTGATGGCCAAAACCCGCCAGCATTTCAATCTTGTGGATGAAAGCAAGGGCGATTTCTCCATCGAGATTGATCCGCGCGAAGCCGACTGGGCCACCATGAATGCCCTACGAGAAATGGGCTTTAACCGCTGCAGCCTCGGCGTGCAGGATCTCGACCCCAAAGTACAAAAGGCGGTGAACCGCGAGCAATCCGAAGCCGATACCATCGCTATCATCGATGCTTCCCGCGCCCTGCAGTTCCAGTCTATCAACATCGATCTGATCTACGGCCTGCCGTTCCAGACCGAAGCCAGCTTTATGAAAACCCTTGAGCGGGTGATCGAGATCTCGCCTGATCGCCTGTCGGTATTCAATTACGCCCACCTGCCCGAGCGTTTTATGCCCCAGCGCCGCATCAACGCTGAAGACCTGCCCTCCTCAACCGAGAAGCTGGCGATCATGCAAAACACTACCGAAAGGCTGCTGCAAGCGGGCTATTCCTATATCGGTATGGATCACTTCGCGCGCCCCGATGACGAGCTGGCCATCGCCCAGGAGTCCGGCACCCTGCACCGTAACTTCCAGGGCTACACCACCCATGCCCACTGCGATCTTGTCGGCATGGGCGTCTCCTCCATCAGCCAGGTGAATGGCTCCTACAGCCAAAACCACGCCGATATCAAGATGTATATGAATCGCATCGAAAGCGGTGAGTTTGCGATCAAGCGTGGGCTGGTAATGAACGAAGACGACTTTATCCGCCAGGCGGTAATCTCGCAGCTAATCTGCCACTTTCAGCTCGAATTTGCCCCCATTGAAGCGCGCTGGGGGATTCAGTTTGGCGACTATTTCGCAAAAGAACTCGAGCAGTTGCAGCCTATGGTCGATGATGACCTGATCACCATCGACAGCAACGGTATCGAGGTGACCGGTCGTGGTCGACTGCTGATCCGCAACATCTGCATGCAGTTTGATCATTATCTGGGACATGATAGTAATAAGGGACGTTTTTCCAAGGTCATCTAGCCGCCACCTCAAATGAGCTGTGCCCCGATTGGGGCACAGCCACCCCCCCCTATTTCCCCACTCATGCTCTCATTCCGAGCCCGTCGCAGTGGGTGCTCTACACAGACGCTACCAAAGAAGCTGCACTTTGGTTTTGTTTTGTGACCGAATTCCCCTACAATGTTTGCGATAACAACCTGACACTCGAAGGGGCTGCTGCCGTTTATGAGCTCTAAACTCAACGTTAAAACTGTAAATAGCGTCGCTTGCAAGGAATGCAGCCTGAGTTCTCTCTGCCTGCCTATCGCCCTCGCAATTGACGAAATCGACCAGCTCGATGACATCATCAAGCGCGGTCGCCCACTGAAAAAAGGCGAACACCTGTTCCTGGAGGGGGACCCCTTCACCTCAATCTACGCCGTTCGGTCGGGAGCGCTAAAAACCTACACCTCAACCAACGAGGGTGAAGAGCAGATCACCGGATTCCAGCTGCCCAGCGAAATACTGGGACTCAGTGGCATGGATGGAGATACCTATCCGGTCTCCTCACAAGCGATGGAAACCACCATGATCTGTGAGATCCCCTTTGAAAAACTCGACGAGCTATCGGACAAACTGCCCAAGCTGCAAAAACAGCTGATGCTACTAATGAGCCGACGTATCCGCGATGACCAGCAGATGATGTTGCTGCTCAGCAAGAAAAACGCCGATGAGCGCATCGCCACGTTCCTGGTCAATCTTTCCGCCCGTTTCAGGCGTCGAGGGTACTCCTCACACGCGTTTCGCCTATCGATGTCGCGCAACGAAATGGGTAACTATCTGGGTCTCGCGGTGGAAACCGTCAGCCGGGTATTCACCCGCTTTCAACGCAGCGGCCTGATCGAAGCGAATGGAAAGGATATCAATATTACCGATGCGGAGCGCCTTTGTGCCCTCGCGGGCGGTCGTTTACTTGATCCAGCCAAAGATGCGGCGCAAAACGGCTAACCGCCGGGAAACACTGAATGATCTTTGATGAGTTTTTTATAAAGTCTCTTGTACGCCCGATACCGGACTGGCCAAAGCCCGGCGTCACGTTCCGCGACATCACCCCGCTCTACCTTTCTCCCAAGGCTCAGCGGATGGTGGCCGACAGCCTGATTCAGCGCTATGTTGAGTCCGAGATCACCCACATCGGTGCCCTAGATGCCCGTGGTTTTCTGTTGGGTTCGGTACTGGCCTACGAGCTGAACAAACCGCTGGTGCTGTTTCGAAAACAGGGAAAGTTACCCGCCCAGACCCTGCAGGAGGCTTACGACATTGAGTATGGCCAAGCGATACTGGAGGTGCACAAAGATGCCATTCCAGCAGGTGCCAACGTACTGCTGCTGGATGATCTGATTGCCACCGGAGGTACCCTCTGTGCCGCCGCATCACTGGTAAAATCACTTCACGCCAACATCTACGAAGCCGCTGCAATTATCGATCTGCCGGACCTCGGCGGCAGCCAGCGCTTACAAGACCTGGGCATCCCCACCTACACGCTCTGTGCATTCTGAGGCCCGCCAGAAATCTCGAACGGGGCCACCTGAATGCCGGCCCTGGCACCCGCTTCCTGTTCACTCATCTCCCCCTAAAGAGGCAAATCGCCTAACCACTCGCTCTGCACATAACTAAACATTCCAAAAAACAATAAAAACATTTAAAAACAGGATGTTAGAGGCGCATTTTAAGTCTAGAATCAAATTCACCTGCTAACTTAATTGTCTTTTAATCATCGACGGCAGGCTTCATAGGGACACTGGGGGGTGAACCGATGGGAATTGATGCAGAGCAGTTAGGACAACATATTATTCAACCCACACTGGAGCTGTGCGGCCACTATAGCGCCGCCGCCCAGCAGCTGTTGGTTGGCACGGCTGCAGCCGAGAGCAACCTGGGGGAACAGCTTTATGGTAAACAGGGTGGGTTAGGGCTTTATCGCATCTCAGCGGAAGTTCACCAAAGAGTATGGGACGATTACCTGGTCGATTTTCCCGAGTTGGCAAGCCGGGTCCGGGGCTTCGCCAGCCAGCGCCTTTTTTTCAGCCAACCCCATCAGGAACTGGTTTATAACCTGGCCTACGCTACCGCAATCGCGTGGTTTAATTACCTACGCTGCGGAGCAAATCTGGCTGGAATCGAGACCACAGATACCGAAGCCCTGGCTGCCATCTGGTGGCATTATTACCACCCAACCGACCCGGATGGCACGCGCTTCATGAATTGCCACCCGCGCACACGAGCAGCCTAATGCGTTCCTGACATAGCCTTGCAGGCGGGATACTGATAAAAAGGGGACTGATTCTCAAGGCCCTGATTTATGAAGATACTGCTTGCACCGGATTCCTTTAAAGGCTCGCTCAGCGCGGCCCTGTTTTGCGACATTGCACAAGAGGCTATTCTTACCCAACTGCCCGACGCCATCGTCCATCGGTGTCCCTTAGCCGACGGTGGCGAGGGCACCGTTGATGCCCTTATCGCCAATACCGGAGGCACCAGGGTCAGCCTGTCGGTAACGGGGCCACTGGGTGATCCTGTTGAAGCCAGTTATGGCATTCTCGGCGATGGCGCCACGGCCATTATCGAAATGGCGAGCGCCTCCGGGTTACCTCTGGTGCCTCCGCCCCAACGCAACCCCATGCACACTACGAGTTTTGGCACCGGCGAGCTAATCCGTGACGCTCTCTCCCGTGGCTGCAAGCAGATCATTCTGGGGATCGGCGGCAGCGCTACCCACGACGCGGGCGCCGGTGCGCTCTGCGCGCTGGGTGCGACACTCCTCGACCACAACGGCGACCCAATCCCGGCCGGGGCCGAAGGGCTGCTGCTATTGAACCGTATCGATCTAGGCGAGCTGGATCCGCGACTCGCCGACGCCCGTATCGACATTGCGTGTGACGTTGCCAACCCGTTGCTCGGTGAAAACGGCGCTACCGCCATCTATGCCTCCCAAAAAGGAGCTCGCAGCGAGCAGATGGAGGTGCTGGAGAGCGCGCTCGCTCGATTTGCTAGCGTTGCTTGTCAGCACTGTAAATGCGCTCCCGAGTTTTTTTCGCTGCCCGGCAGTGGTGCCGCCGGTGGACTCGGTGCGGGGCTGGCCGTTGCCTTGGGCGCCACCCTGAAACCAGGGTTCAAGATTATCGCCGACACCCTCAAATTCGAAGCACGCCTCGACCGTGAACACTACGACTTAATCATTACCGGTGAGGGTGAGATCAACTACCAAACCCTGGAGGGAAAGCTTCCTGTAGGCGTGGCCCGTATGGCATCCCCACGCAAGATACCGGTGATTGCGATCGTCGGAAAAATAGGTGAAGGGGCCGAACAAACCCATGCCGAGGGGATTACCAGTATCCACAGTATTGTTGATGGCGTTTGCTCGCTTGAGCAGGCCATGGAGCAAGCACCGGAGCTGCTGGAGCGCTGTATCGGACAGTTAATGCGGCTGTGGAACGCCTCTGCCCGCCGTGCAAAAACTAATGAGGAGTAAAGCGAGCCTCTATCCGAAAGCCGGCGCTGGCATCTTCGTGGATCAGGGTTGATTCGCCCGGTTTAATATCGATGACGCCCTGACCCTGCATAACCCGGGTTTCAGGCACCTGCACCCCGCTGGCTTGCTCGTTCAGGGACAGCAGCAGCGTACGGGAAAAGGTGTATTCCAGCGTCGCCAACTGGCGAATATTAAAGGCAGGATTTTTAAGGGTAAAACTAACCCTGAACCCGTCATCTACCTTACCCGAGGTCAGGTTTGTCACTACGGTATCGGAGGCAATACTGGTTTCGACGTGTTTCACATAGCTGACTTCCCGTCCGGAAAAGGCACTGTAGGGTTTATCGAAACGGTTCCGATACTGGTAATCCTCCTGCTTACCCTCGTAATAGAGCACGAACTCCATGGCGTAACTGTCTGCCGCGTTGGCCCACCCGCTCCAGCAGAGCGTCATCACGAGGAACCAAAAACCTGTGCGCATGGAGTACCTCCAAAAAGCCGGGCTGTGGGCGATTAACCCTGCAATCGCTCCGCACAGCCGATACAGTGACGAGTATAGGGCATCGCCATCAGCCGTGCCTCGGGGATCGTCTCACCACAGCTATCGCAAATCTCATACTCATCTTCATCCAGCCTTCGCAGCGCCAGCTTGATGTTATGCAGTTCGTGCTCGGACTCCTGTCCAATCGCTTCAAGGACCTCATCATTCTCCCGCTCCTGCGCCTGCTCGGACCAGTCCTGATTTCCAGGTTTGGTAAGATGCTGCCCGATTCGCCCGAGGCGATCTTCCAGCTCATCCTGTTTTTTGAGCAAACTTTCGCGCACCTGTGCGTACTTCATGAAAACTCCTGATTAGGGTGAGTAGTGAAAATTAAGAAGCTAAAACTATAGACCACCGGACCCCAGTGTAGTTTCCCTGGGAGAAAAGCCGCTTGATACAGATCAACGCAGGGATCTCTGGACTAATGGGGTGAAGATATACTGCACGCCAACGTCATGCTGATTTCACTCAGTGGACGCCCGGATTGCGCCTGCCATTGGTTAAAGGCTTCCTGTACCTGTTTTAAATCCCGTTGGGCTGTAGGCACTCTATCAACCACTGCCTGCACTTTCAGAGCCGCTACCACGTCGTTGGATAACATAAAGGTATCTTTGCCCACCATGCGCAGGAAGGCGGCGCCAGAGCCACCCCCCAGGTGAGATCCACGCTTTGCCAGATAACGCCACAAACCAACCACATCCTCTCCCGGCCAGGACGCCAAAAAACGCCCCACAGAGCCGTGTTCCCGGGCGATATCGAGTACCATCTGGGCATTAACCGGAATAGTTTTCAACTTGCCCCGATGTCGAATCAGGGCACGATTTTGCATCAGCTGGTCAATCTGTTCTTCACTGAGCAAAGCCAGCGCAGGAGCCTTGAAGCCCCACAAAGCCTCTTCAAAAGCAGGCCATTTACTGTCAACCATCGAGTGCTTTAGCCCCGCGCGAAAAACCCGGCGCGTGATCGCAGACAGGTAATCGTTGTCATCGAGAGCCAACAGCGCCTGCGTTGGTAGCACGACCGGTAGTCGCGCCTCTAGCGCCGGTTCGCCCCAGAGCCCGATGGCGCGCTCCCTGATTCTGTCAAAGTGTTCCATATTGATCATCCTTTGCCGCTTCACTGCCCTGCCCTTACCTGATCAAGAGGCATCCGCTATAATAGCCGCCCTTTTGAACAGACCAACCTTCAGGCCCTCCGCCACCATGCCAACCTCTCCCATAACGCCCTCTGCTACCGTTGAAAGCGCAAAAAGCGTCAATCAGAACAAACTGCACAAGCGCCTGCGACGCCATGTAGGGCGCGCCATTGCCGACTTCAACATGATTGCCGATGGCGACCGGGTAATGTGCTGCTTATCCGGAGGCAAAGACAGTTTTGTCATGCTCGATATCCTGCGCAACCTGCAACAATATGCCCCGGTTCACTTCGACATTGTCGCCGTCAACCTGGACCAGAAGCAACCCGGGTTTCCAGCCGAGGTGCTGCCCAATTACCTGGAGTCATTGGGTGTGGAGTACCGCATCGTCGAAGAGGACACCTACAGTATCGTCAAAGAGAAGGTACCGGAGGGAAAAACCACCTGCGCGCTCTGCTCCCGACTGCGCCGGGGTATCCTCTATCGCACCGCAACCGAGCTTGGCGCCACCAAAATCGCCCTCGGCCATCACCGCGATGATATCCTCGAAACCCTGCTGCTGAATATGTTTTACGGCGGAAAAATGAAGGCGATGCCCCCCAAGCTGGTGAGCGACGATGGTCAGCAGATGGTTATTCGCCCGCTGGCTTATTGCCATGAAAAAGACCTTATTCGCTACGCTCAGCTCAAAGAGTTCCCAATTATTCCCTGTAATCTTTGCGGCTCTCAGGAAAACCTGCAACGGCAGGCGATAAAGCAGATGCTTAACGATTGGGATAATCGTTTCCCGGGGCGGATCGAAAGTATGTTCACGGCGATGCAAAACATTGTCCCCTCCCATATGGCTGACACCGAGCTATTTGACTTTAAAACCTTGCAGACCCAGGAAAGTCCCTACACCGACGGCGATACCGCATTTGACGCGCCCGAGCTGCCGAGCCAGTTTACGGGGGGCACAGAAACTGCAGCCGTCACCGATGCAATGCGGGTCAATATCGTCAATCTCTAACCCTCCACACCGGGTTATGGTGGCACTCTAGGGAGACTCATTGAGACGCCAGTCGTAATCAAATGAGACCTCCACACCGGCAACGAGCCATTGCTGCCGGTGTGGGCCGGCGTAACGTTTAAGGTGCTGGATCAGGCCGCCTCGATCACCAAAATCGACGGCGTACCAATCATAGATGCTGGAGACCCTGATTCCGCGGCCCTCCCGCTGCAGCCCCTTATCCTGATTGATAAAACGACGCGCTGCGCTTTCGAGTTGCGCCTCGTTATCGGAACCGTCCAGCGCCTGTGCCGGCAAGTCCGGGCAGCCACGGCTGGCACAGTTTACGAGGTAGTGAATGCGGGGGTCACCCCAGCCGGGGCGCAAAATACGGTGTTCTATGTCATTGAGCGTCAGCGCCTGCCCCCTAACAGTAACGACCTCATCATCCCAGGGACCAAAACTGAACCAGCCCTCTCCCAACGAACGAATGGAATCGAGGGGGTAATTTTTGAGGATCAGATCCACCGTCAGCGCATTATAGAGATTGACCCAATAGGCAAACTGCTGCGCCCTGTTCAGCTGCCCGGGGTCTACCTGCGCCATCGAGGCGAGATAACGACTCAGTAACTCTCGATCGGATACAGACACCCTGGAGTAGGCAAACAAGCGCTCGCCCGTTGACGCTTCAGACAGGTAGTGGTCCAGCAACGCTTGCCAGGGCCGGTGGTCCAGCGTTTCTGTACTGGCGCCATCGTAGACCTCCCACAGGGGCCATGGCTCTGCCGAAGGTGCTGCGAACGCGGGCAGCCCCCCTGAAAGAAGCGCACAGAGCACTACAGATCGTAAAACAAACAACATTAGGTGACTCTCGCCAGATCCATATACTTGAGACCCTGCTATTGAAGCCCCTCTTTCACTACAACCCCACCGCGATCAACATTAGGAGGAGGTTCGGGAGCCTGCCAACAATCCCGAGGATTCCTCGCTGGCGTCCTATCCTGCCCCGTCCGCACCAGCACCCCGAGCCAACTGGGAGCTACCCAATACGCCACGATCATACTCAGCCAAACGGTTGCTGCGAATCATTGCCTGAATTTCACGCACGTACTCTTCACGCCGGGATGAATAGGATAACAACCCTTCGGCCAACCACTCCCCGGCCTCGTGCCCCCTGCCTACGCGGCGGAAGCTACTGCGTAATTCACGAAGTTCATGGTAACTGGGCTGGCTATTGATGTTGTGAAAATAGCCCGCCACCGACCCGGCCACTGTCTTGAAGCGTCGGACTTCATGGGACTTGCCCTGCGGGCGGGACGCTGGCACGATTCCGCACCCTTTACTGAAACACCACTGCCCAAACAGGTTATTACCTTGGCGTGCAAAACGGGAGGTTCCCCAAGCCGACTCATTGGCCGCCTGGGCCATCACCAGAGAGGGTGGAATTTGATCCACACGCACCAGCAACTCATCCAGAACCTCGCGGGGGACCTCGACCCCATCGGCTGCCTCCGTCTGGTCCACTTGCCAGGAGAGGCGATACTTCTGGGCAAGGTCGCTGACCCAACGCAGTTCACTATCGTCCAGGGGCTTACCACGCAGGGCGAGCAAACGGCTTCGCTTTTGCGTTAGCAACCGGTTTTGATCGACGATAAAAGGATAAAGAAAATCAAAGAAACGCCGTTTCTTCTCAGCAACATCGACAATCTGCGCAAAATCCGGCAGTTTCTTCCCTTGATAAGGCGCGCTTTGCCCCGCCCCCTCATCACCGACACCGGTAACCGGCCCATCGGGGGCAGAATAGTAGAGCGCAGCGCCATACCAGCAGGTGATCGCTACGGTAAAAACCAGTAGATGTTGATTCATCAATACTCCACCAAAAATCCGTTAGGTTCCCTCGATAATATGGTGCTCAACGAGGGCTTTATCAAGTACTCCCAAACTCTGCGAATCACTCCCTTGTGTTCCCTATAACGCTGGAACCGCCAACGGCCCAATGGCCAGACAACACAGATGTGTCTCTCAGGACCCACCCTGAGGGCTATCAAAGCGGTCGAGCCCCAGTGTTAGCAGGTTTTCGCAACCTCCCTCGTTACCCCCATTCGTTCCCCCCACCCGATGCCTTGATGCCCCCTTCGGTCCGCCAACTGGAATTGCCAGGGAGCTGTTCGCAGGCTCCATCAGCATACCGGCTTGCGCTTTCCCATTGAGCCCCCAAAGACTACAATGCAGCTTTTCTGCTATGGAACCTACCATGAATCAGGACAGCCCGTTCAGCGCTTCACTGGAAAACTATTTCGGCTCCGACCAACTCCCCGAAGATGCGCTGGATCTGATGGAAAGCCATGGATTCCTCACGGCCCTAAATATCGCACCTAACGCGCTGAAAAATACCCAGTGGCTCACCGAATTGTTCGGTGGCGAGATTCCCGATTCCGGCCCCGCCACTGCTATTTGTGACGAACTGATTGCGTTAAAAGATAGCATTCATCGAACTCTCTACTCCGACACAGACCTGCTATTTCCCTGTGAACTCGATGCAGGGGAGGAGCTGGATGAATCGGATCTACGCGCCTGGTGTATCGGCTTCATTGCCGCGCATTTTCTCGATGAGGAGAGCTGGTACGAACGTGATGAAGAGTTGGCAAGTGAGCTGTTATTGCCTTTTCTGGTGTTGTCAGGACTCCTTGAAGATGAGAGTGAGGAGTTCGCGGCGATGGCTGCTGACCAATCCCTGGTCACCGATATGGCGCAACAACTCCCCCAGGTTTTGACCGAACTCTACTTGCTCTATCAGGCCCCTGAGGAGAAACCTGCGTTTGCAAAGTCCGCAGCCGCTAACGGCGGCGCCGGAGCGCGCAAAGGAAAAAAGGGCTCAGGAAAACGTTAAGGAGCCCGCGAACAGGCTCCCTGCACAGACCGGCAACCATTCCTCGACACGGCGATTACGCACCTTCGATACCCGATCCTGCGGGTCGCTGAGACCCACTATTGGCTCTTCGAAAAAATGAGAGCAATGCCAGGGTGTTACCGCTTAATAAAGGCTGAAAAGTACAGGGACAGGGTAACGTCCTGAGAAACATTACATGGAAAGGGTCTATCACATAGGGTAAATTTAACAGGCATCAGGTAATCAAGGATTCTTCACCACCATGTCTACAATGCTCTACGAACTTTCCTTTAGCGGCGAGCTAATCGCCGGTGCGGACCCGGTTCAGGCGCGAAAGAGCCTTGGCAGTTTATTTAAAGCCAACGAGAGCCAGCTGGATCGGCTGTTTTCCGGGCAGCGAGTTATTATCAAGAACAACCTGGAGCTGACTGCAGGCCGCAAGTACCTGCAAGCACTCAACAAGGCGGGTGTTCAAGGCCACCTATTCGACATGGCGACCGGACGTGAGTGGATTGACCCCCTTGCACAAGCCCCAGCAGCCGAACCCCGTCCAACCCCTGTTAAGGCAAACTTCGACGCCCCCCAACAACCCGCGCCAACGCCCCCGCCCAGCAAAGCTTCCTTTGATGCTGCGCCCTCCCCAACAGGTTCCACTGCACGCCCGGCCCAGGCTCTGGTCGGAACGGCTAGCGCCCAGGTTGAAGTAGCAACCCCCGATTGGGATATCGCGGCGGCGGGTACCGACATGCAAGATAGTTACGATCACAATGACCCCGATGCTCCAGACACCAGTCACCTGTCATTGCGCCCCATGAAGGGAAATCTGGTCGACCCCACCCCAAAAAATGACCCACCACCGCCCGACACCAGCCACCTCAAACTGGAGGAGTAGTATCAGGCCTATCTTTCGACAATGTAAAAAACGGCGCAATGCGCCGTTTTTTACATCTCATGCCGCTTCACAGGGTCACCTTGGCTGCCCTCAGTGCTGCGATATCCTCTTCGCTGTAGCCTACAGACGCCAGAACCGACTCGCCATCGCGGCCAAGCGCGCCCCCTACATGATCAGGTTTGGACTCACTGCGGGAAAAATGCAACGGACTGGCAGCCTGACGCTGCACCGAACCGTCCTCACGAGGCACCTCAATCACCATTTCCCGGGCCACTAACTGTGGGTGCTCGCTAGCCTCTTCGATAGACAACACAGGTTCTACACAGGCATCGAGTGTTGCAAACCGCTCGCACCAATAGGAAAAGTCCTGCTCAGCAAACGTTTCAACCAGGCGTTGCTTGATGGTTGCCTGCACTCCGGGGTCCGGGGAAAGCCCAAGACCGGCCAAGTCCTCGCAACCCAGGGCGTGGCAAAGCTGGGCCATAAACTGGGGTTCGAGGCTACCCACCGAGAAAAAACGCCCATCGCGGGTGCGGTAGTAATCGTAGAAACTCCCCCCATTAAGCACTGTGCCCTCCAACCCGGCCTCTACCCCTGCACCCAGCAGGGCGGCACCGGCCATCGCGTTCATCGCAAAACTCGCGTCGGTCATGCTGATGTCGATCGCCTGCCCCTCACCGCTGCTATGCCGCTCGATCACCGCTGCTAATATTCCCATCGTGCCGTGGAAGCTTCCCCCCGCCACATCCGCCACCTGCACCCCTACAGGGCAGGGACCGCTATCCCGCCGTCCGGTGTAACTGCTGATACCCGCCGTTGCCAGATAGTTGATATCGTGACCTGCACGATGCTTGTAGGGGCCCGTCTGCCCGTAGCCGGTAATAGAGCAGTAGATCAAGCGGGGGTTGATCGCCCGCAAACTGTCGTAATCGAGCCCTAATCGAGCCATCACCCCGGGACGAAACTGCTCCACCAGGATATCGTACTCAAGCACCAGGCGCTTGATGATTTCAACCGCCTGCGCCTGTTTTAGATCCAGCGCTAGTGACGCCTTACCCCGATTCAAGTAGGCGTGGGATGTAGAGGTGCCAGCATCCATCGGGGGTAGCATCTTTACCAGGTCTGGCCGGGTAGGAGATTCTATGCGCAGGACCTCAGCTCCCATATCCGCCAGCATCATGGTGGCATAAGGCCCGGGCAACAGGGTTGAAAAATCCAGGACCTTAAGGCCCGCAAGTGCTCCGCTCATGCTCTACTGTGACTCCCATTCAATAGTGTCGGTACGACCAGACTCTATCCAGCGCTGGTAAACCTCCTCCACTCGATTACGTTTGATTTTCAGGGTCGGGGTCATCATGGCATTTTCGATCGTCCAGGGTTCACTCACGATCAAAAAAGCATCGATATGCTCATGGTGCTCTACGCGCCGGTTAACCGCCTCTCGCGTCTGCTCAAGGCTCCTCTTGACCGATTCCCGCGGCTGCTGGCGCCCTGTCTCCGAGAGCTCAACAAGCGCCAACGGTTGAGCCAGACTACGCCCAACCAGGCACACCTGTTCAACCAGCTCATTTTCACTGATCAAACCCTCGATCGGTGCCGGCGAGACAAACTTTCCTTTCGAGGTTTTAAAGCTGTCCTTGATACGACCGGTGATGCGCAAGAACCCGTCGACATCGATCTCACCCTGATCCCCCGTATGATAATAACCCTCCTGCAACACCTCCGCGGTCTTTTGCGTGTCTCGATAATAGCCTTGCATCAACGCCTCGCTGCGAAACAAGATCTCGCCCTCGGGGGAAATTTTTACCTCGTTATGGGGCATTACGTTGATATGCCCCAGCGTCCCGCGGCGGTAACGTGCTGGAAGGTTGATCACCCCGTAAGCGAGGTTTTCAGTCATGCCGTAGCCTTCGCTAATAGGGATGCCGATGCGCTGATACCAATCCAGTAAAGCCAGGGCGATGGGGGCTGCACCGGAAACCACCACCCTCGCTCGCGACAAGCCTAACTGGGTGCGAATTTTACGGGCCACCACCGAGCCCAGTATCGGGATGCGAAGCAACCAGTCCAATTTTTTTTGCGGTAGTTTCTGCAGCACGCCGAGCTGAAACTTGGTCCATAACCTGGGAACCGCGAAAAAAATCGTCGGTTGCACTGCGACCAGATCCCCGGCAAAACTTTCCAGTGACGCGGGGAAGGAGACCTGCGCACCGCAATAGAGGCTGTTGCCCTCGACAAAAAATCGCTCTGCGATATGGGAAAGCGGCAAGAACGAAAAGAAGTGATCGCTATCCTTGAGCGGCAGAAGCCCCATCGCATGGGTACAGGAAAAACCAAAGTTGCCAAAGCTGTGCATTACCCCCTTGGGGTTTCCGGTGGTACCCGAGGTGTAGACGATCGTCATTAGCTCATCCCCCTGTGGCAACGGCGACTCTTGCAGAGGCTCATAAAGCCGCAGAAGGTCAGTCCAGTGATGGTCTGCTGGCATGGTTTCATAGGGTAAGGCGATACGAATGGCCGTGCCGGGGATGCCCGATTCCATCGCTGCCCAGTCGTCGAGGCGACCCACAAATATCGCGCGAGCATCGCAATGACGAAGGGTATAGGCGATCGTATCGGCGTGTTGCGAGGGGTAAAGCGGGACACTCACATATCCGGCCAACATGATCGCCAGATCCGCAATAAACCACTCCGCGCAGTTCTTCGACAGCAAAGCAATTCGAGTTCCAGGCTCATAGCCTTTGTCCTTAAGGGCACTGGCAAGCCTTCGGGCCTGATCACCCACCTCCCCCCAAGTAAACTCACGGAAGCCGGAGCCCGTCGATTGACGAAGGTAAACCCGATCGGGCCGACTGCGCTCCCACTGGTAAAACATCTCCAGTGGTGTCTTGTAGCCCCCCCCAAGCATCGCAGATCCCTCCCCCACTGCAGCCTCCGTACCCGCCTGGCTCATGGTGTTTCCTCTTTTTGTTATTGTGTTTATGGGTTTATCGTCATTCACCAAACAAACTACCAAGCGAGCGCTTGGTTGGCAAGAAGCCAGTCAGCACATAGGCACTTCAGATAGACCAGTAGCGCCGAAACGCAGACAACACGATCAGGTTATTGATACGAATGGAGTGATCCTGCTGGCCCCGCTGGTGTTCATCCCATAGTTGTTTCACCCCCTCAGGGTCATAGATTCCCTCTGCCATCACCGGGTCCAGCAAGCGTTGTTGAAACCACGCTTTGTGGTGGCGGATATCCTGGTCGTGATGGACCAGCAGTCCTCTATCATGGGGTCCCAGCCAGCCTCCACTGACACCGACCAACAAGCGGCCAACCCCTTTCAGTCCCAGATTCAGGCGCCAACGCAGCCCTTCGTTAACCCTGCTCTGTGCCAGCCGCTGTTGCAGCCCACTGATCAGGTCAGTACGTGCCTGTAACGCAATTCCGGCGCTCAATTTTTGGTAACTGCGGCTCCCGGCTACGGGCAGCGCCGCGAGCGGTGGAGATACCCGATGAATCAACTGCCGATACCCTGATTGCTCCTCCTTCAGGCTCGACGGCATATTAAGCCAACACTTAACCAGTGACAGGTCGCTCAGGGGCGCCACCACGCGAAACCTCGCTTCCAGTACGTTGAGCTGATAGGTGACGTAACGTCGCTGGCGGT
The DNA here is from genome assembly GCF_049985285.1 of Aestuariirhabdus sp. LZHN29. Lineage (NCBI taxonomy): Bacteria > Pseudomonadati > Pseudomonadota > Gammaproteobacteria > Oceanospirillales > Aestuariirhabdaceae > Aestuariirhabdus > Aestuariirhabdus sp. LZHN29. The sequence continues at coordinate 993,146 of NZ_JBNIEU010000002.1, read as the reverse complement.
GCCAAAATTCGAGCAGCTGCGCCTTGTCGGCAAAACTATCCGCCTGGGCCCCATGAAAACTTTGATTCATCGTCTGCTGCAAGCGCTCGTAACCCTCGCGAATCCCGGGATCACTGATCACCTGAGTAAACCGACCCGGGCTGAACCCCTTCCTGACGTAGATTTTTTGCCACAGGTGCTCCATCGACTGCTGGGGCGTCGCCTGCACTTGGAGCCGTTTTTTTGAGGAGATCCAGTCCCCCGCGAAGCCACTGAGAAGCGTGCTTCCTGCACTGCCTACATCCAGCAAACGGAACAGTGGAAACGCCTCGATGGAGACCTCACCATCGGCCAGCATCAGCGCTGCGCACTGGTAGCTTTGATAGATCGCCGGGGGAAGGGAAAGGGAGTGGTGGGGAATACCCAGCTCCACCGCCACCTTGCGGCCAATGCGCCGATCGTAACTGTGACCGTGGCCGTAACTAAACCCCTCCGTCTGCCCAAGCAGGGTTTGCGGTAGTAGCCCTGCGAGCAGCCTTGAATCCAGCCCCCCGGACAGCGGTAGCACCAGTCGTTCACAATCTTTCAGGCGACAGTGCTGGGCTCGCTCCAGCTCTGCCTGCATAGCGTCAAGTACGTCAACGGCAGAATCATCGCTCGGCTCTATGGTGGGAACCCAGTATTGGGTGTGCCGAATGCCCCTGCTATCGCAAACCAATCGGGTCGCCGGAGAAACCAGCCGAACCCCTTTTAGCAACGTATGGTCATCGCATAGGTGGCTGCTAATTAAAAGCTGTGCCGCACCATAGGGATCAAGCCGGGGGCGAAACCCACTGAGATGGCGAAATGCCTCAAGCCGGCTGCACAACAATAGCTGGCCATCAAGCTCACACCGGAACAGCTTGCGCAATCCCAGTGGGTCACTGACCAGCTGCAGCGAACGCTCCCGCTCGTCCAGCAACAACACAGCATAACGGCCATTGAGTCCTTCAAGTGCCCGCCCGCCGTGGTCAAGATATCGCTGCAACAACTCGCCGGGGGTCAAGCTCTCTGTTTCATAGCAATCCCCGAGCAGTATCAGGCTCAGGTTTCCGTCAACCGAACGGGCAACGGGGTCGGGCAACCATTCGCTCCAGGCGAGGCTGATGTGGCAAAAGGCGGTATCCAGGCTCACCTGTTGTAACGACGTGGAATGCAGTACCTCCTGCTCCACCGCCTGGGCCAATTCATGACGCAGGCCAGGGGCCAGATCAGCTCCCTGGGCAATACCGGCAACAACGCTCCAGCTCATGACGGTGTTCCATAGATCGCCGTGATAGCGCTACCCGCGGCTGACCCCTTCCCTGCCTTGCCCAATAGCCGTCTCCCTGACCGTCGCTTCAGGGGTCAGTATAGCAAGCTGATGCCGAATGTAAGGCTGCTGTTTTCCGCCGCAGACGAGGGCACTCCGCCCGCGCCAAAATTGAGTGCGCCACGCGAGTCACGAACGCCCCCTACGCTGCATAGGCGCCCTCTCTCCCCGCGACGAAGAGGTAGTCCGATGATTGCCCCTCCCCGGCGCCTCAATGAAATAGAAAAGAGCCACCGGGAACGGAAAATGGAGGGACCGATACCTGTTTCCTAGCGCGATCCTTGACCGATCAAGTGGCGAAAAGGTGACATCTCTACGACTTTTTGAAGTCGTGCTATGCCACGACGCCGAGGTCGGGTTGCCAAGCCCCGGCAAAGCGTACACACTCGGCATCAGATTCCTGGGACCCGACAAGGCAATGCTGAACCACACCATCCCCCATCATTTTGTTATGGCTGCACTGGCCGGCGCTGAAAGGCAGCAACAGCCAGCGCAGCGTATTTTGCAACAGGCGCTGCTGCCGGCCGAGCTGTTGGAAGAAACGGGGGTACGGGTTACCGCAACTCAGTATGCACGCCTGATCAGGACCATCTGGCAGGAGCTTGATGATGAGTTTGGAGGCTTTGGCACTGCCCCCAGCCGCCCTGGCACCTTTGCTATGATGAGCCTTTCGATTATTCACTGCACGACCCTGGGTCAAGCCCTGCGGCGCGCCAGTCGGTTTTACGGTCTATTCCCTGCGGCACCGCGCTTCGAACTGATACTGGAAGATGATCAGGCGATCTTGCAGTTCGAGATAGAGGGGGCAACCGACCCATTGCATTACCTGGCCGAATCCCTGCTGGTCATATGGTCACGCTTCGGCAGCTGGCTGATCGGTCGACGCATTCCACTCGACGCGGTGGAGCTTAACTACCCCGTCCCGGCCCATAGCCAGGAGTACAAGCGGCTCTTTTCGTGTCCGCACCATTTCAATAGCAAGGCGACTCGCCTGCGCTTCCCTGCCCACTTCCTCAAGTTGCCCATATTACAGGACGAACGCACACTCAAACAGTTTCTGCAAACCTCGCCCGCGATGCTGCTGGCAAAGCCTGATTATGGCAACAGCATCACCGGCGTCATTCGCAGCCGTCTTGGCAAGGATTTCAGCCGTCCCTTCCCGGACTTCGAGCAGATTGCCGACAGCCTGCACCTGACACCGCAAACACTCAGGCGCCGCCTGCGCGATGAGGGCACCTCCTACCAGGAAATAAAGGACAACATCAGGCGCGATGCGGCAATCTATCATCTGGAGCGGAATCAGCTATCGATCAACGACATTGCCCAGGAGGTTGGTTTTTCCGAACCCAGCACCTTCCACCGAGCCTTTAAAAAATGGACCGGGGTTACCCCCGGCGCATACCGAAACAGTGACCATAATTCGTATTAACCACTATCAGGAGCTTCAACATGACGCGATGCGTTAACGCAGTATTTCTTACCTTGCTGATGGGATTTTCTTCACTCGTCATGGCGGAAAACCCCAAGGTAAAACTGGAAACCAGTAAGGGCAGTTTCACCATCGAACTGTTCGCGGACAAAGCCCCCAAGAGCAGCGATAATTTTTTGCAGTATGTCGATGACGGCTACTATAACGGGCTTATTTTTCACCGTGTGATTCCCAATTTTATGGCCCAAGGCGGCGGATTCGAGCCCGGCATGTTGCGCAAACAAACCCGGGGAGCGATTCAAAATGAGGCCAACAACGGTTTGAAAAATCGACGTGGAACCCTGGCGATGGCCCGCACCGGAGACCCCCACTCCGCCACTTCTCAGTTTTTTATCAACGTGACCGATAACCGCAACCTCGACTTCTCCAGCGAAAGCCGCAGCGGATGGGGATATGCCGTGTTTGGCCGCGTCGTCGAAGGCATGGACGTCGTGGATCGCATCGTAATGAGCCCGAGCGGAAACAGGGGCCCCTTCCAGAATGTGCCGCGAGAGGACATTATCATCACCCGTGCCAGCCGCGTTCAGTAACCTCAATTATTCGCCGGTGTTCTGTCTCGACCACCGGCGAATCTGAGTGACCTCTTCGGGATCGATCCCCAAACCTTGCAGAAAATCTTCGTGCGCCTCGGGCGCCTGCTGCTCGAACTCAACATGCCAGCGGTGCATATCCGCTTCACTCATTCCCGATGCCGTCAGCAGCGCCACCCAACCCTCCTTATCCAGGGTGCGACACGCCTTCAAACGACTGCGGTCCTGCAACAGGCTAACAAGCAGCCGTTGCTGTTGCCGTAGCGCGTGCATCTCCCGATTGATGACCTGCAAGCGCTGATTCAGCAAGCCCTCCATAACGCTGGAATCCCCATCGAGCAAGGCAGCGATACTATTCAGCTCAATACCAGCGCTCCGGTAGCGCTGAATCGAGGCCATACGCTGCTGCTCCCGGGCTGAGTAAAGGCGATAGTTCGCCTCAGAGCGCAGCGAGGGGGACAGCAGGCCGATACGGTCGTAGTACAGCAAGGTGCTGCGTGAAAGACCGTAACGGCGAGCCATCTCACCGATGGTCAAGGAGGGATCCGTCATCGCGCCCTACCCCGCCGAAGATGCCGAGTCTCGCGACCACTGGCGGATACGCGCCACTTCGACATCGTTTTCACCAAGCCAGCGCAAAAAGCATTCATGGCTCTGGGGGTGTCGCGCCTCAAATAGCTGGTGCCAGCGCTGCATGCTGGCCTCATCAAGACCGATGGCTACGAAAAGATCCACCCACTGCTGTTTGCTAATGCCGGTTACTGGTTGGTTCATAGTGATTACCTTTTCAATGGAATAGGATGTTGAGTCTGCACTATGAAGCTATAGTCGGGTCAAGCCACCATCACTGCCGAAAACCTCTATGCAGACACAGAACTGATTTTCAGGGGCGGACGGATAGGTAGGTGCACCATCGCAGCTACGACCCCCAGCACGGCACTGAGCCCCCAGACGAGATCGTAGCTTCCGGTCGCGTCGAACACTCGCCCCGCGAGCCAGGCGCCAAAAAAGGCACCGACCTGATGACTAAACATCACCCAACCAAACAGACTCGCCAGCTTTTGGGTGCCAAAATACTGCGCCAGGCTGCCACTGGTCAAAGGCACCGTCGAGAGCCACAGCATCCCCATCACCGCCGAGAAGAGATAAAAGCTCAGCGCAGTTTTCGGCGCCATCATAAACGCGACCACCAGCAATGCACGCAGCAGATAGATTATCGACAACAGGTAGGGTTTATGGTGACGCCCTCCCAGCCACCCGGCCAGGACCACTCCAACCACATTAACCAATCCGATCAACGCAAGGGAGTTGCCCGCCACGTCCGCCTGCAAACCGCAGATCGCGACTAAATTCGGCAGGTGAACCGATATAAAAGCCACATGAAATCCACACACGAAGAAGCCCGTTGCCAACAGCCATAGGCGCAGGTCGCGATAGTTGGAGGGCATCTGTAGCTGGGTTAATGCAACCTCGCGATGGGCAACCTGCTCCTTCAGCATCGGTGCACACAGAAGAATAAGCAACACACACAAGCCCAATAGCAACACCGCAATCGACCAGCCATAGTGCTCGGTGGCCCACTGGGTCAGTAGTGCAAATAAAAACTGTCCACTGGATCCACCTGCACTGACAATCCCCAGCGCAAACGAGCGTTTTTGTTCGCTCACCAGACGCCCAACCGCCGCCAGGACCACCGGGAAGGTGGTCGCTCCCACCCCGACGCCAATAAGAAAACCGTTACTAAACTGATACAACCAATAGCTTTCGCTGACCGCTAACAGTACCAGGCCGATGATATAAACCACGCCCCCGGCCAACAGCACCCGTACGGTGCCGTAGCGTTCCGCCGCCAGTCCCGCAAAGGGCGCTACAGCCCCCCACATGAGGTTTTGTACCGCAAAAGCCAGCGACAAATCGCTCAGCGACCAATGCAGCTGCAGCGCCATGTCAGGCAGCAGCAACCCCATCGACTGACGTACACCCATATTGATCGCGAGGATCGAAAAACCTGCGATCACGGCCAAGACCAAGGCCCGCTGATTCTGATCCGATCGGGTCGGCACCTGCTCTCCCCCGTTAGTTACCATCGGCGCGGGCTTCTGCTTCAAAGTCACCCATCACCCCCCCTGCTGATTCCATCGCTTGAATCATACCCGGGTAGTGACGCTGATACTGCTCCAACATCAGTTGCAGGGGAAGATCGGGGTAGTGCCCATGCTCCGTCACATACTCCATATGACGATGACCACGCCGATCGAATTCGTGGAAGACCGAGTCATGCCGGCCATCAAACTCCAGGGGGTTAACACCGGTCTTTTCACACAGGGAGCGGTTAAAAGCGGGTGTGGCCTTTACCCAGCTTCCCTCAACCATCATTTCAACATACCCATGCCAGGCAAATAGATCCGTTCCCATGATCGCCCGGAGCTTGTCGGAAGTCAGGTGATTGCGTACATCCGCAAATCCCAGTCGAGCGGGGATACCCGCCGCCCGGGCCACCGCGGCCAGCAACACGGCCTTGGTGACGCAGTACCCATGGCCGTTAGCCAAGGTTGCGCTGGCACAGGCACTGGCCAGTGTAGTGCCGATGCGATACGGGTCATAACGAACACCATCACGGACCGCGTAATAGAGCGCAACCGCCTGCTCACGGGGATCACTAACCCCCTCAATAGAGGCTAGAGTGAACTGCACAATAGCCGGGTGGTCGCTATCAATGGCCGGGGTTGGTTGCAAATAAATATCCTGTTCCATAGAACTCTCACTGCTAATCGATCCCGCGGGAAAATCGTCCCGCTTGAGCATTGAGTGTCCGTCAGGGTCTGCGCCGATGCAATGGCAAAGAAAAACACGGGGATTGGCCAGAGTATTCAGGAGGGGACAAAAAAAAGGGGTGGCCAATAGTGAATCCTTTCACTGATAGGCCATAAAACCGGGCCACCCCTATGGAAAAAGGTACAAATTGCGACTTGCATTACATCAGTGCAAAGCCAGTGCCGTTTATAATTATTCGTTCCTGATCAGTTAATTAGAATCTCAACGCTCAGCTTGACCGGCCCCATTGTCAAACCCGTTGACACCATAATGGTGGGGCATTCGCGCTCATCTATACTCATCCTCACCCAAGTCATCACTCCTCCGATCGCTCAGGAGGCTCCAAAGTAAGAGGCGGCAAAACCATGAATCTTGCGACAAAGGTATTTCTAGGGCTCCTGAGCGGAATTGCCTGCGGCCTGATTTGGGGTGAATTGATGGCTCCGCTGGAGGTCATCGGAAAGATTTTCCTCATGCTGTTGCAGATGACCGTCCTCCCCTACATCCTCACCTCGGTAATGTTTGGTGTGGGGTCCCTTAAGCGCCACGAAATCATCCCCATCGCAAAATATGGCGGCTTGGCGCTGCTGTTGATGTGGGCAACAGCGATTTCGATAATCCTTCAAACCGGCTTTTCACTCCCCGACCGCATCAGCGCCAGTTTTTTCAGCTTCTCCTGGCTGCAACCCGACTCATCGTCGCTGTCCCTGAGCAGTTTTATTCCGGCCAACCCGTTCCTTGCGCTGTCCGAACAGTCGGTTCCAGCAATTGTCCTGTTTAGCGTGGCGATGGGCATCGCTATTATTGGCATGAAGAGCAAGGCTCGAATTCTCGACAATATTCAATTGGCCAAGGAGTTGATTAGCAATTTGTCGATGCTGGTGATCCGATTTACCCCCTATGGCGTCTTTGCAATTTCGGCGGCTGCCGCCGGCACCATGAACTTGGAGGAACTCAAAGGGATCTATATCTTCGTCACCTTGCTGACCGTTCTAGCGCTATTTTTGGTGTTCTGGGCATTTCCCCACCTGATCAAGAACGTTACCCCCTTCCGCTACAGCGAGATCATGACCACCAGCCGGGACGCGCTGGTTACCGCCTTCGCAACCGGTAACCTGTTTGTGGTACTGCCGATGATCAGTGTACGCACCCAGCGACTAACAAAGCGGCACTCGAGAGCCAAAAGAAGCACCCTGTCGATCATCGATGTGGCCGTCCCGATCAGTTATAGCCTCCCTACCGCCGGTAAGATGCTGGGGTACATCTTTGTGGTTTTCGCCGGCTGGTTCAGTGGCAAGGACCTTTCGCTTGCCGATTACCCTACCCTTGTCCTTATGGGGGTGACCTCCTTCTTTGGCCCAATGATCGTCTCCCTGCCCGAGATGTTGCAGCAGTTTCACATCAACCCGGACACCTTCAATCTGTACCTGCTGACCGATCAAATTCTGTTCAATCGCTTTGCAGCCCTGGTCGGGGTCATGTTCATCGTCGGTATCGCTCTCATTGTTGGCGCCGGAGTTACCCGGATGCTGAGGGTTAACTGGCGCCGCGTCGCCTATGCCTTTGCCTTTACTGCGGCCTTTATGGGCGTCATCATCGCCTCCTTGCATGCAGTTTTTTCCGCGATCGACTACCACTACGACGGCTATCAGCTCTTTATCAAACGCAAAGCCCTGATCCCTCCTGTCGAGCACCAGGTCACACGCGAGGTGCCCGCCAGTGTGGTTAACGCCCCCCGAGTGTCAGCCCAACCCGTACTGCAGCGAATACACGAGCAGGGGTTTCTAAGGGTGGGTTATTACCGTGACTGGTTACCCTACGCCTTCCACAATGCCGCGGGGGAATTGGTTGGGTACGATATAGAGATCTTCAACCAGCTGGCGCGAGATCTTGGAGTAAAGATCGAATTTGTGAACATCTATCGCAACGAGGTAGAGCCCCTGCTCAACAATGGCTATCTGGACATAGCGTCGGGCATAGCCTCCAGCCCCAGTCACCTGCAGAAATTCACCCTGTCCCCCTCCTACACACTCGAGTTTATGTCGTTAATGGTGCCCCACGATCGGCGCCGGGAGTTCCGTAACTGGGAGGATATTCGTCAGATGGACGACCTGGTGATAGGGGTACCCGATGGCTTTGCCGATGCCGTTGACCTTTCGACCCTGCTGCCTCGGGCGACCCTGTGGGAGATTGCAACGCCACGAATGTTTTTCCGCAATACCGAGGAGATGGCGAAATATGACGCCCTGCTTTTCGGCGTAACCGCCGCCTCAGGCTGGGGAATGATCAATCCTCATTACAGTATTACCCTACCCCAACCTGAAAAGCTCTTTGTCCCGCTGGTTTTTCCCCTCGCACGGGGAGATATGGAATTTGAGCTTTATGTCCGTAACTGGCTGGAGCTAAGAACGGTTGACGGAACCCTCGATAGATTCTTTAACTACTGGATCACCGGAGCGTCCGTGGGGCCCAGCCCGCCCCGCTGGTCGCTCTGGCAGTCGATGTTTGCTGATTCCAGCGCAGAACAGCTAGATGGCGATACGGATTATCCTCCGGGGGCGAAGCCCCCGGAGGAGTGAACACTACTCGAAGCGCTGTCCGCTAGCGGCCATCTCCAATAACAGTGCCGGAGGATCAAAACGATCACCATACTGCTCTGCCAGATAGTGGGCACGGTCAATAAAGGATTCCAATCCATACTGATTGATAAACTGCAGGGCTCCGCCGCTCCAGGCGGCAAAGCCGATACCGAAGATACTACCGATATTGGCATCAGCGACAGATCGCAATACTTTCTCCTGCAGACAGCGGACGGTTTCGATCGCCTGAATAAACAGCAGACGATCCCGTACATCCTCTTTCGATATCTGCAGTTCTGTACGTACGAACTGTTCACGCAACCCGCTCCACAGCTGCTTCTTACCCTGCGCCGGATACTCATAAAAACCACCGCCAGCGGCACGCCCGGAGCGCTTCAGGGTATCGACCATGGTGTTAATCACCCCATAGGCAGGATGCTCTGGAATCGCCTTACCCTCGGCGCTTAGGTCCGCTTCGGTTTGGTTGCGGATATGTTTCATCAGGCTCATGCTGACCTCATCCGATATCGCCAACGGGCCCACCGGCATACCGGCTTTTACCGCTTCCTTTTCGATCAAAACCGGCTCCACGCCTTCACCGAGCATGGCGATACCTTCGTTGGTGAAGGTGCCAAATACGCGTGACGTGAAAAACCCTCGACTATCGCTTACAACAATAGGCGTCTTGCGGATCTGCATAACGAAATCGAAAGCCCGGGCCAGGGCCGTATCAGATGTCTGCTCGCCACAGATAATCTCCACCAACGGCATTTTATCCACCGGAGAAAAAAAGTGCAGACCGATAAAACGGGATGGATCGCTAACCGCTTCGGCCAAACCGGTGATGGGCAATGTCGACGTGTTGGAAGCGATCAGGGTATCAGCACCACAAATGGACTCGGCTTCGGCTGTGACCTCCGCCTTCAAGCCCCGATCCTCAAACACCGCCTCGATAATCAGGTCACAGGCGGCGAAATCGGCACTGGTATCCGTCGCCTGAATGCGCGCCAGCACCGCCTGCATTTTTTCCTCCGTCATGGTTCCACGAGATACCCGTTTCGCCAATAGAGTTTCACTGTATGCCTTACCCTTGGCGGCGCTCTCCAGGGAGAGGTCCTTGAGCACCACATCAATACCGCTAATGGCTGCCTGATAGGCGATCCCTGCTCCCATCATACCGGCACCGATTACCCCGACCTTACGGGTTTGGACAGGCTCAAAACCCTCGGGCCGAGACCCTCCTGCCTTAATGTGATTAAGCTGGAACCAAAAGGTATTGATCATATTCTTGGCCACCGGAGAGGTGACCAGTTCGGTGAAGTAGCGACTCTCAATCAGGCACGCATTATCAAAGTCCACCTGAGCCCCCTCGACGGCAGCGGCGAGAATCTTTTCCGGTGCCGGGAAACACCCCTTGCTCTTCTGCCGTAACATCGCCGGTGCAATGGACAGCATCTGGAAAACCTTAGGGCTGGACGGGGTCCCGCCCGGTAGACGATAGCTCTTCTCATCCCATGGCTGGCTCGACTGGGGGTGAGCCTTAATCCAGGCTTTACCCCTCGTTACCAGCTCCTCCGGTGTCGTTACCAGCTCATGCAGCAGGCCGGCTTTGAGGGCCGCTTCGGGTCTTACCTGCTTGCCCTCAAGCAGATAGGGCAAGGCTTTTTCCAGCCCCAACAGGCGAACCATGCGTACGACACCGCCGCCCCCGGGCAACAACCCCAGGGTCACCTCGGGCAGCCCCAGCTTAACGTTGGGGCTATCCAGGCAGATACGGTAATGACAAGCCAGGGCCAACTCCCAGCCCCCCCCCAGCGCCGCACCATTAATGGCGGCAACGACGGGTTTACCCAGAGTTTCAATACGGCGCATACCCTCCTTGAGGCGATTAACCATGTCGTAGAACGCCTGCGCGTCCTGCACTGCGATCAACTCCTTAAGGTCACCACCGGCAAAGAAGGTACTCTTGGCTGATGTCAGCAGTATCCCACTGATGCTCTCCTGCTCCTGCTCGATGCGGGCAACCACCTCGGTCAGCGCTTCGCGAAAATCAGCATTCATCGTGTTGGCCGACTGCCCTGGATTATCGAGAATCAGGGTTACGATGTTATCGGCGTCTTTTTCAAATCGAATTGCACTCATGACTCTGTCCCCTATACCCGTTCCACGATTGTCGCGATACCCATACCACCACCCACACAGAGGGTACAGAGGCCATAACGCAGGCCTCGGGCTTCAAGTTCGTCCACTACGGTGCCCATGATCATGGCTCCCGTGGCGCCCAGGGGGTGACCCATGGCGATAGAACCGCCATTAACATTAACCTTGGCCGGATCCACCCCCATATCCTTAATAAATTTGAGCACCACCGACGCAAACGCCTCGTTGACTTCAAACAGGTCGATCTCCTCTACGCTCATGCCCGCTTTTGCGAGCGCCTTGCGGGCGGCAGGGCCGGGGCCGGTCAACATAATCGTAGGGTCGGTGCTGGTCACTGCGGTAGCGACGATACGCGCCCGGGGGGTCAAGCCCAGCTCTTTACCCTTGCGGCCGCTACCAATAAGAAGGGTCGTCGCGCCATCGACAATGCCCGACGAGTTGCCGGGGGTATGAACGTGGTTAATGCGTTCAATGTGGGAGTAGACACGCAGCGCCGTATCGTCAAAACCCATAGCGCCCATCATCTCAAAAGAGGCCTTGAGCTTGCCCAGCCCCTCCATCGTGCTCTGGGGTTTAATAAATTCATCCTGGGCAAGCAGCACAATGCCGTTTTGGTCGCGCACCGGTACCAGCGATCGCTCAAAACGTCCACCATCACGAGCGGCGGCGGCCTTGCGCTGGGAGTCCAGTGCAAAGTGGTCAACATCCTCTCGACTAAACCCCTCGATGGTCGCGATCAGGTCGGCCCCAATCCCCTGGGGAATAAAATTTGTGTGCAGGTTGGTAGCAGGGTCAGCGACCCAGGCACCACCATCGGAGCCCATAGGCACCCTCGACATCGACTCGACGCCCCCGCACACCACCAGATCCTCCCAGCCGGAGGCCACTTTCATTGCCGCCATGTTTACCGCTTCGAGCCCGGAGGCGCAGAAACGATTGAGCTGGACCCCCGCAACGGAGACGTCCCAGTCAGCAACGCTGGCAGCCGTCTTGGCGATATCTGCACCCTGATCCCCCACCGGCGTCACGCATCCCAAAACAATGTCGTCAATCTGGGTTGTGTCCAGGTCATGGCGTTGTTGCAGCTCGCGTAACAGACCCGCTACCAGATCAACCGGCTTGACGGTGTGCAGTGATCCATCTCTCTTTCCCTTACCCCGTGGGGTACGGATGGCGTCAAAGATATAGGCTTCGGTGCTCATACTTATCCTCATCTGCGTATAGGGCCTGATGGCGCTACGCATTGTGTTAATAGTGAGTAATTTTAAAACGGACCCGGACAGCTATTCGTTATATGCAACACCTTATTGGATCGGGTTGAGCGTTGCCTATGGCCACAATGCTCAAAGCCAGTGACCGAATCGGTCAACGTTGTGAACCCGGTACTTGTCGGAGACAGGGTTGCGCCGTACAATGCCGTGCAATTGAAACATCAAGAGAAGGGCTGACGTCCTCTCCAACCTGCCCCTAGGCAAGGTGGATTCCGGTAACGGAGATGTGGCCCTCGCGGCAACCATCTAGGTATACCCTCAAACGTCAGTTCTCTATTTATTGGAGAACCCCGTGCAAGTAACACCGATCAGCGCAGACCTGCCCCCCCTACCGCCAGCACCGGCTAAAAGGCGATCCCTGTTCGAACCCGGCCAAATCATCGAACACCAACATTACCACTGTCCGATCTACCTTTGGCTGTCCAAGGGCCAGTACCGCGACAGGGGACCGGTGGTTTTCCTTTATATTGAGTACCGGGATGCCAACCGCGCCAGCCGCTACCGCCAGTGGCAGTTCGCAACCCACGGCCAGGCGCTGACATTTGCCAACCAGCATGCCAGCACCGTATCACTGCCCCACATTAGCGGTTTGCGTACCCGCCAGCAGCCCATTACCGGGCCCGGTGCCGATTAACCCCCCGTTTAACGCATCGGCCTGAAACATTGAATCGGATACAGGGGTCTCCTAACCAAAGGAGGCTCTTATGCGATTGATCAAAAACTGGCCGTCTCGCCGCACTCACAGCCGCTCCGGCACACTCCTTTGGGCCCTGATACTTTGCCCACTACTGCCCTTACAGCCACTTATGGCAGCGGGGTTGCCTAACCAGAACAATGGCTTTGATCTCAGCGCAAGCACCATCCCGGTCAATGAAATCATGTATGGGGGACCTCCCCGCGATGGCATCCCCGCTCTTACCGACCCTGCTTTTACCCCGGTAAAGGATGCCGTTTACCTGAACGACGATGACCGCGTCATAGGGGTCGACCGAAACGGGGAGCAGAAAGCCTACCCCATCGCAATCCTCAACTATCACGAGATCGTTAACGATGCCATCGGCGGTGAGCGCATCGCCGTCACCTACTGTCCCCTGTGCGGTACGGGCATCGTCTACGAAGCCCTTGTTACGGGTCAACAACTGGAGTTTGGTGTTTCAGGGCTGCTCTACAACAGCGACGTGCTGCTGTATGACAGGCAAACCGAATCCCTCTGGTCACAGGTGCTATCTCGAGCCATCAGCGGCCCAATGACCAATCAGCGTCTAACCCTGATCCCTGCGCGCCATACCAGCTGGAAGGCATGGCGTGAACAGCACCCGAACACCCGGGTGCTGTCACAGGATACCGGCCATCGCCGGGACTACAAACGCTCTCCCTACGGTGACTACGACCGCTCACCCGGGGTCTACTTCCCGGTCGCCAATAGCGACCCTCGATATCACACCAAGGAGATAGTACTTACCCTGGACCATAACGGAATGACACGGGCCTGGCCTTTTTCGGAGCTCGCCCGTTATCAACAACTCAGTGGCAATAGTTTGCTGCAGGATACGTTCGGGGCAACTCCGCTAACCATTGAGTTCAATCTGGATGCACGCAGCGCTCGTATACTCGATGTTAATAACCGGGAGATCCCCAGCGTGCAGGCGTTTTGGTTCGCCTGGATCGCATTTCACCCCAACACCGAGGTCTATCAGGCCCCTACGGGAACGGACTAACCCTCAATCACTAGAATCCGTCGCACTATGGGAGTCAGGCCGCCGACGAAAAACTCAACCCCAATCACCATCACAATAAGCCCCATGATGCGCAGCAACACCTTATTACCACTCTCTCCGAGGCGGTCCATGATCGGTGTCGCGAACACCAAACAGATATAGGTTACCAGAGACACGAGCGCCACGGATAAAAACAGTACCAACTGGTACTCAATACTGCTGTTGCTACTCATCAGGATAATCACCGAGGCAATGGCTCCAGGACCGGCAATCAGCGGGATGGCAATCGGGGTGATGGAGATATCCTGGGTATAGGATTCCATTTCGTGGAGGTTATCCTTATCAAAGCGAATTTTACTCAGCCTTGCCTGCACCATCTCATACCCCATAATAAAAAAGATCACGCCTCCGACAATACGTAAACTGTCGACGCTGATAGAAAAAACCTTGAACACAAACTGGCCGGTAACGGCAAAAAGAACGAGGATAATAGCCGCCGTTACGGTTGCTTTACGGGCCACTCGCCGCGATGTCGTCCGGTCAAACTGGGAGGTCATCGAGGTGAATATGGGGGTTACGCTCAGGGGGTTGATCACCATAAAGAGCGACGTCACACAGAGCAAAAAGAACTCGACCATCTCATGCAGCATCGAAATAGACTCCAGTAACTAAAACAGTGAAAATGCGCGGGCTACGGGTATCCGCATCGCTTGGTTCACTATAGACTCTGATGCACCCACTGCGCTGATTCATTCGACAACAGACAACAGACAACAGACAACAGTGGTAACTCAGCAAAATCGCGCCATAATAGCCACACTCCTGTCAGCGTCGGCGGTTTTGCTGCACAACAGCAGGCCGTCTCGCTGGCGCCCCATTACCTCTGGAAAATAGATCTTGCAACAACGCTCTGAATCCACAACGGGTATCTTTTACGCAATCGCGGCCTTTACCTTTTGGGGCATAGCACCGATCTATTTCAAGGCGGTGGCCCATGTTCCTCCGCTGGAGGTGCTGGCTCATCGCATTCTCTGGTCCGTAGTTTTACTGCTGGCATTGCTCAGTATCTCCAGCCAATGGTCCCTCACCCGGCAGATCCTTGCCGACCGACGAAAACTCAAGCTGCTGCTGCTATCGGCACTTCTGGTGGGGGCCAACTGGCTGACCTTTATCTGGGCTGTCAGCAACGAGCGCATCCTCGAAGCCAGCCTCGGCTATTTCATCAACCCACTGGTAAACGTAGTGCTGAGCATGGTGTTTTTTAGTGAACGCCTCAACCGGGGTCAGACCATCGCCGTACTGCTAGCCGTTGCCGCGGTGGGCTACCAGGTGATCGTACTGGGCAGCATTCCGGCGGTCGCCCTCGTTCTAGCGCTCAGCTTCGGATTCTACGGCCTGGTACGCAAAAAAGTAGCGGTGGCGGCGGTACCCGGGCTCGCCATAGAAACACTGTTGCTGTTGCCCCTGTGTCTCGGATACCTTGGGTACCTGACGATAGAACAGAGTTCAAATTTTAATCTGGAGTCCCCCGATACCGCCATGCTACTGCTGCTTGCCGGGGTAATTACCACGGTGCCCTTGGTGTGGTTCAATGCGGCGGCCACCCGACTATCTCTCACAACCATAGGGTTTATCCAATACCTGGGGCCTTCGATCGCCTTTACCCTGGCCATCCTTGTGTATGACGAACCTTTCGGGAGCGACAAACTGGTCGTATTCGCGCTGATCTGGTCTGCCCTGGTCGTATTCAGCCTCGATGCCTGGCACCAACAACGAAAGCGCAACTTGCAAACCCTGTAAAAGGCCTCATATTGGAGTGTTAGTCCACCGTTTTTGCGCCATGGAATTGTTCCGTACTAGCACAGGGAAAGAGCGTGACCTCAACCGTAAACCCCTCAGAGCACGTACCCCGCTCTAACCGTCAAGAGCTGCTAACGGGCGCACGGGATACCATACCCCTTATTGTTGGTGCCATACCCTTCGGCATTATTTTTGGCACCCTGGCCGTTACCAATGGTCTTTCGCCATGGACCGCCATGGCCATGTCTGTGTTTGTATTTGCCGGCTCCTCGCAGTTTATCGCTGTCGGCTTGGTAGCAATGGGTTCGAGTCCAGCTATCATCGTGCTCACCACTTTTGTAGTGAACCTTCGTCACCTTCTCTACGCGGCATCACTCGTCCCCTACGTCAGCCACCTGCCCCAGCGTTGGCGCGCACTGCTCTCATTTGGACTCACCGACGAGAGCTATGCAGTGGTTGCTTCCCGTTACCTGAACGAGCCCCCCCGCGGCAATAATCACTGGTTTTTCCTCGGATCAACCCTTGCCATGTGGGGTAACTGGCAGCTCTGCACCCTGATCGGTATTACGCTGGGGACATTAATCCCCGATATGAGCAGCTGGGGGTTGGACTTTGCGATGTCGGTAACCTTTATCGGACTGGTCGTACCTTACGTTCGCAACTGGCCAATGCTGGCGGCCGTCATCACCGCAGGCACTATCGCCTGGGGAGCCCAGCCCCTGCCCCATAACCTCGGGTTAATCCTCGCAGCGATCTGCGGTGTAACGGCGGGTGTGCTGTGCGAACGCCTCAACAAACAGCCGGAGGTAACACAATGAGCGATCTGTTGCTGATTATCGGCATGGTGGCGGCGACCTACCCGGTTCGTTATACCCTGTTCGCCCTTGCCGGGCGCTTCCAGTTCCCGGCGGCAGTGTCCGATGCCCTTCGCTATGTGCCGCCGGCGGTGCTGACCGCGATTATCGTTCCGGCCGTCGTTATGCCCGTCGGTGAGAGTGACTTTTCTCTGCACAACCCCTATTTGCTGGGCGCAATGATATCGGTCGTTGTTGCATGGTTTAGCCGCCACCTGCTGTTCACCATTGTGATCGGCATGAGCTGCTTTCTTCTGTTGAAGCACCTGATTCTCTAAAAAGAGGAGCCCGGCTGGGTCAGAAACTCCAACTCCTCATCGCTCGACTGTCGCCCCAGTGCCCGGTTTCGGTGAGGAAAGCGGCCGAAGCGAATAATGATCTCCCGGTGCTGATGGGCAGAGCGCACACTTGCCTCTACCTGTTTACGCTCCTCGCCTCTCGTCCGCAGCGCCAACGCCTCGAACAGGGCAACCCCCTGCTCCTGATGCGGTAAATCCTCGCTGTGCATCAGCGGCATGTAAAAAAAGACGCTTTGCATCGCGCCAAGCTTTCGGTCATCACCCGCGTCCAGCCCCTGCCTGACCAGGGCACGGGCGCGTCGATCCCAGGCAAATGACCTCTCCCGGCCGCGATAGATATGGCGCGGAAACTGATCGAAGCAGAGTATTGTTGCCAGCCTGCCTTGCGGGCTATTCTCAAGTAACGCCGGGCTTTTGGCGGATAAGTTTGTTAACAGCCCTCCAAAGCGTTCGCTTACAAAGCGATCCACCGCATCACTTTTCCCCCACCACAGCGCCTGCCCCGATGCAGGCTGACCCTCCAGCTCAGCGAACCAGAATTGAAGTACCGAGTGAACGTCCGGGTGATCAGTCATGTGAACTCCGGTAGATAATTTCAAAGTCGGGATGGTCGATAAAATCCTGCGGTGCGATGCCCCTGGGAGTTGGCATCCACCCCCAGAGTTTATGCACCCGGGGGCTAAACTCACTCAGCCCACGATAAGCGTAAGCCGCCAATTCCGAACAGTAAAAACGATCGTCACCAGAGGCCACATCAAAATCAAACGGTGCCCCAAGGGCTCCCAACAGCCGCTCCTGCAGATCCGCTACCGCCTTCTCTCTGGCCGCTTGCGTCATCGCAGAGATCCCCTTGTGCCGCAATAGAATCAAGTGGTCGCAACGGCAAAAATAGGGCGTATCGATCTTCTCAACGCCTCCTGCAATGGCATGAACAATAGAACGTTGGTCGAAACAGATACCGGCGTGAGTATAGTAACCGGGGATAAAAAAGGTATTGAGATAGGAGTCGTATTTGCGTAACAACAGGTCTCCGGGCTGGACCCTGTCGAGTAGCTGGTAGAGATCCCGAAACTTGTAACCGGGAATACGAAACACCAGAAAGAACGGGTAGCGGTAGAAGCGCACGTGTCCCAGGAATGTCAGCGCAGCGGATTTAACACGGTATGCCCACGATGGGGTGCGAGTTCTATTATTGTCCATAGGGAGAGCCCCTGTAGCCAAAAAGCCAGCGAATCAAAGATCCAAGCAGGAACCCCACTGTAACAAAGCCACAGCGGCGCTGAAATCAATTTGCCATCAACAGGGTCTGTTACCAGAGGGCGCAGTCACAGCGAATACCACATACCCAGCGCCCCTGCTCAGTGCCCTTGTAAGCCCTTGACGGGAAAAAGCTATGATTCGACTCCTGACGTTATGGTTACTGGCGCTGTCACCCCTAAGCTGGGGCTGGCAGGTCAGTAGCGGTCCAACCCAAACCCCTTTACTGGAACTCTACACCTCCGAAGGCTGTAGCAGCTGCCCCACCGCGGACCTGTGGTTCCACCGTCTCACCCGGCACCCTGACCTCTGGCAGGGATTCGTTCCCGTGGCCTTTCATGTCGACTATTGGGACTGGATGGGCTGGAAAGACCGCTTCGCCAGCCCCAGCCATAGCAACCGCCAGCGCACTTATCAGCAACAGGGTGGTCTCAAAGCGGTTTATACGCCCGGTTTCGTCGTCAACGGTGATGAGTGGCGCAACTGGTTTCGCCACTCATCCAACACGGAGCCTCCCCAACCGGGTGGAGCGGCGGGCCTGCTCAATCTGACCCAGCAGGGCAACGAGCTGATCGCTCTTTTTCAACCAGCCACAACACCCTCAGCGTCGCAGCATTACACGCTGGATCTGGTCATTACCGGGTTTGGACTGAGCAATCGTATCGACGCGGGAGAGAATCAAGGCAAAGTGTTGCAGCACGATTTCGTGGTGCTGCATCACATCCGTCAAATGAGTTATCCCCAGGCACAGCACCCGGGAGAAATTCGGTGGCGTATTGAGTTACCCGCCCCGGCCACCATCGCCACGACTACCGCAGCAGCGCCCCAGACCGCTATCTCGGCCTGGGTCAGCGCCGGAGAACGACTGCAACCCTTACAAGCAGCCGGTGGCTGGTGGTCACCGCAGAGGTGATCAGGGTTCCCTAGCCCCCTGCATCGCGGTGGCGCAGTCCATGGGCCTGATAAAGGCTAACGCGCCCAAACTGCTGAAACTCATCGAGGTCAGGCACCGTTGCACAGTCGATCTGCCCAATCCGTTGATAGGGTGGCACGTTGAAATCACGAATTCGGGAATCCCCAACCAACACCTCGCCCGCGAGGGAGAGAAAAGAGTCGAGTAACCCCAGGTTTTCATGGTCGTACAGCACATCCGCGGCGATCAACAGGTCCTGTGGACAAGGCAGACGAGAGAGATCATCGAGCAGCTCCACCTCGACACCGTTCAGCTTTGCGTTGGCCTCAACCGCACAGAGGGCCTGCGGGTCTATATCGCAGGCGATCACCCGTCGAGCTCCCGCCAATGCCGCTGCAATGGCCACCACACCAGACCCGGCGCCAAAATCCAGCACCCGCTTACCCGCCACTCGCTGGGGATTCGCCAATAGATAGCGCGCCAGTGCCAATCCACTCCCCCAACAGAGGCCCCAGTAGGCAGGCTGTCGCATTATCGTCTGTATCGCCTCCGCACTGTATTCAGGCTGGACACTGGCAGGGTCGATCAACAACAGGTTAAGCCCTCCGCAACGGGGCAGGGCCTGCTGGCGCAGCCGGGCACCCGGAACCCGCTGCTGCAGCATCGCATTTAACCTGGAGTTCACGTTGGGGTCACCGGAGGAGAGGGCACAGGAAGGCTAAAACGGACGGGGCCGGCCACTCTCTAAGGATTGGCCGGCCCCAATAGTCACGCGGTGGGAGGTGGTTATACCCCCCTGGACACTCTTGGTGAGCAGCTATAGTTATAGCGCTCGTGTTTGTGCAAGTCCATAGTGCCCTGAGAACAGTTTGCACTAATAAAACCTCCTCTTCTTCCCCATGCAGCTACCGGAGTTCCCCGTGGGCTTGTTAACCCGCCTCTTTGGCACTATTCACCATCGGAGACCAGCAAACTACGCTGTTCGTGGGCAATATGGGAGATACCCGCCGCCGAAGTCGGGCGGCAAAAAAGGAACCCCTGGCCTTCATCACAGCGCAGGCGCTGAAGGTAGGACTGCTGCAAGTGCGTCTCCACCCCTTCGGCCACGACCCGCAGGTCGAGGTTGTGAGCCAGCGCGACGATCGCGCGAATAATGGTTTCTGAATCCCCCTTGGTTGATGACTTTCGCCCCAACTGCTCCACAAAGGAGCGGTCGATCTTGATGCAGGCGATGGGCAAACGGTTCAAGTAACTGAATGAGGAGTAACCGGTGCCGAAGTCATCGATCGCCACCATAACGCCCTGCTCCTGAATGCGGGCCAGTAGCTCAATCGAGCGATCCACATTGGCCATAATCGCAGTTTCGGTCAGTTCGATCTCAAGTAGGCGGGGGTCAATCTCATACTGCTGCAAGAGCGATAAAATATAATCCGGTAACTGCTCATTGGCCAACTCCTGCGCCGACAGGTTAACCGCCATCGTCAGGTTGACCCCCTCGGCCCGCCAATAAGCGAGCTGCCGACAAGCCAGCTCCAGCACCCGCCGCCCAAGGCGATGAATTTGCGCCGATTGCTCGGCAATAATTACAAACTCTCCAGGCGATACGATCCCCAGTTCAGGGTGTTTCCAACGGGCAAGCGCTTCCACCCCGAGCATCTGCCCACTGAGCATATCGATCTTGGGCTGGTATTCGAGGTAGATCTGTTCACCCTCCATACCTTCGTGCAGGGCTTTCTCAATCAATACCCTACGCTCCAGTACTTTGGCCTGTTCAAGCTGGAACAGTGAGACCGCAACTTCCCGCTGCTTGGCTTGATACATGGCGATATCGGCGTGTTTCAGTAGCGTATTAAGATCCTCACCATCAGTAGGGAAGCAGGCGATACCAATACTCGCCTCGACCTGTACCCGATGGGTTTTTATCTGCACCGGTTGTTCGACCGCATCGGCGACGCGTTCGGCAACCTCCAGTGCAGACATTCCGGAACAGTCGGGCAGAATAATCGTGAACTCGTCGCCTCCCTGACGGCATAGGGTGTCAACATCGCGCAGGCACAATTTGATCGCCTTACTCACCGCCACCAGCAACAGGTCACCGACATCATGGCCGAGGGTGTCATTCACATCTTTAAACTTGTCTAGGTCGATTACTAAAACGGCCAACAACCCCTTGTTGCGCCGCGCAAGCGCCAGGCTCTGCTCGGCACGTTCGGCCAACAAACGGCGGTTGGGCAGATTGGTAAGCGAGTCATAAAATGCCAGGTTTTCTATCTGCTCCAAGCGCTCAACTTCCTGGGTAATATCCTTATGGATACCCACCATTCGAAGTGGCTTGCCGTCGTCCGTCCAGCTCACGACCCTGCCCCGTGAAAGGATATGGATCACCTCACCGTGCTTGCAGTACATACGGAAACGCTCTTCAAAACGCCCGCCTCCGCTTTCATGGAGCTGCAGCATTGTGGACACGCGCGCGCGGTCATCGGGGTGCACAAAACGTCCCCAGAAGGCCAGGTTGTCACCGTACTCCTCGACGGTATAGCCCAACATATCCAGAAATCTTGGGCTATAGAACACCTTTCCACTAGGAATGTGCGCATCCCAGATGCCTTCATCCGCCACCTCGAAGGCATAGCTCAATAGCTCTTCACTGCTGCGGATCCGCTCCTCCGCCCGTCTGGCATCGTCGATATCCGCCATGGTGCCGATCATTCGCTGGGGGTTCCCTTCCCCATCGAAGGTTGCTATGCCGCGTTCGGATACCCAGCGGTAATCGCCACCGGCCACCCGTATACGAAACGCACTGCTGTAATAGGCGTCTGTGCCCCGCAGGTGTCCGGCACTGGCACGTTTTACGTGCATACTGTCTTCCGGGTGTATCAGGCTATGCCAGCGCTTGACATCAAAACCCTCGTCGATGTCGTAGCCGGTTATCTCGTACCAGCGCCTGGAAAGAAACAGGCTATCGTGCTCTATATCCCAATCCCACAGCCCATCCTGACTTCCCTCCATCGCCAGCTGCCAACGCTGCTCTGAAGATTTCAGCGCAACATCGGAGAGGCGAGCATCGGTAACGTCCAGGGCACAAACCCCAACCCCCGAAATATTGCCGCCTGAGTCCAGTATCGGGCCATAGCGCACATCCAATACCAGACTTTCTCCATCCAGGGTTTTGAGATGGCGTTCGGCGCGGCAGGTTTCACCGCGCATCGCTTGATTCAGGGAAACCCTGATCTCGTCAGCTCCCATCACATCCGACAACAGCGGAAGCAGCTCGATGCCCAACCTCAGCTCGGCGCCGGTCACCCGCCGTACCATATCTGCATGCGCCCTATTGAACAGGGTGTAGCGAAATTCTGTGTCGACACTGTAAGCATGGATCAACTGGGTTTCGAGGATCGTGTCGAGCTGGCCATAGGCCTGCTGGCTACCTGCTTTAACCCTCTCGATGGCCGTTACCGGTAACTCACTCTGCTGTTGAGGTTTGCTCGCCCCCCCGAACCAAAACCCAAGCCCCTGAATATCACCCCGGCGAGAGCTGGAGGCGAACAGCAACAACGCGGCGGCGGGCAAAAGCATCACAAGAGCAATAGCAAATTTGTGCCAGACCCAATGCGCCCCCCCCATGATCGCTACTGTGACCACTCCATCCACCAACACACCACCGAGAAAAACCACAGACAAGGCCCAAAACCGAATACCACCAATCCGGACCCTCGCTTGCTCGTAAGTCCCAAGCATCAGGGACAATAGCACCACAAGGCAGGTGGTTTTTAGCAAGTGCTGGTCGAAGGGAACAGCAACAACCGACGCATAAAATAACGACCCCCCCATCAAGGATCCGGCAATGGTTTCGGTCAGGGGCAAGCCAATGGCAGTACAGCCGATAATCGCCACGCCGGTTCGAGCGGCAAAGGCTCCCTTATAGAGTGCAATCAGCAGCAAGCACAGGAGCGATACCGGGGCCGAGACCGCCTCCCAGCCGCCAAAACTCTCCATAGAGACTGCAGGAGAAAAATGAACCAGGTTCATACCGCCGATAAATACATAGCTCGGCACCAGACCGATGTAACGACGCAGGCCAACAAACACACAGACCATGCTGGCGAGCATTACGGCCGCAACAAGCTGCAAAGCGGTCAAGCTCAAGACAACGTCCTCCGCAGGCAATGTGAGTATCTGCCCTGAGTGATTAATTCAACGTCTTTGGTTTGGGTACGGGTCATGTTGTTAGTAGAATAGTTTATCTGTCCCTGTTCAATCTACCCTATGGTGCGCCTCTTGTCCTCTCCCCGTTCCAGTGATGCCGATCACGCCAATTTGACCTGGGACGATGAGGGCCAACCGCGTTGTCCGCGCTTCAACGATTTCTTTTTCTCCAGCGATAGTGGAATCGACGAATCCCGCTATGTATTCCTGCAGCAGAACCAACTGGCGAAGCGCTTTAAGCGGCTAGGCACAGGAGACCGCTTTACCATCGCCGAAACCGGATTCGGCACCGGGCTTAACTTTCTTTGCTGCTGGCACTTATGGAAACAGCAGGCAGCGCCAGATGCCCGCCTGCATTTCATCAGCACCGAAAAATACCCGATCAACAGCAAGGACCTGACCCGAGCATTGGCGTTATGGCCTGAACTGGAATCGATGGCACAGCCGTTATTGCAAGCCTACCCACTGGCCCTGAGTGGGACTCATCGCATGATCTTTGACGACGGGCGAGTCAACCTCACACTCTGTATCGGCGATGCAGTTACCTCATTGCAAGGTTTCGATGCCCACATCGATTGCTGGTTTCTCGATGGATTCTCGCCCGCTAAAAACCCCGATATATGGCAACCACGGTTATTTCAGTCAATGGCCGACATGAGTAGCGCCGGAGCTACGTTCGCGACCTTTACGTCTGCCAGCAGCGTTAGAAAGGGTTTGCTGGCAGCGGGTTTTCATATAGAAAAAATACCCGGGTTTGGTATCAAGCGAGAGATGCTACGGGGGTATTTAAAGGAGCCCAGTGTTCAGAAAACGCCCCACAAGCACACACAAACCGAGCAGCCGTGGCAGCGTTTCCCGGTAGCCACCGGCAAGTGCCGCGAGATAGTTATTGTCGGTGCCGGCCTCGCCGGATGCTGCAGCGCATTGGCGATGGCGCGCCGTGGCTGGAAAGTGCGCGTACTGGAGCGACGAGACGCGCCAGCGCTGGAAGCGTCGGGCAACCCCCAGGGTGTGCTCTACAGCAAGCTATCGGCGCAGGGCACCGAGCTATCGGAACTGGTGCACCAGGGCGCTCATTTCAGTCTTGGCTTGCTCCATAGCCTGCTCCCTCCCCACCACAACCCATCGGTCTGGTCTCCCTGCGGCGTCATCCAGCTGGCACACAACCAGAAAGAGTTGACCCGGCAGCAGCAGTTGCTCGAGTGCGGTCTCTATCACCCTGAGTTCCTTAGTGGCAAGGATGCTCAATCCCTCAGCCAGCTCTGCGGCGTAGAGCTGGGTAGTGGAGGTCTGCTGTTTCCAACCACCGGCTGGGTTAACCCTCCCAGCCTCTGTAAGGCACTTCTCGATCACCCGTTGATTGAACTGACCACCAACTGGACCCTGCAAACGGCGCAGCAACTTGATCCCACAAGTGGATGGCGGCTAACCAATCAAGAAGGCAAAACAATACATACCGAACAGCTGGTTCTGACCACCGGTAGAGACTGCAACACCCTGCCCCAGAGCCAGTACCTGCCCCTGAAGTCGATTCGTGGCCAGATCAGCTATCTGCCCGCGACCACACAAAGTGAGGCGTTAAAGAGTGTCATCTGCGCAGAGGGATATATTGCCCCGGCGCGCAACGGTCAGCTGAATATAGGAGCGACCTTCAACTTCGATTGCGACCTCACAAGCTGTCGTGAAAAAGATCACCGGTATAACCTGGAACTATTGCAGAAAATCAGCCCGCAGCTCTATCGGGGGCTGGACGCGGCGGTGGAAAAGGTGAGCGGCGGTCGCGCAAATTTTCGCACTACCACCCCGGATTACCTGCCACTCATTGGTCCGCTGGTTGATTCCGTTCAGTTCGTCCAGCGATACGCTCGCCTGCGCAAGGACGCCAACACCCGTTTTGATCACCCCTGCCCCTACCTGCCGGGTTTCTATATCAATACCGCCCACGGATCGCGAGGGTTAGTCACCTGTCCCCTGGGCGGAGAGATCCTGGCCAGTATCATCTGTAACGATCCCCTGCCCATTACCCGGCGCCTGCGCAATGCCATCAACCCCAGCCGATTTCTGGTCCGCCAGCTGATCCGCAAGCAGATCTAACACCGCGAAAGATGCGCCGCTTACGGCAAAGACCGCTTGCCAAGCGGTAAAGCCCCAAGGTATGCTCGTGTAAATTTTAATTTACAACACAAGCAGTATATTAAACACCATGAATACACCCGTGCACAGTAACGAACACGCCCCCTCCTACTACGCGGCAACCGCGAACCGACAAACCGATCACCCCCGACTGGAGGGCAGCCACAGCGCGGATGTCTGCATTGTCGGCGGCGGTTTTACCGGTGTTAGTACCGCGCTAAATCTTGCCGAGCGGGGCTACAAGGTCATTGTGCTGGAAGCCCATAAGCTCAGCTGGGGTGCAAGCGGGCGTAATGGCGGGCAACTCATTCGCGGTATCGGTCACGGTGCCGACCAGTTTCGCAACGAGATCGGCGACGCCGGAGTCGATGCGATCTTCAACATGGGGCTGGAGGCGGTGGAGATCGTTCGCAACACCGTCGAAAAATACACCATCGACTGCGATCTAAGCTGGGGCTATTTCGATGCCGCCACCCGTGTTCGCCACATGAATGAGCTGGAGGAGGAGTTCGACATCCATACCCGCTACGGCTACCGCCATGAGATGCGCATGCTTGATAAAGCCGAGGTGTCATCGGTGGTGGGCTCGGATATGTATATTGGTGGACTGGTCGACATGGGTAGTGGTCATGTACACCCATTGAATCTGTGCCTGGGTGAAGCCGCCGCCGCCGAAGCGCTGGGCGCCCGTTTCTTTGAGCATTCAGCAGCGACGCGTATCGAGCACGGTAAAAAACCGGTTGTGCACACCGAGCATGGCACCGTCAGCGCTGATTTTGTGGTACTCGGGGGTAACGCTTACATCGGCGAACTTGAGCCAAAAATTGCCGGTAAAGTCCTGCCGGCCGGAAGCTACGTCATCGCCACAGAGCCCCTTAGTGAGGAGGTTCACAGCCGCTTGATTCCACAAAACATGGCCATCTGCGATCAGCGCGTGGCCCTCGACTACTACCGACTGAGTGCGGACAAGCGCCTGCTGTTCGGCGGTATGTGCAACTACTCGGGTCGCGAGCCCAGCAGTATTAAAGCCGCCATGCGCCCCAAGATGCTGAAAGTGTTCCCGGAACTCGCCAACGCCAGGATCGACTACGAGTGGGGTGGAAATATCGGCATTGGAGCCAACCGCATGCCCCAGTTGGGACGCATCTCCGACAACGTGCTCTTCGCCCAGGCTTACTCGGGACACGGCGTTAACGCGACCCACATGATGGGGCGCCTCACTGCAGACGCAATCAGCGGACAGGCCGAGCGCTTCGACGTGTTTGCCGGCATCAAGCATATGACCTTCCCCGGTGGCAAGCATCTGCGCGCCCCGCTGCTGGCCGCCGGTATGCTGTATTACCGTTTTATGGATCTGTTCTGATTCTTACAAGTGACCAGTAGCGAGCGGGGGCTAGATGGCCCCCATCTCGCTGGCGGCGATAAGGCCCCGCGACCCATCGTCGAGAAGCTTGACTCCCATCACACAGAGGAAGAAATACGCGAGCCTGTATATTATTTTTTCATCCACTCGGTGTAGCAGGTAAAACCCCAGACGGACGCCGATCGGAGCCAGGGGAATCAGCACCAACGAGGTCAGCAGGTTAGTGGCCTCAAAACTCCCCAACCAGGCGTAGGGAAATAGCTTTACGAAGTTCACCGAAGCAAAAAATACCGCAAAGGTGCCCATCAGGAGTTTCTTGTCCAGCTGCTGCGGCAGCATATACACACTCACCGGCGGCGCTCCGGCATGTATACCAAAGCTGGTAAACCCTGCCACCATGCCCCAGAACGACCCCCTAAGGCGATTAGGCGCTGTTTTGGAGTGATAACCGGGATTGAACCAATAGTTGAAACAGAAGATGACGGCGATCAGCCCGATCAAAACACGAATGGCATCATCGGGCAGGTAGCGAAAAAAGAACGCTCCAATCACCACTCCCGCAACCGCTGCGGGGAGCAGGATCTTTAAATTAATGCGGTCGTACTGGCCGCGAAAACTCCACAACGCCACCGCGTCCATCACCACCAGAATCGGTAGCAAAATCGCGGCGGCCTGCAGCGGTGGAACGGCCAAAGCCATCAGGGGCACACTGACCACCGCCACCGTGCCACCAAAGCCACCCTTTGCCACACCAAACAGCAGTACGGCAGGGATCGCACAAAGGTAAAAAAATGGATCGGTAATCACTCGCCAAGCTCCAGCGGCTCACCCATTGACGGCAGCCAACGAGCCACCCATTCGCGCACCGGTGCCAACTCTTGCGACTCCAGGTTCTGCCGCAGCAGTGCCACCACCCGGGGAATATGCTGAAGGTACACCGGCTTGCCATCGCGCACCATTAAACGCACAAAAATACCGGCCACCTTGGCGTGGCGCTGTGCGGCAAGAATACGATAGGCACTCATGAATTTTTCAGCATTAAGTTCTGCTCTTACATCCAGATAGTGCTGAATTAATGACTTTTGCAAATCAGGGGACACGTCCCGCCGGGCATCTTCCAGCAGCGACATTAGGTCATAGGCCGGACTACCGATCAAAGCATCCTGAAAATCCAGCAGGCCGCAGTTAGCCACAGAGGTGCCAGCACCCACTTGCATCAGGTTATCAACATGAAAGTCCCTCAATACAAGTGCTGGCGGCTGCTCCTGCAGGGACTTCATGGATTCGCCCCATGCGCGGCGGTACTCCTCTACCGCCCCATCGGGACAGGGGGAGCCAACCAGAGCGGGATAATACCACTGCACCAATAACATCGCTTCGCGTAACAGTGTCGCCTCGTCATAAGCTGGCAGCTTCAGCTCGGTACTGCGGGGATCTTGCTGCAATTGAATCAACACCTCCACCGCCATTCGGTAGAGAGGGGTCTCCGCCTCGCCCTGGGCGAGCATGCGCGTAAAGGTGCTATCGCCAAAGTCTTCCAGCAGCGCCAGCCCCATCCCCTCGTCGCTGCATAGCACTCGGGGGGCCCGCAAGCCGATGCTTTGCAAATGGCGGGCTATCTGTAGAAAGGGAAGAATCTGCTCCTGGGGAGGCGGGGCATCCATCAACAAGCAGTGTTCAGCGCCTCGTTGCAGGCGGAAATAGCGACGAAACGAAGCGTCGGCTGCAAGCGGATAGACCTCAGCCTTTCCCCAGCCCTGCCGCGCCATAAACTGTTCTCGTGCCAGCGAGCGGCTCTCCACTTCCATCGTCATATCCTGTATTCAAAGATGACGCGTACTCTACCACGCTACCCGCTCATTTCCAGCCGTTGTGGCCCGTGGGATAGCGGGAGCCTGTTGGAAAGCTCAGGCGCTGACCTATCGATGCCTGATCACCGCCGGCTCTCACCACCAATCCCAATGTTTTCCCCCAATGTATTCCATACAGGGCTGCCCGTTGCGCCCCCTATCGGCTACCATAGGGCCTGTTATCGGCATCCCAAACCTGCGAGTAGTAACAATGATCATTCCACACCGCGACCTTCAAGCAGAAACGCTTCGCAATCTGATTGAGGAGTTTGTCTCTCGCGAAGGCACCGACAACGGTTTCGAAGAGAGCCTCGAACAGCGGGTCAGTGCGGTGCACCGGTTGCTCGAACGGGGGGAGGCGGTGATTCTATATACTCAGCTGACCGAGAGCGCGAATATCATCCTGCGCCGGGACCTCCCGCAGGAGTTGAGGCAGGACTAGCTGGCTCAGAAGCGCGCGCCGCCCAGACTTCCCTCGTGCTGCCACTCGCAGCGGACTTTAATATCTCCCGAACCCGGCTGGTGATAGCTGGTATCCGAGTCCCAGGTAAAGGTATGGGTCCCGGATAGCTCGGTTTCCAAGTGCACCGCCACCGACACCCAGTACATCGACTGCAACAGCTGCTCAAACTTGGCGACCCACTGCTCCCATTCGTACTCGATGGCGCGATAGGAGGCGCCGAAATGGATCACCTGGGTTTGATAGGTGCTGGCTTCCGTCGGCATGCTGCCGGTCGCAGCAAACATTTCGCGGGACAAAAAGGGCCAGTCATCCATTCCGGGAAGCGACTTGATGGCGCGCTGGTTGTGCTTACGGCGCAGCCACATCTCCCGGTCATTACCAAACGGCAAGTCCTTGATACAGCCATAGACGATCGACTCGTGATCCACGCAGCCCTCTCCTTGTATTCCAAAATTCCGCGCTCTGACCCGGCAGCGGGTTAAACAGCAACGTCCGAGACCAGGCCATCCTGCCCACCGGGTTCTACATTAGCTCAACGATACCCAAAACCCATCCTCAGTGGAATGCGGCAAACATAAAAAGTCAGAACCAGTTAAAAAAACCACCCTCGAGACTGTCCTGACAACCGCGTAATTGCGCACCATAATCGCTTGCCCGGCGTTTTACCTTACGCGAAACACCGATTAACCAGGGTTTGCTTTTATAGGTACCCCGACGATAACCGCCCCAGCCTTCGTGATAATTCAGGTATTGCAGGTCGGCGTGCCACTTGGAGACACCATTCACCTGGTGCGTCTTCCATGTGTACCAACCAATAAAGTCCACCGCATCGGCAAACTCATCGCGATCCGCTCCCCAGCTACCCGCCTCTTTCAGGTAATCGTCCCAGGCCGGTGTTTGCGCCTGGGCGTAACCATAGGCCGATGAGGGGCGCGGCCCGGGGATAAAGCCCAGATACCAGGTGCGCGGCGGTTGCGCATCGTGCACAAAGCGGGACTCCTGGTGCATGATCGCCATCATCACCTGGATGGGCGTTCCCCAACGCTCATTGGCATCTTGGGCCGCATCGTACCAATCGTCCTGTTCGCGGAAAATAGCGCAGATATTATCGGTATTGCGCGGTGGCGAGGTGGCGCAACCACTCAACCCCAATAGCATCAACAGCAACGCCATAAGCGCCAAGGGGGCACGAGCCACAGGCCTCATCCTTGCCCCTCCAGTTCCGCCAAGCGAGCGACAAAAGCGGATTCATCCAGTACCGGTATCTGCAACTGCTCGGCTTTGGTCAGTTTGGACCCGGCCTTCTCTCCGGCAACCACAACGGTGGTTTTGGCCGACACGGAGCCCGCTACCTTGGCACCGAGTGCCTGCAAGCGGCTCTTGCCTTCCGGACGCCCCATACTGGTGAGAGTTCCCGTCAGCACCCAGGTTTCACCCTCCAGCGGCCTTGAATCGGGATTAACCTCCATAGCAGGCCAGCTCACCCCACGTGCTTGCAGCGCCTGCAATACCTCTACATTATGGGCCTGACGAAAAAAACGCTGGATATGATGCGCCACGATAGGCCCCACATCGTCCACCTCGAGCAGCGCCTCCTCACTGGCTTCTTGCAACGCCTCAAGGGTAAGAAAATGGCGCGCCAGGCTCAGTGCCGTCGCCTCACCCACCTCTCGAATACCCAGGGCATAAAGGAAACGCGGCAATGTAGTGATCCGTTTTTTATCCAGTGCATCGAGAAGGTTTTGTGCCGATTTCTCACCCATGCGGTCGAGCCCACAGAGTTGCTCCAGACTGAGGCTGAAAAGATCCGCAGAGGTCTGGATCAGCTGCTCATCGACCAACTGTTCTACCAGCTTGTCACCGAGGCCCTCTATATCGAGCGCCTTACGAGAGGAGAAGTGCTTAATCGCCTCTTTGCGTTGCGCACCGCAAAAAAGCCCCCCGCTGCAGCGTGCAGCGGCTTCGCCCTCCTCGCGCTCCACCTCGGAACCACAGACCGGGCATGCGCGAGGCAATACAATAGCGCGGGCATTGTGTGGGCGACGCTCAAGGACCACCTTGACGATCTGGGGAATCACATCCCCTGCACGACGGATCACCACGGTATCACCTACCTGGGCATCGAGCCGCGCTACTTCGTCCATGTTGTGCAAGGTCGCGTTACTGACCGTTACCCCCCCGACAAACACCGGGTCGAGGCGCGCGACCGGAGTCACGGCACCGGTACGACCGACCTGAAATTCGACATCGAGCAATCGTGTCATCTCCTCCTGGGCAGGAAACTTATAGGCGATGGCCCAGCGCGGCGCCTTGGAGACAAACCCTAACCGTTGCTGCAACCCCAGCTCATTCACCTTGAACACGATACCGTCAATCTCATAGGGGAGCCGGGGGCGTTTGATGGCCAGCTGCTCGTAGTAGGACTGACAGGCATTGGCGCCCTCGACGACCGCCATTTCAGCGTTGATCCGTAACCCCCAACCATTGAGTAGTTTTAGTACGTCACTGTGTTTTGACGGCAGTTCAAAGCCACCGACCCGGCCGATGCTGTAACAACACATCTGCAAGGAGCGGGTAGCGGTGATACGGGGGTCGAGCTGGCGCAAACTGCCCGCCGCCGCATTACGGGGATTTACAAAGAGCTTATCGCCCTGGGCTCGCGCGCGTTCGTTGAGTGCCTCAAACCCCGCCTTGGGCAGATAGATCTCCCCTCGAACCTCTAACAGCGGTGGGAGCCTGTCGCCGCGTAAGCGCAGCGGAATCGACGCGATGGTGCGAACATTGGCGGTGATATCCTCACCGGTGCTGCCATCGCCCCGGGTGGCACCTTGAACCAATACCCCGTCCTCGTAAAGCAAGCTAACGGCGATACCGTCCAGCTTGGGCTCACAGGCAAATTCTATCGGACTGGTGCTCCCAAGGCGGTCTTGCAAACGCTTCTCGAACGCCTGGAGTTCGTCTGAACTAAAGGCGTTATCAAGCGACAGCATGGGGAGTTCGTGCTTAACCTGGGAGAAACCCGCCAAGGCCTGACCACCGACTCGCTGGGTTGGGGAGTCGTCACTCAGCAGCTCTGGATAATCCACCTCAAGCTGCTGCAGGCGACGCATCTGGCGATCATATTCAGCATCGGGCACCGAGGGGTCATCGAGGACATAGTAGCGATAATTGTATTCGTTTAACTGCTCACGCAGCTGCGCAACCTCCTGCGCTGGCGAACGGGTATGAGTCATCGGTTATCTCGTCGAAGTGGCCTGTGGTCGCCGCAATTAGCAATCCGCTTTGTTAGCGATTTCGTTCGCGGGTCAACTGACGGCGCTCAAATTCTGTGATGCGTTGCTTGCAATGGGCCAGGGTTTGCTGGGTCATCACACTGCGACTCTCATCCTTAAGCTCTCCACCCAGCTCCCTCGCCAGGGTCTGCGCTGCGGTTGCCATCATCTCAAACGCCTTGAGGGGTTCTTTCGGACCCGGCAACCCCATAAACAGGGTAACCAGTGGCGTCTGCAATTGATCCATATGATCAAGGTCAAAGCTACCCGGTTCTACGCCATTGGCGAGGCTAAACTGCACCGCCCCCTCCCCATTAAACTGTTCATGGCGATGAAAAATACTCATCTCACCATACTTCATGCCATTTTCGAGCAACTGCTGCAGCAGCAAATCACCGGGGAACATCTGCCCATTGCGAGCGATCACATTGATCACCACAATCTCCTCTGCGGGGGGGCGCTGCTCAACTTCTGCATGGGGTGCAGGTTCAACCACCTCAGGGGTGGGTTTAGCTTTGGGCTTGGGTTTAGCTATGGGTTTGGATTGCTGTGCCCGAGGCGCGGGCGCCGCGGCGTCACGGGATGGGGCATCAACCTCCATCAATACCGGTACCGGCTCATCGAGATTTAGTGGCACCTGCCCCAACGGCAAAACGGGTTCAGTCGTCAGAGGCTCGGAGTCATGCTGGGGTTCCACTGCGGATCCTCTGGAAGCCGGCTCGACAACAGGCTCCCGTGTCACCCCAGCGGCGATTTCGGGTTCGCTATCGAACGGGGCCTCCAGGCTCGGTTCGGTAAACCCGGATTCGGCAACAAAGGGCTCCGCCTCGGCGCTATAACCGAGGGTCTCATCAAGGGCGGACCCAAATGCCTCGTTTCCTTCAACCTCCTGAGATGGTTCCTGAGGCGGCGCTGGTTTAACTGAGGACTGGCGGGGAGGCGGCATAAACAGGGGGTCGTTTTCCTCCTCAGCTGCCGCGCCCTCAAGGTCTGGTGCCTTATCACCCGGGCTCAGAATCACCCGCGCCCCGCCGTTGGGGAGTTCGTTGTTAAAATCTTCGTCGCCATCGCCAAAGGAAAATTCAAGATCCTTGGGACGCCTGCGGGCCGCTCGCATGCGCCGGTAGCCATCGGCCAAAATACCCAGAATCAACACTACGGCTACAGCAACCAGCCAGCCACGCACACCCATATCCATCTTGTTTCACTAACCCCTGTTCAGTCATAGCGGGATAACCATCCCGACATACAGCAACGTTCCCTGATTGGCCAAACCACTCGTACCTTTACCACCGTTTTTGTAGTTCAGGATCAAATGTTCGCCGGCAATCCACGCGCCTCGCCCCCCTGCCGAGCATGCACCCATTATCGGACAGCACCCGATAAAACTCAAAAAGATCTGTTGCCTAAATTTGAGCCCAGGCCAGCCTTTAGACCGCGGCCAGAGCAGCAGCCTCCTCGATATCAACAGAAACCATCCGCGACACGCCGGGTTCGTGCATCGTCACCCCCATTAGCTGGTTGCCAGCCTCCATCGCAATTTTGTTGTGGGTGATATAGATAAACTGCACGGACGCCGACATCTCCTCTACCATGCGGGCGTAGCGTCCCACGTTGGCATCATCCAGTGGTGCATCCACCTCATCGAGCATACAGAAGGGTGCCGGATTCAGCTGGAAGATAGAAAACACCAGCGCGATGGCCGTTAACGCCTTTTCGCCACCCGAGAGCAGGTGAATGGTGCTGTTTTTCTTGCCCGGGGGTCGAGCCATGATCGTCACTCCGGTATCGAGCAGGTCGTCGCCTGTCAGCTCCAGGTAAGCATGGCCGCCGCCGAACACTTTGGGGAAAAGTAACTGTAGTCCGCTATTGACCTTTTCGAAGGTTTCCTTAAACCGGCTACGGGTTTCCCGATCGATGCGGCGAATGGCATTTTCCAACGTCGTTAGCGCCTCTACCAGATCGTTGTTCTGTGCATCCAGATACTCTTTTCGCTCGGCCTGCGCCTTGTATTCGTCGATAGCCGCCAGGTTGATCGCTCCCAGGCGCTGGACGCGATTATCCAGGCGCCGCAGCAGGTCTTCCCATTCTGTTTCAGTGGCATCATCGGGCAAATTTTCGAGCACCGTCGGCAGATCAAACTGCTCCTCTAGCAACTGCTCCTGCAGCGTCGTTCTATGCACCTGCAGCGCTTGCCAAGCCATCCGAATATGTTCCAGTTGGCCACGCAGGGTCGTTGCATGCTGTTCCGCTTCCGAACGCTGTTTCTCATGCTCGCGCATCTCGTGATCCAGTGCTTCAACCTGACGACGGGACTCCGCCAGCTCCTCTTCGACCAGGACCCGTTGCTCCAGCAGCTCTTCGAGCACCAACTTATGCTCTTCAACCGGCTCATCCGCCTGGTTAAGGCCTAACTGCAACTGCTCCCTCCTCTCCCGAAGCTGCCCTACCTGGTCTTGCAGTCGCTGCTGGCCACCCAGCGTCGCGTCCAGTTGGGTGCGAATGGACTGGTAGCGCAGCTGCAACTGGTGGCTGCGGTCCTTATCATGACGGGAGCGCTGACGAGCTTCGTCAAGACGCGAACGATTGTCGTCCCGCAGACGCAGCAACTGCTCACGCTGACCGGCATCCGTCTCCATCAGATCGAGAGCCTCCTGCAGCACCAGGCGCGCTTCACCCAGTTTTTCCTGCTCCAGCTCCTGCTGCTCACGAATCTCTGCAAGTTCGCTGTCTATCCCCTCGCGGCGCGTGGCGACCTGCTCGATACGGACTCGCTTGGCACTCAGTTCGGCGCGAATTTCACTTTGACGGCGCCCCTGCTCCGCGATCGCCTTCTGCAGGGATTCACGCTCTACTTCCGCTGATTTCAGACTGTCACGATGCTGTTGCAACTGCTCGGCGAGGGTCTCCACTTGCTCCTGCCCTGAGGTGATCTGGAGCACCAGCTCTTCCAGCTCCTGTTGCCGCTGCAATACACCCGCTTGCTGATCCTCATCCCGAGCGACCCGCAGCCAGTTACTACCCACCCAGACTCCATCGCGCGTGATGATCGACTCGCGGCCTTTCAGTGAACCGCGCTGCGCCAGGGCAGCGGTGAGGTCATCAGCAACCAGAATCCCCTCAAGTAACCCATCGAGGGCGGTATCGGAAGTCACTTTACTGAGCAGGCTGTTAGCAGCAATCTCGCCTGGGGATGCCCCGCCACGGCGGCTCTCAAACGCCGTCAGGGTACCGGCATCCAGTTCTCCCAATAGCTCGACCAGTGGGTCCAAACCATCGACACAGACCGCTTGCAGGGTGTCGCCCAACACGGTTTCGAGGGCTAACTCCCACCCCTCCTCCACCTGAATCTTCTCCGCCAGGCGCGGGTGTTCTGCCAACCCCTGCTTTTCCAGCCAGCTGCCAAGGCTTCCGCGCTGTCCAAGGGCGGCCTGCTGCAGCGCTTCCAACGAGGCTCTACGCCCTTGCTGGCTTTGCAGACGAGTACGGCATTCATCCAGCGAGGTGCCGGTTTGCTGGATACTCTCGCGCTGCTGCTCGATCTTTTCCTGTAGTGCTTCGTGAGCCACCTGCTGATCATCGCCCGCCATCTCCAGCTCGGATAGCTGCTCGGCGAGGAGTTCCAGCTCCTCTTCAGCCTCGCCAGCACTGAGCTCGTCGCGCTCGTCCTGCAATCGGCGCAGGCGTTCACCCTGACGGGAAACCACCTGCTCGATATGCTGGATTCGCGACTGTTCGACCTCCGCCCGCTGGCGTGGCTCGGAGGCTCGCTGGTTAAAACTATCCCACTGCTGTTGCCAGTCCTGCATCGCCTCTTCGGCGCTTTCCAGGGTCAGCGTGGCCTCCTCCTCGGTTTCCCGCACCAGCTCAACCTCGGGTTCCAGCTCCACCAGTTCGGCTTCCAGCCTCTCGACCAACGCCACATCGGCTTCAAGATGGCGAGTCGTATCCTCCCAGCTTTTGTCCACCTGCTGCAGGTCTTCGAGTAACTGCCGTGAACGCTCGCGGGTATGCTGAATGGTTTGCTCCACACGGGCAATCTCGCCCCCCACGCTGTAAAAACGCCCCTGCACCTCGTTGAAGCGATCCGTCAGCTGGGTGTGATCATCGCGCTTCTTCTCGATGGCTGCGTCCATGGCACGCTGGTCGGCCACAAACGACTCCATACGCACCTCAAGGTCACGAATAATCGCCTCTTTCTCACCCACTTCCGTATCAATCGAGCGCCAACGCAGGGCGCTAAGCTGGGCCTTTTTGAGCCGTTCGTCGGCTTTATACTCTTTATACTTTTCGGCCGCCTGGGCCTGGCTCTGAAGATGGTGCAGCTGGCGTTCGAGCTCATCCCTCAGGTCCGTGAGTCGTTCAAGGTTTTCGTTGGTGCGCCGAATTCGATTTTCGGTATCCCGGCGCCGCTCCTTGTATTTGGAGATCCCCGCCGCCTCTTCGATAAATACCCGCAGATCTTCCGGCCGGGATTCGATCAGGTTGGAGATGATGCCCTGGCTAATAATGGAGTAGCTGCGTGGCCCAAGACCGGTGCCAAGGAAAATATCGGTAATATCCCGGCGACGACACTTGGTGCCGTTCAGGTAATAGATATTTTTGGCATCCCGCGTCACTTTACGGCGTACCGAGATCTCGGCAAACGCGGCATACTCGCCCCGTATGGTACCGTCACTATTATCGAACACCAGTTCGACAGAAGCCTGCCCTACCGGCTTACGCGCGTTTGAACCATTAAAGATAACGTCGGTCATCGATTCACCGCGCAGGTTCTTGGCGGAGCTTTCCCCCATTACCCACCTTACGGCGTCGATGATATTGGACTTCCCACACCCGTTAGGCCCTACCACAGCGCACATATTGCTGGGAAACTGCACGGTGGTCGGATCTACAAAGGATTTGAATCCGGCGAGTTTAATACACTTGAGTCGCATGCTATCTAATGGTCCTGAATCTGCAAAGGCCCGCTTGCAGCCACCTTCCCCGAGGTGCCACACGAGCTCTTATCAAGTGGATCAGTTTACACGCCAGCAACGGTGAGTGGAACGAACAATTGGAAAGCACAGGGCCAGTTTCGCTCCGGCCCTGCAGTACGGTTACTCGCAGGAATTACTTCCCTTGCAACAACTGGTTGAGCCGCTGGCGCTCCTCTTCGTTGAGGTCATCAGCGAATACCGCAGAGTCCCCACTTTCTGTCTGTGTCGCTACTTTCTGCTGACGGTTTTTGCGCAACAACCCGCCCAACATAATCAAGCCGATCAGAAGAAACAGCGCTGGACCGCCCCACAAAACCAGGGTTTTGGTGCTGAAAGGAGGCTTATAAAGTACAAACTCCCCGTACCGATCCACCAGGAAATTCACCACTTCGTCGTCGCTCATCCCCTCTTCGAGCATGCGATAAATCTCACGACGCAAGTCGTTGGCAATGGGCGAATTGGAGTCTGCAATATTCTGGTTCTGGCACTTGGGGCAACGCAGCTCTTCGGTCAACACGGAAAAACGCGCCTGGCGATCGGGAGTGCTGAATTCGTAGGTATCGATAGCCGCCTGGGCCTGGGGCACCAGCAGAGCGATCACCAGCATCAATGCACGTACTATCATCCCTATCCCTCCTCCCTGCGCAACTGCTCGACCAGCGGCTTGAGCGTCGTTTCCCAAAAAGTCTTATCAACCACGCCTACATGCTTGTAGCGAATTATCCCCTTACGATCGACCAGATAGGTCTCGGGAGCGCCGTAGACCCCGAGATCGATCCCGAGGCGGCCATCGGCATCCTCGATGCTGAACACATAGGGGTCGTGCAGCTCCTTCAACCAGCGCAGCGCCTGATCGCGCTCATCCTTGTAGTCGACGCCGTAGATAGGTATCCCCTCATCCCGCGCCAATTCAACCAGATAGGGGTGCTCCACACGGCAGGCGGGGCACCAGGTCGCCCACACGTTCACCAGCGACACATCTCCAAGCAGGTCATCGCGGGTAACCGTGCGGGTCGGATCTTTTACGGTGGGAAGGGAAAACTCCGGAAACGGCTTATCGATCAGGGCCGAGGGGAGAATCTCCTTCTGCATAAATAACCCTTTGTAGAGAAAGCCCGCCATCACCATAAAGATGATGAGGGGAATAAATAGCTTTAAACGTTTCATCCAGATTCCTTAACGGTTAAGCGACGGCGGAGGAGGACGCAGGGCCGGCAACGCGGCCCTCAGCTGCCTTCTCACGTAAACGATAGCGGCGGTCACAGGCAGCGATCAGGCCACCAAGAGCCATCAGCAAACCACCAAGCCAAATCCAGCGTACAAACGCCTTGTACTGAATACGCACGGCCCATGCACCATCGCCCAGCTCTTCTCCCATCGCCAGGTAAAGGTCGCGGTTGAGGCCCGGATCAATAGCCGCTTCGGTCATTGGCATCTGGGATACTGTATAGATCCGCTTCTCGGGCGTCATGGTCCGATACAAGCTGTCACCACGGTAAACCTCGAATACCCCCTCATCGCCCTCATAGTTAGGGCCGATCAGATGGCGAGCGCCCATAAACTTAAAGGTGTAGCCAGCGACTTCGTGGGTGTCACCCGGCTCCATGCGCAGGTCACGCTCGACGGTATAGTGGCTGGTCAGCACCGCGCCTACGATGGCCGCAGCGAGACCGAGGTGGCCCAGCACCATACCCCAATAGACGGGCTTCAATGATCTCAGGCGCGCAACGATCCCGGTCTTATTGCGGGTACGGGTCATAACATCCTGCAGGGTCACCAGGGCAACCCAGAACACCAGCGTCATCGCGAGCAATACGGAGAAGTAGAAGTTATCGCCATACAGCAGGCTAAAGACCACTCCCAATACCACGCTCAACAGCAGCGCGCGCTTGAGTTGAGCCCAGAGATAATCAGCCGGTGTCTCCTTCCAGCGCGAGATCATGCCCACACCCAGGGTGGCCGCCATTAACGCCACCAGGGGTGTAAACAGGGCATTAAAATAGGGAGGCCCCACGGAGATCTTGCCGCCGCCGACGGCATCCAACAGCAGCGGGAACAGGGTTCCTAGCAAGACCATGGCCGCAGCCACCGTCAGCAGGATGTTGTTCACCAGCAAAAACGCTTCGCGGGCGCTCCAACTGAAAGTGATCTTACTCTTCACCTCCGGCGCCTTGAGAGCGTATAGGGTCAGCGAGCCTCCGATCACCAGCAACAGGAACATCAGGATAAAGGCACCCCGAGCCGGATCGGTGGCAAAGGCGTGCACCGAGGTCAGCACTCCGGAACGCACCAGGAAGGTTCCCAGCAGACTGAGTGAGAAGGCAAAAATCGCCAGCAACACGGTCCAGCTCTTGAACACGCCGCGTTTTTCAGTCACCGCCAACGAGTGCATCAATGCGGTACCCACCAACCAGGGCATGAAGGAGGCGTTCTCAACGGGATCCCAGAACCACCAGCCGCCCCAGCCAAGCTCGTAATAAGCCCACCAGCTACCGAGAGCGATACCGAGGGTCAAGAAGGCCCAGGCCACGTTTGTCCAGGGGCGAGACCAACGTGCCCAGGCAGCATCCAGGTGCCCACCCAACAGGGCGGCAATAGCAAACGCAAAGGCCACCGAGAATCCCACATAGCCCATATAGAGCAGGGGGGGATGTATAATCAGGCCGACATCCTGCAGCAACGGATTAAGGTCGTTCCCATCCACCGGGTGGTTGGGCAGCAGTCGATCAAATGGGTTGGAGGTCAACAGCATAAACAGCAGGAAACCGATGCTGATCATACCCATCACCGAGAGCACCCGCGCCATCATCTCGCGGGACAGGCCCTGACTGAAGATCGACACCGCGAAGGTCCAGCCAGCAAGAATGACGACCCACAACAGCAACGAGCCTTCGTGACCACCCCAGACCGCACTGATCTTGAACTGCGTCGGCAACAGACTGTTGGAGTTTTGCGCCACATACTTCACCGAGAAGTCATCTGCCACAAAGGAGGTAGCCAGGCACACCAGGGCAAATGCCAAAAAGCTGAACATCCCCCAGCTGAGGGGGCGCGCAAGGGTCATCCACTGGCGGTTACCCGTGTAGGTACCGGCTAGCGGTACCACCGCCAGAAGAGCCGCAAACATCAGCGACAGTATCAAGGCCATATGGCCAAATTCCGGGATTATCGTTCCCATTTCATTCATGTTACACACGCCTCCGGCGTTTCAGGTTATCGCTATGCTCTTACGAGCACCTAGCTTTCGGTTGACTTGGCGGGGTGACCCGCCTTATCGATCGCTTCTTGCACCTCGGGAGGCATATAGTTTTCATCGTGCTTGGCCAGAACCTCGACCGCTTCGAACACACCATCGGCGCGCATCGATCCCTGGGCCACGATCCCCTGCCCTTCTCGGAACAGGTCCGGCAGGATGCCAACGTACTCCACGGGTACACTTTCAGCACCATCAGTGATATCAAAACGTACCATCAAGCTTTGCGAGTCACGGTCCACGCTGCCGGTAACCACCAGGCCACCACCACGAATTCGCTGCCCTACGGGGGCTTCGCCTTCGGCGATCTGGGTAGGAGAGAAAAACAGGTTGATATTCTGTTGCAGCGCCACCAGCGCCAGACCGACGGCGGCGGCAACGCCAAACACCAAAAACAGAACGATAATCAGGCGTTTTTTACGAATTGGATTCATGACTACTTGGCCTCTCTGCGCAAACGGCGCTTCATATCAACGATAAAATTCTTGCGAATACGCAGTGGACTCCAGACATTAAAGACCACCACCAAAACCGCAATAGCGTAGCAGGCCCAAACATAAGGACCATGACCACCCATTTCGATAAAACTCGCGAAGCTGTCAAAATACATGGGTTACCTCAATCAGACATCACGTTGGACGATTTTCTTCACCCAGTTGGTACGATTTTCTCGAATCAGCACTTCGGTGCGCAGACGCATCAGAAAAACCAGGGTAAAAAAGCAATAAAAGGCTGCTATTGATAGCAACAAGGGTATTAGCATTTCGGTGGCCATCGCCGGTCGTTCGGTAACGGTCAGGGTCGCGGGCTGGTGCAGGGTATTCCACCATTCCACGGAGTATTTGATGATCGGAATATTCACCAAACCTACCAGGGCAAGGATTGAGCTGGCCTTGGCGGCTGTATTTTCGTTATCGAATGCTGCCTGCAGGGCCATGAACCCAAAGTAGAGGAACAGCAACAACAGCATGGAGGTTAATCGTGCGTCCCATACCCACCAGGTGCCCCAGGTCGGTTTGCCCCAGATAGCACCGGTCAATAACGCCAAAATGGTAAAGGAGGCACCGATGGGCGCACTGACCTTGGCCGCCATATCCGCCACTTTCATCTTCCAGATCAGCCCGATGGCACCTGCAATCGCCATCATGATGTAGCAAGCCTGGGCCAAAAAGGCGGAAGGCACATGAATAAAGATAATACGGTAGCTGTTGCCTTGCTGGTAATCCGCGGGGGCATACGCCAACCCCCATACCATGGCAGTGGCCAGCAGCAGCACACTTGCCAGGCCCAACCAAAACATCCATTTATCGGTGATGTCGTAAAACCACTTGGGCGAACCCATTTTGTGAAACCAAGTCCAGTTCATCGTTACCACGTCCAGTTCAACTAAATTATTACCTGTTTTAAACCTTCAGCCCCTGTTTAATCAGTCGACATCCGGTCATAACAACTCATTTCGGCACACCATCCAGAGTGCAGCCTAACCTGCGATGCTCACCCGTAGAGCCGCAGCAATCGCAAATGGTGCAAGGGTCAACGCCATCACCAGAAACACCGCCAACCACAACAGGTGCCCTATATAGGGAGTGCCGTTAACCGCAGCCCCCACGGCCCCGGTGCCGAAAATCAACACCGGCACATAAAGCGGCAATATCAGCAAAGAGAGCAATACCCCTCCCTTCTTCAAGCCAACCGTCAGCGCCGCGCCGATGGCGCCGATCAAACTTAACAGGGGCGTCCCGAGCAGCAAGCTCGCCAGCATAGCAGGGTACCCCTCCCAAGGCAGAAATAGCACTACCGCGAGTAGCGGGAACAGCAAGGTAAGCAGTAACCCGCTCACCATCCAGTGGCTGACGACTTTTGCCAACACCAACAGATAAAGGGGATAAGGGCTCAGCAACAACTGCTCTAGCGAGCCGTCATCATAATCGGAACGAAACATCGCATCCAGCGATAAAAGGGTCGCCAACAAGGCTGCCACCCAAATAATTCCGATCGAGATCTCTCCCAAAAACTCCTTATCCGGGGTCACACCCAGGGGAAACAGGGTGGCAACCATAATAAAAAAGATCAGGGGGTTGGCCAGGTCGCTTTGGTTGCGCAAAGCAAGGCGCAGGTCACGCCGCAACACCATGGCACAGGACTGCCACAAGCTTGGCTTGGATTGCTTTTCCATCATCATTACTGCTCCCTGGCGGCCAAGCTGATGCGTCGAAGATCGGGATAGATCATCGCCAGATCGTGGTGAGTGGTCAGAATGATCGCTCCGCCCCGTTCGGCGTGATTAACCAGCAGCTGTTCAAGGGCCGCTACACCGGATTTATCGATCGCGGTAAAGGGTTCGTCCAGAATCCACA
Source organism: Aestuariirhabdus sp. LZHN29 (assembly GCF_049985285.1). Taxonomy (NCBI): domain Bacteria; kingdom Pseudomonadati; phylum Pseudomonadota; class Gammaproteobacteria; order Oceanospirillales; family Aestuariirhabdaceae; genus Aestuariirhabdus; species Aestuariirhabdus sp. LZHN29. The sequence goes on along the minus strand of NZ_JBNIEU010000002.1, from coordinate 950,256 downwards.
GGGGTTGACGTGCCAGGTGCAGGCGCGCCAAAGCAACCCGGCGCTGCTGGCCGGCAGAGAGACTATGACAGGGGACATCCTCGTAGCCGTAGAGGCCGACTTTCTCCAGCGCGTCATTCACTTCATCGTCACCGACAGTGACGTGCAGACCGCAATACCAGGCCAGATTTTCCTGAGGGGTAAGCTGCGCCTTGACCCCGACACTGTGGCCGGCATACAGCAGCTCACTAAAATAGCTTTCGCGATCATCCCGGATGGCGACGCCACGCCAGTGAATCTCGCCCTCGAAATCGGCGGACAGGCCACACAACGCCCTCAGCATTGTGGTTTTTCCGCTACCATTCGGTCCTTCGATCTGCAGAATCTCACCCGGGCTTAGATCAAAATCCAGCGCCCGGAACAACACCCTGTCATCTCGCTCACAACCCAGCTGACGTACTTCTAGAAAGGGGTCCAAACGACACTCCGTTTATTTGTCAGGTTTACCGACCTCGATTATGGGTGACACCGAGTCGAAATCGAGGCGTTTGCATATAAAGACTCCGACGCGCATCACTTTTAAGCGCTTGGCATTATATACAAATAGTTTCCAAAACTGATGAGCCTAGTCAATAATAGTGCCACAACGAGACGCCATCGGCACTTCTTCCGACTATGTCCATTGACCCACCCAAGCCAACCCCTCCTCGCCCTCCAGTAAACGCGACCTCGCCGCTTATAGGCATCCACGATGGCGAAGCCAAGGGCAGTGACCGTAACGCCCCCCCCAGCCCGAACCCCGTTGGCAATCTATTACAGGCGATCAAAGAGCGCTCTCCCCCCGAACTCGTTCTCACCATAAAGGCGATCCAGAGTTACCTGCCGGGTAAAGAGCCCGTGATTGAATTAACCCGGGACCCCACCCTGTTGGTACGGGCGCTGGTTGCCGGTAAGGAGTTGCTGCTGGCCACTCGCCAGCTGCCGCCGCCCAATCAGCCCCTGGTGCTGGTCGCAAAAGAGGGGGTTCTCAGCTTACAGGTCCAGCAGAGCCCTGCCGCCGACAGCAGCCGCTCCCAGCTGCTGCAGCAGCTACAGCAGCTGATACCCTACAGCCGCCGCCCGTTGGTGGAATATATTCGCCAACTGGCCAGCCTTAGCCCGCCCTCCACAGCGCCACCGGCGACGCCCGCGCTGCATAGCCGGGAAACGCTCCAGGCGCTGCACACACTGGCTCAGCAGTTGCCGACTCCGGCCAGTTTGAGCACTCCGCTCTCGGTACGCGAACAGTTACAGCGTAGCGGCCTGCATCTCGAAGGGCTGCTGGCACAACAGTCGCCACGGGGAAGCAGCCCCTCACCATCGAATACTGTTAACCCTCAAGGCCCGCCGGCGGGCGCCGCCTCTGCCAGCGCCCCGGACCTTAAAGCCGCATTACTCACTACCCTGCAGACGGTCGCTGCATCCGGTACCGGCGCACCCAAGGGTAACCCGCCGTTGCTGCAGCTACTGGCGCTGTTGATGCCAGCGGCCAAACCCGTAGCATCCTCCGGCACCCCCTATGGTGGTGAACATCTCCCTTTGACCCCACCCCATTTTCCCCAGTTTACGACGGCGACGCCCTCCACCGACGCCAGGATCACCAGCAACGAATCCAGTCCACAGCAGCTAATGTTGCATCTGGCCACAGCCCTGGCACGATTGCAGACGCAGCAGATACTGAGCCTCGTGCAACAGCAAACCGCCGGTGCCGACCCCGGGGCGCCACTTAACAGCTGGCTCTACGAGCTACCCGTGCGCAATGAGCAACAACTCGACAGCATCCAGCTACTGATCGAACAATACGCCCACCAAGAGAAGAAAAAACGCTCCGAGCAGAGCTATCGCTGGCAGATCAACCTGGCCTTCGAGATCGCGCCACTGGCCCCCTTCCAGGCCCTCATCAGCCTCATCGACAACCGCGCAGCGATCACACTATGGGCAGACGCGCCCCAGACTTTGCAGATGCTGGGAAATGAGATCGGAGGGCTGCACACCGCGCTGACAGCCGCAGGACTGGAGGTAGAGGAGCTGCGCTGCAAACGGGGCCTGCCTATTCCGCGCGAAACCCGGCTGGCGCGATCACTGGTCGATATTCACACCTGACTAACGCCTGATCCAGCTCCAGTTTTCATCGGAGCCCTCTTCTCCCCGGGGCCGAAAACGGAAATAGATCTCGGGCGGCTCTCGCAGATGATTGACCAGGCCCGAGTCAAAGTTGGGTTTAAGGGTGCGAATATACCGCAGCACCGCCCTGATCTGCCTCGACTCCAGTTTTTCCCCCCACCCCGGCATCTGACCCCGGCCGTCGGTGATGCTGCCGAGTAGCTCGCCATCCGTCTTGTGCAGCCGTTCCCCCAGGGCAAAAGAGGGGGAGTGGCGATAGTAAGCAATACCACTAAAACCGTGGCAGCCCGCGCAGAAGGTGATAAAAGTATGCTCACCCAGCTGATGCTCCTGGGGGTTATCAACCAACGTGGGAAGCGGCCGCGGGGGAATATCGCCCCCATTGAGGATAAAGCGTTGCCGAATATAGTCGAGCACCTTGAAGCTATCGCGCACCGAGAAGATCCCCTCCCAGCCCGGCATATTGCCCTTGCCGTTCAGCACCGATTGCACCAACTCGTAATCATCCCTATTCAGTCGATCGTAGCGTGCAAAGGAGGGCACCCCCTCATGGGCCGCCCAGCCATTAAACCCGTGGCAACCCGCGCAGAGCCCCAGATAGACCCTTTCACCAAAGCGGTAGTCGGTTTCCTCAGGGCTCTGGGGGGGGATCTGTTCCCCCAGAAACAGACTGTAGGAGCGACTTGCGAGCACCGTATCTTCAGGGCTCGACAGATTGGCAGCCGCGAGACTAAACCAAAGATTACTCTCCTTGCGATCAATGAAACCCTCGGGCACGCCCGGTAGCGCGCCACTGTGAAAAATACCGAGGTTACGGGCCGCCACATAGTACCCCTGCTCGGCAGATTCATGGAACCAATCGTGGGCGCCCTTATGATTGCGTTCGACCCCCTCACCATAGAGCAACATGTAGCCGACAAAGTTTTGCGCCTCGGGGTCTCCAAGCTCTGCCATCTGCAAAAACTTCTGGTAGGTGGTTTCCACCGCGGTGGCCGCAATGGCGACCCGGGGCTGGGGCAGCACTGCCAACAGTAGGCCGATCGCAATGGCACCTAACCCGCTTATTTTGATCACCCAGCGTGACCCCATCTACCCCCCTCAGAATTACGTTCCCTGTAACCCGTCTGATCCACGTTTCCACAATCTCACCGCAAAGCGGTCCCTGCCACAATGAGCCAGCTCAATAAAGCGAGGGATTACAGCCCTAAAATATTGGCGTAGCATGAGAGTATGAAGCAAACCCCACCGCCTCCCCCACCGCGCAACGCCGTCGCCCTCGAATACGACGGGGAGAGCGCACCTCAACTCTCCGCCAAGGGGGAGGGTGACCTGGCTGAACAAATTATTGCTATTGCCCGCGAGCATAAGATCCCACTCTACGAAAATCCCGAACTGGTACGACTGTTAAGCCAGCTGGATCTGGGGGAACAAATCCCCCAGAACCTGTACATCTGCATCGCACAACTGATCGCCTTTGCCTACCGCGTTCAGGGCAAGGCTCCTCCCGGCTGGACCGACCCCGGAGAGACCTGAACCCGGAGCAACTGCTAGCGTTCGGCCCAATGGTACTGCTCTCGAGTGGCGGTTTTTATCGGCATATCCCACGCCAACCATGAGTAATAACCGTCGCGGAAGTAGTAGACCTGGGTATACCCCCACTTTGCTGCAAGGTAGCTGGCAAAGGCGCTGCGCTTGCAATCGAGATCATTACAGTAGATCACCAGGGGGATATCACGCTCCATATACCCGGGGTAAAACAGCTTGCCGAAGTCCCGTCGCAGTTCCATATGTCGAGCCCCCTCGATGTGCCCCCAACGCCATTGCCGATCACCACGCACATCCACAAACACGGCTCCCGCATCGTAGAGCTGTTTTGCCTGGTGCACGTTAATGGTGGTCGCCCCGATGACATTGAATGGCGATTCGAGCGCCACCGCATTATAAGCCACCATGTAACACAACAAGACCAGTAAACGAATAAGTGCGCGCATATCCAACTCCCTCTTTCTGACGCCGCTGCCCTCAGTTTAGCGAGACCTGTATTCCATCAACGGAACCAATAGTGCTAAGACCAACTTTTTTACTCAATTATTATCTATGAGTCGTTGTAGCCCGGTTCCAAAACCAAGCTGAGACTTGGCACACAATTGTAGCCACCGCTTTTGGATAGACTCATTAGCTAGCTGTGATAATGTAGGTCGGTCATAGGCGCTGCAACGCGGTTACGGCTATCCGCTCACCTCATCAATCAAGGTCGCATTACCCCTTCGTGAAAACGCTGTTGATCAATTGGCTCCTTACCCTGTTTAGCACCCGCTTTCTGGTACTGCTACTGGCCGGGATGGTAATGGCAGCCCAAATACCCTTGCACAGCCTGAACCAGTACTGGTTGCAGTGGAGCTCCTCGATTCATTCCCAGTCCGGGGTCTCCACCCACCCACGCCCGCTTGAGGTGACCCTGCCTGCAGCAGTCCGCAGCAACGCGGTGGGACACCCGGTGCTCTCAAACAGCCTGTTTGCCCTGATGCAACAACAGATTCAACAGGGAGGAACAGCGGTCCTGCTATTACCCTCCCCGCCACTGCTTTCCGCTACCGCGCTCGCAGAGCTGGATGCAAAGGCGAAACTGGTAAGCCGACAAAAACAACTCAGCGCCTGGCAAAAGAGCGGCCAACTGATCATCGGGGTTTCTCCATCTGCGGCACCCGCCTCCATGACCAAAGACAAACAACGGGTCGTGGCGGATCCGGCAGCCTCCAGCACGCTTCTGCCTCCGCCAATCAGCCGCGCACTCAACCTGCAACCACCGGAACTACCCGCGACCGATGGGGCGCACAGCGGTATAGCGCTATGGCCAGGCGCGTCTCCCGAGGAGTACGGCTATCCTCTGATCTACCAGAGCGACCAACAGTGGTACGCCAGCGTACTGCTACCGCTGGCCCGCCAATACCTCTCCCCCGCTTTACAGTGGGTACCCAACAGAGGGTTCGTCAATCGCAGATCTGGCGACACCAGCCCCCTCGTAAGCGCCAGTGATGGCCGAATATTTGCCCTTGTCCCCAACGGTGATATGCCGCCCACCGAGGCGGTAAACCTGAAGGAGGCCTCGAGCCTCGCCGGTCCCAAGGTGCTGCTGGTTATTGATGCAACCCTGAATGGCCAGGGCAGCGCCCTGACCGCTGCCATTCAGGCACTGCAACACCAGCACTATCTGCGCAGTGTTCCCTGGAACAGGGGGGCCGAGACAGTCGGATTGCTGCTGATAACGGCGTACCTGCTATTGGTGATGCCCCTCCTTGGCCTGTTGCGCGGCGTTGCCTGTACCCTGGCGCTGGGCATCTCCCTGATGGCAGGCCAGTTGATACTGCAACGCCTGTACGGTTATTGGGTACCGCTTGCCGAGCCGCTCGTGCTGTTGCTAGGGGGCGCAGCCCTGATGATGATTCAGGTGCGACAGCAGCAGCGCTACAAACAGCTGCAACAGCGTTTCCAGGCGCGTTCCCTGCAGCTTGGCAGCACCCTCTACCATCAGGGACAGCTGGATGAGGCGGCTTCTGCCCTCGATGGCTGCGATACCAGTGAAGCCCTGCTGGGCCTTACCTACGATATTGCCCACCAGCAGGAGCAAACCCAGGATCTGCAAGGGGCACTGGTCAACTACACCCGCATTCAACAACGTAAACGCCAGTTCAAGGATGTGGGCAAGCGCATCGCCAAACTGAATGGCGAACTCGGGGACACTCTGGTCGATGTCCCGTTGGCCACAACACAAACCATGATGCTTCCCGAGCAAAATGGGACTACCCCCCATTTGGGCCGTTACGAAGTGGTCCGCGAAATAGGTCGTGGGGCGATGGGCGTTGTCTACCTCGGACGAGATCCGCGCATTGCTCGCAACGTAGCGATCAAGACACTGACCTACGCCCAGTTCGAGCCCACCCGTATCCCTGAAATGAAATCCCGTTTTTTCCGTGAAGCGGAAGCCGCCGGACGCCTTAACCATCCCAATATCGTCACCGTGTTCGACATGGGTGAGGAGCCCAACCTCGCCTTTATCTCGATGGATTACGCCAAGGGGTCGCCCCTTAACCGCCACTGCAAGCCGGGCAGTCTGCTGCCGGTGAAGACCGTGTACCGAATCGTTGCCGATGTTGCCGATGCCCTCAGCTACGCGCACCAGAACAAAATTGTGCACCGGGACATAAAGCCCGGCAACATCATGTTTGACGCCGATAGCGGTGAGGTCAAGGTGACCGATTTTGGTATTGCCCGTATCAGCGACGACTCCCAAACCCGAACCGGCAGTATATTGGGCAGCCCGCTCTACATGTCCCCCGAACAGATCAAGGGGGCCAAGGTCACCGGCGCTGCCGACATCTACAGCCTGGGGGTTACTTTTTACCAACTATTGACCGGGGAGCTGCCCTTCAATGGGGAAAACATTGCCTCCTTGACCCACCAGATCGTCAACAGCAAATTCAAAAGTGTGCGCACGCACCGCAGCGACCTTCCTGCCAGTGCGGTCCGCATCGTCAATAAAGCGCTACAAAAGAAAACCAGCGACCGCTATCAAGACGCCGCCGAGATGGCCGAGGCGCTGCGCAAATCCATCACCAAAGAGTTCGCTCGCGAACCCGCCTGACACTGGAGAACATCATGGCAACACTGGCTCAACTGATCGATGACGTCGTGGTCAATCGCGTGGAGATCGACCAACCCGAAACCACCATCGGTCGCCACCCGGACAATGACATAGAGATCAGTGAAGCGACGGTGAGCAGTCACCATGCGCGCCTGCTCCGCGAACCCAACTCGGCTATCCGCAGCGTTATGGATATCTATATCGAGGACCTCGGCAGCACCAACGGCACCTTTGTGAACAACCAGGCGGTCAACGGCCGCTGCAAGTTGCACAATAACGACCTGATTCGTATCGCCTGGAACCACTTCAAGTTCGTCGACGACACCGAAAGCACCCTTGAGCAGACGGTATTCAGTATCGATACCGAATAGACTCGGGTCGACGGGTGGCAAATCGGGCAGGCTGGCTGACACAAGCGCGACTCGCCGCTACAATACGCCGCCCTCTGCCTGCAGGACCCACCCTTGAACCAGTTTGACGTCATTATCATTGGCGCCGGAGCTTCCGGCCTGATGTGCGCCCTCACCGCCGGAGCCCGTGGCCGGCGAGTATTGCTCCTCGACAAGAGTAATAAGCCGGGCAAAAAGATCCTCCTCTCCGGCGGAGGACGATGCAATTTCACCAACCTTGATCTCTCCGCCAACAACTACCTCGGCAACAACCCCCACTTCTGCAAATCGGCCCTCAGTCGTTATACCCAATGGGATTTTATTTCGATGGTTTCCAGCCAGGGCATCCCCTGGCACGAGCGCGATCACGGCCAACTGTTTTGCGATGAAAGCGCCAAAGAGGTGCTGGCCATGCTACTGCGCGCAGCCGATGAGGCGGGTGTCGAGATCCGCACCCACTGTAGCGTAGAGAGGATCGAACACGATGGAAGCTATCAACTGCGAACCAGCCTCGGGAACTTCACCGCCCAATCGCTGGTAATCGCCACCGGCGGTCTCTCCTTCCCCACCATGGGTGCCAGTGGATTTGGCTACGACGTCGCCCGACAGTTCGGACACAGCGTCACCGACACCCGGGCGGGGTTGGTTCCCTTCACCTTTAGCGACCAGACCAAAGGGATCTGCGAACGGCTGTCAGGAACGGCGATTCCGGTTACGATCCATTGCAAGCAGACCGAGTTCAGCGAAGCCCTGCTGTTTACCCACCGGGGAATGAGCGGACCCTCGGTGTTGCAGATCTCCAACTACTGGCAGCCGGGAGAGGCGGTAACGGTGGATCTGCTGCCATCCGAGTCCGCCGTCAGCCTGTTGCTCGAATTCAAGCGCCAGCACCCCAAGAGCCTGTTACGCACCCTGCTATCCCGCCACCTCCCCAAGGCCCTGGTCGCCGAACTGGAAAGCCTCTGGTGGAGCGAGTTGAGCCAAACCCCCATCGCCGAAATAGCGGACAAACGACTGCAACAGATTGGCGAGCACCTCAATGGCTGGCGACTGAAGCCATCGGGCACCGAGGGTTACCGCACGGCCGAGGTCACCCTCGGCGGCATCGACTGCGACGAACTCTCCTCCAAAACCATGGAGAGCAAGCGCCAGCCCGGACTCTATTTTATCGGCGAGGTGGTGGACGTTACCGGCTGGCTCGGGGGCTACAACTTCCAATGGGCCTGGGCCTCGGGCCACGTTGCAGGAGAGGTGGTTTAGGAACCCGCAGCGCAAAACCACCGCTTCCCTGCACGCTGCCTAGCTCACCCGAAAGCGATCAACCAGGGCTTTGAGCTCGATGGCTTTTAGGCTACCTGCTGGGTGGTGTCTACGATAGCGGCGGTTTCGTTGCTGCTTTGCGCAACCGCCTCGTTGACGCCTTCCCTCTTCAGGGAGGCAAGATCCTGTTCGCCGGTCCTCGGCAGTACAACAGCTATCTTGTAAGCATCTATACTGAGGGGGGCATGTTCAATCCCGCTCCAGTGGAAAACCGATGAAACGAGGCCATGGCCGCTACCAGATCGAGACAGACCACCAACTGGTGATCTGCAGGGGCTATGGCTCCTGGAATGAGGTCACCGCAAAGGCTTGGCTCGACGAACTCGCCGCCACTGTCGAGCAAGCGGGCCTGACCCACTGGTCCCATTATGTTGATGCCTCCCAGTGGAATCTGGCCAATCCGGAAGCCCTTCCCTATTTGCAACAGGCCGTTGAATGGGCGGTAGGCCACGGCGTACAGTACACCCTACTCTATACCGGCGAGGGCCTGATCAAACAGCATTTGATCGCTCAGGTGATGACCTATCACGGGCAAAACCGTACCAAACTCGTAAGCTCTCCCCGGGAGGCTGAAACCTTCCTCACCCTGCAGGGCTACCGTCTGTCCCGGGATCTGTAAGCGGTTATGCTTTGATCAGCGCTGCGAGGGGTTTACAATGCTCCACCGTTTTATTGCTGCCCCGTGAGGCCCTCCATTGTTCAACCAACTTGCCCTGAATGAGCGTCTGCTAAAAGCACTCGATAACCTTGGCTTTACCGAGCCGACCGAGGTCCAGCAGAAATCCATTCCCCACGCCCTGGCCGACAAAGATTTGCTGGTCTGCGCCCGCACCGGTAGCGGTAAAACCGCAGCCTTTGTGCTGCCCATTCTGCACCGCCTGCAGGAGTCCAGCAAACCCGGGAGCCAGGCCCGCGCGTTGATTCTGGTCCCCACCCGGGAACTGGCGCGACAGGTGATGAAAGCCTGCCAGCAGCTGGGGCAGTTCACCTTTATCAAAGCCGGTATGATCATCGGCGGTGAGGGCTTCAAGGAGCAGCGCGCGATGCTGCGCAAGAACCCTGAAATACTGGTCGCAACGCCGGGCCGACTGGTAGAACACCTGGAAGCGGAGTCTTTGCACTTCGACGACATTGAAGTGTTGGTGCTCGATGAAGCCGACCGCATGCTCGAAATGGGTTTCAGTGAGGACCTGGAAAAGATCTGCAGCGCCTGCACAGCAGATCGCCAGACCCTGCTCTACTCCGCCACCCTCAAACGGCGAGGCCTCAACGAAATTATCGGGCTGGCGCTCGATAACCCCGAATCCCTTATTCTCGACACCCCACGTAAACAAAAAAGTGATATCGACCAGCAGATGATCCTGGCCGACGACAACGACCACAAGAGCGCGCTGCTCGCCCACCTGCTGGAGCACGAACCCTTCGACAAAGCACTGGTCTTCACCAACACCCGTGAGCTAGCCGACCGCCTGTGCGGAAAATTACGCGGCCAGGGTCTCCCTGCCGGTGTACTCCACGGCGAAATGAACCAGCCCGAACGCAACCAGGCCATGCAGCTGTTTCGTGATGGCCACTTCAAGATGCTGATCGCCACCGACCTCGCCGCCCGGGGCCTCGACGTCAAGGGTATCGACCTGGTGATCAATTTCGATATGCCGCGCAATGGCGACGACTATATCCACCGTATCGGGCGTACCGGGCGGGCCGAAGCCGCCGGCGTTGCCATCACCCTGGTGTGCGCCTACGACTGGAATCTTAAAGCCGGTATCGAGCGCTACCTTAATACGGGACTGCGAAAACGCCACATCGACGGTTTGATCGCCAACTACAAGGGGCCGAAAAAACTGAAGAGCTCGGGCAAGGCGGCCGGTAGCAAAAAAAAGAGGTCCGCGATTGGTAAAAGAACCCCGGCGGGTAAAGATCCACGGGGCGCTAAAGCCAGCAGCAAGGGTTCCGCCCCCAAAAAGAGAGCCGGCACCGGTGACAACAGCACCCCATCCACCGACCGCCCCAAGGGCGCGCCCAAAAGCGCGCAAAAAACGCCATCCAAACCCAAGGCGTCCACAAAATCCAAACCCGCCGTCTGGGGACAGGACGCCGGTTTCGAGCCCCCAAAACGGCGTAAATAGCCTCTGGTACAGTGAGCGGCCTTGCCCCTAACGGGGCACCGCCCTTATCGCGGTTGTCCCGGTTGACGTTGCCGGTCTGGGTAAGGCTCTGCGCTCCCGACCCGGCACTCCTGTTTGCACCAAACCGTCCTGCGCCGACGGTCGCGCTCCACAGCCCTCCTGCATCTCACCGCTGACATGACGCATACCCCACTCCGCCCTTCTGGCGGCACCGCCCGGGGGTAGCTGGTCGTCATTCACCGTCGCCAGCATAAAGGTCGCCGGGTCACCCAGCGCTGATGGCTGGCCCATCAAACTCAGGTACCAGGCATCGCTGCCCTCGGCCAGCGCTTTGTTATCGGCCAAACAGCCGACCGATAACAGTAAAGAAGCCCTGACAAACTCATCGACCGTACCATCGGGCCGGGTAAACCCTTTCACCTGCGCCAGCCACAGTTGCTTATCCCACCGCGTCCAACGAAACCCAAAGGCCAGTGCGACACGCTCAAGGCTACTGGCCTGTTCATAGTCTGGTGCCGGCTCCGAAGCCTTGGCCTCGGCGGATAACGTGGCGGCCAACACGATAGCCACCACGAGGGCCAAAACTGTATCCGTTAAACGCCGCTGACCGCTCCCTGTCAATCGATGCATCCCTGACTCCTCCCTGAGTATGATGATCTCTCGTTTTATGCAGGACCCGCCGTCTATGCCGGAGCCGATGCACGGGAACTGATCATAGGGGCTATAGCGAGGCCACTGAAGGGATGGCAAGCCCCCGGCCCTGTGGGGAATCGGGCGTTCACCCTGTGAGCGATCGCGGGCTCGCTGTGGGCGTTATGCAACTATCCGCGGCAAAAAGGCAATAAAAAGGGCGCACAAAAAAGGGCGCAGCCCGCATGGGGGTGCGCCCTCATCACTGCAATGAGCCTGAACCCTAGTGGTTATGACCACCCACACCGTGGGCGTGACCGTGGGCGACCTCTTCATCGCTGGCGTCACGTACGTCAACCACTTCCACATCGTAATGCAGGTCCATGCCCGCCAACGGATGGTTGGTGTCTACATCAACATTGAAGCGACCGGCCTTAATGATAGTGACATGGCGTGGCCCCTGTTCGGTGTTCACGCTCACCACTGACCCGGGCACCAATAACGCTTTCTTTTTCACCAGCAGGTGCTTAATCGGAATACGCTGCTCGCTGTCCTCGACCCGCTCACCGTAGCCATCCTTTGCCACCACGACAGTGCTGAAGCTATCACCGACGGCGCGGCCATTCATCGCCATCTCCAGTCCGGGTATCATATTGTTGTGACCATGCAGATACGCCATGGGATCGCCGTCGTAGGAGTTCTCCAGCTCATTGCCTTCGCTGTCGTTCAAACGGTAATGGAACTGCACCACCTTATCGGCTTCAACCTTCATCTACAGATACTCCAAAGAGAAAAACGGGGGCGCACATTATCCGGTGCGTTCGAGGCATTGGCAACCATTGAGGGGCCAGCACAAGGCGACTATTTTCGCTCGAAGCGCAGCAACAGATTATTGGCGGGCATCGTCTCCTCGCCGAGGTAGCGCAGTCCCAGGCCGGCGGCGACATCGGAAATTTCTGCAATATCCTTGATACCACTGGCGGGATCCCGTTGGCGCAACCAGACATCCAGATCGCGGTTACCTGCACTGGTGTAGCGCCCCTCCCGATTAAAGGGGCCGTAGGCGCAAAAACAACGGCCCTGCTCCAGCGCATCGACGACCCCCCCCAGCAGTGCCTCCACCACCGACCAACCGACATAGTGCAGGGTATTGGCGGTAAATGCGCCGCTGTAGGTGCCCTCTATCGGCCACGGGCGGCGGCTGACATCGAGCTCGAACGCCGGCAAAAGATTGTCCAGCCCGGCCTCCTGACGCCAGAGCTCAATACCCGCCAGGGCACCGGCTAATTCGCTGGGCTGCCACTGCAGGTGCGGCATCCGCGCGGCCATATAGACCGCGTGCTGGCCGGTACCACTGCCTAACTCCAACACCCGTGACACCCCGGCAAAGTGCACCCGCAATGCCTCGCAGATCGCTTGCTGGTTACGCAGGCAGGGTTGGCTCAGGGGCTTTTCCATAGATTCTCCGTAGCATGCTCGCCATCGACCCGGGAGTAGTGCACTACGAGAGGGGGTCGCCAGCTTCATGGCCTCAGTGTATCACCGATGGATGCCCGCTAAAGCCCCTGAACAGCGCTGACCCTATCGACCTGGTTCGAAGGCTACCAATGGACCCGGGCCAGCGTTACCGGGCTCGGGTTGGTCCTGACCGGTAACGCACTGATGCCAGGGTTACGCTGGCCTGGGTGGCTGCGACCTCGAGTCCCGGAGTCGCAAGCCTGAAAACGCCCCCCAAAGCCCCTTGCGCCCGCGGTCGAACCTGCAATAATCCCTGCATATCCTGTTGAATCGCCTGCAACCTGACGGAGCCCCCCATGCACATTAACGCAGCCTTTGATGGCGGCAATATCGAGGTCATCAGCGCGGAGCGCGCCGACGACATTCAGCTCAATATCCGCGCTGACCACAACAGCGACTTCTATCAATGGTTCTACTTCCGCCTCAGCGGTGCCCGTGGTCAAACCTGCAACATGAAAATTCTCAACGCCGCCGGCGCGGCATACCCTGGCGGCTGGGAAAATTACCAGGCGGTAGCCTCCTACGATCGTCAACGCTGGTTTCGGGTACCGACCCGTTTCCATGAGGGCGTCCTCAGTATCATGCACGAGCCGGTTCACAACAGCGTCTACTACGCCTACTTTGCCCCCTATTCGATGGAGCGACTCGGCGACTTTATCGCCGGCTTGCAAACCCATCCCAAAGTAACGCAGCGCACCCTGGGGCAGACCCTCGATGGTCAACCGCTGGACCAGCTGGTGATCGGCGAACCCGGCGAGGGCAAGAAGAAGATCTGGATCCAGGCACGCCAGCACCCCGGAGAGACCATGGCCTCCTGGTGGATGGAGGGGTTTGTGCCACGCCTGATCGACCCCAACGACGCCATCGCCCGCGACCTTTTGGAGAGGGCCGTCTTTTATGTGGTGCCCAATATGAACCCCGACGGCAGCCGCCGGGGTCATCTGCGCACCAACGCCGCCGGGGCCAACCTTAACCGGGAGTGGCTCACGCCGACCGCGGAGAACAGCCCCGAGGTGTTGCTGGTACGCGAACAGATGGCCGCGATCGGCGTCGACTTCTGCCTCGACGTGCACGGTGACGAGACCCTGCCCTACAACTTTATCGCCGGCACCCACGGCATCCCCTCCTGGGATGAGAAGCGGCTGAACGTGCACAACGGCTTTGGCCAGGCCCTGCGCCGGGCCAACCCCGACTTTCAGCTGGTGCACGGCTACCCGGACAACAGCGCCGGTAATGCCAATATGAACATGTGCACCAACTACGTGGCCGAGACATTCGACTGCGTCGCGATCACCCTGGAGATGCCCTTCAAGGACACCGCCGACACCCCGCAGCCCCGTGAAGGCTGGTCTCCCGAGCGCTGCAAACGTCTGGGTGCCAGTGCGCTGGACGCGCTGCATGGGGTGATCGACCGGTTATAAACCACTTCCATCTGACTTACCGAGGCCGTCGATCCTGGCGGCCAGACGGCTGTTGTGTGGTATACTGGCAACCATGGCCAACGATACAAAAAACACTACAAAGACACTGTCCCTGACGGCTAAGAGAGCCTACGTCGCCAAGACGCGATCGATCAATTATCGCTCCAGCTTGCGATTAGAGGGCTTTGATCTGCCCGATGATACTGAGACTGTCGACGAACGAGCCGTTTCCAAGCAGCAGATCATCGATAAATACCGTTTAACCGCAGGCTAACCGTGGTTGGCAAGTATGGAACGGGTGATGACCCCGACTGCTATCCCGATAGCAAAACCCTCATCAACCATCTGAACATACAAAGTTCCGGTATTCTCGAACAGGCAGAGCGTGAAATCACCGAAATCTCGGCTTCCGAAATTGATTTCGCTCCGCCCCCCTATGACCTGAATTACCTACGGCAGATTCACAAAGTGCTGTTCCAGGAAATTTACCCCTGGGCGGGAGAGATCAGGCAGATCGACATTGCGAAAGGAGCCACCCGCTTTTGTAGCTGTGCCCGGATCATCCCCGAAGCCGATAAACTATTTGCCGAACTCCAGCGTAGAAATTACTACATTGACCTCGAAAAGAGTGAGCTGATTGGTGCTCTTGCCGAGCTGTACGGTAACCTCAACGTCGTTCATCCCTTCCGGGAAGGTAACGGTAGAACACAACGAATTTTATTCGAGCACTTGACCGTCAACTGCGGCTGGGAGATCCGCTGGGAATCGATTAGCGAGCAGGCGTGGGTTCAGGCCAGTATCGACAGTTACCACGGCGATTGCCGGAGTATGGAAACGATCTTTAAACGCTGTGTAGGCTCCCGGATTGGCGCTAGCTAAAAAAGGGAGGATTACCTACCGAGTAATTGACAATCCAGAAGGCAGGTTGCAGCCTGTCATGGGGCTCGGCGAGTGCTCGACAAGCGGGAACCCCGAAGGCTAGCATGGGTCCAACCAACCGGGTTTTAATTCCCCTGTTAAACTCACCCTGAACAGCAACCTGAGCACATCCCACCCATGGATCCCGTTACCCAAGGCATATTGGGCGCCACCCTCGCCCAGTCAGCCAGCAATCGCAAACTCCTTATCGGCGCTACGGTGCTGGGTATCGCCGGGGGTATGGCACCCGATCTCGATATATTAATTCGCTCCGAAACCGACCCGCTGCTGTATCTGGAGTACCACCGACAGTTTACCCACTCGCTGATTTTTATCCCCTTCGGCGGAGCCCTCGTCGGCCTGTTGATGCACGCCCTGCTGGGCAGACGATTCGGGTTGCGGCTGTGGCAAAGCCTGCTGTTTAGCACCCTCGGTTTCGCCACCCACGCCCTCCTCGATGCCTGCACCACCTACGGCACCCAGCTGCTCTGGCCCTTCAGCAGTATGCGAGTGGCCTGGAATACGATGTCGATCATCGACCCCCTCTATACCCTGCCCTTGGGGGCGCTGGTAATTGGCGCAGCCATTAAACGCAAACCGGCACTGGCCCGCATCGCGCTGGCCTGGGCGCTGATCTATCCCACCATCGGCATGGTGCAACGGGAGCGCGCCGAAGCGGTTGGGTGGGAGATCGCCAGCGCACGGGGTCACCAACCGATTCGGCTCGAAGCCAAACCCAGCTTTGCCAACCTGCTGGTGTGGAAAATTGTCTACGAAACCGAAGACCATTACTACGTGGATGCCGTAAGGGTCGCCCGCGGGCATAAGGTGTACGCCGGTCAGAATGTGGAAAAACTGGATATCCCCCGGGACCTACCCTGGCTCGACCCCGCCTCCCAGCAGGCCCGCGATATCGAACGCTTTCGCTGGTTTTCCAATGGCTATATCGCCAAGGACCCGGAGCATCCCAACCGGGTCGTCGATGTGCGCTACTCGGTCATCCCCAACGAGATCAAGGCACTATGGGGGATCGAACTGACCCCCAGCGCCGGCCCGCGCCAGCATGTACGCTACCAGACCGGGCGCGACACCAGCCAACGTAACCGCGACAAATTCTGGCAAATGGTGTTTGATTAGCGCTCTGGCCGATCACGAACGAAAGGCCTGCGCCACAACGACAGGGGGTGCACAGCGAACGCTGCCCCCTGCCCAAACCTGTACCCACCCCTGGAACCCTTAATGCCTGACCTGCAACTCACATTCACTACAAAGCCCGCTATCGCACCGGCGATGCTAAAAGCCCTGCTGCTACCGCGCAAAGGCTTCAACGCCCACACCGGGCTGCCACAGATTCACGCCACCTGGTCCGGCGCTCGCGTCGACCCCGATGCCCTGGGCCGCTACCTGACACTGCTGGGCTTACCCGCCAGCGAGACCCTGCCCATCCTCTACCCCCACGTAATGGCCGGGGGCATGCACATGCACATGCTGACCCATAAAGCGTTCCCGATCCGGCTATTGGGCGCGGTGCACCTCAAGAACCGCATCGTCCAGCACCGGGCGATTCGGGCCGACCAAGCCCTCACCTTCGATAGCCGCATGGGTGAAACCCGCTTGGTGGAAAAAGGCGTCGAATTTGATTTCACCACCGCAGTGATCGTAGAGGGTGAAACCCTCTGGCAGGAGACCACCACCTACTTTAAAGCCGGCACATTCGGCGGCCGCGACAACCCCAGCGCCAGCAAAAGTTTTGAGCTGGCCAGCCTGGAATCCGCCACCGACACCAGCCAATGGTCGATACCGACCGATCGCGGTAAAAAGTACGCCGCCATCACCGGCGACTACAACCCGATCCATATGTCGTCGTTACTGGCCAAGCTGTTCGGCTTCAAGCGCGACATCGCCCACGGCTTCGGGGTGCTGGCACAGGCGATCCACCACGCAACGCACAGCCGTACCGGGCAAGACAACCTACAGGTGGATGTGATTTTCAAAGGTCCTTTGTACCTGGGCAGTGATTTGCAGATCAAACAAAACCTGGAGCAGGACCCCTCCCGCTTCGATGTTTATTGCGGCACCAACCCGAAGCCAAGCATCTGTGCGGCAGTGGTGGAGCTGTAGAGGCCGGGGGGGTGCTCTGCTGGAGCCACTCCCATGGCGACCCCGTTAGGCCGAGCGCTTGGTTGAGCCCTGCGAGGCGAGGCGTAAATCGCCACTAGTCTATAAAGGCGTGACTAAGCTCTTCACTCAGCGTTACTTTAAGATCCCAAACTACGCTCATCGGGTTCTGTCCCTTATGTGAACGGTAGAAAATCGGCCCGCAATAATAAAAAGGTGCTCCTTTTCCGCCAATTAGTCTGTGCTTTCTTACAAATAGATGAACGTTACTATTGAGTAATGCGTGCTCAATAATAGCCTTCCCTTTGCTGCTACTGGGCGTAACGCTATTCTGGCTCTCCCAATGCAGTGTTTTGCTATCAATAAAATAGTCATGGAACTTTTGATTTTTGATCCTTCCTTGATTGTTTAGAGTAACGAACAAATACTGATCTGCGTGCCCTTTCGGGCGAACGTGTCCGTTTTGCCACAACCCCGTATTGAACTCTAAACCGAATAAACTGGGGATTTCCTCGCGCATGAAGCTACGGTGAATAAACAGGTCTACTGGATCGATCAGCGCCTTAAATCGAGCAAATGTATTCATCTCATCCGTTGCCATCATAGGTTCATAGGCCGGGTTTTGGGCTATTAACTGATAATGGCCGCCACCTACCTTGTTCACCTTTCTCAAGAGGTACTGATCATCCCCTGAGACATCACGGCGTTGAATCGCGACAGTCTGATTACTGATACTACCAGCACTATCAGAACTAATAGCCTCAAGCAAAAGATAGTCACCATCACGAATTGGATTCTTACCACCATTCATAGAGTCACCAGAAGCCCTCGCTACAAAGTGCCTCGCAGGATCCAAATGACCATAACTCTCCGGCAGTTGATACTGCTCAATTTCATCGATATCGTGAGCACTGGTTCTAAAAAAACCACATGCTATTTTCAGGTCGGTAAAATAAGGTATTGTTACCGTATTAGGCCGAAGAGGCACCACATCACATCCGCCTACACTTGTATCCTTCTCTTTTGACAAGCGGACCTCATAACTAAGGAAGCGATAATTCACTAGTTCCTGAGTCAATACATACAAAGGATCGAGGAGTTCAGAAACGACATTACCAGTGAAACTAAAATTGCCATCTTGTTGGGAAAAATAAAAAGGTCCTTTGGAGCGATTCCCACCTATCCAAGCGTTAATGGGGTTCTGTTTCCAGTAGGCCACCCACTTAGTCTGGTTTACTCCATCTAGATTAGTTAGTTCGGAATATATGTTGGGCAGATCAGGATTCAGAGTGGGCCGGCGTTTCAAAACATCGAAGCTTTTCCTGGCCAACAGCTCAACCGAGGGGGCCTCGGAGAAACCATTCATCTCCAAAAAAGCCTCTAAGAGTACCATTTTAAAGGATCGAGTAAGACTAGTCGTCTCTACCTCATACAAAAATTTCTCGTAGATAGCCAGCATCTCTACTTCAATTGATGACAGATCCCCTTCTTGTTTTACAAAGATAAACCACTGCCCATACTCCTTACGTATAGTTTCAACGGAACCTCCTGCTTGATAAAAAGCAGAAAGCGACGGGCGCCTACCTAAAGAATCCTTGAGTGAGCGATACAATTCGAGCTGATGCCCAGTTTTAGTAGATATTAAACTGCGCATAATATCGATAGCGCTAAGGTCGTAGTTCACAAAACAGCCCGCCGGTAACTCAAGAGTTTCTGACTCTGCTCTTTTTAGAAAGTCCTTACGCTCTCGATTACTAGCGCCAATTTTAAAAAGCGCCTCAGCCTTATTGAAAAAACTCTGGTGGTTACCAATAAAATCCAACACTACCAACTTTTCCTTCAAGGAATATCGGCGAAGCCCTCGACCGAGCTGTTGCAAAAAGACGATTTTTGATTCCGTTGGCCGCAACATCAAAACCGTATCGACTGAAGGGATGTCAACCCCTTCATTAAAAAGATCTACGGAAAATATTACAGAAACTCTTCCCGCTTCGAGCTGACTGATGGCATCATTTCTACGAACATCTGAGCCACTATGTACCGATAACGATTTAACTCCATTTCGATTGAAGTGATGCGCCATGAAGTCAGCGTGTTTCTGCGATATACAAAATGCCAAGGTTTTTGATTGATGACGCGAACTCCACTCTTTAAGGGCATGATTTGCACGAGCTAGCGTGGCTAATTGGTTAACCAATTGATTAGGGTCGAAACGACTATTGCGCCAACTGATCTCTTGATAATCAACCGTTTCATCCCCAATCCCATAGTATTCAAATGGAGAAAGAGTCTGACTCTCAATACCGTCAAATAGATCACAACAAAACACCAAATTATTATCACACAGAGATAATATATCGGACTGATCGGTCCTCTCCGGCGTAGCAGTCAAACCCAGCATAAATCTCGGTTGGAAGTGTGCAAGTAACCGCAGATAAGTTCTCGCCGCCGCATGGTGAAACTCATCAACAACGATATAATCAAAATGATTGCTAGGAAATTGATCCAGATGAGTTTGCCTACCAAGGGTTTGAACACTGGCAAACAGCATATCTACGTTCACTTCTTTGTACTGACCGCTATAGCGCCCTACTTTCACGTCACTGTGAATACGAATAAAGGTTGCTTCAGCTTGCAGCAAAATTTCTTCTCGATGCGCTACGAACAGCACACGCTTGGCATTCATTGCCTTGCTGTCAAAGGCGGCTAACCATGTTTTACCCATCCCGGTTGCCATGACCACTAAGCCCCGCTGGTAGCCAGCTTCTCGGGTTTCAGCAAGATTATCGAGAGCCTCCTGTTGAGCATCATTTGGAGTAACCAATTCCGGCACTTCATCGCTTCCCGGAGCGAACTGTCCGTTACGTCCAGCGGGAGGCGAATAACGTCGCTGGTAGTCTTCCACCCATAATTGTGTCAGAGGTACAGTTTCATTCTGTTGAAAGATAGCATCGAAGCCCTCGCATATCTCTCGAAAGCGACGAGGGTTTTCTGCTTGATCTACTCGGAGATTCCATTCAAGTCCCTGCTGCAGAGCTGATCGTGTAATATTACTCGAACCAACAAAGGCACAAGCTCCACAATCCTCTGGGTAGATGAAAATATAAGCTTTCATATGAAAGCTCGTACTGTTTTTGCTTTCAAAGACTCTGACGTCGGCCCCTTGCTCACCTAATAGCAAAAGCGTGTGCAGCGCCTCGGGGTCTGTGATGTAAAGATAATCGCCAGTCAAGATTCGCACCGAGACCTTTTTGTCTAAGGCATCCAGCAGCGGTTCCATTAACAGAGACAGCCCCGTCTGACGGATAAAAGCCACCGTGATATCTATTTTCTGCGCTCTGTTAATCGCCTCCACCAAATTTGGCAAAAAGTGGTCATCGCCACCGGTGGATAGATACTTATCAAACACCGTCATAGAGCCTCATCACATTTTCTGACTAACCCATTAATCCAATACTGGTTGGCACCGCGAAGCGGCTTTTCCTCTTCCCATACATCTATTACAGTTAGCTCTGAAAACCGTGCAATCAGATTTTTTGCTTTCGTCAATGTGTAATCATTGAAAAAGCGACCTCTACTATCAACACGTGGAGATACACCTGATTTGAACGAAAAGTAAAACACTCCTCGACTCCTAAGCGCATCCACGCACCGACTAAAAACACTATAAATTTGATGCTCCGGGCAATGTAATAGACTGGCACACGCCCAAATTCCATCGAAGCACGCTTTGCCTGAAAGTTCCTGGTAGTTTGACACCTGAACGTGGCACCCCAAATAATTCTGCGCCAATTTTGCCAAGGGTTCAGAGGCATCCATAGGGACGACATCAAACCCCCGGTCCAAGAAAAATTTGCTATCTCTTCCAGACCCGCATCCAAGATCGAGAATTCGGCCCGATGGTGACACCTCCGCGAGAAAACGATCTCGCAGCACGGACATATCATTGTTCAACGTTTCATCGAAGTAGGCTTGAGGATGATCATCGTAATATGAAACTGTCTGCAAAGCTGAGTACTCAGCTTCAAGTGCATGGATAACCGGGAGGTCCGCAGGAGCCCATTCTAATTCTCGCAAACGGGTGATGGGCAGCCAGCAGATTTCGTCGTGATCCCTTAGGGTGAAAGAGCCACTAACTAACTGAACCTTATATGCCAATAATAAAATACTAACATCTCCATAGTCATGCCTGCTGTCGGTAACAAAATCGCCGACTACGACCTCAACCCCAAACTCCTCAAAAAGTTCTCTTGCTAAACACTCTTCTTCAGTTTCACCCTGCTCCAGCTTTCCACCGGGAAACTCCCAAAACCCGGCCAAATGTTTACCATTAGCTCTGCGAGCGGCCATAATCATATCGTCGCACTCAAATACTGCAGCCGTAACCTTAATCAAAACAGTTCCTCGCCTCGCTGAGACATCATATTCGCACCAACGGGCACGATGTAATGGGATCTACACTCTCAAATCCAGAATCCTCTGTACAGCCTGTACAAACCCACAGGTACAGTTTGTTGACACATGTCAGCAGGCAGCGATTATCGAACTCCGCAAAAGCGACTCTTGTAAACCACCCCCAGCGACATACACTAGGGTCACTTACCTTTACTGCGTAGCCACCCCCGTATGACCACCCCCAAAAAATCCCTCTCCATTCTGCTGCAGCTGTGGCAGTTCGTTACCCCCTACCGGGGCACGCTGGTGGGGGCGGCGGTGGCGTTGATCCTCACCGCCGGGGTGACGCTGTCGATCGGACAGGGGGTGAAGCTGCTGATCGATGAGGGGTTTGTGGCCCAGTCCCATGGGGCGCTGCGGCAGGCGGTGTTCTTTATTATCGGGCTGTCGCTGCTGATGGCGGTGGGTACCTTTACCCGTTTCTATCTGGTCTCCTGGCTGGGGGAACGGGTGAGCGCCGACCTGCGCAAGGCGGTGTTTAACCATGTGGTGTCCCTGCACCCCAGCTTTTTCGAGTCCAACCGCAGTGGCGAGATTATGTCGCGGCTGACTACCGACACCACCTTGCTGCAGACCATCATCGGCTCCTCCTTTTCGATGGCGCTGCGAAGCTGCCTCACCTTTGTGGGGGCGCTGATCCTGCTACTGGTGACCAACCTCAAGCTGAGCCTGATGGTGCTGGTGTGCGTGCCGCTGGTGTTGCTGCCGGTGCTGCTTTACGGGCGGCGGGTGCGCAGGCTCTCCAAACGCAGCCAGGATTCCATCGCCGATGTGGGCAGCTACGCCGGCGAGATTATTCAGCACATCAAGACCGTGCAGAGCTACACACGGGAAGAGCATGAGCGAGGAGCCTTCGGCAAGGAGGTGGAGGCCGCCTTTGTGATCGCCCGTCAGCGGGTGCGGCAGCGGGCGCTGCTGATTGCGGTGGTGATCCTGATGGTGTTTGGCGCTATTACCGGAATGCTCTGGGTGGGGGGCAATGACATGCTGGCCGGGCGCATGAGCGGCGGCGAGCTGGGAGCTTTCGTGTTCTACGCCATTATGATGGCGATGGCGGTGGCCACCCTCTCCGAGGTGTACGGCGAGCTGCAACGGGCCGCCGGGGCCACCGAACGCCTGATCGGCCTGCTCAACGTGACCGCGCTGATCCCCCCGGCCAGCGATGTCCCGGCTACCGACGACCTCGCCCCCGGGGGCGATGGCCCGATCCTGGCGCTGGAGGCGCTGAGTTTTCACTACCCCTCCCGAGCGGACGCCGCCGCCCTTAGCGATTTGGCGCTGCGGGTAAAGGAGGGTCAAAGTCTGGCGCTGGTTGGCCCCTCGGGGGCGGGCAAATCGACCCTGTTCGAACTGCTACAACGGTTTTACGACCCGCAACAGGGCTGCATTCGCCTCAGGGGGGTGGATATCCGTGAGCTGGATACCGGCTGGCTGCGCGAGCAGATAGCAGTGGTGCCGCAACAGCCGGCGCTGTTTACCGCCGATGTCTGGTACAACATCCGTTACGGCAAGCCCGACGCCAGCGACGAGGAGGTGATCGCCGCCGCCCAGGCCGCCCACGCCCACGAGTTTATCAGCGCCCTGCCCGACGGCTACGCCAGCCATTTGGGGGAACAGGGCACCCGGCTTTCCGGCGGGCAGAAGCAGCGTCTGGCGATCGCCCGTGCGATCCTCAAGGACCCCAGAATCCTGCTGCTGGACGAAGCCACCAGTGCGCTGGATGCCGAGAGCGAGCACCATGTGCAGCAAGCGCTGGAAGCGCTGATGAAAAACCGAACCACCCTCATTATTGCCCACCGCCTGGCCACCATCCTCCACGCCGATACCATCGTAGTGATGGATCAGGGACGCGTAGTCGCCCAGGGCACCCATCGGGAGTTGTTGCTAAGTTCACCGCTCTATCGACGGCTGGCGGAGTTGCAATTCAAGGAGCCCGAGGTGCCCACCCGGGAGCAATAGCCGTCGCAACGACCGGTTGGCGAAGGACGCTTGTGCCTATAAACCTGCCCCCCTGTTTCAGCGACAAGCAACATGGCTAGAATGCGATAAGGCCCAAAGGGGTGAGACAAGGAGGTCGAACCGGGTCGCGGGGACAGGAGTCCCCTCGAGCCGCCCGCATTCTAGCCTTGCTGCGCAGTGCAGCCGAAGGCCACTGAAATGGGGCACGTTTTCTTTGCTTCGGTTTCTTTGTCGTGCGACAAAGAAATGAAGTCGCCCTCAAGAGCGAAACCTTGTGTGCACAAGGTACCCTCAATCAGAACAAACGCCGGCAGATCAGGCCTACGAACCCGGCTCTACACACCCGGCCAGCAAGGATTGCAACTTCCCTAGCCCCATCTCCCGCGCTTTTTCGATATTGGTGTCGGGGATCGAGTCGGGGTCAGGATGGTTGGCCAGCACCCGCGTCAGGCTGGCTTCGCGGATCAGGTGCAACATGGGATACGGGGAGCGGTTGGTGTAGTTGGCCGGGTCATCCGGGGGGCAACCGGCGAAGCGATAGTCAGGGTGAAAGGTTGCCAGCTGGTAGATCCCCTCGTAGCCCTGCTCCCGCAGCAGTTCGGTGGCGATGTCCACCAACACCAGAAAGTCGTCAAAGTCCTGCAGGCTATCGTTAAAAATCAGCAGGGTGGTTTCGATCTCGGGCTCTTCATCCAGGCGCTGGCACTCGTTGAGCATCGACAGCAGGGCGGTATCCGCATCGGATTCCATGACCCGGTAGTGGATACGCTCCTGCATAAATTCGCGCTTGGCGAAGGGACAGAAGTTAAGCCCTACCACCACCCGCTCAACCCAGTTACTGGTGATGCGGGCGGCCGGGTGAAGCTCGGATGCAGTGTGAGAGACCGACTCTGAGGTGGACATAGGGGGTTCCTGTAAGGCTCGCCGAAAAATTAAAAAGCGAGTGTACCCCTTCCTTGCGGCTATAGCACCGTGGGTTGACGACCGGTGCCCCAAAAACGATCAGCCGACCCAGTTCCGAGCCCCCGGTTACAAACTGGTCGCGACAACAAAGTTCGTGCAGGGTAAACGAACCCTCAAAGACGCGACCGGCCCCACCCGAAAACGGATACCCAGCGCCATGGCCATAGGCGGCTGACCTCGGGTCAAACCGATAGGCTACCCCATAG
Source organism: Aestuariirhabdus sp. LZHN29 (assembly GCF_049985285.1). Taxonomy (NCBI): domain Bacteria; kingdom Pseudomonadati; phylum Pseudomonadota; class Gammaproteobacteria; order Oceanospirillales; family Aestuariirhabdaceae; genus Aestuariirhabdus; species Aestuariirhabdus sp. LZHN29. The sequence continues at coordinate 925,446 of NZ_JBNIEU010000002.1, read as the reverse complement.
CGGATTGCCAGACACCCTAAGCGCTCTGCTCGACGTTGCCCAGCCTGTGCGCCAGCATCCCCTGCTCGATAATAAAGTCGATGATCGACTGCAACCCCTGTCCCGACTTGAGATTGCTGAACACGAAGGGGCGCTCACCGCGCATCTTTTTCGCGTCTCGGTCCATCACATCCAGGTCGGCGCCCACCAGGGGTGCGAGATCAGTTTTGTTGATGATGAGCAGATCCGACTTGGTGATACCGGGGCCGCCCTTACGGGGGATCTTGTCGCCGGCGGAGACATCGATCACATAGAGCGTGAGGTCTGACAGCTCGGGGCTGAAGGTGGCGCTCAGGTTGTCACCGCCGCTTTCCACCAGTACCAGCTCTAGTCCGGGATGGCGCGCTTGCAGCTCGTCGATGGCGGCCAGGTTCATGGAGGCATCCTCGCGAATCGCGGTGTGGGGACAACCGCCGGTCTCCACCCCCATGATGCGGTCAGCTTCCAGTGCTTCGTGGCGCAGCAGAAACTGGGCATCCTCGCGGGTGTAGATATCGTTGGTCACCACCGCCAGGTTGTAGTGATCACGCAGCACCTGACACAACTCTTTTAGCAGCGCGGTTTTCCCGGACCCTACCGGTCCACCGACCCCGACCCGTAAACACTGTTGACTCATGGCATAACTCCTTCTGTTTGTTCGTTTGGCGTTTTATCTGTTGGGCTAGCTGCGAAACAGCCGGGAATACTGGGTTTCATGGTGGGCGCTGGCGATGGCGAAACCGGGCAGCGTGCCACCCATCGCCTCATCGTCCAGGAGCAGGGCGCGCTCGCAGGTCAGGGCGATCGTGGGCATCAGGCGTTGCAGCAGTAACTGTGCGGCGGTCTGCCCCAGGGGGACGGTTTTGCAGGCCACCGCTACCTGATTCTCCAGCCAGCTCCAACAAAACCCCTGCAATGCCTCGGACTCGCTGATGCCGTAATGGCAGGCGGCGATCGCAAACAGCGTGCAGTAAGCGGGCTCCTCGGGTAGCGGCCGCGCGGGGGGCAGCACCTCAAGGGAGCGCAGCAAGCGGGTAAGGGTTCCCCCCAGCTGCAACTCCTCCTGCAACAGTTCACGGGTTTCGCGGTTGGCCAGCAGCCACTGGTTCCAGTGCGCCAGGGCGGCTTGATCGCCGGCTTTCCAGGCGCGCATCTGGCGCAGGATAAGGGGCAGGTCAACCCGGCCTACCCCCTCCTCCATGACACCGTTCATCCAGGCTTCGAGGCTGCCCTCCTGCGTTAGCCAACCCCCGTCGATGGCGTACTCCAGCCCCTGGGAGTAGGCAAAGGCACCGATCGGTAGCGAGGGGCTCACCAACTGCAGCAGGTGCAGCAGCGGTGGCGTCATGGGGTGCCCTGCCCGAGCGAGTGGGAATGACAATGATCGTGGCCATGACCGTCATGGTGATGGCTGTGGTTGTCTCCCTGATGGGAGTTGGGCGCTTGTTGTACCTGCGCCTCCTGCGGTTCATCGTGCTGATGCTGATGCCCACCCAGATGGCCGTAAGCGCCATTTTCCGGATCGAAGGGTGCCTCTTCGGTGATCACCTCGAGACCGTGCAAGCGTACCAACTCCTCCAGCACATGGTCCGGCTGAAAACGCAGCCATCGCTCCCCCACTTGCAGCGGCACATGACGGTTGCCCAGGTGATAACAGGCCTTGGAGAATGCCAGCCAGTCATCGCAGCGGGCGGTGACCAGGGTTTCCCGCTGGCTGCGAACCCGAATCAGCTGGCCGCACTCGGTCTTTAACAGCTCGCCATCCTGCAGCACCTGGCCCCGCTCGATAAAAACACCGACATCCTGCCCCCCGTCGGTGCGGGCGCGAAAACGCCCTTTGCAACGCAACTCGAAGGGCAAGCTGAGGGTATCGCTGGGGGTATCCTTCACCCCGGCGGCGGCAGGGGTTCCGACGACCGAAAGCGGGTTGGGCTGCAAGCGCTGGACAATCTTCAACATAGGCAGGGTCTCTCGTGGTGGCGCAGTGGGCGACTAAAACAGGAAGTAACGTTGGGCCATGGGCAGCTCGGTGGCGGGTTCACAGCTGAGCAGTTGGCCGTCGGCGCGCACCTCGTAGGTTTGCGGGTCGACCTCCATCTGCGGCTGATAGCTGTTGTGCACCATGTCCGCTTTGCCGACCTGACGCACCCCCTGGCAGGCGGCGAGGCGACGTTCCAGCTTGAGGGACGCCTCCAGACCGCGCTCCATAGCGGCGGCGGTCACGAAGGTGAGACTGGTGGCCGCGGCCGCCGCTGGCGATGAGCCGAACATGGGGCGGTAATGAACCGGCTGCGGGGTGGGAATGGAAGCATTGGGATCGCCCATGGGGGCGGCGGCGATAAACCCGCCCTTGATGATCAGCGAGGGCTTAATGCCAAAAAAGCGGGGCTTCCATAGCACCAGGTCAGCCAGTTTGCCCACCTCGATCGAACCCACCTCGTGGGCGATGCCGTGAGCCAGTGCCGGGTTGATCGTGTATTTGGCGATATAGCGCTTGGCGCGGTAGTTATCGGCACCTAGCTGCACATCCTCCGCCAGCAGGCCCCGCTGCACCTTCATCTTGTGGGCGGACTGCCAGGTGCGGATGATCACCTCCCCTACCCGCCCCATCGCCTGGGAATCGGAAGCGATCATGGAGAAGGCGCCCAGATCGTGAAGGATATCCTCGGCGGCGATGGTCTCCTTGCGGATACGTGAGTCGGCGAAGGCTACATCCTCGGGGATGTTGGGGTCGAGATGATGACACACCATCAGCATATCGAGGTGTTCATCCACGGTGTTATGGGTATAGGGCCGGGTCGGGTTAGTGGAGGATGGCAACACATTGGGCAGTCCGCAGGCCTTGATGATATCCGGCGCGTGGCCTCCGCCCGCCCCCTCGGTGTGGTAGGTGTGGATCGAACGCCCCTTGAAGGCCGCAATGGTATCTTCGACGAAACCCGACTCGTTGAGGGTGTCGGTGTGAATCGCCACCTGAACATCGAAACGATCGGCTACGCTGAGGCAGTTGTCGATTGAGGCCGGGGTAGTGCCCCAATCTTCGTGCAGTTTTAGCCCCATGGTGCCGGCGAGCAACTGCTCCTCCAGTGCGGCGGGCAGGCTGGCGTTACCCTTGCCAAGAAAACCAAAGTTCATCGGCAGGTGATCGGTGCCTTGCAGCATCTTGCCGATATTCCAGGGCCCGGGCGTGCAGGTGGTGGCGTTGGTGCCGGTGGAGGGACCGGTGCCACCGCCGAGCATGGTGGTCACGCCTGACATCAGGGCTTCGTCGATCTGTTGCGGGCAGATAAAGTGAATATGAGAGTCTATCGCACCGGCGGTCAGGATCTGGCCTTCGCCGGCGATCACATCGGTGCCGGGACCTACCTCGATGGTTACCCCTTGCTGGGTGTCGGGATTACCCGCCTTACCGATGGCGACGATGCGTCCATCCTTGATCCCCACATCGGCTTTGACGATCCCCCAGTGGTCGAGAATCAGGGCGTTGGTGATAAGGGTATCGACCACGGCGCTGGACAGCCCCTGACTCTGACCCATGCCATCGCGAATTACTTTACCGCCGCCAAATTTTACCTCGTCACCGTAGTGGGTGAAATCCTCTTCGACTTCGATCCACAGCTCGGTATCGGCCAGGCGCACCCGGTCGCCGCTGGTGGGGCCGTACATCTCGGCGTAGGCCTGTCGTGAAATCGTCGCCATCAGCTCTCTCCCTGCGGGTTAAGGTCACCCATTACATCACCGCGAAAACCAAAAATGCGCTGTTTACCTGCATAGCGCACCAGCTCTACGGTACGACTCTGGCCCGGTTCGAATCGCACCGCGGTACCGGCGGCGATATTGAGTCGAAAGCCGCGGCTGAGGTCGCGCTCAAAATCGAGGGCGGGGTTGGTCTCAAAAAAATGATAATGGGAACCTACCTGAATCGGACGATCGCCGCTGTTGGCCACCTTGAGGGTGCAGGTTTCACGCCCGGGGTTGAGTTCGATCTGCCCCGCTTTAATCTTCATTTCACCAGGATGCATCGGGTTCTCCCTGTGTGCTGTGCTTGAGTTAACCGCCGTTGCTAAAACGGTGGTGCTACTGAATCGGATCGTGGATGGTGACCAGCTTGGTGCCATCGGGGAAGGTGCCTTCCACCTGAATCTCGTCGATCATTTCGGGCACCCCCTCCATCAACTCGTCGCGGGTCAGGATGGTGCGGCCGTAACTCATCAGCTCTGCCACGGTCTTGCCATCGCGGGCACCTTCGAGGATCTCGGCGCTTATAAGGGCCACCGACTCCGGGTAGTTGAGCTTGACGCCACGGGCGCGGCGTCGTTCTGCCAACAGGGCGGCGGTAAATAGCATCAGTTTGTCTTTTTCGCGGGGCGTTAATTCCATAATGGTTCCGTTAACAATTGTTGTTGGCTAAGGGCTGAAGCGGACTGCGTGGCCAGGCTAGGTTAACCAGATACGCGGCAACTCTCCCTGGCGCTGTAATAAAACAGGGCGGATGCACTGCCAGGCCGCCGTAAAATAGTTACGAGCCGCTTCCATCTCATCCCCCAGATAGCGGATACAGAGAACATCACGACGGTAACTGATGGCGTAACGGGCATCGGTATCGCTGCTAATAAGCTCACGCAGCCTGTCGATCAACTGCAGCGGTTCTGCATCGAACCCACTGGCCCAGACACTGCCGGTGACGACGTTATCGCCGAGCCCCCAGGCTTGGCGGGCCAGTTCACTGCCCGCGTAGAGATCCTGCTTTTCCAGTAACAGCGGCTTACCATTACGATAGAGACTCACCTGCTGCAACATGCTGCCGCGCTCAAACCGCTCCTCGCTGGCAGGGCGGCCGAGACTGATCAGCTCCCAGCCGATAAAGCGAGCGTCGTCGGCAAGATCAATCCGGGTGTGGGTGCGCCCCAAGGCTCCATCGAACAGAATCGTCTCCTGGGGTAACCACTCCAAGGCGGCTCTCTGGGCGACGCGGGCTTCAACCCGTTGCTGCTGGGCGACACCATTGCTGTCGCCCTTGTAGATCTTACCCGCCGACGGTGTGGTGATAAGGGCGGCACTCTCCTGCCCCAGCTCTATATCGATCGCCAGCCGGTCGCCGCTCACCAGACCACCGGGAGGATGCAACAGATAGACATGGCAGCAATCGCCCTCGGGGTAAAAGGGCTTCTGCACCCGCAGGGGCCCCTTGTGCAGTAGATGGTGCAGCGCGGTACGCCCGCCGCGAAGGTCGAAACCCAGCTCCAGCGATGCCAGCCATTGGCGTTGCTGGCCAAAGCCAGGTTCAGGCGCCATCGCTTCAGGGGTGTCGCAACACAGGGGCGTAACGGCGTTCATCGGCGGGAGGCTCCCACTGGACAGCGGCGGCCTTGCAAGGAGTCAACCCTAACTACGATATGCAAACACTGCATGGATACTATTGCCTCGATCCTGTAACGGGGCCGTCAACCGGGTGCAGTGACGGACGATACAATTGGGTTTGCAAAGCACAGACCAGTTTTGTGATTCCCCCAAAAGCCTGAGCCTGCTTGAGGGGTAGAGTTGAGCAACACTCATCTGCCGCCAGTCTCCGCACCAAAGATGAGCACGCGCCCAAATGGCGCGCACCGTGAAGGTGCAAGGTAGCACCCTCCCACCGGACGCGGTTGCCCCGCACAACCCAAACCAAAAACCTGTGTCTGTATCTGTGTCTGCACCTATGCTCAGATCTATACGGTAAGGTACTGTTTCACCAGCTCCTCGCTGAGGCGACTCATCTCACCGGTGGCGACGTTACGGCCTCGCTCAAGGATGCAGAAGTCGTCGGCGACCTTATGAGCAAAGGGCAGCTTTTGCTCCACTAACAAGACCGTTAGGCCGATCTCCCGGTTGAGCTTGCGTATAATCTCGCCGATCTCCTGCACCACATTGGGCTGTATCCCCTCGGTGGGCTCATCCAGAATCAACAGCGAGGGATCAGTCACCAGCGCACGACCGATCGCCAACTGCTGTTGCTGGCCGCCGGAGAGGTCTCCACCACGGCGGTGCAGCATCTCCTTCAGTACCGGAAACAGTTCGAAGATATACCCGGGGATGCTGCGCGCCTTATCGCTCCGCGCGGGCAGACCGATCTGCAGGTTTTCCTCCACGCTCAACAGGGGGAATATCTGTCTCCCCTGGGGCACGTAACCGATCCCCAGCCTGGCACGGCGCTCCGCCGACTGGCCGAGCAGGTCATTACCGTTAAAGGCGATACCTCCCGATGCCACCGGCAGCAACCCCATAATCGCTTTCAACAGCGTGGTCTTGCCCACTCCGTTACGCCCCATCAGGCAGGTGCAACGGCCTTCGCTGACATTGAGGTCGAGATCCCACAGAATATGGCTCGCCCCGTAAAACTGATTGATACCCTGAACCTGTAACATCCCCTACTCCCCCAGATAGACTTCTTTAACACGGGGATCGGCTTGCACCTGATCCATCGTACCTTCGGCCAGTACACTGCCCTGGTGCAGCACCGTCACGGTACGGGCGATGGAGCGCACAAAATCCATATCGTGCTCCACCACCACTACCGAGTGCTTACCCTCCAACGACAGCAGCAGCTCGGCGGTGCGGTCCATCTCCTGATGGGTCATGCCGGCCACCGGCTCGTCAATCAAGAGCAGTTCGGGTTCCTGCATCAGCAGCATACCGATCTCCAGCCACTGTTTCTGGCCATGGGAGAGCGCGCCTGCGCGCTGTTGCGCGCTATCCTTGAGACCGATCTGCTGCAGGGTCGCCTCGATGCGATCGCGCTGTTCGGCACCAACACGGGCCCGAAACGTGGTCCACACCCGTTTGTCACCGGACATCGCCAGCTCCAGGTTTTCGAACACGCTGAGGGGTTCGAATACCGTGGGCTTCTGGAATTTTCGGCCCACCCCCGCCTCGGCAATTTGCGCCTCACTCAGTTGCAACAGATCGATACGACGCCCAAAAAAGGCACTGCCACTGTCGGGGCGAGTCTTGCCGGTGATGATATCCATCATCGTGGTTTTACCGGCACCATTGGGGCCGATAATACAGCGCAGTTCGCCGGGCTTGATGTAGAGATTAAGATCATTAATCGCCTTGAATCCATCAAAGCTGACGTTAAGCCCCTCGAGGTAGAGAATGGTATTTTTCGACAGGTCGAGGTTGCTGATCGCCGGCGGTATCAAAAAATCGAACACCTGGTCCCGGCGGGTGTAGTGACGAAAGGATTCGATCATGTTCATGCCTTGGCCTCCTTGCGCTTGAACAGCCCCACAATGCCATTGGGCAGGAACACCGTCACCAGTACGAAGATGGCACCGAGGGCGAACAGCCATACCTCGGGCATCGCCATGGTGAAATAGGATTTGGCATAGTTGATCAGCAGCGCACCCACTACCGCTCCATAGAGGGTTGCCCGACCACCGACCGCCACCCACACCACCGCTTCGATGGAGTTAAGCGGTGAAAACTCATTGGGGTTGATGATGCCCACCTGGGGTACGTAGAGCGCACCGGCCACCCCCGCCAGTGCCGCCGACAGAGTAAAGACCGCCAGCTTGACGCGCTCGACCCGGTAACCAATAAAACGCACCCGGTTTTCGCTATCACGGATCGCCACACAGACTCTGCCCAGGCGCGAGCGGGTCACGGCGCGACAGATCAGGTAGCCTGCGATCAACGCCAGGGACGAAGCGATAAACAGCATCAGGCGGGTCGTATCGGACTGCAGACTAAAACCCAGCAGCTCTTTGAAATCGGTAAGACCGTTGTTACCGCCAAACCCCATCTCGTTGCGATAAAACGCCAGTAGCAGCGCGTAGGTGAGCGCCTGGGTAATGATCGACAGATAGACCCCGGTGACCCGCGAACGAAACGCCAGCGCCCCGAACACGAAGGCCAGTAGACCCGGCACCAACAGCGCCATGATCATGGCAAAACCAAAGTTATCGAAGCCACTCCAGAACCAGGGCAACTCCTGCCAGTCGAGGAACACCATAAAATCGGGCAGATCGGGATTTCCGTATACCCCACGATCACCGATCTGGCGCATCAGGTACATCCCCATGGCGTAGCCACCGAGGGCAAAGAAGGCTCCATGACCGAGACTCAGGATTCCGAGGTAGCCCCAGGCCAGATCCAGTGCCACCGCCAACAGTGCGTAGCACAGGTATTTACCCAACAGGGTTACCGTGTAGGTGGGCACATGAAATGCACTCCCGGGAGGGGCAAACAGGTTTAACAGGGTTACCAGTGTCGTGATAAGCAGTAGCGAGCCAATCAGGATCTGGCCACCACGATCGTTCATAAACAGCTTGTCGAGTAGCATCGATTAGTTCTCCGCAGCCCGACCCTTCTGCGGAAAGAGTCCGCGGGGTCGCTTCTGGATAAAGAGGATGATAAAGATCAGCACCAGGATTTTGGCCAGTACAGCCCCGGACCAGGGCTCGAGTACCTTGTTACCGATACCTAGGAACAACCCCGCGACCAGCGTACCCCAGAGATTACCGACCCCGCCAAACACCACCACCATAAAGGAGTCGATGATGTAGGCCTGCCCCAGGTTGGGACCGACATTGGTAAGCTGGCTCAGGGCAACCCCTGCTACCCCGGCAACGCCGCTGCCGAGACCAAAGGTCATGGCATCGACCCACTGCGAACGCACCCCCATGGCACGAGCCATCTCACGGTTTTGCGACACAGCCCTGACCTGCAAACCGAGGCGGGTTTTCTTCAGCACCATAAAGAGTGCAGCAAACACCATCAGGCAGAAAATAATGATGTAGAGCCGGTTAAAGGTGAGGGAAAGCACACTGTTAATTTCCAGCGCACCACTCATCCAGGCCGGAGTCTCGACGCTTCGATTGAGTGGCGAAAAGATCGTTCGTACCGCTTGCTGCAAAATGAGGCTGATACCGAAGGTGGCGAGCAGAGTCTCCAACGGACGCCCATAAAGGAAACGAATAACGCCGCGCTCAATGGCGATACCCACCAGGCCCGAGACGATAAACGCGGCAGGTACCGCTACCAGTAACGAGTACTCGATATGATTGGGCATCAACTGTTGCACGACATAGGTGGTGTAGGCACCCAGCATGATGAGCTCGCCGTGGGCCATATTGATCACACCCATGACGCCAAAGGTGATGGCAAGCCCAATGGCCGCGAGCACCAGCACAGAGCCCAGACTAACCCCGAAATAGAGGGTCTCCATATGACCAAAAAGGTCGACCCGCTGCTGGATACGCTGCAGGCTATCTTCGATCGTGGCCTTTACCCTTTTATCGCTTTCGGTGCCCAATAATGCGGTCAGTCGATTGCGTACCTCGGGCTGCAAACTCTCGCCCAAAGCTTCGGCAGCGCCCATGCGCTGGCCGGGCGCATCACTTTCGAGAGCGGCCAGGGACAGCGCTACCGAGATCAATGCGGAGACCTCAGCATCGGTCTCTTTCTGCTGTCGCAGGGTTAAGAGCTCAACATGATCAACGCCCACCTCCGGCAGCAGCGCCTGCACCGATTGCAACCGTAATGCCGGCTCTGGGCTGGCCATCTGTAGCAGTGCTATCGCCGCCTTGAGCTGGTTACGCAGACGGTTGTTAATGGGGACTTTCTTGATCATTCTTTTGCTAACCGCTCCCAATGATTCCCCTGTGAGAAGGTCGGTTAGTAGATATTTTTTGTCGCTTCTTTCGACAAGAACCAGTGCTTTAGAGGGTTTATGCAGGTAAAGCGCTCCCTTTTGCATTGGAAGTAGAAGGCTAAGGGCGCGTGGATCTTCGCTAGCGATGATCAGTTCGATGGCACGAGGGTTTTGCTTGAGTTTACCCTGTTTAAGCAACTCAATGCCCTGCTCGAACTCGGTGGCCGCCTGAACCGATGAGCAAAATAGAACACCCAGGCAAAAGAGCAGACGGGAGAAAAGCGGTAACAGTCGCGCGCAATAATGAAAGGCAGGCATAGGGGTACGGTCCTTGGGCACGTTCTAATGACGCGCTATGGTGGCCCCTTGGGGCTCAGGATGCGTAAGCTTTGGAGTGAGGATGCGACGACAACGTCAGGGTTGTCGTCGCAGAACAGGATTAGAAGTTTTGGCCGGAGCACTTACCGGTTTTGACGTTGTAGTTACCGCAAGAAAGCGGTGCACGCCAGTCGGAGATGATGTCCTTGGAGCCGGAGAGGAAGTCGGACCAGGCATCACCCAGTACAGTGCCGTTGGTTTCCCACACGACCTGGAACTGACCATCTTCCTGAATCTCACCGATCAAAACGGGCTTGGTGATGTGGTGGTTAGGCGCCATGGTGGCATAACCGCCGGTCAGGTTGGGAACGCTAACACCGATAATCGCATCCTGCACTGCGGAGGGATCGGTAGTGCCGGCTTTCTCGACCGCTTGTACCCACATATTGAAACCGATGTAATGGGCTTCCATTGGGTCGTTGGTTACACGCTCATCATTTTTAATAAAGCCGTGCCAGTTTTCGATGAACTCAGCGTTAGTATCAGACTCGACGCTCATAAAGTAGTTCCAGGCAGCGAGGTGACCCACCAACGGCTTGGTGTCGATACCGGAAAGCTCCTCCTCACCCACCGAGAAAGCTACCACAGGAATATCTTCAGCAGAGATACCCTGATTGCCTAGCTCCTTGTAGAAAGGTACGTTGGCGTCACCATTGATAGTGGAAACCACTGCAGTTTTCTTGCCGGCACTGCCGAATTTCTTTACGTCTGCAACGATGCTCTGCCAGTCGGAATGACCGAAGGGAGTATAGTTGATCATGATGTCGCTTTCGGCAACACCGTTCGCCTTGAGGTAGGCTTCGAGGATTTTGTTGGTGGTACGCGGATAGACGTAATCGGTTCCTGCCAACACCCAGCGCTCAACACCCAGCTCATCTTTCAGGTAATCCACGGCGGGGATTGCTTGCTGGTTAGGCGCAGCACCGGTGTAAAAAACGTTTTTAGAGGATTCCTCACCTTCGTACTGTACCGGATAAAACATAATGCTATCGAGCTCTTCGATAACCGGCAGTACCGACTTGCGTGACACCGAGGTCCAGGCGCCAAAAATAACATCGACCTTTTCCTTCTCGATCAGTTCGCGGGCTTTCTCCGCGAATAGCGGCCAGTTCGAGGCGGGGTCGACAACGACCGCTTCGAGTTGCTTACCCAACACACCACCCTTGGCGTTCTGGTCTGCGATCAACATCTCCATCGTATCCTTCAGAGTGGTCTCACTGATCGCCATGGTGCCGGAGAGCGAATGCAGCACTCCGACTTTGATGGTTTCGGCAGCGATTGCCATACTGCTTCCGGCAACCATCACGCTGGTACCCAGCGCCAGCAATGTCTTCTTAAACGTGACTCGAGAGAATCCCATGATAACTCCTGTGCATCTATTTTCGGATTATTGGTTTTGTCGTATTACAACCCAACTGGTCAAACAGGTATTTGCAAAGGACAGACCAACATTACCAAAGCGCTCTAGCGCAAGGGTTTCGAGGCACTCCCGTGAAATATATCAAGATGAGAAATACTCATTGGCACCGAACTGGCGCAGGCTTTTTTAAGCCTGCCCCAAGAGGGCGCATCTTTTGTCAGGAATATAACAATGCACAAGAAAAATGCAGTTGATGGCGAAAACACTCGCTCATACGAGCCACCGGATTCAGATAATTCCCGTATCGAGCCCCACCGCCATCGCCATACCCAGCTCGCGACACTGCTCAAGAAACTGCGGGTCAAATTCCCCGCGACAGACCAGCGGCTCCTGCACCGCGCGCCAACGCAGGCCGGTGGTGATGGTCTCCACGGCTCGGCGCGTGCCGGTACCATCGTGACCGGCACGAATATAGAGGGCATAGGGCAACCCCTGTTTCAGCTCCAGGCAGGGGTAGTAGATACGATCAAAGAAATCCTTCAGGGCACCACTCATATAACCCAGGTTTTCGGTGGTCCCGAGGATAATGGCATCGGCAGCAAGAACATCCTCACAGGTGGCCTGCAACGGTGGAATCAGGGTCACCCGCACCGAAGGCGCCTCGGACTCCGCTCCAATCCGAACCGCCTGGGCCAGCGACAGGGTATTGGGCGAGGGTGTATGGGCGACGATTAACAGCTGTTTACTGGCCGACATGGATTACCTCCTGCTACTCAGTGTAGCTCGTTGACGCAAGCGCCCCCCCAACAGGTTGATCGCCAGGCCCGCCATAACCAGGGCGATCCCTGCCCATTGCAGTACGCTCAACTGCTCATCCAGCAATAGGTCTGCAAACAGGAGTCCCGCCACGGGAACCAGAAGCGTAAGAGGGGCCACCACTCCCGGCGAATAGCGGGTTAACAAGCCGCCCCAGACCCGATAACCAAACAGGGTCGCCACCGCGGCAAGGTAAACCAATACCAATACCGACTGCAGGCTGATGTTGAGCAGACTCTCTGTCACCAATGCCGGACCTTCGAGCCAGAGCGACAACAGCATAAAGGGTACGGGAGGAATCAGCGCACCCCACACCACCAACCCCATCAGGTTGACGCTGCCCATGGAGCCAATATGACGATTGATAATATTTCCCAAGCCCCAACTGGCGGCGGCAGCAATCGTGAGTAGAAAACCGATCAGTGTCATTGAGCTGCCACCCCCTCCCCCCTGCAGTGCCAGCATCAATAGTCCTGCCGATGCCACCAACAGGCACAGCCACTGCTCCGGCCGCGGTGGCTCACCCAGTAGCAACGCTGCAAACAGCAACGTAAACAAAACCTGAGCCTGCAGTACCAGCGACGCCAATCCTGCGGGCATTCCTAAATACATCCCCCCAAACAGCAACGCAAACTGACCAAAACTAATCGTCATGCCATAGGCAAACAACCATCGCAAGGGGAGCTTGGGGCGCGGTATAAACAGCAGGGCCGGAAAAGCCACGAGGGCGAAGCGCAGCGCCCCCAGTAACATTGGGGGCATGCCATCGAGTCCCCAGCGAATCACCACAAAATTGAAGCCCCACGCTACCACGACCATTAGCGCCAGCACCCAGTCTCGAAACACCATATTTTTAAACCGCCTTGTAGCCAGCTTGGGGCCAGGGACCTCCCCTGCCGTTGCCCGACGAAAGCCTTTTCCGTTGCCCGGTCAGGGTTGCCGCCATTAGTTGCTGCCATTGGTTGCCGCAATAGTAGCAGGGCGAGAACTCCACGGCAGTTTTTACAGCCTGGATGCACGGCATAAGCATCTACACGCTCAGAATAGGTACTACTCACACAGCATTTCGCACCATTACGTATAGTGCAAAAAGCCGCCTTCACGTCTAATAACCCCATCAGCAAAACGGACCAACCATCGGCAAATTGAACGCCAGGACCACTGTTTTGCAAGCGTATTATTTTACTGTTCTCCGATGGAGGGATTGATTATGTTAGGTGCTGTATTTGCTGCTACGTTCGCAGGCTTAGTTGGTGTCGAGGCGATGAATAACGAGCCCGTTGGATATTCTGACGAGTGCCGCCAGGTTGCGATCGATACCCGTAACGATTACACCAACAACAGCAACCATTACTACGGGCACGCTGCTGACGACGACGGTTGGGGCATGAAAGAGATCGCCTTTGAGGCGGAAGCCGCCAAACGCGCCTGCCACGCCGAAGGCCGCTAATTCAACAGAATGTAACGCCCAAGCTGACCAAAGGGGGATGCGCAAGCAGCCCCCTTTTTGGGTCTGGGTCTTTTATGCGCTCCCCACGTCAAACCCGCAACAAGATTGCACAGACGGACAACTGCTATAGAATAATACCCCTACTTTTATAGCCGTTAACCCAAAGGAGCATCGGCATGACACAGTTGAACCTCGAGCACTGGTGGCAGCCCTTTACCAACGTCAGGGCATTTCGAGACAACCCTCGAATTTTTACCCGCGCCGAAGGCTGTTTTCTCTATACCGATGATGGTCGCGATGTGCTGGATATTACCGCCGGTCTCTGGTGTGCCAATCTGGGACACGGCCGCCAGGAAGTGGCCGACGCCGTTAGCAACCAGCTGATGACGCTGGATTTTGCCCCCCCTTTCCAGTTCGGTAACGAGGTCACCTTCCGCTTCGCAGAGCAGCTGGCAAAGCTGGCACCGCCCGAGCTAAACCGGGTTTTCTTCACCAACTCCGGCTCCGAGTCGGTGGATACGGCGATCAAGATTGCCTACCAATACCAGCGCGCCCGCGGCAAAGCCAGCAAGACCCGGTTTATCGCCCGCGAGCGAGGCTATCACGGCATCAATATGGGGGGCACTTCGCTACAGGGGCTACCCAACAACCGTAAAGGCTTTCCGGTCTACGATGAGGTGGACTTCCTGCCGGACATGCTGGATATCGACCGTAACGCGTTTAGCCGGGGCCTGCCCGAGCACGGCACCGACCGCCTGCAAGCGGCCTTCAACAAGCTGGTCGCCCAGCGCGGTGCGGAAAACATCTGCGCTGTAGTGGTCGAGCCCTGTGTCGGCGCCGGCGGCATGGTACCCCCGCCCAAGGGCTACCTGCAGGCATTGCGTGAGCTGTGCGACCAGCACGATATCCTGCTGATCTTCGATGAGGTTGTCACCGGCTTCGGTCGCACCGGCGCGGCCTTTGCCGCACAATCGATGGGGGTCACCCCGGATCTGATCACCTGCGCCAAGGCGATCAACGGCGGCACCGTCCCCATGGGTGGTGTGTTTATGCGTGAGGAGATCCAGCAAGTCATTTTCGACGCCGCACCGGCCGGCGGGCCCGAGATTTTCCACGGTAATACCTACTCCGGGAATCCGGTCTCCTCTGCTGCGGGTCTGGCTGCCTTGGAAATTTATGCGCGGGAGGAGTTGCTAACCCGTGCTGCCGGTCCAATCGGCCAATACTGGGAGGACGCCTTGCACGGACTGCGCGATATCGACAGCCTGATCGACATCCGCAACTTCGGCCTGCTCGGCGCCGTCACCTTTGCCGCCGACAGTCGATTCCCGGCTGGACCCGCCGTACCTGTTCACAACCAGTGTTTCAAAAACGGCCTTCTATGCCGCGGGGTTGGCGATACCCTGGTGATGTCGCCACCCCTGACCATCAGCGAGCAGGAGATCGACCTCTTTATCGAACGCCTGCGCCTCTCGATCGCCGAGGTGATCGGCTAACGCCATCCCCTCCGCAATAAAGAGACAAAAAAGCCGGCATTGCTGCCGGCCTTTTTATGGCCCTGAACCCTGGTACGGGCTCAACCTCCCCGCCCCACGAAGCTCCTGATCAGGCTTTTTTAACGAACTCCGACTTCAACATCATCGGGCCGATGCCATCAACTTTGCAATCGATGTCATGGTCACCCTCAACCAGGCGGTTGATGCGAACCTTGGTGCCCACTTTAATCACCGACGAGGAACCCTTCACTTTCAGGTCCTTGATCAGGGTCACGTTGTCGCCGTCGGCGAGCGGGTTGCCGTTGGCATCGCGCACAACCAGTCCCTCCTCGACCTCCTCGGCGATGGTTTCGGAAGACCACTCGTGACCGCAGGAGGGGCAGACATACAACCCCCGGTCTTCATAGGTGTACTCGGCACTGCAGCTTGGGCAGGCGGGGTAATCGGCCATGGCATGGCTCCTGTTATCAATAAGATGGAAACAGCGCCCTGCGCTTCCAAAGGCACTGCGCTATTCAGACGAAGACCGCGACTGGCAACCCACTCCATACCGCCTTTGAGGCTCGCCTTGTGGACACCCTAAGCGGACGTTTGCCCACCGTCATCGTTGCCGAAGGTGAAAAGCGCGCATTGTACTGAAGCGCGCCCCAGGATTCCAATATTGAGCAGACAATGTTTGTCCGACCACCGGGCAGCAGACGCCAGGGTTATATCACCCTGACCTTGATGACGTGCTCAAGCGCGGAGATCGCCGCCACCAAATCCTCGGTCGCACTGCCTTCTACGTCGATGATGTTATAGGCGAGTTCGTTGCGACTCTTGTTAAGCATGTCGAGCACATTGACCTTACGCTCGGCGAGCACCGAAAGCACATCCCCCAGCACGCCGGAGACGTTGTGGTTGGAGAAGGTGATACGGCTTCCCCCCGCCCGGTCCATGCGAATATTGGGGAAATTGACCGAATTTTTAACGTTTCCATTTTCGAGGTAGTCGATCAGCTGTTCAGCCGCCATTACCGCGCAATTTTCCTCCGCCTCACGAGTGCTGGCACCGATATGGGGCAATAGCAGCACGCCCGCTTTCCCAATCAGGTTCGGGGTTGGGAAATCAGCTACATAAGCCGCCAGCACGCCCTCCGCCAATGCGGGTAAAATCGCATCGTGGTCGACGATCTCCTCCCGCGAAAAGTTCAGCAGCTTGAGTCCGGGCTTGGCGCTTTTCAGGCTATCGCTGTTAATGAGGTGATGGGTCGCTTCAAAGGCTGGTACGTGCAGGCTAACGAAGTCACTACGCGCTAGCAGGCTGTGCAGGTTATCCATCTTGCCGACCTTGCTGGAGAGTCTCCAGGCGGCTTCCACCGAAATCGCCGGATCGTATCCCACCACATCCATCCCCAACGAAAGCGCCATATTGGCTACCATTGAACCGATCGCACCGAGACCGACGACCCCCAATGTCTTGCCCGCGATTTCGCTACCGGCGAAGCGCTTTTTTTGTGCCTCCAGATAAGCGGCCATCTCGTCAGCGGGTTGGTTAGCATCAAGCGACTGTACAAAGGCCAACCCCTCGGAAACGCCACGAGAGCTTAGCAATAACCCGGTGAGAACCAGCTCCTTGACCGCATTGGCATTGGCACCGGGGGTGTTAAACACCACGATCCCCTGCTCGGAACAGCGCTCGGTGGGCACGTTGTTAACACCGGCACCGGCGCGGGCAATCGCCTGCAGCGTGTCGGGAAGCTCGATACTGTGCAGATTTTGACTGCGCAGTAAAAATGCATCGGGGTGAGTGATTTCGCTGGCGACCTCGTACAGGCTACGAGAAAAGCGGTCGAGACCAAGCGCAGAGATCTGGTTATAGGTTCGTATTTTGTGCATCAATGGCTTTCCTTTTTATTGTTATGGGCCGCACCCGGAGCTATCTACAGGGTTTCAGGCGCTCAGTTCGTGACTGCCAATTTATCGGTATCGAACAACCCCCTAGCCGACGCAATAGATGCACCGCAAAGCGGTTACCTGCGGACCTCAACATCGTCCGCAGGGTCCGGGGTCTGTCAGGCAACTTCAGCGTAGGCCCAATCCAGCCACGGCAGCAACGCTTCAAGGTCAGCGGCTTCGACGGTACTTCCCCCCCAGATACGGAGCCCTGGTGGTGCATCACGGTAGGATCCAATATCGTAAGCGACCCCCTCCTGCTCCAACAGTTTTGCCATCTTTTTAACCTGCTCCTGTTCGAGGGAGAGGGTAAAGCAAATACTGGTGTTGGAACGGGTCGGTTGGCTCTGGGCCAGAAACTGAATCCACTCACGCTCGGCAACAAAGCTTTCCAGTACCGCGAGGTTCTTACGGGACTTGTCGATCGCCGCGCTAACCCCTCCCAGACTGTCGACCCACTGCAACGCATCCAGATAGTCGGCTACGCACAGCATAGAGGGTGTATTGATCGTCTCCCCGCGGAAGATCCCTTCGATCAGCTTTCCAGC
This sequence comes from Aestuariirhabdus sp. LZHN29, assembly GCF_049985285.1. Taxonomy (NCBI): domain Bacteria; kingdom Pseudomonadati; phylum Pseudomonadota; class Gammaproteobacteria; order Oceanospirillales; family Aestuariirhabdaceae; genus Aestuariirhabdus; species Aestuariirhabdus sp. LZHN29. The sequence continues at coordinate 907,812 of NZ_JBNIEU010000002.1, read as the reverse complement.
TTTGGTCATACGGAAAATCTTCGGCATTGGCCAGCTCGGAGTATAGGTCTCGAGTCGCTCCACCGCCCGCGGGCTCAGGATCAACATTCCGTGAGCACCCTCACCGCCCAGCACTTTCTGCCAACTAAAGGTGACGACATCCAGCTTCTCCCAGGGCATATCCATGGCGAAAACGGATGAGGTCGCATCACACAGGGTTAGACCCTCGCGCTGATCGCTGATCCAGTCCGCGTTATCGACCCGCACCCCGGAGGTGGTACCATTCCAGGTAAATACGATGTCGTTGGCAGCACTGGCCTGGCTAAAATCAGGCAGGTGGCCGTAATCGGCTTCATAGGCGTTCACCTGCGCAAGCTTTAGCTGCTTGAGAATATCGGTTAACCACCCCTTACCAAAGGACTCCCAGGCAAACACATCCACCGCGCGGGGACCCAACAGGGACCACATCGCCATCTCCATCGCCCCGGTATCGGAGCCGGGTACAACACCCACCCGATAACCTTCGGGTAGTTCCAGCAGGCGCGCAGTTTCCGAACAGGCGCGAGCGAGCGCATCCTTACCGACCGAAGAGCGGTGGGAACGACCCAGCGTGCTGATATCAAGCGCATCCAGTGCATAGCCAGGGCGCTTGCTGCAGGGTCCAGATGAAAAATTAGGGTTAGCCGGTTTAATCGCGGGCTTCATGGATATTCCTCGAAGATGCAAAACAGGGTTAGGGGGCGACGGCGAGGCCGGGTAAACGGGCATTATAGAGGAAGGTCGATCCTGCTGGCGAGCACGACCAAAGGTGGGTCACGGGAAATATCACACCACGCCGACGCAGCAAAGCGCCGAGACCCAATGCAGGCAAACCTTGGATGCTCGCTTGATATTTAGTCGCGCGGGCATCCCGACAAGAGTCGTGCCAGGCTGTTAGCTTGCTCTCTCGAGCGGCATACCCTGACTACGGTCATGATCAAGCATTTGTCTTGCGGTGAGTGGAAAGCAGCGGAAGATCCCGTGGCTGCGCACCCAGTAGGTGTGCCGACAATACGGGCAGGTTATTGATTCCAGACTTTTCATTCCCGGCAGTAAGCCGCCGATCGTTTCAATTCGATACGGGTGACCGCATTCGCTGTTATGGCAATATTCAATGCTGCACATAGTTACCCCCTATACTCCCTTGCATTAATCCCTATTGGAAAATCCATTTACCATGCCGCTGTCTGATGAGTCCGCCAACACTTGCGCACGCATCCTGACATAAGCTCCGTGAGCCGCCGAAACATGACCATCCTTCATGCCCAGAGCGTTACACCATAGCTCACGATCAAAAGTCCCCAGCTGCAATTCATTGGCCGCAGCCGCCCGGTAGTTATGTAAATCCATCACATACTCCAACACCAGAAGGAATTTTCAGCCCCATCACTACTGTGGGACCTCCCTGCCTATAACCTTACAATCTCCATGCCAATCGCTTACAAATGTGCTACATGGAGCGAAGAACAACGGAAACAGGTCGGCAGTTGACAAAGATCAACCCAGCACCCTATTTAGAAAGATTTCAAGACCCGGAACCTGAAATTAACAACACACAAATGCCAACCAGATCTCATTTTTTGGTTGGGAGTATCAAAAATGAGAAAAAGCAACAACCAGAGCGGTCAGATATTTGTTAGGCACTACAAGCAAAACGTGGAGATCAAAGAGGGGTCGCAGGCGCAACTGGACGCTAGAACGAAAGGGGCCAACACAAAGGGACGCGCCAGCCTGGGACAGAAACGAGAAAAGCAGCTCGAAAGCTGCTTTTTAGAAATATGGTCGGAACGAGAGGATTCGAACCTCCGACCCCCACAACCCCATTGTGGTGCGCTACCAGGCTGCGCTACGTTCCGACTGCACTACAGAAATGGCGACAACCTCAACTGCAGGACGGTGCGAATAATACAGCAATCGGCTACACCCGCAAACAGTTTTTAAGACTTTTTCGACTACTTCTTAAGGACTTCCAATACATCTTCCAGCTCGGCAATCATCTGTTTGACGATCTGTCGATACTGGGTGTTATCCTCTTTAACCTCGTCACCGGAGAGGCGGTTGCGAGCCCCCCCAATAGTGAACCCCTGATCATACAGCAGGCTACGGATCTGCCGTATCATCAACACATCCTGACGCTGGTAATAGCGACGATTACCTCGTCTCTTAACTGGATTGAGCTCGTTGAACTCCTGCTCCCAATACCGCAGAACATGAGGCTTCACTGCACACAAGTCGCTTACCTCACCAATGGTGAAGTACCTCTTTCCCGGAATCGGGGGCAGTTCGTCGTTATTGCTTGGCTCCAGCATAGGCTTCCACTCTGGCTTTCAGTTTTTGTCCAGGCCTGAAGGTCACCACACGGCGCGCCGTGATTGGAATCTCTTCGCCGGTCTTCGGATTTCGACCTGGTCGCTGACTCTTATCCCTGAGGTCAAAGTTACCGAAACCGGACAGCTTGACCTGCTCATTGTTCTCGAGCGCATCTCGAATCTCTTCGAAAAACATCTCTACCATTTCCTTGGCTTCACGCTTATTCAGGCCGAGTTCCTCAAACAGGCGCTCGGCCATTTCGGCCTTTGTCAAAGCCCCCATAGATTACATCCTTAGAGTGGCATCAAACCTCTCTTCCAGTGCACTCACCACTTTAGCGAATATTTCATTCACCTCATCATCAGTAAGAGTGCGCGATGGATGCTGTAAGGTCAAGCCTAAAGCGAGACTTTTTCTATGTGGATCAATACCTTTGCCTTGATAAACGTCAAACAACCTTAGGTTTGTGAGCCAGTCGCCAGCGGCTTCACGTACAAGATCCTGAACATCACCCGCATTTACAGCCAGATCAACCAGGACTGCGAGATCCCGACGAACTTCCGGATGCTTGGATAATTCATTGAATTTTGCGACAGACCCATCCATCGTATCCGCTTCGAACAGGTAGACAGGGTGATCGATACCCAGCTTCGCCTGAATGGAGGGGTGCAGCGCACCCATCTGCCCCATACGAACCCCCTGGTGGAACAGAGCGGCAGTTTGACCTGGATGCAAATAGGGAACATCGCTGATGGACTTAAAACTGTACTCGCTGCGATTCCCCCCCAACGACATCACGGCTTCCATATCTCCTTTGAGATCAAAGAAATCAACCCGGCCATTATCCCCCGTCCAGCCTTCCGGATGTCGGGTACCGTAGATCAAGCCGGCCAGCTTCAACTTTTGCTCGATTCCACCCTCACTGGGCACAAAGGTTAAACCTGATTCAAACAGCCTGACTCGGCTCTGCTGGCGGTTCAGGTTGTACTCCAGAGTTTTCACCAACCCCGGCAGCAGGCTCGTGCGCATCACCGACATATCCACAGAGATAGGGTTGGAGAGCACCACCGGCGCAAGATCCGGTTCAAACAAACTCTGCAGCTTGGGATCGATAAAACTGTAATTAATCGCTTCACGATAGCCAACAGCAACCAGCGTACGCCGCACGAGACCTAAACCCACGTGGGCCTCAGGCAAAGGCCTCATCCCCAAGCTCATCCGGGGAGCAGACGATGGCAGGCGGTGATAACCGTAGGTGCGCACGAGCTCCTCGATCAGGTCAACTTCGAGTTCGATATCAAAGCGGTAGCTCGGCACCCGCACACTCCAGACACCATCACCCTGCGCTTCAAGGTACATACCGAGGCGCTTCAATAGCTCCTCAATCTCCGAGTGGGGAATTTCAAGCCCTAGCAGATCAGTTACCTTCTGCGCACGCAGGGTCACAACGGGCTCAACCGGCAAGTGCTTGGCGCTGGAACTCTCCACCACGGGACCAGGTTCGCCGCCGCAGATTTCGAGAATCAAGTCCGTTGCACGCTCGGTCGCCCTGGCCTGCAACCGATGGTCAACACCGCGCTCAAAACGGTGGGATGAATCGGTATGCAAACCAAAAGAGCGCGCCTTGCCCGCGATTGATATCGGGTTAAAGAAAGCACTTTCAAGGAAAACATCCCGAGTGCTCTCGCTGACCCCGGAATCCTCCCCCCCCATGATGCCCGCCAGAGCCAGCGGACGCTGCTGATCAGCAATCAACAACACATCCGGCGTAAGGGTGACCTCCTGACCATCGAGCAAGACAAGGGTCTCACCCTGGCGAGCACGACGAACAACAATCGAGCCTTGCAATTGGTTCAGATCAAAACCATGCATGGGCTGACCCAGCTCGATCATCACGTAATTGGTTACATCGACAATCGGATCGATACTGCGGATACCACTACGACGCAGGCGCTCAACCATCCATAGCGGCGTGCTGGCGGTGACATCGACATTGCGAATAACCCGGCCGACATAACGGGGGCAGTCGGCGGGCGCCTCCAGGCTGACCGGAAAATGATCTTCGATTACCGGCTTGGTCGCATTGATAACCACCGGGGTTACCTGCTGCCGATAGTTAACCCCCACTTCCCGAGCGATTCCGGCTATGGATAGGCAGTCGGCGCGGTTCGGAGTCAGGTCAACATCGATGACGCGATCATCCAGAGTCAGAAAAATACGCAGATCGACACCAAGCGGGGCACTCCCCTCCAGCTCCATCAGGCCATCATGCTCATCTGAAATACCCAGTTCATCCTCGGCGCAAAGCATCCCGAAAGACTCTACTCCACGCAGCTTGGCTTTTTTAATCTTGAAGTTTCCGGGCAGCACTGCACCCACCCGGGCAAAGGGTGCTTTGAGACCGGCACGGGCATTGGGGGCACCACAAACAACCTGAAACTCCTCGCTGCCATCGCTGACCCGGCACACCTGCAACTTATCGGCATCGGGGTGCGGTTCTGCCGAGAGAATCTCTGCGACCACTACGCCGGAAAACTCGCTGGCCACCGGCTCTACGCCATCGACCTCGAGTCCGGCCATGGTGATCTGGTGGGTCAGTTCTTCGATGGTGGCTTTGGGATCTACCCACTGACGTAGCCATTGCTCGCTAAATTTCATCTGCTTTCCTGATTCGCTTACCGAGGGGCCGCGGCCCCGGAACTCTGTTTATCTGTGGCGGCGGAGCGCTTGATTTACGCCCCGCAACCACTTAGTGGAACTGCTCGAGGAACCGCAGATCATTGTCAAAGAACAATCGCAGGTCGTTCACCCCGTAGCGCAGCATCGCCAGGCGCTCCACTCCCATACCAAAGGCGTAACCGGTGTATTGCTCCGGATCGATGCCGGACGCAGTAAACACCTTGGGATGCACCATGCCACACCCCATTACTTCCAACCACTTAATATTGCCATCGGCGTCACGTCCCCACTCGATATCCACCTCTGCAGAGGGCTCGGTGAAGGGAAAATAGGAGGGGCGAAAGCGTACCGCAAGATCTCGCTCGAAGAATACACGCAAAAACTCCTCAACGGTGCTCTTGAGATCGGCAAAGCTGACCTTACGATCGACCAGCAAACCTTCAACCTGGTGAAACATAGGCGTATGCGTAACATCGGAATCACAACGATAAACCTTACCGGGACACACGATGCGAATCGGTGGCTGGCGATCCTCCATAACACGCACCTGAACCGGCGATGTATGGGTGCGCAACAGTGTATGGGCATCGAAGTAGAACGTATCGTGCATTGCCCGCGCCGGGTGGTGGCCCGGTATATTGAGCGCTTCGAAGTTATGGTAATCGTCTTCGATTTCCGGGCCTTCGGCGACTTCAAAGCCGATATTGGAAAAAAAGGCTTCGATTCGTTCCATCGTGCGGGTAACCGGATGCAAACCACCCAGATCCTGCCCCCGTCCCGGCAGCGTCACATCGATCGTCTCAGCACTCAGGCGCTGCTGCAGCACTTCACCCTCTAACGCCTCTTTGCGAACATTGATGGCGTCTTGCACCTTTTGCTTGGCTTCGTTAATTTTTGCACCGGCTGCTGGACGCTCCTCTGCCGACAACGCACCCAAGCTTTTAAGCAACGAGGTCAGCTCCCCCTTCTTGCCCAGGTATTGCACACGCACCTGATCCAGTGCCGCCGCATCAGCCGCTGCGGTGACGGCTTGCAAGCCGTCGGCAACCAATGATTCCAGTTTTTCCATTATTGAACTCCGAACACCATGCAGGGCCGATGCCCCAACAGAAAATAGCCCCGTATATTAACGGGAAAGGACCTAAAAAAACAGCAACTTGCACAGCCTGAAGCCCCTACCCGTAGCATTTGTGCAAACTCTTGCCGTCATAAACACCAGGCATTAAAAAAGGAGGCCGAAGCCTCCTTTTTCACGCTCTCTTACGAGATCAAGCAAGCGCTTCTTTCGCTTTGTTCACGATCGCAGCAAAAGCTGACTTCTCATGGACGGCGATATCAGCCAGGACCTTACGGTCAATCTCGATTGAGGCCTTCTTCAGACCAGCGATGAAGCGGCTGTAAGACAGACCGTTCAAACGTGAAGCCGCATTGATACGGGCAATCCACAGGGCACGGAACTGGCGCTTACGTTGACGACGGTCACGGTAAGCATACTGTCCAGCCTTGGTTACGGCCTGTTTGGCTACACGAAATACACGACTGCGGGCACCGTAGTAACCCTTAGCCTGCTTCAAAATTTTCTTGTGACGGCGGCGAGCCACCACACCACGTTTTACGCGAGGCATAAGCTATCTCCTAAAAAACATAATCTACCAATAAGAATCGGGTACGCTTAGCGCACTCGCAACATACGATCAACAGCAGCGACGTCGGCAGGGGCCATGCCCTTGGTGCCGCGCAACTGGCGCTTACGCTTGGTGGTCATTTTGGTCAGAATATGGCTTTTAAAAGCACACTTCCGCTTGTAGCCATTGGCCGTTTTCTTAAAGCGTTTGGCTGCTCCGCTTTTGGTTTTCATCTTTGGCATTTAAAGCACTCCGCATTCCTCGGCTCAACCTGTGTTAAAGCCGGTCAGTTAATATGAAAGCGATCAAACAACACAACCCGGCCAAGCCCGAGAGCCCAACCAGGGATGCACTGAAAACGATCACTTATTCTTTTTTGGGCCCAATACCATGATCAGTTGACGGCCTTCCATTTTCGGACGCTGTTCAACGGTGCCGTACTCTTCCAGGTCTTTTTCAACCCGGTTAAGCAGCTCCATTCCCAGCTCCTGGTGAGCCATCTCCCGACCGCGGTAACGCAAGGAAACCTTAGCCTTGTTGCCCTCTTCAAGGAAACGTATCAGGTTGCGCAGTTTTACCCGATAATCCCCTTCTTCGGTGCCCGGGCGAAATTTAATCTCTTTCACCTGGATTTGCTTCTGCTTTTTCTTAGCAGCAGCTTTTTGTTTCTTGAGCTCGAACAGATGCTTCCCGTAGTCCATGACCTTACACACCGGAGGCTCCGATGTTGCGTTGATCTCTACCAGGTCTAATTCGGCTTCACGAGCAATGCCCAGGGCTTCCTGGGTAGGTACGACGCCTATCTGCTCTCCATCCTGACCAATGAGGCGTACTTCGACAGCCTTGATATTTTCATTTATCGGGGGCAGCTGTACGCGTCGTTCCCTTTTATTATCTCGCTTAATTGTCACTTCTCCTATACGGATTGTCGTCAGGCATCGTCCTGGGTTCTGCCGAGCTTGGCCACTTCTGTAGCTATTAGCTCAACCAGAGTATCCAGCGGCATACTTCCAAGATCCTCTCCGGACCGTGTTCGCACCGCCACGCTACCATTTTCCATCTCCTTATCGCCCACTACAAGCTGATAAGGGACTTTCTGAATTGTGTGCTCGCGGATTTTAAAGCCGATCTTCTCGTTTCTCAAGTCCGCATTGGCCCTGAAACCCGCTTCTTTCAAGGTTTTTTCAACCTTTTGGGCATATTCGGCCTGATTGTCCGTAATATTCATGACAACGGCTTGGGTAGGGGCCAACCAAACAGGCATCGCGCCGGCATAGTTTTCTACCAGAATACCGATAAAACGCTCAAAGGAGCCCAGTATTGCCCGGTGCAACATAACCGGCGTTTGGCGCGAGCCATCCTCGGCTACAAATTGCGCATCGAGACGACCGGGCATTGAGAAGTCGACCTGTATGGTACCGCACTGCCAAACCCGGCCAATGCAATCTTTCAGTGAAAACTCAATCTTGGGACCGTAGAAGGCGCCTTCGCCCGGCAACAGGTCCCACTCCAGCCCTGTCGCGTTCAGCGCAGCCTCAAGCGCTGCCTCCGACTGATCCCAAACCTCATCGGATCCGACTCGCTGCTCGGGGCGCGTGGAGAGCTTAAGAATAATCTGGTCAAAGCCAAAATCCTTGTAAACGGCATAAAGCAGGTCAATAAATGTCGCCACCTCCTCCTGAATCGCCTCTTCACTACAGAAGATATGGGCGTCATCCTGGGTGAAGTTGCGTACCCGCATCAAGCCGTGCAGGGTTCCCGATGGCTCATTACGATGGCAGGAGCCAAATTCAGCCAACCGCAAGGGCAGGTCACGGTAGCTGCGCAGCCCCTGGTTGAAGACCTGAATATGGCAAGGGCAGTTCATGGGCTTGACCGCGTAATCGCGATTCTCGGAGTGAGTCGTGAACATCATCTCCTGAAACTTATCCCAATGACCGGATCGCTCCCATAGGGTGCGATCAACTACCTGCGGAGTTTTAATCTCAAGATAGCCGTTATCGAGCTGCACCTGACGCATGTACTGCTCCACCACCTGATAGATGGTCCAGCCATTCGGGTGCCAGAACACCATCCCCGGCGCCTCCTCCTGGGTATGGAACAGGTCCAGACGCTTGCCCAGCTTGCGGTGGTCACGCTTTTCGGCCTCTTCGATACGCTGCAAGTAGGCCTTCAAGGCTTTCTTGTCACCCCATGCAGTACCGTACACTCGCTGCAGCATTTTATTGCTGGAATCCCCACGCCAGTAGGCACCGGCCAACTTGGTTAACTGAAAGGCTTTCAAAAAACGGGTATTAGGGACGTGGGGGCCACGGCACATATCGATGTACTCCTCGTGGTAATAGAGACCAACCTGCTCCACCTCTTCACCCAGACCATCGATAATTTCAACCTTGTACTGCTCTCCACGCTCTTCAAAAATCCGACGCGCTTCGGCCACAGGCGTCCACTTTTTAACAACATCGTAACCCTTGGAGATCAGATCCTTCATGCGCTTTTCGAGCCCGGCAAGGTCATCCATCGTAAGCGTTTCAGGGGTATCGATGTCGTAGTAAAAACCCTCTTCGATAACCGGACCGATCGCCATTTTCGCCGTGGGCTGCAGCTGCTTGATCGCATGCCCGATCAGGTGCGCACAAGAGTGGCGAATAATCTCCAACCCCTCCTCGTCGCGGGCGGTAATAATTTGTAATTGAGCATCGTCAGCAATCAGCTCGCAGGCATCTTGCAGCTCACCATCAACGCGGCCGGCGATGGTGGCCTTGGCCAGGCCAGGACCGATATCTTCGGCCACCTGCATAATGGTGACCGGGTTATCGAATTGACGAATACTGCCATCGGGAAGGGTAATAGAGGGCATGGCTAACATCCTTCTGATCAGTGGTGACCCCTACCAAAGGCCACGTGTTTAAAAACGAAAAAAAGCCGGCTGATGCCGGCTTCTTTAAATTTGGTAGGCGCGATTGGAATCGAACCAACGACCTCCACCATGTCAAGGTGGCGCTCTAACCAACTGAGCTACGCGCCTGTCGTTTGGACGCGACGATTATACATTGCGCCCTTTAGCTGTCAAACCCCACGTGCAGCAAGAGCGATGAAAAAAGCGCTTGGCTATCCAGCCAAACCGGGAAGCAGCGATTTCAGACCCGCCGCCAACATCCCCATGGCGATAGCTGACAGCACCAGCCCCATAATTCGGGTCACAACACCAACCCCTGACTCCCCCAGACGACGGGAGAGGGGACCGGCAAAGCTGTATAGCAGCGCGGTCAGGACAGCCATAAGAATCACGATCAGGGAGACTTCAAAACGACTAATCAGGTGTTGGTGCTGGGAAACCAGTAATACGCTGGTCATGGTCCCTGGACCTGCAGTTATAGGAATCGCCATGGGTACCACAGCGATAGAATCCCTAGTTTCGGCATCTTCCAGCTCGGCAGTGGAATGCTTATGCTCAGACTTATTAAACAGCATATGCAGCCCGATGATTAACACCACCACGCCACCGGCCGCCCTCAGCTCGTCTACGCTGATACCAAAAAACCTCAACAAAACGTCGCCTAACCACACTACCAACAGGAGTGTCACCGCAATGGCGAACCCCGTTTTCCAGGCGATTTTACGTATCTCCGAGTCAGGCAGCCCCCCCGTCATACCAGCAAACACCCCAATATTCCCTATCGGGTTCATCATCGAAAAAAGGGTCGCAATAAAGCTAGCCATCGCGGCACTGGTTAACATACCCACCTCCATTCGGGACTTTCACAGCAGGGCAAAGACTCTTCGCCCGCAACCAAGTGATCACAATTCGTTCACAAAATGTATCATTTTGCCGCTCTTGCACATGATAGTATGCGCGCCAAAGGACACCTTACAACAGGCTCAAGAGTAACGATTCACGCCATGTTAGAACATTTTCATAGCAACATCGACGACAAGTTCTGCTTTACCCGCGAGCAGTCCAGCGAGTTTGCCAAGCGAATCGCCAATGACTTTAATGTCATCCACGACGTTGATGCAAAACGTTTTTGCGTACCCGGCGACCTGCTTTTCGCAATGGTGTTGAGCAAAACAGGGATTAGCACAAAGATGCGATTTACCTTCTCAGGCATGGTCAGCGAGAGCGTTGCGCTGGACTTGCAGGAGCTAAGCGACGGTCACCTGCGCGTCTGTGACGATAACGGGAAGGAGTACCTGGACGTAGAGCGTAGCGGAGCCATCAGCACCGACCTGCCAATGATCGAAGCCCTGGTCCGCAGCTATGTTTCCTTCTCCGGCATGAACTTCCCCCACCTGCTGGTCCCCCTTATGGCGGAGCAGAACGTTATGTTTAACCCCGACCGCCCCCTGGTGATCTACGAGAGCATGGCCCTGGAGCTGGACAGGCTTGACCTGACATCGCCCACCGTTGAATTTACCGGCGCATCATTGGACGTGGTAGGCAAGCGTGGCAACGTCACCATGAACTTCAGCTTTAGTGAAAATGGTGAGGTCGTAGGGCAGGGCGAGAAACGCATGATCATGAGCAGCCTGCGCAGCTACGAACAGCCGGTTATCGACCAGCTGATCAACGCCTACAATGAGCGCAAATCCCTCTTCGCCGCCTGATTTTTTGCTACTCAAAAAGAGCGCACAACCCGGGTTGTTCGCTCTTTTTTATCCATTTAGGGGCTTTTGAAGATCGCTGCCACTCAAACAGAATAGAAATTTCGGTACCAGCGTACGAATCGCTCAACCCCCTCCTCTACATCAGTACCCGGCCGATAGCGCACCGCTGCCTCCAGCGCGTCCACATTCGCCGCGGTTTCGGGGACATCCCCCGGCTGCATGGGCTGAAAGTTGATCTGCGCCTTGCGCCCTACGACCTGCTCGATGGTACGGATGTAGGTCATCAGCTCTACCGGCTCACCATGGCCGATGTTAAACACTCTCCAGGGCGCGAATGAGGTGGCCGGATCGGGACTGAGGCCCTTCCAACCAGCATCCGCGACAGCAACATCATCCAGTGAGCGCACAACCCCTTCAACGATATCGTCGATGTAGGTGAAATCCCTTCGATGATGGCCATGGTTGAAAACATCGATCGGTTCACCCGCCAGAATGTTACGGGTAAACAGAAATAGCGCCATATCGGGGCGACCCCAGGGACCATAGACCGTAAAGAATCGAAGTCCCGTTGTAGGTAACTGGTAGAGTGAAGAGTAGGTGTGGGCCATCAACTCATTGGATTTTTTGGTGGCGGCATAGAGCGACAATGGATGGTCCACATTATCGTGCTCGCTAAAAGGCAGGGATTCATTAGCCCCGTACACCGAACTGGAAGAGGCGTAAACCAGGTGTTCTATTCCCTGATGGCGACACCCCTCCAGCACATTCATAAAACCTACGATATTGGAGCTGATGTAGGCATCGGGGTTTTCCAGGGAGTAGCGCACCCCGGCTTGTGCAGCCAGGTTTACCACCCGCGAAAAACCGCCCTCCTGAAACAGGGCCTCTAGCGCCGTTTTATCGGCGATATCCATTTTGATAAAGCGAAACCGGTCGCATCCCAGGCCTCGCTTCAACTCCCGCAAGCGTGCCTGCTTTAAATTAACATCGTAATAGTCATTAAGATTATCGATGCCAACCACGCTATCCCCGCGGGCCAGCAGATACTGACACAGGTGGTATCCAATAAACCCGGCAGCACCCGTTACCAGTACATTCATACCGCACCACCAGGGGACATAGCCTCGGATGGCCAGTTGGAACGACCGATCGCGATATAGTCCAGTCCCTGTTCACGAAGCGCAACCGGGTCATACAGGTTGCGACCATCAAAAATTACCGGTGCCGACAGACTGTCGCGAATAGTGGCGAAATCGGGTGCGCGAAACTCACTCCATTCGGTACAGATCACCAACCCATCAGCGCCGGCCAGGGCTTCCTGCGCGCTAGCGCACAGCTGCAGTTGATCCTGTTCGCCATAGATGCGCCGCGCCTCTCCCATCGCTTGCGGATCGTAAGCTCGCACTCTGGCGCCAGCCCTCCACAAAGCCTCCATCAAAGCTCGACTCGGTGCTTCTCGCATATCATCGGTGCGAGGCTTAAACGCCAAGCCCCAAAGAGCCAGGGTTTTGCCTTGCAAGTTGCCGCTGAAGTACTGATCAATACGCTGATAGAGTTTTTTCTTTTGCTGCCGATTAACCTGTTCGACCGCTTGCAGCAACGATGCTTCGTAGCTGACCTCATTGGCCGTCCGCTCCAGCGCTTGCACATCCTTGGGAAAACAGGATCCGCCATAACCGCACCCGGGATAGATAAAGTGGTAACCGATGCGTGGATCGGAGCCGATCCCCCGCCGCACCTGTTCGATATCGGCCCCCAAATGCTCCGCCAGGTTGGCCATCTCGTTCATAAAACTGATTTTAGTCGCCAGCATGGCGTTGGCTGCGTACTTCGTTAGCTCTGCCGAACGCAGATCCATAAAAATCATGCGGTCACTGCTGCGGTTGAACGGTGCATAAAGCTCTTTCATTAACGAGCGGCTTCGCTCATTCTCGGTACCGACGATAATACGATCAGGTTTCATAAAATCGTCAATCGCGGCCCCCTCTTTTAGAAACTCAGGGTTGGACACCACATCGAATGAAAGATCCAGCCCACGCTCGGACAGCTGCTGGGCTATGGCGGCCCGCACCTTGTCGGCGGTCCCTACCGGCACCGTTGATTTGTCGATGACCAGTCTTTTATCGGGCATATAACGCCCAATTTCCCGCCCCACTGCCAACAGATACTGCAGGTCCGCAGAACCATCTTCGTCGGGAGGCGTGCCGACGGCGATGAACTGAATTTCCGCGTACTCCACGCCACGGCGAACGTCGGTGGAAAACTGCAACCGCCCCAGTTCACGATTGCGGTGCACCAGAACATCAAGGCCCGGCTCATAGATAGGAATTTCACCGCGTAGCAGGCAGTCGATCTTCGCTTGATCAACATCGACACAGAGCACATGGTGACCGACCTCGGCCAGGCAAGCGCCGGTAACCAAACCCACGTATCCGGTTCCAAATATTGTCAGCTGCATTATTTCTGTAATCCTTTCACAATCATTATTTCGGGAGTGCCCCTGATATCAGGGTTGCCCGTGCCAGGCAGGTTATAAACGCAGATCCGCCCATCCTTTGGGGAGCACTGACTTCACATCAAATAACACCGATGCTTCATTACGCAGGGCATCAAACTGCTCGCGAGACATACGTGCAAACTGCTCATGACCCACGGCCAGCACAACAGCGTCATACTTGCGTTGCGGGCACTCCGCCATGACCTCGACTCCGTATTCGTGCTGCGCCTCATCGCAATCGATCCAGGGGTCGTGAATATCCACCGCTACCCCCCAGCCCTTGAGCTCCTCAACGATATCGATAACGCGGGTATTGCGCAGGTCCGGGCAGTTCTCCTTAAAGGTTAGCCCCAATATGACAACACGGCTCTGCGCCACGTCGATTTTTTGGGCGATCATCGCCTTTATCAGCTTCTCCGCCACGTATGCGCCCATGCGGTCGTTAATGCGCCGCCCGGCCATGATCACCTCAGGGCGGTAGCCTATCTCCTGAGCCTTATAGGTGAGGTAGTAGGGATCAACACCGATGCAATGCCCTCCCACAAGGCCGGGACGAAAAGGCAGGAAGTTCCATTTGGTGCCTGCCGCCTCCAACACTTCGATAGTGTCGATATCCAGCTTCTCAAAGATCAACGCCAGCTCGTTGATGAGGGCGATATTCAGGTCACGCTGGGTGTTTTCGATCACTTTTGCCGCTTCAGCTACACGCAGGCTGCTGGCTTTATGGGTTCCAGCGGTAATAATGCTGGCGTAGAGCGCGTCAACAAAGTCGGCTATTGGCGGGGTGGAACCCGAGGTTACTTTAAGGATATTGACGAGTCGGTGCTCCTTATCACCAGGATTGATTCGCTCGGGACTGTAGCCTGCGAAAAAATCCCGGTTATAAACCAACCCTGAACCTTGCTCGATAATCGGTATACAGTGCTCTTCGGTGGCACCGGGATAAACGGTGGACTCATAGATCACCACATCTCCTGCCGCGATCACCGTTGCCAGGCTTTCGCTGGCCCGGGTGAGCGGTGTCAGGTCCGGGTTATGGAAACGGTCGATGGGGGTAGGTACGGTGACGATATAGACATTGCAATCACGCAAACCTTCCAGCTCACAACTGTACGTGAGGTGTTGCGCCTGGGCCAATTCAGAGGCGTCGACCTCCAGGGTACGGTCGCATCCTGAGCCAAGCTCCTGTACACGGCCCTGATCAATATCAAAACCAACCGTGTCGTAATATTTACCGAACTCCACCGCAAGCGGCAACCCGACATAACCGAGACCAACGACCCCGATTCGAACCTCTTCAAGCTCCCTGAACACGACACTCTCCTTAATCTGCAAATTTCATCCCTAATCCAGCTGACTCTTTACCAAACCGGCCTAGCGACAACACAACTGCCAACGGCTCACCCGGGGGGGCGAGCCCTCTCCGACTGACTGCCCCTAACGATTCAGTAACTGGGTGCGCAAGCGGGCGATTTCGTCCCGGACTACTCCGGCCTGCTCAAACTCCAGATCCCTGGCGTGCTGGTACATTTTCTCCTCAAGCTCCGCAATTTTAGTGGTCAACTGCTCCAGTGTCATGGCAGAGGCATCATAATCAGCACTTTTTTCCGCGACCTTGCGACGGGAGCGACCTTTACTGCCAGGAGCAACTGCACCCTCCAGAATATCGGCGATATCCTTATGAACCCCTTTGGGAACAATACCGTGCTCTCGATTAAACTCGATCTGTTTATTTCGGCGACGTTCCGTTTCCCCGATCGCGCGCTCCATCGATCCGGTAACGCGATCCCCATAGAGAATGGCCTTGCCGTTTAAATTTCGCGCCGCACGCCCGATGGTCTGGATCAGGGAGCGCTCCGAGCGTAAGAAACCCTCTTTATCTGCATCCAGAATGGCGACCAATGACACCTCCGGCATATCGAGCCCCTCCCGTAGCAGGTTGATACCAACCAGTACATCAAAGGCCCCGAGCCGCAGGTCACGAATAATCTCCACTCGTTCAACCGTATCGATATCCGAGTGCAGGTAACGGACGCGCACATCATGGTCCGCCAGATAATCGGTGAGATCTTCGGCCATGCGCTTGGTCAGTACGGTCACCAACACCCGGTCACCACTGCCCACCCGCTGGTTAATCTGGGATAGCAGATCATCAACCTGGGTTGATGCCGGCCGCACCTCAATCTGGGGGTCCACCAGCCCGGTGGGACGCACCACCTGCTCGACTACCTGCCCCTGATGCAGCTCTTCATAGGCTCCGGGAGTCGCCGACACAAAAATAGTCTGGGGCCGTTTTTGCTCCCACTCCTCGAACCGCATAGGCCGATTATCCAACGCCGACGGCAAGCGGAAGCCAAACTCCACCAGGGTTTCCTTACGAGAGCGGTCCCCCTTATACATTGCGCCGATCTGGGGTACGGTGACGTGGGACTCATCGAGCACCAGCAGCGCGTCATCAGGAATATAGTCAAACAGGGTAGGGGGTGGCTGGCCCGACTCACGCCCCGACAGGTAACGGGAGTAGTTTTCGATTCCAGAGCAGTACCCCAGCTCCATAATCATCTCAAGGTCAAAACGAGTCCGCTGCTCCAGGCGTTGCAGTTCGACCAGTTTGTTGGCCTCCCGCAGCTGCTGCAGCCGTTCATCCAGTTCGACTTTTATATGTTCCATTGCATCGAGTAGCGTTTCCCTCGGCGTCACATAGTGGGACTTGGGGTAGACCGTTACCCGCGGCACCCGGCGCAGCACTTCGCCCGTCAGGGGGTCGAAATAGCTCAGGCTCTCCACCTCATCATCGAATAACTCAACCCGTACCGCCTCCATGTCCGATTCGGCTGGAAACACGTCAATTACATCACCCCTAACGCGATACGTACCGCGGTGCAACTCCGTATCATTGCGGGTGTATTGCAGCTCGGCGAGTCGACGCAACACCGCACGCTGGTCGATACGATCGCCACGATCAAGGTGCATCATCATTCCGAGGTAGGATTCCGGGTCACCCAGACCGTAGATCGCTGACACAGTCGCCACAATAATGGCATCCGGCCGCTCCAACAGCGCCTTGGTGGCGGAGAGGCGCATCTGCTCTATATGATCGTTAATCGAGGCGTCTTTCTCGATATAGGTATCCGAGGTCGGCACATAGGCTTCCGGCTGGTAATAGTCGTAATAGGAGACGAAATACTCAACCGCGTTATTGGGAAAAAACTCCTTGAACTCACCGTAGAGTTGAGCGGCCAGGGTTTTGTTAGGTGCCATCACCACCGTAGGGCGCTGAATGCTCGCGATCACATTGGCAATAGTAAACGTCTTACCCGAACCGGTGACACCGAGCAGGGTCTGGGTCGCCAGCCCGGCGTCAATACCGGCGATCAGCTTACTAATGGCCTGCGGCTGATCCCCGGCGGGGTCAAAGCGGGATGAGACCTTGAATTCTCGGTCCATTCGGGTTCCTGCGTTAAAACGCTCTATAGTAGACTATACCGGTTTGCGAACCCGTGGTGCGGAGCGGCGAATAGGCTCAACATAAAAAGCGGTACAGTGAACCGGCAATGCTAACCCAGTCCCCCCGTTTATCAAAGAGGCAGCCAGGCGTGGATCTTCTCCAATCACAGCGCGTACAACAGATTAAACCCTCCCCTACCCTAGCCATCACCAGCCGAGCCGCCGAATTGCGCGCCTCGGGTAAGCAGATTATCGGGCTCGGTGCCGGGGAGCCGGACTTCGACACGCCAGAACACATAAAGGAGGCGGCTATCCAGGCAATTCGGGACGGCAAGACCAAGTACACCGCCGTCGATGGTACCCCTGAATTGAAACGCGCGATCATCGACAAATTCAGCCGAGACAACCAGCTGGGGTATCAACCGAAACAGGTTCTTGTATCTTGCGGCGGTAAGCAGAGCTTTTTCAATCTATCACTGGCACTGCTAAACCCGGGGGACGAAGTGATCATCCCTGCCCCCTACTGGGTCTCCTATCCGGATATGGTGCGTATTGCCGAAGCCACCCCCGTTATTGTCGACGCTGGCCAGCAACAGGGATTCAAAATGAGCGCCGAGCAACTGGAGTCTGCGATCACTCCCCGCACCCGTTTGCTGGTACTCAATAGTCCCTCCAACCCGACCGGCGTCGCCTATACCCGTGAGGAGTTAACCCAGCTCGCCCACGTGCTGATCAAGCACCCGCAGATCCTGGTGGCGACCGACGATATGTACGAGCACATCCTGTGGGCGAAGGAGCCCTTCTGCAACATTCTTAATGTATGCCCCGCCCTTTACGAACGCACTATCGTGCTTAACGGCGTTTCCAAAGCCTACTCGATGACCGGTTGGCGCATCGGCTATGCGGCGGGTCCCGAGCGGTTAATCGGGGCCATGAAGAAGGTACAATCCCAAAGCACTTCCAACCCTTGCTCCATTGCACAGGCAGCAGCGACCGCTGCATTGGCGGGTCCCCAGCAATGCGTACAGGAGATGTTAAAAGCATTTAAGCTGCGCCACGATTTTGTGCTCTCCCGCCTCAACCGTATTGAGGGCATCTACGCGATCCCCAGCGACGGTACCTTTTACAGCTTCCCCAGCTTTCACGAGGTACTTCAGGCTCGCGGGGAAACGGACCTGGAGTTGGCCGAGCGACTGCTTAATGAGGCGGGGGTTGCCCTGGTGCCCGGCTCGGCCTTCGGCGCCGAAGGTTATATGCGACTCTCCTATGCCACCAGCCGTGCGCAACTGAGCGATGCACTGGATCGCATTGAGCAAGCATTGGGTCAATAGTGAATCGGGAGGGTCTCCGCCCCCGACTGACTCGACCACTGTTCTTTGGTCGCAATTTGCCCAATGGCGGTTGCGCAGGGCGTTCGAATGTGGTGTTATTGCAGGCCATTCAATCTGCAAAATTGAAAACAACTTAGCGATGTTACGTTCAAATCCGGCCAAGAAAATTGTGATCAAACTCGTGGTGATTATTATGCACCTGCGAGGGGGATCGCGCGCCTGGTAAAATACCGACAGTCGCACACAAAGCCCTCGCATCGAAAGATACGAGGGCTTTTTTTTACCCCAACGCAAAGGTAATCGCATGAAGGGAGCAGAATACTTAATCAAGGCGCTGCAAGACGCTGGTACCGACACCATTTTTGGCTATCCGGGAGGCGCCATCATGCCGGTCTATGACGCGATCTACGATAGCAGCATCCGTCATGTCCTTTGTCGGCACGAACAGGGAGCCGCCCTCGCCGCTGATGGCTATGCCCGCTCCAGTGGCCGCCTGGGTGTATGCCTCGCGACATCGGGGCCCGGTGCCACCAATCTTCTCACGGGAATTGCTAACGCCCACCTGGACTCCATTCCGCTACTGGCGATCACCGGACAGGTCGCCTCACCGGTGATGGGAACCGATGCTTTTCAGGAGGTAGATATTCTTGGAATGTCACTGCCTGTGGTCAAACACAGCTTCCTGGTACAGAGGGTTGAGGATCTACCGCACATTGTGCAACAGGGGATCGAGATCGCTACTACGGGGCGACCCGGCCCGGTCCTGATCGATATTCCTAAAGATATCCAGCTTGCCGAGTTTGAGCCCGATCCGGTTACCCCGACCGAGACCATACCGACCCTATGCGATGAAGAGATCCTGCAACGCGCTCGCGAAATGATTCTGCAAAGCCGGCAGCCCATTCTCTACAGCGGGGGCGGTGTTGTGCTAGCCAATGGGGTGGATGAGCTGCGTCATTTCGCGCTCACAAGTAACATTCCCAGCGTGACAACGCTCAAAGGAATAGGCAATCACAATGTCGACGACGGCTGCCACCTCGGCATGCTCGGCATGCACGGGACCCGTGCAGCCAATCTGGCGGTTCACGACTGCGACCTTCTGATCGCCGTTGGTGCCCGTTTCGACGACCGTGTTACCGGAAAACTGGACGAGTTCGCCCCGAACGCGAGGGTTATTCATCTCGATATCGACCTCGCAGAAATGGGCAAGTTACGCCAGCCCGATCTATCCCTACGGGGAGATCTCAAACACTCCCTGCACGCTTTGCTGTGCACGCCTGATATCGATCCGTGGCGTCAGCAGTGCAGCGACCTGAAGCAAAAGCACCGCTGGCGCTATGATCATCCGGGACCGGGTATATGGGCACCGAAACTGATCAGGGAGCTGGCCGACCGCAGCAATCAAAGTCAGATAATCAGTTGCGATGTGGGCCAGCACCAGATGTGGATTGCCCAGCACTATCCAGCCAGCCACCCCAGCCGTCACCTCAGCAGCAGCGGCCTGGGAACGATGGGCTACGGGCTGCCCGCCGCCATTGGCGCGCAACTGGCAAACCCCGAGTGCAGTGTGATCAATGTCTGCGGTGATGGCTCATTTATGATGAACATTCAGGAACTGGCCACGCTGAAACGGTACCAGCTACCGGTCAAGGTGCTGATACTCGACAACCAGCGACTGGGCATGGTGCGGCAATGGCAGGAGCTATTTTTTACCGAACGCTATAGCGAAACCGACCTCAGCGATAACCCTGATTTTGTAGCGATCGCCCGGGCCTTTGGTATAGAGGCCCGCCATATCGAGCGTGCCGATCAGGTCAGCGAAGCGCTCGACGAACTGCTCAACAGCCCCAGCAGTTACCTATTGCATGTCAGCATCAACCCACAGGAAAACGTTTGGCCACTGGTACCGCCAGGGGTGTCAAATACGCAAATGATGGAGCAAAATTATGAATCGTTTTAATCTTCGCCTGGTGGCACGCAACACCCCCGGCAGCCTTGAGCGTATCCTCAATACCAGCAGAGTACGGGGATTTAACATCAATGATTTTAAGGCCGCACTCGATAGTCAGCACAACTATGCGATTGAGATGGCGGTGTCCGGTGAGCGTAATATCGAGCAACTGATCCTGCAGCTGACCAAACAGTTCGATATTCGTGAACTGGAACATCGCCGCTGCCGGGACGCGAGCTAGCCACAATACTCTCTATTCAGCGCCCCAGCAGAAGGGTGAATAGGGAGTTATCTATTGTTGCCAGTCAACCAGACCATAGCGCTCCAAAATCTTATGCAGGCGCCCATCTGCGCGCAAGCGTTCGACACCTTCGCCAAGAAGACGAACATAATACTCCGAGCTTTTCAGGTTCGGGGAACAGGCAATATAGAGGTCATCGGGGGTATGCATACGCCCCACCTCGACTACCTTTCCCTCCTGCCCTGATCGTTTCAGCGTTGCATTCATTACGTTGGGGGATGCGACGAGCAGCTCGACACGCTTGGCCTGCAAGAGGCTGATATTGCGCTCCAGTGGCGCATTACCTGTGGTTATCTGTAGATTGGGAGAGCGACGATTGCGCTTGATGTAGGCATTGAGTTCATCGCCATAACTGTAGCCGCTGATCACCGCCACGCGCACCCCGTTAAGGCTCGCTACCGAAGAAAACTGCCACCCCCTGTTTTCGGCTAGCGCAAAGAAAGCCACATCATCCCGCCCCATACTCACCTTGGGGTAGAGAAAATCGGGGGCATCGCCGCGAAAAGCCCCCACCACGCAATCGATATTCCCCTTGCGCGCCTCCAGCAGACTGCGCGACCAGGGCATCAACAGATAGTCGAGCTCGTGATCGGCATCCTGCAGTATTTCAGTAGCCAGTTCCACCATATACCCCGGATAGTCACTGCTCGGTTCCCCGTTATAGGGGTACCAGATATCCGCTGCGAGACGCATTGTATCGGCCTGCACCGCGGGCATCATCGCAAACGCCAACAGTGCGCCAAAAAGCCTCTGCCGTATCAGGAATACCAGAGTATTACCTCCCTTATACCGTTTCACTGGGTCAAGCCAGTCCATGCATTAGTCATCCGAGTCAGATAGGAGGAATCATAGCAGCCAGATCAAGGCGGCGCGAGATCCTTGCCAGGGCCCAGCAGGAGCTGCTAACGTGCACCGCTCGCTTTTGCACCAGGGCTATTATGCACTCTCAACGATCCGGCCTTTTCGCATTGCATACAGGGTGCCTGCTGCTTGGGGGAACTGCGCTGTTCTCCAAGCTATTGGACCTGCCTGCACTGGATATCACCCTGTGGCGCAGCCTGATCGCCGCCCTCGCCCTGGCCCTCTTTGTTGTTGCCCGAGGCTCCTCCTTGCGACTGGCCCGAGCCACCGACTATGCCATCATTCTGGGATTGGGCCTGGTACTCTCGGTTCACTGGGTGACCTATTTCCACGCGATGCAGGTATCGACAATTGCCATCGGTATTATCGCTTTCTTTTCCCACCCAGTTATAACGGTATTGCTGGAGGCACTGTTTCATCGCCGCCAACCTCCCCTAAGGGACCTGATCTGTGCATTCTGGGTCATCGCCGGGATCGCGATCATGCTGCCCGGCCTGAGCGGAGGCAGTACAGCCAGTGGCGTAGGCTGGGGACTATTCTCTGCGTTGCTGTTTAGCCTGCGCAATATCGCGTATAAACGCTACTGTAGCCACTACGAAAGCTCCCTTGCGATGATGTACCAGTGCCTGGTGGTCGGGGTGGTATTGCTACCCTTTGAAGGGGGGGCGTACTTCTCGCAGGGGATGCAGGAGTGGGCTCTATTGGTGCTACTGGGCATAGTATTTACTGCAACCCCGCACACCCTGTTTTCGGTCAGTCTCCGCTTGTTACCCGTTGCCACTGCGAGCCTGATCATGTGTACCGTTCCGCTCTACGCGGTGCTATTGGCAACATTGTTACTCGGTGAAATCCCGGAACTACGCACCCTGATGGGTGGCGCTATGGTGTTAGGCGCAGCTACCTACGAGTCCCTGCGAGCCAGCCGCCAACTCAGCTCCCCGCCTCGTCACTAACAACCAGATTGCGCCCCGCCTCCTTGGCACGATAGAGGTTTTGGTCGGCCTGCTGAATCACGGCATCCAGCGAATTCCCGGGGGAGACACTCAAGCCGACACTGATCGTCACCGACAACTCGCCCTGCTCGGTGGGTACCTGCAGCTGTGACACCAGCTCCCTAAAACGTTCGAGCAGGCGGTACGCTTGCTCCTCCCCGAGACCTGATAACAGCACGCAGAACTCCTCTCCTCCCATACGGGCGGCGACAAAGCGAGTAAAACTCCGTTTAAGCTCCCCTGCTACTGATTTGAGCACATCGTCACCGATGGCATGACCGTAGGTATCGTTAACCTGTTTGAAGTGATCAATATCGATCATCGCGATGGCGAACACCCCACCCTTCTTGCACGCTGTGTCATAAATAGGCTGTGCCTGTTCGAAAAAATAACGGCGGTTATCGAGACCCGTAAGGTAGTCCCTGTTTGCCATATTCCGCACCGCCACTAGCAGTTCGCGCTGCTCGATATTGTGCATGACCCGACAGTGCAACTCTTCGTGGTAAAAGGGTTTTTTGAGGAAGTCGTTGGCTCCGGCCTTGATAAAGCGTGCCGATAGCGAGCGTTCGCCGGCCGAAAGTCCAATGATAAGGAGATCATCGTAGCTTTTTTGCTGGCGGATCTCTTTAACCAGCTGGCAGCCATTCATGCCCGGCATATTATAATCGACGATCATCAGGGTCAGGTCAGGGTTTTGCCCTAGCAGCTCCAGCGCCTGCTCACCCGACTCCGCCAATATCACTTCATACAGATGCGTTAGCAAAATCTCTTTAACAAACAACCGGGCAGAACTGGAATCATCGACCACCATCAACGTTAGGCGTTGATTGCGAGCTAACTTCGATAACAGGCTAACGGCGTATTCATAGGAAAGCCGCCCCTCCTTTTCAACGTAGTCAACGACACCACTGGCAAGCATCTGCTCCCGCTGGGCTTCGTTAAAACTTCCGGTCAATACAATGGTGGGTATCTGATGCTGGCGAATACGCTCTACCGCCTCGCCATTCGGCGCATCCGGAAGGTTGAGGTCTACTATGGCGGCAAAAAATTGCGATGCCCCCTCCTCCATCATAATGTCCACTTCGGCCAGGGTTGCCGCGTAAACCGGCTCAAAGTCGACCTGCTGTCGCATAAGGTAATCCATCACCTTTAGTACGGTCGGGCTATCTTCAACAATCAACACCTGCTTCATTCACTACACCTTTGTGCCATCGATTCATTCCCTGATTGCAACTCAACTCCAGTATAGTGCGATCAGGCTCTGGCTTGTTGTTTTTGCAGTGGTTTTATTCCCTTGATCAGCAGGTGAGGTAATAAACGATACAGTGGCATGCGCAAGTAATGACCTCGAAGATAAACCATAAACTCACTGACTAAGTGACGCGCAGAGACCGGCTCCTCCGCGGCTATGTTGAACACACTGTAGTAAAACCAATCCATCGCTATCCTGGCCGGCGCTCCGGGGGCAATCAGGCTGAGCTGTCTACGAATAGCTTCATCAATAGGGGTCGACAGGTAACGCTCGCTGTAACGTAACCCGTAGTAGAGGGATCGCTGCAGATGGAGCTGCTCTGCCCTGCCCAATAGTTGTTGCCGCTGTTGCTGAGACAGCTCCCGGTAGAGCAGGTCGATATCGACCAATCCTCGAACCCCCTGCTTGACCTCGCCTTCGTGAAAGAGATGGGACGCACAGTGCAGCAATCGATCGACCCCATCTGGCACTTTGGCCCCCCCGGCAAGGGTAACGGCCGTCGCAAACAGTTGCTCTGCATCCGGTAGGTGGCGTGCCGTACGGGGTAAGATATTGTGGTGCAGATCCAGTACGGTACCCCGTTTTACATGCACCATCGGGGGTAGCTCATGCATAAAGCGGCGATAATATTGCTGATCATAGGCGTTTGCATGGGTCGAGACCCAACCCTGATCGCGCAGCTCCTGTTCCGCCTTGTGCAGGTCCGACTCAGGCACCAGCAGGTCAATATCTGAAAACAGGCGCCCCTGGGAGTTGGCGCTGCCCGCCAATAGATACGCAGCGCCTTTCAGGTAAATGTGCGGGATGCCGGCATCGTTAAAAATTTTCTCGAGATGCTCCACCTCATACAAAACTGCTCTGTGTTGGGCCGCCATCTGAACCGCGGCGCTATCAAGCTGGTGACGGACAAACCCTGGCAATCCCTCTTCGCTACTCTCCTCTGTCCGCAGACGCTGTATCCGCCCCGTAACCTCTGCTTCGCGAGCGCTCCTGAGCAGACGGTCCCACTGCTGTGTGGTCAGTTCAGCCAAGGTCAGGCGCTGGCTCAGCACATCCAGCAACAGGTTATCCAAGGGTCGCCTCCAGAGTATCAATCCCGGCGGGCACGCCCTCAACCAACAGGGCCGCCACCTCCTCAAGGGACGAGTAGGTCAGTTGGTGGCAGGTGCTCTGCCTGACCAGCTCCGTTAAGGTATCGAAACCGGCAACCCCGTGCAGCTGATAATTAAACGCCTGCTGTTGCAGGTACATCATCGCGGTGCCCCGGCGTACCCGGGTGATGACCGTTTCACTTTCACGGGCGTAGCGGGGAAACAGTATCCAGCGGACCGCCGCCGATTCACCTCCCCTGAGCACGGCATCAAGCGGTGCTTTTACATGGGCCACACTCCCCTTTTGGGTGTCGTTGACCACCTCGCTCATCACCATCTGCGGAGCAAATTCGCGGATCACATCGATGGAGCGGTTCTTTAAACTGATGGGACGCACAAAAGGCTGCACCCGCCGGGTCCGGGGGTCGACCAGCGCCAGCTCATCAGAAAGCAGCCTCCAGCCTCGGGCCACCAACGCCGCGCACAGGGTGCTTTTGCCATTACCGGAAGCGCCGGGTAGTAACAATGCCTCATCCCCACGGGCCACCACGGCGCAGTGTAATATCAGGTAGCGGTGCATATGGTTGGCGACACACCAGTTCAGGCCCCACTCCAGCAGAGGAAAAGCCTGGTTTCCCGGCAGTGGCTTAAAGGGACGAAGACGGTCCAGAAAAAAATTCACCTGGGGTCGCACCCATCTGCGCCACCCGTTGCCTGCTCGAACGCTAATATGAAAATCGGCCCAATCCCCCTCCAGGGCGACGGGGTAATCCCCATAAAGCCGGGCAACCCCCTCGGCAAGGGCGGGTTCGGTACTGCGAAGGTGGAACAGGAAAGGGGGCGCCTGCAACCAGACCCCCTGGTCTCGTAGCGCTGAATCTAACTGATGCTGCTGGAGGTCTGTTATTCGCATTCCCTGGCTCTGACAATCCCCAAATACTCCAACTCCATAATCAAGCGGGACAGGGGAATTTGCAAGCCAGACAGGTTTAGCTGTTGCAGCGAAGCCAGAGAGATCGGCCCCTCTGCGAGCCGCGTTATGAGATCTGCCGCCTCGCCCTCGAGCAGGTGCGTATTTCCACTGCCAAGATTATAAGCGACGACCTGATCATCCAGGGAACAGAGATGAATACGGGGATCAAGCACCAGCGAATTGAACTCTACGGGGCTCAACCGTAACCCCGCTGATTCAGCATTTCGTAAAACTCTTTAAGGTCGCTGCCTCCAGGTCCTACGCCCTGATTCCAGTAACTAAGGATATCATCAGCAGTGTAACCAAAGCTGACACCCCTCTCGACGGCAAAATAGACCGAATTCAACAGCGCGGCCACGGCGTGGGCACCCAGTCGATAGCGGTCGTCGTGCCCCTCTTTTTGCATCACCTCAAGCATGGAGGGCGCTGGCTCATCGTCAAAATAGCCGGATCTATAACTAAACACATCGTTGAACAACGTGCCCCCTTCCAGAGCCGGTGCCTGTCTTCCGTTGTTTACGCGTAACCTGCCGCTCGGGAGCTCTCCCGGTGTGTAGGGCTGCGGCCAGTCCATCAGGTGGTTTTTCCAAAAGCCCGGGGTCAAACCGGCGCACACCTGGGGTTCACCCGGAGCAGAAAGATTGCCCGACATCATACCGGACACCGTGCACTGGTTACCCAATACCGGGCGACTGACCGCCGTTAGGATAAACGGCGTCGCCCCGATTAGCGACTTACGCAAAAAATCCCGGCGAGGAGCAGCAGCGCCCGCAGGGGCTGTATTGGAAGGCTGCGTATTTTTGTTAGATCTCGATTCCATGATCACTTTCTTCCGTTATGGCCGCTTTCGACCAAACTACCGCGCCACTGGCCGCTCAAAACGCGATACGCCACTGGCTGCAGATATCGCTGCAATAAATGCTCCAGTAAAAAAATCTACAACCTGATCAGCAGGTTAGAAAACAATCATGCCGGGACTGGATCAACACTGTAAAAAACTCCGACAAACCTGCCAACAGTTCCCACCTCAACAGTGTGGTACAGGGATCAACCGGTCGCAAGGGGCCGCGAGGTATCCGTAATCCACTCACTCCATGAACCGGGGTACAGCCTGGCCACCGGAAACCCTGCGAGTTCCAGCGCGAACAGGTTATGGCAGGCGGTAACCCCCGAGCCGCAGTAGCATATCGTCTCGGAGGAGTCGCTTGGCAGCGAGCTAAAGCGCTGACGAAGCTCGGCTGCTGACTTGAAGCGGCCATCGCGCCCCAGGTTCTCTTCGAAGGGGTAACAGTGCGCGCCGGGGATATGCCCCGCAACAGGGTCGATGGGCTCCTGCTCGCCCCGAAAACGAACCCCTGCCCGAGCATCCAACAAAGTAAAGCGCCCACTATCGAGCTGCTCCAGAATATCCTCGGCCGTGACCACCATCTGTAAATTGGCCTTAACCATCAGGGGGCTAGCCGGTTGTGCCGCATCTGTTTGCGCCTGGGTAACCTCTGCCCCCGCTGCTTGCCAAGCCCCATAGCCACCGTTCAGGAGGAATACGGACTCTATACCCAGATACCGCAGCAGCCACCATAGCCTGGCCGCCATGGCACCGTTTCCATCATCGTAAACCACTACTCTGGAATCATTGCCGAGGCCGCACCCTTGCAAAAACTGCGTCAGCGCATCCACATCGGGCAGCGGGTGGCGCCCTTTCTGGCCTGAACCAAGCGGGGCAGAAAGGTGCTGCTCGAGATCAGCGTAGTGGGCCCCGGGAATATGCCCCTGCTGAAAGGCCCGGGAGCCATAGTCTTTATCGGCCAACGAAAACCGGCAATCAAAAATAACCCAGTCGGGGTTCCCGATCTGTTGCTGCAACTTCGTAACTTCAATTAACCCCTGCCCGCCATTCGACATCGTCCCAGCGCTCCCTTTTAAAGTCGATCCTATCGACAACTAATATGGTTGTGACCCAGCTATCGGAATATGACACTCCCTTTCGCTAGCCTCAAGTAGGAGGGCTCGACTTACCCTCTTTCGCTGTTATAGTAAAACAGCATAAAAAAACCCCACACAGCGCGAAATAAGCCATGAGCAATGCCACTGCGATTCCAATTATAACGGCCGATGGAAGTGAGAATACCCTCACGCTGTATCGCAGCGATGGCGAGGCACAGGCACCCGTCGTGCTGTGCATGCCCGCAATGGGGGTGGCGGCCGACTACTACCAGCCCCTCGCCGAAGCCTTGTGCGCCGCGGGCCTTCACGCCGCTACCGCAGACCTGCGCGGCATTGGTGCAAGTTCGGTTCGCGCCTCGCGCAAAGTCAATTTCGGCTATGAGGAGATGCTGGAGCAGGAGTGGCCCGAGCTGATCAACTGCCTGCGCCAACAGTGCCCCGACAGCCCCATCTATCTGATGGGCCACAGCCTTGGTGGGCAACTCAACACCCTCTTCCTGGCCGAAAACTCTGAGCAGGTTGCCGGCATGATCTTGATTGCAGCCTGCAGTATCCATTACAAAGGCTATGCGCGGCCATTGCGCCTTCTTTTAGCCACCCAGTTCCTCAGCTTCCTGAGTCAGCTGCTGGGCTACCTTCCCGGCAAGAAACTTGGGTTTGGGGGCCGAGAAGCCCGGCAACTGATCAAGGAGTGGGCGCACTGCGCGCGTACCGGTAACTACAAACTCAAACGACGGGGAACCTCACTGGAGGAGAAACTGACAGCCGTGACACTGCCGGTGCTCGCGATCTCATTCGAAGAGGATTGGATGGCTCCCCGGCAAGCGGTGGTGAAACTCTACGACAAGCTGGCAGCAGCAGAGATTACCCATCAACACCTCTCCGGAGACGCTCTGGGTATTGCACATCTCAACCACTTTAACTGGGCCCGGGATCCCTCCGTTTTGGTGGCCCGTATCGACAACTGGATACGATCTGTCTCACTCCCCCCTCGCCGGGTCAATCAAAGCGAGTAGCGGTAGCGGACACCCGAGAATTTCGGCGATCGTACGCAGCAGCTCCAACTCCTCGACAAGCACTTTTTCATCCGCCATCACCAACCCCTGGCACGCGTCCAGCAGGCGTTTTTTGTCCCTCGGCCTGAGCGCCTCCAGAGCCAACAGGGCACGAGTGACCTCAGCGGGATTAAGGCGCTGAGCCGGAATAACCCCGACATCCTTTACCTCCAGCGACGCGTACGCCACAGCACAATGCTCCGAGGCTTGCGACAAAGACAAGCGCCCCGCAAGTGCCAGCCAGGAGAAAAGCTGGCGCAGATGTCGTAGCTGCGTAACCAACTTTACCGGAGCATTCGCCTTCAAGTCAGGGCGCAACTGCTGTACCACCAAGGCCTGCAAGGCCCATTCAAACAACGATATTTTGCCATCGGCAGCAATCAGCTGCTGAATCGTTCGGGCCGCCGTTGACCTCTGATCGGCAGGCAGTTGTTTTAAAGCTGGCAGTGCCAGGTTCACTACCGGCAGTCGCTGTAGCCGAGGCAAACCATCGAGTAGCTTTACATGATCGCAGAAGATTCCAAAACGCTGCGAGCCCCAGTCGTTGCGCAGAAGACGCAGCTGTTTTTCACGCACCGCGCCCTCCCGCCCAAGCAGCAACCCACAAATGATAACCAACGCTCCATCCGTCTGATGGGCCAACTGCTGCAACTGCTGGGGCAGTTCATCCAGCAACCGTCTCGCGCTGGCCCGTTGCGCTGGACCGGCACGCCCTACCCGCCGCGAGACAAGCTGGGCTTTATCCGCAACCAACCCGGTCACACCTGCAACGGCTTCCAGACCGGATGTCGCCGCATCAATTCCCTGCACCTCTCCAACCCCTTCCAGAAAATCTCCACGCCACTGCGGCTCCAGGCGAGTGATACGCTGGGGCAACGGTGGGTGAGTTGCGAACAACCCGCCCACCCAACTGCTTACGGCTTTGGAAAACATCATATGGGCCGCGTCGGCAGCTAAGGGGGTATTAAGGGTGGATGAGAGGGGGTAGCCGCCAATTCGCTTTAGGGCATCGGCCAAGCCCCCGGTATTGCGGGTATATTGCACGGCGCTGGCATCGGCCAGAAACTCCCGCTGGCGTGACACCGCTGAGCGAATCAGGCCCGCAAAAAACACCCCACTGTAACCAATAACCAGCAACCCTACCCCCACCAGGGATAGCGATGCACCGTTGCGGCTGCGGCTCGAACGGTAGCGTTGGCTACGCAGCATCTGGTACCCCAGGCTGGAGATCATGGTAATACCGTGGAGCACGCCCATGAGTTTGAGATTCAGGCGGCTATCACCGTGCACCAGGTGGCTGAACTCATGGGCCACGACCCCCTCCAGCTCATCCCGACTGAGGCGTTCGATACACCCCCGGGTGAAACCCAGTGCTGCGTCGTCGAGGGAGAAACCTGCCGCAAAGGCGTTAATGGCGGGTTCGTCATCCAGAATATAGAGCTGGGGGACCGGTGCGCCGCTGGCGATGGATATCTCCTCCACCAGATTCCGTAACACTAACTCACGCAGGTCATCGGGACCCCCTGTTAGCTGGCGCCCGCCCATTGCACGCATCAGGGTACCGGAGCCCTTCCCAAGGCGAACCAGTTTAATCAGGGAGCCTGTCAAAACGATGCCTCCGATCGTCACCAAACAGGCTAAAAATAGCTCAGGGGTTAGATAGAAACTCAGGGAGTGGGCGAGGTGAACGCCCTGTTGCGCGTACCACAACACTGTCCCCATCATCACAAACGCAAGCAGCACCAGACTCAGCACCGATGTCCCCATTAACATCACTAGCCAGACGCTTTTGCGCCTGGCGTCCTCCTGCGCCTGAAAAAAGTCCACGTTGCGATCGTTCCCCTTTAAACGTATCAGAATGAGACGTTGGGAGCCTGCTGAATCTGTTCGGCGTCATCGAACTCCAACAGGGTCGCATCTTGCGGGTGGCCAAAGCTCCCGGCAAACATCAGCTGCGGAAAACTGGCGCGATAGATGTTGTAGACAGTCACTGAGTCGTTATAAAACTGGCGCGACTTGGCAACTCGATTCTCGGTGCTTTGCAGCTCCTCCATCAGGCGGTGCATGGTTTCGTCGGCCTTCAGGTCCGGGTACTGCTCTACGGTCACACTCAAGCCCTGGAGTGCTCCCAGCAGTGCGCTTTCGGCACCCGCCAGCTGCTTGACCGCGTTACCATCGAGTTTGCCCCCCATCGCCTGTAGCAATGAAGCGGCCGTATTTCGCGCCTGAATCACCCTTTCCAGCGTCTCGCTTTCGTGCTTGAGATAGCCCTTGGCGGTGTTAACCAGATTGGGGATAAGATCATGGCGCCGCTTGAGCTGCACTGAGATCT
This sequence comes from Aestuariirhabdus sp. LZHN29, assembly GCF_049985285.1. Taxonomy (NCBI): domain Bacteria; kingdom Pseudomonadati; phylum Pseudomonadota; class Gammaproteobacteria; order Oceanospirillales; family Aestuariirhabdaceae; genus Aestuariirhabdus; species Aestuariirhabdus sp. LZHN29. The sequence continues at coordinate 876,545 of NZ_JBNIEU010000002.1, read as the reverse complement.
GCCCAAACGCATTCTCATAACGATTTTTACGACTCACAAGGCCATTAAAAATACTGACCACGTAGAGCACCACGGCTCCTGCAACGGCCAGGGTAACAATAGTGCTTAGTTCCATCTGCCAAACTCCTGTTATTGGGTAGCCGGGGTATCAACTACCTGGTCTTCGTTAATAATTACCTTGTCCTTTAGCGCCTTCTCGACGTCAACACCATCAACGGTTAGCGGCTCACGGACAATAATTCGAATCGTCTCCGGGGACTCTCCGGTAGCAGGCGCCGAGGATGAACCCGCGTTCTGCTGGGATACCCCATCCGCTGCCGTTAGCGCGGGGTCAGCGTCTGCTGCAAGCTGTGCGGGAACTACCGGTGCCGCCCCCCCGGACTTATCGGCCGGAACCGGTGCGGATATCGGGTCGAGGGGTTCAACCCGCTCCGCCGGAGTGTCCACAACAATCGTTTCGCGCCCCGAAAACCAGCTCATCGCCAGTACGATCAGGATGATAACCCCGGCGACCACCGCAATCGCCACACGTGTCTCTCGCCCCATCATCATCCCCATTGGTTTATTGATCTACCATTAAAAGTGAAAGCAGGTATCGACGCCAGTCCCGACCCAAGAAATACTGCTAATATGGGATAGCATCAACAGATTCGAGGTGCTCCATGCTGGCCACCGCCTATCTCTTCCAGGAGGAGGGCGAGCAGCAACTGTTAGGCAAACTGCTGCCCAAAACTCACCGATTGCTGCAACCGGAACCGCAGCGCCTGTATCTCTGCATCCACTGTCGGCAGGTTCTTAGCGACCAACAGCAACTGCTGGCGGTCAAGGGCGCGCACGAGCACTACCGTATCAATCCCGCAGGTGTCGAATTTCGCTTCATTTGCTTGCGCCAGGCCGAAGGGTGCCGTATAGAGGGAGCGCCAACCCGGGAAGCCAGCTGGTTTTCAAGCCACTTGTGGCAATGTGCCCACTGCACTGGCTGCCATACCCAGTTAGGGTGGTACTTCAGCGGATGTGAGCCCGCATTTTTCGGATTGATCAAAAACAAGCTACTCGTCGAACTGGCGGGCTAGCTGCACGCGTTCGGCGCTACCCACCCAAGCTGCTATACTGCGCGCCCTCCTTTTCACTCATTGAAATCCTTATGCAGATTGTCTTTATCCTGGTCGAACCCGTACTCCCGGAAAACGTTGGGGCCGCAGCACGCGCCCTTAACACCATGGGGTTTTCCCAATTGCGCCTCGTCAACAGCCAGCACCACCGGGAAGAGAAAGCCCGCTGGTTGGCCCACGGCTCTCGTGACATCCTCGACCAGGCCCTGAGTTATCCCGAGCTGGCCAGTGCGACTGCCGACCTCGATCTGGTCATTGGCACCACGGCCAAAAAAAGGCACCAACGAAATTACATCTATACCCCACAGGAGCTAAAGCCGCTGATTGCGAATAAATCCGATAGCTGCAAGGTCGGCATCCTGTTTGGGAGGGAGGACCAGGGTTTGGCCAACGACGAGATCGCCCGCTGCGATCTACTGACCAGCATTCCCCTTGCGGCCAGCTATCCTTCCCTCAATTTGGGTCAGGCTGTGATGCTATACGCTTGGGAGCTGAACCAACTGGAGCCCCGACACAAACAGGATCTGGCTCCCACCGACCTCAGACCGCAACTGCACGCCCTGCGTTCAAAACTCAATACATTACTGGATTCTGTTGGGATTGCGCGGAGCTCCAAGGAGAGCCAGTGGGTGACAGAACGGCTCGGCGTGCTGGCCGAGCGCGACATCCATTTTATGCACACTCTGGTAAACAGCGTAAAACGTGCTCTCCCTGAGGCTACTGAATCTGATAGTGACGAGACAGAAGCGCCTTAAACTCCTTCACAACCTGTAGCGCTTCTCGCAACAGATCTCGTTCCAACCGATTGAGTTTTTTAATCTCAATATCGTTGGAGCCGAGGGCCCCAGCAGCAGGGTCATTGAGTCTCGCGATCTGCTGCTTGAGGCGGATCTCCACAAACAGGCTTAGGGCTTCGCTGATATTATCCGCGGTCGCCGCTTCAATCACCTGAGCCTTCACCAACGCCGCCAGGCGCTTATAGGAGTTGGTCTCCTTTATTTTGTTTTCCAACGACAGGGTGCGCAGCCCATTAACCAGCGGAAAGATGCCTCCTTTCTTAATGTCGATGCCCTCATTGGAGGTTTTAAGATTGCCGAAAAAGGTCAGTGGCGTACTGAATTCCAGGGATCCTCTGGCCATATGACCGAGGGTGACCAGATCCTGGCGTGGCTGCTCAATCAAGCGTTTCTGCCACTTTTTAAACAGCTTTTTATCACCGCCAATTGGATGGGCGTCCAGCACAATCGCCAAATCGATCATGGCATCAGGGGTGGGGGTAGCAAACCATTGGCCGATCTGCTCCTGCCAGCGGTCCTCTTCCATCACCCACTTGGGGTTATTCACCATCACCTTGCCTGGGCAGGGAGGAAAACCAAAGGAGACCAGCTCTTCACTAAATTTGTCGAGTAGCGCCGGTAACTCCTCGTGGACAAAACCATTACGAACGATGAGCGCATTATCCTGATCGGTTTTAAGGATCTGTTCGCCCCGGCCCTCACTACCCAATACGATCAGACAGGTATTGTTGAGCACCTCCTGGGGCATTACATAGCGGAATAGCTTGGACATGATACGAGCATTGAGCGCCGCCAGTAGGTCCATCGCAAAGGGGATACGGACGCCCAGTTCGATGAGTGACTCCACCAACCCGTTCAAATCCTTCGCTGCGCGCCTCAATTGCGAAATTGAGGAGGCCTTTTCAATCTGCAGCCCGATCACATGGGAGTGGCTGGAGAAGAATGAAAGGATGTCGGTTAGCTCTACAATACCGGCCAACTTATCCTGCTCCATCACCACCACCCGCTCGATGTGGTGGCGAGTCATCATTACCAGCGCATTGAACAGAAAGTCCCCTTTCTCGACACACACCAGTTTGTAGCACGCATAGTTACCCACCGCCTCGTTGCGATCGGCATCCTCGATTATCAAGGCCTTAAGGAGGTCGGTGCCGGTAATCATGCCGTATTTACGATCACGAACGACCAACACGCAATCCTGCTTCTGAGCGCGCATCTCACGCACGGCCTCATCAATACTGGTATCTGCCGGCAACACCAGTGGCTGGCGCATACAGTCAGCATCGATCTGGGAGATCATAAAACTATTGGCATCGCGAGATCGAGCGGATCGGTTCCACAGCTTGGCTTTAGCCGCCAGGCGCTCGCGAAAAAAATTGCCGAAGTTTTTATTATCGGAGATCAGGGTTACAAAGCTGGGCTTATCCAGGGTTAAGCAACGGGTTTTTTCAAGGGCTGTGAAGCGGTGCTGGCTGATCCCGTTCATTATGGCCAGGGCGCCGAAGCAGTCATCGGCGATATAGTGGGTGATCATCCCCTCGCCATCTTCGGCGTTGGGATCCGTCTCTCCCACTACCCCCTGTTGCACCACAAAAAAATCATCCACGATCTGGTCTGCGTCAAAAATGACGCTATCAGGCTCATACTCGCGAACCTTCAAGTGGGTCATCAGAAAATCGAGCTCTTCCCGGGAAAGGTATTTGAATGGCGGGTGTTGAATATCCAGCGTGTGCCCACTGCTTAGGGTCTCTGACATCGGTCCGACTCCTTGGTTTTATTTACTTCCGAGTCAGCATAGTTCATCAACCGTACAAATTTTATGACCCATGCCGCTAAATTGAGTAGCCGAAACCATTGTCAGGCAATAATTACGTTGTCTTGTCCTGAAATAAGTTGACACTTATTTTGATAAAAACGCCCGATGTACTGCATCGGGCGTTTTGTATTCTAGAGCCATATGCGGCCGCGAGCTATTGTAAAGTTCAACCGATTGATGGACCATTTCAGCAGCCTGCTTCAGATCCTGCGGTTTGGCTACAAGGTATTCGTTTTTCAGAATGCCGTTAATACGCTCTGCCAAAGCATTCTGGTAACAGTCATAACCATCGGTCATAGAACAGGTCACACCGTACTTCTCATGAGCTTTCTGATACAGATCAGAACAGTACTGAACACCTCGATCTGAATGATGTATCAAGCCGCAGGGGTGCTTATTTGTTGATAGCGCGTTCCTGTAAGCCTGTATAACTGACCTGGTTTTTAGATCACCATGCACGTGGTACCCAACAATTCGCCGTGAATATGCGTCCGTCACAAGACTTAAATAAGCCTCTCCTTGATGTACAGGAAGGTACGTGATGTCTGCAACCCATACCTGATTTGGTGATACAGCAGTCACCCTAGACTTACCAGGCTTCAGCAGGTTGGGGTGTTTATAAAACCGGTGATGGCTATGCGTAGTTTTATGGTATGCGCGCCGATTGGGAACCAATAAACCGTTTTCACCCAGGAGTTTAAATAGGCTGTCACGCCCAATACTCATGCCGAGACTCCCGTCATTAGTGAGCAGATAATGAAGCTTGCGCCCACCCATACGGGGATGGCTCGCACGAATACGCTGAACACTATCAACAATATGAATATTACGAGCCAACTTGAGCTTTTCTGTTATACGACGCTTATAAATAGCTTGCCGGCTTACACCGAGTAAAAGCGCCGCTCTGGTCACCGTGAGAGTTTTTATGACTTTTTCTTCGATGACTTGCCCCGAGGCTTTTTTACAACGCTTACCCCGTAATCGCGTTTGAGGACATCGATCACGGCTTCGAAGAAATCAGCTTTCTCCTTTGTTAACTCAAGCTCTCGCTCAAGTGCTTTGATACGCTGCTCAGGCGTTAGTTCTTTCTCAGACATAGGCGCACCCGCTGGATGAAACGGTGTTTTCCCTTCCCTCCAATCTAATTGACCATGTTTTCTAAGCCAAACTAAAACTGTCGAACGGCCCTGGATGCCATAACGATCTTGAGCTTGATGATAAGTCATCTCACCGCGCTCCACTTGAGCAACGACCGCTAGCTTAAAGGCAAGGGAATAATCTTTCTGGGTACGCTTAGTTACTGATTTCATGCCACTTCTCCATTTTTACTGAAAAAGTGTCAACCGTATTCAGGACGGGTCACGTCCACAAAAAAGGGGAGCCTAGGCTCCCCTTTTCCTACTACTCATTGCATCACTTAGTGAGCACTGGCAGTTCCAGCACCGCGAGGTACACGGATACTTTCAACCAGCTCCTGGATCTCCTTGGGAGGAGGAGGAGTCATGCTAGACACCGCAAAGGACACGATGAAGTTGAGAATCATACCCAGGGTACCGATACCCTCGGGAGAAACACCCAACAACCAGTGCGCTGCGTTGTTATCACCAGGCGATACGAACTTGAAGTAAACGATGTAGCTGAAGGTGAAGGCCAGGCCAACAGACATACCAGCGATCGCGCCTTCCTTGTTCATGCGCTTGTAGAAGATACCCATCAGAATAACGGGGAAGAAGGAAGCCGCCGCCAATCCAAAGGCGAATGCCACCACCTGCGCCACGAACCCTGGAGGGTATATACCAAACAGTCCGGCGATAGTAATCGCTATGACTGCTGCAGCACGAGCTGCCAGCAACTCCTGCTTCTCGCTGATGTTTGGAGCGAAGGTCTTCTTCAACAGGTCATGAGATACCGCGGTAGAGATTACCAACAGCAGACCGGCAGCAGTAGACAGCGCCGCAGCTACACCACCGGCAGCTACCAGGGCAATAACCCAGTTAGGCAGGTTAGCGATCTCAGGGTTAGCCAGTACCATGATGTCACGGTCGACGTACACTTCGTTCGCGTGTGGAGCTTTGCCTACCGGCTTGGCTTCAGTATTCGCGTTGGTTACCGCACGCTCACCGTTAGGTCCACGCTTGTCGCCATCGAATGCAGGCTTACCGTTGCCGGTGAAGGCCTTACCGTTAGCATACTGTACCTTGCCGTCGCCATTGACGTCGTTCCAACCGATCAGGCCAGAGCTCTCCCAGTTCTTGAACCAGGCAGGCATTTCAGCGTAAGCAGTACCGGAACCATCTGCACCGTTAACGGTGTTGATCAGGTTTACACGACCCATTGCAGCTACCGCAGGAACGGCAGTGTAAAGGATAGCGATGAACAGCAAAGCCCAGCCAGCAGAAGTACGAGCATCCTTCACCTTAGGTACAGTGAAGAAACGCACGATAACGTGAGGCAGTCCCGCAGTACCACACATCAGTGCAGCGGTGATGAAGAACATGTCGATGGTCGACTTCTTACCTTCGGTGTACTCCTTGAAGCCAAGATCGGTAACCAATCCGTCAAGGGTAGCCAATACGGATTGACCGCCATCCAGGGTAGCCCCGAGGCCTGTCTGTGGCAGTACGTGACCGGTGATCTGGTAGGTCAGGAAGACCGCAGGTACGGTGAAGGCGAAGATCAGTACGCAGTACTGAGCAACCTGTGTGTAGGTGATACCCTTCATTCCGCCCAATACCGCGTAGAAGAACACAACCGCCATACCAATAACGACACCTGTGTTTACGTCTACTTCGAGGAAGCGAGAGAATACGATACCAACTCCACGCATTTGACCCGCTACGTAGGTGAAGGAGATGAAGATTACGCAGATAACCGCAACCAGTCGAGCCGCACTCGAGTAGTAACGATCACCAACGAAGTCCGGCACAGTAAACTTACCAAACTTACGCAGGTACGGCGCCAACAGCATAGCCAGCAGTACATAACCGCCGGTCCAGCCCATCAGGTAGCCTGTACCGTCTGATCCCATGAAGGAGATAATACCTGCCAGGGAGATGAAGGACGCTGCTGACATCCAGTCAGCCGCAGTAGCCATACCGTTAGCCAGTGGAGGTACGCCACCGCCAGCTACGTAAAACTCTTTAGTCGATCCGGCGCGTGTATAGATCGCGATACCGATGTAGAGAGCAAAAGAACCACCTACGAATAGGTAGGTTAGCATTTGAAGATCCATTGTAATGGTGCCCCTTAGTTGTTTTTATTCGTGGACGTCGAACTCTTCATCCAGTTTATTCATGCGTATTGCGTAGGCGACGATCAGCCCGACGAACACAAAGATTGAACCCTGCTGGGCGAACCAGAAACCGAGTTTAAAGCCAAAAAATGGAATGGCGTTTAAAGCGTCGATAAACAGAATTCCACATCCATAGGACACGACGAACCAGACGACCAGAAAGCTCATAATTATTTTGATATTAGCCTTCCAGTACTCCTGCGCCCTTGTTTCAGCTCCTCCTTTGGAGGAGACGGCGTTTTCTGCACTCATGATGACAGTCCTTCTCTACTTATTGTTTTAGGGTTTTGTTTTTACACGGCTCCTAATGTAACAACCGCACCTAGAGGGAACATTCGACCTTGGTCTAAATGTCGAAACGCACCAACAAAAAAAGAACATTAATTCATATTTATCAATAAGTTAACATCGCCAAGCCGGGCTTGTGACAATAGTCTGTTAGACTAAGGGTTAGCAGTAATGAAATAATGGCGATGGCGCACAAAGACAAATTATGGCGCGACATTCAACGCCGATTTCCCCATCAAATATTCCGAAGGCCGCCAATGAGTGACCGATAGGCGCGCGCAATTGGGTGCCTTATACCCGCAATGGAGATGCGTACTCCCTCCAACACCCCGACAAAGCCAGTGCCCCTCATTGATTTCACCGCCAAACCGTTTTCAATTTGTGATATACCTGAGCTTGCACTATCCGGCCCCGAGATAACGGGTGCTATCCCGGCGTATCGCCACCAGTAATCGTGAACTATCCCAACAGGAGTATCACAGTGGTAAAGAAGGAACTGGTTTCCACTATCGTTAGCCCGCTAGGCACTATGAACGTGCTATCCAATGCCGAAGTCAGCATGCTGCAAGATACCAATCACGGTGGCCTGTATCACTTATTCAGGCAATGCGCACTGGCAGTACTCAACTGTGACGAGACCTCTGACAACCCTTATAACCTGATCGAGGAGTTCGATAGCTTTGATATCCGCATCGTGCAGGAGCACCGCGGTCTCAAACTGGAACTGATCAATGCCCCTGGCAGTGCTTTCGTCGATGGCAACATCATCAAGGGTATCCGCCAGAGTCTGTTCTGTGTTGTCCGCGATATTCTCTACGTCTCCAGTGAGCTAAGGGGTAGCCCGCGCTTTGAAAATGGGGATTCCTCAACCCTGACGGATCTGGTCTTCCATATCTTACGCAATGCCAAGGCCCTCATCCCCAAACAACTACCCAATGTGGTGGTATGCTGGGGAGGACACTCTATCGGGCAGGGTGAGTACAAATACACCAAAAAAGTGGGTTATCAACTGGGCCTGCGCGGCCTCGATATCTGCACCGGCTGTGGTCCCGGGGCCATGAAGGGTCCAATGAAAGGTGCCAATCTTGGCCACGCCAAACAGCGTATCAACAACAGCCGGTTTATTGGCATTACCGAGCCCGGCATCATCGCGGCCGAGTCTCCCAACCCCATCGTCAATCAACTGATCATTTTACCGGATATAGAAAAACGCCTGGAGGCCTTTGTCCGCTTTGGACACGGCATTGTGGTTTTCCCGGGGGGACCAGGAACCTGCGAAGAGATTCTCTATATACTCGGAATCTTGCTGCACCCGGATAACGCCCACATCCCCTTCCCCTTAATCCTCACCGGGCCCGCCGAAGCGGAAACCTACTTTGAGCAGATCGACCGGTTTATCGGCGATACCCTCGGCCCCGACGCCCAGCATCGTTACAAGATTATTATCGATAACCCCAGAGAGGTCGCACAGCAGATGCGCTTAGGGCTGGACGAGGTCACCCGCTTCCGTCGCAGCACCGGCGACGCCTATTACTATAACTGGTTGTTGCACATAGAAAAGAGCTTTCAGGTCCCGTTCGAGCCTAGCCATGAAACGATGAGGGCGTTGCAGCTGGATCGCAACCAACCTACCCATCAGCTGGCGGCCAACCTGCGGCGAGCGATGTCTGGCATCGTCGCAGGAAACGTAAAACGCAGCGGAATCGACACCATCAGGGCCCATGGCCCCTTCCAGCTCAGTGGAGACCCTTCCATTATGGAGGATATGGACCGCTTGCTCGGATCCTTCGTTAAACAGCAGCGGATGAAGTTACCGGGCAGCACCTACGAACCCTGTTACGAGATCATACGCAAGAGCGAATAAGCTAGCTCCCCTCCCCGAGCGCTTCGACCAGCTGGCCGGCAAAATAGTCCACCGCAGGCCAGTTGGTAAACTCATAGCGTTGGCCACCCTCGAGAGGGCCTCCGGTCATGCGCATAATCATCCGAATTAACAGGCGATCCCACCAGGGATAGCGCTCGTATTCGAGTGCTCCAGCAAACACCGCCTGATATCGGGGCTGCCAATCATTACGTTGTAAGAAACGCTTGAGGTAGGGATTATTCTCCGGGCCGGAACGACTGGCTTTACGGGCCGTAAGATTTACCGACACCATGGCCGAGGGTTGTGACCTGAGTTGAGGAGCATAGCGCCGCACAAACTCTCGGGCCTGGTGCAGATGTTGGCCATAACGAATGGGCGAGCACACAACAGGAAGCTCGCCTGGTTTCAGCGGCCAAGACTTAACGCCGCTTAATTCCAACACACGAACCTCAACCCCAGCCTCTTTAAGGCAGCCATGGATACGCTCAATGATGCGCCGGGTTTGACCGTCCTGGGTGGCGTAAAGTAGTGCAATACTTTCCATAGCATTCTCCCCTTCCCTACAAATCGGCATATCAATTAGCGTTATTGAGTCTCGAAAAATATAGAAGTTAGCGCGTTATTCATAGCATTCCTTTGCTATTTCGTTAACTTGTAAAGGACTGCGTTAAAAATAACAAATAATCGCGGGGTTCATGGAATGACTATTCAACAATTGCGTAATGGAACAACACGCTACTCGATCGATGCGATTAACATTCGCACTCATCATCAGGGCTATATCGCCGAGATCATTATCGATAACGTCCCCCACACTCTCAATCGGCAGGATTCCGGCCAACCGCTGGTGTTCGCATCAATCCACGATATTAAATCCAGGCTCGGCGATACCCACGCCGGTGAGGTCAACCTGATTACCGACAACGGGGTCAGTCAAGTCTAGGAAAACAAACTGCCATCGCAGGAACAGGGAGATAAAAAAACGGCGCTCTTGGGCGCCGTTTTTTTTGTGAGCCGTTAGTGCTTATAGAGCTTGGGGTTCATAACATCCCGCAGCCAGTCACCAAGCAGGTTTACCACCAACACCAGCACCACCAAAACAATGCCGGGAATAATGGTAATCCACCAGGCGCCACTGAAAATATACTCGAAACCGCTACTGATCAGCGCACCCAACGACGGCTCCGAAACCGGCATCCCCAACCCCAGAAACGACAGCGCCGCCTCACTGATGATCGCGTTTGCTATCTGCACCGTGGAAATTACCAGAATTGGTGACAGACAGTTGGGCAAAATATGACGAAACATAATTCGCCCGGTGCCAAAGCCCATCACCCGTGCAGATTGAACGTACTCCTTTTCTTTCTCCGCCAAGACCGACGCACGAATAGTACGAGCATACTGGGGCCACTCCGCAATACCGATCACGAGGATCAGCATAATCATCGCAAGCTTGCTGTACAGCTCGGTACCAAAGGATGCCTGAAATACTGCCAGTACAATAATGGCGACCATCATAGTAGAAAATGACAACTGTATATCTGCCATCCGCATCAGGAAGTTGTCGATGCGCCCCCCCAGATACCCCGCACTGAGACCAATCACCACGCCAAGAAATGCTTGTAGCATAACGGCACACAAACCAATTGTGATAGATACTCGTGTTCCATATAGAATAGTACTGAGCATATCCCGACCCTGGGCGTCGGTGCCCAGAAGGAATCGCTCATCGGCCTCATCTTCCCAGACAGGGGGAATCTCCGAGTCCATGATATCGATAGTTGTCATATCATAGGGATCGAAAGGAGCCAGTACCGGGGCCAAAAACGCGGCCATAACAAATAGCATAAACAGCGTAAAACTAACGATCGCTACCTTGTCACGGGTAAAGCTGTAATAGAGGTTGGACAGCTTGAAACGCTCCCACTTACTCAGGGCTTGTTGACTCATTGCTTACCCCCAATAAGGTTGACAGTAGGATCTATCAAGCCGTAAATCAGATCCACGATGGTATTGGTCACCACAAATATGGCGCCCACCACGATCAGGTAAGCTACGATCAATGGCGTATCAACCCGGTTAACTGCTTCCAGAAACATAAAACCCATCCCGGGCCACTGAAACACCGACTCGGTGAGGATGGTGTACGCAACCATCGTTCCGATCTGCACCCCGCCCACGGTAACCACCGGCAGCATAGTATTTTTCAATGCGTGAGAGAACCAGATACGGTATTTTCCAAGCCCCTTGGCCCATGCAAACTTAACGTATTCGGTGTGTAAGGCCTCCACCATTTCAGCCCGTATCAGGCGGATAAACAAAGGCAGCATAATGCTGGCCAGGGAGACGCAAGGCAGCAACAGGTGCAGCAAACCATCTTTGGTCAGGAAACCCGTGCTCCAGGACCCCCACACATGCACCAACTCACCACGACCGTAGGAGGGCAAAACACCTAACTCAATCGCAAACAGATAGATCAGCAAGATAGCGGTCAAAAAGACCGGGATTGATATCCCTATGATACTGAACCCCATAATCGCTTTCGTCAGCGTGCTATGGGGTTTTATTGCACTGTAAACACCCAGCGGTACTGACAGTACAATGATAATAAATGATGCCCCGATCACCAGTTCAAGGGTCGCCGGCAGCTTATTCAAAATAACATCGAGGGCGGGCTCTTTAAAGAAATAGGAGGTACCCAGATCACCCTGCAGGGCCTTACCAATAAAACGCCCGTACTGAATAAAGAAGGGGTCATTCAGGCCCATCTCCTGGCGCATCTCCTGGCGCTCTGACTCGGATACAGATTGCCCCAGCATTTCACGCAGGGGGTCACCCAGATTATCCTGAATAGAGAAACTGATGATGCTGATGACAAACATCACAACAACAGCCTGTAGTAACCGTTTAAATAAAAATAGAGCCATGAAAATAACCGTTTAGCGAAAAACGGCTACCGACAGCAGCGCTGCCGGTAGCGTTCGGTAGCGAGCTAGTGCGTAGGCACTTACTCGACAACCAGGTCCCCGAGGTAGGGGAAGTTCATTACGTTGACAACCGCGTCCAGCTTGACGTTCTTACGGGCGCCCCAAGCCAGATTCTGCCAGTGCAGGGGCACAAACGCTGCTTCTTCGTAAAGCGTACGCTCAACCTGCTGCAGCATCGCGGCACGCTTGGCCGGATCGGTTTCGCTGGCAGAGTCCTGCACCAGCTTGTCGACCTCAGGATTACAGTAGTTACCGCTGTTGTACTGTCCCCATCCGGTTTCCTTATTGGCACAAGCGGCCAGGAACTCGGTGAAGTTGGCGGAGTCTTCGGTATCCGAGTGCCAACCGATCATCATCATATCCGCCGCGCGGGCATCGAACTCAGGCCAGTACTGCGCCTTGGGCATGGTCTTGAGGTCAACCTTGATGTTGATCTTGGAGAGCATATTAGCCGCAGCCTCGGCGATCTTGGCATCATTCACGTAGCGGTTATTGGGCGCCATCATGGTGATGCTAAACCCGTCCTCGTAGCCGGCATCCTTCATTAGCTGCTTGGCTTTTTTGAGGTCATAACGAGGCTTTAGCGACGCATCATAGCCTGCATATCCCTTAGGACCTTGCTGGGCGCCTGCTGTCGCAAAACCACGCATAATCTTCTGGGCAATCGCTTCGTTGTTGATCGCGTAGACGACCGCCTGACGAACACGAGCATCCTTGAACGCTTCGACCCGCTCCTGGTTCATCTGCAAAGTGATGATACGGGTACCGGGCATAGTCACCAGCTCGGTGCCGCCGTTCTTGCTGATACGGCCGTGATCGGTCGGTGGTACCGGCGCGATGAAGTCCACATCACCAGACAACAGAGCCGCAACACGGGTTGGGCCCTCTTTGATAGGCGTCAATACGATTTTGTCGACGTTGCCGGGAGACTTTTTGTCCCAATAGTCAGCAAAACGCTCGAAATCAACCTTTACACCCTGCTCCCGTGCCGTCACCATGAACGGACCGGTACCGGATTCGTTGCGTGAGGCGAAGGTATCGCCGTGTTTCTTCAGCAGACCCTTGGGCTGTCCCTTATCATCGTTTCCACTATAGAACTTGCTGTCCATGGGAAAGATGTAGGTGGCCGAGTTCAGCACCAGCGGGAAAGGCTCCTTGGTCACCAGATCTACGGTATGGTCATCGATGACGTTCAGTGCTTCGAAAGGCCCAAAAATAGCCTTGAAGTCCGGGCTGGAAAGCAGACGATCCCAGGTCCATTTCACATCGGCGGCGGTCATGGTGTTACCGGAATGAAACTTGACGCCCTTGCGCAGGAAGAAACGAACGGTACGATCATCGATCCGCTCCCACTTCTCCGCCAGGCGCGGCTCCATGCCCAGATCCTTGGTCCAGCGAACCAGTGGATCGAAGACCATGTGCGAGTATTGCAGGGTTCCGCCCGACAGCTGCTCATGGGGATCCATCGAGACCGGATCAGCATCATAAGCCATTTTCAGGGTTTTGGCCTGAGCCCCAAGGCTCATGCCGGCAGCCAATACGGCGCCTGCCAGAATGGCAACTCCTCTTTTCATTTTATTACCCCTAAGTAGTATGGATAGTAGCCACCGAAGTGGCCTTTATTGTCAGGTTCGAGTATAGACTCTCTCCTGCCCGTCATTGGTTGACGGATTATTACGCGCTGGCTCCACCGACAATTTCCAAACCCTCGCGAGAGAGTCCTTCAAGACGGGGAATCAGCGACAGTAAGCTCTGGGTATATTCATGCTGTGGCGTATTGAACAGGGTTTCCGTTTCCGCCACCTCAACCAGCGCGCCGTACCGCATCACTCCGATACGGTCGCACATCTGGCGAATAACCGGCAGGTCGTGACTGATAAACAGCATCGTCAGACCCAACTCATCCTGCAGGTCTTTGAGCAGGTTAAGAATTTGTGCCTGCACCGATACGTCCAGCGCAGAGGTAGGCTCATCACAGATCAAGAAACGGGGACGGGTCGCCAATGCCCGGGCAATGGAGATGCGCTGGCGCTGACCACCGGAAAACTCGTGGGGGAACTTGACCCCTGCGGCACTACCAAGGCCGACGTGATCGAGCAGGTCGCCGACAATGCTGCCGATCTGCTGCTCGTTGTCGGCCAGGCCATGGAAACGAATCGGTTCGGAGATAATATCGTTGATATTCATTCGCGGGTTCATTGACGAGTAGGGGTTCTGGAACACCATCTGCATCTGACGGCGGAACGGGCGACGCTCGCGCTCGCTCATTGCACTGATCTCCTGCCCCGCGAAGGTGATCGTGCCTGAATCCTCCTTGTACAAACCGGCGATGATCCGCGCGATCGTAGACTTGCCACTGCCGCTCTCCCCCACCAGACCAAAGGTTTCTCCCTCCTTGATGGTAAAAGAGACATCATTGGAAGCCTGCACGTACTTACGGTTCTTCTGCAAAAAGGCGTGCTGGGTTTCAAAACGCAGATTTACATGTTCGACCCGGAGGATATCACCGCCCTCCAGGCTGAAATCCATATCCTTACCGAGCCAGTGGGTCGCCAGGTCAATTTTGCTGGGCTCCACATCGGCTCCCTCGATGTAGTCCACCAAGGGAAACCGCACCAACTTGATGTCGGAGCGTGGCACCGCGCTAATCAGGCTCTTGGTGTAATCATGCGCTGGATTGCCAAGAATCTGCTCGGTAGTACCCGTCTCCACAATACGGCCACGGTACATCACACAAACACGGTCGGTAATATTAGCAATAACCCCCATATCGTGAGTCACCAGGATACAACCGACCTTTTTCTCCTTACAGAGGCCTCGAATCAGTTCAAGGATCTGATCCTGAATCGAAACATCCAACGCGGTCGTGGGTTCATCAGCGATTATCAACTCGGGCTCGCTGCACAGGGCGATCGCGATCACTACCCGCTGGCGCATACCGCCGGAGAACTGATGGGGATACTGTTTGATGCGCAGTTCGGGCTCAGGAATACCCACCTGCTCCAGCATACTCAGCGCACGCCTGGAGGCTTCCTCCGGGCTAACACCAAGATTAACCACCATGGTCTCGACCAGCTGTTCCTCGACCGTGAACAGGGGGTTCAACGAGGTCATAGGGTCCTGAAAAATAAATCCGATGCGACTGCCTCGAATGCGACGCATGGATTCGGGATCCAGCCCGGAGATACGCTCGCCATTGAGGAGAATATCGCCTTGGGCAACGCGCCCGGGCGCGCTCAACAGGTCAATAATGCCATTACCAATGGTCGATTTTCCGGCACCGCTTTCACCTACGAGGCCAACAATTTCACCGGCCTCAACTTCAAACCCGATATCCTCTACGGCAACGGCCACCCCGTGCCGGGATGGAAATTCGATTCGCAGATTTTTTACATCTAACAGCGGCATAGTTTCCCCTGAAATACGACGCCTGTATGGCGACTATTCAAATTATCCGAGTCATCCCTTCAGCATCCGTCGCGGGGCCACCCGTAAAAGAGAGCCCCCCCCTGGCGACTGGACCAAGGGTATCGATGATACGCCTCGAGGCGTTCGGCGAAATGAAAAGCGAGAGCCGAACAGTCGGTTACCCTGACACGCGCCCCAGTGCATTTCAATAGCTATAGGTACATCTACTTATAGGTATAAATCCCTATAGGCGCGAGGGAATCCGCATCTCTTTTTTTGGCCCCGCCCAAGCGACTCACAGGTTTTAGCCCCCTAGTGGCAAGATCGACAGGGACGGATACCCTACTCCGTCGGCTGTGCTCAGGCTCTGGCGCAAGGAGAGGCTGGGCAGGGAAAACTCGAACGATGGTATCGCCGTTTGGGTCAGTTTGCCCCTATCCGTGCTGGCGACGCGTCGAGCCAGTGTAATATGGGCCCGCAGTGGTCGAGGGTTATTCAAACACTCCGCCAACCTCTCCAGCGCTCCGGAGGATTCCACCGCCAGCGCCAGCACCTTGGGGCGCTGAGTATCGGGCAGCCAGATCAACCCGCCACAGCGGGCAGTGATGGACTCGGTGCTTTCCAGGCGTTGCAGGGTATTGGCAAGATCATCAATCGCAGCGCCGGCAACCTGACCCACAAAATGGAGGGTTATGTGATAATTTTCCGGCGGCACCCAGCGTGCGCGAGAGAATTGCGTCAACAGATTTTTATTCACCCAGGCAGAGATCGCCACGGACGCTGATACGGGCAGGTCCGCGCTAAAAAAAACTCGCACCAATCCATCCATTTGAGCTGTTTGCAACCCCTGGCCCTCCTTCATGTTAAAATCAGCTCCCCGAATCTAACCTGAGCCCCTATCCATGGCCACAAATGGCGAATCAGCAGCTCACTGGCTCGAACAAAATGCTAACCAGCTGTCTCGGCAACGCGTTGAGCAGGTACGCGACAATATACAAACCAAGTTAGACAGGCTAAGCGAGGAAGCTCCCCTCGCGCCGGGTCTGCTAGAGGCTCTGGAAGTGCTGGATCAGCACCTCGCCCGTGATACTGCCCCCCAAACATCAGCATCAGGGAGTCCGGTAGCGACGGCCTTGCCCGCCCTCGACACATCTCCCCTTATCCCCGATCTTGCCCCTGAAGAGCCCTTGAGCGCGGCCGAAAAACAGGCGCGTTTTCGCGATCTACTGGCTCGAAACCGAACCACCTGATACCCCCGCAACGCCTAGTCGGTCAACGTCAGAGCTACCTGTAACTGACCCTCCTCGACGGGCGCGTCCATATTAACCTCCATCAGGTACAGTCTTTCCGAGTCGTAACCAAGCTCCTCAATCAGGTAGCCGCGCACCACCGACGCACGCTCCTGGGCCAGCTGGCGGAGTACGGAGGGTTGCGGCTCAATCGCGGCGACCAGGGTCGCTTCCATATCTGCAGCGGATGGCAATGGAGCCTCGACAGGGAGGCTGTCAGCCATTTGTTGCCTATAGAACTCGGCCACCAGCACGGCTCTTAAATCAGCAGGAAGTATGAACTCTTCAGGACCTGCGGGAACCGTTTTACCCTCGGCCTTAAGGCGCTGCCAACCCAGCAGCTGCAGCCTTTGCTGCCACTGTTGCCGGGCATAGGCGGCCCAATCAAACGCGGTCTGGGCCCCCCCGGTGAGCTCCAGTTTTATGGTCGGGCGTTCATCAAGGGCGATCACCAGGGTCTGCAGCCGTTTCCTAACCTCCTCTGACAACTCACTACTGGCGGCTGTAAAACCGATCTGGCCATAGCTTTCCGCATCATCACCCAACAGTGCTCCCAGTGCGCGAAACGGAGAGCTGATGATGTTGGTGATGAGGTTAAATAACGCCTTGGCGACCAATCCCCCGTAACTAAAATCGGGATTATCAAGATCGCCACTCACCGGTAGATCGATATCGATACGCCCCTTGCTGTCTTTCATCAAGGCGATGGCCAGGGTCACCGGTAAGCTGGTTGCGTCGGGGCTGTCGGTGCGGCTTCCCAGCGTTAGCTGGTCAAGCACCATACGGTTCTCCCCCTTCAACTGCCGATTTTCAAGCAGATAGTGCAGATCCAGGGATAGTTTTCCCTTGTTGATGGTGTAACCGGCAAATTTCCCCGAATAGGGGGTCAGGGTGGTCAGCTCGACATTGGAGAAACTGAGCCCCAGATCGGTAAACGCCTCTGCACTAAGCGGATTGATCGCCCCCTTGATCGTTACCGGGGCATAGCGATCGACCTTGCCCGCAAGATCCACCGAAGCTCTCGCGCTGGGATCCGAACTCATCCCCTCGATGCTACCGTTGAGCTGTGCAATACCGGTGGCAAACTGCGGAGTTAAACTTAGATCGGAAAAATTTGCCTCTCCCTCTACCACGTCGATACGACCAATCGATACCTTCATCGGAGGAGCGCTTGTGTCGGCTTCTGCCGCTTCGACAGCCGACGTTGATTCGGCATCCGGTGCCGTGACTCCAGTGGCCGGTGGCGGACTCAAAATCTCTCCAATGTTGACACTGAGGTCCGGGTAAATAATAACCCGCGCATAGGGTTTTTGGGTCGCAACCCGCGAGATAGCCAACGAGTTAAGCCGCTGATCGAAGGCGATCCCCTCTACCAGCAGCGATTGCCAGGTCACAAACTCCTGATGGTCTATCGTATCGCGGGTAATCAGCTCATGGATGCCTAGCTGCCCATTAAAGCGCAACTCGCTATCTTCTCCGGCTTGCCACAATAGCTTGCCTTCGATTCCCGCCTTGCCTTGCTCCAACTGCATCTGCAACAGCGGATCGATATAGGACTGCAGGCGCGAGAGATCAAGGTTATCCAGAGCCAGCTCCATCTCGACCCTTGGGGTTAACCAGATGGCGCCGGCCAACCTGGCTTGTGCACCGTCATCCACTGAAAAATCCATTTTAAAGTCTATTGGCTGCTCCTGAGGGAACTCGACCGGGCCACCCTGAAGGTTTAGCGAGCTAAACGTCCATGAGGGCGGTGGATCGACAGACTGGTCACTGAAATCCAAGCGATAGTTACTCAGCCCGAAGCGAGCCAGACTAACGCGCCACGGAGGTTGTGAGGAGGAGTCGGGCGTTTCGGCCACATCCGCTGCAACAGCCTCGGCACGACCTGTTCCTGCGGCCTGATCATCGATGGTTTTGGCTTGGGCGAACAGCCCCACCAGATCAATCTCTCCCGTGCGCTTGAGCTGGCTTGAAAGCTCGGCACCATCACTCAGCAATTGCTCAATAACCACCGTACGTTGAAACGAGTCAACCGCGATACCACTAAAACTGAGGTGAGGGATGGCCATAAGATTGTCGGCTGCACGCTTATAGCCCAGGCTCAATTCACGCAGTTCAAACAGGCCATCGTAGACATTGACGACCGCCTCCTCCCCCGATCCATCAAAGGCGTAGCGGGCCTCTACAGAGACCTTGCCCTGAAACACTTCAAAACCCAGCTGCTCCTGCAGATACTCCCAAACCCTGCGCACCTGTACGCCCTGCAGCTTGAATTCGCCACTGGACCGAAGCGGGACCACACTCAGGTCCCCCTGCCAGCTCAGCGAGGTTTCCTGGTCCAGGTTTGCTGCAAATGCGTAGGGAGCTTCACCATCCTGGGGACGAGTGCTGAAGTTAAACAGCTCCAGGTTGAGTGGGGTGAGTTCGGAGCGATAGGGGTCCGTGCGTGAAAAATCTTCGAACAACACCCACCCCTGAGAGATATTAAGATGCCGCACCTGGAGCGGCAAAGGCGCTGCGCTCTCCTCGTCAGGGGAGGACTGCGCCTGCTCGTTTGGCGGTGCTAGCTGAGTAATCAACTGTTGCCAGTTCACCTGACCCGCTGCATTGACCCGCACTTGGACCGCTGGCTTTTCCAGCGCAAACTCCTCCACCACCAATTGACCAATAAAAAGATGCCGAACCGACAGGTTTAAATAGAGGCGTTTGAAGGCCAATAGCCGGTCACCTTCGAGCCCGGATAGCTCGCCATCCCGGAGGGTGACACTAAAATCGAACGGATTGATCTCCAGCCGCCCAAGCCGTACATCACGCCCGGTGGCGTTTCCCGCTTTATCCTCGATCAGTGAACGTACCGGTTCCGGTAACACCAAAAAACCCACCAGGGTATAGAGCGCCAGCGCCAGGAGTGAAACTATCCCGCGTCGCTGCCACCCTGTCATTTGATTCCAACGTCCAATAGAGGGGGTACGGAGCGCCATAAAAAATCCCTGATACAGTTAAAACGAATCCTTCAGTATCAGGGAGTGTAGCAAGGTTCCAAGATGAGCTACCAAAAAAAAAGGCACCCGAGGGTGCCCTTTTCATTGCTGAACAATCAGGTTGATGCGGAGGTCTTACTCACCCATACACCCCGTTCGTTCCGGCAGGCGATGTCGCGGTAGCGTTGCGCTTGATCACCGACTCGTATGACCTCTTCGTAGGCGCGACAATACTGTCCACGTTCCGCGACATACCAGGTCGCAGTGGGAGTGACTTCGCCGGAGTTGCCGCTATCCGGGTTGTTCCACTGCAGGCGCTTACCTGTCGCCAGCTTTTCCAGCGCATAACGTGCCGCATCATCGGCAAGCTGGCTATCCTGCGAATCAAGCTGGGTGTATAACCGTTGAGAGTTTTTACTGCTGTAGGGATTACTACTGCAGGCGGTTAAGGCCATAGAGACCAACACCACAGCAACTGTTGGACCGAAGGTTTCTTTTGTAATCATAATTGCTCCTTGGGTCTGCCTTTCATATTGACGGCAGTTTTATTCGGCTGCATAAAAACGAGGAAATCTCAGCTTAATACCAAGACTCCCCGTATTTTTACCAGGCTACTGCCAGCCGTTCTCTATCGCTTCAGACTCCTGTTCGGCGCTGAGCGCCTCTCGATCATCGAAACCACCACCACGGGTTTCACTACGGGATTCGGTGCGAGTTTCAGTTCGCGCGACCGAATCATCAACCCGGCTACGCTCCTCGCTTCTATTTCGATCTCGACTGCGGCTATCTGCCTGTCCCGGCTGGGAATCGTCGATGGAGCCATCACCTCGGGTTTTCTGGCCCGCCGCGTTGAAATCATCGTCACTGCTGCTGCGAGATTGCCCCGGCTGGGAGTCGTCGATGGAGCCATCACCTCGGGTCTTCTGACCGGCAGCATTGAAATCATCGTCACTGCTGCTACGAGATTGCCCAGGCTGGGAGTCGTCGATGGAGCCATCGCCACGGGTCTTCTGACCGGCAGCGTTGAAATCATCGTCACTGCTGCTACGAGATTGCCCAGGTTGGGAGTCGTCGATGGAGCCATCACCACGGGTTTTTAAACCTTGCTCATTGATATCATCGTCCCCCAGTCCGCGTCCGCGGCGCCCGTCATCATCATCGTCATCATCATCGTCGGAATCACCGCCATCTCGACCGCGACCGCTGGAGTCGTCATCTGAGTCATCGTCATCCGAATCATCGTCACTCCCGCCACGGCCGCTGGAATCATCATCCGAGTCATCGTCACCACCGCCACGGCCACTAGAGTCGGAGTCGGAGTCGGAGTCGGAGTCGGAGTCGGAGTCGGAATCGGAATCGGAATCGGAATCGGAATCGGAGTCGGAATCACCACCGCCGCCACCGCCGCCACCGCCACCGCCGCCACCGTCACCGCCGTCACCACCCTTGTTATGGACCAGGTAATCATCCGCGATATAGGTATTGTTGCCATCAAGCAGCAGGTTGTAGACGATCTCCAGCGGATTGCCTTCGCTGGCTTCTATGGAGGTGAGAGTCTCCTCCATAAACTCAGGTACCAGCATCAATTCCCGCGCCAGTCCATCGTTACCCTGGGCAACCCCCTGCTCAAAATGGCTGAACCGCATAACAGCATGGCCGACTTCAAGTGGGTCGACACTCAGCAGCGGGTTTTCCTGATAGGTGGCTCGGGGTGAAATAGAGCGCCAGCCGTCGGGGCTGCGAAACGGGTGTTCAGCCGTAACAAAAGCCGCGCTGCCGTTCAGGCTATAAAGGGAGCGTCCCGCGAGTGGCACACGCTCAACCTGCACAACCCGGTTGACTTGACCCTGTTCACCGATGACTCGTTCGCCAACGCGAACATCCTTGATCGCCCTGTAGCTGCCATCGGCCATCAGGACGCGGGTGCTGCCAATGAAGCAGGACTTAGCCCAGGCGCTCTGGTAGGTGATCTCGCCACTTTCGGTATCGTAGCTTATTGGGGCGGCCATCAGAATGGTGGCCAATGCCGTACAACTCAACAGCCGCAAGGGGCTAAAACGCGCTTTACGCAGTGATATACTGCCCTGTGCGGGCCCGAGTTCAAGGGATGGAATTGTTTTCATTGTGTTCTCCTCGTGGAAAGCAGGCAGATTTTCTGCGGTTCTCAAAGAGGACAACAGGCCAGTACCGAATTTAATCCCATTCAATGTGATTTTTTTTAAAAAACACTAATTTCATATTATTTGGTCTATTTCGGGAATAAATTACCTCGATAGCTGTTATAGCTATAGTAAGCCCACTATTACTAACGAGTGAAAAGCCCGCGAATGATCAAACAGCTCAAGGAGCGAAAGCTCAAACGGACACTGACGGAACTGTATCCCCAGATGCAGCGCTTCGCCATGCGCTTGTGCAATGATCATCACGATGCGGAAGATCTGGTGCAACAAGCCTACAGTCGTGCACTTGAGCGCCTGAATCAGTTTCAGGAGGGTACACGCCTCGATAGCTGGATGTACCGAATTGTGCAAAACCTCTATTTTAACCAGCGCAATGCACAGGCGGTGGTGGCGCGCAAACGCCCCTATCTGGTCATCGAAAATGAACAGCCAGACAGTAGCGAACAGCTCGAAGTCCGTAAAAGCCTGGAACGGGTACTCGAGACGATGGCCTCCATGCCGGAGAGCTTTCGCCTGGTGCTACTGCTCATCAGCATCGAAGGCCTCTCCTATAAAGAGGTCTCGGTTGCCCTGGACCTACCAATAGGTACAGTGACCAGTCGTTTGGCGCGGGCCAGAAAAATCATTGTTGAACAGTGCGGTGACGCTAGCGCACTCAACGAGAAAAAGCGCGGCTGACGCCGGCGGGAGAGATAAAGATGACCACTAACGAATCCATCAGTGACGAGCTACTGTGCGCCTACATGGATAACGAGCTGGAGCTGCCCGCTCGACAACAACTGGAGCAGCAGTTGGCCGAAAGCGAAGCCTTACAGGATCGCCTGCAAGCACTGGTTGAAGCCGATACGCTGGTGCGTCAGGCATTCACCCAGCGAGCGCCACTGCACAGCGGCTCAACGGGTATTCCTGCCCCCGTCACCCCGCTACCCCACCGAAATTTTTTCAAGCAGGCGGGCGGGCTTCTGGCTGCCTCCGTCGTGGGTATTGCCATTGGCATTAATGTGCCGTTCAACAACGCCATAGAGGGCGAGATGGCAACCCAGTGGTCAGCCCAACAAACCCTCAGCCGCAGTCTCGAAAGCCAGCCTCAATTCCAGAGCACGATGGAAAGCAACATCAGTGGCGTTGCGGTGCAATGGAGCAATCCCGATCAATCCCCCAGCAGACTGCTGCCGGTGCGTACGTATAAAACCGGAAGCGGTACCTACTGTCGCGAATTCCTGCTTGAAGACTCCCACGAACAGGTGAACGGTGTCGTATGCCGCACTCCCGAGGGAAGCTGGCAGATCGTCAATATGCAGTACAACCAGCTGGAAGGTATCCCCAATATAAAGATCTAGCCAGCCGTACCGGGCTCCCTCCGGAGTGACCGGCCTCAGACTCAGGGAGCCCGCGATTAGTTGCGGGCTTTTTGTTCAAAAAAAAGAACAAGTATTTCAAATTAACGAACAGCTCATTACAATGGCGGCTGCCATCCGCCGGTAACGATAAGCGCACTATGCCGCACCAACCCCTACTATTTCCCGAGATCCGCAGTATGCTGGGCCTCGCCGCACCCCTCTCGCTGATATTTCTTGGTCAGGTCGCGATAGGGGCGACCGATACCATTATGATCGGCAGGCTGGGCTACGAAACCCTCGCCGGTGCGGCTTTGTCCCTCAACATTTACCTGCTGGCATCGATGATCGCAATTGGCCTGATCGTCGCCTCTACCCCCCTGCTGGCCCGAGCAGCCAGCGCCAGGGATACCGACCAATTCCGCCATTGCATCCACCATAGCTGGTTGCTCGCAGTGGTGGTGAGTTCCCTACTCTGTTTGGGGCTCTATTTTGTCGGCCCGATCCTGCTATTGCTCGGACAACAGCCGCACCTGGTCGACATCGGCGTTGAATACATGGATATCATGCGCTGGAGCCTGATCCCTGCAATGCTGATGATCGCCCTGCGCAACCTTTTCTCCTCCCTGCAGCAACCCCTGCCGGCTCTAGTGATCATGGGCATCGCGGTGTTGCTGAACGTCCTCCTCAATTACCTGTTGATTTTTGGCCACTGGGGACTGCCCGCCATGGGCGTTCAAGGAGCTGGCACCGCCAGCGTACTGGTCAACCTGTTTATGGTTGTAAGCCTGTTGGCGATCGCCGCGCTACGCCCGGAATTCCGCCCCTACAAGCTATTTAGTAGCGGCTTTCGCTTTGATCCTGAACTAGTCGCGAGACTGGTGCGGATCGGTGCCCCCATCAGCCTGGCATTCCTACTGGAAGAGGGCCTGTTTTCAGCGTCGATTTTGTTGATGGGCTTTATCAATAGTGAATCCGTGGCCGCACACCAGATCGCCATTCAGGTGGGCTCGGTAACCTATATGTTCATCCTGGGTATAGGGAATGCCGCCACGGTGAGGGTTGGCGACGCGATGGGACGACGCGACCCTCTGGCCGTAATACGCAGCGGCTGGATCGCCGTGGGTCTTGGCGCGTCGATGATGCTGTTATTAGCGCTATTTATCTGGAGTTTCCCGCAGTTGATTGTCAGCATTTTTATCGACACCCTCGACCCCGAAAACGCCCGCGTCATTGAACTGGCTGCAGGGTTTCTCGCAATATTGGCAATCTTCCAGGTGATGGATGGCATTCAATTGACCGCCGTTGGTGCGTTGCATGGCTTCCCTGACACCCGCATCCCGATGTTAATGGGGGCTCTCAGTTTCTGGGTTGTCGGCGTTGGCCTGGCAGTCACCCTCGGGTTCGTCCTCGATTGGCAGGGGGTCGGCATCTGGGCTGGGCTGGCCGCTGGGCTGGGGTTGATGGCACTCCTGTCCAGTTGGCGCTTCCATCGACTGTCACAGCACTGCGAACGCTATTTTGACCGCCCGCGAGAGGCGGTCATTAACTAAAACGATTATAAAGGGGCCTCTCCTGCCCCGTAATCGGTCTAATAGCGGCCTGTAGTATTTTTTTGTCTATTTTATAATCAGCGATCACACCTCGGATGGACCCTCCTGGTCCACCTGCCCCGTGAGGATCGTGCCATGAAGCGACTCTACTACCTTACCGACAGCATTGAGAGTGCAGAGCGCATCTCGGAAGATCTACACCGGGAAGGCATTTCGGACTGGCGTTTCCATGTCTTCAGCAAGGACCAGGCGGGTCTTCTGCACCACCGGTTGCATTCTGCAACCCCCCTGCAAAGCAGTAATATTGTCTACAGCGGGGAGCGCGGAGCGATCATGGGAGGCCTGAGTGGGCTTCTGATATCACTACTGTTGATTGGCACCCAACCCGTTGGAGAACAGATTTCGAGTACCGCCGTCATTCTGATAACCGCGCTATGCATACTTGGTGGAGGGTGGATAGGCGCCCTCAGTGGCCGCCACCAAAAACACTATAAAATTTCCCGTTTCCAACGTGCAATTAACGATGGAAAACTCTTGATAATCGTTGATATCAGGCGCCACGAAGAGCATGCCGTGCGAGGATTGATGCAACGTTATCACGCAGATGTATTGCTGGCCGGTATCGACTCTTCATTGACCAACCCCTTCGCCAATGGATCGCAGCCACTCTCGCCCCCCAATTAGCGGGCAGGTTCAGGCAAGCCGTTCCCCTCTCTAGGCCAACTGCAATAAGCGCAGCACGAATATTCCGGCACTGATACTGATCAGGGACCCCAGGGTGGTCATTAGAATGATACTGGCCGCCAGTTCAGCGTCTCCCCCCATCGCCCGGCTCATCACGAAACTAACCGCTGCCGTAGGACTGGCAAACATCAGAAACATGATGCCCAGCGCTTCCCCCCGAAACCCCAGCATCAACGCCCCCAGAGTAAGTGCAACCGGCACCAGCGCCAGCTTCAGTAATGTCGCCCATAGCGAAAGCGAGGACGCCTTGCCCAGAGCCTTAAGGCTGAGGGTGCCTCCAATACCCAACAGCGCCAGGGGCAGCGTCATCGCGGAGAAGTAGCTACCGGTTTTCAGCAATACTGCAGGTAACTCCACACTGAATCGCGCCAACAATACCGCTGCGCCGATTGACAGGATAAGCGGGTTGCGCACGATCCCCAGACCAATCCCCTTCCAATCGATACGTTCTCCCTGCCGATTGGCGGCCATCAGGGCAAACACCGACAACACGTTGTAGAGGGGGGTTAACGCCGCCATCAACAGCGACGCCATCGCCAGGCCGGGTTCACCGTACATGTTGGCCGACAGTGCTAACCCCGTGATCCCCAGGTTACTGCGAAAACAGCCCTGCACGAACACACCGCGCTGGTCACCGCGGGCTATTAGCGTGCCTGACATCCACCACAGTGCAGAAAAAACCGCCAGGGTCCCCAGTAACGAAAAAACCAGCTGGCGAGGATCGAATACCAGGGAAAGGTCCAGCTTAATGATACTGATAAACAGCAGCGCCGGCAGCGTCACGTTAAACACCAGCTTCGAGGAGACCTCGATAAAATTTTCGTTGATAAACCCGATCCGGCGCAGGAACGCGCCGAGAAAGACAATAACAAAGATCGGCACCGTAACTTCTACGGTAAACAGGAGGGTTTCCAGATAAAGATTCACGAACAGTTCCAAAGGCGGTGAAGACGGCTATTGTAACGCCTGCGACCTAAATAGAGCTATCTGAGCTAAAGGCGATGTCGAGTTAGACTGATTTTTTATGACGCGGCCGAGTCCATAAAAAACAGGCTACTGTTAAAACAGTACATGAGAGAACGCAAAGATGACCCTTAAAGAACTGGACGCGCTGGAGCACCGAATCGGAGATGTTGCGTTGTGGGTAATTCTCGCCCTTGCCGCCCTTATCACCGTGCTTGCTCTGGTGGACTGATCACAAGACCCGCGCTATTGAGGCATTCCGGGCAGATCAGGTCTGCTCGTCTATTGTCCGTGCGCCCCATTCAAAGCAAATACTCCATCGAGCCAGCCTCGCTCTAGCGCCCGCTCACGGCCCCATATCAGCTTGAACAATTACCAGCTTGAACAATTATCGAGTTGAGAAACTATCGCCTTGCCACAGGATACAGCCCATCGAGCGCCTGTGAGTCCGTGAACCGGTGCGACAATCGCCCGAGCTCTGCCACCGCCGTTGACTGGCCGCAGATACAACGCTTTCAAGCAAGCACAAGCGAGCTATAAGCACCCTAACCGCAGTTACTGGCAATAGACTGATGGTCATGTTGTGGTGAGCTGTATACAGGCGGCAGAAACAACCGGACTCAATACTACCCCGATCTCACCAGCGCTCGGGCAGCCTAGTCGATATGCATCAACCCAACTCCCGAGGGCTCCATGCGCACCACCTTCATCGTTTTAACAGGTGCATCGATGGGTAAGCCCTGAACCTGCACATTAACAATCGTGCCTACTGGAGGATTTTCGTGTTCCTCGGTCAGTAGGAATAACCCTCCATCGGATAGATCGCGGGTATGCAAAAGTGTTTCAGGCGTCTCGTCCCCCCAGACCCTGATCAGCAGATTCATATCGGTGCGTAAATGTCGTCTTTTGTCGCTCATGGCTCTTATATTGTTTTACAGTTAGCAGACTTTATAAACCAAGCAGTATATTTTGCAACCATCGCGGCCAATCTTGTACGGGGATTGCTAGCCAAGTTCACTTCTTTGGTCCATTCTGAGTGCTATGAAAGTTAAGACGCAGTACCTGCTTATCCCCCTGTTTACGGCAATCCTGGTCGGCTATGTGGCGTTCAGTTTTTTTGCCACCCAGGGAACCCAGTCGGTCAAAATCACCAACCTCTATGAAAGCTATAGCGATACCTCTGATACCCTGAGCAGTTATCGTGACCAATTAATCGAGCAGCACCTGGCGTTGATGGCAAACCTCAGCGAGGCCGCCACCGACCAACAGCGCGATACTCAATTGCGCATCGGAATCGGAGAGATCGAGACGCTGGTCGACCTGATCTCCCACCTCCGCCAACGCATTGCCTTCGACGATTCAGCGCTGGCCAGACTGGATCGAATCGGTGAACGTCTCGAACAGTACCTCAACAGTCTGGGAACTGTCGCACAGGGGCTAGCCGATTCGAACCCCACCAGTGCAGAACCCGATCCACTAAGCCGCGCAAATACTGCGTTCAAGGCGGCAATTGAGGATCTGGGGCAGTTTCTCGAAGGTCACCGGCAACAGGGTGTTGGCCAGCTGCTGCGGATACAGGAGCAAACCGATCAAGAGCTGTTTCGCCTGGGGATGCTACTACTGATTACCATCTCCTTTATCCTGCTGAGCAGCTGGATACTATCGCGTCAATTGGAGGGAAGCATCGGCCAGTTGGTATCATCCCTCGCGGAGCTATCGCGCGGAAACACCGATGTGCGGATACCGGCGACCTCATCGAATAATGAGTTTTCCGAGATATTTTCCGCGGTGGGCACTTTTCGCAGCACCCTGATCAACTTTCGGGATTCGCAACAGGAGTTGAACCATCGTAGCCTCGAACTGGAACGCCTACTATCAACCATTCCGGGCATGGCCTATCGCTGCGAAAAGAGCAACACCCGAAACCTTTTAATGGCGAGCGCAGGTTGCATCGACCTCACCGGGTACCGCCCCGAACAATTGACCGACAGCAAGCTGGTGAGCTTCGGCTCCATCATCCATCGTGACGACCTGCCTCGAGTGTTGGACCAGATAGAGGATGCGACCACCCATCAGCGTGCCTATCAACTCACCTACCGGATCGTTACCCTCGAAAAGGATATCCGCTGGGTACTTGAGCGCGGCATGGAGGTCTACAACGATGAAACCAGCGAGGTTACCCTGGAAGGCCTGGTTATCGATATCACCGAGCGCAAACAGGCAGAGGAGGAGGTGCAGCGGCTCAACGCCCAACTTGAGGATCGAGTGGAGGAGCGCACCCAGGACCTGCAACAAAGTGTACAGCGGCTCACCGAACTACAGAGCCAGTTGATCGAATCGGAGAAACAGGCATCGCTTGGAAACCTGGTTGCTGGCGTAGCCCACGAGATCAATACACCCATAGGTATCTGCATCACGGCAGCGTCGCACCTGGAGCGGTCCACCGCCGAACTATTGTCCAAAATCGAGGACCAGGAGCTCAAACGCAGCGAATTGGTTCATTTTATGAGCATTCTGAACGAAGGCTTGCAGCTGATCCAAAACAATATCCGCATCACCTCCGACCTGATCAGTAGCTTTAAACTGATGGCGGCCGACAAAAACAATGAGGAGATGAGAGACTTCTATCTCCACGAATACCTGGGTGAGATGATCAAGGGTGTCACGCCACGACTGCAAACCGATGGACACCGCGTGGATCTGCGCTGTCCGGACAACCTTATGTTGCACAGTTACCCTGGCGCGTTCTATCAGATCATTACGAACCTGGTAAACAACTCCATCGAGCACGGTTTTGCCCACACCCCCAACGGCCAGATCACAATTGATGTCGAGAGCAGCGACAAGCTAGTACGTCTGGTTTATAGCGATAATGGCATCGGTGTTAACGACGAGGTTAGAAAAAGGATATTCGAACCTTTCTTTAGCGCGAGCGCCACTCGCAGCAAAGGGTTGGGGTTAAATATCGTCTATAACACCGTAACCCAAATGCTACAGGGACAGATCCACTGTTCCAGCGAGCCCGGACACGGCATCTGTTTCGAGATCGAAGTACCGCTGCGGCTCAACAGTGGCCACTAGAGGCCGCTGGATTAACGGCGCAGGAATTCAAAGTGACTGCCGTTGAGCAGCCCAACCAACGGGAGCAATCCCTGCAGGTCGGCGGCGTTGAAGCGCCCCGCATCCGGACTGTCAATATCCAAAACTCCTAGCAAACCCCGTTCATCATGGAAGGGTATGACCAACTCACTCATACTCGCCGCATCGCAAGCTATATGGCCTGGAAAGGCATGCACATCCTCAACCAGCTGTGGTTGCCCGCTCTGGGCTGCTGCACCGCAAACCCCCTTTCCAATATCGATGCGAATACAGGCCGGTCGGCCCTGAAACGGCCCCAGCACTAACTGCTCGTCTTGCGCCAGATAGAAACCTACCCAGTTCACACGCGGCATCTCCATAAACAGAAGGCTGGAGAGATTGGCCATATTGGCAATGGCGTCCTGCTCTTGCCCTAAAAGGGCCCGGGCCTGCTGCTGGAGACGTTTATAAAATGATTGTTGCTCAACTGTAATAGCCATAATGCTCCATCCGATATTCTGTAACTTTTGCTTGGGTAGCGCTGGCCAGATGATGGGAAAACTGTCTTAACTCTGCCTTCATCCACGGCTCCTGTTCCGGTGCTCCTGATAAGTGTTCGCTGTCTGTACGCAGCTGGGACAGGTAGATCAAATCCTGTGGCTGCAACTGAAGAGCAGAGACCCATTGCAGTGTCTGTTGCAGGTGATACTGACTACCTGATTGACCGCCCGCTCCCACCAGAATGCACAGACCTAACTCCATGCCGCCGCCTCTAGCCCCCGTCAGCATCTGGGCAAGCTGTTGCATATCACCGGATTTCCCCAGCTGTTGACGCAGCGACCCCGCCCCGGTTTCGACCCCCACTACCAGACGCCGAACACCGGCACGGCGCAATGCACGCCACTCAGAAAGCGTGCGCGCAGGCGAAAAATCGGGATCCCAGAAGCTGGCAACGCCCCGCGAAAGGGCGCCGAACTGTTGGTAAATATGAGCCAATACTACTAACAGGCGCCGCTGGGAAAGCGCCAGCGCATTAGCCGACCCCAAAAAGACCCCATTGCGGTGCCTGAAACCATCTCCCAGCCAGTCTTTGATATCAATCAGCTGCTGCTGGAAGTCGGGCTCCGACAGCACGGCGAAGGGGTGCTGTCGATAAAAGGCACAAAAATTACAACGACTGTTGGGACAGCCGGTAGCGGGCTGTACCACCAGGTCACGATACCGATCCGGCGGCAAAATCGGGACATCCTCGCGATAGATCTGCCGATATCGAGCCCCATCGGCGTCGTAGTCAACGTGCAGCGAATGCCGGATCAACTCGGCAACCTCGGGATCAAGGCGCTGCCTCAGTAAAGCCTGGCAGTATTCCCGCAACGCTCCCAGCAGCGAATCGACCTGCGGTTCATCAAGTCGCTGGCGTACGCCATCGACACGCCACCACTGGCCATTGAGGGTGCGCCGGTAAAAGTGTTCTCCCTGCCTGAAGCTGCAACACAGACCGCGCCCACTCAGGCGTATCGCCTGCTCACCGAACGCTACCTTGATCCCATCGACCAAACGCCTTGGCTGAACGCGCTGCGAAGTCATTGACATTGAATATTCTCTCTTAGCGCCAAGCCGTGATAAGCTTGAGTAAATCGATCAACATTTCGCTCAAGGGGGTTGCTCGCAAGCTCCCTAACAAAAACATACAAAAACCATGCGCGACTGGTCACTTAAATCCCTGCTGTTAATCTGGCTGACAACTGCGTCCGCCGCTGTATACAGTAACACCTGCGAACAGGTTAAACTCGCCGGCCATCCCAACTTACCCCCCGTCGTCTGGGGAGATTACTTGTCGACCCTGGGCTCGGCTCCTGACCTGGTAGAGGAGATGCTCGCCGAACAGGGCATCGCTGTCGCATCCGACTTTAAAGGTGGCAACAATCGGGTAATGCGGGATTTCAGGCTGGGAAAATTTGATATCAACCCTGCCATGGCGCGCTCACCCGAAACCGAAGCGTATACGATTTTTATCGAACCTCCGATCTACACCCAAAGCTATATCGTGATCACCAACCGCCGCAGCAACCTGAATATTAGCGACTGGAACCAACTTCGAGGCCTCAAGGGCGTCGCGTCCAAAGATACCTATTTGGGCAATCGCTTCGAAACCTTTGCCGACGCAGAACTCGACCTGATACGCATCCAGAACGCCCAACAGGGGCTCAAGATGCTCCATGTCGGGCGTATCGATTACGCCATCTACCCCCAGATCCAGGATGACCTCTTCGTCTCCCTACTCAATATGGAGGGGGTGTTCGAGAAGATGCCGGTGGATATCGCTACCTTTGAACTCTATGTCGGTATCTCCAAAGCCAGTACCTGCGACCTTCCACTCGAGGCGATGGCCAGTTGGATTTCCCACTCAATCGAAAGCGGGCATTCGGCCCATGTCATGAACGACAACCTCTATAAGTGGATGGGCTACGGCCTGAGCAGCAAACCCTGATCAGCGAACGCCCGGGCGACTCTCCTTGAGCATCTCGGCAATCAAAAATGCCAGTTCCAGCGCCTGGTCGGCATTCAACCTCGGGTCACAGTGAGTGTGGTAGCGGTCGGCCAGGGCATCCTCGGTGATCGAGCCGCTACCCCCGGTGCACTCGGTTACATTCTGCCCGGTCATCTCAAAGTGAACGCCGCCGGCATAACTACCCTCGGCACGGTGCACTTCGAAGAAGCCACGGACCTCCCGCAAAATCTGGTCGAAGGGTCGAGTCTTGTAGCCGTTGCTCGCCTTGATCGTGTTGCCATGCATCGGATCACAGCTCCAGACCACCTTGGCACCCTCCCGCTGAACCGCCCGCAACAAAGGAGGGAACAGCTCGGTGACGGATTCGGCTCCCATACGTACAATCAGGTTCAGGCGGCCCGCTTCATTATTCGGATTAAGACGTGCAATCAAACGCAACAACTCATCTTCGCTGATGGAGGGCCCGACCTTGACTCCAATGGGGTTGCATACGCCACTGAGGTATTCGACATGGGCCGAATCCAGTTGGCGTGTGCGATCACCGATCCACAACATATGCGCCGAGCAGTCATACCAGTCGCCACTGAGGCTGTCTCGCCGAGTAAATGCCTGCTCGTAATTCAGTAACAGCGCCTCGTGGGAGGTGTAGAGAGTGGTTTCCCGAATCGCCTTGGTATTTTCAGCGGTCATGCCGCAGGCTGCCATAAACCCCAGGGTTTCATCGATGCGATCGGCGAGGTGCTGATAACGTTCGCTGAGGGCGCGATTTTTAATAAAATCCAGATTCCAGCGGTGCACCTGATGAAGGTCGGCCATACCGCCCTTGGAAAACGCCCGCAACAGGTTCAGGGTCGCGGCGGCTTGGTTGGTGGCCTGCAGCATACGCTGGGGGTCCGGCACTCGGGACCCTGCGTCGAACTCGATACCGTTTACGATATCACCGCGATAGCTGGGTAGCTCCACACCACCGACCGCTTCCATACCAGCACTACGCGGCTTGGCAAACTGCCCTGCCATGCGCCCCACTTTAACCACCGGGCAACTGGCACCAAAGGTGAGTACCACCGCCATCTGCAGCAAGACCTTAAAGGTATCTCGAATCGTGTCAGCACCAAACTCGGCAAAGCTCTCTGCGCAGTCCCCACCCTGTAGCAAAAAAGCGCGGCCTTCGGCCACCTCCGCCAACTGTTGCTTGAGATCGCGAGCCTCACCGGCGAACACCAGGGGAGGAAAGCTGGCCAACTGCGCTTCCGCACTATGCAGCGCGGCGGTATCCGGGTACTCCGGCTGTTGCTGGATGGGGCACTCCCTCCAGCTGGAGGGCGTCCAAATATGACTCATGAAATATCCCTTGTATTAAGTTGGAAGTGACGTGTCGGCACCCCGGGGCTAGCCGCGCAAGTAATCCACAACCTCGGCATAACGACCACGAAAGCAGATACGCTCTTTTTTCTGATCCAGCTGGTAGCGGTACATTGGATCGTAGTACTGATCCAACACCTGGGCGATCGCATCGCGATAAACACCCGCAACCGACTCCAATTGCCGACTTTGTAAAGCGGTCTCCAGCGACCCGCGCAACTTCTGATAGCGCTCCCCACCGAGTCGGCGTCGAATGCCCTCAATCGCATCCAGCAGGTAGGCACAAAATTTCAGGTAGCCCTCGTCGTCACCCCAATGACACTGGTAGGCCACCAGCATCTCATCAACGTACTCGCGCTGCAGGCGCTCAATCCGCTCCTCCAGACCCGCTTCAATGACCACCACCGGCGCAATAGCCATCGCTTCCAGTAGGGATAAGGGCAACCCACAACGCCCCACCGCGCGACTTTCATCCTCCACCACCATATAAGGATGCGCTACCTCCCGCAGTTTGAGCATGCGAACCCCAAGGCTGTTTTCAAAATTGATCTGGGTTGGCTGACCACCAATCTGCTTACCAAAACTGGAGCCTTTGTGATTAGCAATTCCCTCCAGGTCGATGCTGTTTTCCAACTCCGCCAGCAGCGGAGTCTTACCCGTACCGGTAAAACCGCCGACGACCTGAAATTTGGTCGTGGCTGCGATCTGATCAATGCTATCGATCAAGAATCGACGCATCGCCTTATAGCCGCCCTCGACGAAGGGCATAGTAAACCCGGCCTCGGCCAACCACTGCTGGGTGACTTTTGAGCGCAAACCGCCACGAAAGCAGTAAAGGACCCCATCGGGGTGGGCATCAACAAAGGTTCTCCAACTCGCCAGCCGTGCATCGCGAATCTCCGCGGTGGCCAGCTCGTTACCCAGCGCGATTGCGGCATCCTGCCCGGCATCCTTATAGCGGGTTCCAATCACCTCACGTTGAAGATCATCAAGCAGCGGCAGATTTTCGCTGCAAGGAAAGGCCCCCTTGTCGAACTCCACCGGCGCGCGCACATCCATCAACGGAGTGTCATTAAGAAACAGCGCCAGGTAGTGGTCGGTATCGGGTTGATGGCTCATGGGGCGATCACCTCAACACGCAACCCGCCCTGCGGTGCGGTCAGCTCACCCAGGCAGCTCAGGGAGAACCCCCTAGACTCGGCAAGCGCCAGAAACTCGGACTCGGCTTCGGGCTCTACGGCCACCAGCAAACCTCCGCTGGTTTGCGGGTCGCAGAGGATATGCTGAAGTGCTTCATCCAGTGCCTGCGCCTTATGGCCGTAGCTCTGGTAATTACGTAAGGTTCCTCCAGGTACGCATCCTTGCAAGCGATACTGCTCGGCCTCGGGAATCACCGGCACTCCCGCCATGTCGATGCGGGCATCCAGATCGCTGCCTTCACACATCTCCAGCAGATGGCCCAACAGACCAAACCCGGTCACATCGGTCATTGCCCTAACCCCGGGCAGCGCCGCGAGCTCGGCACCGATGGTATTGAGTGCGCACATGCTGTCACGAGCGATGTGCCCATGCTCGGGTTTCAACACTTTCTTTTTTTGCGCGGTGGAGAGGATGCCGACGCCCAGTGGTTTGGTCAGGTACAGTCGGTTTCCGGCGGTGGCGGTATCGTTCTGTTTCAGCCGATCGAGGGCAACCTGACCGGTGACGGCGAGTCCGAAAATAGGCTCGGGGGCGTCTATGCTGTGACCACCCGCCAGCAGGATACCCGCATCCAGGCAGGCCTGACGACCGCCCTCAACCACCTTGCTCGCCACCTCGGCGTCGAGTACGCTGATCGGCCACCCCAAAATAGCGATGGCCATGAGAGGGGTTCCCCCCATGGCATAAACATCACTAATTGCATTGGTCGCGGCGATGCGTCCAAAATCGAAAGGATCATCGACGATCGGCATAAAGAAATCGGTCGTACTTATAACGCCAGTGCCGTTGCCCAGATCGTACACGGCGGCATCGTCCTTGGAACTGTTGCCTACCAGCAGCCGCTTGTCGTCGGGCAACACAAGATCGCTCTGCAGAATGCGGTCCAGAACCCCCGGCGCAATCTTGCAACCACAACCGGCGCCGTGGCTGTATTCGGTAAGTTTGATGCTGTCGCTCATGGTCGGGTCCCGAGAAGAAAATCGGGCATACGTTAGCAGCTTTGACAGAAGATGCAATTTCCCACGGCAATGAAGCCAGCCCCCGGGACAGGTGTCGTCATCGCAGCGACCACCGGCTCCCCTTCACCCTCCTTAAATAGCGTAAAGGCGGCTCCCACTCAAATACCGCCATAGGGCTCAGTGACGACCTTTCAGGGTGTAACTAACGGGCAATGGAGCACCGCTGCTGCCCCACCTCTGTTTTGCTACCACGGAGCGCGGCTCCCTCCACAGCAGCTCCCTCTCCTGTGCGCCACATCAGCCAAAGTTTGAGCGCCATTGCGGCGGTCAACGCCAACACCAACAACGAGCCCAACACCACTCCCTGCCAACCAGCACTTTGCCAGAAAGGTTCGAGATAGAACCCGCCGCAGCTGGCGCCAACATAATAAAATACCAGATAGAGCGAGGATGCACTGCCGCGGGCGAACCGGGCATTATGGCTCACCCAGGAGCTGGCCATGGAGTGACAAAAGAAGAAACCGAAGCTGTTGATCAATAAACCGGCCAGAATCGCCCACAAACTGGGGATCAAGGTCACCAGTGTGCCGCTGATAAACATCCCGATTCCAAGCAACATACACAGCGGCTGCGCAAGACGCTGGGCCACCCTTCCCGAAAGGGCCGACGCAAAGGTACCGCTGAGATAGCAAAGAAACAACATACCCAGAAAACTCGCCGACAACAGGTAGGGGTCGGCGCTTAACAAGAAGGTAACGTAACTGTACTGGTTGATAAAAATAAAGAAGTTGAGCCCACCAATTAAATACGCCAGCAGCAGTACCGGATTGCGCAGGTGGCTGGCCATATCGCCCAGTACTGCTCCCAGACGAAAGGGCTTGGGGGTAAAGTGACGGGAAGGGGGAAGCAACCAGATCAACAGCAGCAGGCACAGCAGGCTGATCCCGGACATCACCCAGAAGGCGCTCTGCCAACCGGCCAGGTCAGTCATAAAACCGCCTATCAGGCGCCCCCCGATTCCCCCGAGGGTATTACCACTGATATAGATACCCACCGCAATGCCCAGCGCAGGTTTACTGTATTCATCTCCCATGTAGGCGATAGCGATCGCAGGCAATCCGCCCAACAGAAACCCCTGTGCCACCCGCAGCCACAACAGCGTTTGAAACTCCTCCACAAAACCCAACCCCAGGGTAAGCAGTAGTACCCCCGCCAGCGACCCCAGCATCAGCCCGCGTCGGCCAATGGCGTCCGACAGGGGTCCGTAAATGAGCAGCGAGCACGCCAACATCAAGGTGGTCAACGACAGGCTCCAGCTGGCCACCAGCGGTGACACAGCAAACTGTTCACTGAGCTGGGGGAGCATCGGCTGAGTAGTATAGATATTGGCGAATACCATAAAGGAGCCCAGGCTCAGGGCCAGGGTGGAGCGCCAGAATTGCGGGGTGCGTATCTCAATCATGGCGGGGACTTTAGCAGCGCCACAAACCATAATTAAAATATATTATTCATATCGCATCGATACCAATTTAATATAATAAAGATCCTGCATCGCTACGGAACCCTCACCCCATGAATTTACGTCAACTGCAATGCCTGCAAGCCGTAGCGCGACACCTCAACTTCACCCGAGCTGCCGAAGAGCTGAAGATGGCGCAGCCCGCCGT
This sequence comes from Aestuariirhabdus sp. LZHN29, assembly GCF_049985285.1. Lineage (NCBI taxonomy): Bacteria > Pseudomonadati > Pseudomonadota > Gammaproteobacteria > Oceanospirillales > Aestuariirhabdaceae > Aestuariirhabdus > Aestuariirhabdus sp. LZHN29. The sequence continues at coordinate 839,156 of NZ_JBNIEU010000002.1, read as the reverse complement.
AAGCATCGCCATCCAGAAACTGGAGCACTCCCTGCAGCTCACCCTGTTCAACCGACAGGACAAACGCATTGCCCTCACCGCCGATGGCGAGCGGCTGCTTCACCACGCCGACATCATATTGGCGCAACTGCGGGATGCGGAACGAGAGATGGCCGAACTCGGCGGATTAGAACGAGGCGAGGTATCCATCGGGATTCCCAGTATGCTGGGGTCCTACTACTTCCCCCCTCTCCTGATGGCCTTCAAGCATCGCTACCCCAACCTCAAGCTCAGTGTGGTGGAGGCGGGCACCCGGGCCATTCAACAGATGCTCTTCAGCGGCGAGCTGGACCTGGGCATAGTGGTTGACCACAACCTCCCGCCAACACTGGAAACCCATGGATTCCATGAGGAGGAGATGATCGTGTGCGTACATCAGGATCACCCCTTTGCAGGTCAGCCCGCGATCAGTTTTGAGGACTTTTTTGCCGAGGAGCTGGTGCTCTTCAAACCAGGCTACTTCCACCGTGAATTTATCGACCGCATCTGCACAGAACATGACCTGAGCCCGCGTATCGCATTCGAAACCAACCTGATTCCCCTGACCAAGTCGATCGTTGAAAACGGATTTGCGATTACCACCTTTCTTAAGATGGTAATCGCCGATGACTCTAAGCTCATCGCCGTTCCCTTCGCCGACCCCGTTCGGCTCAAGCTGGCCATCGCCTGCAAGCGCGGCGGCTACCTGAGCCGTGCCAACCGTGCATTTCTTGACTTCATGCTGGCTCAGTAAGCCAAACAACTCAGCGCCAGAATGGTTTCTCTACCTCCTGCTGGCGCTGGGACTCATCGACCCCAATGTCCTTTAGCAGATATGCAGGCATTTCACGGAGATAACGACGCGTACGCGCACGCTCTCGCCACAGGGTCAAGGTACCGATCAATGACCCCGACAGCGTTGCCCCTGATGTTTCGCGCGGCGCCACACAACCACAACTATCGTTTATGCATAATCCCTGATTCATGGAGAACCTCCTCGTTCGTAAAATGCTGTCATTCAGCAAGCTTGAGCCGTCAAATTAGCAATCAAGGATCTTTTCGACAAACGGTTAAATCTAACGTATAAATAAGTTTTACTTATCCGAATACAAGATGAACCCACGCCTCCCCTCACTCAACAGCTTACGGGTGTTTGAAACTGCCGCGCGCCAGCTGAGCTTTACCCGCGCCGCCGCCGAACTCTTCGTCAGCCAGGCTGCGGTCAGCCAGCAGATCCGTCAGCTGGAGGAGCAGCTGGGTTATCCCCTTTTTCGCCGCCTTAACCGCCACCTCCTGCTAACCGATGAGGGACAACGGCTACTGCCTTATGTAAGCGCAGCGATGCACTCATTGCAGCAGGGGATAGAGGCCGTCTTCCTGGAGCAGCAACAGCGCCCCCTCAACCTGTCAGTACTGCCATCGCTCGCCTATCGTTGGCTGATTCCCAGGCTACTGAAATTTTCCACCCTCCACCCCGAACAGGAGGTGCGCATCTCGGCGTCGCTAGCACTGGTCGACTTCGGCAACAGCGACATCGACATGGCCATCCGCTTCGGTAGTGGCGATTACCCCGGTCTCTGCAGCGAGCTGCTGATGGAAGATGAAGCCTTTCCTGTCTGCACGCCCAACCTGCTTGAGGGTGCGCCGGGCCTCTCCCAACCCGCAGACCTGCTCAACCAGCGCTTGCTGCATGATATGGGACCCGGCGACCTGGACTGGGCAAACTGGTTTCGGGCCGCAGGGGTTGACTACCAACCACGCAACCCCGGTTATACCATCGGTGACTCCAGCCTCGCCATTGAAGCGGCGCTCTCAGGTCAGGGCATCGCCCTCGCCCGCTCAACCCTGGTCGAACAGGAGCTGGCAAGCGGTCGCCTGATTAAGCCCTTCGACGTTAGCCTCTCCTCTGACTACGCCTACTACCTTGTGATGCCCAGGGAAAAACGGGAACTAGAACGGGTCAGGCTTTTTTGCCAATGGCTGCACTCGGCGGTCGCGAAACCACTTTTACAAACCGGTAACTAGCCAGCCACCGATCGCGCTGTGATAAAATAACGCGATCTTGACTGGAGTTCCCATGAGTAAAAAACGACCTGACATCCCCCGTTTCGACCACCCGATTATCGAGACCCACTGCCACCTCGACTACCTCGATGAGGAGCAACTGGCGCAGCTGCTGGAACAATCCCGTGAGATCGGCATCGAGCGCATGGTGACCATTGCGGTTTCGGCGGATAACCTGGACAAGGTTCTGAACCTGAGCCGGGTGGATGACCGTATCTGGGGCACCCAGGGCATCCACCCCCACGATGCCGAACAGTACAACATCGACGTGGAAGCCCAGATCATTGAGCAACTGGATGACCCCCGGATGCTGGCAGTGGGAGAGATTGGACTTGATTACCACTACGACCACGCCGATCGCAAGGTACAGCGCGAGGTATTCGAGCGCCAGTTACAGATCGCCGTTGATAAACAGATGCCCGTGGTGATCCACACTCGCGAGGCGGATGAGGATACCCGGGCTATCCTTGCCAATTTCGAACAATCCCTAACCCACAAGGGGGTAATTCACAGCTTTACGTCTGGAATGGAGCTGGCGCAATACTGTATCGAGCAGGGTTTTAAACTCGGTTTCAACGGCATCACCACCTTTAACCGGGCAGAGAATGTGCGTGACGTCGTGCGTTCGACCCCCCTCGAACAGATCGTACTGGAAACCGATTCCCCCTATCTTGCCCCCGTCCCCTATCGAGGCAGGCCCAACAGCCCCTGCTACCTGCCCTTTATCGCGCAACGTATCGCCGACGAACTGGAGATCAACGTTGAAGAGCTGCTCAAGCAGACGTATCGAAACAGCCAGGCGCTGTTCTTTCCCCGGGAGCTGGACAGCTAGAGCTCGCCTTTCACCCGGCGCTCATTGCGCCACAGAGGCAATAACACCTCCCGCGCACCCATCAATAGCCCCTGCTTTTCGCAGGCTGATGAATCCTTAGAGAGCAGGCTGCACACCAAAGCGCCCGGTACGCTAGGGGCGTTTTAGGGCGTGCGCTACACGGACCAGCTCCTCACCCAGGCTATGAACCCTGGCTTGCTGGCCGCTATCGAGGAGCTGTCCATCGTCATCGAAAGCCGTGGCCGCCAGCCCAATAGCTTGCTGCTGGGGCAGCAGAATAACGCCAAGATTACCCAACAGCATCCGCAGGCTCACCAGGCCACGCAGACCGCCCAAAGCACCGGGAGAGGTCGACATCAAGGCAGCCACCTTACCGCTAAATGCCATCAGAGGAGGCTCATCCTCTCCCTCGCGACGGGTGGCCCAGTCGATGGCATTTTTCAACAATGAACTGTACGCGCTGTTGTGCTCTGGAGACGCAATCAGGAACCCGTCATGCTCCGCCAGTAACTGCTTAAAACGGCGGGCACTATCAGGAAATCCCTGCTCGGCTTCCAGATCCTCACAATAGATCTGCATGGGATAATCAGCAAGATCCAGCAGGGTCACTTCGGCTCCTGCCCCACGGGCTCCCTCCGCCGCGATCGCGGCCAGCTTTTTATTCCAGGAGTGCCTGCGGGCACTGCCAGCAAATGCAATGATGCGCACCACAACAAACCCTCCTTAATCCCCAGCACAGCCGTTCACCGCCCGCCTTTATCCTACTATAACACTTGGTTTCTCGGCCCGCCTGCACGTTGACAAATCTACAGCTGTTCATTTTATTGCACAAAAACTTATCCGAGAGTAGACTTTTCCCGATATACCCTTAAAAACCCTCAAAAAAGCTTTTACTGGAGCCTTTTATGCCTTTGAATGTAAAAAATATTGTTCTATTCAACAAGAGCAATGTGGATGCTGAAACCTACAAAGTCGATGGGGCTAAATTGATCACCGGCAACCCCGAACAAAGCCTCTGGAATCACTACAGCGACCCCAGCGAGCAGTTTTTTAGCGGTGTATGGCAATCCGAACCGGGATGCTGGCGTATCGACTACAGCGAGCATGAATTTTGCCAAATCCTGCAGGGGCATTCCATCGTGCGCGATACCGAGGGCAACGAGGTACATTTGCGCAGCGGCGATAATTTTGTGATACCCGCAGGGTTTAGCGGTGAGTGGGAGGTCATAGAGACCACGAAAAAGATCTATGTAATCTACGAGCCGAACACCAACCAGGCGTGAAGCCCGGCCTCCCCGAAAGATGAGAGCCGATTTCCGCTTTAGTACCGGTGTCGGTGGCGCACTGCGGCCCACTCCAATGGCGGCGATTTTTTAGAGCGGGCCTGCGCTCTTGTATTGCTGCTTCCTCTTGAATAGCTGGCCATGGCGCCTCGGCGGGTGTGGCCAACGAGGTAGTAGGCGTGGCCCCCAATCCCGCGCTTGCCGTGCCTAGAGTTTCCCGGCCCTTGAGCTATCCTTGAGGGGCGCAAGCACCTACTTGGAGGCCTAAATGAGTGACACTGTTCGTGCCGGTGACGCCCCCGTTGCCGTAGAAGTAACCCAGGGGAAGCGCTATTTTTGGTGCGCCTGCGGTCGCAGCAGCAAGCAACCCTTTTGCGACGGTTCCCACTCGGGAACGGGGATAACACCCCTACCCTATGACGCCACCGAGGATAAAAAACTGTTTTTTTGCGCCTGCAAACAAACAGCAAACGCGCCGCTGTGTGATGGTAGCCACAAGTCCACCTAGGTCAACAGGGCAACAGCGCAACAGGTCAAACCTTCTCATGGTCATCAAAACACCCACCACCGCCCGCCCCCTTGCCGAAGCCGGCGCCGCTGTAGTGTGTGGTGAAGGCTTTCGCATTGCCGCAGACACCCTCGAATCTATCTGCCTTAAAATTGCGGCGCAGATCCCCTGCGAAATCACCTTTATGGCAGCGGCCGGGACTATTGTAGCCTCGTCAATCGAGGGCCGGATCGGCACGCGGCATGAGGGTGCTGCGCGAATACTGCGGGGAGAACTCCCGGAACTCGAGGTGAGCGCCGAAGCCGCCGCTCGCTCCCCATCAATGCTCGAAGGGTACAACCTGCCGGCACACCTGGAGGGCAAGCCGGTACTCAATATAGGCATTGCCGCCCCGCTAGCCGAAGCTAGGAACTATGCCGCCATTGTTCGAACCTGTGTCGAGGTGATGCTCAAAGAGCAGTACTCCATCTGGAAAGAGCAACAGCAACTGCAGCGTGCCTACTCGCTCCAAAGCGTGCACTTGCACGACGTCAAGAGCAAACACGAAGAGGCCGAAAACAGGTTGCGAACCAACAAGGAGCGGCTGCTGGATATTGCGGAGTTTATGCTCGATTCCATTTGGGAGACCGATGCAGACCTCCGTTTCACCTACGTCTCGGAGCATGTTCTACAAAAAATGCGGCTCAACCAGGAAGATATACTGGGTAAAACACGCTGGGATTTCTTTGCTCCGCTACTGTTCGATGGCGATACAGACGCCTGGCAGGAGCATCGGCGCACGATGGAAGCCCATCAGGATTTTCATGAGTTCCAGTACGCCCTGCGCAGGGATGAAGAGGTCTTCTATTATCGTGTGAGTGGTAAGGCGCTGTTCGACGCGGAGGGCCGTTTTGTGGGTTATCGTGGTGCAGGGCGCGACGTCACTGCCCAGGTCGAGCTGGAACATGAGCTCAAGCGCAGCGTAGAGCGCTTTCGCAACATTGCCGAGTCGACCTCCGACTGGATCTGGGAGATGGATGCCCAGAACCGTTTCACCTACCTCTCTACGCGATTCTTTGAAGTGATGGGGTATAAACCCGAGGATATTTTGGGCAAAACCCGGCAGGAGTTCGCCGACCATGTCGAGGGTTATTCCAACAACCCTGACTGGCAGTCCCATCAACAGGATATCGAAAACCAGCGTGCGTTTAAGGAGTTCGAGTACAACGGCATCAAGCCCAATGGCGATCCCTTTTGTATAAAGATCAGCGGCACCCCCTTCTATCATAACGACGGCAGTTTTGCCGGATACCAGGGCATAGGCACCGACTACACAGCGTTCAAACGGGTGCAACAGCAATTGCTTAGCGCAGAAAAACTATCGGCACTGGGGGGCATGGTCGCGGGGATCGCCCACGAAATTAATACGCCCGTGGGTATTGGGGTAACCGCCGCATCCCATCTGCACGAACGCACCCAACGCCTCGCCCACAGCCTTGAGCAACAAACACTGTCCAAATCCGAGCTTAATGAATACCTGCAGACCGCACTGGAGGGCACCCATATCTTGCTCAAAAACCTCACCCGGGCGGCGGAACTCACCGCCAGCTTCAAGCAGGTCTCGGTAGATCAAAGCAGCAGCAAAATCCGTACTATCGGGCTGAAACGTTACCTTGATGATATGCTGGTTAGCCTGCGGCCTCTATTGAAAAAAACAGCACATAAAATCAATATCGACTGCGCCGAGCAGCTGTCGATTACCACCAACGCTGGCGCGCTCTACCAGGTGATCAGCAACCTGATCATCAACTCCCTGCAACACGCTTTTGCCCATCAACCCCAGGGTGAGATCAGCCTGCAGTGCCGTCTGATTGAGGACCGGGTAGAACTGAGCTACCACGACAATGGCTGCGGTATGGATGACGACCAGCTACCGCATATTTTCGAGCCCTTTTTTACCACCAAACGCGCCCAGGGCAACACTGGATTGGGTATGAATCTGGTGTACAACCTGGTGACCGATACCCTCAAAGGCTCCATCAACGTATTCAGCCTACCCGGGCGGGGTATACGCTTCAAAATTGAGCTGCCCTGCAGCCTGCTTCCGCCTGACCCCAGCGGAAACAGTCCTCGCATTACATAGAATGCCTCGCAGAAAGCTCCGGGGCTAAAAGCACCTGTCACTGTAGATGCTGTTTATCAAGTTCGATCGCACGATCCAGCTCTTCCAGCAGCGCCACCCGGGCTTTGAGTTTGGTTTGGTGGTGAGCCTTCATGCTCAACTGAGTGAGGGCGGCAGCGGCTTGCTGCGCAACCTCGAGCACCTTGTCGGCGGGCACCAGTTGATCAACGAAGCCGGCGATCTGGGCCTGCTGCGGACTCATCATCTCTGCCAGCACAACCGCGCGTTCAAAAGCCGCCGGGGTAAGGCGTCCTCGTGCCAGGGCAATGCCCGCATGGTGCATGGTCATGCCGATAGCGACTTCGTTAAGGCCTATCTTGAAATCGCCCTCAGCGGCAATGCGCAGATCAGCCGACAGCAGCAGGAAGGCCCCCTTGGCAATAGCGTGCCCTGCACAGGCCACCACTACCGGGGTTGGGAACGCCAACAAGCGCCGGGATAGTGCCGAGCCCGCGCTCACCAACGCCACCGCCGCTTCAACCCCCGCTCCCATTACCCGCAGATCATAGCCACCGGAAAGAATGCCGGGTGACCCGGTCAATACCAAGGTTGCCTCGGCGGCCTCCACTTGATCCAGCACGCTATTTAACTGCTCAATAAGCTCCGGGGATAGGGCGTTGACCTTTCCATTACTGAGGGTGACGGTGGCAATCTTGCCATCGAGTTGATAGTTAACGAGTTCGCTCATCTTTTCTGCTCCGCTGTCTGGGGCGACTCACGCACCCCTTCTAAATTACAGTCCCCACTGTGGGGGCTCACTCCATTTTGCACTTACATACCGTAACAAAACGCGAATGCTAGCAGATTATTGCCCCTCAGGTCTGCACCCTCCAATCAGGCGAGTGATCTCATCGGCGGCGGCGACAACTTGTGCGCCTAGCGCCTCTACCCGCTGTTGCTGCACACGAACGGTGGGGCCTGAAATAGACAGCGCCGCCAGGGCCATACCAAACTCGTCGTAGATATTCGCGGCGATGCACCGCAACCCCTCGGTCTGCTCCTCATCATCGACGGCATATCCGCGCAGGCGAATGGTTCGCAACTCGTCGCTAAATTGTGCTTTGCGGGTCAGGGTACGAGGCGTTAGAGGCTGCATCCCCTTTTGCCCGAGCAGCTGCAGGGCTTCGGCCATTGGCAACGCAGACAGCATCGCCTTACCAACGCCACTGGCATGGATGGGGCCGCAACTACCCACCGAAACCACCATGCGCATCACCGCCTGGCACTCCACCTGGCCGACAAAGACAACTTCTCCGTCCCGCAATACCCCCAAATTTGAGGTCTCCCCGGTTTGCGCAACCAAACGCTTCATAACGGCCCGGGATTGGGCGATAAAATCCCTTTTTTTAAGGTAGGTGTTGCCACAGCGAAACGCATTGATGCCGACACCCCACACCCCCCGTGGCTCATCGAACTCGGTGAATCCCAGCTGGCGCATACTGTTGAGCAAGCGATGTACGGTCGAGGGTGGCAGGTGCTCAAGGCTGGCAAGCTCCGACAGGGTATACCCCGCTTCATCTTGCGACAGGCGCATCAGCAACTGGAATGCGCGGGACAGGGACTGCACCTGCCCGCTCTTTGCGCGCTTAACAGCACGCTCTTTTCCCGCTGGACTCATTCGTGGGAACCCCTCGGGTCAAGCAACTCGATCCAGTGGGACACCGGCTGCGTGGCGCGGCTCTGCAGGTGCAGCTGGCAACCGATATTTGCGGTAACGATACGGTCAGGATTATCGACCGTTAGGGCTTTAAGCTTATTCGACAGGAGCTTCTGGCTCATCTCTGGTTGCAGTATCGAGTAGGTGCCGGCCGACCCGCAACACAGGTGATTGTCCCGGGTGTGGGTGAGGTCAAAACCGGCGTTGCGTAATATCTGCTGTACGGTATTGGTCTGCTTGAGCGCATGTTGCAATGTGCACGGGCAATGAAACGCGATACGCCCCGACCCTGTGGGCAGCGCCAGCACCGAGAGATCCTCCTGCGCCAGCACCTGGCTAATATCCCGGCAAATTTCGCTGATACGCTGAGCTTTGGCGGCGTAACGAGGGTCGTCACGTAGCAGATAGCCATACTCTTCAACCATCGCCCCACAGCCGCTGGCGGTGATCACTATCGCCTCCGCTCCCGCCTCTACTGCGGGCCACCAGGCGTCGATATTTCGACGCATAGAGTCCAGCCCCTCTTGCTGTGCCGCCAGATGATAGCTGACCGCCCCGCAACACCCCGCCTCAGGAACCGTAACCAGGGTAATCCCCAATCGGTCCAATACCCTCGCGGTCGCCGCCAGCGTATTGGGGGTTGCCGCCGGCTGGGCACAGCCCTGCAGCGCCACCATACGCCGCGGGTGACTGCTCGATGGCCAGGGTGAGGATACCTGCGGCGGCGGTACTTTCGCTTTCAATGAAGCGGGTAACAATGGCCGTACTGCCTGTCCGAGCTTCAGTAACCCCCCAAAACGGTTGCGGTAGGGCAATATCTGCCGAATACCCCAACGTAATGCTCTTTGGGAGGCACTTCGAGGAAGCTTCTGCTCCAATATGCCACGACCGATGTCCAGCAAACGACCGTATTTAACGCCCGAGGGGCAGGTGGTTTCGCAGCTGCGGCAGGTCAGGCAGCGGTCGAGGTGGGTTTGGGTCTTTTCGCTTACCTCACCCCCTTCGAGCAGCTGCTTGATCAGGTAGATACGCCCCCGGGGGCCGTCGCGCTCATCGCACAACTCCTGATAGGTTGGGCAGGTAGCGGTACAGAAGCCACAGTGCACGCAGCTGCGTAGAATTGCATCCGCCTCCTGGCCATCCGCGCTATCCCGGTACTCTTTACTGATTTGGGTTTTCATCGTTTTAATCCGCCCATTTACAGCCAGCTATAGAGCCGTCCGGGGTTAAATAAACCGTGGGGATCCACAGCGTGTTTAACGCGCTGGTGCAAGCGCTTTATCGGTTCGGCCAGAGGAGGATTGATCTCGGCGCTGCGGTCTCCTCCCCGGTAGCGCGAAACCGAACCCCCCTGATCCCGAGCCCACTGTTGCAGCCGCGCTTCATCCTGCTCGCCCCGCACCCAGCGCTGGGACCCGCCCCAGTCGATCAATGGTGACTCACCCGCCATCACGGGCGCCGCCGAGTTGGTGGAAAATCGCCACAGGGGTTGGTCACCGGCAAAGAACGAATGCTGCTGTTCGCGCAGGTCCGCCCAAAAGCTTTCACCGTCGTCAAACGCCTCGCCCGGCCACTGGGCGATGGTTCCCTCGACCGCACTTTCGGCACCCTCCAGGCGCAAGTAGAGCGCTTCGTTAACCCAGCAGGCTGCCGTCAGGGGTTTCGGTGTACCGGCAAGGCGATTCATTGTTGCGACCGCTTCGGCGGCGCCACAGGAGATCTTGACCGTGCGGCAGCACGCCGGCTTGGGTAACACTTTAAGACTAACCTCGGTGATCACTCCGAGGGTCCCCATGGCACCAGACTGAAAGCGGGAAAGGTCGTAACCGGCGACATTTTTCATCACCTGACCACCAAAACGCAGCTCTTCGCCTTCACCGTTAACAAGGCGAACACCCAGCACCATATCCCTTACAGAGCCTAACCAGGGCCTGCCCGGACCCGACTGGTTAGCCGCCAATGTGCCGCCGATGGTGGCATTACCGCCAAATAGCGGCGGCTCAAAGCTAAGTCGCTGGCCCTGCTCGTCCAGTGCGGCCTGAATCTCACTGATTCGAGTTCCCCCGCGCGCCGTCAACACCAGCTCAACGGCCTCGTAGGTCACGATTCCACTATGACCGGAGACCGACAGGGTCTGCCCTTCGCTCACTCTTCCCATAAAGGATTTACTTCCCCCGCCGACGATCGACAAGGATTGTGAGGTATGACGCGCGTTTTTAACCTGCTCAACGATCTGTGCTATTTGATCCGCCATCAGTGCGCTCCCCCTGCCGTGGACGGTTCATCGATATGATCAAGGGATCGGTACTCCTGACACCGTTTCAGGACCGGTATCCCTTTACCGGGGTTCAAACTGCCACGAGGATCAAACGCGTGCTTGATGCCGTGAAAAAGACTCAACTCCTGATCATTGAACTGGGCGTGCATCTGTCGAATTTTCTCCAGCCCCACACCGTGTTCGCCGGTAATACAGCCACCAACCTCTACGCAGATCTCCAGGATACGCGCGCCGAACTCTTCGGTTTTTTGCAGTTCACCCGGAACGTTGGCATCAAACAGAATCAGGGGATGCAGATTGCCGTCACCGGCATGAAATACATTGGCCACCCGCAGCCCATAATGCTCGGAGAGCTTTTGCATTTCGGTCAGCACATAGGTCAACTGGCCACGGGGAATAGTGCCATCCATACAGTAATAATCGGGAGAGAGTCGCCCCACCGCCGGAAACGCCGACTTGCGGCCTTTCCAGAGCAACGCACGCTCCTCCTCATTGTGGGAGACCCGGGTGGCGATTGCCCCCAACTCCACAAACAGCGATTCTACCCGCGCCAAGTGCTCCTCGACCTCTTCACGAGTGCCATCGACCTCGCACAACAACAGCGCCTTGGCTTCCAGCGGATAACCCGCCTTGGCAAAAGCCTCCGCCGCCTGAATGGCGTAGCCATCCATCATCTCCAGACCTGCCGGGACAATTCCGGCGGCGATAATGCCTCCTACGGCATCGCCGGCTTTCTGCACGGAATCGAAGGCCACCATTACCACCTGGGCCACCTCGGGTGTTGGCAGCAACCGCACCCGCACCTCGGTTACCACCCCCAGTAGCCCTTCAGATCCGGTCATCAGCGCCATCAAGTCATAACCGGCGCTATCAAGCCCCTGGGAGCCGATAACCACGCGCTCACCCTCTACCGTAATCACCTCCAGCTCGAGGATATTGTGAACGGTTAAGCCATACTTAAGGCAGTGCACACCGCCGGCATTTTCAGCGACATTGCCACCGATGGTGCAGGCGATCTGGGAGGAGGGGTCCGGCCCGTAATAGAGTCCCAATTCACCCGCCGCTTCCGAGATCGCCAGGTTTCGTACACCGGGTTGAACCCGCGCCGTGCGCGTCGCAGGGTCAATCTGCAAGATACGATTAAACCGCGCGAGAGAGAGCACTACCGCATCGGGGCTTGGCATCGCTCCGGCGCAGAGCCCGGTACCGGCCCCCCGCGCAATAACCGGGACCTGATAATGATGACAGATCCGCATCACCTCCTGCACCTGTGCCACCGTTTCCGGCAACACCACCAGCAATGGCATCTCGGTATAAACCGATAACCCATCACATTCGTAAGGGCGCTGGGTTTCGCTATCCTCAATCACAAACGCGGGGTCGATCAGGTCCCGAAAACGCTGGGCAAGCTCTGACTTGCTGATCAGGGGTTGCTGTTTCATAGCTCTCCTCAAGCGGATAAAGCGTCGTGTTTTACGACGCCACCCTGTTTTCGTTCCTACTCTATCCCTTGTTGCTGGGTAAAGTAATCGATACCGGCCTGGGCACACTCCATATCCTGCTGCGGTGTTCCCGAGCTGAGACCAATCCCCCCAACCACTTCACCATTAACCAGCACCGGAAGACCTCCCCCCACGGAGGAGATACGCCCACCGACCTCGGTATGAATACCGAAGACCAAACTCCCCGGCACATTGACCTGATTGTATTCATGGGTTGCCTTACGCGCAGCCGCCGCCGTATAGGCTTTGTCCTGGGCAATAACCGCACTGCTTACCTTACCGCCATCCATGCGCTCAAATGCCAGCAGGGTACCCGATTCATCCGTTATCGCGATGCACATAGGCACTCCGATCTGCTCGGAACGTGCTCGCGCACCCTCAATCAACACCCGTGCATCGCTCTGATCCAGTCGATGAATAGTTAGCATATTACTCTCTCCTTTGGGAATGGTCGCCTCAATCAGGGGCGCTGTAACGCCTTGGCCTGTTTACGACGCCCATGCAATACCGGCTCAGTATAGCCACTGGGTTGCTTGCAGCCTTCGAATACCAGGTCGCAGGCGGCCTGAAACGCAATGCTGTGCTGAAAGTTCGGGGCCATGGGCCGGTATTCGGGATCGCCACTATTCTGGCCATCCACCACGGCCGCCATTCGTTGCAGCGTCTCCTCGACCTGTTCCACCGTACACACCCCATGGCGTAACCAGTTAGCGATATGCTGGCTTGAAATGCGCAAGGTGGCCCGGTCTTCCATTAGGCCCACGTCATTGATATCGGGGACCTTGGAGCATCCCACGCCCTCTTCTATCCAGCGCACCACATAGCCAAGAATCCCCTGGGCGTTGTTATCCAGCTCTGCCTGCACCTGCTCTTGCGGCAAGCTTTTTCCCACCATCAGTGGCGGTGACAGGATCGCATCCAGGCTGGCACGCTGACGCTGGCCGAGCTGCTCCTGCACCGAGGAGACGTTGACCTGATGGTAATGTATCGCGTGCAGGGTAGCCGCCGTTGGTGACGGAACCCAGGCACAGTTGGCACCGGCTTGCGGGTGCACTATTTTACTCGCCATCATCTCCCGCATCTCATCCGGCTTGGGCCACATCCCCTTACCAATCTGGGCGTGCCCCCTGAGTCCGCATTCCAGCCCGATATCAACGTTCCAGTTTTCGTAGGCAGAGATCCAGGGCTGGGCCTTGATCTGCTCCTTGGGCAATACCGGGCCCGCTTCCATGCTGGTGTGAATTTCGTCGCCAGTACGATCAAGAAAACCGGTGTTAATAAACACCAGTCGCTCACGAACCTCGCGAATACAGGCCTTGAGGTTAACGGTTGTGCGGCGCTCCTCATCCATCACCCCGATCTTTACCGTATTACGGGCGAGGCCCAGGGCATCTTCCACACGGGAAAACAGCTGGTTGGCAAAGGCAACCTCTTCCGGGCCGTGCATCTTGGGTTTCACGATATAGAGGCTGCCACAGCGGCTATTACCCAACTCACCGCTGCGGTTAATATCATGCAGGGCGCACAGGGTCGTTATCATTCCATCGAGAAGCCCTTCAGGAATCTCCTCGCCCTCGCTGTCGAGCACCGCGTCGGTGGTCATCAGGTGGCCAACATTGCGCACCAGCATCAGGCTGCGCCCATGCAGCAAAAGAGGCTGTCCATCAACGGCCGTATATTCGCGGTCCGGGTTCAGGCGCCGGGTCAGGGTTTTATCCCCTTTCTGGAAGCGCTCCTCCAGGGTACCTTTCATCAACCCGAGCCAGTTGCGGTAGACCACCGTTTTATCCTCGGCATCCACGGCGGCAACCGAGTCTTCACAATCCTGAATCGTGGTCAACGCCGACTCCAGCACCACATCCTTGACCCCCGCCAGCGAGCCTTTACCCACCGGATGTTGAGGATCAATCTGGATATCAATATGCAGTCCATGATGGCGCAAAAGAATCGAGGCGAGGCGATCACCCTCCATGCGATACCCGACCAGCAGTGAGGCATCCTGCAGCCCCACCTCACGACCGTCCGCCAGAGTGGCGGTCAATTGCCTGTTGGCATGGGTCGATAGCCGGTAGGCGCTGACATCACCGTGGGAGCCTTCGGTAAGCGGCGCGGCCTGATCGAGAAAGGCGCAGGCCATTGCGATCACCTGCTGCCCTCGCGCGGGATTATACGCCCCGCCCCTCTCGAGCCCGCCGGACCCCTCGATCATATCGGTGCCGTAGAGTGCGTCGTAGAGGCTGCCCCAGCGGGCATTGGCGGCATTAAGGGCAAAGCGGGCGTTCATTACCGGCACCACCAGCTGCGGGCCCGCGATAGTAGCGATCTCCTCATCAACCCCGCGGGTTGTTACATCAACCGCGTCCCCCTCATCCACCAGATAACCAATCTCGCGCAAGAAAGTCTGGTAAGCCGTGGCATCGAAATCTGCACCCGGATGCTCACGATGCCACTGGTCTATCTGTTGCTGTAACTGATCCCGTCGCTGCAACAGCTGGCGATTGACCGGTGCGAGATCGGCCACCAACGCGGAAAACTGCTGCCAAAACTGGTCGGTCTCGATTCCGGTACCGGGCAAAATTTCATCCCGCACCAGCTCATAGAGCGGTGTTGCTATATTGAGGCCGGCACTGAAATTTCGTGAAGTCATAGTCTATCTCCTGCGCAGCAATGGTCCCTGTGACCATCCTTAATGACCCCACGATAGGGGTTCCATTTTATTCACTCAAGAGCAGACCGGCAGGCCCGTTCTGTATGGTGAAAGCCTCAACACAATGGTCAAATAGTATCGCTGACTATCTTCGGCTACCGATAATAACCTATTGTTTTTTAAGTTTTAAATATTTGGTAAGACCATTACCCCTTACATTAAACCAGACCCACATATTCCACAATGCGGAATTTGATTCTTAAACAGCAGACCCGACAACCGTCAACCGCCCCGCAGGAGCCGGCACGGCGAACAGAGCAGTAGAGAGAGCGGGTGTGGTGTGGCGCAGAAGCTTGTCCGGCAGGTCCTTAACGAGTGCTGCAGGCACCATCAAAGCAACGCCGTCCAACAGGTGCGCGAAGGAGGTAAAACTAGCGGACGCCGCGCATACGCAGATACTCAGCCAGTGGACGGTCAACACGATCAATATGGTGCGGAAGAATGTCGTGCACCAGGGCATAGACCTGCCCATCAAGATCGTCGGGAGGGTTCCTGCTTGCAAGCTGTGCACCCAGGCCAAAGATCGACTTTACCAGCCGGCTATTGGACATCAGGTGCTCATTATAAAGCGGGTAATGATAGCGAATCATGAGCTCCTCTTCATGGCGAAGATGCACCAACAGCAGTTCAAAGCAGTGCTGGAAACGCTTCTGTAGGGATGCTGCAGAACATTGCCGCCCTACCATTAGGCCCAGCCCCGCAAAACCCGCCAGCAGATCCCGGTGCTCCTTATCCAGCACCTTAACGCCCAGCTCCAGCCGCTTGCTCCAGAGTAGCGACGACTCGACTTGAGAATGCCTTGAATCCATGCAGTTCATCTCCTTCCTGGATTGAACCACCGCTGACCGCTAACTAGCAGTGACAGGTTGCGGCAACCGATCTCGCTGGATCTCCCTCCCCTAAGAGTAAAGGGTTGCTGCAAACCTGCTTTAGGCCTGAGGCCTTACTAAAAAACCGCATCTAATGTCTTTGTTTAAAACACTGCCTCCCTCCCACTATAGCCGCTCTAAAGAGCACCACCGTAACGGCGATCACCAACAACAAAACGGTCTCACAACAGTGTGACGGGCCCCTCAACTCCCTTCGATCAACAGCAAGCGCAGTGCCAAACCAACAAACAGTGAGGAGAACAACCAGCGCAGCAGCGTCCCCTGCCCCTCGCTGCCACGCCAACGCTCTGCCACCCGCCGCGCCAGGGCGATATAGAGCAGGTCAAAGGCCAATCCCACGATCACCAAAAGTGCCCCGAGTAGGAGAAACTGTTGCCCCAGGGACGAGCCCCCGGGAACAATAAACTGTGGCAGGAAAACACCACAAAACAGCAACGCTTTGGGGTTCAATAAATTGGTTAGCAAGCCCTTGCGAAACCCCGCCACCTCGGCGCCACACCCTCCGGTTGGCGCTGGACTGCGCTGTTTCGAGCGCAGGGACTGCCAGGCCAGAAACAGCAGGTATCCCACCCCGAAATAACGCAGTAACTCAAACGCCAGCGGGCTGGTTGCCAACAGTGCCGATATCCCCAACGCGGCAAATAATGCATGCAAGCCCCGCGACAGGGCGAATCCAAGCGCCATGGCCCTGGCCGGGGCGCGCCCATTGGCCGCGCTGGTTGCCAGCAGCAAGAGCATGTCAGGCCCCGGTAACAGGTACACCACCACTAACCCCAACAGGTAAAACCAGAGAATCGTTGCATCCATAACAGTAGCTCACCCACCAAAAAATAGAATTGAAATTATCTCTACTATTTAGTGCAATTAGCTTCCTTTTTAGACACTATAAAGCGTTAAGAATGGGTGATTATTTCAATTAAAGGCCATTATGAAAAAGATTGGTTCAGAAAAACTGGATTCCACCGACCGCCACCTGCTGGAGCTGTTACAGGCGGACGGACGAATCAGCAACGCGCGGGCATCACAACAGCTGCACCTGAGCGAAACCGCATGCTGGCGCCGCTGGAAACGGTTGGAAGAGGAGGGCTACATTGAACGCTATAGCGCGCGAGTCGACCAGCGGCGTCTAGGGTATGGCGTGACCGCCTTCGTGCAGGTGCGCTTTGGTAGCCACGGCCTTACTGAAGCGGGAGGTTTCGAGCAAACGATGCGGGAACACCCACAGGTTATCAGCTGTCATAACGTCACCGGGAACGAGGACTATATCGTGCAAGTGGTGGCCCGAGACCTGGACCAGTATGCCGAATTCACGACCCTGCTGAGGGGACAAGCCGGCGTCAACGCCATCCAGTCAAGCATCTCCCTGCGGGAAGTGAAGCGCGACACGGTATTACCACCACAGCACCCTAACCAGTCCGTACCGGCGAGCCGCGCATAAAACGGGCGGCCTGCTCTCGCCATCGCCGCTAGAGACTAAATCCCCCCCACAGTCCGAAGCACCGGCACCCCGCTTATGTCCCACTCACCCGCTTCCACACCAGCGCGCTCAGGGCCAGATCGGCCAGCGCCAACCCCCTGAACACAAACGCCGACGCCCCCGCAGCGGGAGCCGCCGACACGCCTCCGGTCACCAGCGCGGCGAGATCCCCACTCACCCAGGCAGGATTAGCCAACGGCCGCTCCATCGCTGCCTCCTGCTCCAGATCGTCGATAACAAGCGTTGACAGTGATTGCAGGCTGTCTCCATACCAGGGCAGGCCGAGGTCGGTAATCGCGGCATAGCTGCCCGGTTTTAACCAACGAGCATCCAGGAAGGGCTTCATACCCACATCAAGCGTTACCGAACTCACCAACAGGTCAGCACTTCTAACGACAGCTTCGGGCTCCGGGCAGGCTTCAAACCCAAGCCCAAGTTCTGCGCAGTGTTCGCTCAACAACGACAGATTCCGCGCTCCACGCCCAAAGGCCCGTACCCGTCGCAGGGGATATAGCTGGGCCAGCACCTGCAGGTGACTCCTCGCCTGCACCCCACAGCCTATAAATCCGATCTCGGAGGCCGTAGCCGGTGCCAAATAGCGCGCAACCAGTGCACTAAGGCCGGCGGTTCGCACAGCGGTGATCCAGTTCCCATCCAGCGTGGCCAAAGGTACCCCGGTTTGCCCATGCTGGAGGGTAACAATGGCATTAATTCCGGCTAGCCCCTGGGCCGGATTATGCGGATTAACCACCAGCGATTTAACCGCCATCAAAGCGGGATCATCGCAGGCCGCCAACGTCGACATCAGGTAGCGCCCGTCACCCGGCAAAAGGGTCGATTTCGGAGCACTCCAGGCCCCTCCCCGGATCTTCTGATGCAACATGGTTTCCAGCGCCGCCACCACCTCTGCCGCGGAAAGATTTAACCCGTCCATGTGCCGGGCCTCAATATGATCCATAGGCCGAACTCCTCCTTGTATCCTGATGCCGTAAGGGGCGAAGGGGTGAATCTGAACAGGACCGGAGATCCCACTACCTCACCAGACAAAAGCCTGCCCCCAGTAACTATTGATCGAAATCAAACAAAGACAACATTACAGCTTTTACGCGCTGCCCTGCAGAAATTTATGCCTCTGGAGTCACACATCCAAATCCTTTACCCATGGTAGTATTCGCGCTTGTTTTCCCTCATGTCTTGCCGACAAGTTCGCCAGGTAATCGATTGTTGAGCCCTATGCAGTACCCTTTCGACCACCATCCAACCGTACTGGCCACAGCAGTGGGGTTTCTGCTCATGCTACTGGCACCGTTTGGCTACGCACAAACACCACAAGAGTCGCCGCAAGAATCCGAGGCGTTATTGCAGTTACTGCAACAAAGTCAGCAATTACAGCACGAATCCATCGGATTGCTCGAAGATATTTACCTCACAGAGTCATCCATCCTCTTCCCCCAAACCAACCTGCTGGTCGTTATCCTGAGCCAGGACTACGGTGCAACCCTGCTACTGGAAAAACTGGAACTCAGCCTGGATGGGGAACAGGTCGCCGTGCACCGATACACCGAGCGTGACATGGAGCGCTTGATGCGCCGAGGGGTGCAAACAATCTACACCACACTGATCCCTCCAGGATCCCACTCGGTCGGGGCTCGACTCCATGGCACCGGTTTTTCCGGCGGCCCGAGCATCGCCGATGAGTTGCAGTTCCGAAAGCGCTCGCGTCCCCTGTTTGTCGAGGTCGTCATTACCGGCAGCGAAATGCGTCTGAGGCAGTGGGACTGATGCGCCCCCAGCTTTTTAAACACCTGCTACTGCTCGGCGCGCTTGTCACCGCTCCCGCCGCAGCGCTGCAGCTCAATAACCAACAGGCCCACCTGCAACTCAAGTGGGAACGAACCCACAACTTTTTGCAGCACTGGATCAAGCAAAAACAGGGGGATCTGAAAGCGCGCCCGGTCGCCGGCCTCCTCAAAGGACACACCCAACGCACCGAACGGGGTCGGGCGCTATTACACCCGCCCTCTGCACTGTTCACCCTGGACCAACTCAACGCAGAATGGTTACGAAGGGCGACCGAAGCCTATGGCGCGAAGCGTTGGCCCGAAAGCCGTTATGCGCTGAAGCAACTGAACAGCCCGATCAAAACGGAGATTAAAACCCAGGCGGCGCTGCTCGGAGGCCTGCTGCTGATCCGCGAAAAACAGTTCTCGGCGGCGGCACAGCAGATGGAGACGGAGCTGGAGGGTCCTCAGCTAAACGCTACCCTGCGCTACAATCTGGCACTGGCCCGGCTGCTCGATGATCAAGCGCCCGCCGCGAAAGAGCTACTGGAAGAGTTGCTGGACGACGAGTCTCCCGCTGCGGTGTCCTATCAGGGGTACGCACGACTGCTGCTGGCACGGCTTTACATCTCCGCCGGTAAGGTGGACCGGGCCATTGGCCTGGCAGAGGATATCCCCTCCCAGCACCAGCTCTACCCTTTGGCGCTCGCCACCCGAGCCGACGCCGAGTTAGCGCGGGATGATAAACAGGCGGCGCTCAAGGCACTACTCGAACTCGCCAATAACAAGCAACTTCCCATGCCGGCCTATCAGGCGGGTTTACAGTCGATGCTGAACCAGCTCGGCGCATATAATCAAGCGGTTGCAGTAGGCGAACAGGCGCTGCCGGCGATGATTAACGCGTTCTCCAGCCGACACCAACTGGCGCAGGAGCTGGCCTCAAAGCAGTTCTATCAACAGCTGCTCGAAAGAGCCAGTGACGACCCGCGCTCCGAACTGTTGCAACAGTTGAGTACTGAAACCGGTGTACTGGTCAACGAAATCGAGCGTTTGAATACGCTTAAGCAGTTGATGGACAGCACCCTCAAGATGCAGGGCCTTTACCAAAGCCTGTTCGATAAAGGGCCCGAACACCTGACCAAACGCCTGTACCAGTACTCCGAGCTAATGCCCTACCCACTCTACCCTGTCCCCGCAGAAGCACGGGGCAGCACCCCGGAGATGCAGTTTTTCGAGCAGCGCCTGAGCGAACTGGTCGGCGCACCCGAACCCTGGGGGCGACGGTACAACCTCCTCAACCAACTGTTGATCTGGAAACATGGTGAAAACCCATGGCTTAAGAATGGTCAGCTGGATAAAAACGGTGCCGACTTTGAACTCGACCAGTTTCTGGAGGAGCGCCTGATCCGTATCGACTCGCTCAGCGCCGAGCAGGTTCGAGCCAGCACCAAAAACATGAAACGGCTCACCCGGCAAGCCAGCACGCAGCCGAAGAAGCTCACCAAGCTGATCGACGGGCTCAAGCCCCACCTACAGCGAGCACTGCAAAAAGAGGCGGCGAGCTGGATTCGTGACGCTGAGGAGCAGCTACTATGGATGGCGACCAGCACGCTCCCTAGCCCCTGGCTGTTCGAAGATCGACCCGCGCAACTCCACTTCCAGTTGCAACAAGGGCAGCTGCGACAAACTACCGTCGCCCAGCCTCCGATGCCAGACATATCCCAAGCCTACAGAGCCCTTAAACTGCTCTCGGATAGCGCTCTCAATGGGGACATCCGCCTGCTGGCTACCCGATACCGAGCCGACCTTAGTCTCGCCAGTGCAATCCGCAAGGACCTCTTTGACGGCCAAGACCCCGCAGGCCTGGACGGTCGCTTCGAAGAAGCCATTAGCCTTTACCAGCAACTCCTTAAGGCGGATGATCCAGCGGTAGGCCTTGATGAGGTGTTGTATCAGTTAGCCCACGCCCAGGACCAGCTGGGCCAGCTGGAGCAATCCCTTACCACCTTACAAACGCTGGCGAGTCGGTACCCGACGACCCCACGCCGCAGCGAGGTGCTCTTCCGGCTTGGCGAGCTGCAATTTGCCATGGGCAGTTACGACCGATCCATCGCCTACTATCAGGAGCTGGTCAATAACGACAACCCCTTCAACGAACGCGCTCAGTTCAAGCTGGGATGGGCTCAGTTCAAAGAGGCACAGTACGCCAACAGCCTCGACAACTTCTTCTCCCTGCTAAAGATTTATTGGCCACAACCTGGCGAACAGGAAGCACTGATCAAGGATCTGCGCCGCGTTATTGCACTGAGTTTTTCCAATATGAATGGTGTTAAGAGCATCGACCAGTATTTCATCACCCACGGCAGGGGTGATTACAGTGAACAGATCTATATCGATCTGGGCGACTACTATGTGCAGAAATCGCGCTACAACGATGCGGCCGACACCTTTACCAGATTGCTGGCCCACTACCCCACGTCACCACGCGCGCCCTACTACCAGTCCCGCGTCGTCCAAGCCTATGTCGACGGTGGTTTCCCCAGCCAATCATGGCCCGCCAGGGAGCGCTACACCGAACTCTTTGGCATCTATAGCGATTACTGGCGCAACGGGGATGAGGAGCGGCGCTCCCTGATCCGCACCTACCTCGAACCTTACCTGCTCGACCTTGCACAACGGGATCACGCCCTGGCCCAGCAAGGGGACGACCCTTCGCTGCACAAAACCACTATCGCCCGATACGACCACTTCATCGCAGCACTACCCAATAGCGAGCATCTGGCCAACACCTGGTTTATGAAGGCCGAAGCGCTCACAGAGATGGGCGAGCACGAACGGGCGGCGGCCGCTTACGAGCAGGCTGCGTACGAATTCCCGGACTACGAGCAACGGCAAAAAGCGGGCTACGCGGCTCTGCTCTCATACCAGCACCTGTACCGTCAAAGCAGCGCAGAGAGACGCGCTCTTTGGCTACAGCAGGAGATCACCCAAAGCCTTCGTTTTGTCGAGCACTACCCCGACGCAGATGCCGACCTGAAAATCCGTACCAAGATCGCCGAGGACTACCGCATACTGGGCCAGCACGAGCAGGCCGTTTCCGCTGCACAGCAACTATTGCAACAACAAAAGCCGGACAGGGAGGTCGCATTACGCCTCTGGAAAGTGGTTGCCCATTCCAGCTTTGACACCGCATCCTACCAACAGGCAGAAGTTGCCTACCAGAACGCTCTCAAGCAAGCACCCACGCCGGAAGATCAACAGCAGTTTCATCTGCGCATCGCCGAATCGATTTACAAACAGGCGGAAGCCCGGCAAAGAGAGGGGGATCTGGCCGCTGCCGTTGAACACTATCTTCGCCTCGGCAAGGTAGAGCCCAACTCATCCATACGGCCCCAGGCCGAATTTGACGCCGCCACCTTGCAGATGCAGCTCAAACGCTGGCCCGATGCGCTGGCCACCCTGGAGGCGTTCGACAAACGCTACCCCAAGCACCCTCTGCGCGAAACCCTGCTGGAAAAGTTGGTGCTGTGTTACGAGAACACCGAAAACTGGGATAAGGCCGCCACTGCGCTTGCCGCCATCTACCAGCGTGAAGGTAAGTCCGAGCTAGGCCAGGACGCGCTCTGGCGCTCGGCGGCACTGCAGGAGAAAGCGGGCAACCCTCGTCAGGCTGCCAAGACCTACCAGAGGTTTATCAACGCCTTCCCCGCCCCTCTTGAGCGCGCAATGGAAGCACGTTTACAACTGGCCGATCTCGCCCGCGACCATAAAGTCGGTAGCCAGCGCAGGCACTGGCTCAGCGAGATTATCACCCATCAGGACAAAGCCACCACAGGCACAACCGACCGGACCCGTTACCTCGCCTCCGCAGCTTCCCTTGAGCTGGCCCACACCGAGTTAACCCAATACAACAAGCTCTCGCTATCACTGCCTCTTGAAAAAAGCCTTGCGCGCAAACAAAAACGCATGGAAAGCAGTATTCACTGGCTAACCAAGACCATCGACTATCAAATGGATGATCACGCCACCGAGGCAACCGTTCTGATCGGCAACCTCTACAGCGACTTTGCAGCGGCCCTCATGAACTCTGAGCGCCCCGCCGAGCTGAGTGACCTGCAACTGGAACAGTACGACATATTACTGGAAGAGCAGGCGATTCCTTTCGAGGACAAGGCCATCGCCCTGCACCAATTGAACGTTGATCGCATTCGCGACGGCGTCTACACCAGCTGGGTAGCCGCCAGCCTTGACCGGTTACGGGAACTGATGCCGAGCCGCTTCGACAAACCCGAACAGGTGGAGACTTATGTTGAACAGATCAACTAGTGTGCTTCTGCTGTGTGTGCTGCTGTCGGGATGCGCCGGTAGCTCCCTGAAGCGACAAAAACCTGCCTTGGTTCCGAACTTGCCAACGACCGCTGTGCAGGCTCATGAAGTAACACCCGAGCTGAAAGCCGAATACGAAAATGCGATCGCCATGTTGCGCGAAGGTGAAACGGACCCCGCCCAAGACGCACTCAATAACCTGCTGAAAAAAGACGATCAAATCGCCGGAGCCCACCTTAACCTGGCCCTGATCCTCTATCGTAACGGGGAATACGACCAAGCGAAGAGGTCGGTTGAACGCACCCTACAGCTCTCCCCCCGTAACGCCGCGGCGTACAACCTGCAGGGCACCCTGATGCGCCGCGGCGGAAACTTTGATGGTGCCGCCCTCGCCTATGCCAATGCAATGGCCGCCGACCCCAACTACGCTCCGGCCTACCTGAACATGGCCATACTGTTCGATATCTACCTACAATTTTGGGATGACGCGCGCCAGTTTTACCAACGTTACCAGCAGCTCAGCACAAACCCCGACCCCAGAGTCGAGCACTGGTTGCAAGACCTTAATCACCGTATCAATGAGCAGCGAGGTTAGCGCAATGAGATCGGTACTCAGCCTCTTACTACTGATTCTGGTCAGCCCCGGGACAATGGCCAACAGCCCACAAACCCAGGGCATGGAAATCACCGGTGATCAGGAACTGCCCCAGGTCCTCTATATCGTGCCCTGGAAAACCGCGCAACCGACACCGATAAGCTACCCATCGCTACCGTCACCCCTGGAGGTTCCTGTCACTCCTTGTGATTTGGGTCTCACTAGTCCGCATTGGGAGTGCATAACACCCAAAAAACAGGCTAAACGTTGACGCCAGCACCTAGGAGAAGCTCTACCACTCTCCTATAATCGGCCACCGGAATCCTTTCGCTACAGGACCCAATAGGGTCTTAATTTCGCGAAGGGCCATCGGGTTTATCCCGATCCGCTTCCCCTATTTATCGCCACAATCAGCTTTGAGTACGCGCCATGGAAATGTTCGACACCATTGTTCGCTTTATCCAGGATGGAGGGGCCTTCATGTACCCCATCATGCTAACCCTGGCCATCGGTATAGCCATCGCCGTAGAACGCTATCTTTACCTCACCCGCACAAAAATGCTCAATCTCAGCGCCTGGAACACGATTTTTCCGTTGATGTCCGAAGGCAAGATTGACGAGACCATAGAGTACGTCACCCAGTCCAAGGCTCAGCTCTCCAATATGCTCGAGTATGCCCTCAGTCACCTGGTCGCAGGTCGTCGGGCAGACGACGTGGAGCGCATGCTCGAAGAGGGCTTGATGGAGGTGATTCCCAGGCTGGAAAAGCGCACCGGTTACCTCGCCACCTTCGCCAATATTGCGACCCTGCTGGGGCTGCTGGGTACCATTTTAGGTTTGATCGCGGCATTCTCCGCCGTTGCCAACGCCGACCCGGCAGAAAAAGCCAATCTACTCTCGAGCAGCATCTCGGTCGCGATGAACACAACGGCTTTCGGGCTGGTCGCTGCGATCCCGCTATTGTTGCTGCACGCCCTGCTTAGCACCAAAACCAACGAGATCGTCGACAGTATGGACATGGCGACCGTTAAGCTCTCCAACCTGATCCAGGTTCGCCACCGCAGTAGCAATACCGAAGCCCTGCAAGCCGCTTCGCGAGCGGACCTGCAGACCCCACCCCAAGCCGAAGTCTCGGCCCGGGAGAAGGCCGAAGCAGAGGCGAGGAAAAAGGCCGAGGAGAAAGCCAAGGCCGAAGCACTTCGAAAAGAGAAGGAAGCCCGACGCAAAGCGGAGGAGGCTCAGCGCAAGGCAGAGGAAGCCAAACAGAAAGCCGCAGAGGCAGCCAAAGCCAAGGCTGAGGCTGCGGCCAAGGCGGTTGCAGAAGCGGAAGCCGCCGCCAAAGCCGCCGACGAGGCATTGGCGGCGGCACAGGCCGCAGCAACCGAAGCAGGTAAGCCCTCTAAATGAGAAAAAGGCGTCAACGCCGCCAGCATGGGGAACCGGAGATTAACATCACCGCGTTCCTGAACCTGATGGTGGTACTTATCCCTTTTCTGCTGCTGTCGGCCGCCTTTAACCAGCTGACCGCGTTTGACCTGTTCCTGCCTACTGACAGCAGCACACAGGCGCCGCAGACCAACGAGGTGGAAAAGCCTGAACTGGCGATACTACTGCGCAAGACAAAGCTGGTGCTGAACGTTCATCCCCGCGGCGTCATGGCGGACCTCCCCCACGGCGAGAATGACGCCCTGGATATCACGGGTTTGCAGCAACAACTGCACGCCTTGAAATCCCAGTACCCCCAGATAACCCAGATCACCCTGCTGTCTGAGCCCGACACCCGTTACGAAACCATCATTGAGGTGATGGACGCCGTGCGCGCCATGTCGATAGAGGAGTCAGGGGCTCGCTACCAGATAGAACTCTTTCCCGATGTTGCCCTTGGCGACGCACCGGAGACCGGAGCCTGATGCGATGAAGACCCAATCTCCTCGCGCCCGGCGCCTGCAACGGGCCAACCGCAAAAGCTCCCCAGGCCTGAACCTGGTCTCCTTGATGGATATTTTCACCATCCTGGTGTTTTTCCTGCTGGTTAACTCCTCGACCGCCCAGCAACCCCAGAGCGCAAGCCTGAAGCTGCCCGAAGCCCGCATCGAGAAACCGATTGAAGACAGCCTGGTAATCCAGATTGATGATCAAAGCATTATCGTACAGGGCCGCAAAATAGCCGACGTAGCGATGATCAAGGGGCAGTCATCGCCCCAAATTGCTGCACTCGTTGATGAGTTACGCTATCAGGCCAGCCGGCGTCCGCTGCTCGAAGATGGTGAACCGGCACTGCAGGCGGTGACCCTTATGGCCGATCGCGAGATCCCTTTTTCGCTGTTGAAGAAACTGATGGTCAGTAGCAGCGAGGCTGGCTATGGACAGGTTTCACTGGCCGTTATTGGCTTACCACAGGACAGCTCCAGTGAGCCGTAACGCCTTGCCAATGCAAGTTCCGCTACTTTCCTGGGCCGAACCCCTCTCCCAGCGGCTGTTTTTTCGCAGCCTGCTGCTACTCTCACTCGGCGCGTTCATTACCCTGTTCGTTTGGGTCAACCTGTTTGTTGTCCTACCCGACATTGAGCGAGAGGAGCTGGAAAAGGTTCCACAGCGGGTCGCCCGCATGATTTTGAAGAAAAAACCACCTCCCCCTCCTCCGCCACCGGTTCAGGTCAAGGTCGAAAAACCCCAGGCCAACACCAGCGCGCCCGCACCAGCCGCAGTGGTTAAACCCAAGCCTCGACCGGCTACCGAAAAGGCAACCGTCGAGGAGGTGAAACAGGCTCGCAAGGTGGCGTCACAAAGCGGCTTGATGAAGGCCACCAGCCAACTGGCTGCGCTGCGCAACCTCACCGACCTCAACAAGATCGGTGCAACCAAGCTCAAGTCATCCGTGGCCGGTCAATCCCGCAGCAGCAAACAGGATAAACTGGCGAGCAATGCCATGAGCGGCAGCGGGGGGATCGAGGTCAGCACCCTTAAGGCAACGGGCAGCGCCCAGCTGGCAGGCCGCAGTACGACCCAGGTCGACACCCCGGTGGATCTGGTGGGCATTGGTGCCGGGGGCGGTAGTGGCAGTGGCAGCGGTCCCAGCCAACGCACCACCGAGGAGATCCAGCTAACCTTCGACCGACACAAAACCTCGTTCTACGCCCTCTATCGCAGCGCGCTGCGCAAACAGCTCGGGCTCAAGGGGCGCGTCGTATTTAACCTGACGATCCTGCCGTCGGGCCAGGTGGAACGATGTGAACTGGTCTCCAGCGAGCTCGGAAATGCCGCATTGGAGCGCAAGCTGGTCGCGCGGATTCTATTGATGGACTTCGGCGAAAAACCGGTCGAAAGCTGGACAGGGAACTACCACGTCGATTTCTCGCCCGCAGGCTGATCCCTTTGCGTGACCGATTGCTGTGGCTAGACGGAGCTTAGCCACACCGACTGATAAGGCTGCAGGTCAATGCTTGCCTGATCCTGAACTAGTTGTTCCCCACTGAGCAGCTCTGTCCACTGGACGGCGGCATCGAGGTTCACGCTGTGCAGGCTCACCCGCTGCGGGCTGTCGGTGATATTGCTCAGTGCGAACAGAGTCTGGTGTTGCCCCAGACTCTGACGCCATACACCAAACACCTTGCTCCCTAACTGCAGTACGTACTGGTTGGCGTTAGGGTGCAGTGCCGGTTGCTCGCGACGAATCGCCAGCAACGATTTGATCGACTCCAGCACCTGCCGTTGAGGGCTCTTGGGATTGGCCAATGCCGCGTCCAACAGATCCTCTTGCCAACGGTGCCGATTGATCGCGCGGGCATTGCCTGTATGCTGCACCCTGTCGTAATCATTAGAGGTCGCCAACAGACTATGAATATAAAATGCAGGCACCCCCTGCAGTGCCAACATCAGCGTGTGGGCGCATAGGAACCGCGCCTGCTGCCAAGGATCAACGCCCTGATAACTGGCCGCCAGGGCATCAAACAGGGAAATATTGAGCTCATAGGGAGTCACCTCTCCCTCCAGCGTACGTACGCTGACTCGCCCACCCAGCTGCTCCACCATCGCCACCATACGATCCCGTTCGAGGGCACTGAGAACTCCCTCTACCGGTCTCAGGCCAATACCATCGTGGGAGGCGATAAAATTAAGATAGGTTGAACCAAGCGGTGGCGCTGGCATGCTCATTAACCATTCGGTCAAACCGCAGCAATCGCCGCCATAGAGAGTATGCAGCAACAGGGGAGGTAACGGGAAGTTATAGACCATGTGCGCTTCGTTGCCGTTACCAAAATAGGAGAGATTTTCCCGGTTAGGGACATTGGTTTCAGTGAGTAACAGGGCACCGGACTCGGCGTGCAGTACCAGAGTGCGCAGCAGGCGCACGATCTCATGAGTTTCGGGGCGGTGCAGGCAATCGGTACCCACCTCCTTCCAAAGAAATGCGATGGCATCGAGGCGAAACACCCTCACCCCTCGATCCAGGTAAAGCCGAATGATTCGGGCAAACTCAACCAGCAACTCGGGGTTGGAAAAATCAAGGTCTACCTGATCATGGCTAAAGGTACACCAGACGT
The DNA here is from genome assembly GCF_049985285.1 of Aestuariirhabdus sp. LZHN29. Lineage (NCBI taxonomy): Bacteria > Pseudomonadati > Pseudomonadota > Gammaproteobacteria > Oceanospirillales > Aestuariirhabdaceae > Aestuariirhabdus > Aestuariirhabdus sp. LZHN29. Next base: position 810,533 of record NZ_JBNIEU010000002.1, on the reverse strand, counting down.
GCCGTTTGCCGTCGACCGTCTGCACCTCTCGCAACAACTCGCTGGCTCTGGGCCGCACGACCCGCGACAGGTCTTCAGCGGGATCACAGCAGATAAAGTAATTGCGGCCTGGATCGATTCCCGCCTGAAAATTATCAAACCAGGCGCTGCGCGAAGAGATATGATTGATCACCAGATCCGACATCAGCACGAAGTCATCCGCTATCGCCTGAATATCACTCCACTCACCCAGGGTTTCGTTAACACTGGTAAAGTCCATGACGGAGAAGCCATCGTCCGAGGTGTAAGGAAAGAATGGCAATATATGGACCCCACTTATTGTCCCCGATAACTCGTTCAGCAAGAATCGCTGTAAGCTATGGAGGGGCTTCTCTCCATCCCGGTAGATGGTGTCGCCATAGGTGATCAGGTAAGCATCAGCGGCGCTCCAGTGACTGGGCTGCTCCACTCCTTGGCCGAGACAAGGCGCTTCACCCCGCAACCTCATCTCATGGAGCAGACGATCCACAACAGACTCAAGATCTATCTCATTTCGATAGATCTGTCGCAGCTGCTCGCCGATTCGAGCACGTAGCGAAAAACTGCTCACAGTGCAGCCATTTCCCGGTGATCCTCCTCCACCGCTTCATAGAGCCGTTCCAGAATATCCGGCTGGGCGGAGATCACCCGGTTCCAGCTGGGTATAAAGGGCTTTTCCATCGGGTTATCCAGAAAGTAATTACCCGCTTCCATAATGTTGCGAGCGAAAAGCTCAACCGCTTCCTCCTCGTCGTGACGATCAAACACTAGCCCATTAATGCGCGCATCATTGTGATAGGTTTCTATAAAGTCCAGGGCAATACGGTAGTAGGTCGCTTTGATCGTTCTAAAACGTTCATTGGAGAACACCTCGCCGTTAGTGGCGAGTTTACGGAAAATGGCTTTAGCAATATCATGACTCATCTTGCTAAGCCCCTTACTGGCGTCCTCTTTGGATAGCGGCTGGTGTTTGTGATCGTAGACATCGGCAATGTCCACCTGGCAAATGCGATTGGTGGCATAGTTACGCTTCATCTCCGACAACACGCCGATCTCAAGGCCCCAGTCCGAGGGAATACGAAGATCATTTAACACATCCACCTGAAACGAAAACTCACCCGCCAGGGGATAGCGATAACTATCGAGGTACTCGAGGTAATCCGAGTGACCACACACACACTTAAGGGCGCGAATCAGCGGTGTCACCAGCAGCCGACTAACCCGTCCGTTAATCTTGTTAGCGCCTACGCGCGCGTAGTATCCCTTGCAAAACTCGTAGCTAAAGTTAGGGTTGGCCACCGGGTAGATGAGGCGTGCCAACATCTCTGGTGTATAGGTCAGTACGTCGCAATCATGCAGGGCAACCGCTCGCGCCCTGCCCGACGCGAGAATATAGCCAAAGCAATACCACACATTTCTCCCCTTCCCCATCTCACGAGGTGCGAGCCCCTGCTCCTGAAGCTGGGCATCGATCGCCCGCAGGCGGGGTCCGTCGTTCCACAGAATACGGAAATGTTGGGGGAACAGGGAAAAATACTCCTGCGCAAACCGGTACTGCCCTTCGTTGGCGCGATCCAACCCCACCACGATCTGGCTCAGATAGGAAGCATTGCGAACATGGGAAACAATATTTTTGAGGGCAGGCCCCTCCAGCTCGGAGAACAACGAGGGCAGCACCAGGGCCATAGGACGGGTGCGGGAAAACCCCAATAGCTCCTCCTCCAGTTGCTCAAGGGGTCGGTCACACAGATTGTGCAGCGTGGTAATAATGCCGTTCTGGTAAAAGTCACCCATTAGTTATCTCCATTATAAATGAAACCCCGGTCCATCAGACCCGCAACGCACTCGTTCCAACCGCTGGATCCGACCTGCTCGCTATAGAGCACCCGTTGCTTGCGTTTGAGTTTAAGGTGCTCTCCTGAGGGCTTGCGAACAACGCAGGAGATGTCAGCACTCTCCAACATGCGTCGATCATTATCGCTATCCCCCAGGGCCAGGGTTTGATAGCTCGTGTTATCGCGCTGTTCGAGCATGATCTGCAGGGTTCTCATGGCAATCGCTTTATCCACCCGATCCATGACGTGAACGAAACGGCCCCCGCGTTGCACGCAGAGTCCACTGGCATCCAGCGCCTGTGCAAAACGGGCCAGCTTTACCTCGGTATCCTGCCAGTGCAGCGGTTCGGTAAAGAGTCGGTCCTGCGCCTGCTGTGCGGCCGCCTCACTCAAGCCGGTGAGGGCGACCACCTCCTCTGGCGCCATGCTGTAGAACCCTTTGAAACGATAGTCTGTGGCCAGTGCGCTCAGACGATGCAGTAACAGCTCCCTCGATCCCGCCAGCGGTATAATCAAGCGGTTGTGGTAGGGGTACGCACTAGCGGGTAGCGATGGACTCCATTGCTGGGGAAAGGCGATCGCGGAGCCATTTTCAAAGATAAACGGGGTGTCCAGCCCAAACTCTCGCTGCCACTGCTCGATCTCGGAAAAGGTTTTGCTCGAATTGATAATGATCGCTACGCGGGTTTTCAGCTCGGCCAGGGTTTGCGCGCTGGCGGCGTAGCTATAGCCATCATGGTCGATGAGGCAGCCATCGAGGTCGGTAAATATCAGTGTTGCTTGCTGGCCGCATATATCCATCCGACGGTGCTACCCTCCTTTCAAACCTGTCTATGCCGAAGGGGGTAGGATTCCGGATAATGGCCCGCGCCCCCAACGACGCCAATGGGCAGAGCAATGCAGCATGTTTGCCAACTTGATAATTTAAATAGACACTTGCGGACCCTGGCCAGAAAACCCCTATACAAAGGCCGTTTCGCGCTCGCCATCGGCAGCGTTCGGCGCGCCTCCCTGCCTCGGGTCATGGCCGCCCCTTCAAAAGCGCCCACAAATACGCACCTAATTAGGGCAGCGAAATATAGCCGCTCCAATTAGGTGCAAACAGGATAGGTGCAAATCGTAAGCGTTATGCAGTTTATCGGAGAGAGGGGTTACCCGCGGCCGGATTTAACGTCCAGGTAGCCGCGCTGAATCACCGCTTCCAGTGCATTTACCGCACTCACCAGTTCATCAAAGGTTTCGCGACGCTGGCGCAGTTCAGCGACCTGGGTATGGCTTGGCAGGCTCCCCTCGTCGGTGCTCATATCGAACAGCGCGCCCAGATATTCGGCCCGTGCGTTGGCTACCATAGTCAGCATGGGCGCCAGATCATCCAGGCAGAGCTCTGCTACCCGGGGGTTGATGATATCCCGATTGATATCCCGCCGACGTTTTTCCAACTCCATTAGTAAACGGTTACTCTCGGATGTGTGCATAATTCCCTCTCTCGGTAATCTGGATCCTTAATACCTATAGATTCTATATGACCTTGCCCCCTCCCCCAAGCGCGCAATCCAAAAAGATGCTGGCATCGGCATCAGGATCAACGTCCCTCATGGCGAAAAAAGCTGCCCGTGTCACTCTAATGCTGAAAGATCATTCAATATTGCCTGACACCAGAAAATGCCTATAGTTAAGGCTTGTGAGACAGCGCAAGATTGATATAGTAGTACTAAGAAGGCCACTTCGGGGATAGTGCGGGCCACCCTTGGAACCGTCAATTTACGCTTCAACACCTTCGGGAACAAAGGCTTCGATTTATGCTCGAAAACCGAGTGAACGGCAGCATTATGGCGCGCTTGGCACTGTTGTTTTTTTGTGCGCTTTTTGCCGGCCTGTCGGCATGGGCAACCGACAACATCCGTTTTCGCGCATTCGATGCGATGCAAGGCCTATCCCAAAATACGGTTTCTGCGATTTTACAGGACTCCCGTGGCTACCTTTGGCTGGGCACCCAGGATGGCCTTAACCGCTACGACGGCCTCAGATTTACTCCCTACCAACCGCTCCAGAACGATCCCTCTTCGCTCTCTGACAGTTTTATAACCGCACTGATCGAAGATGATCATGGCCAGATCTGGGTGGGAACCCGCAGGGGACTCAACCGTTTTGATCCTGTCAACGACCGTTTTTACCGCTATGACACCACCAGCGGCTTAGGCAACGCCCAGATTGAGAGCCTGCACAGCGGCAGTGATGGCACCCTCTGGGTAGGTACCCGCGAGGGGCTGAATCGCTACCAGCCAGAGGACGATCGGTTTACCGCCATTAGCCTTGATACCGAAGACTCTAAACAACCCGGTATTCAAGCGATAACCGAGGACCAGCAGGGCACTCTGTGGTTTGGTGGCGACCGAGGGCTGTTTACACTCACCGATAGTACAACAGGGTCGATTCGCCAGCTGCACCTCGGGGGTAGCAACGACGCCAACAGGGCGATGAAGGTCTACCAGCTCCTGGCGGTGGAGGATTTCATCCTGGTCGCCGCTGGCAAACAGGGTGTTTTACAGTTATGGCCAGAAAAGCCCGAGCTATCGCGTCTACCGCTGATCGATCAACATCTCAAAGGACTGGAAGTAAAATCGCTCTATGAGGCTCCCTCGCGCACCCTCTGGATCGGCACCGACAAGGGGCTGGCTATCTGGCAATACGATCAATCCCGCTTCAGTCTCTACCATGCTGACGCCGGAGACCCCTACGCCCTGTCCAACGACCACGTTACCGCCATAAACGGTGACCGCAGTGGCGTGATCTGGGTAGGCACACTGCTCGGTGGCGTCAACAAGCACGTTCTCGCGCAGCAGAGTTTCGAGAACTACAGCACCAATTCTCTCGCTTTGAAATCAAATTCCATGCGCTCCTTTTTTGCTTTGCCGGAAGGAGAGTTACTGGTCGGCACCGACAACGGGCTTCACCTCCTCGATGCCGAGCGCACACTCACCCGGGTGTGGCAACAGGACAACGCCGACAGCAACAGCCTGAGCAACAACCGCATCTGGGCTCTGTGGATGGACCCAGGGCAATCCTCCGTTTGGGCGGGCACCGCTTCCGGCGGTTTAAATCGACTGGATCTGACAACAGGCGTCGTCACCCGTTTTGTTCATGACCCTGCCAACCCGGCCAGTTTGTCCAGCAATAAGGTTCGCAGTCTCTACCGCGACAACCAGGGTCGCCTCTGGGTTGGCACCTGGGGCGGTGGCCTCAACCTGCTGCAAGCTGATGGAAGCTTCCTGCGTTACTCCCATCAGGAGGGAGACAAAAGCAGCCTCAGCGATAACCGCGCCACGGCCATTGAACAGGCTGCAGACGGAAAGCTATGGGTCGCCACTATGGAAGGCCTCAATCTTTTCGATCCTGCAACAGGAACCAGCAAACGGGTTGCGGCTAGCGGTGAGCAGCAACTGTCCGACGGGCGCATCGCCAGCCTGCGCATGGATGATAGACAGCGACTCTGGATAGGAACTCGTAAGGGCCTCAACCGATACGACCCGAGCAACGGAGAGGTTATGCAGTTTGGGGCCGAACGGGGCTTGGTCAATGAGGTTATCTACGCCCTAGAAATAGACCAAAACGCTGCCGTTTGGGTCAGTACCAACAAAGGCCTGTTCCGCTTCGACCAGGGCGCCGAGCGTTTCAACCAATACACCGAAGCCGATGGACTGCAGGCGAATGAGTTTAACACCCGGGCTTCAACCCGTTTGGCCAGCGGTGAGCTTGTGTTTGGGGGCATCACGGGCTTTAACATTTTTGACCCTTCCGCGCTGGAACCCAATAGAGTTGCGCCCCAGCTGGTCATCAACGATTTCCGTCTTTTTAACCGCAGTGTCGGCGTTGGCGACGACAGCAAACTGCTGCAGCAAGGCATCAACAGTACCCGCCAGATTACACTCAACTATCGCCAATCGATGATCTCCTTCGAGTTCGCCGCACTGCACTATGTCGACCCAAAGAACAACAGTTACCAGTACATGCTGGAGGGCTTCGACTCGCAGTGGATCGACACCGACGCCTCGCGCCCTTTCGCCTCCTACACCAACCTCAACGATGGAAGCTATCAGTTCAGGCTGCGCGCCGCCAACAAAGATGGCGCTGCCGCTGAACTGTCGTTGCCACTCACGCTGATCGTGCTTCCCCCTCCCTGGCGCACCTGGTGGGCCTACCTGATCTACAGTTTACTCTGCGTTTCAGCCATTGCCGGATATATGATCTACCAGCAAAGAAAGCTGGAAAGAGAGCGCGCAATCAGCCGGCGATTGCGGGAGCTTGATAAGTTAAAGGATGAGTTTCTCGCCAATACCTCTCACGAATTGCGTACGCCCCTCAACGGTATTATCGGCCTGGCCGACTCAATGCTCGACGACAACCTGACCGAGGCGATGCAGGGCAATCTCAAGATGATCGTCAGTAGCGGCCACCGATTAAGCGAGCTGGTCGACAACATACTCACTTTTGCCAAGGCAAAGGCCGAAGGCGAGGATACAGAGCAGGCGACAGCCCTTGAGGCGGTCGACATTGGCCCCATCATTCATGAGGTCGTTACCCTCTCCCGGCCCCTGCTCAACAGCAAACCGGTGACTCTGGATGCGAGTTTCCCTGACAGTCTGCCACTGGTAATGGGCAACGAAAAAAACCTGCTCCAGATTATGCATAACCTGGTCCACAACGCGACCAAGTTTACTCACCAGGGCAAGATCACCATTGACATTAAATGTGAGCATGAACGGGTTCGTATCGAGGTCCGGGACACGGGTATCGGCATTGCTGACGACAAACAGGAGCTGGTGTTCGAACCTTTCCGTCAGGCTGACGGCTCGACCTCAAGAGAGTACGGCGGCACCGGCCTGGGGCTGGCACTCACCCGCAAACTGGCACAACAGATGGGTGCAGACATTCGGTTGGAGTCTCGCGAGGGCGAAGGCTGCTGCTTCAGCTTTGAGCTTCCAGCGACCGACCAAACCATTGCCCAACAGCAGATATCGCCCCAACAGGACACGGGTGTCGAGCCGCTCCAAAGCACCCAACCCGTTGCACTGGCCGTGGATTCTCTCCAGCGTAAGATACTGTCGGCCAGCGGCAATATCGAGACCCTTGATCCCAACAAGCGTTTCAGCATCCTGATCGTCGACGACGAACCGGTGAATCGACAGGTACTAAAAAACTACCTGAGCGATTACAACTTTAAACTGATTGAAGCCAGTGGTGGAGAAGAAGCCCTGCGTCTTGCCAAAGAGCACCACCCCATCGACCTGGTGTTACTCGACATCATGATGCCGATGGTATCCGGCTACGAAGTTTGCAAGGAGTTACGCAAGCTGAATCCGGTGAACGACCTACCCATCTTATTTCTCACAGCAAAAGCCCAGGTTAAGGATATCGTGGAAGGTTTTGCGGTCGGCGGTAACGACTACCTCACCAAACCCGTCGCAAAATATGAGCTACAGTCACGAGTACAGACCCACCTGCAACTACTGGATATCAACCGCGACCTGGAGGAAAAAGTAAGCCAACGCACCGAGGAGCTTCAGGAGCTCAACAACTCGCTGCAAAACGCCTACAGCAGCCTGGAAAATGTCGCCCAAACCGATCCCCTCACTGGCCTGTTTAACCGCCGCTACTTTACTGCACGAATCGATAACGACGTGCAACTGATCAACCAAAACTACGCAGAACTCAACAAACGATCAACAGATGAACCCCATAACGCGGACATGGTGTTCTATATGATCGATCTGGACCACTTTAAAGCGGTGAACGATACATATGGGCACGCAGCCGGTGATGCTGTACTTACCCGCATCAGCGAGATCCTGCACCACGTGCTCCGTGAGAGCGACTACATTGTACGCTGGGGGGGCGAAGAGTTTCTGGTGGTCACCCGCCGAACCAACCGCCGCCACGCTCCGGAACTGGCCGAGCGCATACGAACACGAATAGAAAATACGAAGTTCCAGATCAACGATGAGGGCAAAACAATTCAACGCACCTGCTCCATCGGCTACGCCGCTTACCCCTTTGGACAACAAAATCCAACAGGGATAAACTGGGCTCAAGTGGTTGATATAGCAGATATGGCGCTGTACGCCGCCAAGCGCAGCACCCGTAACGCCTGGGTCGGCATCAATTGTCTCAAACCCGACCCCGACAATGCGTTTTTTGAACAGCTAAGCGCTGCGCCAGATGAAGCCAGCAACAATAAGCAGATCGAGATACACACCTCTATTACCGATAACCAGCACTTCCAATGGAAGTAGGTTGTCTACTGCCCATCTAGTAGCTAGTAGCTAGTAGCTAGTAGCATATTAAATAGAACCCAACCTCAGGAGTTGCCCATGAGACCCAAGCGAACACAGCCAGCGCATCGTGCAGCACTGATAGCGGCCCTCGGTCTGGCCATTGCTGCCATTACCCCATCAGCCGCATCGGCAGATCCTCTTAAGGAGGCGATCGCAAGCGAGCAACGTACCGAAAAAAATGCCGCCCGGGATAAGTATCGACACCCCTATGAAGTCCTTAGCTTCTTTGGTATTACAGCGGATATGCGCGTGGTGGAGATCTGGCCCGCCAGTGGTTGGTGGACCGAGATTCTGGCCCCTTATCTGGCAAAAGACGGAAAGTACTATGCAGCGTATTTTCCTGACAACGATTTCCTGCCCTTTTACAAACCCGCGCGCAAGCGCTTTAGTAAAAAGCTAGAAGGTAGTCCCGAGCTCTACAGCGAAGTCGAACTCACCACATTTTTCCCGCCAGGACAGGATGAGATAGCGCCAGCAGGCAGTGTCGATGCCGTGCTCACGTTCCGCAATGTCCACAACTGGATTCGTTTTCAGTTTGAACAGCAGGCGTTCAACCAGTTTTATACTGCCCTTAAACCGGGCGGTGTACTGGGGGTGGTTGAGCACCGGGCAAAGCCGGGAATCACGGTCGAACAGATGGATAAAACCGGCTATGTCACCGTTGAGTACACCAAGCAACTAGCCCAAAAAGCCGGGTTTGTGTTTGAAGGCAGCTCCGAGGTTAACGCCAACCCTGCCGACACCAAGGACCACCCAAAGGGGGTCTGGACCCTCCCGCCCACGAACGCTTTGAAAGACACCGATAAGGAAAAGTATCAGGCGATCGGTGAAAGTGATCGCTATGTATTGAAGTTTCGCAAACCTGAAGCTTGAGCAGAACGTAAAAATAAAGAGGGCCCCTGATGTTATGGGGCCCTCTTTATTTGCACACACAATCCTTATCGGGCAACCCTAGTCACCCGCCTCTGACACGCAGCTGACGACACAATCCCTTCCTTCGCCCTTGGCCCGATAGAGCGCGGCATCAACGCGCTCCATCATCCCCATCTGCTGCCCTTGCCGGGTCACAATCGTCGTGCCGACGCCGATGCTCAGCGTCACACAATCGGCTACGGGGGAATGGCCATGAGCAATTCCCAGGTTGCGAATCGCCAGGCGCATATTCTCGGCTACCTGCAATGCCCCTTCCTCGCTGGTACCGGGAAGTACGGCTGCAAACTCCTCACCGCCATAACGCGCCACCAAATCGATCGATCGGTCCACCGATGCAACGAGGGCCTTGGCCACTCGCTTCAGGCATTCGTCCCCTTCTGGATGACCGTAATTATCGTTATAGGGTTTAAAATAATCGAGATCCATCATCAGCAATGAAAGCGGGGCTCCGGAACGTATCGCCGAGCGCCACTCATGATCCAGGTAGCTATCGAAGCGCCGCCGGTTAGCGATGCCCGTCAGGGGATCACGCACATTGAGTTCTTCAAGACGGTCCTGGTAAAGTTTGAGGCGAACATGGTTGGCGACACGAGCTTTGACCACCGACGGATTAAAGGGCTTGGCAATATAATCCACGGCACCCAGTTCAAGCCCCTGGGCTTCCGACTCAACAGAACTTTTGGCGGTAATAAAAATAATCGGGACCTGTTGCGTGCGCGGGTCGCTCTGCAAACGACGGCATACTTCATGGCCATCAAGACCGGGCATCACCACATCGAGTAGAATCAAGTCGGGCAACTCGTTTTCAACGGCCCGCAAGGCACCTTCGCCACTCTTGGCAACGGATATTTCGTAACACTCTTCCAGTAAGTTAACCAGAATATCGAGGTTCAGTTTTTGATCATCCACGATCAGGATACTGGCTCGCGCCTCTTCCATTTCAGCCCCGGCACTCATCCGTTGTGTAACTCCCACGCTTGTACCTGCAGCATCATATCCGCCAGAGTCTGAGCAGCCAACTCATACTCATAATTACTCACCTGCTGATGCAATACAGCGAACTGATCAGCAAAATTTCCTGCCAGAGCCGTCCTCAATTCGTTAAGGACTTTATTCGATCGACTGCTGCTCTGGCGCAGCAATGGTTGCAGTTTTTCCATAACGACGAGCGCTTGCTCAGCGTCAAGCTCCATCGGCGCTTGCTCGCCACCGGACTCATCCTTTGAAGTGGACGACAGGACAGAGAGGCCGCGAAACATCTCGTTAAGGGCATTTACCAACGCCGTCACATCTTCACTGCTATCCCCTTCACCTGCGGCTTTATCTCCCCAGCGCTGCAACAGTCGCTGGGCACATTGAACCACCCGCTCCCCACCCAGATTGCCGGCCGCCCCCTTGATGGTATGAACCAAACGCGCTGCCTGCTGACTGTCCCCCTGTGACAACATTGCCATCAGGTCACGCACCGTATCACGATAATCCAGATAAAAATCGCTCAAAAGTCGCAGCAGCAACTCACGGTTACCCGCAACCCGGTTCAGGGCCTGGGACAGATCAATACCTGGTAGATAGTCGGGCAATGACGATGACAATGAGGTTCGTTGTTGTCCAGCATCGGCAGTAGGCGTTAAAGGCAAGGTGCTGGCCACGCATCCAGTGGGTTTAATCCAGCGCTTCAAGGTTTGATAAAGAATATCCGGATCCAGAGGCTTACCGATGTGATCGTTCATTCCCACCTCGATACAGCGCTCGCGGTCACCGGCCAGGGTATGGGCGGTCATCGCCACCACAGGAATGTCATCCCAATCGGTATTTTTTCTGATCTCCCGGGTCGCCTCATAGCCATCCATCACCGGCATCTGAATATCCATCAGCACAATATCAAAAGGCTCCTTGTGCAACGCGTCCAGGGCTTCCCGGCCATTCCCACACACTTTCACGACCAATCCATTGATCTGCAACAGTTCACGCACAACCTGCTGGTTAACATGGGTATCCTCGACCACCAGGGCACGGGCCCCCGCCAGCCCCTCCAGGGCCTCACTAAAGCCTGCCAATGGCATCGCCTGCGCGGCCCCGCCAAAGTCGTTACTCTCAAGCGCCTCACTCAGCGCCACAAAAAGCGCCGAGGGAGAGACCGGGTTGAGCAGTACCCGCCGAATACGATCGAACGCCCGATCCTCCAAAACCTCCGTCTGGGTTTTACTGCCGACCATTAAAACCACGGCCAGTTGATTTTCATCCAGCTCCCGACAAAGGTCTCGTAAGCACTCGATGCCCTCGCTTTCAATACGTTGGCAATTTACCAGCAACAGGTCGTAGGGCTTGGCTCCGCTTTGGGCACGCCGTACTTCAGAGCTGACCTTGGTATGATCCCGCAGAGCGATAACCTCTGCTCCGAATTGGCTCAAAATCGATCTGTAAATCGCCGAGGAAACCGGGCTATCGTCGAGTAACAGTAAACGCGGTGGAGGCTCTAACTGTGATAAGGAAGGGGAGCTGTCGTCCGTTATCCCGGGGTCAACACTATCGGCTTGGAGATGCTCGAGTTGCACCGTAAAACTGAACTCGCTGCCCTTACCCAGCTCACTGGTGACGCTTATTGAGCCCCCCATCCGCTCCACCAGCTGGGTGCATATCGCCAACCCCAGACCCGTACCGCCAAATCGACGCGTCATCGAGCTGTCGGCTTGGGAGAAGGAACTAAACACGGTACCGATCTGCTCCCGCGTCATACCGATGCCACTATCGGCCACGGTAAAGCGATACTCGGCTACATCCGCCTGGCTCTGCACCAGGGCAACAGAAACAACGATCTGCCCTCGATCCGTGAACTTTACCGCGTTGGTCATCAGGTTAATCAATATCTGGCCCAACCGCAGCGGATCTCCCGAAGCTTCCAGCGGCATCTCCCAGTCATGGGCGATGAGCAGTTCCAGGCCCTTATTTTCTGCCTGCAGGCGCACGATATCACAGGCTTTCCCCAGCACATCCTCAATACTGAAAGGGATCGACTCCATCTGCATGCGCCCACTGTCGAGCTTGGAATAATCCAGTATGTCGTTGATGACATTGAGCAGGTGGGCCGACGCACTTTGCATCTTGGACAGGTAGTCTTTCTGGCGCGTCTCCAGTCGAGTCGTTTCCAGTAGGTGGCTTAATCCGATCACCGCATTCATGGGCGTACGGATCTCATGACTCATATTCGCGAGGAAATCAGCCTTGGCGCGTACCGCCATCTCCGCATCTTCCCTGGCTTTGCTTAGCTGGGATTCCACCTGTTTCATTTCAGAAATATCGTAGATCCAGTAGAGAATACAGTCCTGATTATCCATCCTGAGGTGATACCAGGTCAGCAGCCCCCAAAAAAACTCGCCGCTGCTGGTTTTAAAACGGACCTCTTGATCCGATACGGTGCCGCCCGCATCGAACACCGCCAGCAGTGCATCCCGCTGGGACTCCACTACCCAGTTATTGGCAATCTGGCGCTCATACATCTCTTCGGGGGTATAGCCGAATATCTCGGCGCTGCGTCGGTTTGCAAACAGGATTTTCCCATCGCTGCGGCGTGATATGCCCACCGCAACGGGGCTGCTTTCCAATAGATCCTGCAGCTGCTCGCTTTGCCTTAAGGCTGCCTGGCTGGCCAACAACTCATCGGTTCGAGCCCTGACTCGCTCCTCAAGCTCTTCATTCATACGCCTCAGTTCATCCCGGGTATCGGTAAGCTCCTTTTCACGCAACGAGATACTCGCCGCCATACTCTGGACATCCTGACGCAACGCCTGCGCCTCTTTAAAGCCCCCCCCGGAGGGCCTAAAGAGATAATCCCCAAGAGCAATACGCCGCACCTCCTCGGACAACTTCACTATAGAGTTTGTACCTTTACGCGATAACCAAAACGCCATAAGTGCACCGCCCAACATAGCGATCAACGCCGCCATTACCGTAATCCTGAGCAGTTCTTTAAGGGGGGCAAACGCTTCGTCCTGACGCTGGGAAACCATTAGCACCCAGCGAGTTGAGGGTACACTCACAACGGTCGCGAGCAACGAGGTACCAAAGTAATCAATCTGCCCGGTACCCTCACTCCCCCCTAACGCAGCGGAAATTAACGATATATTATTCACATTGAGTCGCTGCAGTGCACGCTGGGCATCGGGGGCACGAAACAGAACGCCATCGCTGTCTATAAACCGAATATCAACGGTTCCACCCAGCTCCAGGCGCTGGGCAATCTGCTCCAACCAACCCAGATTAAGATAGCCAACGAGGATGTCATCTCCACTGTCGTAACTGACAGTCAGCGTTGGTTGGCCGGTGATGGGGGAGGAGATAATTCGTGACCAGTAGGTAACCTCCTGGTTGAGGACCTGGGTATAAAAGTCCTGAAACGCCATGGAGAGATTTCGCAGTTCAGCTTTGTGGGTAGACAATGCCGGGGGGGTGCCAACGCCGATGCTATTGCCGTCACGGTCGAGTAGCAAGATCGCCTCGAAAAAGTTATTGCGCTGCACCTGAAGATCCAGCTGAGCCTCGGTGTAGATGATAGGGTCACGCCTGTCGACCTGCGCTGCAACATGCCGCAATACTTCAGCAGGAAGCCGCAAGGCGGCCGCCACCTCGCCGCTACTGGCACGCGCCACCAACTCGTTTCTACTTTGGATCTCTACACGCAGCTGGCCTGCAAAATAGTTATAGAGTACCGCACCAAGAAACAATACCGACGCAAAGGCAACCAACGCTGCGGTAAAGGCGACGGCATGCCCCAACCGAAAATTCATTGCCACCTCCAGCAACGGCCACGCCGAACAAAAGACACACCGAGTTTCGATCCGGCGTGCCTGCCCCATTGAACCGTTCCTGTGGCGCTCCCTGTAATACTCCTGACGCTGAATGCCATTGCGCTACTGATCATCCACAGTGACAAACTGTCCGTTACGAACTTGAATCAGGAAATTGGTCCGGTCAACTTCGCCAAATGCGTCAAAAACAATCGGTCCCTGCAAGCCCTCGAATCGACTCTGTTTCAGGATTTCATCCCGCAGCTTCTCAGAAAGATACGGGCTATCCAACGTCGATTTATCCATAGTCTGTAGCGTTCTAATCACCACATCCCCCGCTTCATGGGCCATGGTGCCCGCAAACCCGGGTTCATACCCAAAGCGTGATACAAAGGCCTCACGAAAGGCAGTGAACCGAGAGTGGTCGCTACCGCGATCAAACGCGGAGGGGGAGATCACCCCTTCAACTGCATTGCCACCATGGCTTATCAGGTCGCTGGTAGTGGACCAGGCGCTGGTCATAATGTTGCCCATATAACCCTGCTTGCGCAACTGCTGGCATAGCCGGGCAGCGTCAAGGGCCGGGGCAAGAATCAACACCAGATCATGCTTTTTCGCCTGTACCCCGGCCCCGAGCTCCTTAAACTCAGGGCTATTGCTTGTTGTATATTGTGCTTCGAAGGAGACCTCCCCGCCTCGCTCAGTAAACTGGGCTTTGAAGTGATCTCCCCAATCCTCGGTAAACGCCCGATTGCTGAAATCGTAAACGATCGCCACATCCCGGGTGCCCAGGATATCAAACGCATAGTTCGCCATGGCGATCGACTCATCCCGGGTCACCTCATACACCCGCAAGAAATAATCGTTTTTGCCCGTAAGCTGGCTGGTGCTGGTCGTTGGGCTCACCATCAATAGTTTGCTGTCATTGATCTGTTCAATGGCCGCCACCGACATCGCGCTGGTGACATGTCCAACAATCGCAACCACACCGGCATCAATCAACTCACGATCCGCCTTGAGCGCCAGCTCGGGGGTATTACCATCGTCTCGCACCAGCAACTCCAGCTGCCGGCCATGAACACCACCATCCGCATTGACCTGCTCGACCCCCAGCATCACCCCATCCCGCGCCTCGCGCCCAAGATCTGCCGCCGGCCCGGTCAGCCCCACCGAAACGCCTAATTTAAGGGGAACCGGGTCCGAGCAACCGATTAACAGGCCTGCTCCCAGCAGCGCCACCCCTTTAGCCAGCCCTGTCACTCTATTTGTCATACCTGACTCCCTATTTTTATCTCCATCTTCACTGCATTGATTCTAGTGTTACTGCCGACGTTTCACCATCGCTGATCGGCACTATCTGGCAAAGAAACCACTACCCCCGCCGCTTAAGATGCCCCTAACCTTCATGCCCAGCGGCAACTATGGACACGAGGAGAGATCCATTGAATACTCTGTGCAACCTAACCAGAGCCCCCACACCATGACAACGACCTCCTGGCCCTATCGATGGGACCTTCTGCTACGCTACCGATTGATCGAGATCGTGGCGTTATGGGAGGGACGCCTGACCACCAACCACCTAATCACAGCGTTTGGTATCGGTCGCCAGCAGGCCTCTAAAGATATCAATTTCTATGCGCGGGAAATTGCCCCCCTCAACCTCGAATACGACCAGCAACTCAAGGGCTACAAACCCACCGCAGACTTCCATCCGCAGCTCACCAGTGGCACCGCCGACGAATACCTGCACCTTCTCAACCGCAATCGCGATCTCAATAGCACCTTTGAAACGCTCAACATCAATACCGCACACATGGAGGTGCTATCGGTTCCCTCGCGGGCAATCGAACCCGAGGTATTGCGCACCATTATCTATGCGGCGCGAAAACAGCAACGTTTGGAAGTGGACTATGTGTCGGTTTCTGACCCCAACCGGGAGGGGCGCATCATCACCCCGCACACCCTGGTCTATAACGGTATGCGCTGGCACGTACGAGCTTGGTGCGAAAAACATGGCGACTATCGGGACTTCGTTTTGAGCCGGTTTCGTGGCACCCCCGAAACCCTCTCCGCCTCGAAACATGGCGTCGAGTCGGACTCTGACTGGAACCGGCGAGTCACCATCAAGATACGCCCCGACACGCGGCTGTCTCCCGAACAGCGCAAGGTGGTCGCCCGCGACTACGGCATGCAACGGAATTTGCTGACGCTGGAAACCCGGGCCGCTTTGGTTCAGTACGCGTTAAAGCTGATGCAACTGGATCCGGCGAGCATCGACAGTGATCCTCGCGCGCAGCAGATTATCATCAGCAACCTGGCGGAGCTAAAGCCCTATCTTTTTGGCTAACTATGAGGGAGGAAGTCCATTCCGGTCAGGCCACCCACCTCACCCCGCTAGCGGCGCTACCGACTACCGCTGAAGCCCGGTTAACAAGGCAAGTGAGGTTGAGGGTGAAGATGGTTTAATCAGGGGTGCGGCGTTGCCGACAGTCCCGTTTCTATTTATCTTTGGGTTTTTCCGAAGGGCGGTTATTACCCAGGGTGATATGCCTGTTGCCCACCATGCTCTGCATGCCACTGACACCCTGCTTGATCTCTTCTATTGCCCCGCCCTGCTCAAGAAAAGCACGGGTTTGATCCGCAATTGATTGGGATGTTTCCTGCGCGTCTGGCTGATTTTTACGAGTCGCGGCAGTTCTGAGTCGTACGGCCATGAATGTGCTCCTTGCTAAATTGATCAACCATTGTACACGAAAAGACCCCTGAAAGGGGGATTATCCTTGCCCTATAGGACCCAACGGGGCCCATTTTTTGTCCCTCCCCACCCTACTTCTCCGCAGAGCGGCCCCCGGGCCTATACTCAACCCTGCCCCAGCTGAATCAACATTTGAGAAGCCTCCCATGAACAGAAAAGTCACCGCCCTGTTAACCCTATTAGCGTTTTGCGTTAGCGCTGAAGCATTGAGTGATAAGCGCTCCCTGGTGGGCAGCGTTATTAATATCACCGGCAGCGAACAAGGCGTTCGCTTTGAAATGAATGCAGGTGTACCAGCGGTCTGTGCTCAGGGAGGCAGCCAGGAGATGCTCATCGAACGGGATAATATCCCTGCGATGATCGTAATCGCCTCCAGCCTGATGGCCCGGTTCGTCAGCGTTACCGCGGACTACGATCCTAACCGGAAGCTGTGTATTGCTCGCAGTGTCACCATGGAGTAGCCACCCACGGCCAACACCCTGTTTAGTCAAGCATCGCCCCTGTATCCCTACGGTGAATAGGTAGGCGACCCTGGACAAGCGCTGACACTACAGTGTTCTGTCCGCTAATCGGGTAGAATAGTGGGCATGCCGAACGTTCCCTCCCCCTGCGTTAGAAACTGCTGCCTGGACCAGAATGATATCTGTCTGGGATGCTCGCGCAGTATCGACGAAATAACCCAGTGGAGCCTGGCATCTGATAGTGAGAAACGGCGCATACTGGAGCGGGCGGCGCAGCGCCGGCTTGACCCCAAATCTGCGCTCGGTTCGACAGGCCGTTAGCGCCGCTACATTCATGCCCTCCCCTTTATAGAAGCTCATTGACCCCTGGTAAACCACCGGTGGCGAAGGAAAGATCGATGACCCATAACGACCTATTGCGCCGCATTCGCTACATCCTTGATCTTAGTGATTCTAACGTTATTGCCATTTTTGGCCTGGCCAACCAGCCCGTCACTCGGGCACAGATTTGTAACTGGCTAAAAACCGAAGAGGACGCCGATTACCAACCCCTGAAGGATCAAATGCTGGCGTCTTTCCTCAATGGTCTTATTGTCGATAAACGGGGGCAGAGAGAGGGGGAACGCCCCAAACCCGAAAAGCGGCTATCCAACAATATGATTTTCATGAAACTGAAAATCGCATTAAACCTCAAAACCGAAGACATTCTAGCCATCCTTGCATTGAATAACTTCCCCCTCAGCAAACATGAGCTTAGTGCATTTTTTAGAAAACAGGACCACAAACACTACCGCCTGTGTAAAGATCAGGTTCTTCGAAATTTCCTCAAGGGTCTACAACTGAGATACCGTGGAAAAACAGAGATGACGGTGCAGTTTCAGTGGTAGGGTTTGAGTACCGATCGCGAGATACCCGCATAGCTATCAGTAGATAGCAGAGGCTGCCTGTCCTGCTTTTGTTTGCACGCTCTCAGCTGACACAGGCAGGGCACCTAGAATGGACAGGCTCAGCAACCCACTGGGTTTGTTTACCAGCAGCAGGTGTTTATCCTGAAACAGGATCTCCACCTGTTCGAGGCAGGGCGGTGCGACAAAGGTGTCGATGGGAGCGGTCATATCTCAGGAGAACTCATAAGTGAGGAGCACTGCACAGCAGGGTCATGCAGCCTCCCGAAAAACCACCCAAGCCGCCGTTACCTGCCTGCAGCCGAACCCGATTGGCCATGATTTACAACGCGCTCAATACCGCATCGATATCGGCGGCGCTGTGGCGCTCTGGCAACTGACCATTGTCCCCCCAGGTGCGATTGACCAGCACACCGCGCCCGACCGCCGGCCTGGCGCTAATCTGCCTGGCCCAACGCTGCACGTGTTCATAGCTTTCTACGTCCAAAAACTCCGCCGCACTGTAGAGACTCCCCAGAACCAGTGCCCCATACCAGGGCCATATCGCAATGTCAGCGATACTGTATTGCTCGCCGGCGACAAATTCGTTGTCGGCCAGCTGGCGGTTAAGCACATCCAGCTGACGCTTGGTTTCCATCGCGAAGCGATCGATGGGGTATTGGAACTTTTCCGGCGCATAGGCGTAAAAGTGACCGAAACCGCCCCCCAGATAGGGAGCGCTTCCCATCTGCCAAAAGAGCCAGTTCATGACCTGGGCGCGACCCTTTATATCCTCGGGCAAAAATGCTGTAAATTTCTCTGCCAAGTAAAGGAGCATGGAGCCCGATTCAAACAGACACAGGTCAGCCTGACGGTCGTACAAAGCGGGAATTTTGCTGTTGGGATTAATGCCAACAAAACCGCTACCAAACTGGTCCCCCTCGCCGATATTGATCAGCCAGGCATCATATTCGGCCCCGCTATGCCCGGCTGCCAGCAGCTCTTCCAGCATGACCGTCACCTTCACCCCGTTGGGCGTCGCAAGAGAATAGAGTTGGAGGTCATGTGTACCCTGGGGTAGGGTTTTGTCGTGGGTCGGGCCCGCGATCGGCCGATTGATGCTGGCGAACTTGCCACCGTTGTCCTGATCCCAGATCCACACCTGGGGAGGGGTATATACGTCTGTACTCATGTAGGTCTCCATTAACCCTTGTAGGCTACCCTAGTTTGCACGTCCTGAGCCTGGCCGCAAGCCTGCAGGCGAGCCCCCGCGGTAGAGCCATCGCCAGAATTGAAAAGGGACCAGGCGTTGGCAAACCCGCCCTTTCCCGCGCCGTTCTAGCGCGGGGAGGGTAACCCCCCTCCCCCGAAATTGATCGTTATGATAGTCGCTCCCTAGACCCGGTGTCTTTGTGACTCAACCTGGGCCTCAAGCTCAGCCACCAGCCCCGGGGGAAGCTGTAAACGTGCTGCCAACATCGACAGATAGGCACGTTCGGCGGCAGAGTCCACTTCGATAGCCAGCAGTGACGCCACATAGATCTCAGCTGCGACCTCAGGGCACGTAGCGCTATTGACGATCGCGTCGACATCTACAGGGTGCCCCATCTCCCGAACCAGAATATTCTGCTCCTCAGCGCCTAGTCCCAGCGCCTCGATTCTCTGGAAAATGGCCTGGCTCTCCTGAGCATCGAGGCGTCCATCCGAGCGGGCGGCGGCGATCATCGCCCGCACCAGAATCAACCCCAGCGCTTCATTGGCCGCATGATTGTCACTCGCGGGCATAAACGCAGAGCCCGCAGGAGCGGGAGTAACTTCAGCCGGGGCGTTGGCAGGTGGAGTAGCCGATGGGCCTTGCTGAGGGTCGCTGTAGCGTTTGTAGGCCGTATAGGCGAGCGCTCCCACCGCGGCCACACCGCCGAGCTTGAGGGCGCTTTTTCCCAATTTCCTGCCGGACTTACTGGTCAACACGCTACTGGCGAGCCCACCCGCCAATCCGCCGGCAAAGCCACCGGCGGCTCCGCTGCCGAGTAATTGCCCGAGAAGTTTGTTCATATCCGTCATGCAGGTCTCCCCCTTGTTAAAAATCGAAACGCCATTGGGCTAATTAGAGGCTACGCCCCCTTGCAGGGATTGAGCCCGCCTAATAGCGGCTGAAGTCGGTCACTATCTACCGATATATCAACAAACTATGACCACCGCCGGCCATCCAAAGTTCACCCACACGTGCCCGCTTGTTACAGCGTCAAGCGGGCGAATCGATGCCCCGAACGAGATTAGGTGGAGGGCTCATCGGTATTGTGGGGTTAATTTCGGGGGGTAGGTCACAGATAGGCTAGCGTCTCCAGCAGCGGACAGAGTGTGCTGGTGTATTTTTGATTGTTTTAAAGTTGACCGCACTCAGAGGTCTGATTGCTTGGCCTTGTTACCCATTTTTCAGGAACTCTATGGCTAACTCTTTCTCTTCAACTGAAAAGCACTTCATTTCAATATGTCGAAACACTTTGTCCTCAATACCGACAATTGTTTTCACCCACTTTTTGTCAGTTAGTATTGCGGCCCTGGATATATTTGATACTCCCACATCAAACAAATACTTAAACTCTTCGACGATTGCCGCAACCTCAATACCTTTGAATGAATCTAACTGCTCAAATATAACGATACTGCCATGGGTTTCGATTTTTTCTCGCGCTTTGTTCAGCACCAACTCCATGTCATCCTCAGTTACTTTGCCAGATATACGAATAGCAACAGCATTATTAATACCGATATCTAATAATTCAATCATGGCTATATCCTTGCTCAATATTGAAGTGCATAAGGCTGAGGCTTGGTCAGCCTGCGGCGAAGCCGCGCCTTAGACTATCCAGGCACCGAAGGTGCCGATCATGGCACGACTTTTATCTGGATTTACGCTCATACGTTGGCTGATCATATTCGCTGTAGTCTAACGATTGCTCTTGCCATAAAGATGGCTGCTCCTCCCTCCTTTCTTGAATGGTTTTTCCGTGAATGGAAATATGAATATTTTCCATTATTTCCTGGAGCTCATTATTTGATGCTAGATCAAGAAATACGCCTGCTTGCATAAACCCCTCAAGCCGGTGACGTTGATTGGAGGGAATTTTGTAGCCCTCTCTTGAAGCAGAAAACATCTGCTCAATTTTTCTTTTTAATTCTTTTAAGTATATTTCTCTGTTCATACTGATTTCTTCAAATAACGCCCGCATTTGCGGATGGTTTGGGGCGCAGCGGAAAAAAAGTCCGACAAAATGTGCTTTTTAGGCATTCTTAGTACCCTCTACTGAATTTAAAAAGTAGATCACTGCCACCACTATTACGATGACATCCATTGTTATTGCAGGCAATACTTTAGATAAAAAATCTTGCCCATAGAGTAGAACTAAAAGTACGAATATAAATTTACTAAATGCAGCAATAGCAAATGAATACTTGCGGACATTTTCGTTAAAAAAACCACAGATAAGAACAACACCAATCAAACCAATTAGTGCTGACCAGCTTCGGATAACAATGCTCTGTAAAACCCCGTTAAACGATGCTCCAAACATGGATTCCAAGGCCGCCTGTGGTGCAAATAATCCATAAAACATTGTTGCGGTGAGGATTCCAGAGACGAGCATTACCCACTTTGTGTTCTTTACTATGAAATTCATTTTTATCATCCGCGATCCAATAAAGAGTTGAATCCGCGTTTTAATATCGAGGCCTTTCAAGCTTAGTCTGCCTTGCAAGATTGTTCTATCTTCCAGGCAAGGAGGGAGTCGTTATGTATCGACGCTGCCGAAAACACCAAGCGCTGATTGCCCGACAGGCTAACGCGAGTGCCGCAAAAGAGCGCATAGGCTGGAGGACTCTGTTCCTGTTGATCGCCTCGATCTCCCTGATCTCAGGCGAGTAATCTAAATCGAGATTACGACACCGGTTCACCTGTCACCCACCGCGTAAAACTATACCGCAGCGACGGAATAGATTGCTATAAGGTCAGAACTGATGGGCATCCATGGAAGCAGCAGATCGGCTGGAGTCGGGTTTTGGAGGGAGCGCGCAAGGCGCTGCTGCGACACCGCCAATTTGACGAGCGCAAGTGCCATATAACCTCGGGCGCGAAATTCAGCAGAAATTTGGACTTAATATGGACTTAAATCAAGACAAGCAAGAGATACAGAAGAGGCAATATCGACGTAACTCACTGATTTTATTGGTCGGTGTGAGAGGATTCGAACCTCCGACCCCGTCCTCCCGAAGGACGTGCGCTACCAGGCTGCGCTACACACCGGCTCTAGAACGCCAGCCGAACGGCTGGGGGTTAAATTCTATAACTAAACCCGTTTGAAATCCAAGTCAGGGGGCGAGCCCCACCGCGCTATGCGGTGGCGTAACGGTAGAGGTACACGCGCCCTGGCACCTCCTCACCGCGCTCCTTACGCAACACCAGCGGGGCGGAGGAGAGTTCGATAAACCCATGCTGGCGCGCGAGCTGGTCTATGTAGAGGGGGTGATGCTGGTAGCGCCCGTTGGGTAACAGGGAGACGCCCTCCTCCTGCCCCTGCTCGATCGTAAACGCCAGCAGGCCACCCCCCCCAAGACAGCTCCGCACCCGCTCGAACCAGGGTTCGAGGTCTCCCAGGTAGATCAGTACATCGGCGGCACAAATCAGCTCCCAGGCACCGGTATCGGTTTCCAGAAACGGCAAAATTGAGGCTTGCTCCAGGCGATGATAGACCGCTTTACTATCCGCCAGCTTGAGCATATTGGCCGACAGATCGACCCCCGCAAGATGCGCTACCGGTAGCTTTTCACAGAGCGCCGCCCCCATCAGGCCGGTGCCGCATCCCAGGTCGAGAACCTTGTCCAGCCGCTCTACCCCCTGCTCGATCAGTGTGGCAACGATAACCCCCGGTGCGCCGTACTGGAGCCGGTGTTGCAGGTGTAACTCAAACTTGTCCGCGTATTGATCGTATAGCGCCTGCACATACTCATCGGGCGCGCCACCACGGGGTGCTTTGCGACGCTCCAGTGCTGCCAGCATATGCCCCACGACTGGATTATCCGGGTCCTGCTCCTTCGCCAGTTCATAGAGTATTCGAGCGCCATTGAGCTGTCCTTCATCGGCCAGATAATCGGCAAACTGGGAGATAACCCCCTGCTGCAAATTCCCGCTGTCGATGCAGAGAACCCGGGCCAATGCGGCCTCGTGCTGGTCGGTTGCCAACTCCAGCAATGCCGCTTCACGCTGGATATCGAGCCCCCGGTCCTCGGCGGCGAGGCTCCGTAACTGCTCCCAGGCGGCGGAGTAATAACCCTGACGTCGCAGGGCCACCGCTAACCCGAGCAGGTATTCGCTATCGTTGGGTTGCACCTCAAGTGCCTCGGCAAAGGCTTGCTCCATAACCTCCCACTGGGCCAGGGCTTCGGCAATGTAGCCTTTATTCGCAAGATAGGCGTGCTCCCTGGGACAGAGTGCAATGGCCTGCTCGATGCTATCCATCGCCTGCTGATCTCGCCCAAGACGCTGTAGCACCAATGACAAATTGCTGTGGACCTGATCGACGCGCTGACCCGGCATGGCAAGCTCCAGCGCGCGTTCCAGTGACACCAGCGCGGCATCCAACTGCTCCTCTCGCAGCTGCAAGACCCCCTGCAAGTGACAGATATTAAAATCTTCCTGATTTTCAGCCGTCAATTTGCGACAGATAGCACGCGCGGGGCCAATTTTTCCCCGCGCCAGCAGGCTGAACGCTTTTTGCAATAGTTGGTCTGGTGTCATGACTCTTTCCGATCTACCTGTATCAGCATAGTTGAAGCTGTGATGCACTCTTCACAATCGAGCGCCATTATAAAATTTGCAACCATTTTAGCCAGTTTTCGCCCTCACCAACGGCTCACGAAAGTGCAAGCCAGTCCGCTCTAATCTACTCTGTAGGAGGAGCGCCCGAGGGACTATGGACCGATCACATTACCCATTACAGCAGATTCGAAATATCGGCTTCATCGCCCATATTGATGCGGGCAAAACTACGCTCAGCGAACGGGTGCTGTACTATAGTGGCTTCACCCACCAGATGGGCAACGTCGATGCAGGCAATACGGTCACCGACTGGATGGAGCAGGAACGAGAGCGGGGAATCACCATCGTCTCGGCCGCCATCACAACCAGCTGGCGCGAACATCAACTCAACATCATCGACACGCCCGGCCACATCGATTTTACGGCCGAGGTAGAGCGCGCCCTGCGGATCCTTGACGGTGGTGTGGTGCTGATCGATGCGGTAAAAGGGATCGAACCCCAGAGCGAGACCGTGTGGCGCCAGGCCGACCTCCACCAGGTCCCCCGGCTCTGTTTTATCAACAAGATGGACCGCATCGGAGCGGACTTCGACACCAGCATTGCCAGTTTTAGCCAACGTCTGGGGTGCGCTCCGCTGGTTATTCAACTGCCAATCGGGAATGAACAGGGGTTTTCGGGGGTCATCGACCTGATCGCTATGCGCGCGCTCTATTGGGACGATCTACTCGGTAGTGATATGCGCGAGGAGGTCATTCCCGAGGAGCTATTGGCCGCCAGCAAATCCGCCCGGGAACGCCTGATCGAGCGCGTGGCAGAAGAGGATGAAGGGCTGCTGGAACGCTATCTCGCCAACGCCCCGCTTGAGGCTGCGGACCTGAAAGCGGCGATACGCCGTGGCACCCTCAAAGGACGCCTGTTCCCCCTGCTCTGCGGGGCCTGCCTGCGCAATCTTGGGGTACAACCCCTGCTCGATGCCATCGTCGATTATCTACCCTCCCCTGCCGACATCGGCGAGACTGAGGGCCGTCACCCTGAAACCGATGAACATATTCGCCTGGCGGCCACCAGCGACGCTCCCCTTGCTGCACTGGTATTCAAGATTGTAACGGATCCCTACGCGGGGTACATGGCCTACGTTCGGGTCTATTCGGGTACCCTCAAAGCCGGGCAGAAGATCTGGATCCCCTCTCGGCAACGAGAGGCCCGAGTCGGACGTATGGTCAGGGTCTACGCAGATCGGCGGGAAAATATCGACGAGATACCCGCGGGTGAAATCGATGCCGTGATCGGCCTCAAGGGAGCCTATACCGGGGATACCCTGTGCAGCCGTGAGCTGCCTATTGTACTGGAGAATATCGAGTTTCCCGAACCCGTGGTCAATATTGCGCTCGAACCCGAGACCCACAAAGATCGCGATGCCATCAGCCAGGCCCTGGCCAACCTGGCCGAGGAGGACCCCACCTTCCGTGTACACAGCGACCAGGACAGCGGTCAAACCATCCTCTCGGGTATGGGAGAGTTGCACCTTGAGGTGCTGGTAGATCGCTTGCAACGCGAGCACGCCGTCGCGGTTCGCACAGGAAAACCCAAGGTCAGCTATAAAGAGACCATCACCGAGCCCGTTATGGGCATTCGCGGTCGACTGATTCACCAAAGCGGCGGCCACGGTCAGTATGGCGACGTCCTGATCGACGTTCTGCCCGCCAAACGAGGGAGTGGCTTCCATTTTCACAGCCGGATCAAGGGCGGCGCCATTCCTGCCGAATTTATTCCCGCGGTAGAAAAAGGGCTCTACGATGGCATTAGCTGCGGTCTCATCGGCGGCCACGATATTACCGACATCGAGGTGATTTTGGTGGGCGGGTCCTGCCACGAGGTGGACTCCAGCGAACAGGCCTTCCGCAGCGCAGCGACCATCGCCATCAAACGGGCGATGCAGGAAGCCGGCCCGCGCCTGCTGGAACCCATTTTCGAACTGGAAGTGAACGTGCCCGATGACAATATGGGGGACGTTCTCGGCCTGCTCGCCCAGATTCGCTGCCGGGTTGAGGAGACCATCGGTTCCGGCACCCGGTCGCAAATTGTACGGGGCAAGGTGCCACTTGCCGAGATGTTCGGGTTTGCTACCCGTTTGCGCTCGCTAAGCCACGGTCGTGGGCTTTTTTCGATGCGCTTCGACCACTTCGCGCTGGTTCCCGCCAGCCTCCAGCCGGACCTCTTGGCACAACTGTAACTGATTGGTTTATGGGGCAATTCCAAGCTTTAGTCGAATTCGGACCCGGGGTGTTGACCCCAAAGATTGGAGTCATTAATATAGCGCCTCCCATGCAGTTCCCTGATAGCTCAGTTGGTAGAGCAAATGACTGTTAATCATTGGGTCGCTGGTTCGAGTCCAGCTCAGGGAGCCATCTATTCCAAGACGGGGCCGACATCTGTCAGCCCCGTTTTTTGTCTGTATCTTCTCCTGCCGCCCCAAATCCCGTATAAGGAAAGCGTCCCTCCCCGTTCAAGGCAAGGAACCCTGTCATGTCACCGGAAAGTGCACTCACGTTTTTTATCGCCATATTTATCTTCGGCATTACTCCAGGACCCGGGGTCTTTGCTATTTTGGCGCGGGCCATGAGCGAGGGGGCCGCCAACTGCTTCACGCTGGCCCTCGGCATGGCGATCAGTGACATTATTTATCTGGTGCTGGCGTGCTTTGGCCTCGCCGCCATCGCCGAACACTGGAGCGGCCTGTTTCTCGTGATTCGTTTCGTGGGTGCTGGCTACCTGGTCTATCTGGGGTGGATGATATGGCGCCAGCCGGTGGAGCTCGCCGTCGGCGATTACCAGCGCAAACGCAACCAGGGTATGAGTTTTGTGCAGGGTTTCCTCATCTCCGCCTCCAACCCCAAGGTGATCCTGTTTTACATCGCTTTTTTACCGACGTTTATGGACCTTTCCAGCCTTACCCACGCCGATATCGCACTGGCATCGGGCCTGCAGCTTCTTGGGCTTATGTTAGGGTTGATGCTGATCGCCTATAGCGCCGCGCAAGCACGGCGCTATTTCCGCTCGGAGCGGGCAATGAAGGGACTCAACAGAGTCTCTGGCAGCATCATGGCGGCCGCTGGAGGCTACCTGATACTGCGTTAAGCCAGCTCTACCGACTTCAGGGCGATTCCAGCTCGCTATCGTCCATCCTGTCGAGTTCCTTGGCGATGGTCTCGGGCTGATCGGCCTCCTTCAGGGCACCCTCGCGCAACTCATCCTCGGTACGCTGCTTGCCAATGCGGAAGATCACGTAGCCAGGGCTAACAAACTGGTTGACCGCCATGCCCAGCACCGTGCCGGCATAGGGTGCCACCACCTCACGGTTGGAGTTGGTCACCGGATTGATTACATCGGCGATCACCTCTCCCTCACGCACCTTGTCCCCCAACTTGACCTTGGACAGCAGGATGCCGCTGTAATCGGACAGCACCCACTCGGACTCGAAGAACACCGGTTGCGGGGTGCTCCAGAAACGGAAACTGCGGGTCATACCCAGCTCGCCGAAGAAGGTCTTGATCGCCTTGACGCCATACTCTACCGCCTCGGGGTCAAGGCTCAGGGGGCCACCCACCTCCATGGTGACCGCCGGGATCCCGGCATCCACCGCGGCGTTGCGCAGCATGCCGGGATTACCGGCGCTCTGCAGCACGGTCATGCCGCCAAAGCGAGCCACCATCTCTGCAACCCGTTCATCCTTCAGGTCTGCTCGCAGTTGCGGCAGGTTGGTACGGTAGTAGGAGCCGGTGTGCAGGTCTATCAGCGCGTCACATTTAAGGATGACATTCTGGAACAGGCCGTGGGCATAACGCGCCGGCGTCACTCCTTCGGGGTTGCCGGGGAAGAAACGGTTGAGGTCGCGTCGATCGGCCATGTAGCGCTGCTGCTTCATGAAGCCCTCCATGTTGACGATCGGCACCGCCACCACGGTACCGGCCAGAGAATCCAGCTCCAGCCCATAGATCACCTGCCGCGCGATCTCGATGCCATTGAGTTCATCCCCATGCAGCGCTGCCGTCATACACATTACAGGGCCTTTCCGTGCTCCGTGGGCCACCACCACCGGGACCTGAAACTGCACGCTGTTGATCGATACCGGCCATGTGACTGTGTCACGAATGCCGGGGGCAAAGCTTTTACCCATCATTTCGAACGCCTGCTCCTGGGCTGCTCGGGGTTTGATCTTGCTCTCGATAGGCTCGGTTGAGGGTATCCGCACGTCGTCACCGGTTTCGGCTACCGGCTCACCCGAGTCTGCTGTAAGTTCAGCGTTCGCTATCGGAGCATCGTCGGCTGCCAAAAGTTGCGAGCTCAGCGATACGCCAAAGCAGAGCACCAACAGCTTTAGGGGGGTGGTTGAAAACCTCAACGATAAAATCAGACGCACTGCAATCTCCCTATTCATAGGATCTCATTTACCCCAGTGTACCAATAACCTCCTGAGTAGCCAGTCAAGCGGGCGCGCCCTACCCCTCCTTCGGCGGGCGTAAACAACCCGGATTCTGACCTCGATCATCGAAAAACAGGAAAATCCTCTATAGTGTAGGGATACAGGCTCGTTGGGGTTGTCACTTGCTACGAGTTCCGGTTTCAAGGAAGGATTCCGCGCTTATGTCCGAGTTTATGTTTAGCGATGATGTACAGGGGGATACCCCTCCCCCAGCCCCGAGCAAATGCTGGCGAGTGCTGGTGGTGGATGATGACCCGGCGATCCACCAGGTTACCCGCATGGTTCTGGGGAATCTGAAGGTGGAGAATCGACGCATCGAGTTGCTGTCGGCCCACTCCGGGCATGAAGCCCGGGCACTATTGAAAGATGAGCCCAATATCGCAATGGCGTTCATCGATGTGGTGATGGAAACCGAGCACGCAGGGCTGGATTTGGTACGCTGGATCCGCGAAGAACTGAAGAACCAGTCAATTCGCCTGATCCTGCGAACCGGGCAGGCGGGGCAGGCGCCGGAGGAGCGCGTCGTTCGTGAGTACGATATTAATGGCTACAAGGAAAAGACCGATTTTGTCGCCAACAAGATGATCTCGACACTGTACGCCGGCATCCGGGGCTACCGTGACATCACCACCATCCAGAAAAGCCTCACCGGACTCCGGCGCCTGATCGAAGCCTCCAATGATATGCTCAAGATCCGTCAACTTAAGGCGTTCGGCTCTGCGGCGCTGGATAACCTGTTAACACTGATGGAACTGGATGCATCTGCGCTTTACATCGCCCATACAGCAGCAGATGTTTACAGCGAGAACCGGGATCTGGTGATCGCCTGCACTGGAAAATATGTCAGTTGCGGCAACGACCTGAACAGCTGCGACCTTTCCCCCGAGGTTCGCGCAAGTATTCGTCACACCTTTTCCACCCGGCAACATACGGTGGCTGATCACTATTTCACAGGCTACTACGAAACTCCCCATCAAACCGCCTCAGTACTATATGTTGAGCACGACAACTACACCGACCACCTGCACGTCGAACTACTTGATATGTACACAGCCAGTGTCTCCCTGATTCTGGAAAACCTCACCAGCCATCACGAGATCGAGCAAGATCTGCTTTATATCATCGGTGGTGCCATAGAGAGTCGCAGCCCCACGGCGGGCACTCACACCGAACGTGTCGCGATGATGAGTGAATTTATTGCCCTCAAGCTGGGTTTGAGCGAAGCCTTTGCCAGCGTCATTCGCACCGCTGCCGCGCTACACGATATCGGTATGGTCACCGTTTCCGAATCGATTCTGGCTGTGCCCGGGCCATTAAGCGAAGAGCAACGACAGATCGTCCAGCAACACGCAGCGGCAGGAGGAGAGCTATTGCAACGGGGAAATGGTGTAATCGCTAAAGCCGGCGCTCGCATTGCCCGCCACCACCACGAGAACTGGGATGGATCGGGTTACCCTGACGGGTTACAGGGGGAAGAGATACCTATCGAGGCTCGTATAGTGGCACTGACAGATCGTATCGAATGTCTCAGTTCAGCTCGCCCCTATCGCCCGGCCTGGAGTGATCCCGATATCCGTCAACACCTGAAAAAACAGCGTGGAAAAGAGTTCGACCCCCAACTTGCCGAGCTGGCGGAGCAGTATTTCGAACAGCTGATTGCGATCAGGGAACGTAACCCAAAAGAGATGGACCGCTAATGGATACGCTACTGCGAGATATCATCGAAGGGGTATCCAACACCTACGGTGAAGAGTTTTTCAATCGTATTACGCTGCTGATGCACAAGGTGATCGGTGCCGATTATACCTTTATCGCCCGCCTCGATCGCGAAAAATACACCTCGCGCACCATCGCCCTGGCCGCTCATGGTGAGATTGGAGAAAACTTCGAGTATTCGCTGAAGGATACCCCCTGTGCCAACGTCGCCGATGACTCGGTCTGCTGCTACACCAATGGTATCTGCGAGCTCTTCCCCAATGATCAACTATTGGTCGACATGAATATAGAAGGCTATCTGGGTACTCCGCTGCACGACTCCAGGGGCGAGGTGATGGGCATCATCGTTGCGCTCTACGAGCACCCGATCGAGAATGACAAGCAGACGCAAACCCTGTTCCAGATTTTTTCCGGACGCATCGCCGGTGAGATCGAGCGATCCGAATATTCCGAAACCCTGGAGGATCGTGTCAGGCAGCGCACTCAGGAGTTGCAGGGTGCGCTCGATAACCTGAACCGGGCGCAGGAGCAGTTGGTAGAATCGGAAAAACTGGCATCCCTTGGACATCTTGTAGCGGGAGTTGCTCACGAGGTAAATACCCCTCTTGGCGTCGCGATAACTGCCCATAGCCACCTGCAGAGCGCCTACGACAATCTCAGGCAAAAATTTGATAACAAGACCCTGACCCAGCAGGATATGGAGGGCTACCTGAACACCTACGCCGAGGGCGCAGATATGATCAAAAACAACCTTGAGCGGGCGTGCGATCTGGTACAAAATTTCAAAAAAACGGCTGCAGATCAGCACTCAAATGAATGCGAGTTTATTTCACTTTCAGACTACTACAAGCAGGTAGCCTCTACTCTATCGCCCCTGTTAAAGAAAAAGAGGGTCTCCCTGGAAATACAGGGCCCGGAAAAAGATGAACTCAATACCTTTCCCGGGGTGCATGCGCAGATCCTGACCAATCTGGTGGACAACAGCGTAAAACACGGTTTTCGCGATCGTACAGAAGCGGACAACAACCGCATATCGATTAGTATCAGTAGATCGGATGATAATTTTTACACCATCGATTACCGCGACAACGGCTGCGGCATCAGCAAGGAGATCGAAGGAAAAATCTTTGATCCTTTTTTCACAACATCACGACAACGGGGAAATACCGGGCTGGGACTCTCTATTGTCTATAACCTGATCAAAAAACACCTTTGCGGAACCCTCATCCTGCTCCCGCAATCCGAAGGTACCCATTTTCAATACTCCGTGACGGGGTGTGATAACCCGCAAACCAATTAGCCCAACGAGATCAAGCTTTAGTAATCACTGAGCAGGCGATCCAAAAAAAGAGGGCCACATCCTGAATGTGGCCCTCTTTTTTATAACAGGCGAGCAAGCCCGCCCTATTACAACCCTGCCTAGAAGTTCAGTGAAATATCCCGGTGAACCGACTGACAGCGTGCGACAGATTTTGCCTGATCGGATGTCATGCGCTTTTGTAAACGCAAACCAATGGAGTAGGCGATCGCCTCATCGTAGCTGGACAACACAGGGCCCATCTGTTGAGCCGCGCTCTGGCGCCACTCAACTTCGGCATGGAACAGTTCCATCGCCTTGGCGTGAAACGCGAGCGCTTTGTCTGTCTTGGGCTGGTCGCCTTTAAGCGCCCTGCGAGCCTTGGATAGCTGAGACTTGATTTTACTCGTATCCGCAACATCGCCAAGATGGCTTGCGACCAGCTTGATGGCATCAATCGCAGATTCCGCATCCGTGTTAGCAATCGTCGCCTTGAGCCCGGCCAGCTCCTCCTCCATGGCCGCCAGGGCATCGGCACCGGCTAGTACCTCGCGCAGTTTCATGATCGGCTCGTAAGCGTTGTCCACATTGTTGCGATACCGGTTGCGTGCTTTTTTCTCCTCCTTTTGCAATGCAACAAACTTCTCCCGGGAGGCCTCCCACTGGTCGGGAATCTCGCTCTCTAGTTCAGCACGATAGCTTTGTAACTCTTCGATTTTGGTCTTGATCGCGTTCATCTGACCCTGATCGGGATCATCCTCGCGGGTTTGGCGATCCAGGGTTAACTTCCAGCCTGTGACCTGCTTATCGACAATGCGAATTTGAGCCTCAGTGCGACGAACATCGGTGTGCATCGGCGCATAATCCGGCGTGTAGTTGAGTAAATTAGCCTCGGCTTCACGCACAGCGGCCACCAAAGTGAAGGTTGCAGCAGCATTCTCGCCACTCTCGACCAACGACTTCTGCCACTTCTTCGGCAACGAGCTCAGGTCCGCACCCTGAAGCTCCGCAATACTGGCGCGCAAGCGGTCTCCTTCGCTGTCGTAGACCTCGAACAACTGCTCCTCCAGACACATCTGCAAACGCGGATTCATCGGTGGCGGCGCATTTTCAGAGGTCAGGTAGGTGCGGTTAGGCATGTAGTTCACCAGGCTTGGGTAGAAGCCGGCGATCACCAGTGCCAATAACTGCAAACCGATAAACGCCACCGCACCTTTGTAGATAGATAGCGTCTTGACGATCTTCGGGGCAACTCCGCGCAGATAAAAGAGCGCAAATCCGAAAGGCGGAGTAAGGAAAGAGGTCTGGATATTCAGGCCAACCATAACCCCCAACCACACTGCCGTCACATTGGCCCCAGGGTCTGCCAACAGAATCGGGGCAACGATGGGCACCACAACAACCGCGATCTCGATAAAGTCGAGAAAGAAACCCAGCACGAAGATCACCAGCATCACCACGATAAACTGGGTCCAAAAACCGCCGGGAAGGCCGGTCAGGAAGTGCTTCACCAGCTCCTCACCGCCAAAGCCACGAAATGCAGAGGTCAGCATGGCGGCACCAATCAGGATGATAAAAACCATCGAGGTTGTTTTGGCGGTTTCCACCATAACTTCATTGAGGGTGTTATCGATGCGGTAAGAGCGCAGGGCGCTCCAGCCAACGGCAACCAACAACCCTGCCACGGCGATAAAGGCCAGTACAATACCGACCATATCATCGCCGATATTTTTGATATTGAGTGTGTAGAGGCTAAGAATCACCAACAGCACCAGGGTGGACCCTATCGCGAGAATCGCGGGGTAATAGGAGTTTTTCTGGCCTTCGGTGAGGCGGTAGCCCCCCATGATCATCGCACCCACTGCACCAATGGCACCCGCCTGGTTAACCGTGGCCACACCCATGATGATGGACCCCAAGACCACAAAGATAAGGGTCAATGGCGGCGTCAGTGCCAACAGGATTCGCTTGGCAAACTGTCGATCGTATTGACCCTCGTAAGGTACCGGGGGCGCAAGCTTGGGCTTGACCAATGCAACGATCAGAATATAACCGACATAGAGACCTACCAGGATCAGGCCGGGGATCAGCGCGCCCATAAACATATCACCGGCGCTGGCCGAGGTGATATCGAACACCGACGGCATAGAGAGCTCACCGGTAGAGTCTTTATAGAGCTGTTTACGAATGGTACTGGCTTGATCCGCTGCACTGGACAGCTGGTCAGCCAGGATAATCAGTACAATGGAGGGCGGAATAATCTGGCCCAGGGTTCCCGACGCACAGATAGTGCCGGTCGCCAACGAATGGCTGTAGTTGTTACGCAGCATCGCCGGCAAGGAGATCAACCCCATCGCGATGACGGTGGCACCGACGATCCCGGTAGTAGCCGCCAGCAATGCACCCACCAGCACCACGGAGATGCCCAGGCCGCCAGGCACCGGACCAAACAGCTGCGCCATGGCAACCAACAGGTCCTCAGCAATTTTGGAGCGCTGCAGCATGATTCCCATAAAGATAAACAACGGAATCGCGATCAGGGTATCCCGCTCTACGTCCCAGTAGAGGCTACGGAAATTCGTGACCCCGGCACTGAGCCACTGTACGGGCCCCCCCTGGGCAAAGTACGCACTGCTATCGCCAGCAAAAAGATAACCACAGGCAGCAGCGAGTCCAATGGACAGAATCGCTGAACCGGGCAAGGAGAAGGCTACCGGGAATCCCGAGGTCAGTGCAACGACCATCAGTAGCACGAGTATGGCTAGAAAAACGAGCTCCATTAAAGGGGTCCTGTTGTGTAATTACTGGTTATTCAGATGCGATGGTCATGCCATCGCCGGTGCTGTTTGATTGCACTCGCATCCCGTGATCGTCACCCTCTTCATCCTCCTCGCGGAGGTCGGCAACATTGCTCAACAGGTAGCTGGCAAACTGGGCGATCATGGAGAGTGCGAACACCACCAGAAAACCCACCATCAAATACTTAACGTAGAGTCCGTAGCCGCTCTGGGTTATTTCAAAGCTAAGCAAGGGACTAACAATACTGCTGCCTTTGGTCCACATACCTGTGGTGAGGATTACCCAACACAGAGGTAGTCCAAGCAGGATTATGCCCAGGATATTGGCCCAGGCCTTGGTGCGGTGTTCAAAGCGGGCGTAAAGTACATCCACCCGAACATGACCATCATTGACCAGGGTGTAGGCACTGGCGAACAGAAACAGGGCCGCGTACCAAAAGCGTACTAAATCCCCCATAAATGCCTGCTCATAGGAGAATACAAAACGGGAGATTACGATCTGAAATTCGGCCAGCACCACCAGCAGCGCTAACCAGGTAAAGCCCAGAGAGCGAACAAAGGAAGCGATCACCAACGCTACCAGCACCAGAGGGTAATGCACATAGGTACCACGAAACTGCGGGCGACCGAGTTCCTGGGTGAGGCTCTCACCCACCAACATTTGCAACCAGCCTTCAATGCGTATGAAGGAGACCAGGCTGTCGACCAAACCGACCAGAAGCACGGTCCAAAACGCGGCGCGCACGATGTAGGCGGCGAAACCGGACCAGAGTGCGGCATCGGCGCGCAGTGAGCGCCGGGGGCCAAAGATGACGAAGCCGATAGTCGCTGTGACTGCAGCCATGTACAACGCAAGCTGCACCCAGCCAAGGGTTAGTGCCTCGCCTTCAAGCGCGGCACGGCTGTTTTCGCCGTAATGGGCGAACAGCCCAATGACTCCTGGCCAATCGCGCCAGAAGGTTAAATAGTTACTAAAAAGAAACAGTAACGCCATGGCAACCAAAGTGCCGGCCAGAATTCGTACGAACAGGGTTACCATCCTGCCGCTGTCACTACCGCTTGCTGCTCTCACCGAATGAGAGGGAGCGGCACCCTCAACAGCTGACGTATTTGTATGATTCATGGGGGTGCGTCTGCCTGACAATTCCTTGCTTCGATCGGCCGCTGGAGAGTCCTCTCCATGCTAACGAACGTTACCCTTTCGAACGGGATGACCGCAGCAATATCTACATTAGAAAATGGATTACCTATCACCCCCTACTAAGCGGGGTGAAAAACCGCAGAGCACCAGGCCCTGCGGCTTTTACTTGCGTGCAGTGGTTACAGACCCAACACGCGGTTCCGCTGGGATACGTAGGCCTGATCAGAGATCTTGGCCCAGGATCCAACATTGGTACGAGTTTTCGCAAAGCTTTCGTGAATCTCGTTAACCAGCGCGCTGTGCTGCCGGGTTTCGTCAAACACCTCTTCAGCTGCCTCGCCAAAGCTGTCGTAGATATCGTCGCTGAACGCACGCAACTTCACGCCCTGCTCGTCGACCAACTGCTTCAGGGAGTCACCGTTCTTGGCGTTGTATTCGGCCATCATCACGTCGTTTTCCATGGACGCCGCAGCATTCACCAACAACTGATCCGCCTTCGACAGACCTTGCCACCAGGAGTTGTTCATACCAATCGCAAGCATTGCGCCTGGCTCGTGCATGCCTGGGTAATAGTAATACTTGGCCGCTTCGTAGAACTTCATGAACTGGTCATTCCAGGGACCCACCCACTCGGTTGCATCGATAGCGCCTGATACCAGGTTTTCATAAATCTGGGTGCCCGGCAGGGAAACCGGAGAGCCGCCCAGCTTGGCAAGAACATCACCGCCCAGGCCCGGCATACGCATCTTCAAGCCTTTAAGGTCGTCGGCAGAGTTGATCTCTTTACGGAACCAGCCGCCCATCTGTACACCGGTGTTACCGCACATCAAACCCTTCAGGCCATACTCGGCAGAGAGCTTGTCCCAGAGCTCCTGTCCACCGCCAAAGCGGATCCAGGCGTTCATCTCGGTGTAGGTCAGACCGAAGGGTACAGCAGTAAAGTAAGCGAAGCCTGGGTTCTTTCCTTTCCAGTAGTACTCGGCTCCATGGTAGATCTGGGCATTTCCGGAAGCTACTTCATCAAAAGAGTCGAACGCCTTAACACGCTCGCCACTGGCGAAATAGTTCACCTGCATGCGCCCATCGCTCATATCGGTCAGGCGCTTGGCAAAACGTTGCGCACCCGTACCAAGTCCTGGGAAATCACGCCCCCAGGTTGCAACCATATTGATCTCCATTCGCTCCTTGGCGATGGCAGGTGCTGAGATAGTGGTCGCAGCGGCAACGCCGCCCAGGCCAACCAGCCCCTTTTTCAATACATCACGTCTCTTCATTCTTACTTACTCCTTGCTGTTATTATTTGTATGCGCATTCAGGTCACTGCCTGTGCACTCGCCTATGGCGTAAAAACAGTCACTGCTCGTGCTCGCCTACCCTGGCCCCGACGCTGTCTGTCGGAATATCCCTGCGACTCTTCGGCGAATGCATTACGGCTTTAGCCGATCACGTTCCCGCCGGGTACTCAAAAAGACCACCCGAATCACTAGGGTTAGTTAAAGCGATGCCCGCCTCCGAATAAAGCAGGTTTTACCACGCTTAGACTAAAGTAGGGGCAATTCCCTCGCAGACGCATTATTGGGTCCTTTTCCGGGGCAGTTTGCACGACCATGATGCCCTTCCTGCTGCTTAACGGTCTTACCAATAGATAGGGACCCCAATTAATGTCGCACAATTCAAAGGTTGTCGCCACCCACTTTATGTGACCGGGTTATAGATCGAACACTTTGCCGGGATTCATCAGATTATCGGGATCCAGCGCCCGCTTGAGCACACGCATCAGTTCAACGGCATTGCCGTGCTCCTGCAACAGGTAGGCTTTCTTTCCAACGCCGATGCCGTGTTCTCCGGTGCAGGTCCCCCCGACGGCAAGGGCCTGCTCCACCATGGCTTTCGATAGCGTGGCCGCTCGCTCACATTGGGACTGATCACTACGATCGAACATAATCAGCATATGAAAATTGCCGTCACCAACATGCCCCACCACCGGACAGCTGAGTTTTAACTCCAGGGCCTTACGCTCCGCGAAATCTATCGACTCGGCCAACGCCGATATCGGCACACACAGATCGGTGGCCATGCCCTCGTGCCCGGGCCACATAGCTTTGGCAGCAAAATAGGCATTATGCCGCGCCGCCCAGAGCGCATTTCGGTGTTCCATATCGGCTGCCCAACGGAAACCGCTTCCGCCATGGGCCTCTACTACACCTTCAACGGCTGATATCTGCTCGTTCACTACCGTCTCGCTGCCATGAAACTCAAAAAATAGCGTAGGTGCAGCCTCGAATCCGTCCAGTTTTGAGTAACGGATACAGGCTTGCATCTGCAGGGCGTTAAGCAACTCAATACGGGCCACCCCGATACCACACTGCATCACCTCGATCACCGCTTGAACCGCCTCCCCCACCGACGCAAAGCTACAGACCGCCGCCCGCATCTGTTCGGGTATAGGATGCAGCCGCAACTGTACCTCGGTGATCACACCCAGTGTCCCCTCGGCACCTACATACAGGTGGGTCAGGTCGTAGCCCGCAGCACTTTTTCGTGCCCGGGAGCCGGTTCGAATGATCTCGCCCTGGGGGGTCACTATCGTCAGTCCCATCACGTTGGACTGCATACTGCCATAACGCACGGTGGTGGTTCCCGATGCCCGGGTCGATGTCATGCCGCCAAGTGATGCATTCGCACCGGGGTCTACCGGAAAAAACAGTCCGGTATGGCGTAGCTCGGTATTGAGCTGCTCGCGAGTCACCCCCGCCTGAACCCGACAATCCATATCCTCGGGACACACCTCGAGCACCGAATTCATCTGCGATAGGTCGATGCAGACCCCGCCCTCCAGCGCTAGCAGGTGCCCCTCCAACGAAGTGCCTGCGCCATAGGGAATGACGGCGACGCGATGCCGGTGGCAAGCCTGCACGATAGCCGCCACTTCATCATTGGTGTGCGGAAAGGCTACCGCATCCGGCGGCATGACCGCGCTACTGCCCTCTCCCTGACCATGTTGCTCACACACCACCCGTGACCGCTGCAAGCGATCACCCAACAGTACGCTCAGCTCATTAACAACGCTCTTCAATCCCACTTCGTTTGCAGCCACCATCTCCCCCCTGAACCTCTTTTGATACGCTATCCCTTATCATACGCACCGACCTAGCGATTGCGCAGTGCCATCATTAACGCTGGAGCACGACTAACCATCATGGCAACGAACACCAACGTACAGCCCGCTAACTGGGCCGTGGACATGCGTTCGACAAACCAAATCGATGCCAATAATGCAGTAAATACCGGTTCAAGCGTAAGAATCAATGCTGCATGACTGGCACTGGTGAGGCCCTGGGCATAGATTTGTAGCAGAAAGCGCAAACTGGTAGCCACCAGCGCACTGACCAATAGCCACCCCCAAATCTCAGCGTCGACGGATGTTGGCCAGGCTTCAAATAGCACAGAGCCCAGCATCGCGAGCCCACCAACCATCGAAAGTTGAATCGCACTCAAGGCCAATACTGGCACCTTTCCAGCCAGGCGGGTAATCAGGCAGATGTGAAAAGCGAACAACAATGCAGCCGTCATAAACAAAAGCTGGCTCTGCTCCAACACAACGGACCCTTTTAGGGTCAACAACCCCAGTCCGGTTACCGCAATGGGCAACGCCAGCCAGGTAAACAGGGGCTGCGGCTCGCCAAACAACCCCCGCACCAGCAGGGGCACCAGGATAAACGCCAGACTATTAATAAAGGCGCTCTCCCCCAGGTGCGTGGAGGAGTTCAACCCCAACACCCAGAACACCATCGCTAGCGCCATGACCGACCCCACGCGAACGCTGTCCCGCCACTGCTCTTTTCCAAGGCCTCTCCAGCCACCGCCCACAGCAACCGACAATACCAACCCGGCCAGCATAAAGCGCAAGCCGATGAACAGCAGGGGCGGTAAACCCGCCAGGGTCTCCTTGGAAAACACCCAGCCTGCGGCAGCAAGCAAGGTCACCAACACTAATAGCAGGTCGGCTTTAAGGGGGTGGGCAGTTTTCAAGTACACCTCAAACAGTATTGCGTAGGGCGAGAGTAACCGTGCAGGCGTATCATTTTTTATAAAACGCCCACTTTGGCGATAGAAAACTACCGGCATGCAGTTGATGGTAACCGGATTAGGCGTTTGCTGAAATGGATAACAGATCCCGGCGTTAACGAAGGTCCACAGACCGGCATGCCAGTCGTCGCTTTGATCTCCGATCGGCCTGAAAACCAACGGCGTTCACCGCTTCTTTAGAGACCCCGCTGTAGATCTGCCAGGCATTTACAATAGCTGGGTGCTAGGAACGCCTTCTGACAGCGGATAAAGACCCACGAACAACGTAGCGCAGGGCCGACAGCCCAACCTTGATCATTGGTTCAGGGTAAAAACAGAAGGGCTCATCGACCGATGAGCCCTGATTGTTACTGCAAGCGGATACGCGCAGCGTTTTTTGCCAAGGTTTTCTCACCCACCCCCTTGACGGCGGTTAACTCCTCCAGCGCCACAAAGGGACCATTTTTTTCCCGGTACGCTACAATCGCTTGCGCCTTGGACAGACCGATACCTGCCAACCCCTCGGAAATCTCCTCCGCATTGGCGGTATTGACGTTGACGGTGTCAATAACCACCTCGCTGTTGGCTGCAGGCACTACCGACACCGGTGTCGCATCAGCCCACGCCAGAGGGGGACATAGCAAAACAAGCAGCACCATCCATTGTCTAACTAACTGTCTAAATGATTGTCTTGCTACGTGCCTAAGCGATTGTTTTACCATCTGCCATAGGCGAGGCTGCATTGTGTACTCTCCTTTCATGCTCATGATCTTCCTCCTTAAAGAATGCTTGATAGAGCAGGCACAGCTTAGGTAAGCGCCCGTGAAGCGTCTGTAGGCAATACTCCCCCGCGCCAACAGCTTCTGTCGGTTCAATGTGCACAAAAACGCCTTCAAAGGCGTACCCTTGCCAGATTTCACCTACACCCCGCTAGGGTTTTATCACCCGCAGGGTTAACCATTGAGGCGCGGATGCTAAACTGGTGCCTCTGCGGAGCGCACCCGATGACCATCCCGATGTACGATGCCTTTCTCCTGACCCGCCAATGGCGAGATACAGTCCATGGCCTGGAGCTGATCCT
This sequence comes from Aestuariirhabdus sp. LZHN29, assembly GCF_049985285.1. NCBI lineage: Bacteria > Pseudomonadati > Pseudomonadota > Gammaproteobacteria > Oceanospirillales > Aestuariirhabdaceae > Aestuariirhabdus > Aestuariirhabdus sp. LZHN29. Next base: position 770,132 of record NZ_JBNIEU010000002.1, on the reverse strand, counting down.
CTGGCTTAAAACTGATCATGATCCGGTACGAGCCGTCATCAGGGGTGAGGAACCGGTCTGTTTTGTCGAAACTCAGGCTGCTGCAAGGGCACAGCCATTACTGTCGACGTTTGAGGGTAGCCAAACGCGCCCCCTGGGTCTGCTTAGCTTTAACGGCGAACCCATAACCGGGTGCTATTTTTCTCACCAACGTGACCTCTATCGAGCCCGCGACCTGCTGCGCAAACGGCAAATAGAAGCGTACGAAGCCGATGTGCGGCCCTGCGACCGTTTTCTTATGGAGCGTTTTATTCGTGGAGCGCTCAGTCTGCAAGCCTCACTGACCACCAACGAGGGTTTTCGTGAAGCAATACAACCACGAATAAAAGCACGGGAGCTGCAGCAGCTTCCCCGCTTCCGTGTGGCCTCCATTGATATAGAAACAGACCTACGCGCCTCGACGCTCTACTCCATCGCAATGATCTGCGGGCACCATAATCAGGCGACCGACGACCGCTGCGTGCTGATGATCGGCGCCGGCACACCTCCCCCCCATACCCGATTCGTCGCCGACGAACGCGAGCTGATTCAGCAGTTTTGCCTGTGGTGCCATGAGCGGGACCCGGATCTGTTGATCGGCTGGAACCTGATCAATTTTGACCTGCGGGTTCTTCAAAAAAGAGCCGACGCGCTCGCTATTCCCTTTTGCATTGGCCGCGATGGCGCCGCGCTGGAATGGAGGCAATCGCGGGATAACGCTGACCATTACAGCCTGTTGATGCCCGGCCGGGTGGTGCTTGATGGCATCGACACCCTGAAATCTGCGACCTGGAATTTTGAGAGTTTTGCACTGGATGCCGTAGCCCGCGAGCTGTTGCAACGGGGCAAACTGATCGAACACAGCGATCAGCGCGGAGAGGAGATCGGACGCCTGTTTACCCAGGACAAAGCATCCCTTGCCGCCTATAACCTGGAAGACTGCCAGCTGGTGTGGGAGATCTTCGAGAAAACAGACCTGATCGAATTCGCCACTCGCAGGGCCTGTATGACGGGGTTAGCCATGGACAGGTTCGGCGGCTCTGTCGCCGCCTTCGACCACAACTACCTACCCCGTCTGCACCGCGCCGGGTATGTCGCACCCAACCTGCCAGACAACCCTCGGGGTATCGGTAGCCCTGGAGGCTATGTAATGGACTCCTATCCGGGGATCTATAGAAACGTACTGGTACTGGATTTCAAAAGCCTCTATCCCAGTATTATCCGCACGTTTATGATTGACCCACTGGGACTGGTTGCAGGCCTGAAGGAGAGCAACCACCCGGCTAACGACAGTTTGGGCGAGACCGAAGAGGTCGACAGGACCACAGGAGTACCCGGTTTTAATGGCGCTCTGTTTAGCAAAACACAATCGATTCTCCCCGACCTGATAAAGACACTGTGGCAACTTCGGGACAATGCCAAACAGAACAGGAACCAACCCCTGAGCCAAGCCATAAAAATATTGATGAACTCCTTTTATGGCGTGTTGGGTACTCCCGGGTGCCGATTCTTCGACTATCGCCTACCCAGTTCAATTACGCTACGAGGACATCAAATTCTTACCCGTAGCAAAGCATTTATTGAGCAGCAGGGACATCGGGTGATCTATGGCGATACCGATTCTGTTTTTGTCCTGGTAGGCCAGTCCCTGTCAGCGGGAGAGGTCAAAAAAATCGGTGTTGAATTGTCCAGTGCGCTCAATGAATGGTGGCGTCACCAGATACTGGAAAACTATCAGCTTAGTAGCCATCTGGAGATCGAGTTTGAAACCCACTTTACCCACTTTTTGATGCCGACAATTCGCGGTTCAGAACAGGGTTCAAAAAAACGCTACGCAGGAATCATAGAACACAAAAATGAAGAGAAACTGGTTTTCAAGGGACTGGAAACCGTACGCAGTGACTGGACACCACTGGCCAGGGAGTTTCAGCGAACCCTGTACTGGAAAATATTTCACAACGAGGATTATCGAGGTTTTATCAAACAGACCGTCGCCAATACGCTGCAAGGAAAAAGTGATTCGAAACTGGTTTATCGAAAAAGACTACGTCGGCCGCTGGCGGAATATACCCGCAACGTACCTCCCCATGCACAAGCGGCGCTGCTAGAAGAGGCGATCCGCAATAGCCGGGATCTTCCCCCCCTGTATCAGCATGGTGGTTGGGTCGAGTACCTGATGACGGTGAATGGTGCGGAGCCTGCACGCTACTCTGAATCAGAACTCGACTACGAGCGCTATATCGAACGCCAACTGGAACCGATCGCAGACGGAATCCTGCATTTCCTGGATGATTCATTCGCCGACATTACCGGCCAGCAGATGCATCTTTTTTAGTAGTGAGAATCTGTCATTAAAATCGCAACTGCGGGAGACGCTTCGACATCCCCAGTTCTTCTAGGTAGTTTCCCTCATCGATTTCGTGCATCTACCAATACCCCCCACCGACCGAATCTCCTATTCTGTCATCATTGATTTACGAGACAGCCAGCACAGAAAGTAAATGCCGACTCCCCCCTAAATTCGGCACCCGGAACCCGGTTCCAGGAACTTTTCGGGCAGTGCAAACTCTATAATCAAGTAGATCACAACTCCTTCGTGACTACTCCTGTGTTTAGTGTTGTAAGTGATCTCTCAGCTACCCCCCAAGCGCTGTGAGATATTGTTAGCGGTCATGACCCTCCCCCTTTGGTCATGACCGCTTTTTTTTGGGGGCTCCGCTGCAATAAAAGCCATTTTTTTCATAGACTTATACTTATTGTGGTTTTTTATCCTCTTTTATGGAACTTTGCTCACCGAGCCACGGTCACAGTTAGTACAGAATGTTGAATATTGATGTATTACTCCTTGTGTGTTGTTAAACCCGGATGCGTTCCCCCAAGCGTTAAGGGTACTTAAGCTAGACGGCTATGACCCCCCTTATGTCATAGCCGTTTTTTTATGTACAGGATGTACGGTATGCCACGAGAGCCATGGACGGCGGTAGTGGCTTATGTACAGGATGTACGGGCCGTTAGCTGTGCTCCTGCGCAATCGGCACTTCCGACATCCCTGTCGGTCGTATGCCACGAGAGCCATGGACGGGCCGATTAGTGCTCCTGCCAAATCGGCACTTCCCACATCCCTGTGGGTCGCGGTAGTGGCTTATGTACAGGATTTACGGGCCGTTAGCTGCGTTCCTGCACAATCGGCACTGCCGGCATCCCTGTCGATCCTATGCTGCGGGCCATCTACTTTTACCCTACCCTTTTCGCCTGTTTCTGGTTTCTGGTCTATGCTCAAGTCAGTCTGTGTGGATCATCCTAGGCATTGATTCAACGGATAAAACCCCGGCCCCTAATCGGAACCGGGGTTTGTTTTTGTTAGCGGGGTTAAACGGCGGAATAGAGGGGGCAGGATAGTGTGCTAACAGCGGATGCCGGTTCCACTTAATCCGCAGTAGCCGTCGGGATTTTTCGCCAAATACTGCTGATGGTACTCTTCGGCGTAATAGAACACGGGGGCAGGCTCTATCTCAGTGGTGATGGGGCCAAACCCGGCCTCGGCCAATGAGTGCTGAAACGCCATCCGGCTCTGGTGCGCCTGGTCAAGCTGCGCTTCGGTTGTGCAGTAGAGCGCGGAGCGGTACTGGGTTCCTCGGTCGTTACCCTGGCGCATACCCTGAGTGGGGTCATGACTCTCCCAGAATACCTGCAACAATTGTGAGTACTGGACCTGTGACGGGTCGTATACAACCAACACCACCTCACTGTGCGCCGTGCGCCCGCTACAGACCTCTTCGTAGGTCGGGTTGGGCGTGTGGCCTCCCGCGTAACCGACCGCAGTACTGTAAACCCCCTGCTGCTGCCAGAAACGGCGCTCTGCCCCCCAAAAACATCCTAATCCGAAGATCGCTTGCTGCATGTTTTCCGGGAAAGGCGGCTGCAGGGGGGTGCCATTCAGGTAGTGCTGTGCCGGTACGGGCAACGAATCGGGTCGACCCGGCAGGCATTCCGAGGCGGGGCAGAGGATAGATTTGTCGGTATTCATAGTCGGCGTCCTCAGTTATTTCTCCTCCGAAGCAAGCGGTGGAGCTTGGGTACTGGCAAGATGGCGCGTTTTAACAACCTTTAGCTCCGTTGAGATCTAAGCCTCGCTGGTTTTAAAATAGGTAGTTATCACAACATAAAGAAGTAGCATTACGGATAGCTGGACGAAATTCGCTGTCTATAATTACGGGGACATTGACCTACTCCTAAGGTTTCAATGTTACCCGGACGGCCCGACGACCCCAAGCGTTGGGTCGTCCCTATTTTCAGACACCACACATCCGGCCCCCTGAGCAGCCCCTCTATGGCAGGCAAGCTCAGGCAACCCCTTAAGACTCGACGCTATTTCGCATCCACCACCGCTACCGGTGCCTGGCGCGTGAGCCAGCGCTCCATCCGCTTCAGCACAACACCGTACAACGGCAGAAAGAACAATATACTAATCAATAATTTATAGCCGTAGTCCACGAGGCCAATCTCCAGCCAATTGGCTGCCATAAACGGGTCGACGGACTGGTAGAAAGCCAGCGCAAAAAACGTCAGGGAATCGAGCAGATTACCGATCACCGTCGAAGCTGCGGGAGCAACCCACCAGGCTTTCAGGGAACGCAGGCGATTAAATACCCGAATATCAACTAGCTGGCCGAGCAGGTACGCGGCAAAGCTGGCGAAGGCGATACGGGCGACAAAGCTATTAAACTCCAGTAGAGCCCCGCCCCCCTGGTAAGCGCCCTGATAAAAGACCACCGACACAAGGTAGGAGATGGCTAGCGCCGGGAACATTACCCGAAAAATGATACGCCGAGCGGCGTCTGCACCAAAAATTCGAACCGTCAGGTCGGTCGCCAGAAAGATAAAGGGAAAACTAAAAGCTCCCCAGGTGGTGTGAAAGCCAGCCAGGGTAAAAGGGATCTGCACCAGATAGTTACTGGAAGCGATCACCAGAATATGAAACAAAACTAATAGAAAAAGCGCCCGCGCGGGCACCGAAGAGAGATACATAACAGGAATCCTTTTTGTATGAGGTAAGGGAACTCTACCGCGGCGCGGATTTTAGGGTATTTTTTAACCCTATGCAAAAGCCTTACAAGGCTTTGACCTTGCGCTCACCGCAACGCTTGCAGCGCCACGCAGTCACCAACGCTCCCTGCTTCACATCAAATTGCTTCTCGTGCTCAATCTCCCACTTGTGGAAGCCGTTGCCACACAGTGTCTTGCCCTTGGCTTTCGTTTTCAGCGAGGGTTTTCGAAACGCGACGACATCACCCATGCCCAGGCTCCCTCCGGCAGAAACCAGCAAATACCCTAGATTTTACAGGCATCACCGCAGTCATTATCGGCGTCGATGGCATCCTGACTATCGATAAATGTATCGGTGCTGAACTCGTCATCCACCTCCTCCAGAAAATCAAAATCATCGGTTTCCAGCGTATCTTTTTCGCCCGGTGAATTCATGAGTCATCTCTATGGCCAGATGTTAAAGAATCTATCCTATTGTGCGGAGGTGCCGGTTTGCAACCAACAACCTCCGGCGGGAGGTCCGGCGCGGCCATTCTACGGATGACGGTTCTCCCAATAGCTTCTAGAATAGTCCGATTTACCCACAGGAAGACCCTATGCTCTATTGGCTGGATCTGTTTGGTACGGCGGTATTCGCGATCTCTGGCTGCCTGATCGCAGGCCGGCAACGTATGGACCTGTTTGGAGTCATGGTCGTCGCGCTAGCTACCGCTATTGGCGGCGGCACCTTCCGCGACCTGATTCTGGGGGCAACGCCCGTTTTCTGGGTGCGTGACCCGCTCTATATTCAGATAGGCATGGCGTCTGCGCTTACGGTGTTCTGGGGCGCTCGCCGCATCAACATTAATCTGTCCGAACTGAAATACGCCGATGCGCTAGGTTTGGCGGTATTCACCATTATTGGCACCCAAAAAGCGCTAGACTACGGTGCCGGGGTCACTATCGCTATGATGATGGGGATAATGACCGGGGTGATGGGGGGCATGATCCGCGACCTGCTCTGCGGTCAGGTACCCATGGTGTTGCGAAGCGAGATCTATGCCGCCGCATCGATGGTTGGCGCCGGAGTCTACTTGTTACTGCTGGCCATGCAGGTTTCACAGGAGGCGTCCATGCTGCTATCGGCGCTGGTCACACTCGTTATCCGCGTACTGGCCATTCGCAAGAACCTGTCGCTACCTACATTCAGGTTTCATGGCTGATCAGGACTCAGCACGGGAGCAACGGGCACCTGGAGGGGCGCAGTGACGCAACAGGCGAAGGAGCGCAGCTAACGGCCCGTACATCCTGTACATAAAAAATGGCAGACCGGGGCCTGCCATCAAGTCAACACGTGCGGGTGTCGATAGGTACGCTGTGAGTTTACTGCAAGCAACATAACAAGCAATGGGGCAAAATGTCGCAGCCCCCCTATTGTCGGCGCCTAGCCAGCATACAGCTCCAACGCTGGGACTGCCCGCGCAGGAGGCTCTCCCCCTCCCACAGATCGATGCTTTGCAGTAGCCCCTCGCCCTGTAGAAGCAGGCCAAGGGAGTGGGGGGTTTGATCGCAGAAAAATCGCCCCTTGCTGTCTATTCGCTCACCCTGGCCTGATTTGAAGGAGGCAAAACAGATTCCGCCCGGCACCAGAGCCTCTGCAATACGATGAAACAGTTCGGCCAGATCCGCTTGGGGGCAGTGAAGTAAGCTGGCACTGCACCAGACACCTTCGTAGGCCTGCTGGGAACACAGCTGCTGGGCCTTCATCACCGAAACCGGCAACCCTGTTAGCCGGGCAGCCTCCGCAACCATCGCCGCTGAAGCATCCACTGCGGTCACTCGATACCCACAGGAGGAAAAATAGAGGCTGTCACGCCCGGAGCCGCACCCAAGGTCCAAAATACGAGCATCCGCAGGCAGGTAAGATAAAAATCGTTGGTAATGCGGCCCCATGGAAAACTGTCGGGTCTCCTGCGCGTACGCTGCGGCGTTGACGTCGTAATACTGCAGGGAGCGACGCTGTGGCCATAGGGACTGGTATCGTTTCACGATAGCAATATCCGCAGGAGCCCAATCGAGCGACATCAACGCTTCCGGGACCTGCCAACAGAGTCGATCATGGTCGATCCTCTGCGGTTCACCCCGCACAATTCGTGCAGCGTACGCGTGCAATATGATCCGTTTATCGCGGTAATCGTAGGGGCTGGAAACGATGTGGTCCCCTATCTCGCATTCAATCGCCAGCTCCTCCCGAAGCTCCCGCCGCAGGCATTCGCGCTGGCTCTCACCCGGCTCCAGCTTCCCACCGGGAAACTCCCACAAGCCGGCCAGGGGATCGCCTGGCGTGCGGCGTGCCGCCAATACCTTGCCATCCCGCTCGATAATGGCCGCCGTCACCTCAATGACCATCGCGGTGTTCAACCTCTGTTTTGACCCCGTCGACCCGCCTCTCGGGCTTCTGGAAAAGCTGCCCGCTTTGGGTTAAAAGCTGGCGACGAATATTCGCCATAGCAGGCTCTTCATCATCGATAAAAGGCAGCGGACGGCACAACTTCATCGCCTGTAAACCTAGTCGGCCGGTTAATACCCCTGCGGCCATCCCTTGACCGTCCTGATAAAAAAGTTCCAGACGTCTCACTGACATTTCGTGTTGATTGCGGTCGTGGCCTCGATCCAGCGCTCTGTAGATCTCCTTTCCCGTGCGTTTTATCATTCGCTGGCCGGAGCCGATCAACTCTATATCTTTCACACGCTGCCCCCCCCAACGCCGCCCGACCCCGGATGCCAACCGTTGTAGATAGTTCCGTTCAGACGGGCAACAACCGACAATAACCGCCCTGCCTTCGCTGGAGGAAAACACGGGGATCATTTACTCTTTCCCGCTCTTCAATTGAGTCGATAAACGTTGAATCGCAACAAGATCAAACTCCATCAATAGCTGATGCAACTGCGCAGCCAGCTGATGCTCAGCCTCACCCATCTCGGCTAATTCCAGCTCCAGCTCGCGCAACGCTTCGATATCACCAAACTCGGCCGCGCGCTGAATGCGTTCCACCAAACCTGCAGGCAGTTCAATCGGATCCGACACGACCGATACAGAAGCATCAATCGCTTCGGGGAGTGATAATTCAAGATCATATTCCACCCCCATGTGCTGCTGAATTTTTCCAAAAAGCTCCGACGCCCTAAATGGTTTCCCTATAAAATCATCAAACCCGTAGTCTTGCAGTCGATCAACAAATTCTGGAAATACCGATGCCGATACCGCAATTACTTTGGTGCCATTTAACGCTTCCGAACGCCGAATAATTCTCGCCGCTTCAGTTCCGCTCATGACAGGCATACGAATATCCATCAGCACCAGCGGCACAGGCGTATGTTCGAGGTAGTCAATAGCTTGCTGGCCGTTATTAACCTGAGCGGTGTCGAATCCAGCCTCATGGAGTAACCGTGACAAAATATCACGATTTGTTTCCTGGTCGTCGGCAATTAAAACGCTTAACTGCTGGCCCGACTTAAGATGCGGTGCTTGCAGGCGTTCGTCCACCAACTTTAGCTGCGACTGGTCATCCAGTTCACGCAAAGGCACCGTAAAACTGAAACAGCTTCCCTCGCCCTCGCGGCTTTGTACTCGCAAACGCCCTCCCATCAGCTCGCACAACCGACGGCTTATCGCTAGGCCCAACCCTGTTCCTGAATTTTGATGATCCGTATCCGCTTGTACGAACGGGTCAAATATAGAGTCAAGCTTGGCCGCCGGAATACCCACCCCACTATCCTCTACGCTGAACTCCAGCACCTCCCGATCGGGGTAGTCACGAACTTTCAGTAACACATGCCCCTTCTCAGTAAATTTGATCGCGTTCCCCAAAAGGTTTATCAGAATTTGACGTAATTTAACCTCATCGGCAGCAATAGTGAGCGGAAGATCTGCTGCGATATCCAACTCGAACTCCAACCCCTTGCCGTGAGTTCGTTGACGGATAATATCGCTGACACTATTGATAAGGTTCGACAAATTTGTAGGTGCCACCTCCAGCTCCAACCGACCACTTTCGATTTTGGAAATATCCAGCACATCATTGATCAGGCTCAGTAGATGCTGGCCACAGTTTTCAATACCGCGCAGCGCCTGGCGCTGGCTCTGGTTGGCGCTTTTGTCCCGCAACAATACCTGCACATACCCCAACACACCGTTTAACGGGGTGCGCAATTCGTGACTCATATTTGAGAGGAACTGGCTCTTGGCGCGATTCGCTTGCTCGGCCGCCTGCCGTGCTGCCCTTAACTCGGTATCGATCAGCTGCCGGCGACTGGCCATATCATTAATAACGCTGGCCACAACATCCCCATCGCTGCGCTCTCCCATGCGTTGGCTGAAATCACCTTCGGCAATAGCAATGCAAACCCGGCTCATCGCCTCATTCGCCTCAATCAGTTGCCCATAGCTCTGAAACATATCATCGACTTCATCACCCCCCGCTTCCCGCGGGCGCGGGCGCCGAATCTTACCCTTGGCCAAATCACGCAACAGGGTTGCCATCTCGCTGATGGGATCGATCACCGGCTGGATCAACAGCGACAAAACCAGCATCACCAGGATCAGGGTTGCGACACCGATAATGCCGGTAAAGTGGCTCAGTGCACGCGAGCTCTCCAATACCGAGGCCATGGGTACGCCCACAACGAAAGCCCAACGAGCCTCTGCCAAACCGACCCTAACCGGGGTGTAGATCTTTAAAATATCCTGCTGCAACGATGAGGAAAACACGACCTCTTTATAGAGCTTATCCTCTAAAAGATTGGAGCGCGCTCGCTGGTACAAAGGGTCGTCCAGCAGGTTCTCACCCACCAGCGGCAGTTCGCTGTGGGCGAAGAAAACACCCTGATCGGATATCAGGCCCGCATACCCCTGATCATTGACCCGCGCTCGAACCACCTGACTTTGCAACAGGCTGGCATCGAGATCTATACCCACCACCCCCAGAAATCGATCATATTCGATAATGGGAACCACCAGACTGACCAGCAACCGGCCGTCGGCGTAGGCACTGTTGCGATCCGGCTCAAAAATTACCTCCTGGCGCCCCTGCTTGATCCGGTTATAAAGCTCACTGCCTACCAGGTGATCCGTCGGCATCCGCACAATCAGGTTGGTACGCAACTGCCACGCCGGGGCGAATCGGCCGTTGGCATCATGGCCAAGGGAACTGGCGTACTCCAGATCACGCCCATCAAAAACATCGGGCTCCCAGACCGACCAAACCGATGAAATATTCAGATCATCCTCAAAGGCACTGATCAGCATATGATTGGCCAGCTGGCGGTCCAGGTGGCCACTTTCAATAATCTGCAACATCGCCGCGCGCAGCATATGTGCCTTGTACAACCCGTTCTGCAACACTCCCTGTACGACGCGACTATTTCCCAGTGCTGTTTGCTGGGCAATTTCGTAAGCCTGTGCGCGGGCGGTCGCGCTGGATTTAAGCCCTACCAGAAGGGCGGTGGTGATAAAGGCTGCCAGAATAACCGCGCAAACGATGATTACGATTTTGGCTTTTATTTTCACGCAGCTATCCGTCCCCTGATAAATTGTTAGAATGCCCGCTGGCTGACGCCATTTCCACTGTACCTTAACCCACGGGAACCTCTTTCACCGCTGTGAGCATAGCATCCGTTACCTTTAAGCCGATAGGTATCATCCACTCCTGCTTCCGGCAGAAGTTCGGTATTCCCCGCCAACCCGGGCTGGTTAATGCAGCACGTGGGAAACTCGAGCTACTGGCCCCCTATAACCGGCGCGAGGCACTGGCGGGACTCGAGGGGTTTAGCCACCTTTGGATCCATTTTATTTTCCACCAAACGATGGATGAGGGCTGGCGCCCGACCATCAGGCCTCCACGTCTGGGCGGAAAAAAACGCATGGGCGTGTTTGCCACGCGCTCAACCCACCGTCCCAACCCACTGGGGATGTCGGTGGTTCGTCTAGAGGGCATTATTGAAAGAGAGGGGCGCGTGTTGCTGGAGATATCCGGCATCGACCTGCTGGATCAAACCCCGGTTGTGGACATTAAACCCTACCTGCCCTATGCAGATATCATTGCGGATGCCCGTGGAGGCTTTGCACCCGAGCCTGGAGCAGGCACTCCGGTACAGTTCACGCCCGCAACGGAACAGTTTTGCGCCCAATACCAGCACCGCACCGAACGAGAGCTGAAGCCGCTGATCGAGCAGATCCTCCAGCAGGACCCTCGACCGGCTTACCTGCAGGAAAACCCGTCGCGTAGCTATGGTATGTATCTGTGGGAGCTCAATATCCGCTGGCGTATTGAGCAGGGGGCTTTCGTGGTCTATTTGATTGAAACAACCGAGCCAACCACTACGGAATAGGCCGTTCGTTACACCAGTCCCGCACGCGCGGCATAGTAATCGCAGTAGAGCGCCCAGGAACGTTCTACGGTTGCCTGTAGATAGTGGGAGACCCGTTCATCCGGCAGACCGATATCCGGATAGGGGTTTGCCTCCCAGATGACCAGTTCCCGGTTGGCGTCATAGCTGTAATCGAAAGCGGCAACATCAAACTCCAGCGCTCTCGCTGCACGGGTAAAGAGATCGGCTTCAGGGACCGTGCCCGATACGTAGGCCAACTCCTCCTCCTGCGCCTGTGGATCACGAATGCGACCTTCCGGGCGCACCTCCCAATGACTGGCACGCATCAAGTGCCGGGGCATACCCTGGTGACCGACCTGCAGATAGCGGTACTTGCGAAAATATCCATCGTCATCCATCACATCGATGTATTCCATCGCCACCCATGCGGCAGGATCCGACTTCCATCGCGCCCACCCCGTGTCGATATCCTTTCGCTCATCCACTCGCTGCATACCACTTCCGTGACCGTAACGTGGCCGCACAATCAATGGATACCCTAAACCGGCAAGGGATTCAGGAAACTGCTCATCGAGAACCGCCGAACGTGCCACCCGTACCCCGGCAGACGATAGTCTCTGCATCATGCTCACCCGCTCGGAATGAGACAATACACGAGCAGGCTGAACGACTTCGCCACCGCTGGACCTCACCTGCCCCTCCAGCTCACCCAGCTGACGCCATAACTCCGGATCCCGCTCTCGCACCGGGTCCTGTACCCAGGCATGAAGCAGGGCAACATTACCATGCTCGCGGGCCTGACATGGCATACGGTCGAGGCGTACGTGTTGCCTGAGCTGTGGCCGATGAACCCGCATCCAATCGAGTAGGCAGCGATAAAAATGATCCTGCTCCAGGCTTTCGCTAACAAATAACAGTGTTGGGGTTGCGCTGTTAAAGCGGGCATTTTCCTGGCGGTCGAGAGATTTCAAATGCGCTCGCTGGCGCTGCCGTAACCATCCCTGCCAACGCCACTGCAACCCCTGCTGCAAGCGGGTCGCCAGCGCCGGTGCCTGCATCACACCACTCATGCCAGATCCAGGCGCATGATATGAAAATCAACACCGGGAAAGCGCGGATCGGGAGGTGCCGAGCCATAGTCGACCCAGCCCCGGGGGATCAGCAACCGCTGCATCGACGGGGAGGACTGGCGCACCGCATAGCGAACCCCGGCGTCGTCCATAGCACTATCTTGCTGATCGAGCAGCAGGGAAGCATAACCGTGCTTCCTATAGGCCGATAATACTGCCACCCGTGCGGGGGCACCAACGGGCCCCTCCCCCTCAAGTCCCGCCGCAATATAAACCTCCGCCTCGTCGACATCCAGCAAGCGCTCGTGAATCCCAAGGGAGGCCGAGGCAATAATACGGCCCCGCTCTCGCACCACCCAATGCAGGCGCAAATGATCGTGGGGATCACTCCATTGTTGGGAGGGAAACTTTGCAGGATCTATTCCTGCATCGCACCAGGCTTCGAATCGAAATCCTGCCAGCTCATCCATGTCGGTAGATCGATACGGCTCGATTGCCAACGCCTGGACCGCGAGCGAACTCATGCTGCTTTCACCAAGGGCAGTTGCAGCAGGGTCCGAACCTCTGCACTTGAGGCCGGTTCACGACCCATCGCCCTCGCCACACTCACCACCCGTTCGACCAGACGCACATTGGAAGCGAGATCCCGTTTGGTGAGCGGGTCCATCCAGATATTGTCCTCCAACCCAACTCGCACATGGCCACCCATTGCCAGAGCCAGGCAGTTCATCTCAAACTGATAGCGGCCGATCCCGGCCCCGGACCATATCATGCCGTCCGGAAGCGCGTTCACCACCATCGACAGATTAAAACCTCCACTGCCCAGGGTACCCAGGGAACCCAGTAGTATGTTGGCGTAGAAGGGCGGCTTGAGCTCCCCTCTGGCAATCAGGGTGCGGGTATAGTCCACCATCCCAAGATCGAATAACTCTATTTCGGGAACGATCCCCCGTTCACACATCTTACGAGCAAGCCCCACTATGGTTTGCGGGGCATTCACCGACGGCTGCTTGGGAAAATTAAGCGAGCCCATGGTTAAGGAACCCAGATCGGGTCCCGCATCGAGCACCTGGGCACGTTTATCCAGCTCACTCACCGTGCGACCACTGGTAGAACCGCTGATAATGACCCCCGGACACGCCCTGCGTACTCCAGTAAACAGCTCCCTGAAACGCTCCAGCTCGTAGGCGGGCTCGCCATCTTCATAACGAATGTGCAGGTGCAATACCGACGCACCAGCGGCCACAACGCGCACCGCATCAGCCACAATTTCATCAGTCGTTAAGGGGACAAAAGGGGTGTCGTCCCGAGTGGGGACCATGCCGGTAAGGGCCGCATTAATAATCACTTTATCCATGAAGCGCTACCTCTTAACGCTACAAACGGGAAAAATAGAGCGATCTACTGCCAACTACTGCAAAGGGCAGCAATTAACAGTCCACCATTACTTTTGCTAATTAAAATAAATAGTTACAAACACGAAATCATCAAAAACAAGACTCGTCGATCGAGTATGTAAAATTTACAGACACCTCAACAGCGGACTCAGATGGGCATATCGCCGCCATCACGAACCACTCGGAAACCTATGTCGTTGAGTGGACGCTCGGGTAACCACCCCTCTCGATTGGAGGCACGTACGCTCCAGTCACCTTCGTTCCAGGAGCCGCCTCGTATTACCCGCTTGCAACGCTCACCACCACTCACCGCCTTTGGGTAATCCCTGAAGTGCAGTGTATAGGCGTCGGCCTGATAGCAATCCTCAACCCACTCCCACACGTTCCCCAGGGTGTGATAGAGACCGAAACCATTGCTGTCTAACGCCCTGGCCGGTGCGGTCGCTGAAAACTCTGTGTCGCACTGAGGCCTGCCACAGTTAACGTGCTCGCTGACCATTTGATTGCCCCACCAATAGCGGGTGATGGAGCCAGCCCGGGCACCGTATTCCCATTCCGCTTCGGTGGGAAGCCGATAGGATCTCCCTGTGATCTCCGATAACCAACGGGCGTAAGCCCGGGCCTGCTGCCACCCGATACAAACCACAGGATGCTCTTCGCCCTGATCAAACCCGGGCGCACGCCATCCCTGCTGAATATCACCAGAAAACCGGCCTGCTACGAAGCCCCCACAGCGGGGTCCGGAAGAGTGATCCGGATTGGCCGCAATAAAGGCGTTATATTCTCGGCGCGTCACCTCGCTCACCGACATCGCCAGAGAGCGCTTGATAGTGACGGAAAATGGCACCCCACCGGGCCCGCGCTCATCGCTGTGACCGTCTCCGGGAAAAGCTCCCATATAAAAATCGCCAGCTGGCAAACGCACCATCTCTGGACAAACCTGACAAGAAGCACCATTTTTAAGCAGATCGTGGAAGGGGTAAGGTCGAAGCAGCTCTGCCCCGTTGCTCCCCAGCGGCAGCATCAGCAAACACAACAAAAAGAATCTCATTGGAACCTCCGCGCAAGGACTACGGCGCAGCCAGCAAGGAGATCGTTCGTCAACCCGATAGCCGATCACCCAACGCCGCTGGCAAGGAGATTAGCGCCAAAATGAGTATAGACAGGGACAGGAATAGTTACCCGGAGGTAGTCCCCTGCTGGAGTCGGGGTAAGCACAGGGAGCCCGGCAGCGGGAGATCAGATCTTGCAGGGTATCCATCGGATTCCGTGCCCGCCCAGTACGCTTTGTGGCGGCAAAACCACGCCTAATTAAGGGACGAAAGAATCGCGTCCAGGGCGTGGGCAGGATCATCGGCCTGGGTGATGGGGCGACCAATGACCAGATAACTGCTTCCCATCGCCAACGCCTGCTGTGGCGTGACTATCCGGCGCTGGTCACCCTTATCGCTATCAACAGGTCGAATGCCTGGCGTTACCAGCGAGAAGTCATTGCCCAGCTCCTCCCGCAACATGGTCACCTCCTGCGCCGAGCAGACCACCCCATCGAGGCCACTGTCCCGGGTCAACCGAGCCAAACGACGAACCTGATCGAGGGGATCGATATCAAGACCGATATCAGCAAGGTCCGGCTTTTCCATACTGGTTAATACCGTCACCGCGATCAGCAGGGGATTTACCCCGGCACGCTGTTCCAGCACTTCGCGGCACGCTGCCATCATGCGACGACCACCGCTGGCATGGACATTGACCATCCATACGCCAAGCTCTGCTGCGGCTTTAACCGCTTTCGACGCGGTGTTGGGAATATCATGAAACTTGAGGTCAAGAAACACCTCAAACCCGAGTTTGTGCAACGCCTCAACCACTCCAGGTCCTGCACAGGTAAACAGTTCCTTACCCACTTTCAACCGACACCGGGCAGGGTCCAGGCGCTGCGCCAGGGTAATCGCGGTAGCACTATCAGGATAATCAAGAGCAACAATAATCGGTGACATCGGGAGGTCCGTAAAACAGTGGAAAGCAAAGGTTGCCTGACCTGGGTTGGCCAACCAAGCAACGACGGGAAGCCAAATAGTACAAGTCAGGGCTCGGCGCTATTGTAAAGCCAGCCTTACTGGCCCTCAATACCCCGTATGGGTTTTACCGTCCCCCACTCCTTACAACTTGGGCACTGCCAATGCAGCTCTTTACCGCTAAAACCGCATTGTCCACACCGATACACCGGCTTACTGGCAATAACCCGGGCTACCAGATTGGCCAGCAAACTCAGGTTTTCCCGACTACTGCCCTCCAACTGCTCCAGATGAAGGTCGATCAACCCGTAAAGCCCCTTCAGGGAGGGGCGCCTGACTAACTGGTTAATAATAAATCGGCCCGCGCGATCGTTACCCTGTGAGCGGTGTATGCCCTCCGCCAAGGCCAGCATGACGGCAGTGGAGGGGTGCTCTTTAAGGCAACGCGTCAGATAACCATTGATCGACTGAAAGCGACCCAATTTGCGATCAACCTTGACCAGCAGGGGTATCGACTCCGACACAAACTCTGGGTCTTGCTGGGCGATTCGCTGCAGGGACTTGTTCGCCGCCCGATAATTGGCTTGATCATACTCCATGCCCCCCATCAACAAACTGGCCCTGACCGAATCACGATCCGTATCGAGCGCCTCACGTAGCTTATCGCGAGCATCGTGATACTCCCTCCGATCGAGGGACTGCTGAGCCAATTCGCAATAAAAGTGTGCCATTCGATTGCGGTAATAGGCTTCCCCCTTACCCAACAAACGGCGCGCGACATCGATCGCCCGCTGCCACTCTTTCTCCTGCTGATAGATATCCAATAGCAACGCCAGAGCGTCGAAGCGGATGTTGTTTTCGGCTTTGGATATATCCCTTAACAAGGCTTCGGCACGATCAAGCAGGCCCGCCGACAGGTAGTCCCTGGCCAACTCAAGCTGCACTCTCAAGGACTGCTGATAACTGAGACTGGGTTTGGCCAACAATCCCTGATGAACCTGAATCGCTCGTTCTGTCTCCCCACGCCGCCCGTACAAACGACCCAGGGTGATACGAGTCTCGAAGGTCTCGGCACTGTCACTGGTAATATCCAGCGCCCGAATGAAGGTCTCAATCGCCTCGTCGGGCTGATCATTGAGCAGGAAATTGAGGCCGACAAAATACTCCTGAGAAAGATTCTCAGCCTGTTTCCGACGCTTCCTTTCCCGGTCGATGCGCCCCAACGCATAACCAATTGCAATCGCTGCGAGCAGTAGTAGCAGCAATCCCCACTCCGGCATCAGTCCGTTCCTTTGATGACGCTCTCATGAAGGCTCTTCAACTCGGCAGTTCGTCGCGCGAGTTTTCGACCCAGGCTCTTATTGCGCATCCACAGACGCGATACAGCGAAAGATGCGGACACGACTCCAAGCAGTCCGCCGACCACAAACGCCAACAACAGATACCACGCCAGACTCCCGTCAGGAGTTTGGTAACCAAGGTAACTGATGGTGACCAGGCCGGCGTTGGAGGCGACAAATTCCACCGCCATTACCAAAATTAGTAGGAGAACCGCTGCAAAGAACAGCCACTTCAGCCATGTGATCAATGATTGCATTTGCCCCCCGAACCGACGGTCAATTTCTACAAGATAATGAACCGATAACCCTCAAAGCCATCGGATAGCGAAATTATAGGAGGTGGACGCCGCAAAACAAACCGCGCAGCCGATATCCCTGTGTTGGTTATTGCTCCTGCAAGCTCAGGTTCACCCGCTCGCGAAGCTCCTTTCCTGGCTTGAAGTGGGGCACATACTTGCCTTCCAGACGAACCGAATTCCCCGTTTTGGGGTTACGACCAATACGAGGTGCTCGAAAGTGCAGGGAAAAACTGCCAAACCCTCGAATTTCAATTCGCTCACCTACCGCCAGGGTCTGGGACATCTGCTCGAGCACGGTCTTAATAGCCAGCTCCACATCCTTAACGGACAGCTGCCTTTGCTTCTCTGCGATACGTTCGATTAGTTCCGATTTGGTCATTTTTATCCTTGCCCCTTCTCACGGATGCTTTAAAAATAGCCAATCGCTATAAATAAATCAAGTAACTGTTTGATTATTAAGGACATATTAACGTTATTTGGATGAGGTTCGCTCACTCTGACGCTCGATAGCAGAAAATCGCACAGAATATAGCCAGCCGGGGAAAAATTGGCCGAACAGAACTGCTCGCATACTGGCCAGCGAGCGCCCACCAGTAACAACAAAAAAAGGCACCCGAAGGTGCCTTTTTATCAACAAGGTGTCACTTAGTCCTTGTTGTTCATCTTCGCCTTGATCAGGTCACCGATGGTGGTCGGACCGGCAGGAGCGACTTCCTGAGTACGCAGCTCTTTCATTGCTGCTTTCTCATCGGCATCGTCCTTGGCTTTGATAGAGAGGCTGATCACACGGTTCTTGCGATCTACGCTCACGATCTTGGCCTCAACGGCGTCGCCGACTTTCAACACGTTGGTCGCGTCTTCGACACGATCACGGCTAATTTCAGACGCCCGCAGAGTACCTTCAACTTCCTCGGCGAGAGTGATGGTAGCGGCCTTAGCGTTCACTTCCTTCACAACACCATTAACGATGGCACCCTTCTCGTTGACCGCGGCAAAGTTGGAGAATGGATCGTCTTCCAACTGCTTAATACCAAGAGAGATACGCTCACGCTCAGGGTCGATGGAGAGGATAACGGTTTCCAGCTCTTCGCCCTTCTTGTAGTTGCGTACGGCTTCTTCGCCAACTTCGTTCCAGGAGATGTCGGACAGGTGCACCAGACCATCGATTGCGCCTTCCAGACCAATGAAGATACCGAAGTCAGTGATAGACTTGATGCTACCGCTGATCTTGTCGCCCTTATTGAACTTGCTGGAGAACTCTTCCCATGGGTTCGCTTTACACTGCTTGATACCCAGGGAGATGCGACGACGCTCTTCGTCAATATCCAGAACCTGAACACCAACCTCGTCACCCACCTGAACAATCTTGGATGGATGAACGTTCTTATTGGTCCAATCCATTTCAGAGACGTGTACCAGACCCTCAACACCCTCTTCCAGCTCAACAAAGCAGCCGTAATCGGTGAGGTTGGTTACGCGGCCCGTAGTACGAGCACCCTCTGGGAAACGGTTCTTAACGGCAACCCATGGATCTTCACCCAGCTGCTTAAGGCCGAGGGATACACGATTACGCTCGCGATCAAACTTGAGTACCTTAACGTCGATCTCATCGCCAACGTTAACGATTTCGCTCGGATGCTTAATGCGCTTCCAGGCCATATCGGTGATGTGCAGCAGGCCGTCAACGCCGCCAAGATCAACGAACGCACCGTAATCGGTAAGGTTCTTGACGATACCCTTGATCTCTTGACCCTCTTGCAAGGATTCGAGCAGGGCGTCACGCTCAGCACTGTTCTCGGTCTCGAGTACGCTACGACGAGAAACAACAACGTTGTTACGCTTCTGGTCCAGCTTGATAACTTTAAACTCAAGCTCTTTGCCTTCCAGGTGAGTGGTATCACGCACAGGACGCACGTCAACCAAGGAACCTGGCAGGAAGGCACGGATGGTATTAACATCAACAGTAAAGCCGCCTTTGACCTTGCCGTTGATAACACCCTTAACAATTTCTCCGGCTTCGCATGCAGCTTCAAGTACTTTCCAGGACTCTGCGCGCTTGGCTTTCTCACGGGACAACTTGGTTTCACCAAAGCCATCTTCAACCGCGTCCAGCGCTACCTGTACTTCGTCACCGACCGCAATAGTCAGTTCACCGCTGTCACTCAAAAACTGCTCGCGCGGAATAACACCTTCGGACTTCAGGCCCGCGTGAACGGTTACCCAGTCGCTGTCGATGTCTACTACCAAGCCGCTGATGATAGCGCCTGGTTTCATGTCGAGGCCTTTTAGGCTCTCTTCAAAAAGGTCTGCAAAGCTTTCGCTCATTGTGATTCCTGTTAGTAAAAGTCTACGGCGTTCCAGCGCTATACAAAGCCCTGTTCGGCCTCCACCACACTGCCAGCGTGAGGGGTCAAATAGCAAAAGGGTGCAATGCCGCGTCTCTGGCGCTACGGCTTTGCACCCCCGGTAGGCGACTGCTAGATCAAACCGCGCTTGGCGACTTCACTCAACACTCGCTCGAGTACTTCTTCAATAGTCAATTTGGTGCCATCCAGTAACACTGCATCTTCTGCAGGCTTAAGGGGCGCCACGGCACGATTGGTGTCGCGCTCGTCCCGTTCCCGGATATCAGCCAAAAGGCGCTGAATGCTAACATCAATGCCCTTTTCTTGCAACTGACGACGGCGACGCTCGGCCCGGACTTCGGCACTGGCGGTCAGGAACACCTTAAGGGGTGCCTGAGGGAACACGACGGTACCCATGTCGCGCCCATCGGCAACCAGCCCAGGCTCTTCGGCGAACGCTTGTTGGCGCTTTAGCAGAGCGGTTCGCACCGCAGGTTGGGCAGCAACTTTGGAGGCAGCGACACCGCACTCCTCTGTACGCATACTTTTGCTCACCACCTCCCCCTCCAACACTACCTGAAGCCCATCGCTCTGCGCAGTAACAAACTGCACATCGAGGTGCTCTGCCATCACCCGCAGCGAATCTTCATCGTCCAGCGCAACATTATGGTTTTGCGCCGATAACGCCACCAGCCGGTACAGGGCTCCGCTATCGAGCAGATTCCAGCCCAATTTCTGCGCCAGCAAGGCACTAATGGTTCCCTTTCCTGACCCACCGGGACCGTCGATGGTAATCACCGGGACCCGGCTGCTTGATTCTTCAGTCATAACTTACTCTTCTGTGTGCAATTGAAAGCCGACTGACTGGGCCAGCTCGACAAAATTGGGGAAGGAGGTGGCTACGTTTGCACAATCGCGGATACGGATCTCTCCGCTGGCGCGCAAAGCCGCCACAGCGAAAGCCATACCGATGCGGTGATCACCATGGCTCTCCACCTCACCACCGCCGATCTGCGCGCCCCCCTCAATCTCGATTCCATCGGGACGGGTTGTAAGCTTCACACCAAGGGTTTCGAGGCCATCGGCCATTACCTGTATCCGATCACTCTCTTTAACCCGCAACTCTTCGGCGCCTTTGAGCACCGTGCGCCCTTCCGCGCAGGCGGCGGCAACAAAAAGCACCGGGAACTCATCGATCGCCAGCGGCACTTGATCTTGCGGGATTTCGATCCCTTTAAGCTGCGCCGAGCGCACACGGATATCCGCCACCGGTTCACCGCCCACCTCACGTTCGTTTTCCAGCGTCAGATCTGCGCCCATCTGGCGCAATATATTGATCACCCCGATGCGAGTCGGGTTGATGCCAACATGGGTAATCAGCAATTCAGAGTCGTGGGCGATACTGGCGGCTACCATAAAAAAGGCCGCCGATGAAATATCACTGGGTACCTCTATATGGCACCCCTTAAGGGAGCCCCCACCACGGATCGTCACCCTGTTTCCTTCAACGGTCAGCGGATAGCCGAAACCACCGAGCATGCGCTCGGTATGATCCCTTGTTGGTGCCGGCTCTATCACCCGGGTTTCACCGTCGGCATACATACCCGCCAACAAAAGACAGGACTTTACCTGGGCACTGGCCATCGGCATCGAATACTCGATACCCTTGAGTGGTAAACCACCCCGAATATTCAACGGGGGACGCCCCTCACTCTGGGTATCAATCACAGCCCCCATCAACGCCAGGGGGTTGGCTACTCGCCCCATGGGGCGCGACGAGAGCGATTCATCACCGGTAAGAGTGGTGTCGAATGCCTGCCCCGCCAACAATCCGCAAAACAGGCGCATAGCGGTACCCGAGTTACCCAGGTAGAGTGGTCCCGGCGCAGGTTTGAGACCATGCATACCCACGCCGTAAATGGTGACTTTACCCTGGTGAGGTCCCTCAATAACAACCCCCATATCACGGAAGGATTGAAGGGTCGCGAGGCTATCCTCCCCCTCCAGAAACCCTTCCACCTCGGTAACGCCCTCGGCAAGGGAGCCCAACATAATTGAGCGGTGGGAGATGGATTTGTCACCGGGTACGCGGATCTCTCCGCACACAGCGCCGCCGGGTCGAGCAATGAAACAGATATCCTGTTGGGTCATGGGTTCCATATAAGCCTTTCGAGATTGCATCTTTGTAAAATGGTCACGCGCCACTTTGGCACGGGTAAATACGCCCAGCATGTACTGGCCGTTTTCCGATTCGATCGCCGTGCGCAGCTTATCGAGATCTAGGGTAAAGTCGCGCAATGCACGCAGCACCGCGTCCTTGTTGGCGATAAAAATATCATGCCACATCGTTGGGTCGCTGGCGGCAATACGGGTAAAGTCGCGAAAACCGCCCGCAGCGTAACGGAAGATCTCCTGATTGTCTCGCCCGGTTGCGAGGGTATCGACCAACGAAAACGCCAACAGGTGCGGCAAGTGACTGGTGACAGCCAGCACCTCATCATGGCGCTGCACATCCATCTCCAGCACTTCAGCGCCCGTCGCCCGCCATAACGCCTTAACCACCGCCAGGGCACCGTGGTCAATCATGGCGTGGGGAGTCACCAGTACCTTGTGCCCACAAAACAGCTCCGCTTGCGCGGCTTGTATTCCACTTTTTTCAGAACCGGCAATGGGGTGGCCCGGCACCAGTAGCGGTGGAATTTCACCAAAAGCCACCTCGGCCGCTTCCAGCAGGGAGCGCTTCGAGCTTCCCGCATCGGTGATGATCTTGCCATCGAGATTAAAATGCGCCAACTCCAGCAACACCGACTCCATGCTCAGGATTGGCACCGCCAGCATAATAATATCAGCTTCGGCGACCGCCTCGCCCAAATGCTCCCGGTAATCGTCAATAACCCCCTGAGCCTTGGCAATACGAAGCGCCTGGGCATCCCGGTCACAGGCCAATACCTGCGCACAGATACCGGCATGGCGTACCGCGCTGGCAAAAGATCCACCGATCAACCCCAAGCCGATGACCAGCAAGGTGCCAAAACGGGGCTGTTCAGAGGGAGTCGTCATCGTCGACTACAGCACTGCCTGCGGGTAGGAACCCAGTATTTTCAGATCAGAGGCCGTCGCTCCTACCTGCTTCATAACACCGGCTATGCGGGGCTCATCCACATGGCCCATAAAATCGATAAAGAATACGTAATTCCAAGTACCTGTATTAGAGGGGCGGGTTTCCACCCGTGTCAGGTCGACCTCTGCACTGCGAAACGGTTCCAGCAGGTCGTGCAGGGCACCCGGCTGGTTGCGCATCGCCACCATGATAGAGGTCTTGTCCGCCCCGCTTTCGGGGACTTCCTGGGTGCCGATAATCAGAAAGCGGGTCGAGTTATCGGGTTGATCCTCGATCTTTTCTGCTATTTTCTCCAACTCATACAGCTGCGCTGCCATATCGCCTGCGATCGCCGCGGAATGCCACTCGCTTTTGATGCGCCGCGCCGCTTCGGCGTTGCTGTTGACCGCAATGCGCTCCACATTCGGATAGTGAAAATCGAGCCATTTACGACACTGGGCGAGCGATTGCGCATGGGAGTAGATCCGAGAAATCTTATCCTTACGGGTGGTTTCTGAAACCATCAAATGGTGGTGAATGCGCAGCTCGACTTCACCGCAAATTTTTAGCCCCGATCCCAGAAAGTTATCGAGGGTATGATTGATAACACCTTCGGTCGAATTTTCAACCGGAACCACGCCATAATTAACAGCCCCGGCCTCAACCTCTCTAAACACCTCGTCGATAGAGGACATCGGCACCGAAATGGCTGAATGACCAAAATGCTTTAACGCAGCCGCCTGAGTAAAGGTGCCCTCGGGCCCAAGAAAGGCAACCTTTACCGGTTGCTCAAGCGCCAAACACGCCGACATGATTTCACGAAACAGACGGGCCATCTCTTCGCTATTCAGGGGCCCGGAATTGCGCTCCATCACTCGCCGCAATACCTGTGCTTCCCGCTCTGGGCGATAAAACAGGGTACCGCCTTCATCATCGGTCTGTTTTACCGCTGCAACTTCCTGAGCACAGGAAGCGCGCTGGTTAATCAGCTGCTGTATATTCGCATCGATGGAATCAATTTTTTCACGCAGGGTTTGTAGCTGTTGCTGTTCAGACATCGGCCTATCCATACTGTCTTTCAAATTCGTTCATGTAATCCACCAGCGCATCAACCGCCGCTTCGGGAACCGCATTATAAATACTGGCTCGCATTCCGCCCACCGAGCGATGCCCCTTCAGGTTAAGCAAGCCACGCTCTTCGGCTCCCGCCAGAAATGCATCATTGCACTCCCCATCAGCCAGAACAAAGGGCACATTCATCCGCGACCGGTAACGCACATCGACCGGGTTACTGTAGAAACCACTGCTATCGATCGCTGTGTACAGCTTCTGCGCCTTACGCTGGTTGAACTCAGCCATAACGCCCAATCCACCCTGCTTTTTTAGCCACTTAAACACCAGCCCGGCTAAATACCAGGCATAGGTCGGGGGAGTGTTCAGCATCGAATCATTATCGGCAATCAATCGGTAGCACATTGTTCTGGGCACAACCGACTGTGCCTGATCCAGAAGATCCTCACGCACAATCACCAGAGTCAATCCGGCAGGGCCAATATTCTTCTGCGCACCGGCATAAATTACCCCAAAGCGCTCAACATCCAGCGGCTTTGAGAGCAGGGTAGACGACATATCCGCCACCAGTGGAGCCGTAGAAAATGACGGTATATCGTGAACTTCAAAACCGCCGATCGTTTCATTGGGGGTATAGTGAAAGTATGCGGCATCCTCGCTCACCTGCCAGGCATCCTCAGCCGAAATAGTGTAGCAGGACGCAGGGTGACCATCGGCGACTATATTAACCTTACCAAAACGACGCGCCTCGATAATCGCCTTGCTAGACCACAACCCGGTATTAAGATAATCCGCCTTGGCTGACCTACCCATCAGATTCAGAGGCAAGGCTGAAAACTGCGCCGTCGCCCCCCCCTGAACAAACAGTACTCGATAGTGGTCGGGCACCGCTAACAGTTCTCGCAGGTCGTTTTCTGCGTCACGGGCAATCGCCTGAAAATCGTCACTGCGATGACTCATCTCCATCACCGATAAGCCACGCCCCTGCCAATCAAGCATCTCCTGCTGCGCTTGTTCAAGCACCTCGGTTGGCAAAGTGGCCGGTCCGGCACAGAAGTTATAACGTCTGCTCATGGTGTCTCAGCGTTACCCTAACGGGAGGGATGGCACCCGGCTTGGGGTGCCACCGAGCCGCTATTCGTCGGCATCATCCTCTTCGTAATCGGTTTCCTCAGGTTCGTCGATACGCTCCAAACCGACCAGTTGCTCATCTCCAGAAAGCTTGATCAGCCTAACGCCCTGAGTATTGCGACTCTGCAATGACACCTCATCGACGCGGGTACGAACCAGGGTACCCTGATCGGTAATCAGCATGATCTCTTCACCATCGACCACCTTGGCAGCACCGACCATCTCACCGTTACGCTCGGTGGTTTGCATCGCGATGACGCCCTGGCCACCACGACCTCGCAGCGGGAACTCACTGGCCAGGCTGCGCTTACCAAACCCGTTAAGGCTGGCGGTCAGGATCTGGCTGTCCTCTTCGGGAATAATAAGCGATATCGCTTTGAAATCGCCATGCAAGCGAATACCCCGCACACCGCGTGCCGTGCGGCCCATGGTGCGAACTTCGGTTTCGTTGAAACGAATCGCCTTACCCGAGTTACTGAACAGCATTACATCTCTCGAACCGTCGGTGATCGCCGCTCCCATCAAGGTATCGTCATCATCCAGCGCGAGGGCAATCAAGCCACTGCTGCGTCGACGGGCAAACTGCTCCAACGGCGTCTTCTTAACAGTGCCGTTGGTAGTTGCCATAAAGACAAAGTTACCTTCTGTGTATTCCTCGACGGGGAGTATCGCAGTGATACGCTCATCGGCCTCTAACGGCAGCAAGTTAACCAGCGGGCGCCCTCTGGAGGTACGACCCGCCTGGGGAATTTCATAGACCTTGAGCCAGTACACTTTGCCCCGGCTGGAGAAACACAAAATCTGGGTATGGGTATTGGCCACCAGCATATGTTCGATGAAGTCTTCATCCTTAACACCACTGGCCGACTTACCTCGCCCGCCACGTTTTTGTGCCTGGTATGTATCCAGCGGCGTTGTTTTGGCATAACCACTGTGAGAGATGGTAACGACCATATCCTCTTCGGTGATCAGGTCTTCAACTGTCAGGTCTCTACGAGAGCTGATAATTTCGGTCTTACGCTCGTCACCGTACTGCTCCAGCACGACCTCTAGCTCCTCCCGAATCACCTGCAGCAGGCGCTGGGGATCAGCCAGTATATTCATCAATTCAGCAATCTTGTTCAGCAGTTCTTTATATTCTGCGATCAGTTTTTCGTGCTCAAGCCCGGTCAGGCGATGCAAACGCATCTCCAAAATAGCCTGCGCCTGCGCCGGAGAAAGGTAATACTTTCCGCCGTCCTTAAGGCCGAACTGCTCTGGCAGTTCATCGGGTTTGCAGGCATCGGCTCCCGCCTTTTCCAGCATAGCCAGCACATAACCGCCATCCCACGCCGTCTCGATCAAGCGCTCTTTGGCCTCTTGCGGGGTTGGAGACTCCTTGATCATCTTGATCACAGGATCGATATTAGACAATGCGACTGCCAGGCCTTCCAGCAGATGCCCTCGCTCACGGGCTTTGCGCAGTTCATACACGGTGCGGCGAGTAACCACCTCGCGACGATGGCGCACAAAGGCTTCAAGCATCTGCTTGAGATTGAGGATACGGGGCTGGCCATCAACCAAGGCCACCACATTGATACCAAAAACCGTTTCGAGCTGGGTTTGAGCGTAGAGGTTATTGAGAACCACCTCGCCCACTTCACCGCGGCGCAGCTCGATAACAACACGCATACCATCCTTATCGGATTCGTCGCGAAGCTCGGAAATTCCTTCGATTTTCTTATCTTTCACCAGCTCAGCGATCTTCTCAATCAGACGCGCCTTATTCAGCTGATAGGGAAGCTCGTGAATGATAATGGTGTGCTTATTACGTTTTTCGTCGATTTCGACTTCGGCGCGAGCGCGAACATAGATACGACCGCGACCAGTGCGATAGGCCTGCAAGATTCCCGCCTTACCATTGATGATGGCACCGGTGGGAAAATCAGGCCCAGGGATATACTCCATCAAACCGTCAATATCGATATCGGGGTCGTCGATCAGCGCCAGGCACCCCTTAACCACCTCTGTCAGGTTATGGGGCGGAATATTGGTTGCCATACCGACCGCAATACCCGACGAGCCATTAACCAACAGATTCGGAATACGGGTGGGCATAACGGCAGGAATCAGCTCCGTACCGTCATAGTTCGGCACGTAATCAACCGTTTCCTTATCGAGGTCTGCAAGAATATCGTGGGCGATTTTCTCCATGCGAATTTCGGTGTATCGCATGGCAGCAGCGGAGTCGCCGTCTACTGAACCGAAGTTACCCTGTCCATCCACCAGCGTGTAACGCATGGAAAAGGGCTGGGCCATGCGCACGATAGTATCGTAAACCGCAGAATCACCATGGGGGTGATACTTACCGATAACATCACCGACAACACGGGCGGATTTCTTGTAGGGCTTGTTCCAGTCGTTATTTAGCTCGCTCATAGCAAACAGAACACGACGGTGCACCGGCTTTAGACCATCACGCACATCGGGCAAAGCACGACCCACAATGACACTCATGGCGTAGTCGAGGTAAGACTGCTTCATCTCGACCTCAATATTGACCGGCTGAATTTCTTTGGCGATTTCACCCATTACGGATCAGATTCCTTTTTCTGTGCAGGGACTGCACCCGAATTGCGTCACGGCACGACCCAGTCGTAGCGCCCGCCACACAGCCCCCAAATAGCGATAATCAAAGACGCGCAATTATACCCGACACGCCTATCCCTGTATATGTTAAGCACTCTTAACCGTATGATTTATAACCAGCTATCCGTTTGATCCCGAACCACTCAAGGGGCCCGAATCCCTGGCCATCAATTGCTCCATTTTCTGGCTATCGGGCTGCTCCACAACCCCCTTTTCCGTTACCAGCAGATCGATCAGTTCGGCAGGGGTAACATCAAACACCGGATTGGCCACCGGGCAGCCCTCAATGCCTAGCAACTGATTACCATAACGCAGCAGCTCGTCGCCGGTACGCTCCTCTATTGGAATCTGTGCTCCACTGCTCAAGCTCATATCGATGGTGGAGGTAGGTGCCACCACCATCACTCGCGCACCATGGTGCCGGGCCAATATAGCCAGGCCATAGGTGCCAATTTTATTGGCGGCATCACCGTTGGCCGCCACGCGATCGGCGCCGACCACCACCCAGCTTACCCCCTGCTGGCGAATAAGGTGGGCAGCAGCGCCGTCGGCGTTAAGTACCGCAGGGATGCTTTCTCGCAGCAACTCCCACGCCGTCAAACGGGACCCCTGTAGCCAGGGGCGGGTCTCATCCATATGCACTCGCGCAAGAATCCCCGCCTTCCAGGCACTGCGAATCACCCCCAACGCCGTTCCGTAGCCACCGGTCGCCAGTGCACCGGCATTGCAGTGGGTCATCATTACGTGCGGACCATCCCCGGACAACTTACGAATCGCGTCCACACCCAGGCTTCCCATGCGTTCGTTATTGCGCCGATCAGCCTCGTGGATCGCTATCGCCCCCTTTTCGGCCAAAGCCAGCGCCCGGGAACCCTCCGTCTCCCCAGCAACCAGGCTCTGCATGTGATCCAACGCCCACATCAGGTTGACCGCCGTTGGACGACTCTGCCGCAAACACTCAACATCCTCCTCGACGTTTTTGCGCCAACCCGGGCTACCTTCATGACGGGCAATCGACAACACGACCCCATAGGCTGCGGCAATCCCGATCGCCGGCGCGCCCCGCACCACCATATCGGTAATCGCTGCGGCCACAGCCGGGGCATCGGCGTAGTCCAGATAACACTCTTGTGCAGGTAACAATCGCTGATCAAGCAGGCGCAGCCTGCCAGCACTCCATATCACGGCATCACACCGCTGCTCCTCTGGGGTCAAAACAGGTCACTCCTATCCATTGGCCATCCGACAGTACGCTTTTTTGAGACCCATAGCAGATCATTTACGGGCCGCGGCTACGATACAAGAAATGCTCTCAACAGACAAAATGTCGGGTATACTCGCTGCTCGCCGAGCAGGATGGATAGCCAATGACGAAGACCACAACCCGTGCCGACAGCATCATCGATGCGGGCTGGATTATCCCGGTAAACCCACGCCGGGAAACACTCACCCAGCACAGCCTGGTGGTAATACAGGGGCAGATTGTTACGCTGCTGCCTACCGCAGAGGTCGGAAAGCACTACCATAGCGACTGCCACCATTCGCTCCCCAACCACCTGCTCATCCCGGGACTGATCAACGCACACGGTCACGCAGCGATGACCCTGTTCCGGGGCCTGGCCGACGACTTGCCACTCATGAGCTGGCTACAAGACCACATCTGGCCGGCCGAAGCCCAATGGGTTAATGAAGAGTTTGTTCACGATGGCACCCAGCTGGCGATGCTGGAGATGCTGCGCAGCGGAACCACTACATTCAGCGATATGTACTTTTTCCCTGACGTCGCGGCTCGCGCGGTCCACGACGCTCGTATGCGCTGCCAGATCAGCTTTCCTATCCTGGACTTCCCGACCGCCTGGGCACGAAACGCGGATGACTACATACATAAAGGCCTGGAGCTGTTTGATGATTTCGGCAACCAGCAACTCATCAATATCGCGTTCGGCCCCCACGCGCCCTATACCGTTTCCGATGCACCCCTGCAGCGAATCATAACGCTCTCGGAAGAGCTCGACAGCCCGGTGCAGATCCACCTGCACGAAACAGCGCAAGAGCTGCGCGACGCCTTCCTTGCCGATCGACGCAGACCGATTCAGCGCCTCGACGAACTGGGACTTCTCAGCCCGCGCCTGCAATGCGTACACATGACCCAGCTGGATGACCGCGACATCCAGCTACTGCGCCAGAATAACTGCCACGTAGTACATTGCCCCAACTCAAACCTCAAGCTGGCTAGCGGGTTCGCGCCGATTGCACGTCTCCATGGCGCTGGCGTCAACGTCGCCCTGGGTACCGACGGCGCTGCCAGCAACAATCGGCTCGATATGCTCGGCGAGATGCGCAACGCAGCCCTACTGGCAAAAGCGGTCAGTAACGACGCCAGCGCCATCGATGCTCACACCGCACTGGAGCTAGCCACTATTAATGGCGCCCGAGCACTGGGTATTGACGAACAGACCGGCAGCCTTGAGACAGGAAAGGCCGCCGATATCGCCGCGATTGACCTGTCAGCAATCGAGAGCCAACCACTGTATAATCCGCTTTCCCAGCTGGTCTACGCAACAGACCCCAGCCAGGTGAGCCACGTCTGGGTCAACGGCGAACTGCTATTAAGCGAACGCAAAACCCTGACCCTCGACGCCACACGCATTATTAGCCGCGCCCACAGCTGGGCCGACAAGATTCAAGCCAGAAAATAGGGCCACTGCATTTCATGACTTCCCATCAACAATCGACCGACACCCCCAACGTTGACCGCGCAGAGATTGCCAAATTTGAAGCCCTCGCCAGCCGCTGGTGGGATCCGGACAGCGAGTTCAAACCGCTTCACCAGATCAACCCCCTGCGCTTGAACTTTATAGACGAACGCAGCCAGCTTGCGGGCAAGCGCGTGCTCGATGTTGGCTGTGGTGGCGGCATTTTATCCGAATCCATGGCATTGCGCGGGGCCGACGTCAGCGGCATCGATATGGGTGAAGCACCACTGGCCGTCGCTCGCTTGCACAGCCTGGAAAGCGGCGTAAAGGTAGACTACCAACGCTGCACCGTAGAGGAGATGGCCGCCAAACAACCTGCCAGCTTTGATGTGGTAACCTGCCTGGAGATGCTCGAGCACGTACCCGACCCTGCATCGGTCATTCGCTCCTGCTATCAACTGGTAAAACCGGGTGGAGAGGTGTTTTTTTCCACCATCAACCGCAACCCCAAGGCTTACCTGCTGGCGATCATTGGTGCGGAGTACCTGCTCAAGCTATTGCCCAAGGGCACCCACGATTTCGACAAGTTTATTCGCCCCTCGGAACTGGGCACCTGGAGTCGGGAGGCGGGCCTGCACACCCGCGAGCTGGTGGGGATGACCTACAACCCCCTCGCGCGCACCTACAAACTAGGAAACAACGTCGACGTCAATTACCTGGTGCACTGCCAGCGTCCCGATCCAAATGAGTAAAACCGAGCCACTGGGTTGCGTGCTGTTCGATCTCGACGGCACCCTGCTCGATACCGCACCCGACTTTGTGCTGGTGTTAAACCAACTGCTCGAAGAGCAACAGCGTCCCGCCCTCGCCGAACCACTCATCCGCGCCACCGTATCCAATGGTGCCCGCGCTCTGGTCACCCTCGGCTTCGATCTGACAGCGGATGAAGCCGGCTTCGAACCTTTACGCGAGCGACTCCTGGAGCTTTACGAGGCTCGCCTTGGAGAACAGACACTCCCCTTCGATGGTATAGATCGCCTGCTGGAGAGCCTGGAGCAACGCAACATTCCCTGGGGCGTGGTGACAAACAAACCCAGCCGCTACACACTTCCTTTACTGGAAAAACTGGGCTACCTATCCCGTTGCGCCACGGTGGTCTGTCCCGACCAGGTTCGCCACAGTAAACCCCACCCTGAACCCATGCTACTCGCCTGCCAGCAGGCGGCCAGCACACCCGCAACCACCATCTACGTGGGCGATCACGAACGCGACATCCAGGCGGGCCACAACGCCGGCATGGCCACCATCGCAGCCCTCTACGGTTACCTTGAGGCAGATCTGGACTGGCGCCAATGGAACGCCACTCATCAGGTGTTCCACGCCGCCGAAATTCTCGACTGGTTCGAGCAACTCAACTGGATCTACCCGCACAGAAGCTGACAGAACGAGCACCTCCTGCGGGAAGCCGATATAATATACCTATTCATTACCACCCCATACGCCGCCAAGAGCCTTTCAATGTTTGACTACCAAGCCAAAGAGAACCTGTTAGAAGGTAAAACGATTCTAGTAACCGGTGCCGGAGCGGGCATCGGTCGATCCGCAGCCATCGCGTTCGCCCAACATGGCGCCACCGTTATCCTGGTGGGTAAAACCGCAAAAAAACTCGAAGCGGTATACGACGAAATAGAAGCCGCCGGTTACCCGACACCGGTAGAGTGCCCGCTCAATCTCGAAACAGCCACCGAGAAAGATTATGGGGATCTTGCCGACCAGATTGGTCAGGAGTTTGGCCACCTGGATGGGCTGCTGCACAATGCCAGCGAATTGGGCCAGCTTGGGCCTCTCGATCAATACGACAGCGCAATGTGGAATCGATTGATACAGGTAAACCTTACCTCGCAATTTTTAATGAGCAAGGCGCTAATGCCCCTGCTCGCCGAAGCCCCCACCGGATCCCTGGTATTTACCTCCTCCAGTGTTGGTCGCAAGGGCCGCGCATACTGGGGCGGCTACGCCATCACCAAGTTCGCCACCGAGGGGATGATGCAGGTCTGGGCCGATGAGGTAGAAGGCATTACCGGCATACGCATCAACAGCATCAATCCCGGCGCAACTCGCACCACAATGCGGGCCAAAGCCTACCCTGCCGAAAACCCCAACAACCTCCCCAGCGCCGACGACATCATGCCGCTTTACCTCTACCTGATGGGTGATGACAGCATCGACGTTAACGGACAGGCGCTGGACGCACAGTAACCTCTCCCTGCACAACGGTTCCCGATACCGGGCGGCAAACTCTTGCCGCCTTTGGCGACAAACTTCTGGCATTCAACCCTCCACCCCAGTAAAAGCCCGCCAAAAAATCGCCGAACAGCAACTCTTTACCCTGCAGCGCCTCAAGAAAAAAGCATTAACCCATTGTTTTATAAGAACTTTAACTAACCCTGTCACAAATGGCACGCTTTTAGCTTTATACACAGTAACGAAGCGTAGGCAACACCAGTAAACAGGGGCAGGATCATGGGACCAACAGCGCAAAGCAACATCAAGACTGGACACAGCAATGTGAAGCTATTTACCGCTTCACAGAACCTGAGCCCAGCCAGCCGAGCACTGAAAAACCGAAAAACCCTCCAGGAGCAACTCACGGAGCGGTTACCTCGCCTGCTACAAACCACACTGGAACTCGAGCAGCAACTGCAGCTGTATTTTAAAGAGCTTCATAACGCCATTGGTATCGACGGCGTTGAGTACGTCAACAGCAACGAAAACATCACCTACAACATAGGTCGTCGCTCTACCCACAGCTGCAGCTACCGTCTACTCACTGAGCGGGATCTGAACGGCGAGATCAGCTTTAGCCGCCGCGCCCGCTTCGACGAGGACGAACTGCAACTGATCGAATCTACTCTGGGCCAGCTTGTCTACCCCCTGCGCAATGCGCTCAGCTATCGCCAGGCAGTACAGCTAGCCCTTAAGGACCCTCTCACCGGCGTAGGTAACCGCATCGCAATGGATAACGCCTTGCACCATGAGCTGCAAGTTACCCAGCGCAACCAGCAACCCCTTTCTCTGTTACTGCTGGACCTTGATCACTTTAAAGTCATCAATGACACCTTTGGCCATAGCGCCGGAGATTTGGCACTCAAACACGCCGTAGATTGTGTACGTCACGCGATCCGTGACGTCGATATGATATTTCGTTTTGGTGGAGAAGAGTTTGTTATTGTTCTCGCCAATTCCGGGCTGGAGAGCTCGATGATTGTCGCCGAGCGCATCCGCGCCCGTATCGAAGCGATGCAGTGCAATTTTGAGGGGCAGGATATCCCTCTCACCACCAGCGTTGGTGTCGCTACGCACACCGTCGGGGAGAATATTCGCGATACCCTGCAGCGGGCCGATCAGGCGCTTTACAACGCCAAGGGCGATGGCCGCAACAAAGTTGCCACGCTCTGTGAAGCCAAGTAGGTTGATACCTTTCAGGGAACAGCCCTGTTCAGTTCAACCCCCTTACGAAAAAGCACCGCCCGAGCGGTGCTTTTTCGTATGAGCCTAAAGCGCCTGCAAACAACCCGTTGCGCTCGCTATGAAGCCCCTAACGCTTACGAGGACGAGAAACCGCACTGTTCTTGCGCTTGTTGCGCTCCTCTTGATGGCGGTCAGCCGTCAGTCGCTTAACCGGGCGCGAGGGCAACTCTACTGATTTGGCGAGATTATCCACCTCTTTCTGGTTTAGTTCGCACCACTGTCCGGATTTCACTTCACTGGGAATGAACACGTTTCCATAACGAACACGCTTCAAGCGGCTCACCGTTACCCCCTGGGATTCCCACAGACGCCGGACCTCTCTATTACGGCCCTCCATCAACACCACATGGAACCAGCGATTGATCCCCTCTCCTCCCGAGGAGACGATATCGGTAAATCGAGCAGGACCATCATCGAGCTCAACCCCATCAAAAAGCTGTTTGGTCATATCGGCAGTCACTTCGCCCATCACCCGAACCGCGTACTCACGTTCGACCGAGTAGGAGGGGTGCATCAAGCGATTAGCGAGCTCGCCATCGGTGGTGAAGAGGAGTAGCCCTGCCGTATTGATATCAAGCCGGCCAATACAGATCCACCGCTCACCGTTGAGGCGGGGCAGCCGCTGAAAAACAGTACGTCGCCCATCAGGGTCGGAGCGAGTGCACACCTCGCCTTCGGGCTTGTTATACAGCAGTACCCTACGAGTGCCGACAACCTCTTCACTCTTGAGGAGTTTGCCATCGACCCGAATCTGATCGCGCGCGCTGACACGACACCCCAGCACCGCTTTCTCTCCGTTAACCTGAACCCGCCCCTCCTCGATCCAGCGCTCCATTTCGCGGCGAGACCCGACTCCTGTTCGAGCCAGAACTTTCTGTAACTTTTCTCCAGCAGTATTGTTATCAACTCTGCTTATATTCATAACGTAATATCCTCAATCGGATTTTTCGGCCGCTGCATCAGTTACCGTATCGTCATCAGTGCGGGCCGCCACTGATAACCGGTTTTCGTTTTCGGATTCGTCTTCGTTTTCAGCTTCGGGCTGACCGCTATCAACGCCTCCTTTTAATAAGTCCTTGAAACTGGTAGGCAAGCTTTTTTCCATCTCATCAAGCTCCCGGAACAGCGCCTCATCCTCTTCCAGCTCCTCTTGAGGCCCTCCATCAAAAAGCGAACTAACTTCACTTTTTTGAGGCAAACCCTCAACCGACTCTTCCGATTCCTGCCCTGCAACACCTTCGCCTGGAGCCTCACCGGCAGTCGCCGCACCCTCAGCTCCCGTCACCGTCAGCGCATTGAGATCCAAATTCTGACTCATCTCTTCCAGGTCCCGGATCTCTGACAACACCGGCAACTCATCAAGATTCTTAAGATTAAAGTAATCGAGAAACAACCGAGTCGTAGCGTACATCGCCGGGCGTCCGGGAACGTCACGGTGCCCCACTACACGCACCCAGTCACGCTCCTGCAAGGTTCTGACGATACTACTACTGACACTAACTCCCCGAATCTCTTCAATCTCTCCTCGCGTAATCGGCTGTCGGTACGCAATCAAAGCGAGTGTTTCCAACATGGCACGGGAGTAGCGTTGGGGTTTCTCTTCCCACAACCGATTGACCCAGGGAGCCAACGACTGCCGCACCTGTAATCGATACCCGCTCGCCACCAACTTCAACTCTATAGAGCGGTTTTCACACTCCGCTTCGATTACCTGCAGGGCTTCGCGAATCGCCTCATTGGTTGGCCGCTCCTGCTCATCAAACAGCTGCCCCATCTTTTCGACAGTAATGGGCTTACCCGCTGCAAACAGCGCCCCTTCCAACACCAGCTTCAGGTTATAGGATTTTTCGTCGCTCATTTCACCTTCACTCATTCTGCACGCGCCTTAACGTGAATCGGGCCAAAGGGTTCATTTTGTACCAACTCCACCAGGGACTCCTTTATCAACTCCATCACCGCCATGAACGTTACGACTACGCCAAGACGCCCCTCCTCGATGGCAAACAGGGAGACAAAAGGCAAGAAACCACCAACCGACAATCGATCCAGCACCAGGGACATACGCTCTCGGGTAGAGAGGGCTTCCCGCTCGATCTGGTGACTCTCAAACATATCCGCACGGCGCAAGACATCGGATAGCGCCAGCAAAAGCTCCTGTAGATCGACCTCCGGGTGAAGCTTTTCGGTTT
Organism: Aestuariirhabdus sp. LZHN29; assembly: GCF_049985285.1. Taxonomy (NCBI): domain Bacteria; kingdom Pseudomonadati; phylum Pseudomonadota; class Gammaproteobacteria; order Oceanospirillales; family Aestuariirhabdaceae; genus Aestuariirhabdus; species Aestuariirhabdus sp. LZHN29. The sequence continues at coordinate 733,887 of NZ_JBNIEU010000002.1, read as the reverse complement.
CACTCACCGGCGCCTGCGCGCTTGCTAATGCGTAGTCACGCCCCAGACGCGGTAACTCGTCAATATCTTGCGCGGCGGCCTTGAAACGCTCATATTCCTGCAAGCGACGAATCAGTTCAGCGCGAGGGTCCTCCTCCTCGTCACTGGCCTCTTCCGAGCGAGGCAGCAACATGCGTGATTTGATCTCCGCCAGCATCGCCGCCATGACCAGATACTCTGCTGCCAATTCGAACTGAGCGGCCTCCATTAATTCGACATAGGCCATGTACTGTCGAGTAATTTCGGCAACGCAGATTTCAAGCACATCCACGTTCTGCCGTTTAATCAGGTAAAGCAGTAGATCCAACGGCCCCTCAAAGGCCTCCAAAAAGACCTCCAGCGCATCCGGCGGTATATAAAGATCCTGAGGCAGGGAGGTCATCTCCTTACCCTGCACTACAGCAAAGGGCATCTCACCCTGCTGGGCCTGGCGCTTAAAGCGCACTCCTTGCTGCGGCGCATCAACCTCAGTCGCCTCTTTAGCTCCGTCAACCACCTGCAGATCACTCATATCCCATCACCATAGGTGCCTAAACCTCCGTCACGAAAGGCTGCGTGTCTCCGAGACCAACACGGGAAACCCGAGGCACCTCACCAGTCAGGTTAACGACCGTCGTCGCCTCCATGCCGCAGTAACCACCATCGATAACCAGGTCCAACTGATGCTCCAGCAGATCGCGAATCTCATAGGGGTCGGTCAGCGGAAGCTCCTCTCCGGGGAGAATCAATGTACAGCTGATCATCGGCTCCCCCAACTCCTCTAACAGGGCCAAAGTGGTGGGGTGATCCGGGACCCGCAAGCCAATGGTGCGCCGCTTGGGATGCAACAGCCTCCGTGGCACTTCATTGGTCGCGTTAAGAATAAACGTATACGCACCCGGCGTGTTCGCCTTCAGCAAACGATACTCCGTATTGGCTACCTTCGCGTAAGTGGCCAGCTCGGATAGATCCCGGCACATCAGGGTAAAGTTGTGCTTATCGTCGAGCTGGCGCAAGCGGCGAATACGGTCAACGGCTTTTTTGTCACCTAGATGGCAACCGATAGCGTAGGCTGAATCGGTAGGATAGGCCACCACGCCCCCTTTACGAATAATCTCAGCGGCCTGGCCTATCAGACGAGCCTGGGGGTTTTCGGGATGTATTTGAAAAAACTGGCTCACGACATTTCCTGCGACTTGTGATTCGATCCATCGCGGGATTATACCTCCTCTTTCGAGGGATAGCGCTACCACTGTGCCCATACGGGTTCACATTCTCCCGGCAAGGGTGCGAGCTTACCCAGCTCACACCAGGGACCGATAGGCGCATGGAAATCACTACCGGCGGAAGCGCTCAATCCAAACTCACCACACAGGGAACCAAACCAGGGCATTTTATGGCGGGGCAAACTACCACTCACCACTTCCATGGCATCCCCACCGCCGGCCACGAAGGCAGCGAGTAGCTTACGCAGGCGGGTATTGGTCATCTTATAATGGTGAGGGTGGGCCAGCACTGCCGTGCCGCCCAGCGCTTTAATCCAGCCTATCGCCACCTCCATCTCCGGCCAATGGGATTTGACGTCGCCGGGCTTACCCGCCCCGAGGTATTTCCGAAACGCCATTTCGCGACTCTCCACTACGCCCGACTCCACAAGATAGTCCGCAAAGTGGGGGCGCCCTAACTGCACAATCTGGTCACTCCCAGCAGGCAGACCACGCTTCCTGCGAGCGATGGCGCTGGCACCTGCCAACACATCCTCTGCACCGATACGCCCCAGACGTTCGGCTATTTTCAGCGAGCGCGACTCCCGCGCGTTGCGCTGGTAGTCAAGCACCTCATCAAGTAACGGGGAGTCAAGGTCGAAGTTGAGTCCCACGATATGGATACCTACCCCGTTCCAGACACTGGACAACTCGATGCCACTGATTACCCGAACACTGCTTGTCGCGCTGGCGGCAATCGCTTCGCGAACGCCGGATACCTCATCATGGTCGGTAATCGCCAACAGCTCGACCCCCTGCTGCTCGGCGCGCGCAAGCAGCTCAAGGGGGCTCAGGGAACCGTCAGAATGGTTGGTATGGCAGTGGAGATCTACCGCAGTGTATCGATTCAAAGCATGTCTCGAAGTTACTCGTTGCAGGGATACCATGGTATCATGACGGGCCGTTGGCAAGGGTCGGTAATTGACACCTTTCCCCTCAGCAATCCACCTATAACGCGTAAGGCTTTTCCTATCATGAAGTTGCTGGTCGACTTTCTTCCCATCGTTATTTTCTTTGCCGTTTACAAATTGAGCGCTGAGTTGATCGCTCTCTTTAGCGGCGTACTGTCACCCGACCTGATCGAACTACTCAACCAGACCCAGCCCATTATCATCGCCACTGCGGTGCTGATACCCGCCACCGTTGTACAGATATTGTACACCCGGTGGGCGACCGGCAAGATCGAGAAAATGCATCTGGTGACCCTGGTTCTGGTGGTAGCATTAGGCGGCGCTACCGTTCTGTTCGGCGACAAGAGTTTTATCCAGTGGAAACCCACCATCGTTAACTGGTTGTTTGCTGTGGTGTTTCTGGGCAGTCAGTTTATTGGCAACAAGAACCTGATCCAGCGCATGATGGACTCCAAGGTGACCATGCCCCTGGAGATCTGGAAACGCCTTAACTACGGCTGGGTAGTCTTCTTTTTATTTGCTGGCACGATCAACCTGTACGTGGCGTACACCCTGTCAGAAGAGGCCTGGGTCAATTTTAAGCTGTTCGGCATGCTGGGGCTAACGCTGGTATTTATTATCGCCCAGGGCGTCTATCTGTCGCGCCACATCATAGATGAACCACCAGAAGCGGAAAACGGAACCCCATAAGGATCAGATCATGTATTACGCCATTATTAGCCAGGATGTTGAAAACAGCCTCAGTAAGCGCCTGTCTGTGCGTCCTGCACACGTTGCTCGCCTGCAAGCCCTATGCGCCCAAGGCCGCCTGCTGATCGCAGGCCCCCACCCCGCCATCGACAACGAAGACCCCGGTGAAGCGGGGTTCAGCGGCAGTCTAATCGTGGCCGAATTCGATTCGCTTGCAGAGGCACAACACTGGGCCAATGCCGATCCCTATATTGAGGCCGGCGTCTACCAGCAGGTCACCGTTAAACCCTTTAAGAAAGTGCTACCCTAGGGTGCTGATACCGGGGCATTTTGTGAACCATTCGTTAGTGGTCCTTAACGCCCTAAGATACGATCAATGCCCCTCATTCAACCGCCGTTAGAGATCATGACCCGCTTACCTCTGAGTACACTGCTACTAAGCGCCAGTTTGTTGGCCACTGTTCACGCTCCTGCCGCCAGTGCCGAGGCGCGCTATATATCGGATATCCTCCACGTCCCCCTGCGTAGCGGCCCCAGCAACGCCAACAAAATCATCCATAGGGGACTCAGAAGCGGCACCCAACTGGAGTGGATCCGGGATGAGGACGAGGAGTTCAGCCTGGTGCGCACCACCGATGGCGTAGAGGGCTATATACGCAGCCAATACCTGCTAACCGAGCCCGGTGCACGGGAGCTTTTAGGCCGCGCCCAGAAAAAAGTAGAAAACCTTAGTCAGGAGAACAGCAGCCTCAAGCGTCGCCTCGGAGAGCTCGAGACCGCCAACTCAGAGTTAACGCGTAACGGCAAGCAGAGCAACCAGCGTAGCAAGAAGCTGGAAACTGAACTCAAGGAGATCAAGCGCATCTCTTCCGAGGCGATCAGCCTTGTTGCTCGCAACAAAGAGCTGGTAGAGGGTAACGTGATCCTGAAAAACCGTATAGAAACGCTGGAACTTGAAAACGCCCAGCTCAACGATGAGTCCGATAAACAGTGGTATCTCTATGGTGCAGGCACCATCGTTGGAGGCATACTGATCGGCCTGATCGCGCCCCTGATGCGCAGCCGCCGCCGACAGGGTTCCGGCTGGGCCTAACGCATTCATAACCCCTACTACAGGGCAGCGCCGTCTGACGCTGCATATTACTACTATGCATGAGTATCTGGTTGACCCGGAAATCGAGCGCTACTGCAGCGCTATGACCAGCGATGAATCCCCCCTGCTGCAAGAGCTGATTGAAACAACCAACCGAGAGATGGCCTACCCCATCAAACTCTCGGGAAAGCTGATCGGCCGCACCCTGAATATGCTGACCCGCGTTAGCGGCGCCCGCTCGATTCTTGAAATCGGTATGTTCACTGGCTACTCAGCCCTCTCCATGGCCGAAGCCCTGCCCGCTGATGGCCGCATTATCTGTTGCGAAAGCAATCCTCGAGCCATCAGCTTCGCTCAGGGTTTTTTCGACCGAAGCCCCGATGGCAGCAAGATCGACGTCCGCTTTGGCAAGGCGCTGGACACCATAGCCAGCCTACAACAGCCTTTTGATATCGTTTTTATCGACGCCGACAAACGTAACTATTTCAATTACTTGAAAGCCACGCTAGGGCTGGTTAATAGCGGCGGACTGATCATTATCGACAATGCCTTGTGGCAAGGGCAGGTGTTGGACCCGCAGGACGAGAAAGACCGGGCAATCGATGATATGAACCGGTTTATTCACGAAAGCGATGAACTCGACAACTGTTTTCTCACCATCCGCGACGGTTTAAACGTCGTGCGCAAGCGCTAGAAGAGAGGCGCATCACTTCACGCGGTAAAGCCCTACCAGGCGAGCAACCAGCACCGCCAGGTACAGCTGCCCCGTCAGGGCTTCACTATAGGCCAGCATCTGCGCCTGCCGCGTTACCGGGAGAATATCGCCATAACCCAGCGTCGACAGCGTTACAAAGCTGAAGTAAACCAGTGTTGATATCTGCTCTGCGGTCATATCTGCAAAAGCCCCCGGCTGCACTACTGCGAGAGCCCCGTAGAGAAAGCTCCAGGTAAACCCCAGTAGAAGGTAAATACAGATGGAGCCCATAATAGTGTCAGTACCGACCCGCTCCGCCTTGAAGATCTGCTGCAACAGGCACCAGGTCACATAGCCAAAAAAAATCACGTTTGTGACGTGGTCTGCCAACTGTAGCCAGGAGTGCGAATAGACAACGGCTGCCCAGTTAGTCACCAGAGTCGGTATCGAAAACAGCGCGGCTAAAACCAGCATGTGCCGCTTACGACTCAGCAGGTAGACCGACGCGATCAACAACAAGCTTATACTTATACGCTCCAGCAAGCGTTCCTCAAAACTGCTGCCAGAGAACGACGCCACCGTTAAAATAAGCACCATCCCTGCCAACAAGGAGCCAAACCCGTAGCGGGGAAATACCACCCACTTATTCATCCCTGCCCCTCATCAATTCCATTTTCACACTCTGGATCTCCAGTAAAGTCCTTTATCAGCCCACAACAACAGGCTCGCCATCGAATCCCTGATAAAGCAGCACATTTTCATTCCGCTCCTGAGCCAGCTGCGCCAGCGCCCCAAGATGCTTTAATGCGGTACGCAGATCATCACTACTCCAAGGTGCTCCTTTAAAGGAGTCCGCACCTGACCACTGTAGTGCCAGAGCCCCCCGAGCTGCGTCATCGAGACCCACCAGTGCAGAGCACAAGGCTCCCGGCAGCCGAATCAGCCAGGGGCCATGTACACTGGCCTGGTTCAGCACTTCAAACGACTGGATCAACTCCCCGTTCAAGGGCTGGCCCAGGCTCAACGCCAACAGGTCGACCAGTTTCTCCAGGTCAAGATTCATGCAGGCAAAACCCGGCCAGCGCTCCGGCTGGTGAGGATTTTCGGCGATAAGATCCACATCAGCGCTGGCGGCGACAAGGTATCGGGTTCGGATATCCACTAGCCGAGCACCTCCGGACAACTCCCAACCGACGCCTCTATATCCATCAGTGCCTGCCGAACGCTCTGCGGAAGCGAACACTTGCCTCCCGCCTGATAATCAAAATAGACGATCGTGCCCTCTCCCTCGGCAGCAACACAATCCAGCTCTTCGCTCCAGACCCGATAACGCATCACGAACCGATCCGCCGAAATAGACTCGATACGCGTGCTGATCCGAATGCTATCGGGGTAGGTGAGCGGCGCTCGATACTTGCACTGGGTAGACCCCAGAATAGGCCCCTTGCCACTGCTGGCCATGGTTTCCATCACCCCTGCCCGCTCGAAATAGGCCATACGGGCATCTTCGAAATAACGGAAATAGACCCGATTATTAACGTGCTGAAAGGCATCCATATCCCCCCACACTACGTTTTGCTCTATCTCCACGGGAAACTGCTCTGAAGTACTGCCCACAACTAGCTCCTCACTGCTCTATGATTGGAACGGATATCGATCTATGCACGCCCGCTACCGGGTTGTAGTATGAAACCATGAGTCCACATCCATTTAAACCGGTTAATAACCTCATCCTGCGCTGGCTGCTGTTCGGCTGTGGCTGGTTAGCGGTTGTGCTGGGGGTCGCAGGTATCTTTCTTCCAGTGCTCCCTACCACACCGTTTCTCCTGCTAGCCGCCGCCTGTTTTCTGCGCAGTTCGGAACATTTCTATCTATGGCTGCTGCAACACCCACGACTGGGAAACTACATTAGCTACTATCTCGATGGCGAAGGTATCCCTGCCAGGGCGCGTACCTACACTCTCTGTCTGATGTGGGGAACGATTCTGATCAGCGCCGCGCTGATGCAAAACTGGCCCCTGAGACTGATGCTCCTCGCGATCGCCTGTGGTGTAAGCCTCTATCTATTGCGCATGAAAACCAGGGCTGAGCCCACTACGACTGAGCCAGGGCTGCCTCCATCCTCGTCTGCAAAGAGTCCCATGGCAGATACCCCTGACTGATCCCGATCCACTGCTGATCACGCTTCAGCGCCAGCGTTGGAAACCCCTGTATACCGAGACTCGCTGATAACTCGTAATCGGCCCGTGTCCGTGCCCGCATCGCGTCACTGGCCAACGCCTCAGCAAAACGCGCACCATCCACCCCCGCCTCAACCGCCAGGCGTTCAACAACGGCACTATCGGTAATATCCTGAGCTTTTTGGTAAAAAGCCCGCTGCATCGACTCGACAAACAAAAGCTCCCGCGATGCATCGAGTTCACGGACAACAACTGCAGCCCGGCACGCCGGTTCGGTATCGTAAACAAAGCCTGCGGGCAGTCCATTTTCAAAATCAAAGGGCTGACCACTCGCTTCCTGTACCCGCTGCCAATAGCCCCGGATGGTCGCGCGTTGCTCATCCGTCATGGGCTGGCTTTCACTGCGCAACCCGCCCACAACCATGGATATGGGTATCTGCTCGCTATAATCCTTGTGCAGGCGGGAAAACTGAGGCGCAAACCCCCAGCACCAGGAACACATCGGGTCAAAAAAGTAGTACAGGTGCATACCTACTCTCCACCGAGGCAGTTAGGCGTTTTAGGGGCCTCTTCGCGCAAAGCCCACTCACCCGGCGTATAGGTGTGAAGCGCCAGCGCATGAATCAGTGGCATCTCCTGTGCGAGCGCTGCGTAAATCTGCTGATGGCGCTTGAGGGTGCGTACACCCTCAAAGGCATCGCTGACCACAACCGCCTTAAAATGACTTTGGGAGCCCGGTTCAACCCGGTGCATATGGCTTTCGTTAAGCACTTCGAGATACGAAGGTGCAAAGGTGGCGTGTAGCTGTTGGCGAACTTGTTCGAGCATATCCATAAGGGGGTTTAACCGTGTCAGTATCGATCAGGTAATGGGATAGTAAACGAAATCGAGCCCAGGCATCACCCCCTCGAAAAAAGGGATTACATCCCCTTCTCTGCCATTTTAATGGCCAGCTGTTCCATCATCAGCCGGTGCCCTTCCGGATCCTTGCGTTTGAACTCCCAGGCTAGAGCCCCTTCATCGTGGGGAAGAATCATAAATTGACCGGCATCCACCCCTTCAACAATGCGTTGCGCGACCTCTTCAGCGCTAATGGGCGATCCGGCCAACAACTTCGCCACGTTGGTTTTGAGTGTTTCAGAGCTACCGCGATAGGAGTCCAGCAAATTGGTTTGGAAAAATGAGGGGCACACCACGCTAACGGCTAACCCTTGAGGGGCAAGTTCTGCCTGCAGGCTTTCTGACAGCGCAACTACCCCAGCCTTGGCCACATTGTAATGGCTCATACCCGGCGCGCCGAGCAACCCGGCCATCGATGCGATATTACAGATCTGCCCCCGGTTTTTTTGCAGACCTGGGAGAAAAATCCGGCACCCATTGATCACGCCTTTAAGGTTGATGCCCAGCATCCAGTCCCACTCATCGTCACTCAGGTCAGCGAAGGCACCACCTCCGGCTACGCCTGCGTTGTTGATCAATAAATCCACCCCACCCCACTTGGCCTCCAGGGTGTCCGATATCTGCTGCAACTGTTCTGGTCGGCGCACATCGCAGTGAAAAACCTCTGCGACGCCACCGAGTTCAGTAACCTGAAGGGCCGTTTGCTGGCACCCCTCATCATTGAGATCGGCCAGTGCCACCCTGCACCCCTGACGCGCATAGCAATAGGCCAACTCTCGACCCAAGCCACTGCCGGCGCCGGTAATCATTACTCGTTTACTCATAGTGTCCCCGTTAGATAACTGACTTGGCCGATATCATTTCCCAACCGAGGGCCGAATCACAACGACTATTGATCCGCTGAATAGGGCAGCAACAACCGTGGAACTTGGTAGACCCGTGACAAACCACAGCTTTGCAGCCCTATACTATGCAGCCCTATACAAGGTCGCACGGGGCGTATCGGGGGAGAGGATGTCGAATAAGAGCAAATCCAGGAAGAGACCCCGGAAAGCGCTTCAAAAAAGGTAAGGCGGAACCAGAGACCCTGTGAGAACCTGACAACCCACAGGACTTCTGATTCCGCCTTATTCGGTGCAGGCAAGCGACAATGCTATGGATGCTTATCCATGTCTTTACGAAGGAAGTAATAGAGCCCGGCAAAAAATGAGATCATCAAACCAACGGTTAGTAACCCAGCCAACACTACTTCATCTAAAAACATGGTTGTCACTCCCTGTAATAACCTTGAATTGCTAACGAGGCTACCACCGGCCAAGCCATGCAGAATTGACACCGATCAATTTCCATACACTGAACCATCAGACATAACGAATAAGTTGACCTATCTCAAACTCTATCGGGGTGAAGATAGCGGAAAGTCAGGTTGATCCTCGGCGCTACGGGGCGCCGGGTCTTGGGGATCTGGTGACGCCAGCAGTGCTGAATGGGGCCCGACATCACCAGCAACGAGCCATGACTTAGTTCCAGCGACAGCCTCTGCCGGGAATCCTGGCGGTGGCGCAGGTGGAACCGACGTGTCCCCCCCAGGCTCAGCGATGCGATGCAGGGATTTTCCCCCAGTACTGATTCATCGTCTGCGTGCCACCCGACACTGTCATTGCCATCTCTATAGAGATTCATCAACACTGAGTTGATGCGCAGCCCCAAGGATTCGCGCAAAATCTTCAACAGAACATGGTGCTCGCCTAAAAAGGGTGCCGGTTCCAGCCACAACCCCGAATAGCGATACCCCTGATCACCATACCAGGCTTGCAGGCGTGGGATAGTGATGTGTCGAGCCCCCATCTGCAAGAAGTCCTGCCGCCAGGTGACCTTGCTCTCAAACGTCCGCAACAGGGTATCGGCTACCTCCGCGGATAAAAAGGTCGGGTACCACTGCAGGGTCCCATCCACCAGGGGAATGGTTGTTGCACGGGCATTGCACGGCAACTCTTCGGGACTGATCACCGACTCCTGCTCCTTAACCATCATTTTACCCCGCCGACTCTCGGAAGCCTCGTAAACACAGACTCGTCCAACACTGTGTAGCCTAGCAAGAACAAATTGGGCTGGACAAATATACTGTTGATATATACAGTATCAAAAACTAATCACTAAAGCTGTGATGACCAAACGAGGTATACGATGGCTGTTATCCCAATGTGGCAATGCGATAGGGACGGAAGTATGTTCGCCGACAAAAAAAGCGCTGAAGAGCACGACAAAATGCTGGAACTGGCTGCGAACATCACTTCGCTGCTAGAGGCGCAGTTCAGTCAACTGGATGAGTCCCTGGCGGAGGAGATCGGTCTGCTTATTGCTGGAAATAAAGAGGTTTTCTCCCAGGCCTTGAAGGGCAAACCCGAGCTGATTCTTGATATCGGCAGCGCCCCTGCCAGCGAATAATCCCACCTCTTTCCTGTTTTTGCAGCGCTGCCCCTAACCCCCCATCCCCCGGGGGTGGCGCTGCACCCTTGCGCTTTATTACTCCTCGGGATCACTTTAAAAGCCTGCGGGTCACTCCCTTGCTACAATACTCCTTGTTATTCCCTATCTTTCCATTACCATAGCGCCTTTTTTTGACCGAGGGTGGTGGCTGTATGATCGATTTTGTTCCTGGGCAGCGGTGGATCAGCGAGGCTGAAAATGACCTTGGGCTGGGCACTATTCTCACCCTGGATCATCGACTGATCACCGTACTCTATCCAGGCAGTGGTGAAACCCGCGCCTACGCTCGACACAATCACCCGCTGCATCGAGTCGAATTTGCAGCCGGTGACAGCGTCAAGAGCCATGAAGGCTGGATTCTGCAGGTCACCGAGGTCACCTCCAAAGAGGGCTTGATTACCTACATCGGCGTTGACGATGAGGGCCAGAAACAAAGCTTGCCTGAGTCCTGCCTTGATAACTTCATTCAGTTCAACAAGCCTCGCGAACGCCTGCTCGCCGGGCAGGTCGACCAGCTCAATCAGTTTGCACTGCGCTATCGTACACTCACCCATTACAACCGCACCCTGCGCTCGCCGCTACTGGGACTATGCGGGGCGCGCACCAATCTTATCCCTCACCAGCTACATATTGCCCGCGAAGTATCAACACGACATGCTCCCCGGGTACTTCTAGCCGATGAGGTTGGTCTGGGGAAAACCATCGAAGCGGGGATGATTCTTTACCATCAACTTTTGACCGGTGAAGCCCGCCGCGTACTGGTACTGGTACCGGAAACCTTACAGCACCAGTGGCTGGTAGAGATGCTGCGCCGTTTCAACCTTCACTTCAGCCTGTTTGACCGAGCTCGCTGCGAAGAGATGAGTGAGGAGAACCCTTTCGAAAGCGAGCAGCTGGTGATCTGCTCGACACAACTGGCGTCAGAGCCCGGCCCCCTGCAAAGCCAACTGATCGATGCGGGCTGGGATCTGCTGGTGGTCGATGAAGCCCATCACTTGCAATGGCAAGCCCAGAACCCAAGCCAAGAGTACCTTCTGGTGGAGCGGCTCGCCCAGCAGACGCCATCGGTCTTGCTGCTTACCGCGACGCCTGAGCAGCTCGGCAAAGCGAGTCACTTTGCCCGCTTGCGCTTACTCGATCCTGACCGCTACCCTGGGCTCGAACAGTTCCTAGACGAAGAGGCCCGGTACCGCCCGGTAGCCGATGCCGTCCTGCACCTGCTAAGTGAGCAACCACTCCCCTGTGCAACCCTGCAGACACTAGGGAAACTACTGAATGACCCCGATAACCAGCAACGCTTGGCAGACGCCGATGCAGCGACCTCCAGCGCGGAGCGGGAGTTGGCGCGGGCACAGCTGATACGCCAACTGTTGGACCGCCACGGCACCAGCCGGGTACTGTTTCGTAATACTCGCGCCGCCATTCAAGGCTTTCCTGGCCGGGTTGTACAGGATTACCCACTGGAGCTACCGGAACTCTATACCCTTGCCCTGCAAGGCGCTTCATCGATTAACAATCAGCTTTACCCCGAACGCGCTTATCAGCTGCATGTTTCCAGCGAGGAGAGCGATCCATGGTGGCGTTTCGACCCGCGCGTAGAGTGGCTGATGGTGCTGCTAAAACACCTCAAACAGAAAGTGCTGGTTATCTGCTCCCAGGCGGAAACAGCACTGGAACTCGACGAAGCGTTGCGTGTTCGCTCGGGCATTCCCTCTGCGGTATTCCACGAAGGCATGAGCATTATGGAGCGCGACCGCGCCGCAGCCTATTTCGCCGAAGAGGATTTTGGCGCCCAGGTGCTGATCTGCTCGGAAATCGGCAGTGAGGGTCGCAACTTTCAGTTCGCCCACCATCTGGTACTGTTTGACCTGCCCGATAACCCGGATCTGCTGGAACAACGCATCGGTCGTCTCGATCGAATCGGCCAGACCGAGACCATTCGACTGCATGTACCACTATTTACAGACTCCGCACAGCACACCCTGTACCGCTGGTATCACGAAGGACTGAACGCCTTTGTCGATACCTGTCCCACCGGTAGCGCCCTGTTCAGCCGTTTTGCCGAGCAACTGATTCCACTGCTGGTGGAGGGTGCATTCGGGCAAGATAGCCGTATCGTCGAGTTGCTCAATGAGAGTCAGCAGCAACGGGAAATTTTGCAACAGGAGATGCAGCAAGGGCGCGATCGACTGCTCGAAATAAATTCCCGAGGGCTTGAGCCGACCCAGCCACTGATCGAAAGCATCGAGTCCGCCGCCGAGGTTGATGCGCTCAAACGCTACCTCAATCTGATGCTGGACTGCTACGGGCTGGAGAGCGAAGAGCACTCAAAACACGCCATGATTGTGCGCCCCTCGGACCAGTCCCTGCTGCATGACTTCCCTGGCCTGCCACGCGATGGGGCCACCATGACCTGGAACCGCGAACAGGCCCTTGCCCGCGAAGATATGCAGTTTATTAGCTGGGAACACCCCATGGTGCTCGAAGGCATGGAGATGATCCTCGGCAGCGAGTTGGGTAACACCGCCGTCGGACTCATCAATAACCGCGGTATTAAGCCCGGAACCATGTTGGTGGAGGCTATCTATGTCATCAGCAGCCCTGGAGGCGAGCGTAACCAGCTTAAGCGTTACCTCCCCCCCACCGCGATTCGGGCCCTGATCGACCCCAAGGGCAATGACCTTGCAAACAAGGTTGCGTTCGACACCCTGGACGGGCAGCTTCAACCGCTGAAACGGGCCACTGCACGGCAGTTAATCAATGCCCAGCGGCAACCCCTGCTTGACGCCCTCAAAGCCGCAGATAAAGCAGTGCATACCCAGGCTAACACGGTGATTGCCAGCGCCTGCCAACAGTTCCGACAAGAGGTCTCCGATGAACTGCAGCGCATGCTGGCATTGAAGGCGGTGAACCCCAATATTCGGGATAGCGAGCTGAGTCACCTCACCGCGCTGGCCCGGGATGGCGAAACAAAGCTAAAGCAGTCGCCCCTGCAGCTCGATTCCGTGCGCGTGATTTTTGCCGGCTAACCTGCTCGCTGACCACGTTGGAACCCTTGCCTGCGCTGATATCCTAAGGAGCCTGTGAATAGGCCCCCGGTGTTGCCTGAAAACCAGAGGCGCCAGGGAGTTGTTCGTAGGCTTCCTAACAGCCACTATAACAAAAGGCTTTAACCATGATTCGATCCACGGCACTGCTAATGACCGCTCTTATTGGCCTGGCCGGTTGCGCTACCGCGCCCGACCAACCCACAGCCTATCCTTTGAAAGGCAACTGGGTGCTTGAGCAACTGGTTATCGACGGATCGGTAATCTCCCTGCCAGTACGGGCAAAGCTTCAACTCAGCGCGAAAAGCACCGACAACGGGCGCATTAACGGCCATGGCGGCTGTAATGGATTCTTTGGTGGCTACAGCGTTGACAAGCAGAAGATCAAGATCGGTCCGCTAGGGTCAACCATGATGGCCTGCCCGGAACCATTAATGCAGCAAGAACAACAGCTGCTGCAGGCCGTCTCAAGCGCCACCTCTTTCCAGCATCGTGGAGATACGCTCGTGCTGACCAGTGACGACGGTGCAATCCGCTTGACCCTGACACCCTTACCCCCTCAGTAAAACGAAGATTCACCCTCGGGACGCGTCTTGAAACGCCGGTGCAGCCACATATACTGCTCCGGCTGCTTCCGTATTTCTGTTTCAATCAATTCGTTTATGCGCCGGGCGTCCGCCTCCTCATTTTCCGTAGGAAAGTCTTCCAGTGCCGGCAGAAAGCGCATTCGGTAACCGGAACCATCCGCCAAACGAGTCTGGATGCACGGCACTACTTTCGCTTTGCCTAGTCGAGCAAATCGTGAGGTTGCGGTAACCGATGCGGCCGTCACGCCAAAAAAAGGAACGAAAACACTCTGCTTACGCCCGTAATCCTGATCCGGAGCGTACCAGATACGATGGCCATTACGTAACGCCCTGAGCATGCTACGTACATCTTCGCGCTCAATGGTTTCGCCCTCCAGATTATGGCGCTGGCGACCCCGCTGCTGCACCCAATCAAAAAGCGGATTGCTGTGTTTACGATACATGGCATCGATCCGGCATTGGTGAGCCAGATATCCTGCACCGACCTCCAGGGTGGAAAAGTGCAAGCACAACATAAGCGCCCCCTGCCCCTCGATAGCCTCCAGATTGGCGAGCCCCTCAGCGTGGAAAAGCCGATAAAGTCTCCATTTAGGCCACCACCAACTGATCCCCACTTCAATCGCACCGATACCCATCGACTCAAAATTTTTCCGTAACAGAACCTCACGCTGATCCAACGAGAGTTCTGGAAAACAGAGTTCAAGATTTTTACGCGCTATTGCAACGCGCCGTTTACCGTAACGCATCAACAGTCGGCCCAGCACACGACCCAGGGGTAACAACAACCGGTAGGGGAGCTGCACCAGCAGCCAACCAACCCCCAGCCCAAGCCAGAGCAGCCAGAAGCGGGGAGCAAGAAAATACCAGCGAAAACAAGGGGTCTCAAACGCCATAGTCAGAGGAAACGTATCTACCTGTTGCAAACAAGGGAGTAAATATTCGCCGGATTATAGCGTGATCCTGATCCGTATTGGGGAACTAATCTGTTTCGAAATGCTACCCTGGCGCCGATATCACAATAACAAAGGTCCGCTTGTCCAAGACCAATCCATACTGGCATAGCATGGGAGTCCCCACCCGAATAAGCATTGATGATGGCCTGCTCAGATGATGAACCGGCTATTGGGCCGCGGCCAATCGCAATTTTATAACGCCTCCTGCTCACCACGCCCTTCGTGCCCGTAAAGCGTCAGGGCACCACCGCACCGCTTATGCCCGTGCCAGGGTTTCAAACAGTTGGCGATAGGAGGCTTCCAGTCCTGCCCAACACAACCCACTAACATCGGGAGCAGGCTGTCGGGCCTGGGCCAGCATCATCAGGCGTTCAACCAACGCCTGGGCTTCGCGCTCGACGCTATCCAGATCGCTGGCGTAGAGGTAGTCTTCGGGTACCAGTTCCGGGTAGGCCAGCCGTTTAGGCAAGACCGGCACACAGCCCTGCTGCACCGCCTCAAGCGCCGCTATCCCCTGAAACTCATGCAGCGACGTGGAGACAAAAAAATGAGCAGACGCCAACCAGGCTAAATACTGGTCACGGCTATCCGCAAAACCGAACTGTGCCAGACGGTGACGAAATTGATTCTCAATGATATCGAATACTTCGGGAACGCGGCGAAAACGCTCACCCAGAATACACAGCCGGTAATTAACGCCTTTTTCCTCCAGCATTCGTAACGCTGCCAACAGGCGTTCGGGGCCCTTGTCATACTCCCAACGAGCGGCCCAGAGAATTCGTACCGCATCACCCGTCCCCCCCCAATCGACACCTCCGCCCCGGCTGTTTTCAAACAGCAGCGGCACCGGCAACACAGAAGAGAGCCCTTCGAGCCGTCCACGCACATCAGGGGGAACATGATCGGGCAAGCGCGATAACAACGCCTCCACGCCATCGAGAAACGTGTTCCGGTTATAGTGGCTGTTAAACAACACTCGGTCCGCTGCCAGGGCTGTGTAGAGGTTTAACATCTGCAACTCCACGACAGAATGGGTACGCTGATCACTCAGGGGGTAGGCAAACTGATTTTCATGGAAATAGACCAGCGTTGGAATTGTGCCCAACTTCGGCACCAGTCCACGCAAAGTTGCGAGGTCGGTCATTGAGGTCGCAACGACAAGGTCATAGTCGCGATTGAGCAATTCGCTCTGCCCCAACCCCCAGCTCAGGCTATTGCCCCGTATACGCCAGCTGAAGTGACGGGCCGGCAACGCCAGTTGGGTCCATTGCCATTGGGGAAATTGCGCGACCAACCCCTGCCGCCAATAGCGGTGGCTCACGGCATCGTAAGCCGATAACAACAAAACCCTCATCCACCACCTCTGGGGAAAACGACTATTTTACGAAAGGGCGCGCAGGCTGGCCAGCAGAGGGCACCTGACCACGAATAGCGCCTGTCCCCGGCTCAATCACGCGCCCTAACGAGTCCACATTCCCCAATACCTTACCGCCGGGTGCTATCGCCTGGCCCATACTGTCACTCTGCCCGCGCTGAGCGCCGATGGAATCGACAACCGGTGACCCCGGCTGTAACTCAGCAGGCGGTTTAATATCCTGCGATGGAGGTGTTACCGGCTCCGTTATCGGACTGACAGTCGCAGCGGCGGGGGCGTCACCCGGCAGCGGAAAACGAAAATCCTTAACCGCCGGCGATTCAGCGGCATGGGTTCTAAAAGAGATCATCAAACAGGCCAACAGCAGGGCTAAACATCGATAGTGAGACATAGAGAGAGTTTCGGTGATAGAGCCCTTAAGCATAGAACGCTACCCTCCCCGGCGCGACACTCGCTATAATCGCTGTCATCACAACCACACAAGCAGCACCGACACCATGAGCGATTGCAACGATCTCAGCCAGCAACTGATCGACTTTATTCACCAGTCTCCGACTCCGTTTCACGCCACCGGAGAACTTGCCCGGCGTTTGCTGGACGCAGGGTTTGAACGTCTGGCGCTGGGTGAAAACTGGAACCTGCAACCCTATGGACGTTACTTCCTGACCCGCAACGACTCCTCCCTGGTTGCCTTCACCTGCGCAGACGCCGCATTTACCCACCGCGGTTTTCGCATGGTCGGCGCTCATACCGACAGCCCATGCCTGCGCGTGAAGCCCAACCCCGAACTGTCTCAAAAAGGCTACTTTCAACTGGGTGTTGAAGTCTATGGCGGCGCCCTGTTGAACCCCTGGTTCGATCGAGACCTGTCACTGGCAGGAAGAGTCAGTTATCGCAGCACCGAGGGTACGCTGCGCAGCGCGCTGCTCGACCTGCGGGATCCCGTGGCGGTTATTCCAAGTCTGGCGATTCACCTGAACCGGGAGGTGAACGAAAAACAAAGTATCAACCCGCAAACGCAGCTTCCCCCTATTCTGGCGCTATGCGCGGAGGACGAAGCTCCTGATTTCAGGGCCCAACTCAAACGGTGGTTAACCCCTGAACACGGGGATATCGATCAGGTTCTCGATTACGAACTCTCTTTTTATGATACCCAGGCGCCTGCAAAAATCGGTCTCAATCGCGAGTTTATAGCCAGCGCCCGACTCGACAACCTGCTCAGCTGTTTCGCCGGCCTTAGCGCGTTAATCGCCAACAGCGACAAAGCCGACCAAAAGGCCCCCTGCCTGCTGGTATGCAACGACCACGAAGAGGTGGGTAGCCAATCCAGTAGTGGTGCCCAGGGGCCATTACTCGCTACCGTGCTCGAGCGCATTCTGGGTGAGCGAGAAGCACTCACCATTTGTATGGAAAATTCGCTCATGATCTCGGCTGATAACGCCCATGGAATCCACCCAAACTTCGCCGACCGCCATGACAGCAAACATGGTCCGCTGCTCAATGCGGGCCCCGTTATTAAACTCAACAGCAACCAACGCTACGCAACCAACAGTGAAACCTCCGCGCTCTTTCGGCACCTGTGTGAGCAGGCCCAGGTTCCCTGCCAGAGCTTTGTAGTACGCAGTGATATGGCCTGTGGCAGCACCATTGGCCCCATCACCGCCGCCGAGATCGGGGTGCGCACGCTGGACATAGGTGTACCCACCTTCGGTATGCACTCAATCCGTGAACTCGCAGGCAGCGAAGATGTGACATACCTGCAACGGGCACTGAATCAGTTTATGCAGCTACCGGTGCTCCCCTTCTCCTAGGGCTTCAGCGATTTGCTTTGCATGCCATGGCTTTCGCATGGGCCTTGATACCGAACCCCTTTGTCGAGGTGTGCAGTATTACGCGGGATCGATTTTCCGAAAAAGTGTGACGACCACGACACTCGAAACGTGTCGTGGTCGAGGTCGTATACGTACTGATACGAATACTTTCCCTAACAAACAGTCGCTAACATAGCGCTTCGCTGAATCACCAACCTCTTCAGCAATTACACAGCTGATCAACAGTGTCTGGCCAGATAAAGGTCTACACTGTTTTAATAGAAAATAGCGGAGTGCACGACCATGCAACGGACCAAACCCTTTAACTTTATCGAAAGTATTTCCAGCCAACGGTTTGGAAAAAAAACCAAAAAAGAAAATCGCAGTATCCAGCCACTGTTCAAGACCCACTTGATGGCGCACCAGATTCCGGCCATTGAGTCCAGCGACGGTTTCGTTCGTAGCTACAACTAATCAACAACCTATTGTTTGATCGGTAGTGATTGCACTGGCGACTCCGCCGCCAGTGCACTTGGTGAGTTCAAGGTTCTTTAGGTCAGCCGCGTCTGTCTTCATTGACCATGACGAACAATAATCTTACCCATATTGCGGTTACTAGCCAGATACTCGAACGCCGCAGCAATCTCCTCAATCTCAAAAACCCGGTCGATCACTGGCATTATTGTCTGCTCTTTCATCCCACCCCATACCGCACCACGCAACGAATCGAGCAGCTTCCCCTTAAAAGCTACGCTGCGCCCACGCAACGTCGACCCCTGAATTCGAATCCGCTTCATCAGCACCGTTGCAGCGTTCAGCTGGCAACGACTCCCCCCCATCAACCCAATCAGCATCAGGCGCCCATCCTGCGCCATAATGGAGAGACTTCTTTGCAACCAGTCACCCGCCACCGGGTCAAGCAGTAGCTCAAAGGGGCCGAGCGCTTCCAGCTGTTGCCAGCACTGATCACTATTGCGCAGCACCGCATGGTCGGCCCCGAGCTGTCGACAGAAATCCGCCTTGGCGTTACTTCCCACCACCACAGTTACCGGATTGCCCATGAGCTTACACAGCTGAATCGCCGCGCTACCCACACCGCTGGCGCCAGCATATAGCAGCACTCGCTCCCCGGGTTTTAACTCTCCCAATTGAAAAAGATTGAGCCATGCCGTTGCGTACGCCTCAACGAAAGCGGCACCCTGCTCCATAGACCAACCATCCGGGAGCGGAAGTAACTGGCGCCCATCGCATACCACGCGGTCGTTAAAGCCTCCCGCTGCCAGTAGCGCCATCACCGGCGCACCTTCACTCCAGCCCTCAACGCCCGCCCCTACCGATTCAATCACCCCCGCGCATTCGAGCCCCAAAAAATCCGAGTATCCCGCAGGCGAAGGGTAGTTTCCCTTTATCTGCATTAAATCGGCCCGATTGACCCCGCTGGCATGGACTTTAATGGCCACCTCTCCCGCTCCCGGCACCCCTCCCGAACGGGATATCCTCTGGGGCACACCCTCGACTGCGACCAACCCGTTGATAGACTTCATACCCTCTCCATTGAAGCTGTATCCTGTACCAAGACTACCCATATTAGCCGTTTCCGCATAAGCTGTGGGTCTGGCACTGGGAAATCGCTAAATTCCGGTGCCACAGGCTTGGGCGGGAACCAACTTAGGCTTTATCGCTCCAACACCTTATCGCGAATAATTGAGAGATCTCCATGGTTAATCAGGCAGTCACCAGAACCTTAACGATCATTGCGGCCCTGCTGCTGAGCTCGCTAGCTAGCGCCAAGGTTCTCCCACCGGACCAGCAACAGCTCATCCCTCTGGAGCCAACCCGAGAGCAAGCGATCGCCAGCGTAAATATGGTCCAACTACTACGCCGAGCCCATTACGAAAAAATCCCGCTGGATGACGAGCATTCCAGCAAGATCCTTGACCGCTATCTATCCAGTCTCGATCCCGCACGCAGTCACTTTACAGTTAGCGATATCGAGCGTTTTGAAGCCTACCGTGACCAACTCGACAACGCCTTGAAGACCGGCGATCTAGCCCCCGGATTCGACATCTACAACATCTATCAACAAAGGGTAGAGGAGCGCATTCAGTTTTTGCTTTCCCACACCGGTGACCAACTCAGTCGCCTCGATTTCGACCGTGAGGAAACTATCGAAATAGACCGTAGCGAACAGCCCTGGGCCAAAAACACCAAAGAGCTTGAAGACCTGTGGCGACGCCAGCTCAAGGACAGTGTATTACGGTTAAAACTTAACGATAAAAAACTCGAAGAGATCAGCGAGCTACTGGATAAACGTTACCGCTCGCAGCTTAACCGACTCTACCAGAGCAACAACGAGGATGCGTTTCAGGTTTACATCAACGCCTACGCCCGCATCTACGACCCCCACACCCAATATTTTTCACCTCGCAACGCCGAGAACTTTGATATCAATATGAGCCTCTCGCTTGAAGGTATCGGTGCTGTTTTACAGGCAGAGGACGATTACACCAAGGTCGTGAGTCTGGTCGCCAAAGGGCCAGCAGACAAAGCCGGTCAACTCAAACCCGCTGATAAAATCGTCGGTGTCGCCCAGGGAGAGGATGGGGAGATGGTCGATGTTGTCGGCTGGCGCCTGGATGAAGTAGTACAGCTGATTCGCGGCCCCAAGGCCTCTGTCGTTCGCTTGTCGGTCATCCCCTCTGATGGAGACAGCGGAGTTACCCGCACCTACAGCATCACCCGAGAAAAGGTAAAGCTGGAGGAGCAATCGGCCCAAAAAAGCATTATCGAACTGGAGCACGAGGGCAACCCCTATAAGCTGGGCGTCATTCAGATCCCTGCGTTTTATATTGATTTCAAAGCAGCCCAAGCCGGGGACCCGAACTATAAAAGCACCACCCGTGATGTGAAGCGCCTGCTATCGGAACTTGAGCAGGAAGGGATCGACGGGCTTGTTATTGATCTGCGCAGTAACGGAGGTGGCTCCCTGCAGGAAGCTAACGAACTCACCGGACTGTTCATCCCCGGAGGCCCTACAGTTCTGGTACGCGATGGTAGAGGGCGAATCGATGTACAGAAAGACCCCGACAACAACCTTGTCTATGACGGCCCTATGGCGGTTATGGTCGACCGCTTGAGCGCATCGGCGTCTGAGATTTTCGCCGGCGCTATGCAAGATTACCAACGAGCACTGATTATTGGTGGCCAGACGTTCGGCAAAGGCACGGTGCAAACCATTCAACCGCTCAACCACGGACAGCTCAAACTCACCCTGGCCAAGTTCTACCGCATCTCGGGCAAGAGTACCCAGCACAAGGGGGTCGTGCCGGACGTTCACTTCCCATCAAGGTACGACACCAGCAAAATTGGCGAAAGCGCGCTGGATGACGCCCTGCCCTGGGACCAGATCAGACCGGTTACCTATATGGGCTTTGAACCTACCGAGCCCTACCTGCAAAAGCTGCAACGCCAGCATGAAGCTCGCGCTGCCAACGATCCCGATTTCACCTACCTGCAAGAGCAAACCCAACTGCGCCTTGATCAGGAACAGCGCACCGTGCTTCCCCTAAGAAGCAGCGAGCGCAAACAGCAGTACGAAACACTGCAAGATCAACGCCTGGCGATTGAAAACCGCTACCGTACAGCCCGCGGAGAAGATCCACTGGAGGCGTTAAACGATGATGATGAGAGCAGTGTCCCTGCCCCACACAGCAGCAGCGACTCGGCAGAGAAAGGCGACGCCTTTGTAAAGGAAGCCGGCACCATACTCCTCGACTACATCAACATGTTGCAACGAGTAGCGGCTAACGCCTCCTGAGTTGTCACCCGGTCTGGGCGCGCAAGCGCCCATCGACCCGGAGCGCCTTCAAATTACCCACCGAGGGAAGATTCAGATTAGGTTCCAGCAGTTGCCGGTAAAGCAGGGCCTGCTGTCGTTGCGCATGCAACTGCTGACCCACCTTTCCCTCTATGGAGGCCGCTGCAGCCAGCACATTGTGCAAACTGCCATAGTGCCCAAGTAGCTCCGTTGCCCGCTTGGGACCAATGCCGCTAACACCGGGAATATGGTTGCTACTATCCCCGCTCAGCGACCAGAGATCCCTAAGCTGCAATGGCCCCACGCCAAAGCGCTCCCGCACCGCCTGCGGGCACCAGTCAAATGGGCGAAAATGATCCCGAATCTCCACCTGATCACTGAGTAGTGGCAAAAACCCTTTATCCGTCGACAGTATCCGAATACCCAGGGGTTTGTGAACCAGGCGTGCCACCACCGCAGCAATCACATCATCGGCCTCCACCGCCGGCTGCTCAACCAACGCCACCCCCTCCACCGCCAAGCGCTGCAACAGCAGTGGTAAGTATTGCTGTAGATCTGCGGGCATGGGTTTGCGCCCCTGCTTGTACCCCCCATAGAGCTGATGACGCCAACTGGGCCCCGCGCCGTCCATCACCATCAGCAGATGGCTTGCTTGCGCCTCGCGAATGGCCCGGCGCAGTGATGCCAGCAACCTGACATCGAGCTTATCCACAGACTGTTGAGCTCCATGAATACGACGCACCAAATTGAGGCCATCGACCAGCAGCAGCTTTATTTCGGGGGTTTCAGCAGTGTACATATTGAACCTTTTTCGCCCGCCCATTGTTGTCCACAAAAACTGTGGATAGATATGGGGACAAAGTATGGAAAAGCGCTTAAGAGTGCATACATATGCCCCGATATACAGATTGTATGTTTTTTGATCAATAACTTATCTTTATTTTTCAATAACTTACGCTCGTTGATATATTTCAACTCAGCATATTGTACACAGCGAGCCACCACCTGGGCGACAGCGTTATGTGCATAACATGAAGTAAAACGAGCTGTAAAGCAGATAATAATTATTATTTTTGAGCCAAAAACGCAGACGACAGGCACGACGCGACACTGCCAGGAGCAGGGCGTGAATCAAGAAAAAGTGTTGGCGGAGCGGACGGGACTCGAACCCGCGACCCCCGGCGTGACAGGCCGGTATTCTAACCAACTGAACTACCGCTCCGAAAAGAAGTGGTGGGTGGTGACGGGATCGAACCGCCGACCCTCTGCTTGTAAGGCAGACGCTCTCCCAGCTGAGCTAACCACCCAGTTTGAGGAATCCTCAAATGGTCTATTGTATCTATCCAACCCTCTTCCCTGACCGAGAAAAGATGGCGGAGCGGACGGGACTCGAACCCGCGACCCCCGGCGTGACAGGCCGGTATTCTAACCAACTGAACTACCGCTCCAATTTGGTGGGTGGTGACGGGATCGAACCGCCGACCCTCTGCTTGTAAGGCAGACGCTCTCCCAGCTGAGCTAACCACCCACTACGTTGGACGGCGCGAATTATACGCAGCAACACGAAGCGAACGCAACAGTTGCCCGGCACTTTTTTCCAAATCATCCGGGAAGTAAAAAAAACACGCTGGAGAAAATGATTCTGCTAACATAAGCCCCCCTTTTTGAGAGCATAAATAGCCGACCATGTGGTTCAAGAATCTAATTATTTACCGCTTCACCAAACCCTTTACCGATAGTGCAGAATCACTCGAGCAACAGCTGCTCGACGGCGCATTCAAACCCTGCGGCAAACAGGAGCTGTCCAGTTATGGCTGGGTACCTCCGCTGGGTAAACACGGAGAACTTCTGGTTCATAGCACCAACGGCTACCTGATGCTTTGTGCACGAAAGGAGGAGAAGATGCTTCCTGCCAGTGTCGTGCGGGATATGGTGTCCGACAAAGTGCAACAGATAGAGGATGCCGAGCATCGCAAGGTGTACAAAAAGGAACGCGACACCCTAAAGGATGAGATCACCTTCGATCTGCTTCCCCGAGCCTTTACCCGAAGCGGTGCAACCTACGCATTCATTGCACCCAGGCAGGGCCTACTGTTGGTCGACGCCTCCTCGGTTCGGCGTGCAGAGGAACTGGTGAGCTACCTGAGGGGCAGCATGGGGAGCCTGCCGGTCATCCCCCCAGCCCTGAAACATGCCCCTGCCAGCGTTATGACCCAATGGCTGGAACAGACACCCTCCGCCTTTGAGTTGGGCGATGAGGCAGAGCTCAGTGAGCCTGGAGACGAGGGGGGAGTTATTCGCTGCAAACGGCACGACCTGACCGCCGAGGAGATTCGTATTCACCTCGAGGCGGGCAAGCAGGTCAACAAGGTGGCTCTAGGCTGGAACGACCAGGTCAGGTTCCTGCTGAGCGACGACTTTACGCTTAAACGCTTACGCTTTGGTGAGGAGATTCAGGAGCAGGCCAGCGACCAGGGCGGAGATGATGCCGGCAGCCGCTTTGACGCCGACTTTTCACTCATGAGCGCTTGCCTGTGCAGCCTGGTGGAGCAGCTCATTGAGGACCTGGGGGGGGAAGATCGCGCCCGCCTCGACGACGACGCCTGAGCAACCCAGGGGGCCGCCCGTGGGCGGCCAAAGCAGATGATAACTCCTCACTTAATTACCCACAGGATCTGTGGATAACTCTGTGCATTAGGGTGGGAGAACCTGGTATATCCCACTCCCCTATACCTTCGCGTACAAACTGATCATTTTTTGAACAACTAGCCCATAAAAACACTAAACTTAAGATTAATTTATTATTATTCAATAAGTTACAAGACTGTATTGATATTCTAAAGAGAAGTGCAAAGTAACCTTGGCGCCCTTTCCAGGCGCGGACCGAGTCGAGCAGCGCAGCTGTGGATAGAAAATTACGCCACACCCCCTGAAACCCCTACTGGCACGGGCGATAGAGCCCTTTATACACCCTATTGCAGCGGCTGCCCGGCGGCACCACCGGGGTCGAATTCGATAGGTTCGGGCCGAGCCTCCAACTCAACCCACTCAAACCCATTGGCCTGGTCGGCAAACCGCAGCCGGCTCCGCTCTATATGCGGTAGCAGTTGCTCCAATACGAGCTCGCTGTCATTGTTTTGTTCACTAATATGGGCAACCACCAGGTGTTGAATACGAGGCGTATCGATCAGTCTCAGCAGCTCTGAGGCTTGCTGATTACTCAGATGACCGTAGATACCCCCTACCCTGCTTTTTAGCGAGGGGGGATAGGAGCCCACCGAGAGCATATGGGGGTCGTGATTACATTCGAGCAGCATTCCGTCACAATCCCCATAGCAGTCAGCAACATGACGGGTGATACACCCCAGGTCCGTCAACACGCCCAGGCTCATACCTCCCGCCCGGAAGATGTATTGCAGGGGCTCACGCGCGTCATGAGGCACGGCGACGGGTAACACTTCGATCTCCCCAATCGCAACCGGCGCTGCATCGGCAATAATTTGTAAGCGCGGAACCGAATCCAGTTTGCCAACGTAGCGGGTTCCTGCACTCAGATACACAGGAATATCGAAGCGGCGAGCCAGAGCCGCGACCCCATTGATGTGATCACCATGCTCATGGGTAACCAGTATCGCCGTCAATTGCTCAGGCGCTACACCCCGGCAATCAAGCCGTCGCAGGGTCTCCTTGAGACTAAACCCGCAATCGACCATCAACAGGGTATCACCCGAGCGAATCAGGGTGCCGTTACCTTTACTGCCACTACCAATGGAGGAGAACTGCATCATAGGAGGGGATGAGCCCTCCCCCCCAAAAACGGGAGGAGGGCAAAAAACCACTTAACTCAGCTTGTCTTTAATCAGACTTAACAGATCCGCACTGATCTCTTTGGGTGCCAATTCGTTTACGCTTCGTTCAAGGGAAACCTTAACCTGCTCTCCTGTACGACTCAGGCGCAACTGATAGCGCTCCACGGTCACGGTCTCTTTATCGTCGTCGCCAAACCAGCCACTGAAAAAGCCCTCTTCTGGTGCTTCCTCAACGGTCAGTGACTCTCCAGAGTTGATCTCCAGATAGTAAATGCCGCTGCTGCGATCACGATCGACAACCTGAACGGCGGTATCAGAGAGTGCTCGCCCGACCGCAGCCCAGCTGCGGTCAAACGCTAAATCGAGTCGCAGAATGGGATTTCCATTACCGTCCTCAACAAGCTCCGTACGACTACCCACATCCAGCTCCTGGGCGACAAGGGAAACCGACTCCGTTTCGCTGCTGTTATTGGATATAAACACCAGCATCTCATTGAGCATGGACGACTGCATCAGGTCACTGCCCTCATCAACGCCCCACAAGATTTCAGGGTCCGTTTCATCGGTTGGCGCTCGTGCGTGGAGCAGGTGAACCTCTGTGGAACCCGAGGTTACGCCTTGCTGGATATTGATGCGGAACTTCTCCTGGCTCTCCCCTTCGTCGTCGGCACCAAGCACACTGCGAATCAATCGCCGCACCTGATCCTTCTGGCGCTCTTCGTTTAGAACGACCCAACGGGTTTCCATTTCGCCGTTTGAGGGGTCATTTACCTGGAGCTCAACATCACTGGCTTCCCAAAACTGGATTAGAGCCGGCCACACCTGCGATGGAGTTTTCCGCGCAAGGATCCAGCGTGCATTGCCATCCTGTTCGATACGGAAATTTTCATCATCGGCAGCCAATACCACAGCGTTCGGCCGGGGAACGACAAACTCGGTAACCGTAGGGCGTTGATCACGGTCGGGTATCGTCATGGAGTCACCGAGCAAACTTCCCTCGTAGCCTTCGGGCAGAACCATCGGCGGATACAGCTCGGCGCTTAGGTAATCATTGGTACGGTCACGGATGTAATCGTTCACGCAACCACTGATAGAAACAGTGGCGGTGAGTACAGCCAACATCCTCAATATTCGCATTCAGTGAAGCCTCAAAATTTCAAATTAGCCGTATTAATCGGTGTTACAGTAATCCGCAGCGCTTCATGGCGTCGCGCACTGCGTCATGCGCTCCTTCTGCGAGGGGCGTTAGCGGTAAACGGATTCCGCCCTCGATCAGCGCCATCTGCTGCATCGCCCACTTCACTGGAATAGGGTTGGACTCAATGAACAGGTTAGTGTGCAAAGGCATGAGCGCCTCGTTCAAGCGCCGAGCCGCATCAGTCTCACCCGCCAATGCCAACCGGCATAACTCAGCCATGCGTGCCGGAGCGACGTTGGCCGTTACCGAAATATTTCCCTGGCCACCCGCCAGAATCAGCTCCACAGCGGTAGGGTCATCCCCTGAGTAGATAGCCATTTTGCTACCGCAGCTGGCGATCAGGCGACGAGCCCGATCGATATCCCCGGTCGCTTCCTTAATACCGGCGATAGTATCAATATCCGCCAGGCGCTCAACGGTTTCTGGCAACAGGTCGACGGAGGTTCGCCCCGGTACGTTATAGAGAATCTGAGGTATATCAACCCGTTCAGCGATGTACTTGAAATGCTGGTACATCCCCTCCTGGGTGGGCTTATTGTAATAGGGGGTCACCAGAAGACAGGCGTCCACTCCCAGCCCCTTGGCTTCCTCCGTCAGCTGCAACGCTTCATGTGTCGAATTGGCCCCGGTTCCTGCGATCACGGGGATACGCCCCGCTACCTGCTGCACCACCCGGCTAATCACCTGACAATGCTCGGTAACGTCGAGGGTTGCGGACTCTCCCGTAGTGCCCACCGCGACGATGGAATCGGTTCCTTCACGCAGGTGGAAATCAACTACGCGGGTCAACCCGTCCCAGTCGACACCGCCATCCGCGTGCATCGGCGTAACCAGCGCCACCATGCTGCCCGTTATCATTTAAACCGCTCCATCGAATCAAAAAAAGAGGTCTATGTTACTGAGCCGTAGAGCCAAGCACAAGCTCCACCGAATAGCCTTTTCAGGCATTAAAAGGGTTGCTTCAATGCCGTCAAACTGATCCTATTACAGCCTTTGAGTTAGCGCCCTGGAATCTATTAGTGCAATCTTTCAAGTAAGGAGCAAACTGCCCATGAGCGTCTCTATCGCAACCCCCATTCCGGACTTCAACGCCCAGGCAACCAGCGACCGGTGCATTAGCCTTTCAGGGCTCCGTGGATCGCAAGTTGTCCTCTATTTTTACCCCAGGGACAGCACCCCAGGCTGCACCACCGAAGGTCAGGATTTCCGCGACCTACATTCACAATTTGGCGAAGCAAACACCCTCATAATCGGCATCTCCCGGGATTCACTTCGCGCGCACGAAAACTTCAAGGCGAAGCAATCTTTCCCCTTCGAACTGATCTCCGATAGCGACGAGGCCCTGTGCACCGCGTTTGATGTGATCAAGATGAAAAACATGTACGGCAAGCAGGTACGGGGCATTGAGCGCAGCACCTTTTTGATCGACAGCGAAGGGGTGCTACGGCACGAGTGGCGCAAGGTAAAGGTAAAGGGTCACGCCGCCGAGGTATTGGCAGCGGCTACCGCACTGGCAAATCAAACCAGCGCTGATTAGGGGCGAGGAGGCGACTCCCCTCTTGTTTCGTTGCCGCGATTAACGCGCAACCGCCTGGAAGCTGCTTGTATCCAGGCGCTTGTATCCAGGCGGTTGTATCTTAAAAAGTATCAACCCGCGGAGGATTCACCATCACCGGGCTGGATACTATCTGACTGGGTCGGCCAGGCGGTCATTAGCGCCTTGAGCAACGTCGCCAGGGGGATCGCAAAAAATACGCCCCAAAAACCCCACAAACCACCAAACACAAGCACCGCGACAATAATAGCAATGGGGTGCAAGTTGACCGCCTCGGAAAACAACAAAGGAACCAGTACGTTACCGTCCAACGCCTGGATCACGCCATAGACCACCATCAATATAAAAAACTCGTTACCCCAGCCCCACTGAAAAAAGGCGATCAGGGCAACGGGTATCGTGACTACTGCGGCACCGATATAGGGGACCACGACCGACAACCCAACCAATAGAGCAAGCAAAGCCGCATAGCGCAAATCCAGTACGACGAAGCCCAGGTAGGTCGCGGCCCCGACAATTAAGATTTCGATCGCTTTTCCCCGCACATAATTTGCGATCTGGTCACTCATCTCCGCATAAACCTGCATCATCATCGGTCGCTGGGCGGGCAACAAGGAGCCGGTCCAGCTGGCCAAAAGCGCACTGTCTTTAAGAAAAAAGAACACCAGAATCGGCACCAGTACCAGATAGATCAGCACGCCGACAAAACCGGGAATACTGGAGAGCGAGAACGAAACAAACCACTGCCCTACATTGGTAATCTGCCCGTTGAGGGTCTCTATCCATACCGTGACCTGGGTTTCGGAGATAAAGCCGGGGTATTTTTGCGGAAGCACCTGCAGGGCATGCTGAGCATCGCCGATCATACGCGGTAGCTCATTAAACAAGCGTGACATCTGATCGCCGATTAAGGGCACCAACACCAACAGTATCAGCAGAAAAGTGGTCAAGAAAATCAAGAAAACAACGGTTACCGATAGATTATGGGATACCCCCCTCCCTTTGAGCTGGTTAACAACCCCTTGCAGCAAAAACGCCAACACCATTGCCGCAAACACCGGCGCCAGCATGGACCCCATCGTCAACACGACAACAAAGCCGATAATTAATAACACCGATAAAATTACCGCTTCCTCGTCCGAGAAATAACGGTGCAGCCACCCCTTAAAAAACCGAGTCATGCTGATATCTTTCACGAATTACCCTTTTGTACGACGTGCACGTAAATACCTTCTTGCTCATTAGTGGACAAAAGCCTGTGTCCGGCCACCTCACAAAAGGCCTGAAAGTCTCGCACTGATCCCGCGTCGGTCGCCTCTACGCGCAATACCTGATCCGCAGACATGGTATTGAGCGCCTGCTTCGCCTTAAGCAGCGGCAAAGGACAACACAAGCCTTTCGCGTCAAGTTCGACATCTATCGCAACACTCACAGGTTTCTCCCCAACGGTTATTCACACGATCTGTCATCAGGTTTGCCGCTGCCCCACCTGACCGACAATTAAAATTGCACAACGATAGTAACCGATGCCTGTCCCAAATTCCCATAGTACCAAAGCTGTTATCACCACCCGCCGGCTAAAGAGGCTGGGAAAGGTGGCGAAATATCGGTAAAGTCATTCTATCGAAAGGAAACGGTACAATATGCATACAATCACCAAGACGATGGTGCTCGGCAGTCTACTTTGGTTCGGCACGCTTGCCCCCGCCCATGGGCAGGAACAAACACTCCCCTCCCTGGGGGACAGCTCCTCCAGCATCGTATCCTCCCAGCAGGAATACTATCTTGGCAGAGCCTGGCTGCAAGCCCTGCGGAGACAGGCACCAACCATCGCTGACCCGGAGATGAAGGAGTACACCGAAGGGCTAATCTACCGCTTGGTTGAAACCAGCGAAGTAACGGATCGTCGGCTTGAGGTGGTTATAGTAGATAGTCCTGAGCTCAACGCATTTGCCGTACCCGGGGGTATCGTCGGCATCAACGGCGGGCTATTTATCTATTCCGATAACGAACAAGAGTTCGCCTCGGTACTCGCCCATGAATTGGCTCACCTTAGCCAGCGCCACTTTGCTCGGAACGTCGAGGAAGCAGAGCGCAATCGAATTCCCAGTCTGGCGGCAACCCTGGCCAGCGTCATACTGATGGCGGCAGGGGGGGGCGATGCGGGCATCGCTGCACTGGCGGGAAGTCAGGCGGCATTCCAAAGCCAACGGATGAAATTCAGTCGCCAGAATGAGCGCGAAGCCGACAACGTGGGGATTCAAAACCTGGCACGCGCCAATATGGACCCAAGGGCCATGCCGGCCATGTTTGAAGCCATGAGTCGGGCCAGCCGATTCTCGGGCCAGAAGCCTCCCGAGTTTCTCTCCTCCCACCCCGTTACCGAAAATCGGATTGCGGAGTCGAGGGCTCGGGCAGAGCAGTTTCCGTTAAAACACTTCAAGGACAACCCAAGCTACCACCTGATGCGAGTCAAGGCTCAAGTTCATTATTCCCGTGATATTAACCAAGCCGTAAGCCGATATCAGGAGGAGCTAAAAAACGGGTCCAGCACTCCCGAGTTTGCAGTGCGGTACGGGTTGGCCGTCTCCCTGACCAAGGCCCAACAACTCGACAAGGCGGAAAAGGCGCTAGCCCCCCTGATCAAATCGGAACCTGACAACATCCATTATCTGATTGCCCAATCCCAAATCGACAGTCGGCGAGGCGATTACCGGACGGCGGGCAAACGACTGAGCGGTGCCCTCGAACTCACGCCCGACAACCTGCCCCTCACCATGAACTATGCAGATATCTTGTTGGCGGAGCGCAAGTACAAGCAAGCCGATCAGCTGCTCACACAACTGGTCAACAAGCGCCCAAGCGATCCGGATATCTGGTACATCCTGGCCGAAGTACGAGGGCTCGCCAAAGATATAACCGGCGTGCACTTGGCGCGAGCGGAGTTTTTTCGGCTCACCGGCGACATGGATCAGGCCATTAAGCATCTGGAGTACGCCCTGACCCAGGTTCAAGGAAACTTTGCGCTAACCTCAAAGATTCAACAGCAGATCAAAGACCTGCAAGTTTACCAGAAGAACATGGGATTCTAGCCCGTAGCAGGACCCCTCATGCTCAATAGCTGATGCCCGGGGTCAGGCCGCATTCACCGCTGTAAATTGAAGCATTCGCTGCAACGGAATCATTGCTCGGCGGGCTACCGCAGGATCCACATGGACCTCGTTACTGCCGCTACGCAAGGTTTGCACCATCACTTCAAGCTCATTTAACGCCATCCACGGGCAATGGGCACAACTACGGCACGTCGCGCCGGAGCCCCCGGTTGGAGCCTCGATAAACTGCTTACCGGGTGCGGCCTTGCGCATTTTATGGAAGATGCCGCGATCCGTAGCCACAATAAACACCTTATTCGGCAGGGTTTCGGCGGCCTTAATCAGTTGGCTCGTTGATCCGACCGCGTCGGCGACCTCAACTACAGATGCTGGAGATTCCGGGTGTACCAACACCGCCGCGTCGGGATGGACCTTTTTAAGCTCCAAAACACCTTTGGCCTTAAACTCTTCGTGTACGATGCAAGCGGCGTCCCACATCAGCATATCGGCCCCGGTTTGCTGCTTAATATAGCCCCCAAGATGCTTATCCGGCGCCCAGATCAACTTCTTGCCCTGATCCATCAAGTGCTCCACCACTTCGAGCGCAATACTGGAGGTCACCACCCAATCGGCACGAGCCTTGACTGCCGCCGAGGTATTGGCGTACACCACAACTTCCCGCTCAGGGTGCTGATCACAGAATGCCGAGAAACGATCGACAGGACAGCCAATGTCCAGCGAGCAGGTGGCTTCGAGGGTCGGCATCAACACCCGCTTTTCAGGCGTAAGGATCTTGGCAGTTTCACCCATAAACCGCACACCTGCGACCAACAGGGTCGTGGCACTGTGCCGATTACCGAAGCGGGCCATCTCCAGCGAATCAGAAACACAGCCACCGGTTTCCTCGGCCAGCTCCTGAATCACATCCGGTGTGTAGTAGTGGGCAACAAGCACGGCATTCTGCTCGTTAAGCAGCGCCTTCACTTCCTCTTTTAGCTGCTGCTTACGGGCAGGGTCCATGGATAGCAGGTGCTCTGTTGCCAGATGCTGCTGCACAAAAACTCGATCACTCACCAGGGTCATACTTTTTCTCTACTTCCGCTGCCCCCCTCTAAAGTGGGGCCTATGAACAATAATTTGGCGGCTAGTGTAGCACAGTCAGCCGGAGGTTCGGCGAGCAAAAAAGTGTCAGCACCAGATCCCGCTTAGCCAGGCTTGGGGGACTGCCAGGATAGAAAAACAAGCAAAGATGGCAGATGAGCAGATCATCGGCCCGCTCCTGGGATTTGGACACAGTATGGATGGGGCAAAAGAAAAGGGCTGCCTGAAAGGCAGCCCTTAAAATTGGTGGGTCGTGGGCGGCTCGAACGCCCGACCAATTGGTTAAAAGCCAACTGCTCTACCAACTGAGCTAACGACCCTAAGCGGTGCATATGGTACTGATTTAGAACAATATAACAACCCCAATCCCCTGTTTTTTTTGCCTACAGGAAGTAGGTAGATCGCGTAAGCCAGGGACGGCGGCAGCGATCGCCTTAACCGGTAGATCGCGTAAGCCAGGGACGGCGGCAGCGATCGCCTTAACCGGTAGATCGCGTAAGCCAGGGACGGCGGCAGCGATCGCCTTAACCGGTAGATCGCGTAAGCCAGGGACGGCGGCAGCGATCGCCTTAACGGATAGATCGCAACAACGAAAACCTGCTAAAGACGGCAGCCGAAATAGAGCACTCTCATTCCGGCTACCCGTATCTAAAGGATCGACCACTAAAGCTTTTGCAGGTATTGCTGGGACAACTTGGCGGCGGATGATCCTGGATAGTTATCGATCGTTGCCTGAAAATAGCTTCGAGCCTGTTCGACATCACCCTGGCTATGATACATCCGGCCCAACTTATAGCTAGCGTCCGCTGCTTTTCGATGGGAGGGAAACTCTTTTAGCACATTCTCAAAAGCGCCTTGGGCAGGCTCGGCCTGATTGGTCGCCAGATAGACCTCTCCGAGCCAATAACGCGCATTCGCTGCATAGTCTCCACCAGGATACTGCTGCACAAATGCATTCAGCGCCACGATCGCCTGATCGAACTTACGCTCCTTAATCAGGGCAAACGCCTCCGAGTACGCCTGTTTTTCCAGCTCGGGGTTTGCGCTGGCCAGGGTGCTTGTAGAACTGCCACCAGGAGTTCCGACGGTTGTGGTGGGCACAGACACCGAAGCACTCGCAGAGGGCGCCGAGGTGGAGCTACCCGAAGGGCTATTAAGCAAACTGATGCGTCGATCCAGATCAATATAGCGATCGCGCTGCTCCTGCTTCATCAACCGCATCGCATGGGATTGCTCTTCGAGCATACCCCGCAACGACTGAACCTCCTGCTGCAACAACTCCAACTGATAGTAGAGGCTATTTTCCGCAGTGGGTTGCTGGCTTTGAACCGCCTCTTCCGTACCTGCCTGCGGCTGCACCGCCGCCCCCCCAATAGGGGTGGTCTCAACGACAGGTACTTCGGCCCAGGTCATCCCCACAACAAACAGCCCGGCGATAGCCGGGCTAATCTGTAACAACCGCTTACGTTGTTTCGCCATATCGACGTCGCCCGACATTAACTACCGTAGCCGGCAGATGAAGGAATAATGACTGCACGACGGTTCTGCTTCCAGGAGGCCTCTGCGTGACCTTCGGCAACCGGACGCTCTTTACCATAGCTAACGGTTTCGATTTGACCCGGAGCGACGCCCTTCATCACCAAATAGCGTTTTACAGCCTTGGCACGGCGTTCACCCAGCGCCAGGTTGTATTCACGAGTACCACGTTCGTCAGTATGGCCTTCAATGGTAATGCGCTGGCTTGTGTTGGTGCTCAACACCTTGGCGTGCACATCCAGTGAGGCATAATCTTCCGTAGAAAGAGTAGAGCTGTCGAATGGGAACAGGAAGACCTTCTGGTCAACCATAGTCTTCTCATCCATGCTCAGCGTACCGCCATCAGATCCCATACCGCCTGTAGAGGAGCTAACAGAGCCGGAATCAACACCGGACCCACCGGTTGTGGCGCCACTGTCGGTACCACCGGTACTGCTACCACCGGTAGAACTACAGCCAGCAACAACTACCAGCGACGCTGCCAGCATAAAAAGTTTACCGATTTTCATTATTTCCATTATTCACTCCGAAATTGGGTTGATCTGGTCATATAAACTAACAAAACTACCCGAAAATACCACAACCTAGTTCAAAAAAGGAGACCATGCGGGCTCCCTCACATCCCCTTTAGTGGAAGGCAGCTCAAACTTTACACGCCCGTCTGCAGATACCGCAGCCAGTATGCCTCGATTGCCCTTATGGGTGGCGTAGATCAGCATATCCCCATTGGGGGCAATACTGGGGGAATCATCCAGCAATGTTGAGGTGAGCGTGCGCATGCGCCCATTCTCCAAATTCTGGACGGCGATGTTAAATTCAGCAGCGCCCTCGCCCTTGTGAACCAGCACCAGAGACTTGCCGCCATCAAACACGCGGGCTCGAGCGTTATATTTACCCTCAAAGGTCAGTCGCTCCACCCAGCCGCTATCGAGTTCGACCCGATAGATCTGTGGCGAACCACCTCGATTGGAGGTGAACACAAGAGACTTACCATCGGGCATCCAGGAGGGTTCGGTATCGATGGCGTAATGACGGGTAATCTGCGTTAGCTCGCCACTCGACAAATCCTTAATATAAATATCAGCGTTACCACTTTTCGACAGTACCAGCGCCAAACGCTTGCCATCCGGCGACCAGGCCGGCGCACTATTCAATCCGGGAAAGCGGGTAATCTGGGTTTGTTTACCGCTGGCAATCTCCTGCACATAAACCCCAGGGCGTCCACCTTCAAAAGAGACGTAGCTGACTCGCTTTGCATCCGGAGCCCAGGAGGGGGACAAGATAGGCTCCTTGGAGCTAAAGATAACCCGCGCGCGATGGCCGTCAGCATCTGCATAATTAAGCCTGAAGTCGGTGTTATAGGTGGAGTGACGGTCGGCTGTCACATAGAGAATCCGGGTCGAAAACGCGCCTCTGCGCCCCGTTACCTGCTCATAGACCATATCACTGACCCGGTGCGCCATATCCCGCAGCACCTCATTCCCTCCGGCAACCGTTCCCTGGGCCAGGGTGCGCTGATTGAGCACATTAAAGAGTGCGTAACGGAGCTGGAACTTTTGATCCGCCCCCTGCTCCACATTCCCTATCAGCAGATAATCGCTTCCCAGTACGCGCCAGTCCCGAAACACAACATCCGCTTCACGGCTCGGCAAACTCAGCATATTGCGACGCTCCAACGGAGCAAACAGACCACTGCGTTCGAGATCATTGGCAACGATCTGCGCCATATCCTCAGACAGCGCCGAGGACCCTTTCCAACCGAAGGGGACTACCGCAATGGGAACCGGATTATCGGCACCCTGGGTAATTTCAATGGTCAGATCGGCTCGGGCGGGCATGATAACCATCACCCACAGCATCAATATCATTCCCGTTACACGTGTCATCACCTGATCAGGTCCTCCGGTTTAAATTCGATCCGCAGCTTGCGGAAGTATTTCTCAAACACCCTGGGCTCGAGCTGCTGTAGCTCAGGAAAACGTCCGGCGCGACGCACAGCGCGTACCGTCGATTCATCGAACCCCTTGTCACCGCTCCCCTTGACGACGTTCACATCGACCACTTCGCCGGTCGGCACGAGGCTGATCTGGAGCACCGCCACCATACCATTACGAGCACTGGGGGGGCGTGACCAATGGGGAATAACCTGCTGACGAATCAGGTCAGCGTATCCCATCGCCAACTCAAAATCAGTTGCAGACTGCTGCTGTTCCTGCTCAAACGCCGTTTCACTTTCAAGCAGGGAAGCCAGCTCCTGCTCTCGCGCCTCCCTCTCCTCTCGCTCCTGCTGTTGTTGGAGTTCCTGTTGGCGCAGGAGTTCCGCTTCACGCTTTTCACGGGCCACGCGCTCGGCTTCGCGTTTTTTTCTGGCCTTGCGTTCCGCTTCTGTTTTTTTGCGAGCATCCTCTTCGCGCTTTTTCTTTAAGGCGATCTCTTTTCTCTTTTGTTCCGCTTTTTTATCGACCCTGGTTTTTTTCACCGGAGGTTTTTTTTTCGGCGGCTTGGCGGCCTTTTTAACCGGCTTGGCCTTCGGCTTTAGCTCGACCAACGATGCTTTTACATGGGTCGGCATCGGTTTCAACTTGGGTGACTCCGACGCGGGCCAGGCCACCAGCAGCGCCGAACCGGCCACAAGATGCAGCAACAGGGCCAGCACCACGGGCAAACCATAGCCATTGGAGAGCTTTAGCAAAAGACCTCCCCGCTCAACGCCGATTGCAACTGCCCTCCCATTAGAGCTCCTTGGGATCGGTAATCAGGCCCACGTTGTCGACGCCGGACTCCTGCAAGGACGCCATCGCAGTGACCACGGCACCGTAGATCACCTGCTTGTCGCCCTTGATCATCACCGGACGCTGGGGCTGGGCACGAATAATTTTACCGACCTGCTCCCCCAATCGCTCCAGGGTAACGGGCTCCTCCTGCTTGTCGCCGATATTGAGGTAATAGCTCCCATCAGCCTTGATCGAGATGATCAGCACCTCCTCATCTTCAGGCATCTGCATCGGTTTGGCATTGGTTTTCGGCAGATCCACCTGGACCCCCTGGGTGAGCAGCGGCGCTGCCACCATAAATACGATCAGGAGTACCATCATGACATCAATATAGGGCACCACATTAATCTCGGATATGGGCCTGCGGCGCTGTTTCTGCTTGGCCATAAGACTATTCCTGGGTTACGCGAGTGTGCGCCTTACGGTGCAAAATACTGGAAAACTCATCCGAGAACGTGTCATAGCTATTGATAGTACTTTCGACCCGGGACGAAAAACGGTTGTAAGCAACAACCGCCGGAATCGCCGCCAGCAGCCCCATGGCAGTAGCAATCAAAGCCTCTGCTATGCCAGGCGCGACCGACGCCAGGGTCGCCTGATGCACATTGGCCAAACCACGAAACGAGTTCATGATACCGATCACCGTACCGAACAGCCCCACATAGGGACTGGTGGAGCCCACGGTGGCCAAAAAAGGCAGGTTGGCTTCGAGCTTCTCCTCCTCCCGCGACAGCGCCACTCGCATCGCCCGTTGCGCACCCTCCATCACCGCATCCGGGTCGGCGCCTGTCTGCTGGCGCATGCGGGAAAACTCCTTGAACCCTGACCGAAAAATATGCTCAACCCCGCTATTGGGGTCGGGGTTAGTAGACACCTCCCGATAGAGTTTGCCGAGGTCGATCCCGGACCAAAATCGATCTTCAAACGCCCGTAGCGAACGGTACGTATTGCGCAATAGAATCGCCCGTTGAATGATCATCACCCAGGAGACGATCGATGCCAGCACCAATAACAGCATCACCAACTGAACAACCCAGCTGGCTTCAAGAATCAGACTCCACATCGGCATGGTTTCGTTCACAACGCTCTCCCTTTTCGAAAATTGTCGCCGGTTCGCGGCACTAACGCCATCGACCAGTGTCTTGGCAAACGATCATACCACTTCAGGATTACCACAGGATCACCGAATCGGCCGGTTCTGTGACTCAAGACGCGCTTAGCCCGCTCGACATGGCATCGCGCATCGCCTCGGGTATCGCCCGGGGCTTCATATTCCCCGACTGTACGCACGCCACCTTTACTTCTGCTTCACACAGCAGCTCATCATCCTGCTGATTGATCACTTTTTGCTGAAACAGTAGATAACTTCGCGCGGCGCGTGTCACCCGCAACTCCAGCCGCAACAGATCATCGAGGCGCGCAGGGCGGTGATAGCGGGCGTTAAGACTGTGCACGACGAACATCAGTTCATCGTCGAACAGGCGCTGCTGCTCATACCCCAGCCCCCGCAGGTACTCGGTACGGGCCCGCTCCATAAATTTGAGGTAATTGACGTAATAGACGATGCCGCCCGCATCGGTGTCCTCAAAATAGACCCGGATATTGATCGCAAAGGGGAGCGCAACAGCGGGGTTCATCTAGCGCTCTCCAGCAGGCATCGGCAACCCGAAATGCTGGTAGGCATGCCGCGTTACCACTCGCCCCCTGGGCGTTCGCATAATAAAGCCCTGCTGTATCAAATAGGGCTCGAGCACATCCTCGATGGTATCCCGCTCTTCGCTGATCGCCGCGGCGATGCTGTCGACACCTACCGGTCCACCATCAAACTTGTCGATCATCGCCAGTAGCAAGCGCCGGTCCATATGATCAAAACCCTGGTGATCCACATCGAGCATATTGAGAGCCTGGTCCGCCACCTGCTGGCACACCCTCCCCTCGGCCTTGACCTCGGAATAGTCCCGCACACGGCGCAATAAACGGTTAGCGATACGCGGCGTGCCCCGCGATCGCCGCGCAATCTCGCCGGCTCCCGCCTGATCAATCTCCACTCCGAGAATTCCCGCAGAGCGGGTCACAATATGAGTCAGGTCGGCAACCGAATAAAACTCCAACCGCTGTACGATGCCAAAACGATCACGCAGTGGCGAGGTCAATAGCCCCGCGCGGGTCGTCGCACCCACCAAGGTAAAGGGGGGCAGGTCCAGCTTGATTGAACGGGCCGCCGGCCCTTCGCCGATCATAATATCGAGCTGGTAATCCTCCATCGCCGGATAAAGGATCTCCTCCACCACGGGGCTCAAGCGATGAATCTCATCAACAAACAGCAGATCCCCGGATTCAAGATTCGTCAGCATGGCGGCGAGATCACCGGCTTTTTCCAGCACCGGCCCCGACGTGGTTTTAAGTTGCACGCCCATCTCCGCTGCCAAAATATTGGCCAGCGTTGTTTTACCCAGCCCCGGGGGGCCGAAAATCAGCGTGTGATCCAGCGCCTCATCACGGTTGCGCGCGGCACTGATGAAGATCTCCATCTGCGCTCGCACTGCGGGCTGCCCCACATAATCGGCCAACCGCGCCGGACGAATGGCACGATCCTGCACCTCTTCATGGGAGACCTCCGCGGTAGAAACTATTCGATCCGATTCGATCATTGCCTATTCGATTACCCGTTAGTAAAGCTGAAGGGGTCTATAACCCCACTAAAATCCGATCCAGACCACCCCGGTACAGAACAGGGCCGCCAGCAGGCACTAAAGCATCCCCTTCAAAGAGCGCCGAATCAACTCTTCGCTGGAGAGCCCGGCCTCCTCAACCCGCGACACAGCTCGACTGGCCTCTGCCGGCTTGTACCCCAACGCAACCAGCGCGCTAACCGCATCGGATACCTGGTCTTGCACAGGAACAGAATCGACCGCCGCCGCCAGCGTCGGCAATTCGGCGAAGCTTGCCCCCAACCCGTCGAGCTTATCGCGCATCTCCACAATCAGGCGCTCGGCCGTCTTCTTGCCCACGCCGGGCAATTTAACCAAGGAAGCACTGTCATTGCTATGCACACAGCGCACAAAGGCCGAGGCCTCAATACCCGACAGAATCGTTAGCGCCAGCTTCGGTCCGACCCCATTGACCCGAATCAGGGTACGAAACAGCTCCCGCTCCTTGCGGTCGGCAAAGCCGTAGAGCAGCTGGGCATCCTCACGCACCACAAAATGGGTGTAAAGGGTCACCTCCTGCCCCAGCTCGGGCAAGCGGTAAAAGACGCTCATCGGCGCATCCACCTCATAGCCTACCCCTCCCGCCTCAATCAACAGGTTAGGTGGCTGCTTTTCCAGCAAAGTTCCACGTAATCGACCTATCATCTATCCTTTAATCCTCGTGTCTGCTCTCTTCGCAACGGGCCTGCAGCGGCGGTGTTAGCGCACGCGCCCGCGGCGCATCCGGGTTGCCCCCGCCATTCTTACCAGGCTTTGCCGGGTATGGGCATGGCACAGCGCAATCGCCAGCGCATCGGCAGCATCGGCCTGGGGTTTGGCACTCAGCTTGAGGATCGACTGCACCATGTGCTGAACCTGGCTTTTCTCAGCGCCACCCTTGCCAACCACCGACTGCTTGACCTGCCGCGCCGAATACTCCGAAACCTCCAGCCCGTGACTCACCGCCGCAACAATAGCAGCGCCCCGAGCCTGGCCCAGCTTGAGCGCTGAATCGGCATTGCGGGACATAAACACCTGTTCAATGCCAACCGTTTGGGGACTATAAAGCTCAATAACCTCATTGATACCGACAAACACCTGATGCAGGCGCTCCGGGAGATCATCTCCGCTGGTGCGAATGCAGCCACTGGCAACGTATTCGCTCACCGCGCCCACCTGATTAATCACCCCATACCCGGTGATGCGGGAGCCCGGATCAATTCCCAATATCAACGCCATTTACACCCAAGCCTGCATTAGCCGTAACTTCCATATACTGTACAGATATACACTAGATTATGGAAGTCACCCTGCAGAACCTCATCACAGCGATCGAGTCCGGGCAACCAACATCACGACGCGTAACCGATCGTTATCAGCCGTTACAAAACAGCTCTGTTATAGCACCCCCTTTCCCCCTATCCTGCGTGGAGTCCCTATTAACGGCCCCTTCATGAGCGAACGCCTTGTCACCATGCTAAAAATACTGCTGATCACCTCGGCGCTCTTTATGCTAGTGCTCGGGGTTAACCTTTACCTGTAGGTCGGCCTTGAGGCCGCCAACCCCGCCCTGCCTCACCACCCCGTCAGGCTAAAGCCCGAACTACAGCCCGACCTAAAAAGCCTGCCAAACCGGTACAAAAAAGGGCGCCACAGCGCCCTTAGATAACCGTCAAACCCCTAACCATTACTCCAGCTCGGCCAGCACCTCGTGGGGAATATCGGCATTGGTGTAGACGTTTTGCACGTCATCCAGATCCTCCAGATGATCGACCAGCGCCATCAACCTCTCGGCGGAGGGCTTATCAAGCAATACGGTTGTCGATGGAACCATGCTCACTTCGGCCGCAGCGGGTGTAACACCCGCGCTTTCCAGCGCACCCTTGACCTGGCCAAGCTCGGTCCAGTCGGTCACCACCTCAATCGAGTCATCATCGTGGGTGATCACATCCTCGGCACCCGCCTCCAGGGCAATCTCCATCACCTGCTCTTCGTCGGCCCCGGGCTCGAAATAGATCTGGCCCTTACGGGCAAAGAGGTAGGCGACCGAGCCGTCAGTACCCAGGTTTCCGCCGCGCCTGGAAAAGGCGTGGCGCACCTCCGCCACGGTACGGTTGCGGTTATCGGTCATCACCTCGACCAGCACCGCAACCCCGGAGTGGCCGTAACCTTCGTACACCAACTCCTCAACATTGTCCGCCTCGGTGGTGCCGGCACCGCGAGCGACGGCGCGATCGATCGTATCGCGCGTCATATTAGCGGCCAGCGCCTTATCCATGACCGCGCGCAGGCGGGGATTATCTTCCGGCAGGGGGCCGCCCTGCTTGGCCGCGACCGTGAGCTCCCGAATGATTTTGGTAAATATCTTGCCCCGCTTGGCATCCTGAGATGCCTTGCGGTGCTTGATATTGGCCCACTTACTATGACCCGCCATCTCTCCTCCCCATCAGCGCACCGAGACGGCACACCTCGACACCCTCTTGCCTATAGCGTGCGGCAAATGTCCGGTATACACCCGTGCAGGAACCAACTTACTCGGTCTTGCCTTCCACCTCGCGCAAGCGGATATGCAGCTCTCGCAACTGCGGCGCGCTCACCCTACCCGGTGCGTCTGTCATTACGCAGGCTGCACTCTGGGTCTTGGGGAAGGCGATCACTTCACGAATCGACTGCGCACCGGTCATCAGCATCACCAGGCGGTCGAGACCAAACGCCAGCCCACCGTGGGGAGGGCAACCGAACTGCAGCGCGTCGAGCAAAAAGCCAAATTTCTCCCGCGCCTCCTCGGCGGCGATACCCAACACCTCGAATACCGTCTTTTGCATCTCCTGATCGTGTATACGAATGGAACCTCCACCCAGCTCGCAGCCGTTGAGCACCATGTCGTAGGCACGGGACAGCGCCTGCTCGGGATTCCGGGCCAACTCTTCGGGGGTGCACGACGGCGCAGTAAAGGGGTGGTGCAGTGACGTCAGGCCACCATTACCATCCTCTTCAAACATCGGGAAGTCAACGACCCACAACGGCGCCCAGGCACAGGTGTAAAGATCCAGGTCCTCGCCCAACTTGAGACGCAAATGCCCCAGGGACTCGTTAACGATCTTGGTCTTATCCGCACCAAAGAAAACGATATCACCGTTGGCCGCTTCGACCCGCGCCATCAGCGCCATCACCACCTCTGTTGGCATAAACTTGATGATCGGCGATTGCAGGCCTTCAATGCCCTGCTCGATCTCGTTTACCTTGATCCACGCCAACCCTCGGGCGCCGTAGATACTGATGTATTTGGTGTAATCATCGATCTGCTTACGGCTCAGCTTGGCACCGCCGCTCACCTTGAGCGCCGCAACACGCCCTTTCGGATCATTGGCCGGACCATTAAATACTTTGAAATCAACCTGCTGCATAAGGTCGTCGACATCAACCAGCTCCAGGGGAATGCGTAGATCCGGCTTATCGCTGCCGTAACGCTGCATCGCTTCGGCGTAGGGCATACGGGGAAAGCTTCCCAGCTCCGCGTCAAGCAGGCTTGAAAACAGCCCGCTGATCATGCCCTCGGTCAAGCCCATGATCTGCTCCTCGTTCATAAAGGAGGTTTCGATATCAATCTGGGTAAATTCAGGCTGGCGATCGGCGCGCAGGTCCTCATCACGGAAGCACTTGGCGATCTGGTAGTAGCGATCGAAACCCGACACCATCAGCAACTGCTTAAACAGTTGCGGCGACTGGGGCAGGGCAAAAAAGTTATTGGCATGGGTGCGACTCGGCACCAGATAGTCACGCGCGCCTTCAGGGGTCGCCCGGGTCAGGATGGGTGTTTCTATATCAAGGAAGCCGTTCTCATCGAGGTAGTTACGGATCGCCGTGGTAATTTGCGAGCGAAAACGCAGCTTCTGCTGCATCTCGGGACGACGCAGGTCGACGTAACGGTACTTGAGCCGAACATCTTCCCCGACGCTCTGGTGCTCATCCAGTTGAAAG
Source organism: Aestuariirhabdus sp. LZHN29 (assembly GCF_049985285.1). Taxonomy (NCBI): domain Bacteria; kingdom Pseudomonadati; phylum Pseudomonadota; class Gammaproteobacteria; order Oceanospirillales; family Aestuariirhabdaceae; genus Aestuariirhabdus; species Aestuariirhabdus sp. LZHN29. Next base: position 690,320 of record NZ_JBNIEU010000002.1, on the reverse strand, counting down.
GGAGGGGTCGCGGCGCTATTAAGAATCACTAGCTCCTTCCCCAACACCTCTATCTCACCGGTAGGCATATCGGGGTTAACGGTACCCTCGGGGCGCGCCCGTACTCGACCCTTGACCTGAATAACGTACTCATTGCGCACCTTGTCTGCACGCTCAAAATGCTCCTCGGTATCGGGATCGAACACCACCTGGGCAATACCCTCACGATCGCGCAGATCAAGGAAGATCACCCCGCCATGATCCCGGCGGCGATGAACCCAGCCACAAAGTGTGACCTCCTGGTCGATGTGTGAGCTGTTGAGTTCGCCGCAATACTGGCTGCGCATAATCGGTATCCTGTAGCGTTATAGGTGGTTGTGTGTTCTGTTGTCGGTATTCGAAGTATCTGTAGCAGACGCTCAAGGCCGCGATCAGGATGCGGCCTTTGTCTCCTTTTTAGGGCTCTCTTTGGGGCCGTCACTTTTGCCACTGCCCGCATTTGCGGCACTGTCCCCGGCCAGGTTCCTCTTGCTGCCGGTCTTGAAATCGGTTTCGTACCAGCCGCCACCGGCCAGGCGAAAACCGGCGGCCGATATCTGTTTGTTCAGGGCATCCTGATCGCAATGGGGACAGCGCACCAGAGGCGCATCACTGATTTTCTGAATGGCCTCGTGGCCTTCACCACAGGCATCGCATCGATATTCATAAATGGGCATAACAAAAATCCGTACTCTTCAATTCGCTCTACTGTTGATGGCGCTTCACTGCCTTATAGACAGGTTACGTCTACAACCAGTCCCCCCGGGATGCCGGACTCACCCAACACCCCCAAGCGGAAAACGCGCGATTATACCCTGATTCGACCCGTGATTGTCAGCCCCCAACGCAGCATGGGTGCAACAGGAAAACAGCGAACAAAGATCACCCGCCAACAGCGATGAATTGCGCGCCATCGACGCCGTCGAACTCCATCCACAACTCGCTCCAAATTAGCCCAAGGTCGAATGGATATTGATGCTCCACATTTGTAGAAATCCGGGCTCTTAGTCCGTTCCGCGTCGCTGACACCCGCTTTTTAGACAGTTTTTCAGCTCTGGGGACAATTTTTTCGGTTTATACCTAATCATTGCGTATTTACCGTTGCAATCCGCCTCCATTTTTATTACAAACTGTTGTCATCATTCGTTCATATCTATGAGCGACACTGATTCCCGGTATCGATCTAAGGGGCAACCCGATGACTGGTGCTGGAATTTTTGAACCGTACTTGGGGTAAGTTTCACGGTTCAGACACACACAAAAACCTTAGGAGTAGGTCTTAATATGAACGCATTTAAAATCTCTGCACTGGCTGCAGCTGTTGTAGCTGCATCCTCTGTAACCACCGTTGCCCAGGCAGACGCTGCTGCGGCATGGGATCAGTTTGCCAACGACAGCAAGCTGAGCCTGCACCTGCGCAACTTCTACCATGACCGTAGCCGTGACAACAACGGCAACGTACCTGGCGCTGACCAGGATCAAAAGTCCTGGGCACAGGCTTTCCGTTTCGATTTCTCCTCCGGCATGGCCGGCAACATGGTCGGCGTTGACGCTTTCGGTTACTACAACCAGAAGCTGGCTGGCGACCGCGGCGAAGGCGGACTGGGCACATTGCGTGGCGCTGACAAGCAGGAAAGCCACGGTAAGTCTGGTGCGGCCCTGAAGGTTAACGTTGCTGACGTTGCGCTGGTTAAAGTCGGTAAGTTCCGCATGTCCGGCCCTATGGTTAACGATTCCGACTCTCGTAACCTGCCTTCCGTACGTCAAGGCGCGCAGATCCGCTCTACTTTCTCCGAAAGCCTGAACCTCTACTCCCAGATGGTCACTGGCGGTTCCGCCAAGACCAACTCCGGCACTGCCGAGTACGAAGTTGACGGCGATCGCGAGAACGTCTACGTAGTCGGTGGTGACTACACCTTCGGCGGAATCGGTAACGGCTTGCTGCTCTCTGCTGCTTACGGCAAGCAAACCAACAACGCTGAAGGCTACTACGCTGCCGCCGATATCGATTTCGATATCACCGACGGTGTTAACCTGGCCCTGGGCACTCAGTATGGTGCTACCGGTCTGATCGGTAACGCTGAAACTGCTGCCAAGCCACTAAAAGATGACGATATCTCCTGGTTCGACGTAGGCGCCGCGGTTGCCTTCGGTCCAGCCAAGATCTCCGTTGCTTACCAGAGTGTTGAGCAGCAGGACGACGTCGACGGTTACGCTTTCGACACCTCTTCCTTCGCTTGGGAAGGCGGCGACGATGACACTGGTTTCTACGGCCGTAACTCCGTACAGATCGGTGACTTCAACAATAATGGTGAAGATTCTTACCAAGTTCGCGGCGATCTGAACTTTGCCGATCTTGGCGTTCCTGGCCTGACTCTGATGGCTCGTTACATCGACGGTACCGTTGACAAGAAATCCGTTGGTGGCACTAAGGACGACGACGAGACCGAACTGGATATGGAAGCGGCGTACACTCTGCAGGATGGCATGGCCAAGGGCCTGAAGTTCCGCATCCGTTACGCCCAGTACGAGTACGACACCAACGAAGCTGGCGAAAAGAAGTTTGAACTGGACGACTTCCGTTTCATCACTACCTACACCCTGTCTGTATTCTAATTTCCTGAAAATTAGAGTTTGATAGAGTGAAAACCACCGCCTCGGCGGTGGTTTTTTTATGTCCAGGGATTGGACGGTATGCCGCGAGAGCCACGGACGGCGTTAGCGGCTTATGCCCAGGGATTGGGCGGGTCGTTTTTTGCTCCTGCAAAAACGGCACTCCCTACGTCCATGTAGGTCGTATGCCGGCCGGAGCCACGGACGGCGTTAGCGGCTTATGCCCAGGGAGTAGACACTCATCGGCCCGCACGACAGTCATTCCCCACCACCCCGTCGGCCCGCAGGTCGGCCTTTAGGCCAACAATCCCGCCCACTGCCCCCACCCCTACAACACCTTAGCCTTGTTAGCCCGTACGAATTAACGTACGCTACCAACCTAAGGAGAAGCTATGACCATACTCAATGCCACCGAGGCCCGATCGCGCCTCTATAGCCTGATCGACGAAACCACCGACACCCACCAGCCGATTGTTATTACGGGTAAACGGGGCAATGCAGTACTGCTGTCGGAAGCGGACTGGAATGCCATCTCCGAAACCCTGCACCTGCTCTCGATCCCGGGTATGCGCGAATCCATCAAGGAGGGAATGGACGAAGATCTCGACCATTGCACAACGGATCTCGACTGGTGAGCTGGGAGATCCGATACACCCGACAAGCCCAGAAAGATGCGCAAAAAATCGCAGTTTCCAACCTGAAGAAAAAGGCTATTGCACTGCTCGATATGCTGCGGGTAGACCCCTACCAAAACCCTCCCCCTTACGAAAAACTGGTGGGCGACCTGAGCGGCGCCTATTCACGACGCATCAACATTCAGCATCGACTGGTGTATCAAGTGCTTGAGCAGGAGCGCTGCGTTAAGGTCCTTCGTCTATGGACTCATTACGAATAAGCACCCCCTCGGGCTAAAGCCCGACAGTATTTCTACCGCCGCAGGTGCAATTTTCGTTAAAAACCCCCAAAAAACAGGCGTATAACGACCTCCGCCTTGACAGCCTTCATCCACTGGCGTAAATATCAAATGGTTTATTGACAGTCGCCTGCCAGGGGATGCCTAGGCCTGCCAATAACCTGACGAATGTTACGAATTTAGCGCCAGATGCACGATGGCGCGCTAGTTAGTCATACAAAGGAGTGGACCCTATGAGCCTATTTAACAAACCCCTGCTTTCTGCAGCGATCGCTGCGGTTATTTCCAGCACCAGCTGCTCGGCCAGCGCCAACGCGATCGAGGACAGCACCCTCGACATCAAACTGCGTAACGCCTATTTCAGCAAAACCGACAAGTACGGTGGATACGAGCATAACGTGCTGGGGGAAAAGAAAGAGATTCGCCAGTGGGCGCAGAGCGCCGAGGTTAACTTTGCCTCGGGCTATTTTGGCACCGATAATTTCGGTATAGGGGCGGATGCTTCCTACTACGGCGCGGTCAAGCTTGCCGCCGATAAGAAATCAAACACAGGTGGTGACCTACTACCCCAGGGTGACAGTGGAGACATCAACAACTATGGAAAATTGGCCCAGGGTTTCGCCAAACTCAAAGCCTTTGACATGGTCAACCTGCAAGCGGGGCGCATGAAGCTGGATAACCCGATTCTGGCCAGCTCCGGTTCTCGCCTGACCCCCAGCACCTTCGAGGCTGCCCTGGGTAGCGTTGATGTTGCCGGTTTCCATATCTGGGCGACCCGAATCAACGAGTGGTCCAAGCGGAACCAGAGTGGCTTCAAGGACTTCTTCACGGGGGATGGCAGCGTTGATATCGACAACGCAACCGCCTACGGCGTCAGCTATGAGCACGAAAGCGGGTTAGGGTTTGAAGTCGCCCAGGGTAATACCAAGGACTTTATCGAAAAGACGTTTGCCAACGTCTACTACAGCTTCGACCTGGGCGGCGACCGCAGCCTGGATCTCGACGGCCAGTACTACACCTTCGAAGATGACGGCAAGCTCTGGACCGACAACAACGCCCTGACCAGCACCAGCAAAGCCGACAAACTCGACTCGACAACCTATAGCTTACGAGCCGCCTACACCACCAAGTGGTGGGACCTGGCGCTGACCTATACCAAAAACAAGGATGACAAGGCGTACTACTACATGAGCGGTGGCGACCACGGTACCACCTACCTGTACACCTCCATGATCATCTCTGACTTTTTGGCCAAGGAGGAGGATGTCTACCAGATCGCGTTCAACTATGACTTTGGCGTACTGGACCTTCCCGGTTTCAACGCCGGCTACAGCTACACCTACGGTAAGGATGGCGAGTTCGTGGATCGCAACGATCCCGCTAACGGTAAAACCTACAACGAGTGGGAAAGCGAGTACATCCTGAGCTACACCGTTCAGGAGGGCCCCTTAAAGGACCTGAGCTTCAAGTACAGCTACGCTAACTACAGCAACAATGCCCCGGCAGCGCGCAGTGTAGATACTTTCGACGTTATCGAGCAGAGCGACAACCGCTTCTACGTTGACTACACTCTCGCCGTATTTTGATGCTGAAGTAATCTCAAGCTGACGTAAGGGGTTGCTCAGGCAACCCCTTTTTTTGGCCTCGCCGTCGGGCACCCGGTACTGCCCTACCCCCACCACTACCAGTGTGGCTATAGCCTGATTCGCCACCTGCACCGGGATTAGCGGCTCTGGCGGGGATAACAACGAGCAATAACGCCGATCCTATACGGTGCTGAAAGATCTGCGCCTGAGTGGAGATAACGCAAGATAAACGCCCTGCGTCTAACAAGCAGACATAAAAAAACTCTCCGAGGAGAGTTTTTTTATGTGCCAAGCGCCGGGTTAGCTCAGCGCAAAATCTTTTAACTTCTTCAGCGGACGCACCTTTACCTGGGTAGTGGCGGGCTTGGCCTTGAACATAGTCTCTTCGCCGGTAAAAGGGTTAATACCTTTACGGGCCTTTACGGCAGGTTTTTTAACCGTGGTGACCTTGAGTAGCCCGGGCAGTGTGAACTCGCCACAGGAACGCTTTTTGATATGACGCTCCATAAGAACCGATAACTCATCCAGCACGGCGGCCACCTCTTTCTTACTTAGCCCTGTATTATCGGCAATTTCACCCATAATCTGGGTTTTTGTATAGCGCTCTTTTAACGCCGTGGTTTTGCGTTTCTGCTCTGCCATTCTATTCACTCCCCAAGAGTTGTTTTTCGTTGTGCCGCAACGCCCGCTTCCTTCGGGTTGGCCGCCGCTTATATATCGCAGTCAGGTCAAAAAATATAATACACACTCACCGACAAAGCACCCTCTTTTTCGTGCATTTGCGCCCATTTATTGATTTGAGGTTGGCTAAGCGTTGCGGTTAAATAGAGCTGTCGCGCTGGGTAACGATTTTCTACTGTATTCATCCAGCGGGTACCCATAAACATAACAGCTAAACAAGACCGACTCCGCTACGACGGAACGACGGGACCTTCGAAAAATTCGAACTCACCCGATGGGGCACCTCTGGATGTTTAACGTTCAGGGACCGGCAGCGCTTATTCCTTTCGCCTGTCCGTTGCCCTCCCGCCGCGCGGTCGGACATTCACAAGGTGTGTTTCCTAATGTTGCTAAAGTATTGTCATCTCATCCTTGGCCTGGTGCTTATGTTGCTAGGCCTGTTAAGCGGCAGCCTGCTCTCGGCGCTGTATCCGCAAGTCTACCCCGGCTACTCCGCAGGAGAGCTATTGGCCCAACCCACAACGCTGCTGCTGATTACCGTGGCTTGTGCCAACCTGTTACTGGGGATTTACTACTCAAGTGAGCGCAGCACCATCCAGCGGGCGACGGCAGCTATAGGCTCGCTGCTGATTCTGGTGGCATCCATCATGGTCGCAGCCGAGCGCTTTGGTCGCCTGGATGAGGCGCTTAACATCCAGCTTTTAGCCTTGGCGGCGTGGCTTATGGCCGCAGGCGCCTGTGCGCATCTGTTATCACGCCAAGGCTGGCTTAAGCGAATCACCGCCCCGGGTATCAAGGGCAAGCGCGTGAGCAGCGGCCGTGAAGAGGGTGAGGTAAAGTGGTTTAACGTCTCCAAGGGCTTTGGCTTTATTACTCGCCAGTCCGGAGACGATATCTTCGTCCACTTTCGCTCCATCCGTGGCGATGGCCACCGAACACTGGCCGACGGCCAACGAGTTAGCTTTGTCGTTACCCAGCGTGAAAAGGGGCTACAGGCGGAGGATGTGGCTCCCCTTTAAGTCAGGACCAAGCAACGCTCAACAGCAAAAAGGCAGGCGCAATGCCTGCCTTTTTTACTCACTCCCCGGTTTTTTTGCCCTCAGGCGCTATCCAGCCGTTCAATAATGAGGGGGACGCTGATCCGGGACTTCATCACCGAGGGTGTCGGGCAACGCCTCAAACCGCTTTCTCAGGTATTGAAGTTGCTCCTCCAAGCGGTCAATCTGCTGCTGTTGACGCGTAACCACCCTATCCAGCGCCTGAATCGTATCCTCCTGAAACGCCAATTGGGTTTGCAGCTCCACCAACTGATGGCGAGTCGACTCAGGTGCATCGTCACGGGGCGTAAGTGGTGAGGTCTGTTTTGACATGATTTCTATCCTGCGAACTCCAGGTGGGCGGTAAAGACGACCTTAAGTCGCTCCAGTGTTTCTTTTATCTCTTCAGGGGTATAGGGCTGCGCTTTCGCAGCCCCCCACACCGGTGCTGGCCAGGCCGCGTCGCTCTCATACCGAACCACATGGTGCAGATGCAGCTGGCGCACCATATTCCCCAGCGCGGCCACATTCATTTTGTTGGCTGAATAGAGGTCTTTCAGCTTTTCGCTGACGTAACAGGACTCCCACAACAACTGCTGCCGATCCTCGTTACCGAGCTGAAATATCTCCTCCACACCGGCTCTTCGAGGCACCAGAATAAACCAGGGGTAACTGCTATCGTTCATCAATAACAGGCTACACAGTGGAAATTCACCGACAGTCAGGGTATCGCGGCTCAATTGGGGATCGAGTTGATAGTCATCCATAGCTTCGCGCCTCAAGGTAATGGAGTGAAGGTGGCGTTGGGGAGATCAAGGGTCGCCGATATCACCGAGCAGGCCGCGATTATGCCAGAGTTACGCATCGCTTTCGTTACCCAAACGCCATAGGCTTCAAGCCTGTTGCGAAAAAGTATAGATCAGATGCGCCATACCGAGCCTGTACGGCATGACCGCGCCACATCCCGAATCAACAACACGCAGGGAACAACATCAACAAGGCCAATGCCCGAGCAGGAACTGTCGTTGTGTTAACGAGATAACAACTCAGTAAGCGCCGCCCCATAGCAGCAGGTTTACGCGACCCTCAATACCTGATCCAGACTGGCAAGGTATTCCTCATAGGTACCCTGAAAGTCCACCACTTTATGCTCCTTGATCTCAACCACACGGGTCGCCAGAGAGGAGACAAACTCGCGGTCGTGGCTGACAAAGATCAAGGTGCCATCCCACGCCTTGAGCGCCTTGTTCAGGGCTTCGATCGCTTCCATATCCAGGTGGTTGGTCGGCTCATCCATTACCAGTACATTGATATTGAGCATCATCAACTTACCAAACAGGAGCCGGTTTTTCTCGCCACCGGAACAGACTCGGGCCTTTTTATTAAGCTCATCGGCGGTAAATAGCAGGCGGCCCAACAGGCCTCGTACCATCAAATCGTCGTGTTTAGCGGTGCGCCACTGGGACATCCAGTCAAACAGGTTCAGGTCGCAGTCAAAATCATCGGTACTGTCCTGGGGACAGTAACCGATGGTGGCGTTGTCCGACCATTTAATGACCCCCTGATTGGCTTTCAGGTCATCAATCAGGCAACGCAGAAAGGTGGTTTTACCGGCACCGTTGGCGCCGATAACGGCGAGTCTGGCTCCCGCTTCCAGAATCAGGTTACCGTCGTTGAACAGGGGCTTATCGTCGTAGCCATGGGAGAGATCCTCCAACACCAAGGCCTGACGGTGAAGTTTCTTGTCCTGCTTAAAGCTGATCGAGGGCGTCATGCGGCTGGATGACTTCACCTCGTCCAGCTTGATCTTGTCCATTTTCTTAGCGCGTGAACTGGCCTGCTTGGCTTTCGATGCGTTGGCGCCAAAGCGGTTAACGAAGGCCTGCAACTCGTCGATCTCGGCACTCTTCTTCGCATTTTCTGCCAACAGCTGCTCCTGAATCAACGAAGACGCCGCCGTAAACGCTTCATAGTTACCCGGATAGATACGCAACTCACCGTAGTCGATATCGGCCATGTGGGTGCAAACCGAATTCAGAAAATGGCGGTCGTGAGAGATAATGATCATCGTACACTTACGCTGGTTAAGCACCCCTGCCAACCAGTTGATGGTATGAATATCCAGGTTGTTGGTCGGCTCATCCAGAAGCAGGATGTCGGGGTTGGCGAACAGCGCCTGCGCGAGCAAGACCCGCACTTTCCAACCGGGGGCGACTTGCTCCATCGAGCCAAAATGATATTTTTCTGCAATTCCGGCTTCCAGCAAAATATCACCTGCGCGGCTTTCGGCACTGTAGCCATCCATCTCGGCAAACTCGATTTCGAGATGCGCTACCTTGATGCCGTCCTCTTCGCTCATTTCGGGCAGCGAATAGATACGATCACGCTCCTGCTTTACCTTCCACAGCTGCGTATCACCCATGATAACCGCATCGACCACGCTGTACTCTTCAAAAGCAAACTGGTCCTGACTCAAGGTTCCCACCGTGTACCCCGGAGTAATGGAGATATTTCCGGACGTCGGCGCCAGCTCACCACTGAGAATCTTCATAAATGTAGATTTTCCGCAGCCATTCGCGCCAATCAGGCCATAACGATTGCCGTTACCGAATTGGGCTGAGATATTTTCAAACAATGGCTCGGCGCCAAACTGCATGGTGATGTTCGCGGTGGATATCAAAGGAGTATTCCTGGGGGCTTACAGGTGGAGGGGGTTGCCCGACAGCGCCGCCGTCAGGCGAACACGAAGGGGTGCGCACTATAAAGAGTCGGGGCCCGAATGTCGAGCTTACCTGTACATTAAACGCACAAACAAGCGGCTACCCCTGGCGCTGATTAAAGCAGAATTAACCACAGGTGATGCATTCACCTTTGAGCCACCGTAAAATAGCTCTTTTTTGACCGACAGCGGATCCTACCCTATGCGCACAACCCAGACTTTCATCCCTACCCTCAAGGAAACTCCCGCCGATGCGGCGGTAGTCAGCCACCAATTGATGTTGCGGGCAGGCATGATACGCAAACTCGCATCCGGCCTTTACACCTGGCTCCCCCTTGGACTGCGTACCCTGCGAAAAGTGGAGCGCATTGTGCGCGAGGAGATGGACCGCAGCGGAGCGCTGGAGCTGTTGATGCCGGCGGTTCAACCGGCCGAGTTATGGCAGGAATCGGGCCGCTGGCAACAGTATGGTCCCGAGCTGTTGCGCCTGACGGACCGTCACCAGCGTGAATTCTGTGTAGGCCCCACCCACGAGGAGGTGATCACGGATATCGCTCGCAGTGAACTCAACAGCTACAAGCAGCTGCCGGCCAGCTTTTATCAGGTACAAACCAAGTTTCGTGATGAAATTCGCCCGCGTTTCGGCCTTATGCGCGCCCGTGAGTTTATAATGAAGGATGCATACTCCTTCCACGTAGACCAGGCATCTCTGCAAGAGACCTACGAACGAATGCACGACACCTACTGTCGCATCTTCGATCGACTGCAGCTCGATTACCGTCCTGTGGAAGCCGATAGCGGATCCATCGGTGGCACGGGTTCCCACGAGTTCCACGTGCTGGCTTCATCCGGCGAAGATGCCATCGTATTTAGCGACTCCAGCGATTACGCGGCCAACATCGAAAAAGCCGAGGCGCTTGCCCCCATGGGCGAACGCCCTGCCCCTGGTGCAGAGATGGCCCTGGTCGATACTCCCAACGCCCACACCATCGCAGAACTGGTGGAGCAGTTTAAATTACCTATCGAGCAGACCGTCAAGACCCTGATCGTTGCCGCCAGCGATGAGTGCGATGAAGCGTTCGTCGCGCTGCTGGTACGGGGCGACCATGAACTCAACGAAATCAAGGCTGAAAACCTGCCTGAGGTCGAAAGTCCCCTGCGCTTTGCCACTGAGGCGGAAATTCGTGCCACCCTCGATGCGGGCCCCGGCTCTCTGGGGCCGGTTAACCTACCACTGCCCTGCATCGTGGATCGTACGGTCGCGAAAATGGCCGACTTTGGTGCCGGAGCCAATATCGAAGATAAGCACTACTTCAATATTAACTGGGGTCGCGACACCAGCGAGCCCCAGGTTGCGGACCTGCGCAGCGTAGTGGAGGGCGACCCGAGCCCTTGCGGTCAGGGCACCCTGATGATCAAGCGCGGCATCGAGGTGGGCCATATTTTTCAGCTAGGAGAAAAGTACAGCAAAGCGTTGAACGCCACCGTCCTTAACGAGCAGGGTAAAGACGTTGTGATGACCATGGGCTGTTACGGTATCGGAGTGTCCCGCGTGGTGGCCGCGTCCATCGAGCAGAATCATGACCAGCAGGGCATCATCTGGCCCGACGCCATTGCCCCCTACCAGATCGGCATCGTGCCCATGCAGATGGACAAGTCCGAACGAGTGCGCGAAACCACCGAAAAGCTCTACAATGAGTTGCAGGCCGCTGGCTTCGACGTGCTGCTTGACGATCGTGACAAGAAAACCAGCCCCGGCGTCAAGTTCGCTGACATGGAATTGATCGGCATTCCACACCGTCTGGTGATCGGCGAACGCGGGCTCAAGGAGGGTAAAGTGGAATACAAAAACCGCCGCCAAAGCGAAAAGCAGGATATTGAGCTCGATTCGGTGCTGGCGTTCCTGCAGCAGCAGATCCGCTCCTGATCCGCCCCGAAGCGAGCGCTAGCGTGAAACGGAGAGGGATACAGAGCCAGGTTTGCAGCCACCTGATGGTGCTGCTCCTGCTCTTTGCCCCCGCCACGCTTTACGCGCAGGAGAGATCGGTAGATCAGGAGCTAAGAACACTCCTGATCACGACCGTCAATAGCGCCGATAGTTTTGACGACCGCTTCGACGCTCAGGTCTGGCTACTGGATATGTCGAACCGCTTGCAAAGCCGTATTCCGGATCATAACCGCCGCCTCGACCTGCTGCGGCAAATTCACCGCGAAGCCATTCGCGCCGAGCTGCAGCCGGAACTGGTGATCGCCTTGATTCAGGTGGAGAGCGGTTTCAACCGCTACGCAGTATCCTCGGCCGGGGCCCAGGGTTTGATGCAGGTTATGCCGTTCTGGAAAGGTGAAATCGGTCGCCCCGAAGATAACCTGACCGATATCGCCACTAATCTGCGTTATGGCTGTACCATCCTCGCCTATTACCTCAAGAAGGAAAAAGGCAACCTGATTCGAGGCTTAGCCCGTTACAACGGCAGTCTCGGGAAAACCTGGTATCCGGAACGGGTCATGACCGCCTGGTACGACCACTGGTACGTGCACGAGTCCTGATACAGAGCTTTTATCCTGTCGTAAACCCCACCACAGCGATGGGCGCCGCAGACTCGGATTCTACCGACTGAACTTTGGCCAGCGGCGGCCCCTGATGCAACCATTGCTCCAGTGCGGCCACCGCAGTCGGTGCGCCACACATCAGCACCTCGACATCACCATTGGGCATATTGTGGGCCCAGCCATCAACCCCCAACTGCCGCGCCCGCTTCTGGGTCGATGCCCGAAACCACACCCCCTGCACTTTACCCCTCACCAGGGCTCTGCGGCATACTTGATCATCCATTTTGATCACCCATTAACTCTCTCCCTGATCGCCCTGCGCAAAGCAACCCGCTCACTGGCTCTGGCCAGCCTTATGTTGTGCGATCACTGCCAGCAATCCGGCCTCGGTTTGAGGACCCAGGCGCTGCTCCACAACCCGCCCGGCGGGGCTCAGGATCCAACTGGCAGGCAGCCCAACCGGTGGCTTACGACTCAATGCAGGCGCGGGATCTCTATCCAGTACAGGGAACTGGATACCCATATCCTCAATCTGCACGGCCAGCTCTGCAGCAGTTTGAGCGCCATCGAAGGACACGCCCAACACTGTTACCCCATTGGAGGCCCGATGCAGGCGATTCAACTCTGGAATCTCCACCCGGCACGGCTCGCACCACTGGGCCCAATAATTGACCACAACCCAGCCGCCCTCGGGGCGTGACAGGTCGATGCGGTTGCCATACTGGTCATAAAAACCGGTTTCGCTACAGCCAATACTCATTAGACAACAAACAGCGAGAAGAACTATTCTCATATCAAGCGCATTTTTCGGCCAGCCATGCGACGCTTAGTTACCCTAGGTTGTCACATGTTACATAGCCAGGGTGGGCAATGGAACAGCCTATCTGGCAAGGATTGCAACATGAACCTCAATAATCCAGAGCTGCATACTCCTGCTCGGGAGATATCGCGCAGCACCCTGTTTGAAGCAACCCCCAAAGCGGTAAAACGCAAACTGCAGGAGTTGCCCCTCGGAAATATCCCCGAAGCCCTCATAGAGTGCACCAGAATACTATCCCTGCTCAACCGCACCCAGGTCGCGCTCAACGATCGCATTGGCATTATGCAAAGCTTCGACTACAGCTACCGAATATTTGAGAGCTATTACCGCCCCAGCATATCCATCAAGTACCTGCGCCCCAAGAAAATGGAAGAGGTCGCGAGCATGATGCAGCTCAAGGAGGAGCTGGCCATCGGCTACAAGATTATCCTGCAAGAGTCCCTGAAGCATCACAACAGCGGACGAGACCTGGCAAGCCATATCTATATGAGCCTCTACTATCTAGGGCACTGCCTGCTGCACTGCTACGATAACTTCCAACAACCTCCTACCTATATCTGGAGCGAAGTTAACCAGCTCTACTTTCTGGCAGAGTCCCGTCACCTGCACCAGGTCACCGCCGGACAGGCATTCGAGCCGGTAACGGCAAACACCACCGGCGACCTGTTCAAACAATTACTAATGCTGGAAGGCGCCAATCCGTACCACCTCAACAGCGGCGAACACTGGGTGCTTTACAACTATTTGGGGCACTGGTCAAAATACGTAATGCTCGACAGAAATTATCAGGAGCAGGGTTCTGACCACTACTTTATGGTGGATCTTAACCTTTCCGACAAACCCTTTAGCAACCACAGTCACCAACCCACCACGTCGGCAGAACTTCGGGTCATCAACAGCAATAAGCTGATCTCATTAACCGAGCAGCATATGAATACCCTGGTATCCGGCAGCAGCAGTACGTCTATTGGGATGCCTGCCTCGATCAACACCGATCACGCCATTGATCTTTTGCATCAGGCCTGCGACAGCTGGAAACAGCTTAACTACCGGCAGGACCTTAGGATTCCGGTCAATGCCATGGCCGGCCTCGTGTGGGGAATTCATAGCATCCATCATCAGCTATCCCCCCTCTCGGTTGATGCCGACCCGCACAACCAGCACAAGACCACGGGAAAAATGATGAATGAGAGTCATGGTGGTTTTTGCCTGCGCTTGCCTCGTAGCGATCAACAAAACCTCTATAACGGCCAGCTGGTCGCCATGCGCAGTGATCGCCAATCCCACCCCCACTGGATTCTGGGTATCGTACGCTGGCAGCAGTGCACCTCCAACGAGAACAAACTGCTAGGTGTAGAGTACATTCGTGGCGCTGTTCGCCCTATCAAATTACGCGCCCAGGATCGGCCTGGACCGGGTGAAAATTATCGTACCGGACTGCTGGTAACCCAGCGCAATAATGGCCGTCAGCAACACAGCGTGCTCGCTGCAAGCGGCATCTACAATACAGGCCGTGAGATGCACCTCGATGTTCCCCAACAGGGAAAGCAATACGATGTGCGCGCCTCAGAGCTACTGACCCGCACTCCCCTGATCGATCGTTTCAGTTTCAAAGCCGCCTGAGTTTTCGGCAAAGATCCTGCCACAGCATTAACGTCAGGGGCCGCCCAACGCTTAACAGGCGTAGCGTTGGCGGTTACGTTCAGGACTGCTCAGGCTCAGCCGCCAACCCCGTTCCAAACAGGATCGACAGCGGCATAGAGAACTGCTCGCGCCCCGAAGAGTCGAATTGCTGCAGCTGCTCCAGTAACCGGATCAGCCAGTCGGGCAGGGGCTCCCTGATCGCCTTTAGTGATTCAACGGGAGGCATCCCCCAGGGCAACGCCCGTATTAGCGGCCAAAATTCGACCGTTGCCAGATTGCGCGAAAGGGCCCACGCCCCCTCCTGATCTTCACGCAGCAACCCTTCATGGGCCAGTGCCCGACAGCAGCACTCCCACTGTTCCATGCTGATCGGACGCCGTTGCTGATAGCTTTCACGGCTCATCGATTCGCCTTTGGCGAAGCTATCGTCAAACGCCTCCAACACCAACAGTGCCTGCAGGGTATTGGGCAGGGGGTGGCGGATCATAATGGCCTGCAGGTCTCCGAGACTGCGCACCATCTCGGCTCCAAACAGCACAATCACCCACCCCAGATAGATCCATAACAGAAACAGCGGCACCGCAGCGAAGGCGCCGTATATGAGCTGATATGATGGAGACAATGAGATAAACAGCGCAAACATCGCCTTCGCCAGCTCCAGCAGCAACGACACCACCACGCCTCCGAGAAGCGCATGGCGAAACAACACCTTACGATTCGGCACCGCCATATAGATCAGGCAAAATGCCGCCACGCTCATCAGAAAGGGCAGCACCCGAAACAGCCAGCTACCTAGTCCCAGCATCTCGGTGGTGTCGTTGAAGAGCTTAAAGGATGCGACATAGGAGGTGAGCACAAACCCCAACCCCAGTAGCAGGGGACCGAGACTCAAGATGGCCCAATAGAGTAAAAAGCCAGCCAGCCCACGCCGCCCATGCTCAACCCGCCAGATGGCGTTTAACGCGCTTTCGATACTGCGTAGCATCATATAGGCGGTCACCACCAGAATGGCAATACCCACCGCGGTGAGTTGCCTGGCCTGCCGCGAAAACCCCTGCAGGTACTCCTCCACGGTCGCACCCGCCGAGGGCACAAAGTTTTGGAACACAAAGGCCTGTATCTGCTCTCCCACGCCGTTAAACGAGGGGATTGCCGACAGCATGCTGTAGGTCACCGTCATCATCGGCACCACAGCAAACAGCGTCGTATAGGTAAGTGCTGATGCGCGCTGCAAGCATCCATCTTCGGAAAATCGCTGCTGCAGATAGCGTAAATAGTGCAGTGCGCTCTCACTCTTACTCATACTGGCCTTTCTCCATCCCTGTCAATCGTTCTAGAATAGCTAACCTGACCATGACTCGACCCCGACACCAGGGGTCGAACTGGTTGCTTTCATCATGTCACGGGAGAGGTTACCCAGCAATGTCCGACGTTGTCATCTATCACAACCCGCGTTGTTCCAAATCGCGCCAGACCCTTCAACTTCTTGAAGAGCAGGGAATCACTCCATCGATTGTGCTTTACCTGGAGACCCCTCCCGACGCCCAGCAGCTGAAAACACTGCTTGGCCAGCTTGAATATACCTCCGCGCGCCAATTAATGCGTACCGGGGAAACCGAATACAAGGAGCTGGGACTCAATCAGGCCGACCTGCCAGAGGCGACCCTGATCGATGGCATGGTCAAGTGCCCTCGCCTGATCGAGCGCCCCATTGTGGTTGCCGGAGGACGCGCCAAAGTAGGCCGTCCACCGGAATCCGTATTGGAGATTCTCTGATGTCCCAAGCCTACATCCTGGTGCTCTACTACAGTCGCCATGGTGCCACCGCCGAGATGGCTAAAACGATCGCCCTCGGGGTCGAACGCGAAACCGGCATGGAGGCGCGCCTGCGCACCGTACCGGCGGTTTCTGCACTCTGTGAGGCCACGGAACCCGACATCCCGGCCGAGGGGGCCATCTACTGCAGCGAAGAGGATCTGCGCAACTGCGCCGGCTTGATACTGGGAAGTCCCACCCGCTTTGGCAATATGGCGGCCCCGCTCAAATACTTTATCGACGGCACCAGCGCACTGTGGTTAACCGGCGCCCTGATCGATAAACCTGCAGCGGCGTTTACTTCGACCTCCAGTCTCCACGGTGGTCAGGAGAGCACCCTGCTCAGCATGCTGTTGCCACTGCTACACCACGGCATGGTTTATTGCGGCATCCCCTACAGTGAAAGCGCGTTAATGCGCACCAGCAGCGGGGGAACGCCCTATGGAGCGAGTCATCATTCGGGAGCCGACAACGACCGCTCAATCAGCAGCGATGAGCAGGCGCTATGTATGGCACTAGGCCAGCGGGTTGCGCGCCTGGCCGGACGCCTGCAGGGAGATATTTCATGAGTCCCGACCCTTTGCAGCGCAATGCCGATGGCGCCCTGTTGATGAGCCGGGTACTGTACTTCGCGATCCTGACAATTATCACCCTCTGGACCTTTATCATCGACCCGCCTAAGGTGGATCACCTGCTGAGTGTTTGGCTGGTACAAGCGGTGCCCCTGATCCTGTTCCTGCCGGCGGTGTTAAGTGGTGCCCCTAAAGCCCAGGCCTGGCTCTGCTTCGTGGTGCTGTTCTATTTTACTGCCGGCGTACTCAACACCTTCGCCGCCCCCACCGAAGCCTTTGGCTGGCTGGAGTCTATTCTCAGCGCCCTGCTGTTTTGCAGCTCCATGATGTACGTACGCTGGAAATACCAGCTGATCAACCGCACCCATACCCACACCCAACAGTAGAAAACCCATGACCTCAGCAAACCCACATAAACCAGCGCCGGTGATCGCGCTATCGGGGGTCCGGTATTCATGGCCTGGCCATGACCCTGTACTGGATATAGAGCAGCTCGACATCACCGCCGGGGAGCGAATTCTGATTCGGGGCCCCAGCGGGAGCGGAAAAACGACTCTTCTGGGGCTACTCGGTGGAGTGCTGTTGCCCGACGCTGGTTCGGTATCGGTGCTGGGGCAACCGTTGCAGGAGATGGGCAACGCGGCCCGTGACCGTTTTCGCAGCGATCATATCGGCTACCTGTTCCAGATGTTTAACTTACTGCCCTACCTGTCGCTGGTAGAAAACATTCTGCTGGCAACACGCTTTAGCAAACAGCGCAGACTACGGGCGCTCAGTAGCTCCCCCACCCTGGAAGGCGAAGCGCTGCGGCTATTGGAGCATCTGGGGTTGGGCGCCGATCCCCGCATGCTGGGGCGCGCGGTCAGCGCACTGAGCATCGGCCAGCAGCAGCGAGTCGCCGCCGCGCGCGCCCTGATCGGTGCGCCGGAGCTGATTATCGCCGATGAGCCTACCTCAGCGTTGGACTCCGAGTCTCGCGAGCGCTTCCTGCGACTGCTGTTCGATGAGTGCGCCGCGGCAAACTCTACGCTGCTATTTGTCAGCCATGACCGCACGCTGGAACCGCTCTTTTCCCGGGTTATCGACCTGCCGAGCCTCAACAAAGCACAGATCGTCCCGGAGGAGTCTTAAATGTCGACACTGCTTCTTGCCTGGAAAAGCCTGCTAAACCGCCGTACCACAGCGCTTTTGACTCTGTTCTCCATCGCCATCAGCGTCAGCCTGCTGCTGGGAGTGGAGAAACTGCGCACAGAGGCGAAGCGTGGTTTCACCCAAACCCTCTCCGGCACAGACCTGATCGTGGGGCCGCGTACGGGGCCCATTCAACTGATGCTCTACTCCATTTTTCGCATTGGCGATGCCACCAATTCGATCTCATGGGAGAGTTATGAGAGGATCGACGAGCACCCCCAGGTGGCTTGGTCAGTGCCGCTATCGCTGGGCGACTCCCACCGCGGCTATCGCGTGCTGGGCACTAACGACAGCTACCTGGAGCACTACCGCTACGCCAATCGACAACCCCTCAGGGTCGACAAGGGCGCCTGGTTCAGCGACCTCCATGACGCAGTGATTGGGGCCGAAGTTGCCCGTGCACTAAACTACCAGCTTGCTGATTCGCTAGTGCTGGCCCACGGCACGGGGCGTATCAGTTTCGCAAACCACGATGACCAACCCTTTCGGGTTAGCGGTATATTGGCCCCCACAGGAACCCCGGTCGATCAAACCATCCACGTCTCGCTGCCGGCCATTGAAGCGATTCATAACGGTTGGGAGAGCGGTGCAGCCCCGGCAACCTCCAGCCAGGTAGCAACAGATCAGCATCAGGCCGATGAGCATGAGCATGAAAATGAACATGAAAATGAGCATGAAAATGAACATGAAAATGAACATGAAAATGAACACGAACATGGGCTGGAGCCCGGAAGTATCACCGCCGCCCTGGTCGGGTTAAAATCCCGCGTCGCAACCCTGTCGGTGCAGCGCGAGATTAACCAGTATGAGGCCGAGCCCCTGCTGGCGATCCTGCCCGGCGTGACCCTGAGGCAACTCTGGAGTTTGATCGGCACAGCGGAAAAGGCACTGCTGGCGATCTCGGTATTTGTCGTCATTGCGGGCCTGGTCGGTATGCTAACCAGCCTGCTGGCCTCACTGAACGAGCGCCGGCGCGAGATGGCTATCTTACGCGCCCTTGGCGCTCGCCCGAGACATATATTCACCCTCATGCTGAGTGAATCTGTATTACTGGCCGGGGCAGGAAGCGCACTGGGACTAGGGCTTCTCTACCTGTTACTACTGGCGGCGCAGCCTATAGCCAGCGGGCTTTACGGCATTCACCTCCCGATTACGGCGCCCGGATTCTACGATCTGGCCATTATCGCGGCGGTGGTTGGAGGCGCCCTGATGATGGGGCTTATCCCTGCATGGCAAGCGTATCGACACTCACTCAGCGACGGCTTGAGCATTCGCACCTGACAAACGCCGCTACATTAACGACCACTCGCGGAGGAGACCCCGATGAATCGCCCCCTATTACTGTTAATGAGTGTTCTGCTCCCCATCACCTGCCTGGCCGATGCCCGTACCCTCGATTGGCTAGACCTTGTGCCCCAAACCCAGGTAGAGGCGGTTCTGGCCGAACGCAACGCCAACTACCACGACCTGGCGGCCATGACCGAGCAGATGATCGAGGAGGCCAAGGCTCGTATCGAGGGGCTACAACGCAGCCCGCAACTGGTGGCCGAGCTGGACCAACAGCGGGTTCGCATTCCGGGTTATGTGGTTCCCCTGGAGTTCGGGGATGACGAAATAATTCGCGAGTTACTGCTGGTGCCCTATTTCGGCGCCTGTATTCATGTACCCCCTCCTCCCCCCAACCAGATCATCCATGTCCGCTATCCCGAGGGGCTTTCTGCCGATGCCCTCTACGACCCCTTCTGGATTGAGGGAGTATTAAGCACTCAGGGCTATGAGTCGGAGCTGGGAATGGCAGGCTACTCGATGACAGCCGATAGTATTGAGCTATACAGCGAGTAGGGAGCGTCGGTTAAGCAGGCGCTGCTGCGCCGTCCCGACTACCACCCCATTACCTGCTTGATAAAGGGTAGGGTAAGCCGCCGCTTATCCCGCAGCGAGGCACTATCGAGTTGTTCCAGCACTCCAAACAACGCACCCATGCCGCGTTCGCTGCGCGACAATATATAGCGCGCCAGCTCATCGCTCATCTCCAGCCCCCGATTCCGAGCGCGCAAGATCAGGGCCTCGCACTTGTGCTCATCATCCAGCGGCTGCACCTGAAACACCAATCCCCACCCCAGGCGGGAGACCAGATCCGGGAGCTGGACCCCCATATTGGCCGGCGTCTGCCGCGACCCCAGTAGGAGCCGGGTTCCGCTATCGCGAACACGATTAAAGAGGTGAAACAGCCCCTCCTCCCATGCCATCGAGCCCGCTACCTGCTGCAGGTCATCGATGCACACCAGATCCAGATTTTCCAACCCCTCCAGCAGCGAGGCGGGATAATCCCCGAGTTCAAGCAGGGGCAGGTAAACGCTACTTTGAGCCGCCTGGTCGGCCTGATGGCAAGCGGCTTCCAACAGATGACTAACCCCCACGCCGGGATTGCCATAAAGATAGAACAGTGGCTCCTGCTCTCCGCGTTTTGCAAGCCGGGGATCAAGCATCGCCATCAAAGCACCGTTATCGCCAGCGACGAAGTTATCGAAGGTCGCCTCATCGCGCAGGCGAATGCCCAAGGGTAATTGCACAGGGTGGCTCATATCACTAACAACTTAGCTCTCATTGGTTCGATCGGAAATATCAGCGTGGTAGAGGTGGCTCTGAAGATAATTGTCGTGGAGGTGGCGGACTAACACCATAATCACGGCCCCCACGGGCAACGCCAGCAGTATGCCGGTAAACCCGAACAACTGGCCACCCGCCATGATGGCAAAGATCACCGCTACCGGATGCAAGCCGATACGATCACCTACCAGCATCGGGGTCAGAACCATCCCTTCAAGCATCTGCCCAACCATAAACACGCCGCCGATCCACAGCAAGGGGAGATAACCATCGAACTGGAACAGACCCGCAACCATCGCGGCGCCGATCCCTACGATAAACCCCATGTAGGGCACAATACTGGCCAGCCCCGCCAGTAAACCGATCACCAGCGCCAGCTTGAGCCCCACGATCCATAACCCGATCGAGTAGATCACGCCGAGGCAGATCATGACGATCATTTGGCCTTTCAGAAACGCACCCAGTACTTCGTCACACTCCCGGGTCAAGCCGCGAATGAGTGGCTGCACATTGAGCGGCAACAGCGCCCTCAGTTTCTCCATCAAAATATCCCAGTCACGCAGCAGGTAAAACGCTACCACCGGTATCAACAGCAGATTGGCGAGCCAACCCGCAACCGCGAGTCCCGAACGAGACACCGACAGTATCCCGCCGACCAGAATATTACCCACCCCCTGCCAACTCTCCTTGAGCTGGGCTACCACCGCCGACAGCTGTAACTGCTCCGCCTCAACCCCCAGATAGCCCTGCAACAGCGGCACCAGGTGTCGTTCGGTATCACGAATCCAGTCCGGCAGGTTGGTCACCAGATAGCGGAGCTGAGAGCCCAGCATGGGAATAATGACCAACATGACGGCCAGCAATAGCAGCGTCATCACCACGAACACCCACACCACAGACCAGGTGCGCGAGCAGCCGTAGGCCTCCAGCCGGTCCGCAATCGGATCGCCCAGATACGCCAGAATCATCGCCACCAGAAACGGTGCCAAAATAGGGCTCAGTAAATAAACCAACCCCCCTGCGACCAGTGTGGCCCCCAGCAAAAACCAGCGCTGGGATACCGTCGTCTCCTGTGAATCCATCTGTGATTCCTTCACTGCTTCTGTTCAGGGCAGGCTCAGCCATTGATAATAGAGTGAGCGGCTACCCACCGGTTCCAACGCGCTGCGCTCAAGTTCCGGCTGCATTCTGTTATCGAGCGCAATCACCTCTTTTAGCTGCGCCAGAGTGCCGTCGATGGTCAGGTGCAACGTAAGCTGGTCGCCCTCTACCCCGATCGGTTTGGCACTGCGCACCGCCGTTATCTTTTGCAGATAGTTGATCGCCTGCGCGTAGTCATCGCCACTATTAACACCAGCAAGCACGAGACGGGCAGGCAGTTCAGACGCGTCACCAAGACGAATCGCATAGCGTGCAGCCAATTCACGTACCGCCAGGTCAATGCCCTTGTTTACCAGCTCGGTTTCATCCGCTGCCCTCACATCGATGCTGGTACGTTCGCCTCGAAAGATCATCATCCAGCGTCCAGCCAACTGGTTCGATGCAACCCGGTAGTAACGGCCCGCGAGAACCGCCCCGGGATTATAGCGGGCCGAGGCTTCGACGATCGGCTCTGCAAATAGCCCCCAGAGCTCGGTGTCCGTAATTTCGGTACGGTCGTCAATATCCATAAGTGGCAGCATCAGCGGCAGTCCACGCTCCTCTCCCCCCGCTTCCAACGCTTCATGAACCGGCCCGGTGCCCCCGCTGGCTACGACCTGACGCTTGCCTCGCTCCTCTTCGATTAGCCATACCAGCACACTCGGGCGGTTGGCACCCCAGATCGGCAGATCCAGCTCCCGTGCCAGCAGGGTGACGCCGCGTGGATCAAAGCTGACACGCATACGGCTGGCGGGTATCGTTTCACCCTCTTGCGTCTGTAACGTCTCGTCGGTCTCGTGATAGCCGAAGGTGCGTGCATAACGACCGGCGTCGCCGAGTCGGGCCTGCAGCTCCTCATCGGTGGCGAGGGCGGCACCCGACACCTTTCCCAGCACCAGAATCAGCGCTTGCTGCATCCCCACCGAACGGGACTCCCCATCCTGACCTGCAACCAGCACCTCGGCGCTGTAGAGATCCTCCACTGTTTCGGCCCACACCGGGGCATGCCAGCCTAGTGCCACCACGACCCAAATCAACAGAACATGCAAAGGTTTAGAGGTTTGATCCATGAAGAGAGGTATCCGTGCGAGTAAAACTGCTATTTTGCCACAGATTCGATGACAGGCATCCCTGTTCGGGACCGGAAACTGTTGCTAAAATAGCGCAGCCCCGAATCCGGGCCACATTTCTCAATTTATCCCAACCATGCAGGCCACTGAATGACCAGCCACAGCGACTCCAATAAGCCCTCCATCAGTTACAAAGACGCCGGGGTCGATATCGATGCTGGAAACCAGCTGATCGAACGAATTAAAGGGGTTGCCAAACGCACTCGACGCCCCGAAGTGATGGCAGGACTGGGGGGCTTCGGCGCTCTGTGTGAGCTCCCTAAAGGTTACAAGGAGCCGGTGCTGGTTTCCGGTACCGATGGCGTGGGCACCAAGCTTGCCCTGGCGATGAAATTGAACAAACACGACACCATCGGCATCGACCTGGTGGCCATGTGCGTCAACGACCTGATCGTCGCCGGTGCCGAGCCCCTGTTTTTCCTCGACTACTACGCCACAGGTCGCCTCAACGTGGACGTCGCGGCCCAGGTTGTTAGCGGCATCGGTACCGGTTGCGAACTCGCCGGCTGCTCGCTGGTAGGTGGGGAAACCGCCGAAATGCCCGGAATGTATGAGGGTGAAGATTATGATCTGGCCGGATTCTGTGTTGGGGTCGCCGAAAAATCCCGCCTGATTGACGGCAGTAAGGTGAAAGCGGGCGACCTGCTGATCGCCCTGCCCTCTTCAGGTCCACACTCAAACGGCTACTCCCTGATCCGCAAGATCCTTGAGGTCTCCGATAGCGACCTGAGCCAGCCGATGGGCGATAAGACCCTGGCCGATGCGTTGATGGAGCCGACTCGTATCTATGTTAAATCATTACTGCGCCTGATTCGTGAATCCCAGGTCAACGCACTCTCCCACATCACCGGCGGCGGTCTCCTGGAGAACATTCCCCGAGTTCTGCCCGACAACTGCAAGGCCGTAGTCGATATCAGCAGCTGGAAGCGCCCCGAGGTGTTCCAGTGGCTGCAGGAGCAGGGTAATGTCGAGGAGCGCGAGATGTACCGCACCCTTAATTGCGGCGTTGGTATGGTGATTGTGGTGCCTAGCGCACTGCGAGACAGCGCACTATCCCTGCTTGCCGAAGAGGGTGAAACCCCATGGGTTATTGGCGAAATCACCAGTCTGGAAGGCGATGAAGAGCAGGTCGAACTGCGCGGACTCTAGGATATATCGGGCGATGGCAACCAAGACGGTAGTAATAATTTCCGGCAGCGGCAGCAACCTCCAAGCGCTGATCGACCGGGCGCAGGAGATCGGCATCGAGATCAGCGGCGTCATTAGCAATCGGGCAGATGCGTTCGGCTTGCAGCGCGCCCAGCGTGCAGGTATAGCCACGGCGCTCGTCGATCACCGTCAATTCGATTCCCGGGAAACCTTCGACGCTTCGCTTGCCGAAGCCATCGATGGCATGCACGCTGAACTGGTTATCCTGGCAGGCTTCATGCGAATTCTTACCCCTGAGTTCACCCGTCGCTACGAGGGGCGGATGCTCAATATCCACCCCTCACTGCTGCCCAAATATCGAGGGCTGCACACCCATAAGCGAGCATTGGAAGCTGGCGACCAGTGGCACGGCGCAACGGTTCATTTCGTGACCGAAGAGCTTGACGGCGGAGCGACCGTAATCCAGGCGCCGGTTGCCATCAACGCCAGCGACTCTGAGGAGACTCTGGCGGCGCGCGTGCATGGAGTGGAACACCGAATCTACCCGCTGGCGGCGCAGTGGTTCGCCGAGGGACGCTTATCGTTGAAACAGGGTATTGCCTATCTGGATGATGCCCCCCTACCCGCGGAGGGGTACCAATACCACGATTGAGCCAACATTCGCGGTATCCAACAAAGCGCGCTACCATAACCTTTTCTAAAAAGAGAAAAGTCCTCTTTATGCGCCTACGTTTGCCGCTGTTTGCCGCTGCTTGTCTCTGCCTCTCGCTACCATTGTCAGCGCTCGAGCTAACGCCCTATGAGGCAACCTATAGTGCCACTTACTTCGGCCAAACCGGAGAGGCCGTACGCTCCCTCAAGGTTAACGACAATGGTAGCTACAGCGCGAGCTTCAATACTGACATCCGCATCCTGCTGATCAAGTTCTACCAGCATCAATCTTCAAACTTCGCCGTCACCTCCGAGCACCTCATCACGCCACTGCACTATCAATACGCGGGGACCAAATCAAAACCGGCGACCGATGTACAATTTGACTGGAGTGACAAACTCGCCACCAACCAATCGTCCCCGCCCTGGACCGTGACCCTTGCCACTGGCGTTCAGGATGAACTCAGCTATCAGGAGCAGATGCGCCTCGACCTGATGCATCAACGCACCCCCCTTACCTACCAGGTGATTGAGAAGGCGGATCGGCTCGATCAGTTGCGCTTTGAACGAGCCGGAGCGGAAACCCTGAATACACCTTGGGGTAAAATCGAAACCGTCAAGATCAAACGCCTACGAAAAAAGGGTAAGGAGCGGGAAACATTTTTCTGGTTCGCCCCGGCGTGGGACTATCTACTGGTCCGCATTGAACATATAGAGCGCGGCAGCGGTTACCAGGTCGACCTAAAAAGCGCTATGGTAAACGGCAACAACGTCGCCCCAGCCACTGAACAAGGGAGTAATTGATGAGACTACTGCACACCATGATCCGCGTCGGCAACCTCGACCGCTCAATCGACTTCTACACCCGAGTTTTGGGTATGGAACTACTGAGAAAGTCCGAAAACGAAGCCTTTAAATATACCCTCGCCTTTGTCGGTTACGGCGATGAGAGCCAGGGGGCTGTGATCGAGCTGACCTACAACTGGGGCACCGAGAGCTATGATCACGGCAACGCCTATGGCCACATTGCCCTTGCCACCGATGACCTCTATGGCACCTGCGAACGCATCCGCGAAGCCGGCGGCGTGATCAGCCGGGAACCCGGTCCCGTTAAGGGCGGCACCACTGAAATTGCTTTTGTGCGTGACCCCGACGGTTACGCCATCGAACTGATCGCCACCTAACCCTCATCATCAGGAGCCAACCGATAGCGTGCCGGTGACGAGCGCAGACTCTGCCACCCGAACTAAAAAAGGCCTCATCCGAGGCCTTTTTTAGTTCAACACCGCCATATTACTTCAGGGGACTGCGCCCCTTCTTGGCTGCGATCCGCATGCGCAAAGCGTTGAGCTTGATAAAGCCCGCCGCATCGGCCTGGTCGTAGGCGCCAGCATCGTCTTCAAAGGTCGCTATGCTCTCGTCGAACAGGGTATCCTTCGATTTACGCCCAACAACGATCACGTTGCCCTTGTAGAGCTTCAGGCGAACCTTACCATTCACGAAGCGCTGTGAGCTATCGATCATCTGTTGCAGCATCTCACGCTCGGGTGACCACCAGTAGCCGTTGTAGATCAGCTTGGCGTAACGGGGCATCAGCTCATCTTTAAGGTGCGCCACCTCACGATCCAGGGTGATCGACTCGATCGCCCGGTGTGCCTTTAGCATAATGGTGCCGCCGGGTGTTTCGTAACAGCCCCGCGCTTTCATACCCACATAGCGGTTTTCAACAATATCGACCCGGCCGATACCGTTATCACCGCCCACTTTATTCAGATAAGCCAGTATCTGGGCAGGGCTCATCTTCTCGCCATCAATGGCGACGATATCGCCCTGGTGATAATCGAGCTCAATATAGGTAGGCTCGGCCGGTGCCTCTTCGGGGGCAACGCTCCACAGCCACATATCCTCTTCCGGCTCATTCCAGGGGCTTTCCAACAGGCCGCCCTCATACGAGATGTGCAGCAGGTTGGCGTCCATGGAGTAGGGCGATTTCTTGCCCTGCTTATTCTCGACTGGAATGCCGTGCATATCGCAGTATGCCAGCAGACTTTCGCGGGAACTGAGATCCCAATCACGCCAGGGTGCAATAACCTGAATGCCCGGTTTGAGCGCATAGGCACCCAGCTCGAAACGAACCTGGTCGTTACCTTTGCCGGTCGCACCGTGGGCGATCGCATCGGCTCCGGTTTCATTGGCGATCTCCACCAGGCGCTTGGCAATCAGGGGGCGCGCAATCGAGGTACCCAGCAGATATTCACCTTCGTAGATGGTGTTGGCTCGGAACATGGGGAATACGAAATCTCGGACAAACTCTTCTCGCAGGTCGTCAATGTAGATCTCTTTGATCCCCATCGCTTCTGCTTTCAGGCGCGCAGGCTCAAGCTCTTCGCCCTGCCCAAGGTCAGCGGTAAAGGTGACCACTTCACACTGATAGGTGTCCTCTAGCCACTTGGCAATCACGGAGGTGTCGAGACCTCCTGAGTACGCCAGGACTACTTTATTAATGCTTTTCATCGAGTTTTCCCACTCTCTTTACTGTTTATATCCGGGCATCGGTTCCCTAAGGGGCCGCTAACAGATTCGAAACCCCAGCCCTAAGGCCTCCCGAGCAGACAACACTGTTCGCCAACACCTAACAAAAGGCAGAGTATTCTAAACGCCCACGTGACGAAATCCCAGCCCGATCACGACTTCCCGCAGATTTTCAGGTTTTGTTTTGTTAACAGGGGTCAATATGAGGGGGTGCCTTCAGAAAATAGGGACTATTTGCATTCCAGGGTTTAAATGAGCTCTTTGGGCTCTCCAACCTGATCACAGGACACTAGTTGGATTTCATACTATTGGAACGTAGTTCTGGAAGCAGGGCTTGGTTGGATTCCCAAGCCATCCTGCGGTTGAAGAGCGGAGGGTCTGGCCCAAGCCGGACGTTTGAATGGCGCTGATGGGGAGATGATGAGCGGTAGCAGTCAAAACCAAGCGGCCACGTGGCATGAGTTTTTTGCATTGCCGCACTTGCCTTCATTGCCGACTTCACAAATCGCTCCAAAAACCGTCGAAGCGTGCTCAGCTAAGGGTCACTCGTCAAGACCCTTCGGCGCTCCTCGAACTCTTCTCGGTCAATCTCACCTTTTGCGAAACGCTCTTTAAGAATATCCATAGCGTCCTGACTTGTTGCCGAAGGGCGCTTTGATTTATCCCCGCTCAACCAACGTACGAGCGACATCACGACTATTACCACAACAGCAATAAACACAAGGGTCATTAATGGGCCAAAGAACACGCCGCTTCCCCAGCCCATATGCGGTCCGTAGCCTTCGCGGCCCCACTGCTGTGCTAGCACTGCCGGTGAGGGCAGTAACAGACATGCGAACGCCAATACTCGATGAACAAATATTTTCATACCTGCCTCCTATTGTGGGTCACTGTCAGTGGTCGAAGGAAAACCTGCTCGCATGTAAGCCACTATCTTCCATATATCATTTTCAGACAGTTGCTCCTTAAAAGCAGGCATGTCAGTGCCGAAAGGTTTACCTCCTTCAGAAATTGACCAAAGCAGATATTCATCGGCCGCCATCGGCACCTGAATCAACTGATCTAGTACAGCAGGAGGTGGGGTTAGAGAATTAGCTGCCACGCCATCCCCCACCCCTTGTACTCCGTGGCACACAGCACACTGCTGTTGATATAGGCTACCGCCAGCACGAATGGCTTCAGGAGTTTGCGAATAGGGGTTTTGACTCCCTGTATATGGGCTCGGTACTCCGCTTCGCATGAATGCTCGGTGTCGCGCCATGCTTTGTCTGTTCATACCCATACCTTGCCCCCTCATACCGTTCTGCGACCACTGAGGGCCCCATCTATCCATATGATTGTGGGCATTGGCTTCTTCCGCCATAAAAGGCACAGCCAGCGTTAGGCACAGGACAGATAAGATAATTTTAAGAGGAGCCGCTTTCATTGAGATCACCTATTCCTTGTGATTGTTTAAGTTCTAATTGCGCCTGACGTACAACCTGTATCGCAGCACTAACATTGAGGCCGGCAATGACAGCCGCAACCACTAGGTCTGGCCAGCCTGACGCGGTGGTGAAGACGCCGACAGCAGCCCCCATTACCGCAATATTTGCTAAAGCATCGTTTCGACTACACAACCAGATGGAGCGCATATTGCTGTCGCCGCTGCGGTAGCGAAACAGCATAACTGCGACCAAAACATTGACCGCCAATGCCATGAGGCCAATAACGCCCATGATCTCAGGGTCAGGTACTTTTTCTGAGCCGATCCTGTAGATCGCACTGCCTATGACCCAGCAACCGAAAAGCGCCATGGTGGCACCTTTGAAAAGAGCAGCCTTGGCACGAACCTGTAGACTCATTCCAAGTACGAGAAGGGATAGGCCGTAGTTGATGGAATCGCCAAAAAAATCGAGGGCATCGGCCTGAAGCGATATCGACCCACTGTAGAAACTTGCACCAAGCTCAACAATGAACATCATGCCGTTGCTAGCCAGAGCAAACCATAATACGCGACGAAACTGCGGATTCATGCGGTCGGAGTCGGTCGCGCTATCGCTGGCACAACTAGTACACCCTGCCATTATGTTTCCTCGCGATCATAGGGTTCAGCCACGTGGTCAATCATGTCTTCGAGAACACAGCGTATGTGTTCGTCTGCAACGGAGTAAAAAACCTGTTTGCCTCTTTTTTCTGACCGCAGTAGGCGTGCGGCGCGAAGAAGGCGCAAGTGATGACTTACCAGTGACGCTGAGAGCTCAAGTTGCAGGGCTATATCACCTACGCACACAGGTTCGTTCAGGCAGACGAGAATGATTTTTAATCGACTACCATCCCCCATCAATCGGAACATGTCCGCAAGCTCAGCGGTGGCGTCTTCGCTTAATTTTCTTCTAATCGAGTTACATGTCTTCATGAAACAGCATTACTCATAAACATTCAAATATATATTCATATGTTTACTTGTAGCCTGCAAGTGGAGGCGCGTCAATGTCAATTTTGTAAAAGACTAAGAATCAACCCGACGTGCTGGCACAAACCGTAGAAGCCATTCATCTAGCCGACGACGGTTGAAGCCATTGAGGTATTGCCAAAATACGCCTCAGCGGATGATCCCTGAAAAGACACTGATGGCCGAGAACCCATAGTCCCTGTCTATACCAGTCGCTCAGAGCTGCAAAATAGCTGTCCACTTATGTGTATCCGGCTTGCAGGGGTGTGGTGGCAGTGTCAGTAGCGCAAAAGGACAGCAAATGGGCGCAAGATGCGGTTAGACAAGCTCTTTATCAGCGTCCCTTGGTCGACTCCAACCGCCCGTGATCCGGTTTCGCTAACGTCCCCTCTGCGCGCGTAGCTACCGTTTTGACCACTACAGTGCCCAACCAACTTATGCACGAAACGCCTGGGGAACACCAAGCTGACTCCTACCTGGTTTTGCACAGAACCGGGGGGCTCTCCTTTGCTACCACGGGTCAAAAACCCAACCTCAGAGTGCAAATAGCCAAAATAGGTGGAGCTTCAGCTATCGAAGCTCTCCTCTTTTTCCAGGCGGATGGTAACCCGGCGGTTGCGGGCACGATTGCTGCTACTGGTATTGTCCACTACCGGGTAGCGCTCACCGTGGAATCGCAACAGAATCATATCCGTTGGCAAGCCACGTTTTTGCAGGTATTCACGAACCACTTCAGCGCGCTCCTTGGACAGCTCACGATTCGCCAGCCGGCGCCCCCGGTTATCGGTGTGACCATCAATAAAGATGGTACTGACCGAGGGATCCGCTTTAACGTAGGTAACGATATCAGTAAGGGTTTGCAGCGCCTCGTTTCTGAGCTGGGTTTTACCGCTATCGAAGAGCACGATGGTACGTTGAATCTGGTCAAAATTGACCGGAAGTAACTGCGATAGACAGCCCACATACTGCTGATAAACCGGCTGAAAATTAACCGGGGATAACTCAACCGCTACCGGCTGCTTACTGTCATACCAGGACAGACGATGGAGGGTTGGCTGCATTCCGCCATAGAGCTGTGCCAGCATCGAGCTGGGTAGCGACCCCTTCAGGGAGACCGGTTTACGACCTGCACTTACGGTGACCGCACCCATCTCACGAACCACCGCTCCGATACGCCATGGTGGCGGCTCGGACGTCAGCTCCGCCTTGCCCTGCCGCATAGGGCGGTGCCAGCTATCCAGATAGAAACTGACCCGTTCACCGGCCCGGTGGGAAAACACCGCTTCCCCGTAGGCGGGAATGGAGTGGGAAAGGCGACATTCGAATACCGAGGCTTCCAGACGCCAGGTAGAGCTGTCCATCGGCGCACTATACGTCGCGGCGTGGGCAGGCATTGCCAACAGCGAAACCATCGCTGCCAGACCCGACCAAAGGATAAAGCGCCTACCCCGATTCTCCACTGTACACTCCTGCACTCCCGTTACATCCATGAATATCGGCTGCCATAAGTAAAACTTTACCCCTGATTTTGATTCTGCGCTCAGCTCTTTAGAAGGCCCTTCATCTATCGAAACGAACGCCGTTGGGTTAGGATGCGCAACAGCTTAGATGATCGAAAAACAAGGCCCCTGTCATGACCGACACCCTCACTATTATCCGTCCCGACGACTGGCACCTGCACCTGCGGGATGGTGCCGCGCTGAAACATACCGTTGCTGACGCCGCGCGCTATTTCGGTCGAGCGATCGTCATGCCGAACCTGACCCCGCCGGTAACCGACCTGACAGCGGCAATGTCGTACCGTGACCGTATTGTCGCCCAACGCCCTCGCGGCAGCTTGTGGCAACCCTTGATGGTCCTCTACCTGACTGACAACACCAGTGCAATGACCATTCGGGAGGCGCACGCCAGTGGGCAAATCAGTGCTGCCAAGCTCTATCCCGCAGGAGCCACAACCAATTCCGACTCTGGTGTGACCTCACTGGAGAAGATCTATCCAGCACTGGAAGCGATGGCAGAAGTTGGTATGCCACTGCTCGTGCACGGCGAGGTCACCCACGATAGCATCGATATTTTTGACCGCGAGGCGGCCTTTATCGAACAGCAGCTCGCCCCGTTGCACATACGTTATCCGCAACTGCGCATCGTGTTCGAACACATCACTACCGCCGACGCCGTACAATTTGTGCTCGGCGCCGACCACAATGTCGGGGCGACCATAACCCCCCAGCACCTGCTGTATAACCGCAACCACCTTTTGGTCGGCGGCATCAAGCCCCACTTTTACTGCTTGCCCGTTTTAAAACGCAACCGGCACCAGCAAGCCCTGCGCGATGTCGTTAGCAGCGGGGATTCCCGTTTTTTCCTCGGCACCGATTCAGCCCCCCATAGCCAGGCAGCTAAAGAAAACAGCTGCGGCTGTGCTGGTTGCTATAGCGAACACGCCGCCATAGAGCTGTACGCTGAGCTTTTTGAAGAGCTGGGGGTACTGGACAAACTCGAGGCCTTTGCCAGCTTTAATGGCCCTGACTTTTACCAACTTCCCAGAAACACCGATACAATCACGCTCATTAAACAGCCCTGGCAGGTGCCAAAGACACTTACGCTGGGTGAGCAACCACTGGTACCCCTGCGGGCCGGTGAGACGCTACAGTGGCAGGTAATAGAAGGGACAAGGGTGTGAACGATGAGATGCAGGGTAAATCATTGATAGCGAGCCGTTTCCGCGGCTTCCTGCCGGTGGTTATTGATGTAGAAACCGGCGGTTTCAACGCGTCGACCGACGCGTTGCTCGAGATCGCCGCGGTCACCATGAGCATGGACGAAGAGGGTTTCCTCTACCCTGACGAGGCGATCTCTTTTAACGTCAATCCCTTTGAGGGAGCGAATATTGAGCCCGCTGCGCTGGAATTCACTGGTATCCAGCCCGATAGCCCCCTGCGTGGAGCCGTCGATGAAAAGGAAGCACTGGAGAAGATCTTCCGCATCGTACGCAAAACCGTAAAGAGTACCGGCTGCAACCGAGCCATACTGGTGGGCCACAACGCCACTTTCGATCTCGGCTTTGTAAACGCGGTCGTCAACCGCTGCGACCTCAAGCGTAATCCCTTTCACCCCTTTTCGACCTTCGACACCGCGACCCTGGCTGGACTCGCCTATGGCCAGACAGTGCTGGCCAAATCCTGTCAGGCGGCGGAGATCGAGTTTGATAACCGTGAAGCCCACTCTGCTCTGTATGATACGGAAAAGACGGCAGAACTATTTTGCGCCATCGTCAATCGCTGGCAGGAGCTGGGGGGCTGGAATCCGTTTCGCTAACGCTTCCACATCACCGAAAGGACAAAAAAAGGGACGCGATCGCGTCCCTTTTTTTGTCCACTGCAGGCGTTAAGCTTACAGGTTATCGGCATTCTCGCTCAGGTACTTGGCAACACCATCGGGGGATGCATTCATGCCCTTGTCACCCTTACTCCATCCTGCAGGGCAGACTTCGCCATGCTCCTGGTGGAACGCCAGCGCATCGATCATACGCAACATCTCATCGACATTACGCCCCAGAGGCAGGTCGTTAACGACCTGATGACGCACCAACCCATCTTCGTCGATCAGGAAGGAACCGCGATACGCCACACCCGCCTCGGCTTCTACATCATAAGCGCGGCAGATTTCGTGCTTAACATCTGCAACCAGGGTGTACTTAACCGGACCGATACCACCGTCGTTAACAGAGGTGTTACGCCAGGCGTTGTGGCTAAACTGGGAATCGATAGAGACACCGATCACCTCAACGCCGCGACTGATAAACTCTTCGATACGGTGATCAAAGGCAATCAGCTCAGAGGGACATACAAACGTGAAATCCAGCGGATAGAAGAACACAACCGCCTTCTTGCCTTTGATCGCAGCAGACAACGTGTAGCTGTCAACGATTTCGCCATTACCCAGTACTGCCGCTGCAGTGAAATCCGGTGCAGATTTTCCTACTAATACGCCCATAGTTATATTCCTCCAATGTTGAACTATGAAAACCGGCTATCTAACACGCCGATCAATGTTGCAAAAACAGATAAGATTTCAATCTCTTGTGGCCAGTGAAACGCCCTGTCTAGAGCGGTTTACAGCTTCTGGCGCGGTGAATCAGGTGGTAAGCATAGTACACCGTGCAGGGGTTGCATCCCACCAAATCGCCATTGATTTTATTTTGCGGAACAATAGAGATTTCCTATTGGTAATCGGTTTGCAGTAAGGGCTTCTACTTATTGATAATGATTCTCGTTTTGGTTATTATTCCGTAACACTTCAACCCCAATGATCTCTTTTCCCAGGAACCCATCATGTACGTATGCCTTTGCAAAGGAATCACCCATAGCCAGATTCAACAGTCGATCGATACCGGTGCCGATAGCCTGCGCGACCTGCGTGAAACCTTGGGAGTGGGTACCCAGTGTGGCAAATGCGCCCGTACCGCTCGGGACCTGCTCCGTCAGGCCGGTAACGACCAGCAACCCGCAACCGGTTGCGATTATTACTCGGCGATTTAATTCCACCCTGTTACCTCATATCTCCCTTGCGCCCTGAAATCGCTGATCCATACTGAAAGTCCAGCCCTTAACAGGAGAACCGCGATGAAAGGTGATAGTAAGGTGATTGAGCATCTCAACCGCTGCCTTGGTAACGAACTGGTCGCCATCAACCAGTATTTTCTTCATGCTCGCATGTACAAGGACTGGGGGCTGACCGAACTGGCCGAGAAGGAGTACCACGAATCCATCGACGAGATGAAGCATGCAGACTGGCTCATCGAGCGAATCCTTTTCCTTGAGGGGTTGCCCAACCTGCAGGACCTGGGAAAACTCCATATCGGCGAAAACGTCCCGGAGATGCTGCAAAGCGACCTCAACCTGGAGATGGACTGCGCACTGCCCGATCTACGCGAAGGGATCGCTTACTGCGAGAGTATTCGAGACTACGTTAGCCGCGAGCTATTGCAAAAAATACTCGATTCGGAAGAGGAACATATCGACTGGCTGGAAACTCAACTGGAGCTTATCAACAAGATGGGCTTACAAAATTACCTGCAGTCTGCCACCTCCTGAAGGCGCCCGGCGCCCACTTTCATAACCTAAGCCTATAACGGCAAAAGCCCGCCAATGGCGGGCTTTTGTACGTGGGGATCGTGCCGAAAACGGCCTGATTTCCCCGGCAACGAGCGCGTTATCCGGCTTCTTGCTCACCCGCAGCGGCGCTGGCTTCCTTGACCAGGGTTTGCAGCTCACCGGACTCGTACATCTCAGCCATGATATCGCTGCCACCGACCAGCTCACCACCCACCCACAGCTGGGGGAAGGTCGGCCAATTGGCGTACTTGGGCAAGTTGGCCCGAATCTCCGGATGCTCCAGAATATTGACGTAAGCGAAACGCTCACCGCAGGCCATCACGACCTGAGCCGCCTTGGAGGAGAAACCACACTGGGGCATGTTGGGGGTGCCCTTCATAAACAACAAGACAGTATTGCTCTCAATTTGCTGTTTGATCTGGTCCATAATATCCATCAGGTTACCTCGTAAAAATTCAACTGGAGTTCACCGGCAGGGCCTGCCTGTCAGCATCCCGTTACCGCTTCTGGCGTGCATTCTACAACAATTAACGCCGCTACCCTACTATTGCGCCGGCAACGACGATAAAGACACGGGCACCCCGTTAACCGCCGCATTACCCGACAGGGCATCCAGCCAGAGCTCATCGGTCAGATCGTTGGCGCTGGGGGCGGAGAACTCACTCGCCACCTGCAACCGAACGCCAGGACGCTGGTGCCCCCAGCCATGGGGTAAGCTCACAACGCCCTGCATCAGGCGGTCGGTAATCGAGATACTGACCTCCACCTCCCCAATCCGTGAGGCCAGCCGCGCCCGATCACCTTCGCTTAACCCATATCGCGCCGCATCGGCGGGATGAATCAGTAACGCTGTACGTGATTTGCCTTTCACCAGCCGCTGGCTATTGTGCATCCAGGAGTTGTTGCAGCGCACATGGCGACGCCCGATCAACGTCAACTCCCCGACGGGCCGCTGCAAGGACTCCTGCACACGTTCAATATCCTGCAAACATGCCGCCACATCGCAGTGAATCTGGCCGTCAGGGGTTTTAATGCGCCGTAACAGATTGCTTCGCATCGGTCCGCGATCGATGCCACTGGGGGATTCCAGCAGCTTCGCAACACTCAACCCACTGGGCGCTAGCCCTCGATCCACCAGCTCTCGCGGGGCGGGCAGCGGCTGAAAGGAGTTGCCGCTAAGCTCTGCCATCGCTTTTCCCAGCCCGTTAAACAGCTGCCAGTCCAGCAACGCGCCTGCGCGAGGTGCGAAGATCGCTTCGCTATAGCGCTGGGTGTCGCGCACCGCAAAATGGTGGAACACCATATCGTACTGTTCATGGGCCAGGGGCGACGCCGGTGGCAATATGATGTTGGCGAAGCGGGTGGTTTCGTTGAGGTAGGGATCAATCGCCACCATAAACTCCAGTTCGCCAAGAGCATGCTCTAACTGACGACCATTCGGCGTCGACAGCACCGGGTTACCCGCGATCGTCAGCAGTGCCCGAACCTGCCCCTCACCTGGCTCCAGCATCTCCTCGGCCATCGCCGATGCCGGCAACTCTGCGGCGAACTCTGGCAAGCCACGAATGCGGCTCTGCCAGCGGTTAAAGTGCCCGGGGGCAGCGAACGCGGTAAAATCAATTGCTGGCGCAGGAAACATCATGCCACCAGGTTGGTCGATATTGCCCCCGACCAGGTTAATCAGTGCGATCAGCCACTGGCAAAGCCCACCGAAGCGCTGGGTCGAGACGCCCATACGTCCATAACAGAGTGCGCGCTCGCCGGCTAACGCCTTCGCCATCGCTTCAATATCTTCGCACGGGATTCCCGTGCGTTCGCTGACCTGTTGCGGGGTGAACTCGCGAATACTCTCGGCCACCGCCTCGAGCCCTTGCAGTCGCTCGCCGACCTCGCCACGGCCTCGGCAACCGCTCTCCAGCATACGGTTCAAAACCGCGAGCAGAAGCAGTACATCGGTCTCCGGGCGAATAAAGTGATGCTGGTCGGCGACCTCCGCTGTTTCAGTATGCCGTGGGTCGATCACTACCAATCGGCCACCCCGATCCTGCAACGCTTTGACCCGTTTTCGAAAATCTGGCACCGTCATTAGCGACCCGTTCGACGCCATTGGGTTACCCCCCAGCATCAACAGGTAGTCCGTACGGTCAATATCGGGCACCGGAATCAGAAACTGATGCCCATAAAGCCACAAGGAAGAGAGATGATGGGGCAGCTGGTCGACCGAGGTAGCGGTGAACCGGTTACGGGTTTGTAGCTGCTTGGTCACCATTTTTGCGTGAGTAATAGAACCCAGGTTATGGGCGTTGGGATTGCCCTGATAGGTTGCCACTGCATCGGGTCCATGGCGCTGCTGCACTCCGACCAAGCCTTGGGCTACCTCTTCAAACGCCTGCTCCCACTCTATTTCGTGCCACTGATCTCCTTCGCGCTTGATCGGCTTGTGCAAGCGATCAGGGTCTTCGTGAAGGTCCTGTAAAGCAACGGCTTTCGGGCAGATATGCCCCCTTCCCAGGGGGTCATTTTCATCGCCTTTGATGGAGACAACCTGCTCCCCTTGGGTCACAATTTTAAGGCCACAGATCGCCTCGCAAAGATGGCAGGCACGGTAGTGGGTTTGCTCGCTCTGGGACATATAGGCGTTCTCGCAAGGCTTATTCAAGGTGATTTTTTGTAATATTGTCGATCCAGCCTAGCGCCGGGGTGGCACCGGGCGCAACCGGGTTCACCAGACAAATAACCGGCTATTAACCAACCTGATAGTGACCCATCGAATGCTGGCTGGACAGAGTATTGATCTGGCTCAGTATTGCGAATGAGTTTCATTGCCCGTTATCTCCCCAGCCTTTAAGATGGGTGCTATTGGCTACAACCCGCCTATCCGAGGCGGACCGCAAATGGAATATCCATGGCTCTACTTCTTGAGGTCAGCCAGCTTAAACTGGCGTACCAGCATCAGGTGATTGTGAATGACCTGAGTTTCCACGTTAACGATGGCGACATCTGCAGCCTGCTCGGCCCCAGCGGCTGCGGCAAAACCACCACCCTGAGGGCCATCGCAGGTTTTGAATCGCTACTGGCCGGTGAGATTCGTCTCGACGGCAGAGAGCTATCCAGCGCCAGCGGGCAGCTGCCTCCAGAGCAGCGCCAGATCGGTATGGTGTTTCAGGACTATGCGCTGTTTCCCCACCTGACCATCTACGAAAACATCGCTTTCGGCATCAAACAAAAGCGTAACAAGGGGATAATCGTCAAACGCCTGCTGGAGATGGTCAATCTACCGGGAATGGATCGCCGCTACCCCCACGAGCTGTCCGGTGGCCAGCAACAGCGGGTCGCACTGGCTCGCGCTATGGCTCCCGAACCTCGTTTGTTACTGCTCGACGAGCCCTTTTCCAATCTCGATGTGGACCTGCGCCGCCGGCTTAGCCAGGAGGTGCGGGAGATCCTCAAAGAACAAAAAATAAGCGCCATCCTCGTCACCCATGACCAGGAGGAGGCGTTTGCCTTTTCCGACAAGGTGGGTGTTATCAAAGAGGGGAACCTGCTGCAGTGGGATACCCCCTACGAGCTCTACCACGAGCCCAACTCCCCCTTTGTGGCCAATTTTATCGGTCAGGGACACTTCATTCGTGGCCAGATGAGCGCCATGGACAGTATCACCACCGAGCTGGGCACGTTGGCGGGTAACCGAGCCTTTAACTGGCCCGAAGGAACCCCGGTCGAAGTCCTCCTGCGTCCGGATGATGTCATCCTGGATGAGGCCAGCGCCTGTGTCGCCACCGTGGTCCGCAAGACGTTTATGGGTGCTGTCAGCCAATATCATCTGCGCTTGCCCACCGGCAGTATCATCGAGTCGCTGATCCCCAGTCATCACAACCTGGAACTGGACCAGGCAGTTGGGGTACGTGTTGAGGCGGACCATCTCGTCGTTTTTGCCACCCCAACCGATGGCAACCCGGAGTTTTCGCGTACCTACCGCGAGGCATAAAAAACCATTGTTCGCCGGCTATTAGTGACGGTGGCCCATCGAGCAGCGTTAACGCCGAAACCCGATCTATCTGTCCCCCTCGATCATCGGGCCAAGGGCGAAACCCTGATCCCCAGCCTACTTTCGGTGCTGTAAGTAGCGCTCCAGGTAATCCAGCCGATCCTGCCCCCAAAACACCTGGTCATCCACCACATAGGTGGGCGCGCCAAATACACCAGCGGCAATCGCATCCTGCGTATTCTGATGGTACTGTGCTTCGGCACCATCCATTGCCGCGGCAACAACCCCGGCATCGATACTCGACGCTTGCAACAACGCCTGCACCGTCTGCGGATCACCGATATCCCGCTCTTCGGCCCAAACGGCGCGCAGGCTACCGTGGCACAGAGGCCCCACGTCCATCCCCAGGTTCTGCGCGGCGATAATAGCGCAGGAGGCCGGCAGCGGATCGGTGGGCCAGTGCGCAGGCTTGAGATTTATCTTTAGCTTTGCGTAATCGGCTACTCGGGCCAACTCCTGCAGCCGGTACTGCTGCCGGGACCAGTGTCGGTCCTTGGGTGCCGTGCCCCCGGTTTCGGCAAACAACCCCATGATATCCAGAGGTTTATAGTTAACCTTGACGCCAGTACGAGCAGCCACCGTCTCCAGTTGGGTGCCAGCTAAATAGGCAAAGGGGGAGAGAACAGAAAAATAGTAATCAACCGTCGACATAGAGGCCTCGTCATTTGAAATACTTTTGGGGGACGTTGTGCCAGTGTAGGCTACTGCACTCTGGTTTGTCCCTTATCTTTACCCTTTAGGTTTATGTCCAGCTGCCTGCGGGGAATCTTGGCACAGGAAGCATCGGGATCCTCGATAAACTCCGTTTGGTTCATCAAAATAATTTCGATCTCTTCGATAATGGCTTCCTGACGCATACGGTGGGATCTGCGCTGAAGCGACTGTACATGCTGCTCCAGTTTCTGGATGGCTCCCTGCAGGTGAATAATTCGCTGTTGATTTTCCGCCATCAAGGAACAACAGATAATGCGTTGCAGTTCGGCCATCAGGTAGTGCTCTCCGAGCCCGAGCATAAGATCCTGCAAACCGAACCCTAACAGCGGCGACACACCGGCAGCGCTCACCGGCAAGATATCCCGAAACGGCGGCAATACCCGATCAAGCTGTATCATCCCTCCCTCGGGGTAATGAGATAGCACGACCAGCGCAAACGAGCCTAGCTCCTGCTCCAGAGTATCGAGCTGTCCCGCCAGCCCAACGAGCACCGACTCCACCTCCTCACTGGCACTGGCGCCCGGCAACGCGGCCAACAGCCGTTGCCCCGGGATCGACCGCTGGTTAAGCCTGTGCCCCAGAGTAATGACGCCTTCAACCGAGAGATCGTCGAGGTACGATTGACCCTGTAGGATCAACCGCTGATTAAAATCTCCACAAAACCCTCGCTCTGAGCCAAACATCACACACAGAGTTTGCTCGGGGCTTCCCTCTGGCAGAGTACGGGGAAAATGGCTAATGCAAAGACCTGCACTATAACGGATGCGCTCGACCATGTTTTTCTGGGCGTTAAGGTGGCGCTCTAGTTTTCGCGTCTCCATAAACGCCAGATTTTTCATCGCAGCCATGATGTCACCGATCTCACTCAATCGGTGGATCTGCCCCTTAAGCTCCCGAACGGTGCTCACCGCTACCTACCTCCCGTAGCCATACCTCCACCTCATGAAGCCACTCCTCTTGGGGGTGATCGAGCGTCAAGCGGCTACCTGCCACGCCACGGGTAAGACGGTCAATGACTCCCTCAACCTGTTTGATTTCATAGTCATCCAACCAGCCCTGGTTATAAGCCAACAGCCAGGAAAAGTGAGCGGCAATGAGTTGCGGCTTAAAAAGGGGCTGTTTAAGCAACTCTCTCAATACTCTGCCCCTTTTCAGCTGTTTCTCCATCGCGGGCTCCAATCTTGCCCCTATGTGGGTAAACCCCTCCAATTCAAGAAACTGTAGGTAATCAAGTTTTATGCGCCCGGCCTGCTGCTTTATTTTTTCGTGCTGGGCCTTACCGCCAATACGGGAAACCGAGCGGGTAATATCTATCGCAGGTTTAAAGCCGGCAGAAAAAAGTTCCTGGGTGAGGTAGATCTGACCATCGGTGATAGAGATCAGGTTGGTGGGGATATATGCTGCAATCTCCCCCTGCAAGGTGCCCACGATCGGCAAAGCCGTCATGCTGCCTCCCCCATGGGCGCTGTTGAGGCGAGTTGAGCGCTCCAGTAAACGAGCGTGAATAGAGAATATGTCGCCAGGGTAAGCTTCACGCCCCGGGGGACGGCGAAGCAGCAGTGACAGTTCCCGATAGAGCCGCGCGTGGGTACCCAGATCATCGTATACCACCAGGGTATCCATTCCCCTGCGCATCCAGAACTCCGCTATCGCACACCCGGCCAATGGAGCAAGATACTGCAATCCCGGTAGAGCCCGCGCTGCGGCTACCACAACCGTTGTGTACTCCAGAGCCCCGTGGCGGCGCAGAATATCCAGCGTATTGGCCACCGTGGAGCGCTTTTGCCCGATCAGCACATAGACGCACCTGACACCCTGGTGGCGTTGATGAATTACGGTATCCAAAGCAATGGAGCTTCGCCCCAAGCCTTCGTCGCCAATAATTAACTGGCGTTGGCCGCGACCAATCGGCAGCAGCGTGTCGATAATTCGATTACCGGTATACAGTGGTTGATTTACGAATTCTCGCGCAGTAATTGGCGCGCTTAACCCATCCAGCGGCTGCTGAAATTCGCAATGCGGTAATGGGCCGCCGTCAAGTGGGTCACCAAGCGGGTCAATCACGCGCCCGAGTAGGGCATCCCCGACCCCGATACTACAGTGGTGACGCACACGAGACACCGAAGATCCTGCTCCCAACTGCCCCCGGCGCTGTAGCAGCACCACGCCAATACGTTCCGTAGACAAATCGAACACCATGCCACGACTACCGTCGGAGAACTCAAGAATATCGGCTAACGCAGCAGAGGGCAGGCCCCTAACCCAGACGATACCATCGCCGATTGAAATAACCTCCCCTCGCTCGATCACCCTCAGTCCCGGATGATAACCCTGAACCCAGCGCTGCTGATCAACAAGACGATTAATCCTCATGTTGAAGCTCCTTATCAGGAGACACTTCGCTGAACGCGATCAATTCGTCCTGCAGATTTGCACCCAGCACCCACCCACCGATAAGTAACCTTCCCCCCGCCCGTAAATCAGGGTTTATGCGCTCTTGCCAATCAAATGAACGTTCCAACAGTGACCTTACAGCCTGCTGCAAAGCCTGCCGTGTAGCCTCTTGTGGGGGAAAGGCGGTTTCAAGCACCACCGCTGTCGCCGTGTCACCCTGCAGCATTGACTTTAACCCCTGGGTCGCAGACTCAAGGTCAGTCAACAGCAAGTCAAGCAGGCGCTCTTCCAGCTCAGGCCGGGGGCATAAATCAAGCAGGCGCGAAGCAAAGTGACGCCCATTCCCCAACGCCAGTTCAAGATCCTGCTGTCGCTGCTGTTCACGTTTGCGTTTATCCAGCGCCTCCCGCTTCTTCTCCAGCGACGCCATCTCCTTGTGCAATACCTCAAGCGCCTCCCGGCGGCGCTCCTCTAATTCCAACTGCAGGGCTTCACGTTGCAACTGTTGTTCATGTTGCCACTGCTCAATTCGACCCTCATACTCCTGACGCAGAGACTCGGCTCGTTGCTGCAATGCATCGGCGTCGGACAGCGTTTGATCTATTTTTTGCTGACGTTCGCGCACCACTCGCTGTACCGGTCGATAGAGAAAGTGCTGAAGCAACCACACCAACACCAAAAAATTAAGTAGTTCCAGTGCGAAAGTGGACCAGGAAAATGTCATGACGGGCACCCCCTCAGTTCAGCAGATACTCCAGCAGCGGATTTCTAAAGAGCACAATCAATCCGATAACCAGCACGTAAATGGCCAGCGACTCAATCATCGCCAATCCAATGAACAGTGTGCGCATAATAGATTTTTCCGCTTCTGGCTGTCGTGCCATTGCGTCCATTGCACTCGAGATCGCTCGCCCCATCGCCATCGCCGGACCTACCACGCCAAGCGCGATAGCCAGCACAACCGTACCGGTAGAGATCATGGCAAACCAGCTCATATCACTCATGACAGGTCTCCTTAGATTTAAGTTCAGATTGAAGTTGAGATTGAGATTGCGACTGCATACTACCTGCAACGTAGATCAACGCGAGCATGCCAAAAATGTAGGCCTGCACCAGCGCCTCGATAATATGCAACATCAAAAGCGGAATGGGGGCCAGGAATCCTGCCACTAGCAAGATCAATAGCGCCGCCATTTCAAGACTCATGATATTGCCAAACAGACGCACTGCTAACGCCAGGGTTCGGGTTATTTCACCGATAACATGAAAAGGTAATAGTATGGGGCTCGGTGCCAGATAGTGGCGCAGGTACTCGCGGACCCCAAGATGTCGAATACCAAACCAATGCACCGAAAAAAAGACGAGAATCGCCAGCGCAGCGGTGGCTGAGAGGTCGCGCGTAGGGGAGTGCAAGCCGGGAATAAGTCCAAGTAAATTCGCACACACCAAAAATATCCAGAGGGTTCCGATAAGCGGTAAAACCCTGCGGGTGTGATCGGGCAGCACTTGCCCGACGGCTTGTTCCATCGCGGTGACAATACCTTCTACCGTTGCTTGCAGTAAGGACGGGCGCTGGCCGAGGCGCCGGGTAAAAAACCAACACAGGATTACCAGTACAGCCATCAACCCCCAAGTGGTTAGCACTGTATCGGTTATATCAAGGGGTCCAATTTGAAAGATTGTTTTTGCCTGTAGATTCATTTAGTGCCTCCTCACAAACACGCACACGTTAACGCCTCCTAACAGCGTACCTAGCACCACAAAATTAAGCGTCCAACTGGCGGAATAACCTGACATTTGATGATCGATCCAGTTACCAAGAAACGCACCTGCCACCATGGGAACAACAAACAACAGCCCCAAGGTTCCAATAAATACCGTTTGTGCCAGCAGACTCGACTGCTCAGAATCTGCCTTACGGATACGTTGCGCTTGCTGCTCTATACTGCGCTTTAATTTTTCATGAGAATTAGTCGTATTCATGATTGGCCTCGAACATTCCTAAGCAATTCATGCAACACCATCTCTTCCATATGACGCAGGCTTTGGCGTGCTTTTTCCAGCGCCTCCTCTTCTACCAATAGGGTTTGGGTTAAGCGCTCACTGATTTTCAGGTAATCCTGATCTATCAGGAATCGACGACTAACCAGTTGCAAATTGTTATCCTCAAACAGTAACAACGCTCCCGGCATGGCGATATAGACCCATTCATTATGCTGGCACCGATAACGAGCAAGCCCAAATTCGAGCACGGTAATAAAGCGTTGATGATGGGCCCATAACGAAAAACTACCACTGCGGTCACTACCCACAAAGGATTCGACCCGTTCGATATTTTGGGTT
Source organism: Aestuariirhabdus sp. LZHN29 (assembly GCF_049985285.1). Classification (NCBI taxonomy): domain Bacteria; kingdom Pseudomonadati; phylum Pseudomonadota; class Gammaproteobacteria; order Oceanospirillales; family Aestuariirhabdaceae; genus Aestuariirhabdus; species Aestuariirhabdus sp. LZHN29. Next base: position 645,899 of record NZ_JBNIEU010000002.1, on the reverse strand, counting down.
TTTTTTGCATCCATTAGTTGCAAAATAAACGTCCTCATACCGAGGCCTCCATGGTGCCACGCATATAACAATCGGACTCATCCCGATCATCATAGCGGCCGCAAAGCAGCGCATCACAATCACGAATGGTTTCGACCAGAGGCACGCTTTGACCCGCTATCCCGGTATGGGATGCGGTCACCCACAGTGGCTGTGTCAGGTACTTCTGAATACGTCGAGCACGCAACACGATGCGCCGGTCCTGTGCCGACAACTCCTCAATGCCCAACATGGTGATGATATCTTCCAGCTCTTTGTAGCGAGCAAGGTGCTCACGAACCGCTTCCGCCACTAGATAATGCCGCTCTCCCAGCAGATGGCGATCAAGCATTCGGCTGCTGGATAGTAGCGGATCCACCGCCGGGTAGATTCCCCGACTCGCCTGATGGCGCGACAGGATTACACTGCTATCGAGGTGACTGAGAATCGTACTAACGGCAGGATCGCTCATATCATCGGCGGGCACATAGACCGCCTGCACCGACGTGATGGCCCCCTTGGGGGTAGAAAAAATGCGGTCCTCCAGTTCGGATACTTCACTGCTGAGGGTAGGCTGGTAACCCATGGTTGCAGGCATTCTTCCCAGCAGGCTGGATATTTCGCTGCCCGCCTGAACAAACCGAAACACATTATCGACCACAAACAGCACTTCGGTTGCCAACTGATCGCGCAAATACTCCGCATAGGTGATACCCGTCAAGCCGATCCGAAACCGCACCCCAGGAGACTCATCCATCTGCCCGAACACCATCAGCGTGCGATCGCGCATTCCCGTATCATCCAGCTCATGCCAAAGCTCGTGGGCCTCCCGGATCCGCTCCCCAATTCCGGCAAAGACCGAGACACCCTTGTGGATCTGGGCAATGGCACGCATAAACTCCATCACCAACACTGTTTTGCCCACCCCGGCACCACCGAAGAGCCCGGTTTTTCCACCCCGCACGAAGGGGCAAAGCAGATCGATCACCTTGATGCCCGACTCCAGCATCTGCCCAGCCTGCCCTTCGCTGTCCAGCTCCGCTGGCCGCCCATGGACCGAGCGCCAACGCTCAGCGGCGACCGGCGCCAAGCCATCCAAAGGCTCTCCAAAGAGATTCAGAACTCGGCCGAGACAGGCTTTACTCACCGGAACCTGCAACTCGGCGAGTTGATCATAGACCTCCACACCCCGTGCAAGACCCGCAGTATCGTGCAATGCGATGGCACGAACGCGATCACTATCGATATGCTGATGCACCTCCAATATGCAATGCTCGCCAGCCAACGCGCAGCGCAGCGCCCTCCCAACCGGCGGCAGCGGTTCACAGCGTACCACCACCACTGGCCCATGGACTTCGGTTACGACTCCGACGGGGGTGCAATCAGGCTTCATCTCTCTGTGTACAGACATCCCGCCACCTCCCTGGCGCACCAAGACACTGCAGACCCAACCTGATTTAAGTGTAGTACCCTTACAAAAAGTGCGCGTTAAGCCTCTACCCTACAACACTGGCCTCCGTGTCACTCCTCTACCGGCCTATTCGTGCGCACGCGAGCCACCGCATCGAGCCAGCCATTATAGAGGCTGTTTCGCCGCTCCCCAGCCATAGTCACCTCGAAACGACGGTCGCCGTACCACAGCTCGACAACAGCCTCCAACGAGTCATAGTGACCCAGTTGCAAGCCCGCCAAATAGGCCACCCCCAGGGCGGTAGTTTCGGTTACCTGCGGTCGCTCCACAGGTACGTCCAGCATGTCCGCCAAAAACTGCATCAGCCAGTTGTTAACCACCATGCCTCCATCCACCCGCAGCGTCTCCGGTTTCTGCGCCCCATCGGCCTGCATCGCCAGCATTAAATCCCGGGTTTGATAGCACACCGATTGCAACCCGGCAGCGACAATTTCCGCGATACCGGTATCGCGGGTGAGGCCAAAAATGGCACCACGGGCATTGGGGTCCCAGTAGGGTGCCCCCAACCCCGTAAATGCAGGCACCAGATAAACGCTGGAGTCACGCGCCTCTTTGGCCAGCGCTTCAGTGTCACTGGCGTGGGGAATCAGGCGGATGCCGTCGCGCAGCCACTGCACCGCCGCCCCTGCGACAAAGATACTGCCTTCCACGGCATAGCTGACCTTGCCACCCAAACGGTAGGCGACGGTGGTCAGTAGACGGTTTTGAGACTGTACCGCCTGGTCCCCGGTATTGAGCATCAGGAAACAACCGGTACCGTAGGTGCTTTTGGCCATACCCGGTTGCAGGCAGGCCTGCCCCACCAGCGCCGCCTGTTGATCACCGGCGATCGCGGCGATCGGCACGGCGGCACCCAGCAGTTCGGGATCAGTAGCACCAAAATCGGCACTGCAATCTTCCACTTGCGGCAGCATCGCAGCGGGAACACGAAACATTCGGAGTAGCTCTTCATCCCACTGCTGACTATGGATATCAAATAACAGGGTGCGCGATGCATTGGTAGCATCGGTTTTATGGCTTTTTCCCCCGGTCAGGCGCCACAACAAAAAACTATCCACCGTGCCAAACAACAGCTCGCCGTGCTCGGCACGCTCCCGCGCACCCTTCACATTATCGAGAATCCACGCGATCTTGGTGGCCGAAAAGTAGGGGTCCAGCAATAACCCTGTTTTCCTCGCAACCAGGCCTTCATTTCCCTGCTGTTTTAACGCCTCGCAGACCTCTGCCGTGCGCCGGTCCTGCCAGACAATTGCGTTGTAGATGGGTTTACCCGTGACAGGGTCCCATACCAGGGTCGTTTCACGCTGATTGGTGATGCCGATGCCAGCGATATCCTTTGCCTCCAGATGCCCTTTTATCAGCACCTTGCGGCATACCGACAGGGTGCTTTCCCAAATCTCCTCGGGGTCATGTTCAACCCAGCCATCTTTGGGATAGATCTGGGTAAACTCTTGCTGGCTCTGCCAAAGCGGCACTCCCTTGCCATTAAAAATAATCGCCCGGGTGCTGGTGGTGCCCTGATCGATCGCCATAAGGTAATGGGTCATGGTTATCTTCCTGTTTTTATTGCGCTATCTATCGAGCATAACACCCACACCGGCCTTCGCATCCCCCTCGGCAGGCGCGGCTATACGGGACAGGTCTAATTGAATTAAAATCACGCATAACCCCTCTTCGTTGATATTTTCTAATAATGATTGAACTACGCCACCTCAGAACCCTGATCGCCCTGCGCGACTGCTCCAGCATGGCCGAAGCAGCGGAGCGCGTGAGCCTGACCCAGTCCGCTCTTTCCCACCAGTTGAAAGACCTTGAAACCCGCACCGGTACCATTTTAGTGATACGAAAAACCCGCCCGTTACGGTTTACCACCGCCGGACAACGCTTACTCAATCTGGCCAGTGATATCTTGCCGATGGTACGCAGTGCCGAGCTGGACCTCGAGCGCCTGGCCGGCGGCGAGGCTGGGCGCCTGCACCTGGCGATCGAATGTCACAGTTGCTACCAGTGGTTGATGCCCACGATTGATGAGTTTCGTAACCACTGGCCCGACGTCGAACTGGACCTGGCCAGTGGCTTCAATTTTGCGCCCCTGCCCGCGTTGCAACGAGGGGATCTGGATCTGGTGGTCACCTCGGACCCTGAAGAGCTGGCGGGTGTGGCCTACATCCCTCTCTTTCGCTACGAAAGTTTGTTAGCGGTAGCCAACCAACACCCCCTCGCCGCTCGCAACCATATCGAGCCCGAGGACCTCAGCACCGAGATACTGATCAGCTATCCGGTGGAGCGCAGCCGGCTCGATATCTTTACCCGCTTCCTCGACCCGGCAGGGGTTGAGCCCCTGGCGATACGCACATCAGAGTTAACGGTGATGATGATGCAATTGGTGGCCAGCGGCCGCGGGGTGTCGGCACTGCCAAACTGGGCGTTGGATGAGTATCTGGAAAAGGGTTACGTAAGCGCGCGCCCACTGAGCCGCGACGGCGTCACGGGAACCCTGTTTGCGGCGGTTCGTGAAGATCAGCTGGACACGCCCTTTATGCAGGACTTCCTGCTAACGGCCAAGGATATCTCAGCCGAGACCCTGAGCGGTATCGAACGGGCGCGCTAAAACGATCCACTTAAACTTATCCCTCAGGGTGAAGCCGCTGCTCGCGCAAACCGGGCCAAAATCCCTGTGATTTTTGCAAGCACCGGATCACACTCCTTGATCTGGTGTCGCTGCGCCAGATAGGCCGGCGCGTTGTAGCTGATCCACACCTGCCCCTTTGCATCCTCGCTGATCAGCATCTTCTGTGGCAGATCAATGGCGACGCTGGGCTGGCATGCCATCAACGGACTACCGAGTTTTGGGTTACCGAAAATCAACAGCTCCGTTGGGGGCATGTCGCTACCAACGGATCGCGCCCCTTTGGCATGGTCAATACGAGCAAACAGGGTCACCCCCTTGTTTGCAAACATCGCCTGCAACCGCTGGCTCGTGCTGGCAACACTGTGTGCGCTGCGAACCCATACCAAGCCGTCATCGGCGGCAACGGCTGTTAGCCATAATCCATTCGACAGTACCAAGGCTAGCGCCAGTGCGACTATCCGTGTAATCCCTTTCATAAACTTTCTCCCGATCGGTGTATGGGGGGGACAAAACAGCCCGGCGCCCAACGAGGGCAAACACTCTGGGTTGGACAATCCGTAAAATCAGTCGCTAACGCTTCGCCACCTCTTCTACGTCGCCTCCCGCCTCGGCCCAGGCAGTAAAACCTCCCCCCATGTGTGCGATATGGCTAACGCCCATTTTCATCGCTGCATGAGTGGTGAGCGCCGAGCGCCACCCCTTATTACAATAGAAGATCCAACGGGAATGTTCCGCAAAGATACCCTTGAAGTAGGGGCTTTCGGGATCGATCCAGAACTCCATCATGCCTCGGGGCATATGGAAGGCTCCCGGAATCTTGCCCTCCCGTTGCAGTTCGCGAATATCACGCAGGTCCACCAACAACACATCTGCGTCGCCACGTGCCGCCATCACCTGCTCGGGAGTCAGGGTTTCGACGGCTTGCTCGGCCTCCTCCAGTAGTGAAAAGAAACCTTTCGAAAGGACTGGCATCATAATGATTCTCCCCCCTGCTGGTATTGCCGCTCAACCCGCGCCACCTGTACCCGGTAGCTCGCATACCACTGCTCGCGCCCCAGGCGCTGGGCCTGCTGGTGCGCGGGATCAGATTTCCAAGCCGATATATCGCTCTCGCTGTCCCAATAGGAGATTGCTATTTCCTGATTGCCCTCACTGAGCGCCGTAAATTCACGACAGCCATAGCGACTCAGGGCCAGCTCGCGCATGCGCGCTGCCGTTTCAAAATACTCATCATCGGCTAACTTCATGGTGGCGGTGAAGATCACTGCGTACATTCACTAAGCCCTCCAGTTTGGGCATTGAGCAGCAACTCATCCAGAGCCTGATCGGTTATGGCTTGCAACTCCCCCGACGCCTTCATACGGCGTATTTCGGCGTCCAGCAGAGGAATCAGTGCAGCGTGATCTCGATGTACATAATGGTAAAGGGGGCGTTCGTAAAGGGGCTGGCCGTTCACGACGATTGAGGGTGTTAATCCTCGCCGGGCCACCTCCACAGAGCCACTGACACGGGAGGTAACAACCACCGAGACCCGTCCCTTTTCCAACAGGTCAAACAGCTGCGGCAGGTCGTTGGCAAGGATCCGCTCCATGCCTTCGGTCCCCTCATTGGAATACCTTACCCCACGCACGACCCCAACGCGGTAGGCCCGCAGATCCTTCCAGCCACTAATCGTTCCGACGACGGGCCCGCTAAAGGCCACTCCTGAAAACCCAAGATAGGGCTCGGGCACCGGCAACAGGTCGGGGTACTGCTTGCTAAACCCCTCCAGCCGCAAAAGCTCTGCGTCTGCCTGTCCTGACGAGGAGTACGCGAGCGCCCGTTTGGCTGGCATGGGCAACACCTCCATCCGCATTCCAAGATTGCCATAGACCCGACCCATCACCTTGCTGGCCATACACTGCAAGTGGCTATTAGCGATCATGGTCGCGTAAAGGGTTGGAGTCTCGGCCCTGGCAGAGGTCGCCAGCCAACCAGCAAGTCCCAATAGGACACCACAAACAAAACTGAAATTATTTTTAATCACGAGGCCTCGCCAAGTCACGTGTCAAACCGACGATAAGCTCCCTGCTACCCGCCAGTATCAGCAATGACTATAGCGCAGCCTGCTCTGAGCTTCATCCCCCCTGCCCTGTTCGCACATGCTTGCGGGTAGAAAGTGCTGTCTCGGCGATCGCTTCATCCACCCAGCGCTCGAGCTCGCCACTGGATTTAAGTGCCCGTATTTCTCGATCCAGCCCAGGGACCAGCGCACGGTGTTCCCTATGAAGAAAGTGGTACAGGGGTTCTTCAAACAGCGGGATAGGATGGAGCACGAAGGAAGCCTCTGGTCGCCGCAGCATTTCGATCGCACCGTTGAGTTTTGCGGTGACAATCAGATCAACGCGCCCCCTATCCAGAAGGTCGAACAGTTGAGGCACGTCACTGGCAACAATACGGTTCATGCCTTCGGTACCTTCGCGACTGTAGTGGACGCCTCGCACCACCCCGACCCGATAGGGTGCCAGATCCTGCCAGCGGCTCATCGGCGGCAACCCGGCACGGCTAAATACCATCCCCTGCATCATCAGGTAGGACTCGGGCACCTGCACCAGATTCGAATAGCGCTGCTTGATAGCGCTTATCCGTAAAAGCTCTCCGTCAACATCGCCGCTGTTGGATGCTTGCAAGGCCCGCTTGCCTGGCAGGGGAACGGGTTCCAGCGCCAGGTTCAACCGCGCATAGACCTTTTCCATTACCCGGCAAGCGATCAACTGCATGGGCGCATCGGCAACCATGGCGATACGCATATCCTGCCCCCGCGCCGATGCAGACAGCAACAACAATAAGCCGATAACGCAGCTCAGTCCCCACGCCAGGAATCTACCCCCGGCCCGTTGACTCAGTTGGTTATGTCGTTTATTTACCGGCAAAGTCTGATCTACCTAAATTGCGAGCTGCACGCCTCCTCAAAGGTGACGCCTGACGCCGTATTATAGGTAGCCCGCCCCGACCAAAGCTGTGACGCGGATCAACGACAGCGGGCCTGTAGCCCGCAGGTGCACTAGCGCCGCTGCTTGCGGGGCCACACAATACTGAAACGGGCTCCGCCAAGATCACTGTGGCCAACCAGGGCGCGGCCGTTATGCCAGTAGACGATGCGGCGCACAATCGACAACCCCAACCCGTAGCCGCCAGACGCTCGGGTACGACTGTCATCGAGTCGAGTGAAGGGGGTAAAAACCCGCTCCCACTGATCTTCTGGAATACCCGGACCATCGTCTTCGACGTCGATACGACAGCTTTCGGCGTTCAGGTGATAGCTCACTCGAACCCGGCTCCTGGCGTATCGGCAGGCGTTACCCACCAGGTTCTGCACGGCTCGGTGCATGTAGCGACGCTCGACCTCTGCTTTTCGCATCAGCTCCGGCAGCTGGCTGCGATGGTGTTCTATCTCGGTATCGGGGTTGGTCTGGCGCTGCTCCCGTGCCACCTGATCGAGAATGGCGTCGATATCCTCGCGCCGGAAGTGAATCACCGGCGCCCCCTGCTCCAGGTTGGCGTAGGTAAGAATTTCATCAACCAGGGTATCCAGCTCCTGGATATCGCCATCCATCCCTTCAAGATGACGCATGCGCTGCGCCTCGGAGGTGGCGTCCGCTACCATCTCCAGCCCGAAACGCAGGCGAGCTACCGGCGTACGCAGCTCGTGGGAAACACCCCGAATCATCTCTTTCTGGATACTTAACAAGCGCTGAATATGACTGGCCATACCGTTAAAGGCCATCGCAAGGCGCCCCACCGAGTCTGCACCTCGAACCTGTACCCTTGCATCCAGGTTTCCCCGGGAGATATGGGTAGCAGCGCTTTCCAGTTTACGTAAGCGCCGCTCCAACCCTCGTACCAACACATAGATTGCCAGCGATATCGAGGTCGACATAAAGAGCACGATCGAGAGCAGCAGTTTGAAAGGGTAGCGCTCGAAGAGGCTCACCGGCCCCACTTTTAGCGACCGCAATTCGTCATTGAGGGGAGCAAAGAAAACCACTGAGCCCGCATCACCACCCAGCTGGGTCAGCGTCTGCCCACTGGCCAGACGCAATAACTGAGGCTTGCTCAGAGCCGACTGTTCAGGCCCAACCAATTGCATCGGATAGGAAAACCAGCGCCCCTGAAGTTCGGCAAGATGAACACTGCGCTCCGCTTCCGCCAACGGATAGAGGCGATCAAGTAGTAGGTTAAGTGTCCCATAGGCTAGTTGCTCGGTGAGGCTGGTGATATCCGCGCGCAGAACCATTCCATCATCAAGGGGCACAAAAATACGCCCCTTATTACGAGTGTTCACCTCTATCAGCAGACCGTCTTTGTCAGCTTTCTTGAACTGCTTCGCATCGAGACCGGTTTCCCAACGGGGCATCAGTACCAGGTCGATGCCCAACACCACCTCGAGGCGCTCCAGGCCAGATGGGCGCTGCTCGGGCGACAAGTCTTGTAACTCCTCGGCTACAAGACGAAAGGTTCCACCCGCCATCTCCTTCCGATACTCCGCCAGGCGCACGCCGTTAATGATGGTCACCGCGAGGCCCGACAAGACGGCGACCAGCACCAGGGTAAAGAGCAGACCACCATAGATACGCAGAAAAATACTGGTCACGACGGATCCCGGGTTATAAGTAGAGTGGCTAAGGCGACCACCGGCGTGGCCGCCAGCGATCAGACCGGAGCGGCTTCCTTAACGAACAGATACCCCTTGCTGCGTACCGTTTTGATCAAGCGCGGGTGCATGGGATCGTCGCCAATCTTGGGCCGAATACGGGACACTCGAACATCGATAGAGCGATCCTGGCCATCGTATTCAATACCGCGCAGGGCTGCGAATATCTCTTCACGGCTCAGCACCCTACCCGCGTTGCTGGCGAGCAGCCATAGCAAATCAAACTCTGCACTGGTTAGCTCAATGCTCTCTTCGTTTAACCAGGCCTCACGCATGGCGCTATCGACAACCAACTTGCCAAAGCTGAGACGCGACTGATCGCTTGGCTCATCCTCCTCGATTCCTGCCGGCGTGCTGCTGCGTCTCAAAAGGGCCCGCACCCGAGCGAGCAAAACTCTTGGCCTGACCGGCTTAAACACGTAGTCATCGGCGCCCATCTCCAGCCCGAGAACCTGATCAAGGTCATCAGTACGCGCCGTCAGCATCAGGATCGGCCCATGGTAGTCCTGACGCACCCGGCGACAGATCGACACACCATCCTCGCCCGGCAGCATGAGATCGAGCACTACCAGATCCGGCTTTTCAGCCAAAATACGCTCCACCGCCTTGGCGCCGTCTCCCTCCACGCCGACACTAAGACCATTACTTTCCAGATATTCCCTGGTCAGTTCCGCCAGGCGTTCATCATCCTCGACGATCAGGATTCGACCGGTTTCCGTTGTTTCCACGAGTGTATTCTTCCCCGACAGTTATTCGAAACAGTTGTAGCAGAGCACTACGGCATTTCCGAATAGATTATCCTATCCCACGCGCCGCATACAGTCCCAAGCGATCATAGCCCCGGTCTGCGGCACCATCGTTGACGGTTATCAACAGCCGGTATGAATTTCGCGCCAAAACCAACCCCACAGATAACACAAGATGTTGTGGTCTGCCCTCGAAATGAGCGGCGCATTTAAGCGAGCAAGCGGAGCTCCCTGAGGGGCATAAAGAGCCCCTCGAAAAAACCATCAAGTGCTTACTCCCGGGCAAACGCCCAAGTGGTCAGTTGTGCGCTGTTGGTGACCACTTACCCGCACAATAACTCACAACTTATCCACAAGTTACGCCCAACTTACACACCTTGTATTTGGAGCCGATACCGATTATCTTGTGCCAATCATTCGAGCAAGCACTATATATAGTGTACCGCCTGATAGTGGCATGACAAATGTCAAGCCCCAAAAGCGTTACACCACTGCTGTTTAACAGGGAGGGCGTACAGCAGGCCATCGACCGCACCAGCCGGGAGATGATCGGAGGAGAACAACCAGGCCAGGCCGTCCATACGCTGCACCATCGCGGCGGCGTATGAGGCTGGATTCTCTTGCCATATGTACGTTTCAGGGGGTCTTCACAACACTATATGTTGTGTTTAATTTTTATACGTAGGTACTACACTTTATGAACACCAAGCTACTGGTAACCAAGCGCGACGGCCGCAAGGAATCTCTCGACTGGGAAAAACTCCACCGCGTCATCGACTGGGCCTCCGAGGGACTCAACAACGTCTCGGTCTCCCAGGTGGAGATGAAGTCGCACATCCAGTTCTACGAGGGTATTACCACCTCGGAGATCCACGAAACCATTATCAAGTCGGCGGCCGACCTTATCTCTCGGGAGGCGCCAGACTACCAGTACCTTGCAGCTCGCCTTGCGATCTATCACCTGCGTAAGAAAGCCTACGGCGCCTTCGAGCCCCCAACGCTGTACGATCACGTCAGCAAGATGGTGGATATGAAGCGCTATGACGCACACCTGCTGAGCGACTACAGTGCAGAAGAGTTCGAGACCATGGACTCCTTTATCGACCATTGGCGCGATATGAACTTCAGCTATGCCGCCGTCAAGCAGCTCGAAGGCAAATACCTGGTAAAGAACCGGGTCACTGGCCAATATTACGAGAGCCCACAGTTTCTCTATGTGCTGATCGCCGCATGCCTGTTCTCCAGCTATCCCAAATCGACCCGCATGGATTACATTCGTCGCTTCTATGACGCGGTGTCCCTGTTCAAGCTCTCCCTGCCAACCCCGATCATGTCCGGAGTGCGCACCCCAACCCGCCAGTTCAGCTCCTGTGTCCTGATCGAGTGCGGTGACTCCCTCGACTCCATCAATGCGACCTCCAGCGCCATCGTTAAATACGTGAGTCAGCGCGCCGGCATCGGTATTAACGCCGGCCGCATTCGCGCTCTGGGAAGCCCCATTCGTAACGGTGAAGCCTTCCATACCGGCTGTATCCCTTTCTTCAAACACTTCCAGACCGCGGTGAAAAGCTGCTCCCAGGGCGGCGTGCGCGGTGGGGCTGCGACCCTGTTTTACCCGCTGTGGCACCTCGAGGTCGAGTCACTGCTGGTACTGAAGAACAACCGCGGCGTAGAGGAGAATCGGGTACGCCACCTTGATTACGGCGTCCAGTTCAATAGGCTGATGTATCAGCGCCTGATCCAGGGCGGGGATATCACCCTGTTTAGTCCGTCCGACGTTCCTGGCCTGTACGATGCGTTCTTCCAGGACCAGCAAAAGTTTGACGAACTCTATGTTCAGTACGAGCAGGATGCCAGCATTCGCAAGAAGACCATTAAAGCCGTGGAGCTGTTTTCCATGTTTGCCGCCGAGCGCGCCAACACCGGTCGCATCTACTTGCAAAACGTCGATCACTGCAATACCCACAGCCCCTTCGATCCGCTTAAAGCTCCGATACGCCAAAGTAACCTGTGCCTGGAGATCGCTCTCCCCACCAAGCCGCTGGACCACGTCGATGATGACGGCGGCGAGATCGCCCTGTGCACCCTGGCGGCCTTTAACCTGGGCGCGCTTGAGAGCCTCGACGAACTGGGTGAGTTATCAGACCTGATTGTCCGCGCACTGGACAGTCTGCTGAGCTATCAGGAATACCCCATTCCGGCGGCCCAAACCGCCAGCATGGCGCGCCGAACCCTGGGTGTGGGCGTTATTAATTTCGCCTATTACCTGGCCAAGAACGGCGTTAAATACTCCGATGGAAGTGCCAACGGCCTGACCCACCGCGCCTTCGAAGCGATCCAGTATTACCTGCTCAAGGCATCCAACGAGCTGGCCAAGGAGCAGGGGGCATGCCCCAAGTTCGACGAAACCCGTTACGCCGCCGGCATACTGCCGATCGATACCTACAAGAAGGACCTGGATGAGGTGTGCAGTGAGCCGCTGCACTACGATTGGGAAGGCCTGCGCGACCGCATCAAGCAACATGGCTTGCGCAACAGTACGTTGAGCGCACTGATGCCATCCGAAACCTCGTCACAGATCAGCAACGCCACCAACGGCATTGAGCCTCCACGAGGATTTGTCAGCGTTAAACAGAGCAAGGATGGCATCCTCAAGCAGGTGGTACCGGACTACGACAATTGCAAAGACGGCTACGAGCTGCTGTGGGATATTCCCAGCAACGATGGCTACTTGCAGCTGGTCGCGATCATGCAGAAGTTTATTGACCAGGCGATCTCCGCCAACACCAACTACGACCCATCAAACTTCCCGGGCAACAAAGTGCCGATGAAACTGCTGCTTAAAGATCTATTGGCCGCTTACAAACTGGGCGTAAAGACCCTCTACTATCACAACACCCATGACGGGGCCGAGGACAGTCACGGCGATAGTGACGATGACTGTGCCGGCGGGGCTTGCAAGATCTAACCAATAGCGCCACTATCGCGCCACTGAAGCGGATGTGCCCGGCGGGCGCATCCGCGATTACCAAACGGAATACTGCCATGCGTTACACCACATTCAATACCCACAAGCACGACCAGCTAAAAGAGCCCATGTTTCTTGGCCAGCCGGTCAACGTCTTGCGTTTCGACGAGCAACGCTACCCGATCTTCGAAAGGCTGACCGATAAGCAGCTCTCCTTCTTCTGGCGCCCGGAAGAGATCGACGTTTCCAAGGACCGTCTCGATTTCCAATCCCTGCCCGAGCACGAGCGTCATATTTTTCTGGCCAATCTCCGCTTTCAGACCCTGGCCGATGCCGCTGCGGGTCGCTCCATCGCCATGGCAACACTACCCGCCGTTTCGTTACCCGAACTGGAAGCGATGTACGAGCTATTCGCCGCGGTGGAATCGGCTATTCACTCCAAGTCCTACTCACACATTATTCGCAATGTATTCGATAACCCGACCGAGATTTTCGACGGCATTATCGAAATTGAGGAGATCGTTGAACGCTCTACCCAGATCTGCCGCTACTACGATGACCTGATCGAGTACACCGGTTGGTTCAACCTGCTGGGCGAAGGTAATCACTCGGTCAACGGTGAACGCAAAGAGATCACCCTGCTTGAATTGAAGAAGAAACTCTATCTGGCGATTCTCAGCCTCAACATCATGGAAGGGGTGCGTTTTTACGTCAGCTTCGCCTGCAGTTTCGCCTTTGCCGAACGCAGCCTGATGGAAGGTAACGCCAAGATCATCAAGCTGATCGCTCGGGACGAAGCCCTGCACACCAGCGCCGGCCAGCACGTCATCAACAACTGGCGCACCGGTAAGGATGATCCGCAGATGGCGGAGATTCTGCGCGAAAATGAAAATCTCGCCTACGATATGTTTGACGAGGTAGTGCGCGACGAAAAAGCCTGGGCAGAGTACCTGTTCAAGGATGGTTCCATGATCGGGCTCAACGCCGAGATCCTCCAGCAGTACGTTGAATACATCGCCAACCAGCGCATGCAGCAGATCGGCCTGACTCCGAAGTACGAAGTCACCAACAACCCACTGCCCTGGATGAACACCTGGCTGGTAAGCGACAGCGTGCAGGTTGCTCCCCAGGAGACCGAGATCACCTCCTACCTGGTCGGAGCCATCGACCGCGATGTAGACGGTGAAGACTTCGGTGATTTCGCCCTCTAAGGATACAAGAGCCTGAGCCCATGACACATATCGTCAAAGTGATGGATGGATTCAGCTTTATGCCCCGCGAGGGGCAAAGCCTGCTGGAATCCCTGGAAAGCGAGCGCATCGAAATCGATTATCAGTGCCGACAGGGGTTCTGCGGTGCGTGTCAGGTAGAACTCCTTGCTGGCGAGATCGAGTACGAGCAAAACCCGGTGGCCTTCGTGCCACCGGGGCGGATCCTGCCCTGCTGCTGCAAAGCGGCCAGTGACATTACCATTGAGATACCGGAAAGCCAGCGTAAGACTGGCTAGTCCGCGCGAAGGCTAGCCACTGCGCCCTCCCCCCCCCTTTTTTCCTCCCCGGGCTCCCCACTCCCCCGGTGCAGAGCCGCCCCTCTACCAGTGTCACAAAAATTTACACTCACTCAAGCACTGGCAAAGATAATTTAATAAAATCAACCAGATACAATATCGGCCCGTAAATTGCTATTACTCCATCACAACAATTAGGAGAGTAGTTATCATGGGGATCGGAAGGGTAGTGGTCAGTGCATTGTTAGGTTTTATGTTGTGTGGGCAGGCGCTCGCTGTTCCTATTGTTGAGGGCAGCTTCACCAGCCTGGCGACGGAAGACTACGAGGGTACCGCCGGTGGTCGTACCATTCTAAACTCGATCTTTAATGGCAATGTTAGTGTTAGTGCCGGGTCTGTCACCCATCGTTCCGTGGACCAAGGTAACTGGACAGACTTCAGGGGCGGGAGCCCTATTGTGCCCCACTCAGGCACAAAATTTGGTGTTCATTTCGGCTTTGGCGACTTTACCCTTGATTTCACCGGGCTCGGCGGCATCTTCGGATTCAGTGGCTGGGCCAGCGCCGCGGGGACCGGCTCTGATGTGATCGAGTTTTTTGATCTCAACGGGAATTCACTTCAGTCCTTTGCGGACCCCGATGGCTGGGGACCAGGCGATGGCACCATGGAGTTTTTCTCCTATATCTCCACCGCATCAATCGGCTTTGTCAGGCTGCAGGGAAGTGAAACCACGTTCGACGACCTGGGCTATACGACGCGAGCTACGGTTCAGACCGTGCCGGAACCGGAGACACTACTGCTGTTTGCCTTAGGAGCACTGGGGGTTGTCCTCCGCAGTCGCCACTCACAGGCTAATGGGTCCAGGCGGTAAGGCCCGTTGTAATACTGCCGGGGGTGGGGTGCCGTCTGAACTCATCCTCGGTTAACGGGTTAGCGACAGAAAAATAACCTGGACCCGAGTTCAGCAGCTCTTCACCCACTGCTGTAATTGTTGGCGGCTGGTACCCACGCCGCCACAGACAATCACCAGCACATCCCTGAAGGGCTGCAACGCCCCATCAAAATCATAGAGTGCTGCCAGACTGGCTCCACAGGCCGGTTCCACCAGCAGGCGCTGCTCCTCCAGAAACCGATCGCAGGCACGAATCGCCTGGCCATCACTGACTTTTTTCGTCGTCACCGGATGCTGGCGAGCGAGCGCAAAGGCCCGCTCCGCAACACAGAGCGCCCCCAGCGAGGTCGCCACCGAATCGATCCGCTCGATCCCCTCCAGCCGCCCAACTGCCAGCGCATGGCTGAGGGAGGCCGCTCCCTCGGTTTCCACCGCCCATACCAGAACCGCATCGCCGCCGTGTCGGCGCAGCCCCTCTACAACACCACAGAGCAACCCCCCGCCTCCTACCGAGAGCACTATCAGGTCGGGGTTAATACCCGCCTCGTAGATCTCATCGATCATGGTTGCATGCCCCTGCCAAAGCAGGGGGTCATCGAAGGGGTGGATATAAGCGGCTCCCTGTTGGGCTAGCTGCAGGGCGATTTCGTGGGATTCATTCCATCGGGCCCCCTCGACGCGGACCTCGGCCCCCTCCTGACGTATTAACTCTATCGCCCTGGCGCTAGTCGTTAACGGCACCACGATGGTCACCGGAACCCCTAACTGTCGACCGGCATAGGCAACCGCCAACCCCGCATTACCACCCGAAGAAGCCACCAACGCCTCGGCTCCCTGCTCTACATAGTGCTGGCAGGCGAGGCTGACGCCTCGACATTTAAATGAGCCGCTGGGCTGCATCGCCTCCATCTTGAGCCATACACGGGTGCCAAGTTGTTGGCTCAACGGTAACGACTGCAACAACGGGGTTTTAAAGTGAATAGTACTCATTATATTTTAATACCTTGAAATAGTTCGTTATGGCAACGCGCCGGTGATACTGCATGGAACTTCGTACGCACAGCGTTAAAGCCGGTTCGGCAGCGACATCTATATCCACAGTTCAGGACCAGAATACTGCTCTACTGACCTGTGTGATCACCGCCTCGGGCCTGTCATTAATGGGTATTGGAAGTGCATTCTGGGGACTAGTGATCGGGATATAGGCATACCGTCTGCGAAGACTCCAGAGGGAATGAGATCACCGCTCGGATAAATTTTCGACCCTGGGCGCTAACCATAACCAGACACTGTAAAAAACTGCTCTGTGCATCCACAAGAGCAGTTTTTTACTTTGCACAGTGTCTTTAGCGACTGTTTCAGCCGAAGGTTTCAGTCAGCGTTGTCGGCGACCCTGGGTAGCCGTGCCAATGCGTCCTCAATCGCCTGCTGGGGGTAGTCGAAATCCTCCAGCTCACCACTGAGATAACGATCGTAACTGGCCATATCAAAGTGACCATGCCCGGACAGATTGAAGAACAGTGTTTTCTCCTCTGCGGCCTCACGACAGCGGATCGCTTCGTCGATGGTGGCCCGAATCGCATGATTGGATTCAGGCGCCGGAATGATGCCTTCGCTGCGCGCAAACATCACACCGGCTTCGAACGTCGCAACCTGCGGTACCGAGACCGCCTCTATAAGCTTTTCCTGGTACATCTGTGACACCAGCGCCGACGCGCCGTGATAACGCAAACCACCGGCGTGAATGCCGGGGGGCATAAAGTCATGACCCAGGGTGTACATCAAGGTCAGCGGTGTAAAACCCTCAGAGTCGCCAAAATCGTAGGCGTAGTGGCCGCGAGTCAGGCTCGGGCAAGAGCTGGGCTCCACGGCCACCATGCGCACAGGTTTACCTCCCGCCGCAACGTCAGCAAAGAAGGGGAAAGCCGCACCGGCAAAGTTGGAACCTCCGCCACAGGGAGCAAAAATCATATCGGGGTAGTCGCCGATTTTTTCGAACTGTTTCTTCGCTTCCAAACCGATCACGGTTTGGTGCAACAATACGTGGTTTAACACCGATCCTAGGGAGTATTTGCTGTCCTCACGAGAGGCTGCTTCCTCAACCGCCTCGGAGATAGCAATTCCCAATGACCCTTGGCAATCAGGATCGCTGGCCAATATTTTGCGGCCCACATTGGTCTGGTCGCTGGGGCTTGCCAGCACTTCCCCTCCCCAGGTTTGCATCATCGAGCGTCGAAACGGTTTCTGACCGTAACTCACTTTCACCATATAAACGCGCACATCAATACCGAACATCTGCCCGGCCAGCGATAACGAAGACCCCCACTGCCCAGCACCGGTTTCGGTAGTTAGCCGGGTAATTCCCGCCTGACGATTGTAGTATGCCTGCGCAACCGCAGAGTTGAGCTTATGCGAGCCCGCTGCCGACGCACCCTCATATTTGTAGTAAATTTTGGCGGGTGTATTCAACGCCTTTTCAAGGCGATGCGCGCGAAACATCGGAGTGGGTCGCCACTGGCCATAGATATCCCTGACCTCATCGGGGATATCAATCCAGCGCTGGGCCGATACCTCTTGCTCAATAATGGGGTCGCAAAAAATCGCCGACATAGCGGAGGGATCGAGAGGCTTTCCGTCCGGCCCCAAAGGCGGGGCCGGCGGGTTCGGTAGATCTGCCACCACGTTATACCATTGACGTGGAATTTCACTTTCGTCCAAAAGGATTTTGGTTTGGGTCATCCGGCTCTCCAAGGGCTCATATTGAATACATTATTATAATGAGTTCAGTCTACCCAAAGGGGTTGGCAGGAGACAATCTCCATAGATCAATCAGCCCCCCGACCTTAGCTTATCAACCTCGTCGTGAGACGGCGCTAGACAGGAAAAAGCTGTCTTGGGCAGGCTCTTAAGAGATATCTATCAGGAGTTAATCCTCAACAAGAAAAAGCTGCTGCCAGCGGTCGAAATCGCTGTCGATAGCATCATAGAGCTCCATTCCCGTTTCGAGAACGTCCTCCACTTTATGCTGCCATTTGACCTCGCCTTTCAGAAAATAACGGTCGCCATCTACGTCGGCGCACAGATCAAGTACCACCGCCGTGGGCAGTGGGTCGTCAATATTCATACGGATACCCGCCGGAGATATATCGAGGGTGCGACATAACACAATCACCTCTTCGCCCAGACGATCCGGCAACTCCACATAGACTTCGACGCCACGATCGAGACGATCCTGAAAACGCTTATTGTCGTTCTTAACTTTCATCCTTGTCGGCCTCCCTACTGGCGTCGCTGCTGCTCACTGCGAATCCCGCCCACGACGGCGGCCAACGCAGAGCTGAAATCAACGCCACTCTCTATCACCACGAGCGTTCCCTGGTGTAACTGCACGGCCAGCTCCGCTTCACTGAGGCTCAACTGTTTACTACCGGCGCGGTCGACAAATATCCTCTGCTGGTCTGCTTTGTTGATAACCGCCAACTTCAACTTCACCCTGCGATCTCCTTCGCGCTGCTCCATCCACGACCCCGTAGGCAATGAACGGGCGAGATTCAGGCTCTGCTGGTGCCGCTCGGCTTCCTCACGCACCTTCCGCTCTGCCTCCTGTTGCTTGCGTTCCGCGGCGAGGCGTTTCTCCTCTTCCGCCTTGACGATTGCCCGAGCTTTAGCCTCGGCCCGTGCCTGGGCCATCAACTCAGCCCGTCGGCGCTGTTCCGCTTCCAGCCGCTCGCGCTCAGCCTTCTCTAGCCGCAGCTTCGCCTCCGCCATACGCTTTTGATGCAGCTCGGCCACCAGCTCCAGGTGTTCCAATTGCTCTTCGAAATGCTGCGCGACGCGATCAATTCCCCCCAGCAGGCTGACGGTTTGCTGTTGCAGTCCGATCGCCATCTCAATGCGGCTCATATCTTTGACTCGCATCCCTTGGCGGTTCACGAAAATAAGCTGCTGGCCTTCGTTAATCCGCACCGCCAGGCGACAGAACTGAGCACAGTCCTGGTCATCGACCAGATTGACCCAATCGCCTTCACGCAACTCATCCACCTGCTGCAGCTGGGCGTGTTGCAACGTATCAGGTACCCACTCGTCGCTACCCTCAACCTCCATCGCAAACATAGGCTGCAGCTCGACAGCTTCACCCCGCAGCATTCCCATCAGGCACTCGGAGATCTGGCTACACAGCGTTTCAAGGTCCTTGGGATCGCGATGCAGGGAAACAAAAACATCATGGGAATTATTGATCACCAGATCGACGGTATTGTAGAGCGCCTGTTTTTTGGAGGCATCCTCACGACACCCGATAATACGGGTCAAAAACTGGGCATAGCGTATTCCGCGCGTCCACTCGGGGCTGGCAGAACCCTGCTGCAAACAGATCAGGCGCATCGAGTTGCACCAGTGCTCCTCCATCGCCATCGCCAGCTCTGCGGGTAACTCCTTGCCTGCAAAAATCTTGTTGTAACTTTCACTCAGGGTTCGCTGGGCTTGCAAGGCAAGGGCGTGTCCCACTTCCGAGTCACTCATGCGCTGCACAATTTTTTCTGCCCGCTGTTCGATCTTTTCGAGCTGTTGGTCGATCAGCGAACCCATCGCCTCAAAATCGCCCGCGCTCGCAATCTCACTCTCGCGCAGGGTCGCGCACAGGTGGGTCAGTTGCACGACAATAGGAGCGCGAGCGTCCCCGCTATTGATACCATAACCCGCGCAGCAAAGCTTACGCACAAACACCATCGCCGGGTGCAACGATCCCCGGACAAAAAGATTTTCCTGCAAGGCCAGCTGCATAAAAGGTAGCTCCAGCAAGCGCAAGGGCTCACGCACCACATCCGGAAGCTCGGACCACTGGTGCAAGGATTCAAAAAACATCGCACACAGACGTAACGCCTGCTCTTCCGAGGGGGCCATTTTTACCTTCTGCTGGTTGAATACCGCAAGTACCTTTTCAGACAGCAACGCACCGTCATTACCTTGCTCCAGCTTGCCCAACCAGGCGGCCAACTTCTCGATTCTGCTTTGATCAACGCTCAAAGCGACTCCCCCACTTCGAATCAACTGCACTCATCCCTACTCAACGCCTCACCCTGTCTTCAGCCGACAGGATTCTGCTCAATGAAGACTATGATGGCCCGACACAGCTCCTCACTGCAATCTTCTTGCAGAAAGTGCCCCCCCGGCATCACCTTATGGGGCTGCCCCTGACAGCCGGGTATTAACTTCTGGAACGCCCGATCCCCTCCGGCGGTGATCGGATCGGCGTCTGAAAATAGGGTTAACCAGGGCTTTCGATACTGCACCAGCTGCGTCCACGCCTGCCGATTTACTTCGGCCTCCGTATCATCCTGCTCAATAGGCACCAGTAGCGGGAACTGCCGAGCCCCGGATTTGTAGGTTTCATTCAAAAAGGGTGCATCGTAGGCAGCACACTCTTCGTCACTGAGAGTACGCAGGCAGCCCCGCTGTATAACACTACCGACCGGGAAGCAGTGCACCTCCTGGGAGTAGTTTCGCCACCCCATAAAGGCCTCGCTGGGCGGGCGATCTGCCGTAGGCAAGAAGGTATTCGCGGTTACCACCCGAGCAAACCGTTGCGGCTGCGAGGCAACCAAACGCAGTCCCAATAGCCCGCCCCAGTCCTGACAGAAAAGGGTTATCCCCTCCAACTTCAGTGTATCGAGCCAGCACTGCAACCATTGAACATGCCGCTTATAGCTGTAATCTCCCCGCTGCGGTGGTTTGTCTGAGCGACCAAAGCCAATTAGATCGGGAGCCAACACCCGGTAACCGGCGGCCACTAACGGCGCAATCATATGCCGATAGAGATAGCTCCACGAGGGCTCCCCATGCAGTAACAGCAGGGTTTCTGCACCCGCCCCCTCATCAACGTAGTGCATTCGCAGCTGATTACCCTCCGGGTCGTTTAGATCAGCGTAGTGGGGGGCAAACGGGTAATCGGGCAGGTCCAAAAAGCGGCTATCAGGGGTTCGCAACAGCTCCATACGGGGCTCCACTCGGGTTAGCAATGAGGAATCAAAGTATAGTCGTTCACTCGAGCTCCAGAGTAGCTTCGAGTTTATTGATATGCTGCATCAACTCTTTGCCGGGATCCCTACGGTGGAGCAGTACGTCGGCACTGTCCGCTTCCCGCAAATGGACCTCCTCCTCGGGGCTGTAAGCACAAATATCCACATCACAGGCACCAATACCGTAGAGCGCACGATTGCCGTCAATCAATCGATATGCATCCATTTCCGCTGCCAGTGCATCACAGGCAAGGATTTCAAAACGCACAATGACCCGTTGCGGGTTCATGCAATCGGTGCACACCACATCCCAGAGCACGGGCTCGAATCGACTGTAGGAAAAACCACGAGACATATTACAAAGCTCACTGGCCTATGGCCGTCAAAGACCAGGATAAAACATGAGTTAAATTATCCAACAAAATGGCTCTCAAACTATAGATTTGAGTCAACAGGATGACGCCTACGGCTCATTCGCTGGACCGGATCGCCCACGATCGAACGGCTACGTCCCAAGCCCGCGTCACGAGAGGAAAGCCGCTCCAGTAAATCGCCTTCAATCTTTGGGGGGCACCAGGGGATCGAACAGATCCTCAATCAGCGGGGCGTGGTCGTTGTCCAGTAGCAGATCCAGCTGTATCTCTTCGCGTTGTGCCATCTGCTGTTTGATACGCGAGCGGCGGCGCTTGCACAACCCCATTACATCGGCGCGTTGGGCTTGGGTCATCTGGTTCCAATTAAAGCGTTCGTCCCGACTGCGCAAACAACCGACGCAGTAGCCGCGGCTGTTGGTGGTGCAGACACC
The DNA here is from genome assembly GCF_049985285.1 of Aestuariirhabdus sp. LZHN29. Classification (NCBI taxonomy): domain Bacteria; kingdom Pseudomonadati; phylum Pseudomonadota; class Gammaproteobacteria; order Oceanospirillales; family Aestuariirhabdaceae; genus Aestuariirhabdus; species Aestuariirhabdus sp. LZHN29. Next base: position 624,150 of record NZ_JBNIEU010000002.1, on the reverse strand, counting down.
TCGACAGGGAGAGTCGATGTTAAACAGTTCAAACTGTTCCCGATCCTTATCTGCGGTCACTTGTCTGTGGTCACTGGCGGCCATGAAAGCAGGGCATTCCTCGTGGAGTTATGTGGCCAGCAAAGCTGTGCCTTCTCTGTCTGCTTACGCGATATCGATAATACCACCATCTCCCCCGAATACCGCAACACACTACTGGGATATTCAGCGATCGGGCAGGCGGCTTGCCCAGATGCGACCGATCCGTACCCAAATCCCGTCAACCTGCCCGATGGGCCTGCGTAAGCCCTTTGCCTGCGGTTACAATGCCAAAAAATAGCAACAGGATACTCTTCATGTCCGCAGCGACAGCCCCCCTCCTGGGCAGCCCTGACTTCAGCTTTTTGCAACACTGCCTGGACGATGCCAACGCCTCACGACGCGAGCGAATTGAACGCCACGGGGTGACCTTCTCCCTGATTGATGAAGGTGTGCTGCAGATCGAACCACAGGAGGCGACCACCAGTCTCGTGCTTTCTGCGGGGGTCCACGGTAACGAGACCGCCCCGATAGAGCTGATCGAGCGGCTGCTACAGCAGCTGTTCGATGGCCACCTGCAACTGCATGTCCGACTGCTGCTCATTCTGGGTAACCCTCCCGCTATGCGCTGTGCTGAGCGCTTTGTCGACACCAACCTGAACCGTCTGTTTAACCCAGAGCCCCTGGACGGCAGCGGCTACGAGCACAAGCGGGCCCGGCAGTTAATGTCCCATCTGGACCATTTCTTTTGCACCGCCAGCGGAGCCCGCCTGCATTACGATCTGCACACGGCGATTCGTGACAGCGAGTATGAAAAATTCGCGGTCTACCCCCATAACAACCACCCCCAACCCTGGAGCAAACCCCAGCTTCAATTGTTGGCCGGGGCCGGAATCGAAGCCGTTCTCTTCCAGGACCGGCCCTCGCCTACCTTCTCCTGGTATAGCAGTAACGTCCATGGTGCTCACGCCTTTACTCTGGAGCTGGGCAAGGTACGAGGCTTTGGCGAAAACGACCCCCTGCGTTTGCAAGCAATAGAGAAGAGTCTTGCCGCACTAATCGAAGGATGCGACCCACAAACCCAGCCGCTGGCATCGTTGAAATTATTTCGCATTCGGGACCAGATCATAAGACGCGGAGAACAATTCGAGCTTCTGTTTCCCGACGACCTCCCCAACTTCAGTCGCTTTATGCCCGGGAGTTTGCTGAGCCGGGACGACGATGCTTGCTACACCCTCACCGGCACACCCGGCTATATCATCTTCCCCAACGCCCGGGTTGAAATCGGGGCTCGGGCGGCGCTTATTGCCGAGGCCGTAGAGGTCGACACTCTCTTCCCCGAGACGTCTAGTTAACCCGCCACCCAGCGAGCGCATTAACACCCACCCTGCTCTCCCGGAAAAGAGGGATCGTAGGCCCTGATTTGCACAGAATTCCAGGTACGGCGCCGCAAAAGGGGAAAATGCCCGTTTATTCGATGACTCCCTCAACCAAACGGCGCTTCACTCCTTTAAAGTGCAAATATTTTTGCATTTTTTTATTTTTTGAAATTATTTTTGCGAAAAACAGCAAGGGTCCCTAGAGTTGATTAACCGACCACTGGTTAAGAACCCGCCATGCCCGCCTCTCCCCCCCTTGACCGTACCCCGTTAGCCAACACCCTGCCCGAGCTGCAGCAGATACCCGCTCGACTCCAGCGCGGGGAGTTAAACTTGCGTCTGGGCAAGCGTGCACAGCAGGTACTAAACCAGCTACTCGACAATCCACGGGTTAGCGCCACCCACAACATCAGCGAGCTAGGTCAGGACTTCGGCGTTAGCCCCTCAACCCTGACCCGACTGGCTCAAAGCCTGGGATTTGAAGGATTCAATGCGCTCCAACAACTGTTTCGCGCGCCCCTCAAAGGACAGGGCCACTTCTACAGCGAACAACTGCAGCAGGCGATCCTTGCCCGCCCGATCCCTCCCCTGAGCCCACACACCGAGCTGATCCAGCAGGTGGTGGGCGATGAGGTGGGTAACATCGATGCTATGCGCCGCAACCTGAATCCGCGCACCGTGCGCGAGACGGTGCAACGGCTGGCAAAAGCGCCTCGAATTTATCTGTTCGGCCACCGCCAATCCTATAGTCTCGCCAGCTTCTTCAGCTACACCCTTGGCATGCTGCGCCAGGATGTAGAACTACTGGACACGCCTGGACACGGACTGTCCCACGGGTTGAGTAAACTGCGCGAAGGCGATTTGCTGGTACTGATTGGCAGCGCGCCCTACAGCGCGCAAACAATTCGTGTCGCCGAGCATGCCAGCCGACAAGGTGCAGAACTGGTGGCCATAACTGATTCTCACAGCTCCCCGCTGGCAGCCTATGCCCGATATCCATTCGTATCACCGACCTCCGGTGCTTTTTTTAGCAACAGCCAGGCCGCCTATATGGTGTTAATCGAAGGTCTGTTAAGCCAAACCGCGCGCTATTTGGGTGAACGTGCAGTCAAAGCACTACGCCACAGAGAGCAATTAATCAACGACCTTCAGGACCAATACTGAGCATCCCATGACGAAATACCATTACATTCAGACATTGCGCCACGGTGCGGTGATGGAGATTCGGTTAAGCCGACCCGAGCGTCTCAATGCCGTCATCAAACCCCTCTACGACGAACTCCTCGATGCCCTGCATCACGCGGAAATCGACCCTGAAGTGCGTGCGTTGATACTGTCCGGCGAAGGTCGTGCCTTTTGTGTCGGTGCTGATATGAAAGCTCACGCCAGTGGCGAACGATCGGCTTTCGACAAGCATCAATACCTCGCCGGCGAACAGCAAGTCTGCAAACGGCTTTTCACCCTCGAAAAACCGATTGTGTGCGTGGTACAGGGCCATGCCATCGGCGCAGGCGCTGAGTTGGCGATCGCCTGTGACTTCCTGTTGATGAGCAAACAGGCGCAGCTCGCCCTGCCGGAAGTGAGTATCGGCACCTTTATCGGCGGCGGCGTCAGCTATCTGTTGCCACGTCTGGTCGGGCTGGCACAGGCAAGGGAACTTATTTTCAATGGCGAGCGAATCAGTGCCAAACGGGCGTTAAAAATCGGCCTCGCCAACCGCCGTCTGAGTGAACAACACTTCCGCCAACAGGCGCTGGAATTTGCCACTAATCTGGCGCACAAGGCACCACTGTCAATGGCTCTGGCCAAACGACACCTCAACCTGCTTGGCACCCAGGGGCTCGATGGCGCACTAACCTCAGAGCTGGAGGGAATGTGTTTTTGCGCCACCAGCAATGATTGGCAAGAGGGGGTCGACGCATTCGCCGAAAAACGCCCGCCCCGCTTTAAGGGCAACTGAATACTTCGACCCACCCACCGATAACCGAGCAACACTCATGAACAATCACGCCCTGAATTTTTTATCCCCTCACTCCATTATGGTGGTCGGCGCATCAGCGAACCCGGCCAAGCGCGGTTACAACGCCATTACCCGGCTGTTGGCGGACGGTTTTGACGGCGAGATCTATCCGGTTAACCCGAGCCTTACGACGCTACGGGGACTGACCTGCTACGCCACCGTTAGCGACGTGCCAACAGCCGCCGACCTCGCGCTGATCTGTACCCCTGCGAATTCCGTTCCCGCTATCATCGAGCAGTGTGGAGTGGCTGGTGTTAAGGGTGCCGTCATCCTGGCCACCGGATTTTCGGAAAGCGGTGCTGAGGGTAAAGTCCTGGAGCAGGAGTGCGTCGCTGCCGCTCGCCGTTTTGACGTACGTCTGGTCGGCCCCAACACCTCGGGCCTGTTCAATACTTCACGAAACTGCAATTTGGTAGGGTTCCAGCAGCTGCGGCAGGGTCCGGTCGGGTTGCTCTCGCAATCGGGCAATATGGCGCTATCGATGGTCACCGAAAGCCTGCGCCATCCGCAGCTCGGATTCAGCAGCTATATAGGGGTCGGCAACGAGGCGGATATCGCCTTTCACGAGTACCTGCACTACTTCGACAGCGACCCACACACCCGGGTAATTGCCACCTATATCGAAGGGTTGCGCGAGGGCGAAGCCTTCTTGCAGGCCGCCCGCGAGGTCTCCCGCCACAAACCGATCGTACTCTATAAGGCTGGCCGCACTCTCAGCGGCCAGAGTGCGGCTCGCTCCCACACCGGCGCATTGGCGGGCGATATTACTCTGTGTCGAGGGGTCATGCGCCAGGCCGGGGTCATCCAGGTAGAGCGCTCGGATCACCTACTTCCGGTGGCCGAGTCCCTCGCCATGCAACCGGTAGCAGGGGGGGCTCGCATCGCTATTCTCGCCGATGGTGGCGGCCACGCAACCATCGCGGCCGATGAACTCAGCGATCGGGGACTGGCTCTGGCCACCCTGCAAGATGAGACTCGGGCACACTTGCAAGCTTTACTGGGTCCTCAGGCCCCGGTCGACAACCCCGTTGATTTCGCTGGTGCCAGCGATACTCGCCCCGAACTCTTTGGAGATTGCAGCGAACTGTTACTGGCAGACCCCGGTGTCGACGGAGTACTGGTGGTGGGACTCTTTGGTGGCTACCAATTGCGCTTTGCCGCCACCCTGGCCGAGGCCGAGGAGCGCACCGCCCGGGAGCTCACGGCTTTACAACGAAAATATAACAAACCACTGGTATTGCACAGTGTTTACAAGCATCACCGAACCCACGCCCTGAGCCTGCTGGAAGAGGACGGCATCCCCGTGCAGGACTCGCTGGAAGTTGCAGTGCACTGTATCAGCGCATTGTCCCAATATGGTGCCGTCCGCCGCCGTAACCCCATCGATGGACCACTGAAAAAGCAGCCTACCCTGGCCGTTTCCGCCGCGCAGGCGCTATTAAAAGGCGTTATGGCACAAGGAGAGCGAGTGGTGACCGAGGATCGTGGCCGCCAGCTGTTGCAGTTATACGGTATCGAGCCCGGCACCGCCCTACTCATAAAAGACGCCGACGCCCTATGGGCCGCTGCTCAACCCTACAGCAACCAGCCACTGGCGATGAAGGTCGTCAGCCCCCAGATTATTCATAAATCGGATGCCGGTGGCGTTGAGCTCAATCTCTCGGGCGAACAGGCATTGCAGCAAGCCTTTAGCCGCATCATCAGCAATGCACACCTTTACTGTAACGATGCCTATATCGAAGGAGTGCTATTGTCGCCGATGGCAAAACCGGGGGTGGAGATCATCCTGGGCATTACCCGCGACCCCCAGTTCGGCCCGGTACTGATGTTTGGTCTGGGCGGAATACACGTCGAGGTGCTGCGCGATGTGAGTTTTCGAGCCTTGCCACTGAGCCCCGGCGACGCCATGGAGATGATGCACGAAATCCGCGCACAGGCGATTCTCCAAGGGGTGCGTGGCAGCAAAGCAATCGATCGCGATGCCTTGATCAACCTGATGCTGAACCTTTCTGCGCTGGTACTGGCCCACCCCGAGATCGATGAACTGGAACTCAACCCGGTGATCCTGTATGAAAAGGGATTAGAGATCCTCGATGTACGCATTCTCCTGGGCGATACGACCCGCTAACAACGTACCGGCCCCCCAACCTTGCAGGAACCCTACCATGAATATGCCTACCCTGACCGACGCCCGTCTCACCCTTGAGGGCCGGGTTGCCCTGTTAACCTTTGATCGCCACGATGTGCGCAATGCCCTCACCGGTACAACCCTGGTCGATGACATTGTGACCACCGTAACATGGGCCAACCGCACCCCAGAGGTATCGGTATTGGTGATGACCGGTGCCGGCTCGGCCTTTTCTGCCGGCGGCAACATCAAGGAGATGGCCGAGCGCGACGATGCCCACCGAGACGGTGCCTTCGGTGGCAATGTGCTCGAGGTACAGCAGAAGTACCGCGAGGGTATCCAGCGTATGCCCCTGGCGATGGAGAGCGCAGAGATACCGATCATCGCTGCCGTCAACGGAGCCGCCATCGGTGCAGGATTTGACCTCAGCTGCATGTGCGATATCCGTATCGGTTGCGAGAACACTCTGCTTGGAGAAACCTTTATCAATCTGGGCATCATCCCTGGCGATGGTGGCGCCTGGTTCCTGCAGCGACTCATTGGCTACCAGCGCGCGGCCGAACTGACCCTTAGTGGTCGACTGGTCAAAGCCGATGAAGCGCGAGAGCTGGGCATACTGCTTGAGGTGGTAGAAGCCGAGCAACTGCTACCCCGAGCGCTGGAGATGGCCCAGAGCATTGCAGCCAAACCCCCGCAAACCCTGCGTATGACCAAACGCCTGCTAAAGATGGCTCAACGCCAGCCCCTGGGCGACTTCCTCGACCTCTGTGCCAGTTTTCAGGGGATGTGCCACAATACCGAAGATCATATGGAGGCGGTCAACGCCTTTCTGCAGAAACGCCCCGGTCAATACCAAGGCAGATAGTCATGCGCCAACAACTCTTCGCTCGCCAGACCTGCCTAATACTGCTGCTCGCCTGGGTCGGCCTGTCGACAACCGCGAATGCTAATGAACCCACCCCCATAAAGGCAACGATAGTCTCCCAGGGAAGTGGGTTCTATACCATCAGCGTCAGCGTTCGCCACGGGGACGAGGGGTGGGATCACTACGCAGACCGCTGGGAGGTAATCGATAGCGAAGGTAATGTACTGGCAACACGCCTGCTGCAACACCCCCACGTCGACGAACAGCCTTTCACCCGCAGTCTCAGCGCGCTGCGCCTGCCCCCAACGCTGGATGCGGTCATTATTCGAGTGCATGACTCCAAACATGGTTATGGACGGCGAAAGATCAAACTGGAACGCCCCTGAGCCCCCGTTGCGAGAACCGGTTCACAGGGCTAGCGTAACTCCGGTGCCTATGTGACTCCCGTCACCACAAACTGCACAAAAATCGACCAGACTTGGCTCCATACAGGAACGCAGGCAGTGGCCTAATCGTCCAATGTGCGTAAAATTCGCACCAGGAGCTTAACCATGACAGGACGTCACGCTCATCGATTCACCGCCCCCCATAGAGTTACAGGGGTTACCGAAAACACCGGTTATCGCCCCGGATTTACCGCTCCTACCCTCATCTTAATGGCCGACGGCAGGCAACTCCCCATCTCGTGCCTGCACCGGGGTGACGAGGTGCAAAACCATCTCGGCGGCGTATCCCGGGTCCTGAACCTGTCCGTACAGCGGCTGGGATCACGCAGGCTATGCGGTTTCAATGCCGAGGCGCCTTTCTTTACCGAAAGCCAACGCTTTCTTGCAACCGATGGCTGGCGCACCCTGAATCAAGACGTATCGTGCTCCCATCGCTTGCGATACAGACTCGGACCTCTCCTGAGTGGCTGCCGTCTGCTACATTGGAATAACGGGTACCGAAAACGACCCGGAGAGCGGGATGAGGGTGCCACACCCCTCATCAATGCGTACGATATAGAACACATTGAGCAGCGCCAGCTGTCCCCGGCAACCCAGGTCTACTGCCTCGAATTTGAAGAGGAGTGCGTCATCATCGCCGACGGTTTTCTGGCCCACTGCCCGCCGGAAGGGACTGTATGGGGAAAACCGGACATGGAAACCCCGCTCAACGCCGTTAACTCACATCGGAGGTATCAACACTGATGCGTATCGAATCCCCTAACAAGCGCCCACTGTCCACGCTTATTCCGGGCGCTTTATTGCTGCTAGTGCTTGGCGGGTGCGCGGCCACCAAGCAACCCCCGCTTTTTAAGTCCATGACGGGAGAAGATGTATCCCTTGCCAACAAGACCCTCGATGCCTCCCTGGAGTCTATGGCCAGCGGCAAGGGCATGACCTGGCTCAATTCGGTGAATGGCCACAGCGGATCGGTCACCCCCACGGGCACCTATCGCCGTGCAGACGGAGTTTACTGCCGTGACTATCGAGAGACCCTGACGATCGACACCCGTTTCCAGCAATGGCGAGACACCGCCTGCCGAGCCAACGATGGTCGCTGGATACCCGTTCGCTAGGGAGAGGGCACTGGCAGCGTCAAGTAGGGGTCACTGATTCGTTGTAGTCGACCGCTCTTGTGAAGTTCAAGCAGTGCCTTGCCCAGTTTGTCGACGCTTGCAGGATCAAGGCCGTTGGATACCGCAAGGTAATGATGGTAACGCCGGTAACTCACCGGCAACACCCTAACCGATGATTCCAGGCCCATATCCCGAATGGAGTTTAGTAACCCCAGGTCGTGGTAAAAGACAATATCGCCACGGCCGCTTACCAGTTTTTGCAACATCGCTTCAACGCTCTTCGCGCCGTCATCTACTTCTACGTCGAGCCTTTGCAGGCGGGCGCTCACGGCAGCCCCAAACAATGAGATAACACGCCCCTGCTGGCTCAGGGATTCAATATCCCCAATCGAATACTCATCCACCTTTTCGTCCGCGCGCACGACGGCTATGTAGTTCAATGGATATAGCGGGGTTTCAATAAAGCGGTACTTCTTCTGCCGCGCGTCGGTCTTTGCTAAACCAACAAACAGATCCAGCGTGCCCACTTCGAGCATCTTGTTGATTCGTGGAAGGGGGATGAACCGTTCATGCCCGGTTATCGACAGGGTGGGGTCTTGCTGCTGCAGTGCGTTAATAATATCTACCGACAACCCCTGCATCCTGCCTCGAGAGTCAAGCATAAACTTGGGTCGGGAGTCCTGCGCTGCGGTATTTAAAGTATCGGAGTGCACCCCACTCATAAATAACGAGCTACAAACGACCAAAACGCTTACTATCCGCAGTCCTTGCCTCATCTTACTTATTCCATTGCCCACTGTTTATAGTCACTGCTCTGACCCCTATACCGATTAGAGCAGAATTCAGCCCCTAAGGTTGACCTCTAAAACAGTACACGACTAGCATAGCCTTTTCCTAAGGATTCGAAAATGAACAACGAAGCACTATTGGTAGCGGTCGCCTTGACCGGGGGCGCGGCGATTAGCCTGCAAGGGCAGTTTATGGGCCAACTCGATCGCCAAATTGGCACCGCCGAGAGCGTGTTCTTCACCTACGGTAGTGGCGCCCTGATCGCACTGGTAATGATTCTGATGATGAAGGGGGGGCAACTGGCCAACGGTTTGGCCAACGTACCCTGGTATACCTATACCTCAGGGCTGCTGGGTTTGGTCATTGTCGCCAGCATCGGCTTTACCATTCCCCGCATGGGAATGACCAAAGCGTTTACCTTGATCCTGGCAGCCCAGTTTCTGCTGGCTGCATTGATCGATCATTTCGGACTCTTCGGCAGCACCGTGCGTACGTTCGACTGGAAACAGCTGGCTGGCATCGGCATGATTCTTTCCGGCGTGGTGGTGCTTACTCGTTAGCCCCCCCTTTGAGGATAAGTTCCTTCTGGGCATCACGGTAATAGATGCAGTAATCGCATTTCGCTTCTTTGTGCTTATGGGTATCGGAGTCAATCTGTTCAAGAGCAGGACTATTGCAGAGCGTGCCCTCCATCTCCCAGCAATTGACCCCGTCTTTGCGCTCGTACATCACACATTTGGTGCGACGACAGCAAAAATACTCCCGACAACTTTCCATCACCCGCTCCTCTCCTGTTACGCACAAGAACAATCCTGCCGCCAACGGGGTCGACCATCAATACGAAGACGGAATATACCCCATAGCCTTGGTGTGCTCCATTGTCATTTAGTGGTAATCAGGGGCAAAAATACCGGGGCGTTGCTGCGCCATAATTCCACCGTTTCTTGATCCCGACCCGCTCGGCCTAACCCCGTCAGCTTCGGGAGCGCGGATCAGATGGGTCGAGATGGAACACTCCGCCTCGCTGCCAGCGCTCCTTGGCTTGCTCAACGATGGCAGCATCAACCCGCTGCAAACCCTGCTCACGGGCCAGCTGTTCTATCTCGCGAATCAACATTCCCCTTACCATATCAGGGGCCCTGGCAATACCTTGCCGGGCCTCATCGTCCCAGGATAGAGTCTCGGATACGGCTTCCGAACCATGGCGGATAATCGCCAGTACCTGTTCGACGTATTCCAGGGTGATGACCTCAAGGCAGGCTTGCTCCGCCAGCGTTGCTATCACCCGAGTGGCCATAGCCCGCATAGGGCCGCTGGGTATACGGTCCAGCCGGGCGTCGGCCTCGTCTGTCCAACGAAGGTTTACCGTCCCATCACTCGCAACCATAGTAAGCATCCATCGGTTCGCTAATCTCGACACTGGCCACCAGAAGCTGGGCTTTTAACCACTCATCCAGTTTTTCCAACTGCTCCTGGGTGACGCCGCCATAGCGGCCTTTGGCCGTGATAAATCCTGAAAACACCCGGGCCGCCCCGCCACCGCCAAACTGCAACTCCATCGTCCCTAACAAAGCCACCAACTGATCCCAGAAGTTTTCGATCTCCGCCTCAAGCAGCGCTCGACTAAATCGAACTCGGCATTCGGCGCCCAAAACCCGGTATTCGCCGGTAAATAACTTTTTGCGTAACCGCCGGCTGCGCCGTGCGCCTGGCTTGATCATTGAACCACCTGTAGACCCTAATTTTGTGGCCTCAATGGTACGATGCCCCCCCTGTAACCGGCGTGAAGCATCCCGCATTTTCGCCATTTCAATAGCGCCTTTGTGAGCGCTGTAATCCACTGCTTGATACCAGGCAGCAATCAACGGATACCCGCACTGGGTTTCGCGCCAGGGTTATCTATCCATCAGCAGATGCACGGATGTCTGTAAACGCTGCCATTGAGATTCGTTAGCCGGCAGGCCAAAGCGCACGCCGACGCGATTATCCAACAACCGCGTCCAGATTCCTTGCTGCGCCAGACGATGATGATAGTGGGGCGCTGCGGGAGTAAACAGGGTAACAAACAATCCCCCTCCTGCGAGGCCCCCCAGTTCGGAATTAGCCAGTAGTTCATAGAGCCGCTTGCCTGATGCCACTAGTCGTTTGCGTTCGTGGAGTTGCCAGTGGCAGTCGGCCAGCGCCCGCTCCGCCAGATAAAGTGCGGGCGCTGATACCGACCAGGGTCCCAGCGCCCGGGCTACCGACCCCAATAGCGTCGCAGGCCCCAATACAAACCCAGCCCGAACTCCGGCCAACCCAAAGAATTTACCCAATGAGCGCAGCAGCACGAGATTGTATCGCGCCGTGTCTTCGGCCAGACTCTGCTCGGGGGTCAAGTCCATAAAGGCTTCATCCACCAGCAACCAACCCTGGCGAGATGTCAGCTGCGCCGCCACCTCCCGCAGCACATCGGGAGGGTATCGATCTCCGCTGGGGTTGTTGGGGTTAATGACCAACATCAGATCCACCTGCCGGGCTATTTCGGCAAGTGCCTGGGGAGGGCTATTTGCCGGGTATTCGATAAGCTGGGCTCCCGCCCGCTGCCAGGCCAAACGGTGTTCGGCGTAACCCATATCGGGCACCGCTACCCGGGGGGCATCAATCAGGGTGGGCAGCATCTGGATCACCGCCTGACTACCCGCTACGGGCAACAGCTGATCCCGCCCACAGCCATAATATTCGGCGGCAGAATTAAACAAGGATTCAGGGCTCTCGGGCAACCGCTGCCAGACACAAGCAGGAATCTCCGGTACCGGCCAGCCGTTAGGGTTGATCCCTGTTGAGAGGTCGATCCAGTCCCCTCGGGGTATCCCGTATTCGTCGCTGGCTCGCTGCAGATCGCCGCCATGGTGCAATTGCCGTTGCATCATCCGATTCCCAGACTGAACACGCACCATAACACCAGTGCCAATACCAGCCACAGCAGCAGGGCCCGCCCCACCAAGCCGAGAGCAAGCTCAATATCCATAGCGACAGGAGCCCCTCCGGTACCAAAAGGAGGACGCGAATGCCATTCACCTCTATAGCGAGCCGGGCCGCCGAGTTGGCGTTGCAGTGCTCCTGCCCCAGCGGCCATCACTACGCCGGCATTGGGACTATCGTGACGAGCGGCCTGTTCACGCCAGCAGCGCAGCGCGTCGTCAAAGGCTCCGGCTCCGGCGTAGGACAGCGCGCACAGGCGAGCAGGAAGGTAGTTCATGACATCATCGAGGCGGGCAGCTACGCGCCCAAAATAACGATAGCGGTCGCTGCGATAGCCCCACATCGCATCCAGTGTATTAACCAGCCGGTGCGCGACGGCGCCCAACGGGCCCGCCACCATAAACCAAAACAGGGTGGCAAATACCGCATCGGCGCCATTTTCCAGCACCGACTCCAATGTCGCACGGCAGACACCCTCCTCGTCCAGCTCCGCGGTATCACGGCTGACGATCATCGCCACCTGGTGGCGAGCCCCATCGAGGTCGCCAGCAAGTAATGGGGTCACTACCGCCCGACCATGCTCCAGCAGGCTTCTTCCCCCCAAACAGAGGTAGAGTAACGTCAATCCAAGCGGCTCCCGCACCCCGGGAATCGACAGCAAGGGCGCGATCAGCAACAGCGGAAGCAGCAGCAAAAGAACGACAGAGATACCACCGCTTAGCACCGAAAGCGGCTCGTAGGGTAGCCGATTAAGGGTACGTTCGAGGCCTTCGGCCAGGCGGCCAAACCCCACCAATGGATGCCAACGCCGGGGCTCGCCAAGACGCCAATCGAGCAGCAGGGCAAGTAGCATGATGGGTAACCAGAGTGGGCTCCACGACATGGCGCGGGGATCTCCTGAACAGCAGCTGAAACGGGCGCCCATCATACGACGTTCACCGATGCAGAAAAAGGCGACTCCCCAGGATGACCTGGTCAGTGCTCATCAGGACGCGGCCCCCCGGTGCCGCGAGAGAGGGCATGGGTCCTTAGCGGGCATTGAGGTGATCGTGATGATACCTCAGGTGCTGCTCGATAAAGCTGGCGATAAAGTAGTAGCTGTGATCGTATCCCGGCTGCAGTCGCAGGGTCATCGGGTAATCGCTTTGGCGCGCGCTATCGACCAGGGTTTGTGGTTTGAGCTGCTCGGAAAGGAAGTCATCCCCGTCGCCCTGGTCTACCAATATCGGTGGTCTCAATTGTTCGTGATAGGCAGCTATCAGTTTGCTGGCATCGTAGGTGTTCCACAGGCTCTGGTCTGCACCCAGGTACGCAGTGAATGCCTTGCGCCCCCAGGGGCAGTCCACCGGATTCGCAATCGGGCTGAACGCACTGATGCTGGTGTAGCGACCGGGGTTACGCAGGCCGATCACCAAGGCACCGTGCCCCCCCATGGAGTGACCGCTAATGGCTCGCCGATCCGTAACAGGAAAGGCCTCCTCTACTAACTCGGGCAGTTCATCGACCAGGTAATCGTACATACGATAGTGCTCAGCCCAGGGCGGCTCGGTTGCATTGAGGTAGAAACCGGCCCCAAGCCCCAGATCGTAAGCACCATCAGGATCATCAGCAACACCCTCACCTCGGGGGCTGGTATCGGAGGCGACAATGGCAATCCCCAGCTCCGCGGCTACGCGCTGGGCAGCGGCTTTTTGCATGAAGTTTTCATCGCTGCAGGTCAGCCCCGATAGCCAGTACAACACTGGAACTGGGGTACGCTTATCGGCACCGGGGGGCAGATAGATAGCAAAGCGCATACTGCAGTTAAGCATGCGAGAGTAATGGCGATACTGCCGGTGCCAGCCCCCAAAACTGCGGTTACTGCTGATCTCTTCAAGCATCATGGCGTGCCTCAAAAGTGAATAACACTACGAATACTCTCGCCCCGGTGCATCAGGTCGAATGCCTCGTTGATCTGCTCCAGCCCCATCGTGTGCGTAATAAAGTCATCGAGTTTGAACTCGCCGTTCAGGTACTGTTCGACGATTCCGGGAAGTTCTGTGCGTCCCTTCACGCCGCCAAAGGCGGTACCACGCCACACCCGCCCGGTCACCAACTGGAAGGGACGGGTACTGATCTCCTGGCCGGCTCCTGCCACACCGATGATCACCGATTCTCCCCACCCTTTATGACAACACTCGAGGGCAGAACGCATAACGTTAACGTTACCGATACACTCGAAGGAGTAATCCACGCCGCCGTCCGTGAGATCGACAATCACCTCCTGAATCGGTTTGTCGTAATCGGCGGGGTTGATGCAGTCGGTCGCGCCCAGTTTGCGCGCCAGATCGAACTTTCTCGTATTCAGATCGATCGCAATAATACGACCGGCTTTGGCCATTGCTGCGCCGATGACCGCAGATAAACCAATGCCGCCGAGTCCAAAAATCGCCACCGAATCCCCCGCTTCGACTTTCGCGGTCTTGAGCACCGCCCCCATCCCCGTGGTGACGCCGCACCCGAGCAGGCAAACCTCCTCCAGAGGAGCCTTGGGATTAACCTTCGCGAGGGATATCTCGGGTAGCACCGTATACTCGGAAAACGTGGAGCACCCCATATAGTGATAGATCGGCTGTCCATTTAAAGAGAATCGGCTGGTGCCATCGGGCATTAACCCCTTGCCCTGGGTGGCACGAATTTTTTGGCAGAGGTTGGTTTTTCCTGAGGTGCAAAATTTGCACTCGCCACATTCGGGGGTATAGAGAGGAATAACATGATCACCCACCGCAACGCTGGTGACACCCTCGCCCACCTGCTCAACGACCCCTCCCCCTTCATGCCCCAGTATCGCAGGCCACACCGCCTCCGGGTCTTCCCCCGACAGGGTAAAGGCATCGGTATGGCAGACACCACTGGCCAGGATGCGCACCAGCACCTCTCCCGCCTGGGGCGGAGCGACATCCACCTGTTCAATGGTAAGGGGCTGGTTCGGCCCCCATGCTACTGCAGCGCGTGATTTGATCATCCGGTATACCCTCGATATTGACAGACTCATTGACCAAAACAGTCTAGAAAACTGCGGTGGATCTGCACCAAGCATAGAGGATCAACGACAGGAAAGAGAGCATAACCGAACCCGACGGTTCGCGTTACCGGCTCGATTCCCAAAACAACACAGAGGGCAGGGTAAGCAAGGCTGCAACGGCGACTTCCCGGCACAGCCTCACCGACGGGGATAGACACTTACAACCCGCGTTTAGCGGTCACCCCAGGAGCCGGGAATAACGCAGCCCGGCCAACCCAAGCACCAGCAGCACAAGTGTCGAGGGTTCAGGGATCGTCCCACTTCCTGTTCCGGATTCGATCGGCTCACCCGTGGTTTGCAACACCAGGGAGTTCACCAGCCAGCTCACGGGTTCTTCGAAGGTGAAGCGGTTAAACGCCATATCACTGCGCATAAAAATGAGAGCATCACCAAATAAACCCGGATCGAATGTTCCGACCGGGGCACCCTGGTTAAAGAAACTGAATGAAGACCCACGACCGGTACGGTCACCGTGCTGAAAACCGATTTCGGTAATCAGGCGGTCGAGGGTTACCGTAATCGAGCTAATGTGGTCGTACTCTTCACCGAACCCGTAGACCTGTAAACCCGACGCGCCATCCGACGACAAGCCCTGACCACCAGAGTTGTTAAAGCTATAGGGGTTACTGCCAATGCTGGTTACGATATCCAGCGACAGGATCCCGGCGCTTGGATAGGTCGTATTTATCTGCGCCAGGGTAATGCTGCCCGTGGCGAAGTTGTCGAAATCAACATTAACGTTGGGGTTGTTCAGACTGGCTACGGAAATGACACCGGCGAGCGCGAGATTGCTGAACGCCAACGCGACGATTCCGCACACCCATTTACCCAGTTCCTGCCCTCCTCTTCTGTCGTCCTTTTGTCGCTTTTTCATGATGCCTCCTGAGTTGCCCCCACCCATTCGGGCACGAACATCTGAAGTACAGCAACGTTCCTGATACTGACCGGAAACTCTATTCAATCTTACCCTTCCCCCTCCCCGGTACGCAGCAAGGAGCAAGCCAAGGGGGAAGATCTTTTTATTTTCAATGAGTTAGCGGAGCACCCAGGGATAACCGGCTAATTTTTGTAAACAGAGCTGACAGCCCATAGGAACACCGGCCACAGCGCCGCGGTTAAAACATAACCACCGGGAGCCAAACCAATCAGGGGCTGATACGGACAGATTCAGTTGCGATAGATCGTTTCGATGAGGTGGTACCCAAACCGGGTTTTGACCGGCCCATGCACCGTCAGCAAGGCCTTTTTGAACACCACATCATCAAACGCCTTAACCATCTGGCCGGGACGAAACTCCCCCAAATCCCCCCCGCGCTTAGCCGACGGACAAAGCGAGTGCTTGCGCGCCAGTTTGCCGAAATCGCCCCCGCCGGCCAGCTGTTTTTTTAATCTATCGGCTTCGGCCAGGGTTTTGACGAGGATATGGCGAGCGCTGGCGACAGGCATGATTGACAACTCCGTTGAGGGGAGACCCAGTATACCGGCCCTTGCCCTTCCGCAACCAGCCCCACTGCGATTCCAGAATGCTACCTGCCCTGATCAGAATTGTGCTGGGGGCTCAGCCTCGGTTCAGCCCCCCACCAGTAGAGCGCATTCGCCATAATGCAAAAGCCGGTGTACGCAAACCCCAGCATCGCAACCCCCACAAAGCCGGTAAAAATAAGCCAACCGGCACTGTGACACAGTGACAACAGTGCCGCCACGCTGATATTGATTCCGACCACCAGATAGATACGCCGCTCAAGGTACCAGCTGTCGGTTTGCAGAAAATACGCGTTCCAGCGGGGCGGGGGTTCCGTAGCCAGCTTGCCTTTAAACCCCAGCAGATGGAGCAGATTGCCCGGAATACAAAATCCGGTGAGCGCCACCAGAATGGAAGAAAGGCCAGTTACCACAACCAACAAGATCCAAATTGGGTGGATAAAAAATGCTAACAGGGTCGACAACGAGAGTACCGCGCCGGCGATTAGCCATACGCTACGCTCGATGTACCAGTCGTCGGTCGGAACCCTGTAGAACCGGATCTGCTTACCCATGCTGACAGCATAGGATGCTATGGTTTTATCGGCCAATTCAAATACTGTACGCGCTTACTCTGGTCATACACGGGTGACGCTCGTTCGGCCCCAGAACTTAGGATTGGCGTCTCCGACCCTGAGCACGAGGCGAGGGGCCATCCATTCAGTTTTGTTCGTACCCACGACTCACCTTAACCCGATTATTGGTATCGCGGCTCTGGCGAATGAGTTTGTCATCGGCTTCGGTGGCGCCCTTTTTGGCCAGGCGGTCGTACAACACCACATTGACGCTGGCGGCCAAATTCATGCACCCAACGGTCGGCACATAGACCACCGCGTTGGCCCGATCGACCAGCTCTTGCGGAATAGTGCCATCTTCCGGCCCGAAGATATAAAACGCCTGAGGCGGGTGCTCGTACGTCGGCAGCGGAATAGCCCCTTCCACAATTTCGATACAAACAATGGAGGCCCCTTCCGGCACCTCATCGAGCAGCGAGTTCACCGCTATGAGCGGGATCTCCCGGGCCCGATTTTTGGTATCTGTATGGAACTTCGCCGCGCGCTCGTAGCGCTGACCACTATAGTGCACGGAGTCGGCACCATAACAGCCCGCCGCACGCATAACGGCACCAACGTTCGTGGGGCTCTTGGGGTTAATCAAGCCAATGCTCACACTCTGTTTATACCCTGTTTTCATACCACCTGTTCCGCCTCGTTGTGTCATCGCTCGCGCCGGGCGCAAAGGTACCACACTCCGGGCTCGTTATCCGCTCGCGCCCGCTGGCAAAACAAACGATGACAACCGCAGTGACAGCGAACCGGGTAGGCTCGGCGCAAGGCCAGGAAAAAAGTCTCTACCCGTCCCCTGCAGTAGGCAATCTTTATGGGTGTTTTAGGCTATACTGCGCCGCGTCCAATAGAGCGGGGTTTATCATGAGAGTCTGTGGTGTTGAGTTAAAAGGCAACGAAGCCAATATCTGTTTACTGTCGAAGTCGGACGGCCTCTTCGACCTGCCCGACTGCAGGGTTCGTCGCCTGAACCTGCTGGACATCAACAGCCGCCAGCAACTGCAGGATTTTCAGTTCGCCTTTTCCAAGCTGATGGCCGACTACAAGGTCGAGCGCGTGGTAATTCGCCAACGCGCCGCCAAGGGAAAGTTTGCCGGAAGTGCGTTGGGCTTCAAGATGGAGGCCGCGCTGCAATTGATGGGCGATATCGAGGTGGAGATCCTCACCCCGACCGAAATCAAGGAGATCCTAGGAAAACATCCCATTCCGATCGCCTTCAACGATACCGAATTAAAAGCCTTTCAGGAAGTGGCCTTCACTACCGCCTTCGCCAGCCTGATTCGCTAACGACCACGCCGTGACTCCCGGTAGCGCATTGACCAGCGCTACCGGTGCGGCACTCGGTCTATCTCAATTTGTTACTTTGGCTTTACGCGATTTCTGTATTTCGACGTGCTGCTCGATATTGTCGATTAGCATTTTCTGGTACTGGTCGGTAAACCAGGACAACACTTCCATCTGCTCGGCTTCCAGGTCTTCCGACTGTAGCGACGCCTCATGAGCATTAAAGCGTGCCGCCGCGTAACGGATAGCCGCCCCCACCAGCGCCAGGTCCTGCCCCGGTTCCGATGCCAGCCGATTCGCTACATCAATAAACTGATCGGCCATTTGGTAGATTTTTTGCTTCTCTGTTTCGCTAGGCATGGAAAACCCTTACTCATAGAATGGAAATACCGCACAGATTTGCGCGGCAGCATTGCCCTTATACTGAACCAATGCTTGGTACAAAATCAATCTGGTGGCGAACATTGCTCTTGATATATAGGGGCTCGTCCACGATCAGGTTCACCCTGTACGGGAAACAGGGCAGAAAGATCAGGGCGCCCAAGCGCCCTGAGTCATGTCACCCTTGGGATCGATTACACCTTAAACCGAGCCACCAACTGTTGCAGTTTATCTGAGGCCTCGTTGAGCTCGGTGGAGGCACCGGACATCTGGGTGCACCCTGCGGCCAGGTCGATCGCGGCATCCTTCACCGAATCGATACTCTGGGTAATCTGCTCGGTGACCGCGCTTTGCTCTTCGGCCGCACTGGCGATCTGGGTATTGGCTTGGGAGATGTGATCGGTAGAGTCCTTAATAGCGCTCAACGCATCCCCGGCCTGGTTAATCTGCTCCACACTGACCTGGGCACGATCCGCGCTGGTGTTCATTACCGTTACGGCATTGAGTGTTCCCTTTTGCAGGCTCTCGATCATATCCTGGATCTCTGCAGTAGAGCCCTGGGTACGCGCCGCCAGATTACGAACCTCATCGGCCACCACGGCAAATCCACGCCCCTGCTCACCCGCACGCGCCGCTTCAATAGCCGCGTTTAAAGCCAGCAAATTTGTTTGCTCGGCGACACCGCGAATAACATCCAGAATCGAGCCGATATTTTCCACATCCTTGGCCAGTTCACCAATAGAGTCGGAGGCGACGTTCACCTCTTCGGCCAACTGGTTCACCATATTAATGGATTGAGTCACCACGGCGGCCCCCTCATCGGCCACCCGCTGGGTTTCGTGGGCACCGGTTTCGGCTTCCTGGGCACTGCGGGCGATCTCCAGCGCCGCATTGGTCATCTCGTGCACCGCGCCGGCGGACTGCTCCATCTCCTGCTTTTGCATATCGGAATGGGCACGTGTCTGGGCCGCCACCGTTGCAATATGACCACTGGAACGGGAGACCTCCTCAGCACTTTCGTTAATCAATCGTACCTGGGCGTGAAGCATGGTGATCAGCTCTTTTAGAGAGCCTGCCATTTCGCGGGTATCTAACAGCCCCTCCGGGTTGACCGCAACGGTCAGGTCACCCGCGGCACAGGCTTTCATCTGGTCTTCTATGTGCCGCATCGGTGCAAACACCTGACGCTGCAGCAACCATACCGCGATGGCGACCGCCAACAGGATAATGCTCAAGGTCAACGCGATACCCACGAATTCGTGCTGGCGAGTACGTTCAATAAAAGCCTGATTATCTTCCAGTGCAGTCAGCGTTACCCCCGCCTGGCCGGCATCGGATTCTAATGTATAGGCCACATCAAAGGCGTGTCCGGACTCTTCGGTTTGTTGCCAGAGTTCACTGCGATAGAGCGCCTTTCCCTGCCCGCTTAGAATCTGGATCGGCGCATGGATCAGCGCCTCAACCCGCTTCAGGTTATGGTCGACCCGAAGCACCACTTCGGCATAACCGATCAGCCTCAAGCCCCCTACCGGGACCAATACACTGTGGAAATTCTCGCCATTGGCGACCCAAGAGGTGTGAATCAGTTTCAACCGCTCGCTACCAGAGCGCGTCTTAAAATTTGCTGCCATGGTATCGGGCATGGCACGCCCCAGGCCCGACTCACCTTTGGCTGAATCGGCAATAAAACCGCCATCGCGGTTATAGAAACGAACCTTTGCAAGGTCAACAAGGCCTGCGGTGATCAGATTCTGGGAGAAAAAATCGTCCATCAACGGTGCCAACTTAGCGGCATCCTGCGCCTTGACGGCCTTGCGAATCGCCTTGTTTTTACTCAGGCCCGCGCCCAACTCTTCGCCCAGTTCAGCGATTTCAGATTCGACCTGCTCCACCGCCACCTGAACGACCCGTGCCAAAGTGCTTTTTTGCGACACCACCGCCGCGTGAAAAAAGTTCTGACTCACATAGAGGGTCGCGGCTAGCGACAACAGCCCGATCATGCACAACAGGCTGATGGTTACAGATCGAATAGAAAAATTTTTAAAGCTCATAGTGCTACCCTACTTGTCAGGTTGAGGGTGAGCGTCCGTGCCTGGAAATCCCTTCGGGGGCGCTAACTCCCTGCGCCCCCTGATACTCATCCGTAAGGTGAGAAACTTACATCTCTACCGGAAAACCCTTCTCACGCCACTCGGCGATGCCACCACGGAACCAGTAGATGTTGCTATAACCGGCAGCACTGGCTTTGGTCGCCGCATCGGCGCTACGGGGGCAGGTTTTACTATTGCAATAAAACGCAACGGGGGTATCTTTGGCGGGTAGAGCACCGGCCAGGGTATCAGGAGTGACATCGTCATTCTTGATACGGATGACATCAGGAATGTGGCCCTTATCGTAATCGGACTGGCTACGTGCATCGATAATTACCAGATTGTCGAGATCATCGACCAAAGCGATCAGATCTTCAGCGGTAACGGTCTTTGCACCAGGAATGGTTTCAGGCTGAACATTTTCGGCCATCAATACAGAGGAAAACACTAAGCTTACGGCAACTAAAATGCCGGAGAACAACTTCTTCATGATACATCTCTCCTGATGTGTTTATTTAGTGTGCAGATGATTTAAGCAAAGATATCCGGCCACAAAATTGACGTATATCAATCGTTCAACCGATGTAAAATCTATTTAGTTATTGCGCTAGCAACTCGATATAACCGGTCTCGCAATTGCGAACAAACTCCCACTTGTAGGAAGAAACACCACCATATATGGCACATTATTCACAAAAGCCACCTTTCTGGTTTGACTAAACAATACCCCCGAAACGCCACCAGTGCGTTTACCGCGCGATTTACACCTCCTGACAGGCCAACCCAATGCACAACCTTGTTACCACCACCTACCTGCAGATGACCTCCCCCGGGCAGCTGCAGGAAAAAACCAACCCTGATCCCGAGTTCAGTATCAGCGAGATCGAAATCCCGCAGCCTGAATTTAACCGCTTCCTCTACCAGTACATCGGCGGCCCCTGGGAGTGGACGGATAAACTGGTGTGGAATGATGAGCAGTGGAAACAGTGGGTCGAAGAGAGTGGCGTGCGCAGCTGGGTTGCCTATCGGCATGGCGCTATTTCCGGTTACTACGAACTACAAAAAGTGGGGGTCGAGGTAGAGATCGCTTACATCGGACTAGCTCCCCACGCCATTGGCACCGGCGTAGGCGGCTATCTGCTCAGTCACGCTATCGGAAACGCGTGGAACATGGGCGCCGAGCGGGTCTGGGTGCACACCTGCAACCTGGATCACCCCGCTGCCCTGGCTAACTACAAGGCAAGAGGGATGATCCCGTACCGGGAAGAGACGGAGTAGGCGATTACCGCTACCCCGTATTACGCAAGCCGGCCGCGATCCCTGCGATGGAGATCATCAGCCCCTGCTCCAGGGTGGCATCGCCCTCATCACCCAATTCGCGCAGGCGACGCATCAACTCCACCTGCAATATGTGCAAGGGATCCACGTAAGGGTTGCGAACATCAATCGAGCGCCGTAGTACCGGAATACGCGCCAACAAGGGTTCGCCGCTGATGGTTTGCAATATAGCAACGGCCTCGCCCAACCCCGCACGCAACTCCTCACCCAGCGCCGCCAACGCCTTATCATCCAGCAGCCGATTTTCGTAATGGTCAGCGACCCGCACATCGGCTTTGGCCAGCACCATCTCTTGCATATCGAGCAGCATGCGAAAGAAGTTCCAGTTGCCGCTCATCTCCTGTAGCAGTTCGATCTTGCCCTGCTCGACCTGCTCGGCCAGCGCACGCCCGGTGCCCAACCAGGCCGGGAGCATCAACCGCATCTGGGTCCAGGCGAACACCCAGGGGATGGCTCGGAGACTCTCGACGCCGCCACCCACATTACGTTTAGCTGGACGACTCCCCAGCGCCAGGCGACGTAATTCAAGCTCGGGGGTGGCACTGCGGAAATAGGGCACAAAACGCGGATCATCCCGCACCACCCGGCGATACTCAACGACGGTGCGCTCGGCAAGGGTTTGCATCATGTCACGCCACGCTCGGCTAGGGGCCGGTGGCGGTGCCAGCGTGGCCTCGAGCGTAGCCGAGGTGTAAAGCTCCAGATTACGCAGTGCCAGCCCCATGACACCAAACTTGAACTGGATCATCTCTCCCTGTTCGGTAACACGCACCGCACCGTTGACCGTCCCCGAGGGCTGCGACAATACCGCCGCGTGAGCGGGACCACCGCCTCGGCTGACCGAGCCACCCCGACCATGAAACAGGGTAAGGTGCACAGCCTGCTGGCGACACACTTCACTTAACTGCTCCTGCACCCGGTACTGCGCCCAGGAGGCCGCAAAGAAACCTGCGTCCTTGGCCGAATCGGAATAACCAATCATCACCTCGTGCTTGCCGTCGATATCCTGCCGATACCAGTCGATGGCCAATAGCTGTTGCATCGTATCGGCGGCGCCTTCGAGGTCCGAAAGAGTTTCGAACAGGGGCACGATGCGTTGCGGATGCTGGCAACCACAGCTCTGTTGCAGCAGCCTGACAGCGAGCACATCCGAAGGTGATGTGGCCATAGAGATAATATAGGCTCCCAGTGCTGAAGCCGGTTGCTGCGCCAACGTGCGGAAGGTGTCGAGTACCTCTTTCACCTCGTCACTGGCGGGTAGTTGTGGGGGGATCAATGGCCGCCTGCTTTGCAGTTCGGCAAGCAGAAACTGCTGTTTTTTCGCCTCGTCCCAATCGAGGTAACGCCCCAGCCCTAGGTACTCGGTGATCTCATTGATCGCTTCGGCATGGCGAGTCGATTCCTGACGTACATCCAGTCGCAATAGCGCCAAACCAAAACAGTGCACACGACGAATAATATTAACCAGGCTACCCTCAGCGATCGCCTCCATGTCGCACTCGAGCAATGAGTGATAGATCAGTTCCAGAGGCTCCAGTAGCTCCTCGTCGCTGAGGTAGATCGGCGCCCCGAACTCCTCACCATTGAGTCGAGCCTCGGCCCAGTCGCGGGTATTTTCCAGGCGCGTACGCACCTCGCGCAACAGCTCCCTGTAGGGTTCGGGGTGATCCCCTACCCGAGCGCGCAGGGCTGCGTTGGCGTCGATCATCGACAAATCTGCCCGTAGCTCGTTAACGTCGCGCAACAGCAAGTCAGCCGCCTTCCAGCGCGCCAGCAGGATCACCTCTTCGGTCACCCGTGATGTGACATTAGGATTACCATCCCGGTCGCCACCCATCCAGGAGGCGATGCGAAGAGGCGCAGAGGCCAGCGGCAGGCGCAGTCCCGTATGCTGTTTTAATACCCGGTCAATCTCTCGCAGGGTTTCAGGCACCGCCTCCCACAGGGTGGCTTCGATCGCCGCAAAACCCCACTTGGCCTCATCCACCGGAGTCGGACGGCGATGGCGGATCTCATCACTGTGCCACGCCGCCACGATGCGGCGGCGCAGGCGATTGAGCTGGGCCTCGCGCTCACGCAGAGTGAGGTCCGGATGATCGAGGGTGTTGAGGATCTCGCCGATATCTTCGTACTTACGCAACAGGGTACGGCGGGTCACTTCGGTGGGGTGGGCGGTGAGCACCAGCTCAACCTGCAGTGCAGCCAAGGTGTCGCGCACCCTTTCGGGCGCAATATCTTGAGCCAACAAACGTGGAATCAGCTCCGCTAACGACCCCTGCTGGGGAGGCGCACTGTTGTCGCACTGGTAAGCCCGGCGACGACGAACCCGATGGTGTTGCTCGGCGATGTTGGCGTAATTGAGAAAGTGACTGAAGGCTCGGGCAACGGGTACCAGCTCCTCTTCGCTCAACTGGGACATCACGGCCAACAACGCCTCGCTGTTGTCAGCATCGCGCCCGGCTTTGGCGAGCGCACGAATCTGCTCCACCTTATCGAACAGCTCCTGCCCGGCCTGATCACGAATGGTGTCGCCCAATACTTCACCCAATAGACGCACATCATCCCGCAGCGCCCCATGCTTATCCCGTTGTACCATGGTCCGGCTCCCTGTCACTCAAAATGTAGCTCCATTATGTAACCTGACAGCGCTGTTGAACAGGCTCTATTTAGTGACAAGTGCCTGCTTTTCATAGCGAGAATTTCTGGCATCATAGCCCCTATAACAACACCCGAAACAACACCCGAAACAACACCGACAATAACACCAAGCTTACACCCTCCCACTCTGCCCCTGCTGCCACGAACCCTGCTCTGAGTGCCGATCGCCTGCACACCCACTTTGGCTGTATCTACCCGTAATAGGTAACCTCAGCCGTTTGCACCAAGGCCAACAGAGGGGGACGCGCGATGGAACGCCGGTGACAACTATATTTTTTTGTTGAGTGGAACAGCGAGGGGCGCACCCACTTTGGCTCTGTACACAGCTACGGCAGCCCTACGCTAAACAATAGTTCTTCTCATTTTTTAGGTCAGGCGTTACTCTTTTTAATCTAGCAAGGCAGACCGATTGGGTTCGACCGGCAACAACTCGAACCAAGGCACCTGCGAGTCGCGCTTATTACCGGGGAGAGAGCGCGCTGATTTCGGCAGCGGTAAGTGGCCGATATTCGCCAGGCGCCAGCGCCGGGTCGAGCACCAGCTCACCGATGCGTTCCCGGTGCAATGCTCGCACCGGATTATCAAAATAACCAAACATGCGTTTAACCTGATGGTAACGACCCTCATGCAAGGTCAAGCGCGCCAGACACTCACCCAGCAACTCAAGATGGGCCGGAGCAGTAACCATATCCTCGTAGCCAAAATAGATCCCTGCAGCAAATTGCTGCACATATTCAGCCGTGATCGGATATTCAGTGGCAACTCGATAGACCTTTGCCACCTTGTTTTCCGGGCGTGAAAGCTGTTTTGACCAAAAGCCATCATTGGTAAGTAACAACAACCCCGTCGTCGTGATATCCAGACGCCCAGCCAGATGCAAGCCGGCGCGAAGTTCAGCAGGCACCAGATCCACCACCGTGGTGTGATCCGGATGACGGGTGGCGCTAACCACGCCCTCCGGCTTATGCAGCATCAGGTAACAAGGCGTTCCTCGTTGCAACAGTTCGCCGTCCAGCGCAATGCTATTGTAAGGGGTCACCCGGAAGCCCCCATCCCGTTGCTGATTACCATCAACCCAAACCCGCCCGGCAGCAATTAACCCTCGCGCCGCGGGTCGGCCCAGCTCACATTGCTTTTTAATAAAGTTAACAAGTCTCATATGCAAGTACGACCTGGCCACCGATGGGCTGATAATCGTAGATTTTGGGTGTATAGGGATAAACCACGACTTGCGCCGCTGGCCACCCCCCGCTAGCCTGATAACAACTGTTTTTGCTTGGGGCGGTGCCTCCCATCGCCCCCCTACCGGAAGTATCCCATGCCCAGCGATATCGAGATAGCCAAACAATTCAGCCCACGCCCCATCGACGAAATTGCCGACGCCCTGAAGATCGACCCGGCGCACCGAATGCACTATGGACGCGATATCTGCAAGGTCGACCTCAAAGCCCTGAAGCAACCCCGCACGCAAGAGGGAAAGGCGCGACTGATACTGGTCTCGGCGACCACTCCAACCGCATCCGGGGAGGGCAAAACCACTACTACTATCGGTCTGGGTGAGGCGTTTACTCAGCTCGGCGAGTCGGTCTGCCTGGCCTTGCGTGAACCCTCCCTCGGCCCCTGCCTGGGAATGAAAGGCGGCGCTACCGGTGGCGGGTATAGCCAAATCATGCCCGCCGACCGAATTAATCTGCATTTCACCGGCGACTTTCACGCCATCACCTCGGCCAACAACCTGCTCTCGGCCAGCATCGATAATCACATTTTTCACGGCAATCCCCTGGGCATTGATCCCCGCCAGATCGTCTGGCGCCGAGTCATGGACATGAACGATCGCTCCCTACGCCACATCGTGGTGGGATTGGGCGGCAAGGGGCAAGGCATTCCAAGGGAGGGGGGATTCGATATCACGGCAGCCTCCGAGGTGATGGCGATGCTG
The DNA here is from genome assembly GCF_049985285.1 of Aestuariirhabdus sp. LZHN29. Lineage (NCBI taxonomy): Bacteria > Pseudomonadati > Pseudomonadota > Gammaproteobacteria > Oceanospirillales > Aestuariirhabdaceae > Aestuariirhabdus > Aestuariirhabdus sp. LZHN29. Next base: position 597,585 of record NZ_JBNIEU010000002.1, on the reverse strand, counting down.
TGCCTGGCCAGCGATGCCGATGACCTGCAACAACGACTAGACCGTACATTAGTGGCCTATAGCTATCAGGGTGAGCCGGTCTACGCGCGCCAACTCAAGATCACCGGCGCCATGATGGCCCTGCTGCGCGACGCCCTTCACCCCAATCTGGTGCAATGCTTCGGGGGTACACCCGCTTTTGTCCATGGTGGGCCTTTCGCCAATATCGCCCATGGCTGCAACAGCCTGGTCGCGACCCGCATGGCAATGCAGTATGCCGAGTGGACAATTACGGAAGCTGGGTTTGGCTTTGATCTGGGCGCGGAGAAATTTTTTGACATCAAATGCCGCCTCGGTGAACTGGACCCCGATGCCGTGGTGTTGGTGACGACGGTACGTGCACTGAAGATGCATGGCGGCAAAGCGCGCGCAGACCTCGCTTGCGAGGATATCGAAGCCCTGCACCTCGGGCTTGGAAACCTCGATAAGCATATCGAGAGTGTCCAGCATTTCAATAAGTACCCGGTGGTCGCCATCAATCGATTTGCGACCGACAGCGATGAGGAGGTAGCGGTGATTCAACAGCGCTGCCAGCAGCATGGGGTAGCCTGTGCCCTCACCACCCACCACGCCGATGGCGGAAAGGGAGCGGTGGAACTGGCCAGGTTGGTGATGGCAAGCATTGACAACAACCGCCCCTTTATCCCCCTCTATGGCCTGGATTTGCCGATTCTCGAAAAAATTCGCGCCGTCTGCCGACAGATGTACGGCGCTGACGACATCGCCTTTACCCGCCAGGCAGAAAAGGACCTGCGCCAGATCGAACAGCTGGGGCTTGCAGAGCTCCCCATCTGTATCGCCAAGGCACCCAGCTCCCTCTCCGACGATCCGCTATTACACGGGCGACCACGGGACTTCGAAGTCACTATCCGTAACCTTCACGTCAACTCGGGAGCCGGGTTTATCGTGGTCCTTACCGGCGACATCATGCGCATGCCTGGACTGCCCAAAACACCCGCTGCCGAACGGATGCGGGTAAACGCCGACGGAGTGATTGATGGGCTGGAGTAGGGACACCCCTTAGGCCCCTCCCTAAAAGGGCGCCCTGGACAGAAAAGTGCGCTCATTATGGCTGCGCTTTTCTCTCCTTATCCCCTAAGGAGATGCAATACCCCCACTCTAGCGGCATCCATGTGGCGTATAGGTGTGCAGCAACCAGGCAAACAGGGAAGCCCCCCCTGATTTCATCGCCTTAAACCTCAGGGACTAGCCTGCGCCTCAAATACAGCCATCACTTTACGCTCTGCGTTGAGTAAGGCCAACATACTGCCTTTAATGCTGTAACCTACCGCCGCTTCGAGCTGCGTCAGAAAACGCCCCTCCTGCTCCATCCCGCTGGCACAAGCGCGCCGGGTAGACATGATCGGACCAAAGCGTATCCCTGACCCGCTTAGCTTAAAGCTCGCACTAAAACGATTGCAGCCCGAGAACCCACCCGCGTGGGCGGCCTCGGCATCAAACCGAATGTACAAGGCTTCGCCACCCCAACCCTCGACAACCGCCCTGTCCTCCAAGCGGACCAATTTCCAGTAGGTATGATTCAAGCTGGCTGTATTTAGGGTCGGGGTGTGCCCGCCGACCCGATGTACCAGCAAAGCAAGTGGCCTGGGGGAATCCTCGGCAAAGGGGTCGATATGTTCGGTAGTGGTGAACATGAGCTTGCCCGCATTACGAATTTCGGCGCGCACCGCATAACGGTGCCGCTGATCGATCTGCGCAGGATCATAACGCAGCGTCAGGCTATAGGGCGGAGCCTTACCCGCCGACACAAGCTGCTGCTCGTCCAGCGTTTCGGCGGCCCCATCCGCTTTCGACACATCCTGCAACCTCACGGTAATTCGGGAGTCCGGCGGCAACATCATGCGCTCGCGATAATTCACCTGTGTGTCAATCGAGGCTCGCCCATCCAGCCCCAACACCTGGCACCCTCCCATCAACAACGCGGCCATCGCTACCGTTCCAATCCATTGAGCCTGTCGGCGCTCCATTGCTCTGCTCCTTCTGTGGCGACGCTCTATTCAAGACACCTAATCTCTAGTCAGGGTTCCAGCATTTTGCAACCCGATCCGCGCCAACACTGACATCCCTCAATAGCCCCCAGGGCGTTGACATTGCATGATGGGAATCAGCGCACAAAACCCTTTTTTCCAAACCCTGCTACCAGTATACTTTGTTTCCTATAGGAAACACTGCACATTGAGGAGGCGATGGTTACCGGGTAAAGCTGGCTCCAGTCGTCTACGTTTATACCTTCAGGCTTTTACGCCCCCATCAGGCCACCTGCGGAGAACCCCATGTCCGATAGCCCTCTACTGAAAACGTCTCTTTATAACCTGCACCTGGAGCTGGGTGCCAAAATGGTTCCCTTCGCCGGGTACGAGATGCCGGTGCAGTACCCCCTCGGCGTTAAAAAAGAGCACCTGCAAACACGGGAAAAAGCGGGACTGTTCGATGTCTCCCACATGGGCCAGGTGAAACTGTCTGGCAGCAATGTTGCGGCCGCTCTGGAATCCCTCGTACCGGTCGATATCGTCGGACTCCCTGTTGGTAAACAACGCTACGCCCTGTTCACCAATGACCAGGGAGGCCTGCTCGACGACCTCATGGTGACCAACTTCGGCGACCACCTCTACGTGGTGGTCAACGCGGCGTGCAAAGAGCAGGATATCGCCCATCTGCAGGCGAACCTCGGCGATGGCATCCAGCTCGAGCGCCTCGATGACCGAGCTCTAGTTGCACTGCAGGGACCAGCGGCCGCAACCGCCCTGGGCCGTATCACTCCCGAGGTTGCCGACATGGTATTTATGGATTCACGTCACCTGAGCATTGATGGCGTCGACTGTTTCGTCAGCCGCTCGGGCTATACCGGAGAGGATGGCTACGAGATATCTATCCCTAACGCGGAAGCCGAACGCCTCTGCCGCCTTTTTTTAGAGCAACCCGAAGTGGAGGCGATTGGCCTGGGTGCCCGCGACTCACTGCGACTGGAAGCGGGGCTCTGCCTGTATGGTCATGACATTGATACCACGACAACGCCAATAGAGGGCAGCCTGATCTGGGCCATCAGCAAGTCGCGCCGGGCTGACGGGGAGCGCCCCGGGGGGTTTCCCGGTGCCGAGATCATTTTTGAACAGATCGCCAATAAGAGCTACTCGCGCAAGCGCGTGGGCCTGCTGGCCGAGGGCCGTGCTCCCATTCGTGAGGGGGCCGAACTGGTCAACGGGCAGGGTGAAAAGATCGGGGTAGTTACCAGCGGCAGTTTTGGCCCGACCATCAACGCCCCGGTGGCCATGGGCTACGTATCCACCCCCTATAGCGCCATCGACACCCAGGTGTTTGCACTGGTTCGTGGAAAACAACTGCCCCTGACGGTGTCGCGCACCCCCTTCGTAGAACAGCGTTACTACCGGGGATAACACCAACTCGGGGAGAGCCCCAAGAGCTCCCCCCGTTTCATATTTGGCGATGCGCCCGCGGCCTTACCAACGCTCGACCAGATAACCCTGCTCACTAAGGCGCTGCAATACGCCATCTTCGCCCACCAGATGCAAGGCACCCACCAGCACCAACTCGGTCTGGCGGGTCGAGAGCAGCGCCTCAAGTTTTCCCAGCCATGCGCTGTTTCGATCCACCAACAACTGTCGATAGATATCAGGATAGGACTCCTGCATGGGCAACATCACCTCTTCCTGCAACCGTTCCAGGTCACCCTGTCGCCACGCCTCCTTGACCGAGTGCAACGCCGCAGGCAGGGTTTGGAGGTCTCGTAATGTATTGAGGATCATCTCATCCTCCTTGCCTTCCCCCATGGAGGCCATCGCCGCCAGCTGTTCGTCTACGGTCTCCAGCTCACCAATCTGTTTGTCGTCCGCCAACGCCTTACGGTAAAAATACTGATCAACCCCCGTCCCGGCCATCCCCATACGCTGCATCTCCAATACGGATAAAGTGACCGACACCAGCCCCGGGCGAAAATTCTGAATCAGGGTCATGGGGTAGCCCTTTGCGCGGCAGTAGGCTTCTAGCTTCTGATACACCTCTGGGCTCAAGCGAGACTGCAGGTTTTCCCCTTCGGGGTAAAGCATTCGGGACATGAGCCGTTGCTGAAAATCGGGGGACTCGATCATCGCCAGATCCGCCTCCAGCACAATAGCATCGGCGTCGGCATAAGCCCGGGCATAGGCTTCGGGTAGCGGGTAATCACTGGCACTGAGCAGGTGCAAGGTTCCACCGATATAGAACTGTCCCTCTGCGCTGCTCACTCGCCATACCGCTCCCTCTGCCGACACGGGGGTAGAGGTCAGCGTCGGCAGTGCCACCACCACGAGTAGACCCAGTAAACGCTTGAGTGCTCTATTCACAATGTCGGTTACCCCTTTAGGTTACTCGTCCAGGATTCTCTCGCGAGATCACCGGCTGGTAGAGTGCCGATACTGCTTTTTCACATCAATCCACCACATAGATTCTACGCCATAGCGCGCCAGAATGCTGCGTACAGGATCCGCTCTGCGGTTTTCGTAGAGCCGATGCCAGGCCCTTAGGAACTCGCGTTGGTGATCCGGAGGTTGACGCAGGCAGCAGCTGCCGGCTCAAACAGTATCCTGCGCCGGTCGCTCAAGTGAGGGCCGCCCCTTGCGTTCAAACATTGGCACCATAGCCCCCGCCACCAGTAGCCTGGGGTTCGACACAGTCGGCAACGACCTCGCAAGGAAACAACAACACCGATAGCAGAAAAAACCCACTCTCCATGGAGTGCTCATCGATAGCATCATTGGCTCCTGAAGCTCTACTTCACATTCTGAATTCAGGTTACGACCTACCGCCATTTTACCCGCCCCCCAAGTCAGTGTAGATGGTCTGAGGCGACTCAGTCTCCCGAAGGTTTTTCGGACCTCCGCTCAGGAATCCTGAAGGACTGAGCCCCCTTGGGCAGGAAAAGCCCCGCGGATGACATCACTGTGAACAGGACTCCTTCGAGGCGCACGCCCCGCAGGTCAACGCCTTACAATTTGCCCCTCAAGCAACCGCTGCATCGCTGCTTTGTTCTCCAGCGCCGTCGTTAGCCAAAGATATAGCAGAGAAAAAAATTTGCGCTTACCCATGGATCTCATTACTCTTCGCGCCCCGCAGCCGTCTATGCTGATAACACCCTATTCACCGAATTGCGTTACCACAATGACCCCGATATTTATCCATTACTTTCTCAAGATTTTCTTTATCTTCACCCCGTTTTTTGTGGTCTCGGTGTTCGCATCACTGACCAAAGATTTGGGAACACCCGAGAGAAACCGTATCGCCAACAAGGTGACTATTGCCGTCATGGTCAGCAGTTTCATTATTTTTCTTGCGGGCGAGACTATTTTTCAGCTGTTTAGCATCACCTTGGACGCTTTTCGCATCGGCGCCGGAGCGGTGCTGTTTTTATCGGCTTTGTCGATGATTAACGGGCGTGCCGATGTGTCCGCCAGCCACGGCCAGGATATCGCCGTAGTCCCGCTGGCAATGCCGATTACTGTGGGGCCCGGGGTTATCGGGGTACTTATGGTTATCGGTGCCGAGCTTAAAAACACCCAGGAGCGAATCAGTGTTGCGCTTGCGTTATTCTGCGCCGTGATCGCGGTTGGCCTGCTACTGCGCCTATCCAACCGGGTTCACTTCCTCAATCGTCCGCACACCCAGGTCATTCTCACCAAGGTGACGGGGCTCTTTGTTTCCGCAATTGCCGCCCAGATCTTCTTTACCGGTGTAAAAAACTTTATGAGCTGAGACAGCCCTTGCTCACCTGGCCGCTCCAGATTCAGCTGAGCGCACAATGGCCTTGCCTAAACCAGAAAACGGGAGCCAAGCTCCCGTTTTCTGGTTTCAATTTTTAGCCTGTGGCTACTGCAACACCAGCGGTTTTTTCGCCCTCTTACGGACCTCAACCCACTCATCATAGGTTCGCGCCGCCTCATTACCAGAAAGGGAATCGATCACCTCAAAGTAATCCAGGTTGTATCGATCACTGAAAACATCGGCCAACTCCCGACACCGCACCGCATACACCGTTTGCACATTCTGGTGATCAAACTTACGCCAGCTTTGCTCATCTTTCAGCAGTGAGTAACTGTGTCCTTCCAGCGAACGAATCACATCACGAGTTTCAAAGCTCTGGGCTCGTTCAACGGCATCTTTATACTGGTGCAAAATACTGTAAGCTGACGCCGCCGAGCTGGATGGATAGCTGGAATAAAGACGCGAATACTCCTCAACAAACTGCTTACCCTTCGCATAATCATAGATATAGGGTACATTCCAGCTCCAGGGCACCGCACCGAGCACGCCTGACATAACCGTAGGACCTGCATCGCGCACCATACCGAGGGTCAGGTTGGGCACCACGATCTGCATCTCTTTTTTCAGGCCCATGTTGTAGGCGAGACTCAAGCCACGCACCATATCGTTGCCGAAAAGCACCAGCACCAGCACATCGGCGTCGGACGCTTGTGCAGTGGCCAGCGCCTCCTTAAAGTGCTTGGCGCGGGATTTTGGAAAAGGCGTTTTAACCCCGGGGTGAGCTGCCGTATCGGTGGTATTGGTAAAGATACGTAGCGACTCTTCGGTAGACCAACCCCAGGTGTAATCGGCGGTAATGTAGAAAAACTTCTTGCCCGCGTAGTTCGCATTCAGATGCTTGGAGAGAACCTTGGAAGACATCCACGCGTTGTAGGTCTCCCTGAACATATGGGTGTGGCCTTCTACACCGGTCGTGGTATTGGAATAGGTCAGAGTGCCGAAATAGGGTACGTTCAGCTCTTTGGCTTTTTTGCCCGACGCTATTGCCACCGCGCTGGAGGAGCCGCCAAACACCATACGTACGCCTTCGTTACGCACCATATCGTCAACGTTTTTTACCCCCTTGCTGGGGCGCGAGGAGGTGTTACGGCTGACCATCTCAACTTGACGCCCGAGGATCCCCCCGGATCCGTTAATTTCGTCCAACGCCATCAGAGCGCCGCGCATCTGTTCGAGACCCTGCTCTTTGTAGTGCCCTGTCTTGGGGTAGTTCAGACCAATCTTAACGACCTCATCGGCTGCCTGAGCAGCGATAGTGCAAAAACCTGCTAGCAGAAACAACCACCTACATGCCTTCATGCCATATTCTCTCGTTATTATTCTGGTGAAGCGTCGATCGTTCCCTGAAACAGGGCAGTTTCCGATAGCGCATCGAGGCCGCCAGGAGACTGCGTGAAAGCGGGCCCGAAGAGAAAAAACTTCACCGCCCTGCAAGGAAAACTCCCCTACCCCCAATTACTCTACCTGCTACCCCACTGACCAATTATTAGCCTTTGGTCTTAAAACATTCGACAGTCATCCAGAAAAGTCTTAGTGCGGCCTAGCAGCATGAAGTAAAACGGAAACGATGTCATGGCCTTGGATCATTTTTTTTGCGCTTGGTCACCCTCTGGTGCGGCCCCGATAAAACCCTTTCTTAACAGCCGCAAAAAAGGGAGCTTGCGCTCCCTTAACATTTTCGGCGGTAGCCATACTCATGCATCGCCAGTACTGGCCCGGCTCATCTTGCTCATCTCTATGCCAACCGGGCACCATCCCAGCCCCTAACCCGGCAATCAATCGAGCTGACGAGATCTAGCCAGAAAAAGATCAGGCACTGAGATCGATCTGGGTGCCTACCCGGTTATCCTGATCCTGGATCTGCTGCTCCTGCTCCGCCTGTTGACTCTGCTCAACTTGCTGCACCTGGGCGACATCATCTCTGCGCTGCTCTGCCTGCTGCGCGTCCTCCAACTGCTGGCGCTGCTGCACCCTGTCCTGATTTTGCGCACCGGTGCTTGGCGCAACCGGAGTTGATACGGAAAGTCCTTCTACAGCCATGATCAAAACCTCACTCGTACTGAATCGTTAAACTAAACCGCTATGGAGAGAGTATACTCCGGTTTTCGCCTGTTTTTTCACCTGTTGTGGCACTTTCATCAGACCTGTTGGGTTTTAAACACCCACTCTTTCTGCCTTTCAGATCTAAACAGATCCCGGTTTCTAGCGACCAGACGAGACCAACAATACCCCGGCTGCCGCCATTAAAGGCAGCAATCCCAGCACGGATGCCAGCTCATACAGGGGGTGCATGCCCACCAGATGCCGAAAAACCGAATACAGCAAAACCACCAGCACGGTACCCGCACCTATGCGGGATACCAGCCAATGCCGCCATAACAGCAGGCCCGCAACGGTCAGCAGCCACCAGGCAGGCATATCAAACGAGTTGACCTTGGCCATACCATAAAACAGCCCTCCTATAACCAAAGGGACTACCAGCGCAGCCTTCAGCAGCCCCGCCTCCATCGCCGGGGGGGCTTCCGATTGATGGCACAACAGAACAACCACCACCAGCGCGACACCTATATCCACTGCCCTCACCAACAGGGCCGGTGATGTATAGGTCATCACATCCAGCTCCACCATCGGTACCGTCATCACGGGCAGAGCGGCGATGCGCATACCCCCCCCCGCGAGCACCACCCACAACACGACTCGGGTAAAACGATTGATCAGCAACAACCCCCCCGCCGCGCACTGGCCCAGGGCAAGCACCATCAGCAGATCCCTGTGAGTGAACCCGCCCCGCAGCACAAAGCGCTGAAAAAAAGCATTGATACGCCCCTGGCTGCCATAAATCGCTTCCATCAACTGCGTCTGGGCGTTCCCCTGCGCCATAGCCACCAGCAAGGCAGCGCCGCTACCAACCAGCATCAGCGCGATACTGTACCGCAAGAGATCGTGCCCCCCTAACCGCCACTTTATTCGGGCCTGCTCCACAAAAAAACACCTCCACTGCCAACCAACCCTGTGTAACAGGTGACCCCGATGACCCGGTACAGCTTTCATGAGCGCAAACCTAGTGTTCGAACGCAGGGGAAATATCATACAGCCACCCTGTTAGCAGGCCTGACAACAGGCTTTTGATCTCCTACTATGGGACTATCACCACCATGACTAAAGGGAGTAATCCATGGCAGTTACCCAATTTGACCCCGTCACTTACCAGCTGGTTAAAGCCGATGGCCATAGCTTTCACGCCGAAGTGCAGGCCAACATTAGCACCGACTCCAATGACACCGAACACGCCGTCAAAATAGCCCTAAACGTGAAGATGGCCGATGGCCGAACCCTGAATAGCGATTTCACCATGCGGCGGGATATGGCGTTTAATTTCGCTCACCGCACCCGGGAAGAGCTACGCCATATGGGCGTACTGGGAGAGGGCGAACACGCGGTCAACGCTTCCCCTATTTTCATGCAGTCCAAAGCCTACGATGAACTGTTCAAGAAGGTGCGGGAAGCGCTCAATATCGACCCCACCGAGACCATTGACCTGGACCGTTTTCTGCATAGTGGCGATTCATAACCCCGCTGCTTTAAAGCCGTGAATCTAACGCGATGCATTAAAATCAATCCCGGCGTCGAACATCAATCGGGTTTACCGGTATAATCCACCGCTTCTCAACCTGACGAGGAGCGGTCCATGAAGTACGTCGGAGCCCATGTAAGCGCCAGCGGCGGTGTGGCCAACGCCCCACGCAACGCCAAGGCGCTGGAAGCCAATGCCTTTGCCCTGTTTACCAAAAACCAACGTCGCTGGGAGGCTCCGCCGCTCAGCACCGAGGTGATTGATGAGTTTCGCAGCACCTGTGACGAACTCGGCTTCAGGCCCGAGCAGATCCTGCCCCACGACAGCTACCTGATCAATTTGGGGCACCCGGAGCGCGACCCGCTGGAAAAGTCCCGTGCCGCCTTTATCGACGAGATGCAGCGCTGTGAACAGCTGGGGTTGATCTACCTCAACTTTCACCCCGGCAGTCACCTGAAACGGATCCCTATTGATGACTGCCTGGCGCGCATCGCCGAGTCGATCAACATCGCCCTCGATGCCAGCCAGGGGGTTACGGCGGTGATCGAAAACACCGCCGGGCAGGGCTCCAACCTGGGTTACCGGTTCGAGCAGCTCGCCCAGATCATCGACGGAGTCGAGGATAAATCGCGGGTGGGTGTGTGCCTCGATACCTGCCACGCTTTCGCCGCAGGCTACGATCTGCGCACCCCTGCCGACTGCGAGCAAACCTTCGCCGACTTCGCGAGTATTGTTGGCTTTCAATACCTCAAGGGGATGCACCTGAACGATGCCAAGATCAAACTCGGCAGCCGGGTTGATCGCCACCAGAGTCTGGGCAAAGGCGAGATCGGTCTGGAGGTGTTCCGCTACATCATGGGCGACAAGCGTTTTAACGGAATTCCCATGGTGCTGGAAACCATCGACTCCAGTATCTGGGCCGAAGAGATTCAGCTACTGCGACACTTCGCCCTGGAAAACCCATAGTTTTAGCCGTCATAAAATCAATCAAATGATTTGAACAATTTGACCGAAACGCTCCGCTTTCTTCATCGGGGATAGGCACCTAATCTGGTGCCACTCTATCCACCCTGACCCCTGTCTTTATCGCGGAGCAACACCATGAACAAAACCCTCTTTCATCGAATTCTGTCCAGCAACGCCGGCATCGCCGCCCTGATTTTGCGCATCCCGGTAGGTATCATCCTTATCGCTCATGGTGCCCAGAAACTGTTTGGAGCCTTCGGCGGCTACGGCCTCGAAGGCACCGGGCAGTGGATGGCCTCCATCGGCCTCGAACCCGGCTATCTGATGGCCCTGATGGCGGGTAGCGCCGAGTTCTTCGGTGGCATCGCCCTGCTAGTGGGCCTGCTCACCCGCCCTGCAGCTTTGGTCTGCGCCGTCACTATGGTGGTCGCTATACTCGCTGTGCATATTGGTAATGGCCTGTTCCTCAGCAATGGCGGTTACGAGTTCGGCCTCGCCCTATTGGCAGCTACCGCTTCACTGGCCTTTAGTGGTGCCGGTTCGCACTCCATTGATGGTTTACTGAGTCGTTAATAGCCGGGTTAACGAGTAATGAGCAGGGGCCAGAATAGCCGGGTTAACGAGTAATGAGCAGGGGCCAGATTTCGCCCCTGCGGGAGAGGTATACGTGATGATCAGTGTCCGAAAATCCAGTGAGCGCGGCCGTGGCGACTATGGCTGGCTGCAGACCCGCTACAGTTTCTCCTTTGCCGACTACTACGACCCGCAGCAGATGGGCGTCTCGGCGCTACGAGTGATTAACGACGACATGGTTGCCCCCGGCATGGGGTTCGACACCCACCCCCACCGCGACATGGAGATCATCACTTACATGCTTCAGGGGCTGATCGAACACCGCGATACCATGGGGTTCCATACGACCCTCAAAGCGGGGGAAGTTCAGGTAATGAGCGCGGGTACCGGAATTGAACACAGCGAGCATAACCCCTCACCGACAACCCCTCTCCAACTGCTGCAGATATGGATTCAACCCGACCGGGTCGGCGCCCCTCCTCGTTACGACCAAAGGGATTTCAGCTCCAGCGAGGGCATCACCCTGCTGGTGTCGAAAGATGGCCGACAGGGCAGCCTGCCGATTCGCCAGGATGCGCAGATCTACCAACTACGACTACCGATAGGCCAACAGCGTCTGCCGCTAGAAACAGGCCGTTCGGGCTACCTGCACCTCATTTCCGGCACACTCACTGTCGACGGCTCCCACTTAACCCCTGGGGACGGTGCCACCGTGCAGGGGTTGGCTGAGGTACACATGGCTATCACAAGCCCGATCGAAGCCCTCTGGTTTGATCTCCCGTAGCCTTCACTTTACAAGGCCACCCTACTGTCCATCGCCGCCCACAGCTCCTGTCACAATCACTAATTGATGCAGTTCAGGCTACAGTTGTGTGATGACATCTATACCCGTTAAAACACCCACAGACTCCAGGCCCTGTTTGGGGGCGCTCCCGACCTGGAGCGCGGATATGGAACCGGGGCACTGGTACCGCCTATCGGGCAACCGCCCCGACCTGCAGCTGCCGCCCACTCCGCCGGGCACCCGCTACCTGACCGATGGTGATCCCGCCTGCGATCCCGCACTGAACCCCGCCACCTCGCTGCCCGCTCGGCTGCGGCGCCTCACAGGGCGTTACGCTAAGGCACCCTGGAGCGGGCGCGGAGATTTTCGCTCCATCACCGAATGCTGGAACGGAGCGGTGCTGGCTACCCGCTTCGGCCCCAATGGCGCGATGATCTGCTTTGGTGGCGGGCACAACGACTATTTCGGCTCCGATGTGCACGCCTTCGATCTGGCAGCTCGACAGTGGTCTCGAATCTCAGACGGGTATACCAGCGGACACAATAACGCCTACGGCGCAGGCGCCAACTACCCAACTGCCTGCTACCCGGATGGCTCTCCCCTGCCTCCCCACACCTACGGTTATGTGCAATACGATCCCATCGGAAACGATTTTATGCTGCTTAAAGGCCAGCAACAGCTGGGGCCCGATGTCGTACCAACGCCGATTCCTCACCTGTTTAACCTGGAGACAAAACGGTGGCGGCGGGGTCCAAAACACCCCGCTGCGGCACTTAACTCAGCAGGCTTCAGCGCCTGGGACTCCGCTCGCAGAGTGCTGTGGGGACACTCCGGCGACGACGGCAACAGCTTCACCGGCTTCTACCCCGACGGCAATAATGGCGATGGCAGCTGCGGCCACTGGGGTCCATGCTACCCGAGCAAGCTCCCGCACAAGGCGGATCATAACGTCATGGCTTACGACCCCAGTCGAGATCTGCTGCTAGTCGCCTGTCACCAATCCAACACCCTGCTGGCACTGAATCCGGCCCGACCTGCGGAGCCGCCCGTGGTACTGGAGAGCTCCTCCCCCATCGCCATCAGCCCCTTTGCTGCTCTGGAATACAGCGCAGTACGCGAGCGTTTCATCTACTACTCGGCCCTCGATGGCAGCGCACCCTATTCGATCAGCGCGCCGCCGGGCGATGACTGGGGCGCGTGGACGAGCGGGTGCTGGCGGTGGCAGCCGTTGGTGTCACCCCATAATACCCTCGACCCGATCGCGGATGCCGCGCGCCATAGTCGCTATACCAACAACAACCTCAGCCATACCTTTGGCCGTTTTCGGGTTGCCCGCTTTGGGGGGCGCGAGGTCGCCATCCTGGTGCGGCATGTTGATTCGCCGGTGTATGGGATGCTGCTTTGACGGGGGGCGTCCTGCTGGACGACGTCACCTCTTTGCGCGCGGCAAAGAAACGGAAGCAAAGAAAGCGCGCCCCCACTTCATCGGCCTTCGGCTGCACTGCGCATCGTCCCAACCCCTCGTCATACTCGCGTAGGCGGTATCCACGGCTCGATTAACGTCCTTTCGATTCTTACGTTGTCATACTCGCGTAGGCGGGTATCCAGCATTTGTCGCGTACCCACAAACCCATAGGTCGGGCTTTAGCCCGACAGTTCTGTTGCTTGCTTGGAGGGAGCGGCTACGCCGCGTTGGGCTTTGCGTCGCAAAGGGGGTTGACGGGACTCGCCCCGTCGGGCGACTTCATTTCTTTGCGCGCGGCAAAGAAACGAAAGCAAAGAAAGCGCGCCCCCACTTCACCGGCCTTCGGCTGCACTGCGCCGCGGCTTTCGGTATCGGGCGTTCCCAGCGGGCCTCCTGCCCGCACGGAACGGCTCGACATCCCTGTGTCGCCCCTTCGGGCCTTAATCGATACCGAAAACAGCGCCTTGTCGGATCAGAGGGAGAATAGGCGGCTCCCTGCTCCCTGCGGATCAGGCTGTAAGTCGGACTGATAAGGAGGGAAACACCACCGCATCGGTTGCGCGCGAGCTGGGGTTCAGTCCTCAGCAGATCTACAACTGGCGACGCCAGTGTTATCCGTTATAGTGCTACTACCAATTAACCGGACACAACACGTGGTTTCCATGCAACCCTTTACGACTCAATTCACCCTATCCCGAGATTACCTTGCTGAGTGTTTTGATCAGTCTTTACCCTATGGAAAAAATGCCAAGCCCAATTATCTATTTCCTGCCTTATTGTTTGTTGCTGGTGCAGGATTACTGGCTTTTACCGAGCAACCCAAGGTCATAGGCATCACGTTAATCGCCTTGGCTGTTCTGGAGCTGGTTCATATTCGATTTCGGCGAGCCTGGTGGTTAATACGGCAGATGTGGGGGAGAAGTGCGGGTAGTAAAGTGACATTAACCATCGATGACGATGGGATCCGAACAGAGAACCCTCATACACACACAGCGCTACTATGGACAGAGATCAAGCACGTCATTGAAACCGACCGGGGGCTTATTCTGGTGGCGATATCTGGCGGTCGGCAATACCTGTCCAAATCGTTATTGCCTGCCGGGTTAATAAGCGAGATGGTTGCCAGAAATAGGGATTCAAGCCGGATGCCAGAGTAGACGAGCAAAGGGGTCGAATCGAATATTTTTTGATCTTAACCAATGCGCCTCCCCCTTAACCGGCGACCCCAGCAGCTCCCAGCCCCACCTTCCAATCCGCAGCAGCCAACGCTCCAGCAACTAGAGGATCAAATTGAATCTCTTTTGACCCTTTCGGCCATGCCTGACAAAAAGCTGGCTACTCGCTACGCCCTTTAACCTCCCCTGAATCGATACCTAAAAACAGCGTCTCGTCGGACTAAAGAGGGGCTCTCCCTGCACCCTTTGTACTGAGCAATTCACACCCGCCTCGCGTACAGGCTGAAGGGGTTCACACTTTAGGTGAATGTCAGCGCCGGCTTTTTGACTTGTAACACCTAAATCTTTATCCTTTGAGCTCTAATTATTACCTCCCGCAGGAAAATGCTTTTTACCTCTCCCTATTTTGCGATGTCTCGGGCTGACAGCGCTCTACCCTCCGCTTCCACCCCCGCTATTTCCGCTATTTACCTGCTGACAAGCCACATCTTTCCCTAGGCACCTTCACTTTTCTTTTTGGCTCACCCATCACTCCCGCGATGACAACTTTCTTTCGTCCGCTAAAAGTGATTTGAGCTCTATTCTTTTTAACTCTAATTAACCTTTAAGGAGACCCCATGGCCGAAGAATGGCTGAACCAGATCCGCAACAACATCAAGACCGTCGCTCAGCTGGAAGAGTACGTAAACCTGACCGACGCGGAGCGAGCTTCACTGGAGCAGATGGAAACGATCTGGGGAGTAACACCCTACTTTGCCGCACTGATGGATCGGGACGACCCCAATTGCCCCATCCGTCAACAGGTGATCCCTTCGCTGCAGGAGCGGGAGAACGTCCACGGCATGCAGGACTACCTGATCTGGAAGGAGAACCGCGCGACCGAGGAGAAGCGTCCCGACAGTATCGCGCGCCAATACAGGGATAAAATTGCATTTACGGTCATCGACAAATGCGGTATCTACTGCCGCCACTGCTTCCGCAAGGAGGTGATCCTGGGGGACGAACTTAATTTACGATTTGACGTCGACGAGGGGCTGGAGTGGATCGCCAATACGCCAGAGATCCGCGATGTGCTGATTACCGGAGGGGACCCGCTACTGCTCTCCGATGCCAAACTCGAGTACCTGATCGGCAAGCTGCGGGAAATTCCCCATGTCGAGATGATCCGCATCGGCTCTCGACTCCCCATCGTGCTTCCTCACCGGATCACCAAGGGTCTGATGAAGGTGCTGAGGGGACAACACCGGGTGCCGATCTGGCTGAACACCCAATGCAACCACCCCAAAGAGATCACCGAGCATACCGCCCGAGCCGTCTACGATTTAATTAGCTGCGGCGTCAACGTCGGCAACCAGACCGTATTGATGAAGGGAATCAACGACGATGTCGACACTTTCCGCACCCTCAATCAGAAGCTGCTCAGTATCCGCATCCGCCCCTACTACCTTTTCTATTGCGAAGCAGCGCCGGGCATCGATCACTTTCGCACTCCCATCGAGAAGGGTGCCGAGCTGATCCGCGATGCGCTGCGCGGCCACACCACCGGGCTGGCCCAGCCGATGTACGTGGTGGCGACCAATATCGGCAAAATTCCGCTGATGCCCGACTACAGCATCGTCGACAAGAACGACGAGTTCTATACCCTGCGCAACCATAAGGGCGAAACGACCCGGCTGCCCACCATTCACGAGTAGACGCAGGGTTGACTGTGGCGCTGGGGACATCTACCCGCGCCGCAGCCCAACAGCGTCATTTACCGCTTCCCTGGTATCAGGGTGGGGCGACCGGTCATGAACTGCACGACAGCATGGAGCAGCCTGCGCGCTGGCGCGCCCATTCTGGGCGACGCTTGGCGTAGTGCGCAAATTGCGGTTGTTCATCGTAGGGTTTGCGCAGCAGTTCGAGCAGGGTCCGGACCTCGCTGTAATCCCCCTTCTCCGCCAGATCAATCGCCTGCTGCGCGAGAAAGTTTCGTAGCACATAGCGTGGGTTTACCCGATTCATCGCAGCAGCCCGCTCGCCATCACTGATCGGTTGCAGCCTCAGGCGCTGCTGATAATCCCGCAACCAGGCGGCGATACGGCGTTCGATCCCACCGGTTAACTCCTGCGGACGATAGAAAGCCTCCCGCAGCGGTGCCAGCAGCTCCCTGTCGTCCAACGCCAAACCTGCGTCACTGGTTTCAATGCTCGCCAGAGAGCGAAAGAAGATCGTCATATCGGTTTCGGTCAGGCGCAACAGGTCTTGCAAACGAACAATCAACTGTTCGTCGGCCCGGTCGCGCCAACCGTCGAGCCCCAGCTTATCGGCCATCATCGCCTGCCACTGCTGCTGATATGTGACAGCGTACTGATCCAGCGTCTTTTGCAGGAGATCGGTATCACCGAACAGCGGGCTAATCCCATTGGCTAGCTGGTAGAGATTCCAGTGGCCGATCTGGGGTTGCTGGCCATATCGATAGCGGCGTTGCCCTGCATCGGTGGTGTTCGGGGTCCAGTCCGGGTCATAACCCTCCAGCCAGCCATAGGGGCCGTAATCGATGGTGAGCCCCAGTATCGACAGATTATCGGTGTTCATCACCCCATGCACAAAACCCACCCGCATCCAGTGCACCATCAAGGTCGCGGTGCGCTGGCACACCTCGGCAAACCAACGTCCATAAACCGCTTCGCAGGGCTCGCCCAATTCGGGAAAATCACGTTCGATGGTGAAATCCACCAAGCGCTTTAACAGCTCATGCTCCTGGCGGGCGGCATGGATCTGGAAATTACCGAACCGGGTAAACGATTGCGCTACCCGGCAGACCACTGCGCCCGGCTCGTAGCGGGCATTGCCGTCGTAAAACATGTCACGCATGACCGTTTGACCACTATTGACCAGACTTAATGCGCGGGTGGTAGGCACACCCAGATGGTGCATCGCTTCGGAGCAGAGAAATTCTCGCACCGACGAGCGCAGCACCGCCAGCCCATCGGCGTTGCGTGAATAGGGAGTGGGACCCGCCCCCTTGAGTTGCAAGGTGTAGTGCTGACCCTTTTGATTAACGATTTCGGCCAGGTTGATCGCACGACCATCCCCCAACTGCCCCGCCCAGTTACCAAACTGATGACCACCATAACAACAGGCCCAGGGGGTCATCCCCGGCAACAACTCGTTGCCACTGAACAGTCGCAAAAACTCATCCGTTTGGCAGGCCTCCGGCGCCAGATCCAACAATGACGCCACTTCGGGGGCGCAGGCCACTAGTGCAGGGTTCGGCACCGAGGTGGGCGCTACCCAGGAGTAACAGGCCGCGGGCACCTGGCGACGATAGTTAGCAGATTCGGGGTCGGCGGGTAACGCTTTCAGGTAGGCGTTATCAAACCGCCAATGCTGAAAAACACCCGAGGTATCAGATGCAGACATAGCTCTCTCGTACGCTTCGGCGCCAAGCGTGGGTCAGGTTATCGCCGCTTAAGCACAGATTTCGAGCACTGCTCACTTATAGTCGAGGCGATCGAGATCGTGCTTTTTCATCTTATCGTAGAGGGTCTTGCGAGCAAGGCCAAGGGCAACCATGGTTTCCTTGATACTGCCCTTATGGCTCTGCAGGGATTCGTGAATCAACGAGCGCTCGAACTGGTCGACCCGCTCGGACAGGGTGCGACGGCTCTGGATCTCGTCCCCCATCCCCTGCTCCGCCAACGCCAGGTTCGCCTCGTCGCCGAGCAACACATAGCGCTCTGCAAGATTACGTAACTCTCTCACGTTTCCTGGCCAATCGTGCTGCAGCAACTGATGCATACGCTCTCCCGGCAAGGGAATTATCTCCTGCTGATAACGAGCGGAGGCGATCAGGGCGAAATGTTCAAACAGTAAGGGCAGGTCTTCCAGTCGATCACGGAGCGCTGGAATGTCGATAGTGACGATATTAAGGCGATAGAACAGATCACTACGAAACTGTCCCTCGTCACTCAGCTCTTTTAGATCCACCTTGGTGGCAGCCACGATACGAATATCCAGCGGTATCAGCTCATTGGAGCCGAGGCGTTCCACCATGCGCTCTTCGATTACGCGCAGCAGTTTAACCTGTACCGCCATCGGCATACTCTCGATTTCGTCGAGAAACAGGGTGCCGCCATTGGCGTATTCGAACTTGCCGACTCGAGATTTGTCGGCCCCGGTAAAGGCGCCGGCTTCGTGACCAAAAAGTTCGCTTTCAATCAGGTTTTCCGGCACCGCTCCACAGTTGATCGCGACAAAGTTTTTCTCGCGTCGGTTGCTGTGCTCATGCAGATAGCGGGCAACCAGCTCCTTACCGGTTCCCGTTTCACCGTTGAGCAAAATATCGGTTGGAGCACCCAGCACCTGATGAATAATTCGTCGCATACTCTGGATACTAGGAGTGTTGCCAAGAATTCGTGGTCCCGGCGCGTTTTGCGCCTCGATCTCTCGGCGAAGATTGCGGTTTTCCAGGGTCAGGTTGCGTTTTTCCAACGCACGTTTCACGACATCCACCAGCAACTCGGAGGCGAACGGCTTCTCAATAAAATCGTAGGCACCGTCGCGGATCGCAGTGACCGCCATGGAGATATCGCCGTGGCCGGTGACCAGAATAACCGGCAAGTCGGTGTCGATCTCCCGTATCCGCCGCATCAACTCTATACCGTCTATGCCCGGCATATTGATATCGCTGACAATAACTCCGGGCCAATCAACATCCAGCTTGTCCAGCACCTCGGCAGCCGATCCAAAGCAGCGAATGGAGTAATCCTCCAGCTCCAGGGTTTGCTGCACAGTGACCCGGATATGGTGCTCATCATCAACAAAGATGACAGGTCCTTTAAATTCGATCTGTTCGGTTTCGCTCATGCGATCTGAATACCTTCTTGCATCTGGCTTTGTTGCAGCTCAATACGGAACACAGCACCTCCCAGTGGATGATTTTCCGCCACCATGGTGCCCCGCATCGATTCAATAATTCTATGGGATATCGACAACCCCAGTCCGAGCCCCTGGGTAACGCCCTTGGTAGTAAAGAAAGGCTCAAAAATTCGTTCCAACAGCGCCTCCTCAATACCCTCTCCGCTGTCGTGCACCTCAATCGTGACGCGGCCCTCTTCACAGCCGAGCATAACATTGAGTCGCTTGACCTTTCCGTTCTCCATGGCGTGCAACGCATTGGACAGCAGATTGATCAGCACCTGCTCCAACCGCACCATATCCCCCAACACGTAGAGATCAAGTTGTTCGCCATCAATCGTGCACTCAACATTCTGCTGCCGCATCTGTGGCGCGATGATATTGATGGCCGCGTTGAGCGATGCGTTGACGGACACCGACACTCGGGTCCCCGAACTCTTGCGGGAAAAGACCTTGAATTGCGCGACAATTTTACCCATGTGACCGGTCAGCTGGACGATCTCCTCCAGGTTAGCCCGGGCGTTAACTTCCCTGCCTCGCTGAAGAAATTTGCTGGCATTTTCTGCGTAACTTCGAATCGCTGCCAATGGCTGGTTGAGTTCATGATTGATCCCAGCCGACATCTGCCCCATCACCGCCAGCTTGGCCGCCTGTATCAGTTCATCCTGGGTTTGACGCAACATCTGCTCAGTTCGTTGTCGCTCCTCCACCTCATCCAGCAGGCGCCGGTTGGTTTCGGAAAGGTCGGCGGTGCGGCTAACAACCCGGCTCTCCAACAGATCATGGGCGTGGCGTAAACGACTGACATTGCGTACCCGCTCGACCAAAAAAAGCAGCAACAGCACGACAATAATATAGATCGCCGCACTGATAATAACGGTCGTTAGCACCTGATTCCTGACCGGCTGGGTGGGACTGAACAGGTATACCTGCCAACCCGCCCGGCTCATCTCCAGGCTATTAACCAGAAAAATGCTGGTGCGGTTATTCTGGTTGATGGTGGTTATCTGCGCCGATGAGTCCCGTAACGAATCTGGCATATCCCCCGGGCGGGCGTTGAGCGTTCCCATGGGCTGGTCCCCGTAGCGTCGCTCCTGGCGAATACGCTGCCAATCGACGGCGCCCAGAGGCTGCAATGAATGATAGAGCCACTGCGAACGGGTTGAGATAAAAACGATACCGTCGGGGTCGGCCACCACCAGATCGGGTTCATCCGGCAAACGCTCACTGCTCCACTGGGCCTCGACATCGCGCAAGCTGATTTTAATCACCACCACGCCGATGATGTCTTCGGCGTCGGTAATCGGGTAAGAGAAATAGTAACCCCGCTGGCCGGAGGCGATTCCCAGCGCGTAGTAGCGCCCCCCTCGACCCTCCATTGCCTGAGTAAAGTAGGGGCGGAAACTGTAGTTATTACCGATAAAGGTGGTTGGCAGGTTCCAGTTACTCGCCGCCACAGTGGTCCCCTGGCTATCGAGCAAGTAAATATCCGAGGTACTGCTGATTTCGTTCATTTTTTGCAGGTATCGATTGAGCCGCTGTGAAACCAGTTCGTCGCGCTTGTCCTGCAAAAAGTTTTTCAATAGCGGGTTGGTGGCCAAGAGTTCGGGAATAAACTCGTAACGACTCAGAGTAGACTCAAGGGAGTTGGTATAACGCTTTAACTGCGCTTCGCCGCTCTCCTGCAGCCGATCATAGGCGACCTGGCGCGCCAGAGAACCACTCACCCAGACCAGCAGCAGAAAGAGTAATACCAGCCAGCCGACCATCAAGGCACTGCGACGGTGTAGAAAAGTAATCAAGTCTGACACGGGGAATCCAGGTAGAACGCGGGCTGGGACGCCATTTTAGCACGCCGGAGGCCGAGCTTTAACCTTCGCGTGTGCCACCAAAGTCGATTGTGTCCTGGCCACAAGCTGCCCTAATATACCCTGTTAGCCTAAGCACATAAAATAACAACAATCGGCGGGAGCGCATCAGTGGTCATGATCCACGGCATGCATCGCAGAAATATACGCGGGGACATTCTAGGAGGCGTTACGGCCGCCATCGTGGCGCTGCCGCTGGCGCTCGCCTTTGGCGTCTCTTCCGGTGCCGGCCCCATCGCCGGGCTCTATGGAGCCATCGTGGTCGGCCTGTTTGCATCGTTGTTTGGCGGCACCCCTTCGCAGATCTCCGGCCCGACCGGTCCAATGACCGTGGTGATGCTCGCCATCTTCACCGACTATATCTCCCGCGATCCCGTGCACGGGCTGGCAACGGCCTTTACCGTGGTGATGCTCGGAGGGCTGCTGCAAGTACTGTTTGGCCTGTTGCGCCTCGGCAAATACATCACGCTCATGCCCTTCCCGGTGATATCGGGTTTTATGTCGGGGATAGGCGTCATCATTATTATTTTGCAGCTAGCCCCCTTTATGGGGCTGCCGCCCGTCGCCGGCGTGCTGCCATCCTTACTGGCGGTACCCGACATGATCCGGGAGGCCAACCCCCCCGCACTGCTGCTCGGAGCCCTGGCGCTGGCTATCGTGCTCAGTACACCGGTCCGTATCAACCGTATATTGCCAGCCCCGCTGACGGCACTGATTGCGGTTACTCTGCTTAGCATCACCCTGTTTGATAGCGATGCCGTGCCGCGTATCGGCGCTATCCCCACCGGTTTTCCGACGCTGGTGCTTCCCTCCTTTGAACCCGACCTGCTGCAGCACATGTTCGGCTCGGCCCTGCTGCTGGCCACGCTGGGATCGATCGACTCCCTGCTCACCTCACTGGTGGCCGACAGCCTGACCCGTACCGAACACGATTCAGACCGTGAACTCATTGGGCAAGGCATTGGCAACACACTGGCAGGCCTGGTCGGGGGATTGCCCGGTGCTGGCGCGACCATGCGCACGGTGATCAACATCCACTCCGGCGGCCGCACGCCCCTATCGGGCATCGTCCACGCCCTGGTGCTGCTGGCCATCGTTGCCGGGGCGGCTTTTCTTACGGAGCCGATCCCCCACGCCGTATTGGCCGGCATACTGATTAAAGTGGGCATCGACATTATCGACTGGCGCTTCCTCAAACGCGCTCATAAAACCCCACCCATTGTGATGCTACTGATGTATGGCGTGTTGATACTAACGGTGTTTGTGGACCTGATTACCGCGGTGGCGGCGGGGGTTTTTGTCGCTAATATGATCACGGTCAAACGCCTTACCGACCTGCAAACACGTTCAATACAAACCCTCACTGGACTGGAAACGGATCTCCCCCTGACCGAGGAGGAGCGCTCCATCATGCGCGCCTGCAAGGGCCAGATTCTGTTATTTCGCCCCGTAGGGCCAATGAGTTTTGGCGCTGCCAAGGGCATCGCCCACAGCCTCAACCGGGTAGAAAGCTATCGCTGCCTCGTACTCGACCTCAGCGCAGTTCCCCTGCTCGACCTGAGCGCCACCCTGGCCTTGGAAGATGTCATTCGCGAGGCCAAAGAGCAGCGCAAGACCGTGATGGTGACCGGTGCTGCGCCAGAAATTGACAGACTTCTGGGCAAACTGGGGATTTACGCTATGGTTGAGAACGGCATCAGTTACAACAGTCGACTGGACGCGCTGCAACAGGCCCAACAGATCGCGACTTCAATCGGTGAGGTTTGATATGGATCAGTTGACCCAACACACCTTATCCTCGACACTTTCCGATTACGGCTGTTGTGCCCAAAATTTCAAGGACTAGCCCCATGAGTATTTCCAACGACAACCCCCTGTTCCAACTTAAAGCGCGCCAACTGATGACTCCCGACGTTCTCAGCGTTTCAGCGCACTGGGGTATCGAGGAGCTGGCCAGCTTCTTCGCCGAATACAAGCTCTCGGGTGCACCGGTACTGAGCCGCGATGGCGCACTGGTGGGGGTCGTCAGCACTACAGACATTCTGCGCTATAGCAACAACCCTCAATACAAAAGCGAAGTAGTACGCAAGCGAAGCTACTACAACGAACAGGGCGCCAAACTGGCCACCGAAATTGAGGAGCTGGATTTCTGCCGTGAGCGCCAAGTCAGTGACATCATGACCGCACATATCATCTCCGTCGGCGGGGACGCTGGTGTGGAGGAGATCACCGATATTATGTCGAGCAATAATATCCACCGCATCTTCGTAACCGACGAGGATGAAGTGGTTGGTATTGTTTCCAGTATGGATATCATCCGTCTGGTGTGTCAGGCCTCTAAAGCCACCGCCTAAGTTTCCCCCGCTCCGCCAGAACCCACCCACGAAGAGTGCGGGGACTCTTTCCCCGCCCCCGCTTTGGTACCGTGCAAAAGTCCCCCGACGCTGTTGCACTGGATGCCAGCGCCTCGCACAATGACAGCATGAGCCTACGGATCCTGATCATTGCCTGCACGCTGCTGATCGGCGGCTGTGCTACCACCGCCCCCCTCCCCCAGACTACGCCCGGAGTGGCTGCCGATGCGCCCCAGCCCTCAGCCAAAGTGGCCGAGCTCGGATGGCGGCGTATATTGCTGCAGCACCAATGGGATAAGGAAAAAACACCCGACTGGAGCATGGATCTATTACTTGCTGGCGAACTGCTGGGCCCCGGCATCGACCGTTACCGCGACCAGCTACGCTACTGGCGTTTCCACCGCCGCGCCGGGAACGATTCGACCGGACACCAATTAAGCTTGCTGCTCTATACCGACCAGGCTACGGCCAGCGCCATCTATCAGCAGGTGCTCGATCACCCCTGGACACCGGAGCTACTCGCCACAGACCTGAAGCGCATCAGCCACCGGGGCATCAACCACAACAGTGAACCCGCTATCGCCGACCGCAGCGACCCCAACTGGAGCCCGGAGATGATGCGTGCCTGGCCCGCGTATATCACCGGTGTGAGCGAACTCTGGCTGGCCTTGATTCGCGATTACCGCAGTCAACAGCCGCTGCCCTCGGCCCTTGCTGCCGCGCGGAAGCGTTATGCAGCCATCGACAAGCGACTGACTGATACCTGGCAAGAGGAGGGGCAACACGCACTGCTGCACCACCTCAGCGCCCTGTTCGGCTACCGGCCGCTGCTGATTCGCTACTAGGGGTGAGCATGGAACGCGAAGGCGTCGTTAAATACCAGTGTCATCACCGCGAGCGTCCACTGCCGGCGGGCCTCAACCTGGACCCACTTAACCACTGGCGCCGCCAAATGCTACAGCGGGGCATGATTGGCCAAAGCGACTCCCGCTACCAGGGGCTGGGGTTTGGCAACATAAGCCAACGGCTCCCGCCGGAGGCCATGGCTCACCGCCCCGACGAATTTATTATCAGCGGCACCCAGACGGGCCACCTGGCTCAGCTCGATGCTACCAGCGTTGCACGGGTTGAACACGCCGACCCCCTAACCAACCAGCTCTGGTCGAGCGGCGACTGCCCTCCCTCCTCTGAAGCCCTGAGCCATGCCGTCATCTATCAACAGCGCCGCGGTTGTGGCGCGGTTATCCATGTACACTGCCCACTGATCTGGCAACGGGCCCTCGAACTGGAGCTGCCCTGCACCGGATCAGGCATCGCTTACGGTACTCCCGCCATGGCGAACGCTATCGCACAGTTGCTGCTGCGGGACGAAGGGATAATCGCAATGCTGGGCCACGAAGATGGCATCATCAGTTACGCCCCCTCCCTGGACACCGCCGCCCAGCACCTCATCGCACTGCAAGCCAAAGCCTCAACGCTTGCGGACGGGTGCCATTAATGAGAGCGACGGGACAACGCGCGACACTTCCCGTTGCCGTGACGTTTGCCTCGTTACTGCTAACCGCATGCGCCGCGATCGCCCCCCTTCCCAGCCCCGAGCCACAAGCTTGTGGCGAGCGCCTGGTGCAACTCCACCAGCAAGCCACTCAGGCCGGTATCGCCGATGGCCAGGAGCTGGCGCTGCCACCCTACCCCTACCTGCGCGCCAACCGCACGCTCTGGTCCCTACTGGGGCAGCTCGATAACGAGCATAAGCGCCGCGAATGGCTGGATCTAAGCGCTGAACTGGGGGCAGCGGCGCTGCGCAGCGATCACGCCAACTTAGCCAGCCGCAGCGATCTTCGAGCGCTGGAGCGCTGCCTGCAACAACAGGCGGAAAGTCTCGCTCTGGTTGCGGATTGGCCCGCCACATTGGCCGCGACCCCTTACCCCTCAAGCTATCGCGCGGAGCTGCAAGCACTTGGACTCTATCCCCTGACCAAATACCTGATGCGGTTGCCGCTGCAATCGCTTCACAACGAGTTGAGGGCGCGCTATGAACAAGGGCCCCAGCTGACCACCCGCACCTATCAGCCAGCCTCCCCCCTGTCCCTGGACCAGGACAGGGTGCAGCGATGGATGACAAGCGCCTACCGGGAAAGTCCGTTGTCGTTACCCAGGCTCAGTACCGAGCGACAAACGCAACTGTTGAACCATTATGCACCCCGCTGGCAGATCGAACAGGGCGGCTCCTTTGACCGCCCTGGCCGCCCCTACTGGAAGGAAGAGCTGGCGATGGTGGACAGCCAGAACCCCGTCACTTATACCCAGGCGGGCTACACCCGCTGGCAAGGCCAATGGCTGCTGCAGTTGAGCTACCTGGTTTGGTTTAGCGAACGCCCATCCACGGCTTGGGGGGATATTTACGCCGGCAGACTGGACGGACTCTACCTGCGAGTCACCCTCGATACCGAGGGTAAACCGATGCTGCTGGACAGCATCCATCCTTGCGGCTGCTACTTCTCGGTAATCCCGCTGCGCGATGATCTGCGCCTGCGCCCCGACGCTGAACTGGGAGAGCCGCCCTTGCTGCTGCCGCCGTTAGCGTTCGCGGCGGGCAAGCGGCTGCAGGTCTCCATAAGCAGCGGTGATCATATGCTGATCGGTGCCCAATGGGTCGACGCCGACCTTCCCGGCTCCCCCTACCTGCTGCAGCCCCAAAATAGCCTGCGCCACTTAGCAAATGGGGAGGGATCTCGCAGTCTGTACTCTCCGCCCTATGCCCTGGTGCACGGAACCCAGCGCCAGGAGGAGATACTGCTGTGGCCCAGCGGCATTCAGGCTCCCGGTGCAATGCGCCAGTGGGGGCATCACCCCATCGCCTTCAGCGCAATGCGTCACTTCGATGACCCTGACCTGCTGATACAACTGTTTCAGCCTGGCGAGCCCTAGTGGCGCGCCGCTGGGCAGGTAATCAGGCTCACTAAAAAATGTGCTTGCGCAGGCTAAAGGCTCCCCGCAGGTCTCCCTCGGAAAATCCCCGTGCCCGATCCTGCGGGTAGAGCGTATCGATTCGCGCCGCAACCTCTGGCGCGAGCTGGCTACCATGGCAGTTGAGGCACACCGCGGCCGTAGGGATCGCCTTCATGTAACGCAACTCACTCCCCCCCTCAGTATCAACGGTCTCGAACACCTCGAGGCTTGCCGGGCTCTCTCCCGCCCGCAGGCGTTGCTCGAACTGCTCCAGTACCGAGCGTTCCCAGGCGTCTGGCAGGTTATCCCTATTACGCACCTTCAGGGAAGTACGGCCGACACCCCAACCACTGGTCTGGGCTTGCTCGCTCGCGATAGGGGCTGCCTGGGTATTACACACATCGATAGCAGCGACCGCCCCCTCCTGCTTCATGGCCGGTTTAAGCACCCCTTGCAACTGACTTCCAAAAGCCTTGGTGATGGAGCGCGCTTCATCGAGTTGAGTATCCATATTGGCTGCCATCAGGTTCATGCTGGTAGCGGTAGCCGCCAGCGTCAGCAACAGTCGGTTCATCGTATCTCTCCTCAGGTTAGGTGGAGGACGATTGTAAGAATATCGCGCCACGGGGTATGTAACTTAGTCACCGTTGGTCACGGGAACCCTATCCGCCTGGGCTGACCCGGTAAACCTCCTGTAACCGCGAACACGCAACCCCAATACCGACTCGGTTCGCGAGCTCCTCCCACCCCATACCCTGTTGCGGTGTGCTCCCCCCCGCATAACCTCGTCAGGTTCGATGCCAATAGACCCAGCATAAACTCCGACGCCCCCATGATAAGATTCTGCCGGAACAACCCTAGGAGCCCCCATGGCCATTAGCTACTGGTTTGACAACTTGCCACCCACCCCCACCCGCGCACCATTGCAACACGCACTGGATGTGGATGTTGCCATTATCGGGGCGGGCTTCACCGGCCTGTGGACCGCTTACTACCTTAAGCAGCACAATCCTCAGCTGTCGGTGGCCATTGTTGAAGCAGACCATGCGGGCTTTGGCGCCTCCGGACGCAACGGCGGCTGGCTGATAGGCGGGATCGCGGGCGAGGGGAAGTACCTGGCCGCGCTGGATAGATCACAGTGTCGTGCGGGCTACCAACAGCTCTACGGCATTATTGACGAGGTCGAGCGGGTACTGCAAAAAGAGCAGATCGACTGTGACCTGACCCGTGGCGGCATGATCTACGCCGCCGCCCGTTACCCCGAGCAGCGCAGCCGTATTCAGGCAGAGCTCAAGGGGTTGTATGCCGACGGCCATACCGAAGAGGATTTTCGCTGGCTCGACGCATCGCAGCTGGCCCAACAGATGCGGATACACAATGGCTATGGCGGTATCTACAGCCCCCACTGCGCCGTGATCCAGCCCGCCAAACTCATACGTGGACTGGCCACGTGCGTCGAACGCCTGGGGGTTCAGCTATTCGAGCAGAGTTCTGTAATCTCCATCTCGGGTACTCATCTGTGCACCCCACAGGGAGAGATTAGCGCCTCGGTAGTGGTACCGGCGACCGAGGGCTTCAGCGATCGCCTGATGCAGATCAAGCGCTATGTGCTGCCGGTACAAAGCCTGGTGATTGCCACCGAGCCCTTGAGTGCCAGCTTATGGGACGAGATCGGCATGGAGCAGCGCCCCGCCTTTAGCGACGGCGGCCGTCTCACCACCTACGGCCATCGAGCCGCCGATGGCCGTCTGATCTTTGGCGCCCGCGGTGGTTATGAGTTCGGAGGCAAGGTGCGCCACCGATTCTCCCTCTCCGACCCGGAGTTTCGTCTGCGCGAGGATTTAATGCGTGAGCTGTTCCCCCAACTGCAGCAAACGAAAATCAGCCACGGCTGGGGGGGGAGCCTGGGAATGGCGCGCAACTTCGCCCCCTTTGCGGTGTTTGATCCCGCCAGTGGCGTCGCCAGTGCAGGAGGCTACGGCGGAGAGGGCGTCGGTGCCACCAACCTGTTTGGACGCACTCTCGCCGATCTGATTCTCGGGCGCGAATCCGATCTCACCCGTCTGCCCTGGGTGTTCACCCCGGCTACCCATCAGCAGGCACTACGGCGTTGGGAGCCCGAGCCCTTGCGCTGGATAACCTACAAAACCATCCTGACCCTGTTCAGCTGGGAGGATCGACTCTACCGCCAGCAATCAGCACCACAGCTGCTGAAAGCCCTGACCGGTGGCGTCTGTAACCAGCTGGAGCGACTGATTCATTGATCTGTTGAGCGCCTGTAGAAGGGCCTTCGGGTGATACCTGAGGGGCCTTTCTGCCAGCGACTTACATGTGTATCGACTTAATAGCCGTAGGGGTTTTTCATCGGGATTTGGCAGAAACGACCGGAGTGACAGTTGGCCGCTACCCAGAGCTTGCGCTTAACGCGGCGTGTCTTGCGATCAGCAGAACGCACTCCCTGCAAGCGGGACTGAACATCGGCCGAGGGATAGACCGCCGGGTCCTCCCTCACCTCTTCGTCCATCAACTCTAAACTGGCGGGTACCGCGTTGGGGTAGGCGACGTAATTGGTATTGGCCGCCGCTACATCCGGCTGCATCATAAAATTAATAAAGGCGTGTGCCAGCGTTTTTTGTTTGCTTGAGGAGGGTACGGCCATCACATCAAACCAGACCGCAGCACCCTCCACGGGAACATGATAAAGCACCTCTTCATTCTCGCTCGCATCCACATCAGCCAGGATATCTCCCGAATAACCAACCGCAAGGCACAACTTGCCTGATGCCAGGTCAGCACTGTACTGCGACGTGTGGAGGTATCGGGTATCGCCGACCGTACGCTTAAGCAGTGCACCGGCGGCCTTAAGTTCTTTGCCGTCGGTGGTGTTTACCGAATACCCCAGGTAGACCAGAGCGGATGCGAACAGTTCAGAGGGTTCATTCAGTAGCGCAATGCCACACTGGGCTGCTTTGCTGCGCAGTTCGTCATCGTACAACAGCGACCAACTGTCCATTTTGTCAGCGGGAACACCCTGTGCAGCCAGCATCTTTTCGTTGACCCCAAGCCCCGTGGTACCCCACATATAGGGAACCGCGAAACGGTTACCCGGGTCCTGCATCTGCAGCTGCTCCATGATGCCCTTTTCGAGCCCTTTGCGCATCGGCAAGCGTTTGTCATCTAACGGGGAGATGAGCTTGCGCGCTGAGAGAAAGGGGATCATGGCGCTGGGGGGAACGATAATATCCCAGGGCTCCTTCGCCTCCAGAAAGGTTTGCAAAAACTCATCCTCACTCTCAAACAGCTCGTAGACCAACTCGACACCCTGCTCTTGCTGAAAGCGCTCCAGCATCGCCTCATCGACGTAATCAGACCAGTTGAGAACCCGCAGAGTCTTGGCATGGGCAGGAATAACAACAAGGAGCAGAACAGCACTAATCAGGGCGGAAAGAGGGGAGCGGAACTTCATAAACACCTGCAATACCGGGAATACCGGCGCAATAATTGAGTAGACGGGTCAAATCACTGACGCAGTGTAGCGAAATGCCGAACACAATGCCTTGGTATTTTTTACGTTTTGTAGTTTTTATTAGACGACTGTCACATCGGGATATTAATTTACTTGTCACAACCCGAGCGCTATGGAGCGAACGCTAGCAACAAAATCACTAGCAAGAGGAACCTTTAACAAGGAGCGGGCGCCAAACCCAAGGCACCCCTGGCGTTATAAACGCCGACTGAGGTTCGACGTTAAGGGGCTAACCACTGAGCAGCGCACCCCCGCAGGCCAGCAACACCATCACCAGCAGAATCCATTTCAGGGTGCGCTGGCTCACGTTGATCGCAAACTTAACGCCGAGGTAAGCGCCAACGATACTGCCCACGGCCAGAATCAATCCAGGGATCCACAACACCTGCCCACGAGCAATAAACACCCCCAACGCCACCACACTCAGGGCCGCGGTACAGACGTTCTTTAATGCGTTGGAACGCACCAGGTCATAACGCAGACCACCGGCAAGGGCCGCTAGCAGAATAAATCCCACCCCGGCCTGCACAAATCCACCGTACAAACCGGCAACGAACATCCCCCCCCAGGCAGCTGGGCGCTGGGCGAAGGCCAGGGGTTCGGAGCCGGTCTCGGGAACGATGGTCGCGGGCTTGAACAGCATTACCAGAGCCATGATTACCATAGCGCCAAGTAACACCGGTTTGAGCACCTGCGAGGGCAGATAAGAGGCGATCAGGGAACCCAGCAGCGAGCCCAGTAAAGTGGGCACCAGAATGGGCATGATCGCGCGGTGATCCAACGCGCCGTGGCGGTTAAATCCGCTCGAGCCGGTTAACGCCTGCAGTAACACCGCTACTCGGTTAGTGGCGTTCGCGATCTCCGCAGGCATCCCCACCAGCATCAACGCGGGCAGACTGAGCATGGAGCCACCTCCGGCCAGGGTATTGATAAACCCGGAGATCAGACCCGCACCCACCAGCGCGACAATAACCACCAAGTTTAGCTCGTACTCCACGGTAACACCCTCAATCTATTCAAACGGCTGGCACCCTGGAGGCGGCGATTCCACGGACCCCTTTCAAGTCAGGCGCAGCCATCGCTTCCACATTGCAGAAACGATGGTTCAGGCGCTGTGGGTGACTAGGCGCGATAGATGCGCAGGCTATTGGTTCCGCCACCTACCCCCAGCTTGTCCCCCCGCGTCATGATCACCAGCTCACCGGTTTTGATGGCGCCACGTTCGCGCAACTCGGCTAGGGCGCGCAACTCCAACTCACCCTCTGGTAACTCTTCAATAGCAAAAGGCACCGGCTCCACCCCCCGGTAGAGGGCGACACGCCGCTGGGTAGCAGGGTAGGGGGTCATCGCGTAGATCGGCAGGCCGGAACTGATACGGGACATAAGCAAGGGAGTGGTGCCGGACTCCGTCAGGCAAACGATTGCCGAAACCCCTTCGAGATGGTTAGCACTGTACATCGCCGCCATCGCTACCGTCTCCTCCACCGAGGAGAAGGTTGTATCGACCCGGTGACGGGAGATGGTGACCGAGCGGTGGCTCTGGGCTCCAATACAGATGCGGGACATCGCCTCCACCACAGCACAAGGATCATCGCCGGTGGCGGTTTCGGCAGAGAGCATCACCGCGTCGGTACCATCGAGCACCGCGTTGGCGACATCGAACACCTCCGCACGGGTCGGAAGACTGTTGTGAATCATGCTCTCCATCATCTGCGTGGCCGTCACCACGACCCGATTGAGCCTGCGGGCATGAGCGATGATCTCTTTTTGCTTACCAATCAGTTCGGCATCACCGATTTCAACCCCAAGGTCGCCACGCGCTACCATAACCGCATCGGAAGCCTGAATAATGCTATCGAGGGTTACATTGTCAGCAACCGCTTCGGCACGCTCGATTTTGGCCATGATAAAGGCTTTACCGCCGGCGTCGCGCAGCAACTGGCGGGCCAGCTCGATATCCTTGGCATTGCGGGGAAAGGACACCGCAAGATAGTCGATCTCAATCTCAGCAGCTAGGACGATATCCTCTTTGTCCTTCTCTGTGAGCGCAGGGGCGGACAACCCGCCTCCCTGCCGGTTGATCCCCTTATTGTTGGAGATCTCGCCACCGACCTTTACCTGCGTATGAATGCGATCTCCGTCAACCCGGTCGACCTCAAGCACAATGCGGCCATCATCGAGTAACAGTACATCCCCCGGTTGGCTGTCACCGGGAAGATCCCTATAAGCGATCCCGACGGTTTTCTCATTTCCCTCATTTTTACCCAACCCGGCATCAAGGCAAAATTCAGCGCCACGCTTGAGCATCACCTTGCCATCAGTAAAACGGGAAATACGGATTTTTGGACCCTGTAGATCCCCCAGTACCGCGACACTGATACCCACGCGCTGGGAGATCTCGCGCACTTGCTGCGCCCGCCGACGATGGGAATCGGCATCTCCATGGGAGAAGTTCAGGCGCACCATATTTACCCCTGCCAGCAGTAACCGTTCCAGCACCGCCGGGTCGTCGGTCGCAGGCCCCAGGGTTGCGACAATTTTGGTCCGTCTGATCATGCGTTTAATCCTCCCAATGGTTCAACAAGCGGTGACAGTACGCGCGAAAAAGTCCAGGGAGGTACGTTGACCACAAAACCACCCGGGCCTTTGATGCGAAGTGCTATCCATGACGATACCGATATTGTACGTGGCCACCCCCCCCCCTTCCAGAGAGGTCGCGTATCCGCCTGTTACCGCTCGGTAACCCCCGCCCCCTCTTTCTTTGCTAATCTCTACTGTGTTACAAACGCCCTATCGATTCAAAACCCATCGATTACCAAGGATGTGATTATGCGTGTTACTCAGGCCTTACTGTTCGGCTGCACCCTATTTCTGCTCGCCGGCTGCCAGACAACCTCCCCAATGGCTACCAGTAGCGTCACCCCGGACAAAGCGGAAACCGCCCCGGCAACGGCAAGCCAGCCAGAAAATACTTTGCCACCCGCCGAAGAACCGGCTACCAAATCGACAGTACCCTCCACCGCCAAGCAGCAGAACATCGGTGATATGATGGTTATCGGTGAGGTGGAGAAAGCCCGCATCACTCCCGGTAATTTTGTAACCGAAGCGCGTATTGATACCGGCGCAACCACCACATCGATCCATGCATGGGACACGGTGGAGTTTGAGCGCGATGGAAAACGCTGGGTGAAATTCAAAACCCTCGGCCCCGACAGCAAGGGTTCACAGACCCTGGAGCGCCCCGTTACCCGTATCGCCTCGATCAAACGCCATGGCGCCGAAGATGTGAAACGTTTTGCGGTAAAAGTGACCGTTACAATCGGCAAGGTCAGCGAACGCATCGAGGTCACTCTCGCCGACCGGAAAGCTTTTGATTACAAGATTCTGGTAGGTAGAAATCTGCTAGCTGATCTTTTTGTGGTAGACGTCAGCAAGAAAAACGTCGCCGGTTCCCCCGCCCAACCAGGAAAGTAATCCATGTCTGCTCGCGCACAGGTATACCTGCTGGCCTTGATCTGCATCATGCTGGGTCTGGGCTTAACCGCCTACAAGAAGATTGAACTGGGTTTCCCCCTGCTTCCGGGGGAGCAACGCTCGATCTGGACCGTTGAAGCCAAGGTAGTATTCAACGCCACTAACAACCCCGTCAAGGTCTCTCTCGCACTGCCCGACAGTGGCCCTAACGATGTGATCATCAGTCAGGATTTCAGCTCCCCGGGATACGGTTTTGGCTGGGATAGCGAAGGCCCCCAGCGCCGCGCCGAGTGGGCCCGGCGCAAAGCCAATGGTCCTCAAACCCTGTTCTACAAGCTACAGCTATTCCACTCCCCCACCGCCTCCCCGCTGGCACCGGAGCAGCCCCCCGAGGTGCGGCCGCTACCGGAGATGAAACGCTCCACCCAGACCGCGGTGCAAACCATAGCCGAGACGATCGAAACCCGCTCCGCCGATGCCAAGAGTTTCGCCAACGAACTGGTGCGCCAGATCAACAATCCCGGCGGCAATATGGAGATGAACCTGCTGCTCAACACCGACAACCCCTCCTCGATTGGCCAGAAAGCGACCATCATGATGGTGGTATTGAGCCAGGCCGGTATCCCCTCGCGCATCGTCCGCGGACTGCCCCTCGAAGATGGCCGCAAGCGCCAGCCACTTACCGAACTGGTTGAGGTGTTCGACGGCAAGCGCTGGGTACTGTTCGACCCCACCACCGGCGACACCGGCATACCGGACAACTTTCTGCTTTGGCAACGGGGCGGAGTATCGTTGCTAGATGTCGAGGGAGGCACAAAATCCCGAGTCACCTTCTCGGTAATCGAGAACAACCGCCCCGCCAAGACGCTGGCGGTGGCTCTGGGCCAGGATAAAGAGGCAGCGCTGGTGGATTTTTCCATCTACAGCCTACCGATCGAGATTCAGAACACCTTCAAGCATATTCTTCTGATACCGATCGGCGCACTGGTGGTAGTGTTTCTGCGGATTCTGGTAGGTATCAAAACCTCCGGCACCTTTATGCCGATCCTGATCGCCCTTGCCCTGATCCAGACCACGCTCTTTACCGGACTGGCGATCTTCCTGATTATCGTATCCATCGGGCTATGGATTCGCTCGTACCTAAGCAATCTCAATCTGCTGCTGGTGGCCCGTATATCGGCGGTGGTAATCGTGGTCATACTGATCATGGCCACCATGAGTGTCGTCAGTCACAAGATGGGATTGAGTCAGGCGCTAACGGTCACCTTCTTCCCGATGATCATCCTTGCCTGGACCATCGAACGGATGTCAATCCTGTGGGAGGAGGATGGTGGCAAAGAGGTTATGATTCAGGGGGGAGGCAGCTTGCTTGTAGCGGTCTGTGCCTATTTGGCAATGACCAACCCGCTGGTGGAACACCTGACCTTTAACTTCCCGGAGCTGCTGTTGGTGCTGCTGGGGATCATCATGCTGGTGGGCCAGTACACAGGCTACCGCCTCACCGAACTGCGCCGTTTCCAGGCCATGGTTGAGGAACGCTGATGTTTTTCACCACACCCTCAAAGCTGCGTGAGCGGGGCATGCTGGGCATGAACCGCCGCAACGTTGCCTACATATCTCGCTACAACGATCGTCGCTACTACCCTTTGGTTGACGATAAACTGAAAACCAAACTAGTCGCGGAAAAAGCCCAGGCCTCGACCCCCAAGCTACTGGGTGTCGTTGAGCATCAGTTTCAGGTCAAGACGTTACCAAGCATTCTGGAGCTCTACAGCGAATTTGTTATCAAACCTGCCCAGGGTAGTCAGGGCAAGGGCATCCTTGTTATCACCGGGCACGATGGCGAATACTATCTGAAGCCCAGCGGAGAGCGGGTATCTCAAGCCGACATAACACGCCACGCATCCAATATACTCAGCGGACTCTATAGTCTCGGGGGAAAACCCGATGTCGCCATGGTGGAGTCGCTGGTGCACTTCGACAGCGTGTTCGATGATTTCAGTTACGAGGGTGTACCGGATATTCGCGTCATTGTCTTCAAAGGGTTTCCGGTGATGGCGATGATGCGCGTCTCCACCAAGGCGTCAGACGGTAAAGCCAACCTGCACCAGGGCGCGGTCGGGGTGGGCATTGATCTTGCGACGGGAAAAGCGCTGCATGCTGTGCAATACGATCGCCCCGTGTCACACCATCCCGATACGGGCGCTCATTTTGCCGAGTTGGCGGTACCCCACTGGGAACGTATCCTGCAATTGGCCGCATCGAGCTATGAGATGACCAGACTGGGCTATATTGGCGCCGACATCGTGCTGGATGTGCATAAGGGACCAATGATTCTCGAACTCAATGCCCGCCCTGGACTGGCGGTGCAAATTGCGAACGGTACCGGTCTGCTCCCTCGGCTACGGGCGATCGAGACACTATCCCACCCGGACATTAGCGTCGAGGAGCGGGCTTCCTATGCCGTAACGCAATTTGGGGGGCGTCCCCCTGATGAGCCTTCCAGTCGGAATTGAACGCCGCCTCCCCCGCGCTATAAAAATAGAACTGCACCACAGTAACCGGGGCCACGCTAGTGGCCTCTCAACTCTCATGATAGAGTTTGTTGGTGCAATCCCACGGACTGGACGTATGCCAACTCCTCTACCAAAGCTCAGTTTGGGGTATCTGACGACCCTGTTTGTAGTGCTGACCATGACGTGGCTCCCCCCCCTCCAGGCTGCGGAGCAATCCCCCGTTGCGGTTGATGCCCGGTCGGTCATCGACATCGCTCCCCACCTACAGTACTGGCGCACCAACCGAGGCATGCTCAGCATTGAGCAGGTTGAACGGGCTTATCAAAGAGGGCTCTTTAACGAGAGCCTTACAATCCCCTTTTCGTTGCCCCGCACTCGAGATGGTATCTGGCTGCGCTTCATGCTGGCGCCCCAAAACAGCGCTTCGTTAAACCGGACACTGGAGTTCCGACGCCCTTTTTACGATCGCCTGCAGGTCTATGCTCCGACCGATGACGGCTATCAACGTCACTCCCTGGGGTACGACCACTTCCGTAACTACCAGTCTCCCGAACCCTACCATTACCGGGTTCCCATCACGCTCGATAGCGATGACACCAGGCCCTATTACATCTACCTTGAAGACAGCCTGACCATCAGGGTCCCCGTCAAACTGTGGCAAGCCGATGCACTGTCCATAGAAGACACCCAAATGACCGTCTTCCTCACAGCCATCTTCACCACAATGCTGGTGCTCGCGCTCTATAACCTCTCCCTGTTCGCCATTTTGCGCGATCAAAACTACCTGCACTATGCCGTCTATATGGTGGCCCTGTGTATGTTCCTGATGACCCGGGAAACGACACTCTATCAACTGAGCTGGCTCTCCCTTCCCGACTGGGGGGTGCAGCAACTTATTTTCACCGCCTGCATTGCCGCAGCTGCTGCGGCCCGTTTTAACCAAAGTTTCGTTAACCTGGCTCACTACACTCCGCTGCTCAACAAGGCGATCTGGGTGATGATCGTTTTTTTGCTACTGGTAGCGGCGCTGTGCACCGCCAACATTCGCGAGTTCGACTCCATTACCGCCAGCGTCCATAACTGGGCCAATTTCGCCCTCGCCCCGCTAATGGTAATAGCCTCTATCATTGCGCTACAAAAAGGTAACAGGCAGGCACGCTGGTTTCTGGCGGGCTGGGTGTTTCTGCTTACAGCGACCTTTATAGCGACCCTCAGCGCACTGGGATTCATGGAGCAGAGCCCTATCACTCTTTACGGCATCCACGTCGCCGCAGCGCTGGAGGCGATCATTCTTTCTGTTGGTCTCGCCGATCGTATCAACATCATACGTCGTGAACGCGACGATGCTGAACAGCTATCCCGGGATGTGGACGGCCGCGCGTCTAATGAGAAAAAACGTCGCCACAAATCCGACGCTGTTGCCCAATATATCTCATCTATTCATTCACGCAGCTCTGAGCAGCAGGTGTACGGAGAGCTGGTTAACACACTGGCCAATGTACTGGAAATTCGTCGCTGTGCACTGTTGCACAGCAACACCGGCAGTATCCGCGTCTACAGTCTCAACCAGCAGCTGGAGGAGTTTTTCAGTCAGGAGATCAGCGGTCGGTTAAAACTACTCGAAGGCGTTTCCAGTCAGGGAGAAGCCATGATGCTACAGCATCGCAGCCAGAATGCGCCCGATAGCGACTCCTCCACCCTGGCAGTCATCCCACTCTATAGTTGGCACCGAGAGTGGTCTGTCATCCTTATCGAACCAGAGTCCGGGCAGGAGTTTTCCCAACACCAGCTTCGGCAAGCCTCACGCTTTTGCGGCACCATAAAGGAGCAGATCCTGAACTACCGTCGTTACCGGGTCACCATTGACGGTACCGAAACGGAGGAGTCCGGAGCACTGACCCGCACCGCTTTCCTCAAACATGCACAGCGTACCATGCGCCAATGGAACAGACATGGAGAGCCTCTTAGCATCGCTCTTTGGGAGTTCGAAGAGAATTTACTGGACCTTCACCCTCTCGACAATGAAGGGCAGGCGCTACTGTTTAAAACCATGGTACAGTGTTGTGAAAAGCGAATGCAGAGATCCAATATCCTGGGACGTTATGGCAACAACGAACTCATGCTCCTGCTCCCAGGTCATGACCTTATTAGTGCAGAAAACCTGTGCAAAAGCCTTTATCGAGACTTGCGGTTACAACTTACACAGCAATATGACGATCGATTTAACCTGGCACTGAGCATCGGCATCGCCGCCCAAAGCGACCCGACCGATACACTGGAGAAACTGACACGAAATTTGACGCCACTTGCAGTTGAAGCGGTTGATAGCCGTGATGACAGTCTGTCCACGCTTGCCTAGACTAGCCAGACCGCCAAAACCAGGAATAAATAAAGCATTCAGGAGATGAGCATGACAGAGAAGGAACCGAAACAGAAAAAACTGGGGTACGAAGACCAGCTCGTTCATCTGCAGACCGAACTGGTGAAGATGCAGGAGTCGGTAAAACAGGCGGGACTCAAAGTCGTCGTACTGTTTGAAGGGCGCGATGCCGCGGGCAAGGGCGGCGTTATCAAGCGTATTATGGAGAAGCTCAATCCACGGGTTTGTCGCGTTGTTGCCCTCGGAGTTCCCACCGAAAAGGAGAAGACCCAGTGGTACTTCCAACGCTATGTTTCCGAGCTCCCCTCGGCCGGAGAGATCGTTCTCTTCGACCGAAGCTGGTACAACCGCGCGGGAGTAGAGCGCGTCATGGGATTCTGTTCCGATGATGAGTACGACGAATTTATGCGCACCTGCCCCGAGTTCGAGCGTATGCTGATCCGCTCTGGAATCATTCTCATAAAGTACTGGTTTTCGGTTTCCGATGAGGTGCAGGAAAAGCGCTTCAAGGAGCGAGTAACCACCCCGATCAAGCGCTGGAAGTTCAGCCCCATGGATCTGGAATCTCGCAGCCGCTGGGCGGAATACTCCCAGGCAAAGGACACCATGTTCTCCTACACCGACACAAAACACAGTCCCTGGTACGTGGTGAATGCTGACAGCAAGAAAAAGGCGCGCCTCAACTGCATCGATCACCTGCTGAGTATGGTCCCCTATAAGGCGATCGATTACCCCGCTATCGATCTGCCCCCCATTAATAAAAAGGGCTACATTAGAACACCGATCGACGAACAAACATTTGTTCCGGAAAAATACTAGGGAAGCTACCCGGCTCCGCCTATAGAGCCGGGCAGCCCCAACCACAGCCCCAACTGCCGAGGTGTTTCATGCCCACGTTCTCCAGATACCTGCAGAGGGTTCTCGCCCTTCTGCTACTGATGGCGTTAACCGGTTGTGCATCCCTGCAGCCCGAATACGAAAAGCCCCGCCTCAACGTTACCGGCATTGAGCTGCTTCCCGCCGAGGGGCTGAGTCAACGTTTTAAAATCGGGCTTCGCATCCTCAACCCCAACTCCACAGCCTTGCCTCTGGAGGGAATCTTTTACAGCGTCAGCATTGAGGGCTACGAGCTATTGAGCGGCGCCAGCGGTGATATCGGCGATGTCCCCGCCTATGGCGAGAGCGAATTTGATGTCACCGCATCCACCGATGTATTCAACGGCGCCCGCCTGCTGCACGAGCTTTTATCCAATCCGCGCAGCGAACTCAGTTACAGTTTCAAGGGGCGGCTCGACCTGAGCGACTGGTGGATTCCCAGCGTTCGCGTAGAGGAGAGCGGCGAGATCCCCCTGAGCCAACAGTAATTCATGCGTCTGCGGCCATGCCTATAGAGCGCCACCTGCACCGCTGCAACACCAGGCACCCACCGAGTAAGAAGCAAACCACGAGAGGGCTGCAAAAGTTTGCAATTTACCCCCCGTGTCACCTCCCTATACGGTTATAATGGCGCTTTTGTGACTCATTAAACTGCCATGCTCGATAACGTCCGAATTGTCCTGATCAACACGTTTCACCCTGGAAACATTGGCTCCGCTGCGCGGGCGATGAAAACCATGGGGTTGAAAAACCTCTATCTGGTAGATCCCGTGGAGCACCCCTCCCCCCAGTCGGAGTCGATGTCCGCCGGGGCCAAGGATCTGCTGGCTAGCGCCATTGTGGTTAACAGTTTGCAGGAAGCGATCGCCGACTGCTCGGTTGTGATCGGCGCCAGTGCTCGCAACCGCAATCTCTCCCTACCCCAGCTCAGCGCCCGCCAGTGCGGCGAGCAGGTTGCGAAGGAGTCCTCGAGCAACAAAATAGCGTTGGTGTTTGGGCGCGAGACCATGGGCCTGCACAATGACGAGCTGCAACAGTGCAACTACCACACCTATATTCCGGCAAACCCCGAGTATCCGGTACTGAACCTGGCCGCGGCCGTTCAACTGATCAGCTACGAGGTCTATCTCGCCAGCTGCGACTACCCCACCGATGCTGCGCCTGCGGTCGAGCTACCCGAAAATCGCGAGCTTGGGTATTTCTATGATCATCTGGAACAGACCCTGGATCGAGTCGGCTTTATTATTACCAACCACCCCGGGCAGTCGATGGCCAAGCTCAAGCGCTTGTTTAACCGCGCGCGGCCGGAAAAAACAGAACTCAATATCCTGCGCGGAATCCTCACCCGGATCCAGCAAAACGCCAGCGCCCGCGAACAGGATAAGAATGACTAAGCCACAGGCCCTAAGGCTAAACCCACAGGAGATGGCCTGCGCCCTCGAGCAACGGATCCTCCAACAGATCCCCCTGCTCGCAGCCATGGAGCTGCGCCTTGATCGCTACGATGGCGACTGTTTACAACTCAGCGCTCCACTGACGCCCAATATCAACGATAAGGGCACGGCCTTCGGGGGCAGCCTGGCCACCCTTGCGACCATTACCGGCTGGTGCTTTACCACACTATTGGCTGACCGGCTGGGGGACAATGAGGTGGTCGTCGCCGACAGCCAACTGGCGTACCTGAAACCGGTTGCGGGGAGGCTCTGCAGCCGCTGCGAACTGGACCATAGTGGGATTGGAGAGCAGTTCCTTGAGCAGCTGCGCGAGCGCGGTCGTGCCAGCCTTCAGCTGGAGGTTGTCATTGGCAACGAGATACCGGCCCTGCGCTATTCGGGCCGCTACGTCGCTCGTTTGAGGACAACCCCATGACACTGCTGCAAGCACTTCAAGCCACCACAGGCGAGGGCCAAAGGGCCTTCGATGCGATTCTCGAATGTCTGGTCACAAGCGAGATTCAGCTGCTCTCCCAGTGTCATGAAGAGGGGGAGGAGCCTCAGCTGCTGCAACTGGAAATTGCCCCCGGCGAGGGAGCCCTGGCGCTATTCAGCAGCGCCGACAACGCTTTGCAGATGGCCACCCAGCTGCAACTTGAGTGCGAAATACTGCCCGTACCGGGTTACTGGCCCCTGCTGGAGCTTGATGAATCGACCAACTTAGTGATCGATCCCGGTACTCCCCATAACCTGGTATTGCCTTGCGATGTCATACGATCGCTGCAACCTGTCATTCGTTCGCTGCTGGAGGACGACTCATGAGTGGATCCTTTACCCAATTATTCGTACTGCTGGGCACCCTGCTCATTATCGGTCTGTCGATCTATGCCATCGTCCTATGGCGACAGGTGTACATCAATACGCGCCGTATTCAGGAGTTACAGCAGGAGCAACGCCAGAACCTGCTGGACGCGATCAACGTCATCTCCCGCAGCATGACCCAGGATGAGCTCAACCCTACCGAAGGCTGTATTCGACTCAAGCTATTACTGGAGAAACTCGACCCCGAGCTGCTGCTATCCCCAGAGTACAAAGTGATCGAACAGATGTACGAACGCTCAAGGGAGTTCGCCACCCATCAGGCTCGTAATGCACTGTCCGCTCCAGAGAAGTTATTGCAAGACCAGGCGCGCGAGGCGCTGGAGAATGAACTTAAACTGGAGGTACGCAACGCCGCAGAGGCCCTGCAACGCCTTGATAGTGCGTACCGTGAAGCAGCTGCGGCGAAAGCTAAATCCGATGCACACGAACCGAACTAACGACCCGTTCGCGAACACGGTCCAGATCACCATTATCTGGCCCGATCAGCGCCAGGGTTCCCCGCTCCAGCGCAACGGTCTGTACCCGTGAACGGCCGACTCCGGCGTAATCGAACGCCCTTAGGGTACTGTTGGGCATCATCAACACAGTGATCGGCCCCTTTTCGGTCTGCACCACCAGGTGAGCGGCTAACTTGCCATCCACCAGGCAGTTTCCCGCGAAGGTGACATCCTCAAGGTGCGCCAAAGGCTTAATGTCCACGTTATTGAGGGTATAGGCCAGGCGTCCCTGAGAGACCGGCTCCTGCACCTGCAGGGTATGCGCCTCCTCCTCAATATGAGCCACCAGCATCTGTGCGATCTGGGCCGGATCGCCGCTTTGGGTCAGGTTAATACCCAGGGTGACAGCCACCACCGACGCCGCCAGGGCAAATCCGGTCGCCCATCGTCGCCACCCCGGTGCTGTCGGTGACTGAGGGGAGTTTGATAAGCCCTCCCCCGCGCCCTGCTCTTCGAGGCGCTGACGCAGAATGACACGAGCACCAAGATCTTCCGGCACATCGATAGAAAAGGCCTTCTCCAGCAACCGTTCCTGCTGCAACAGATTTCGATAGTAAGCATGACACCCTGTGCACTGCGCCAGATGTTGATCCGCCTCCAGAGGAAGGCATTGGGGATCTTCCAGCGAGACCCGACGAAATTCCATACAGTTCATCATTGTGTCGCCCCTCCCACTTCGTCTTCGGCGTCCATCAGTAGATCGCGTAGCTGTAATCGCGCCCGCCGCAACCGGGTTGCTACCGTATTGGCCGGTATCTCCATCTGCTCCGCGATCTCCTCCTGGGTAAACCCCATCACCATCTGCATCAACAGCGGTTCGCGGTACATCTCCTCGAGACCGGTAATACCGATACGCAGGCTTTCCAGCTCTGCCGAAAAACTCCCACTGGAGCGCTCATCAGCAATGGCATCCATGGGTATATCACTGTATTCAAAGCTCTTTTTTTGAAACCGACGCGCGTTTTCACGACGTAAGATGGTGATTAACCATGATTTTGCGGCGTTCATATTCTGCAGCGAGTCCAAAGCTCGCCACGCGCGCAAAAAGGTTTCCTGTACCAGGTCTTCGGCAATGGTCCGGTCGCCACAAAGCCAGTAGCCATAGCGGTACAGCGGCTTTTGATAAGCCTCCACCAGCGAATTAAAAAGGTTCTGTTTAGTGTTCATGGGGATAGGGACAGGTCCGACGTCCAAATTCTTTCATCCTGATGTTTTTAAGTAATGTGATAGGACGATGTAAGGGAACCCCCGCCGGAACGTTAAAAGGGCGCGACCTGCGCCCTTTTAACCAAGCATCGCTACGCCCCCTTTACTGCACAACCCGGGACACGCCGCTGGACGTCAGCACCTTCACAGAATCTCCCTTGGTAAAGGTAACGTTCGGATCCTCCTCCTGTACTACCGAGATATAGGTGCCATCGCTGAGTTCGATGGTTAGCTGAACCCCCTGTGTCCGGGTATACGCTTCCTCACCCTCGCCACCGAGTAATCCTCCGGCAACCGCACCCGCGATGGCGGCTATATCGCTGCCTTTGCCACTACCGATCGTCGACCCTGCAATGCCCCCCGCCGCGGCACCAGCAATGGCGCCAACGCCAGACTTGGTACCTTCGATCTGCACCAATTGCACATCAAGAATCACACCGAGCTTCACCTGCTGGATTTGGCGTGCCTCATCGCGAGAGTAACTTTGCCCCGACAGGTTGGACACGCACCCGCTCAGGACAAATACGCTCGCCAGCAGCGCCAGCCAATAAAATCGTTTCATTTTGCACCTCCATCGAAAAGAATAGGTCGTATCGCCTGATAATTGCGCTGTGCAGTATAATCGGCTCAATCCATGCCCACAGTATGAGGAGATCATGCCACCAATGGTATACGTAATTATAGTTATCGCCACCCTCAGTGCATTGCTATTCCACCTCTACCTCTATCGCCTGATCAGGCGCTGGGCACAACGTGATTACCTGCGCTCCCTGTGCGGGGAGAGCGAGGAAAAACTGCAGTTTCTGATGACCGAGTATGCTAACGTGAGCTCACGGCGCTTCACGCGCGACCAGTTTGAAGAACATTTTAGAGTGCTGGCACTGCAGTATGACCAGCAACGTTCACATACCCCCCTGCCGGAGACCCGTTGATAGTGAGCGATATCCAGACCCTGATCGAAACCCTCAAGGCGAATGAGGAGATCGCCCGCAAGCTGTTCGATATCGAGGTCTCGATCCTCTCCAGCGCCCACAGTGACGACCTGTTCGAAAAACTGATCAAACTGATCAAATCCAGTTTCGACATCCCGTTTGCCTGGCTTACCCTGGTGCGGGATAACCCCATCCCCAATCTGGGCGAAAAGTTCAGCAACTCCTACTGGCTCCAGCACCACCTCCATAGCCTCGACAGCAGTGAACTTGAAGCACTGCAAACACTCGACAGCAAACCCATGCTCAGCAACTCGATGGATGAACTGAGCCACCTGATCCCCTCCCACTATTTCGGTGAGGTACGCTCATTGGCGGTGATTCCGCTGATACTGGAGAAAAAGCTGGTGGGTGCCATCATGCTGGGGGACAGCGACAGCGAGCGCTACCACCCCGAGCTGGGCACCTTTCATCTGGAGCAACTGTCGGTAAAGGCATCTCTGTGCCTGTCCAATGTTATCTCCCGTGAACGGCTTGAGTATCTAGCGACCCGCGATCCATTGACCGGATTGCTGAATCGG
Organism: Aestuariirhabdus sp. LZHN29; assembly: GCF_049985285.1. Taxonomy (NCBI): domain Bacteria; kingdom Pseudomonadati; phylum Pseudomonadota; class Gammaproteobacteria; order Oceanospirillales; family Aestuariirhabdaceae; genus Aestuariirhabdus; species Aestuariirhabdus sp. LZHN29. The sequence continues at coordinate 552,798 of NZ_JBNIEU010000002.1, read as the reverse complement.
CGCGAAATGGAGATTCACTTGCAGCAGGAGCTGGAGCGCTGCGAGCGCTATCAGGCCTCTATGTCCCTGCTGTTTATCGATTGCGACCGTTTTAAGCAGATCAACGACCAGTACGGTCACGACTACGGCGACGCGGTGCTGGTGCATGTGGCCGAGGGACTAAACCACCTGGTGCGTGCTAACGACCGGGTCTTCCGCTTCGCGGGCGATGAGTTTGTGGTCGCGCTGGCCAATCAGAACCGCTACGACGCGCGCCATGTGCGCCAGCGAATCGAAAGCTACCTGGCCACCAACCCGCTGCTCATGAATCGCAAACTGGTCCCCATCAGCGTCACCTGCGGGATCAGCGCCCCATCGCCGGAACAAGCAGCGAGCGTCAAGGACTTGTTACGAGATGCGGACCACGATCTGCTGCGGCAAAAACGCCAGCGCGACGATCACAGCGATTCCGCGTTTCAAGGCGTCGGAGAATAAGCATAATCTCTGGCCTACCCGCCACCCAAAACCGGGCACAGGTGCCGATGGCGTTAGCTGGCTAATCCTCCTGACCCATCCGCAAACGGTTAACCACCGGCGCGGCGTACATTTGTAGCCAACGGTGGCGGTGATCTACCGGGCACAACCGCAGGCGCTCCTCAAACTCCTTGCCATCGGCATCGCTGCCCAGCTCGCCAGCACCAAACGTAACCGGCTCGATATCATCGTACTCGGCCTGGAGGTACTTAAACGCCAGGTAGTTAATAGGGAACAAGCGATAGGATTGCCAGATATGGCGGTCTACTGCCGCGGCCACCTGACGCGCATCCTCAAAGCCGTCGCCGAGGGGCTCGCCAAAGGCAAGGTGTACTCGCCCTTTAAACCCCACGATACCGGTCACGATACTGCGATCGTCTTCGTTTTCCTGCTTGGTATAGCTGCCATGGGCTTCGGTTTCATAGAGCTCCCGTGCCTTGAGTTTGTCGCAGGGGTCGAACTCGTAGGAGATCGATACCGGCACTATGTGCAAACGCTCGATCACCTCGTTAAATGGATGCCCTTTTTGACTGATTGCCAGCATCTTGATAATGGCGCTATCGGTCTGGTCGTTTCCATCTTTCGCTCGTCCTTCGCGCTGAGCGATCCAGATGGAATCTCCCTCTGCAATGGAGTCATTAATGTAGCCAGATAGCTGCTGGAAGGCTGCCAGTTTTTCGCGCCGCCCCTGGGCGGACCGATTAACAATAAAGCTTTTGTTAAGCCGCATCAGGTCACTGACAAAGGGCTGCTTGAGCAGGTTGTCACCGATCGCGATGTGGGGCGTTTTTAACCCCTGATGATAGATTGCAAAATTGACCAGCGTCGGGTCCATCACAATATCGCGATGGTTGGCCATAAACAGGTAGGGGCGGTCGGGCTGCAATCGGTCCAGCCCCTCGAATGTTACCTCGGTTGTGGTTTTGCGCAGGGTACGTTCGACGTAACCCTCTACCTTGACCTGTAAACTATGCACATCGCTGACCGAGGATAACTCGCGCTGCAAAATCTTGCGCACCAGGGGGTGCAATACGAAAGGGAACCATTGGCTCAACCGTGGAAAACGAAACCGGCTCAGGGTGCCAATAAAGGCATCGTCCTGCAGCAGCCGATCCAGCACTTCTCGGACCTCATGGTCTCGATAGGGTCTTATATCCTTGTAGGTATCCATCAACGTACCGATTTAGCAGTTTCAACTACGGGGGCAATACAACATGAGGCCCACCAATTCGGGGCAAATTATACCGGTTCGAAGCCGATGAATCTGCTACGGTGAGCGACTCTTTGTAAATAATCATCTTATCTGCGTAACGTGGAGGGCGCTGCCTGCAAGCCCAGCGGCCATCTGCAAGATAGATATTGGGTGGATGCTACCCACTTCACCTCCCTGCGACAGGATCATTGGGATTCCCTCTCGAATACCCTATAATGCGCGACAGTTAAGCGCCGACCCCATTCGCGACCGTCACCCGGCGGCGATCAGGGCCAACACCGGCGCCCGAGTCATTCTAAATGTTGGAATCGGATATCCATGACCAAACACTTTCTGTTTACCCTGATTGTTTCCAGCCTCCTGGCGCTGTCCACCAGCACCCGCGCCGATCTCTACAGCGACACCCAGACCCTGTTCACTGCCGGCAGCACCTCTGAGGCGATCACCCTTCTGCAACAGGCAGCCGGTGCGGGTGATGCCAGTGCCAAGGCGCTGTTAGGGAAGGCCTATGAAACCGGCAACGGAGTCGACAAGGATCTGGACAAGGCGTTTGACCTCTATACGGACGCGGCCCATGTGCGCGACCCGCTGGGTCAGTACTATATCGGCGAAGCCTATTTCTACGGACGGGGTGCCGACCGCAACCTGATCAGTGCTTATCTCTGGCTCAGCCTGAGTGGAGAGCAGGTCTCTCCAGTCCAGCAGCAGGCGCAGGTTGCCCAACAACTGGTTGCCGTTGAACTCAATCCGATACAGCTGGAGAAAGCTCAACTGTTGGTCGAGCAGCTCAAAACCCTGTATCTGAATTAAAGACTTCGGTAGAGCGCTTTGAGCAATCGGTCGGCCCGGGGATCAATCAGAACCTCGGTCCCCATGCGGTTGGTCACATACCCAAAGCCAACGCCTCGGGCAGGATCCGCAAACCCCAGCGCTCCGCCCGCCCCCTGATGACCAAAGTTCCCCTCGACTCCCAGCCCCGCCAGGTCACCCTCCTGATGGAGCAAAAAACCCAAACCAAAACGGCTATCGCAGCCCAACACCGCATCTTTTCCTCGCACCCGCTCCTGTCTCGCGCGTTCGATCAACTCCCCTGCTAGCAGTTGTTGGCCGCGATAACAGCCACCATTGGCGAGCAGGTCATAGAACACCGCCAGCGCCCGCGCAGTCCCCTGACCATTGCCCGAACAGAGCTCCATGCGCCGCCACTGGGGTTTATTGGTCGAGTTCATTATCGACAGCGGGTTGGTAAAGGCATGGGCCGTAACCCCCTGGGGATTACCCAGTATCGCCCGCATCACCGAGTTGTCGGGAATGTCGCTGCCGGGAGACTGGGTAATTCGAGCAACCCGATTATCGAGCTCAACAGGCAGCCCGATATAGAGCTCCTGCTCCAGGGGCTGCATCAGTTCACGCTGTACGAAGCTGCCGAGGGTTTCGCCAGCCACTCGCCGAAACAGCTCGCCGACTGTCCAGGCAAAAGTGATCGGGGCATAACCGTGGCGACTGCCAGGCTCCCACCAGGGGCTATCTTGCTCGATATAACCCACCATGGTGGCCCAATCGAATAGCTCATCATCTGCCACCCGGGGGTGAATCGCCGACAGCCCCGCACTGTGGCAGAGCAGCTGTTCGACGCGGATATCTTCCTTGCCATTGCACCCAAATTCAGGCCAGTAATGGGCTACCCGTTGCTCCAACGCCAGCAATCCGCGCTCGACCAGCATCAACACCGCGGCGCTGGCAACTCCCTTTGTGCACGAGAAAAGGTTGACCAGGGTATCCTGCTGCCAGCACGTACTCTGCTCCTTGTCGGTATGCCCCGCCCAAAGATCGACCAGGGTTTCTCCGCCGATGCTCACACTCAGCGCCGCCCCCAACTCTTTGCCTTCGGCAAACAGCTCAGCGAAGGTATCGCGCAGGGGTTCGAATCGAAGGTCAAAAAAGCCTTGTACCACTGGAGCATTCATAGCACTACCTCATTGGGGGGCATTCAGCCGGGGTCAGTCGATGCGACGCTGGAACGGCGGTAACGAGTCCAGTAGCGCGCGACCATAGCGGGCCGAGACCAGGCGTCGATCCAGAATGGTGATCAGCCCGCGGTCCGTTTCGGTACGCAATAATCGGCCGCAGGCCTGCACCAATCGTACCGAAGCGTCGGGCACGCTGATCTCCATAAACGAATTACCGCCACGAGATTCGATCCACTCCCCCAATGCTGCTTCCACCGGATCATCCGGCACGGCAAAGGGGATCTTGGCGATGATCACCTGTTCGCAATAACGTCCGGGCAGGTCAACCCCCTCGGCGAAACTGGCGAGGCCAAAGATGACGCTGGTTTTATCGTCATCGATGCGTTGGCGGTGCTGGGTCAATAGCTCCTGTTTGGAGCGATCACCCTGCATCAGAATTCGCTGTTGCCATTGGCGCCCGACCCCCGCAAACACCTCCTGCATCTGCCGGCGGGAAGAAAACAGCACCAGCGCGCCGGGTTGCTCTTCCAGCAATGCGGGCAAGCATTCGATGATCGCCTCGGTGTGCTGCTCCGGCAATTTGGGATCAGCGCTGAGCGCAGGGATACGCAGCGTTGCCGCATCACTGTGATAAAAAGGGCTCGGGACCACGGAGCAGTTGGCGCCGTCGGGTATGCCTGCGCGCATCTGCAAACGATCAAAACGGCCCAGCGCGGTCAGGGTCGCCGACGTCACCACCGCTCCGTAACAGCTATTCCACAAACTCTGCCGCAGTGTTCGGGCCGCGAGAATCGGGCTGCACGCCACCTCCAGGTCGTAATGGCCATCCTGTTCCAGCAACAACACCCAGCGCGCGACGGGTGGCTCACCCTCAGGATCCTCGACCCCATAGAGTTGCCATAACCCCAAACTGGCGTCAGCCCGTGAGAGCATCGCGCCCAGCAGTGGATACCAGTTTTCGGCATCGATCACGTCAACCCCTTCGACCTTGCCATCCATCGCCTCTTTCAGCTCATCACAGAGTCGAGTGAGCAGCTCACACACGACGCTATAGAGGGCCTTGAGGTCTCCGGCCAAATCCCGCACAGGTCCGGGCACAACGCCATTTGGAAAACGGTAACAGGGCTTAAAACTGTCGGGGTAGGGAAATTCAGTCGCCGACTCGATCAATGCATACATCTGCCGCTGGCTATCGAGGGTTTCCTGCAGGCGAACGGGTAGCTGCTCCAACCAACGACCAAGGTCTCCGGGCAGGGCTCTCTGGGCCACCAGTTTGGTGATCTGCTTATTGCTCTGTTCCAACCAGCTCTCGGTGCCATGCAGGCGGCTATGGTGGGCGAAATGGTTGATCGCTTTGTCGGGCAGGTGATGCCCCTCATCGAAGATGTAGATACTATCGGCCGGTGCACTGAGGATCGCACCCCCACCGAGAGCCAGGTCAGCCAATACCAGATCATGGTTCGCCACCACCACATCGGCGCGGGTCAGTTCCTCCCGCGCTTTATAGAAAGCGCATTGTCCGAAGTTAGTGCATCGACGCCCGCTACACTGTCCGTGGTCGGTGGTCACCGAACGCCATGTGGGGTCGTCCAGCTCTTCTTTCCAGTTATCCCGGTCACCGTCCCAGCGGTTGGTAGCCAACTGCTCTACCATCCCCTGATAGAGTTTGACCGCGCGCTCATCGACATCGATATGGAAGCCATCCTGGGCGAATAGCTCCATGGTGGCGACGTTCTCCTGACCACTTTGCAGCAGGTGGTCGAGTTTGGTCAGACACACATAACGCCCCCGGCCCTTGGCCAGGGTATAGCTGAATTCAAGGCCACTCTGGAGTCGGATATCCGGCAGGTCCTTGAAGACAATCTGCTCCTGGAGCGCCACGGTAGCGGTGGAGATGATCAGGCGTTTCTTTGTCGCCTGTGCAATCGGGATTGCGGCCAGGGCATAGGCCACGGTTTTACCCGTGCCGGTGCCCGCCTCCACCACGGCCACCGCCGGGTCCGAGCAGCGCCGCCCCTCGTCGTCGGCGTCTATGGCTCCGAGCGTACGAGCGATCTCTGCAATCATCAGTTTTTGCCCGTAGCGCGCTTTTAGCTGCTTGCTGTCGAGAAACTGACGATAGGCCTGTTGGATACTCTGCTTTAGCTCGTCCTTCAGCATTACCGGAAAACCCGGTACAGGAAAACAACAGGTACGACCAGAACAATCATGCTAACCCCGGGGAAGCCGAAAAATAGCTCTCCATTCTACTGCATGGCCTAAACCGGGAACAGCGTGAAATCGACTCCCACTAGCGCATAAAAAAGTAATTGGGTATCGTTGTGAACTCAGGAGAAACTCCCTTGACCGTATAAAGATGAAGGGGTTTCATGAGCCACAAGGACCTGGCAACGTGCCCGATCTCAAACCTCTTCCCAGTACCTGCCCCTGCCATAGCGGGTCCCTTTATAGCGACTGCTGCGCCCCCCTGCACCGCAAGTCGGCCCAGCCACGCACGGCGACTCAACTGATGCGCTCACGTTACAGCGCCTTCGCCCTTGGCGATATCGATTACCTCGTTAGCACCACCCGGTCCGATCAACGTGCCCTACTGGATCGTTCATCCCTTGCTGACTGGTTGGCGCGAACCCGATGGCTTCGCCTCGAAATCCTCTCTGCCGAGGCCGGTACAGACACCGACAGGGTTGGCCGCGTTGAGTTTAACGCCTGGTATAGACTCGACGGGAAGGATACTCTGCAATGCCATCACGAGCACTCCAGTTTTGTCCGCGAACACAATCGTTGGGTCTTCGTTGACCCCACCATAGACGCTCCAGCAATCGGCAGAAACGCACCCTGTCCCTGTGGCAGCGGAAAAAAATACAAGCGCTGCTGTGACCGCCCGTGAACGACCGGCTCCGTGATCCCCATGGATGCCCCATCCGCCAAATAATCGTCTATAGTGGACTATGTACTCTGGCTCTGGTCAGAGAGAGATCAACGATCTACCAGAGGACGCCTACGGACGGATTACCAATCTCAGGAGTTCGGTCGGGAAAACTGCTCACCGGAAAGCGTCTACTGGCTACCCTCATCACCACAATCAAATAAATAGACAACACAAAAAAGGAACGAGGCTACTATGTCAATCTTTCGGAAATGCACCTATGGTCTGGCCGCAATTGGGCTTGGCGTTGCGACACTGACCAGCACCTCGGCACTGGCCGAGCAGCAGTTCATCACTATCGGTACCGGCGGTGTAACCGGCGTTTACTATCCTACCGGCGGTGCGATCTGCCGCTTGGTCAACAAGAAGCGCAAGGAGCATGGCATCCGCTGCTCAGTAGAGAGCACCGGCGGTTCTATCTATAACCTCAACACCATCCGTGCCGGAGAACTGGATATGGGGGTTGCCCAGTCTGACTGGCAATATCACGCTTACAATGGCACCAGTAAGTTCGAAGAGCAGGGTCCCAACAAGGATCTACGCGCGGTATTTTCCGTTCACCCCGAGCCCTTCACCGTTGTCGCCCGTCGCGACTCTGGCATCACCAACTTTGACGACCTCAAAGGCAAGCGCGTCAATATCGGCAACCCAGGTTCCGGTCAGCGTGGCACGATGGAAGTGCTGATGACCGCCAAGGGCTGGACCCTTAACGACTTCGCCTACGCTTCCGAACTTAAGTCTGCCGAACAGGCCAAAGCCCTGTGCGATAACAAGGTCGATGCCATCGTCTTCACTGTGGGACACCCCAGCGGCTCCATCAAGGAAGCCACCACCAGCTGCGATACCGTACTGGTTACCGTGGGCGGAGCTGAAGTGGATAAACTGGTCGCGGATAACGCCTACTACCGTAAAGCAACCATCCCCGGAGGCATGTACAACGGCAGCCCCGAGGATGTTGCGACCTTCGGTGTGGGTGCAACCTTCGTCAGCTCTACCAATACCAGTCCAGACGTGGTCTATCAGGTCGTTCGAGCGGTGTTTGATAATTTTGAAGACTTCAAAAAACTACACCAGGCATTCGCCAACCTGAAAAAGGAGGAGATGGTTAAGGACGGACTGTCTGCGCCCCTGCACGATGGTGCTGCTCGCTACTACAAAGAGGCAGGCTTGATGTAACCGGGCTTACAATAACTAAAGCCGGCGGGGCAGCTTTCTGCCCCGCTCCCTCTCCCCCTCCTGATATCTCCTCTGCAGATCGTTACTAAAGGGATTTTTCGATATGACCCTCCCCACGGAAGATACGACGACCACCGACGACGATCTGCAACAGATGATTGCAGAATCCGACAGTGGGTCGCGGATGCCCAAGGGTATACCAGGCACCATGCTGCTATTGGTTCCTATTTTTTGGTCCCTGTTTCAACTGTGGTACAGCTCACCGCTGCCCTTTATCTTCCGCTTTGGCGTCTTAAATGACACCGAAGCCCGCGCGATACACCTCGCGTTTGCTATTTTTCTCTCATTTACCGCCTATCCTGCGTTAAGCAGCTCGCCCCGCAATAGAATCCCCTGGCAGGACTGGTTATTTGCCCTGGTTGGCGCCTTTTGCGCCTCCTATCTCTATGTTTTTTATACCGAGGTCGCCAATCGCTCCGGGGCTCCTACAGGGTTTGACCTCTGGGTTGCCGGGATCGGAATGGTACTGCTGCTGGAAGCCACCCGACGCGCACTAGGCCCCCCCCTGATGATAGTGGCCATGGTATTTTTGGTGTATACCTTTGCCGGAGCCTATATGCCCGATGTCATCGCCCATAAGGGTGCCAGCTTTGGTAAAGGGATGTCCCATTTCTGGCTCACCACCGAGGGCGTGTTCGGCGTTGCCCTAGGTGTTTCCACCAATTTTGTATTCCTGTTTGTCCTGTTCGGTTCACTGCTCGACCGAGCAGGTGCCGGCAACTATTTTATCCAGGTTGCCTTTTCTCTGTTGGGTCACTACCGCGGGGGACCTGCCAAAGCTGCGGTGGTTTCATCTGGCCTGAGCGGAATCATCTCCGGCTCCTCCATCGCTAATGTGGTAACAACCGGCACCTTTACCATCCCGTTGATGAAGCGGGTTGGGTTTCCTGCCACAAAAGCGGGCGCCATCGAGGTGGCCGCCTCCACCAACGGCCAGCTCACACCGCCGATCATGGGGGCCGCTGCCTTCCTGATGGTGGAGTACGTCGGCATCTCCTACGTCGAGGTGATCAAACACGCGATTTTGCCCGCAGGGATCTCCTACGTGGCGCTGTTTTACATCGTCCACCTCGAAGCCGTAAAGGCTGGAATGTTGGGTCTGCCTCGCCCCTATAAGCCCACCCTGGCTCAATCGCTGATGAATTTCTTTGGCACCATATTCGGGCTCTGCCTTCTCACCGCAGTGGTGTATTACGGCGTCGGCTGGAGCAAGGAGATGTTTGGCGCGACCGCGTCCTACGTATTGGGGGCCGCTGTTTTACTCTCCTACATTGGCCTGGTCCGCTACGCCGCCAGTGTTCCCCCCCTGCAGATCGATGACCCCAAATCGGAAACCCTGGTGATGCCCCCCGTGGGGCCAACCCTCAAGAGCGGCCTCTATTTTCTGTTGCCGCTGGTGGTACTGGTTTGGTGTCTCACCGTTGAGCGATTCTCCCCCGGTCTGTCCGCCTTCTGGGCCACCCTGTTTATGATTCTGATCGTTATTTCTCACCGCCCCTTGCTGGCACTATTTCGCAAGGAAGCTGCGGTAACAGAAGCCCTCAAGAACGGATTTGGAGACCTGATTCAAGGCCTCACCAACGGCGCTCGCAACATGATCGCCATCGGTGTAGCAACCGCTGCCGCAGGTATTGTGGTCGGTGCCGTCACTCTCACCGGCGTCGGTTTGGTGATGACCGAATTTGTCGAATTCATCTCCGGCGGCAACGTTATCTTGATGCTGATCTTCACCGCCATCATCAGCCTGATCCTGGGCATGGGATTGCCGACTACTGCCAACTACATCGTAGTCTCCACCCTGATGGCTCCTGTGATCGTTGCCCTCGGAGCGCAAAACGGACTCATTGTGCCCCTGATCGCCGTGCACCTGTTTGTGTTCTATTTTGGCATTCTCGCCGACGATACCCCTCCCGTGGGACTGGCGGCATTTGCCGCCGCCGCAATCGCCCAGAGCGATCCGATTCGTACGGGTGTTCAAGGCTTTATCTACGATATCCGCACCGCCATATTGCCCTTCATGTTTATCTTCAACACGCAGCTGCTGCTGATCGGCATCGGCTCCGTTTTTGAGCTGATTCTCACCATAGTGAGCGCCCTGGCCGCGATGCTGGTGTTTGCCATCGCCACCCAGGGATTTTGGTTCGTACGCACCCGCTGGTTCGAAGTGATTACCCTGTTAGTTGTTGCTTTCACGCTATTCAGGCCGGGGTTCTGGTGGGAATTCGTATACCCGGAATTGGTGCTACGCCCCTCCCATGAGATTGTAGAGATCGTCGAATCACTGCCCGAAGATGCTGATGTACGCCTGCGGGTCAGCGGTGAAAACCTCGACGGAAAGTCAATTGAAAAGATCGTCCTGCTCCCCCTGGGCCCTCAGGCCGATGGTGAAACCCGCCTGGCCCATGCCGGACTGGAGCTACTGATCGATGGTGATTCGGTCATCGTCGATGCGGTTGATTTCGGAGGTCCCGCCAGCAAAAGCGGGCTCGATTTTGACTGGCAAATTCTTGAGGTCCAAACCCCTAACGAACGCCCACCCCGACAGTTAATGTTTCTACCCGCGCTATTGCTATTGGCTGGGGTGTTTTTGAACCAACGTCGGCGCTACAAGTTGCAGCAATCCGAACTGCAGCACACCTGATCCTGGAGGGTCTGATGTTTACGAAAATTCTGTTACCGGTCGACTTGAGCAATGCTCACCCGTCACAGAAAGCGCTGGATGCAGCGATTTTTCAGGCCCGAGCCAGCAAGGCACCATTGCACCTGCTTACCGTCATTCCCGGTGTCAGCATGCCCATGGTGTCCAACTACCTGCCGCGGGATGTCCTTGCCAAAGCCCATAGAGAGGTCAAATCCCGCCTCACTGACTTTGCTAACAAGCATATCCCCGACGATATCAGTTGTACCCTGACGGTCGTCGAGGGCACCGCTTATAAAAGGATCCTCAAAGAGGTGGAAAAAGAGTCTATTGACCTGGTTGTCATGGCGAACCACGACAGTAGAAAAGTCGACAAATTCTTCCTCGGTTCGGTGACCTCAAAAATCTCCGAACACTGCAAAACCAACCTGATGATCATCAAAGATTAGGCCCACAAGCAAACCCTTTTTAAAAGTGTGACCAGGCGCACAGGCAAACCGAGACTCGCTCGCGCTTTACCGCGCCTTATACGGTCTGCATGGGTATAAATGCGTATCCACGAATCGCTTGTTATTTGCCACAATACTGACATCAATATCACAATCGCCAGCACGTCCATAAAACGCCAACTGGCCCAGTTAGGGAAGCATTGCAATGTACGAACACTTGAAAAGCATGGGCATCAAACACTACGAGCGTATCGAGCGCTATCAGCTGCGGTCCGAATCCGAATTCGACATCCTCAAGGTGTATTACCACAAGCAAAAGGGTGACCTGTTCGCCAAGAGCGAAAAGTTCAAGTTCCCGCGCCAGAAGAAAACCCTGATGGTCGATAGCGGTACCCAAAAGTTCCGCAACGTCACCGAGATCTCCCCGGCACTGCGTGAAGTGGTTGCAGAGCTGGATAAGATTACCCAGCAGGAAAATCGCGTCGTCGATGCAAAAAAAGAGATTCTGAACGAACTCAAGCACCTGCAGCGAGTCGTCTCCAACAAGATCGAAGAGCTCGAAGCGCGGATCGAAAACCTGTAGGGGTTTTCAGCGCTGTAAAAAAGCCGCCCGGATCTCCGCGCGGCTTTTTTTGGCGAGCTTTTTACAGAGCCGCCCTCAAGAGGTCACGTAGCGCCCCGGTTTGTGGTTAACCGCGATCGCCAGGTTAACCGCCACAGCCCCGATAACGGAGACGAATAGAATCCAGGGGGTAACAACGAAGAAAGAAGCGAAGACAATGCCACAATCGAGCCCCATCTGGAACTTACCGGCACTGATGCCATAACGCTTCTGTACGTAGAGAGCGAGAATATTAAACCCGCCCAGACTCGCCTTATGGCGAAACAGGATCAGCAGACCGCAACCGATCATCAATCCGCCCATCGCACCGCAGTAGACCTCATTGGCCGATTCGAGAGTGATGGCCCGGTCCAGAAACTCCGTCGCCAAGGCCACCATGATGATGGAGGCGAAGGTTTTAAGGGTAAACCGGGGCCCCATCTGCTTTAACGCCAGGTAAAAGAACGGCAAGTTAAGCGCCACAAACAACACGCCAAACGTCACTCCAGTGAGTTTTTGCAGCAACAGCGCCAGGCCCGTGGTGCCGCCGGCCAACAGACCTGCGTAATTAAGCAGAAAGACGCCCAGCGAGATCAAAGCGGTGGCCGTCACCATAGCCTGAACGTCCTCGAAGGTGGTGTGTTTGTTGCTCATGGCAAAGATCCTTTACGGCAAAAATAGCAGTCCGGGCTGAAAACAGGCCTGACACAGGGTGAATAGGAACCCAAATGATATCGGGTGGCACAGCGGCGAGCGCTATTGTCCACGATCGACGCTAAAAAGAAAGCTTCAGCGCGCCAGCAGGGTCTCAAACGCGCTCTTACTGCTCCCCTCCACACGCGTCCCCTGGGCGGGATCATCAAACGCTAGCTGCCAGGCGTGCAGCATCAGGCGCGGCGCGGCGGGGATAGAGTCTTCATGGCCGTAAAAACGACACCCCAGAATCGGGTGACCGATCTCGGCAAGGTGTACCCGCAACTGGTGGGAGCGCCCGGTGACCGGGGTTAGCTCCAGCAATGAGCGGTTATGAACCGGATCCCGTTCCAGTACACGCCAATGGGTCAAGCTGGGCTTGCCCTGCTGCCAGTCCACCATCTGCCGAGGGCGGTTAGGCCAGTCGCAGATCAAGGGTAACTCGATCGTCCCCGTATCTTCCTGCGGCACGCCGTAGACCATGGCTTGATAACGCTTGGACACCGTACGCTGCTGAAACTGCCGGCTCAGGGCACTCAACGACAACTTATCCCGCGCCACAACCAGCAGCCCCGAAGTATCCATATCGAGACGGTGCACCGCCCAGGCTTCCCCTCCTCGCTCCTGCAGCCGGGTAATCACCGAGTCCCGATTCTCGGGGGCGCGCCCGGGAACTGAAAGCAGTCCCGATGGTTTGCTCACCAGCCAGAATCCGGGATCCTCGCGCACCACCTGCAAGGGTTCAAGGCAGGGAGGGGCGATGTAATAGTCAAGAGCGTCGGTCATAAAAGCGCGGCTAAATCGGAAAGCGCGACAGTATACCTCATTGCGCACGGGCGCCGCTGGGGTAGACTGAAGACACCAATAATAACAACGCCAGTTCACCAAGGGGCTCGCCATGACAGCACAGACACAGATCGCCATCGCCGGGGTTGGGCATATGGGCATCGGTATCGCCAGCAACCTTCTCAAGGCGGGCTACGCCCTCAAATTCCTTGACCGCGCAGGCAACCAGCCGACCACAGCCCTCGTCTCTGCAGGAGCCAAAGCCTGCAGCCGACGCCCGCAGCTGGCACAGGGAACCGATATTATGATCCTCTGCGTGACCGGTGCCCCCGAGGTAGAAGCGGTATTGTTCGAGGGGGACGGGCTTGCCAACCATCTGCCCGAGGGGGCGCTGGTGATCGACTGCTCTACCTCGCTCCCAGAGACCAGTCAGTCAATAGCACGCCGGCTGGCCGACGGCAAAATCCGCTTCCTCGACGCCCCCATGACCCGCACCCCCAAAGAGGCCACCGAGGGTCGCCTCAACCTGATCGTAGGGGGTGATTCAGAGCTACTCACCGAGGCGCTGCCGCTGCTGCAAAGTTTTGCTGAAAACATCACCCACGCAGGCCCCATTGGTGCCGGTCACCGGCTAAAGCTGGTCCACAATTTCGTCTCCCTCGGATTCTCCGCCGTACTGGCCGAGGCCGCCGCCGGTGCGGCACGGGCCGGCGTCGATAGCGACGTACTGCTGGAGGTGCTGGGCAAAGGCGGTGGTGCTGGTGTCGTGTTTGAACGCCTGCGCCCTTTTATTGAGCAGGGAGACAGCAGCACCTTTCGCTTTTCCCTGGCCAATGCCGCCAAGGATTTAGGGTACTACACCGAGATGACCCGGCAGGGAGGGCTAACCGACCGCATCGCCTGCAGCGTTCGCGATACCTACCTCACAGGGCAAAAGAATCGTGTCGACGGAGTGGTGCCCGAACTGGTGGAGCTGCTCAAAAATCAATAGAGTACCGGGCTATAAGCCCATACCTTCGCTGCTGGCTCAGAAGCCGGATGGGCAAAAAGACCCTACCCCTAGGGTTGCTCGGCAACCCAGGCATCGATCAAGGCTCGGGAGATTGAGTCGCGGCGGGGCAGTTTGAGCCCCTCCCCCTCATCGCTCCACTCACCTGCGCCTCGCAACTCCTGTCCACTAAACCAGCGCGCCTCCTCCAGTTCCACCCCATCCACCTGAATTCCGTCGGTCACCGCCCGAGCACGAAAGCCCAGCATCAGGGAGGAGGGAAATGGCCAGGGTTGCGAGGCTTGATAGCGGACGTCCGTTACCTCGATCGCGGATTCTTCAGCAACTTCACGCGCCACCGCTCCTTCAAGGGACTCTCCTGGCTCGACGAAGCCCGCCAGAGTGGAGTAAACGCCGGCGGGCCAGCTGCTCTGTCGCCCCAGTAAACAGCACGCGGGGTGCCCCGCCCCGGGAGGACGCTCCACCAGCATAATCACCGCCGGGTCAGTGCGCGGATAGCTCTCGCGGCCACAGGTAGCATCGCTACAACGGCGCACATGACCGGCTCGGGCACTTTGGGTTGGCGAGCCGCAACGACCACAAAAGCGGTGCTGGCGATGCCAATAGAGCATTCCCCGCGCATAAGCGAGCTGGGCAGACAGGTCCCGCTCCAACAACGGACCCACAAGGCGCAGGTCCAGCAGTCGGACGCCTTCGACACGGCTCAGCAGCTCATCCTCCTCCAGGGCCGACAGGTCTACGGTAAACAGCGCCCGCCCCGACACCTCACCCAGAAAGGTCAGCTCCTCGCCGAGGGCCATCAACTCTGCCGCCAGGTCACCCTCGATCAGCCGCGGCGTCGGCGTGGTCGACTCTTCGAAAAGATGTTGATTACGCCACACCACCACCAAGCGGGTATGGGGGTGCTGCTGTCGTTGCGCCAGCCAGTCGGCGTCATCGCGCCGATGATCAGCACGATCCAGCGTCGCTCCGATGTATTGCAGTAATCGATAGGCCATCAAATGCTCCTTTTACCGACCGGCTTAGCTGGCAAAGAGCTGGCTATCAATATCGGCGAACGCCTTGAACTCCAAGGCGTTGCCGCTGGGGTCCATAAAAAACATCGTCGCCTGTTCGCCGGGTTGGCCGACAAAGCGGATATAGGGCTCGATCACAAACTCGACACCGGCGCTGCGCAAACGATCGGCCAGGGTTTGCCACTGCACCATGGTCAATACCACACCGCAGTGGGGCACCGGAACCCCGTGGCCATCGACATCGTTATGGCACAGGGTCACCTTGCCTTCGGGCCCGAGTGCTGCGTTAAGGTGCACCACAAACTGGTGGCCATACATGTTGTAGTCGATCCAGTGGCTATCACTGCGCCCCTCGGGAAAACCCAACAGATCACCATAGAAGGCGCGCGCCTCACCCAGGTCCCGCACCGGCACCGCGATATGAAATGGGGTTACTGACATGTTTTCGCTCCATACCCGTCTTTTTTAGTAGGGTATATCGGGCTGGGGCGCAGGTCGAGTACCGAATCACGATTATCCCACCGCCGCGATCAGGCGGGACCCCATGTACTTGGCTGCCATCTGTACCAGTTCGGCGCCCTGATAGCGCCCTTTCATATTGCACTGGTCGCACAAATCACCACGCGCCTCGGTTAGCTCACGCAGCTCGATCGCCTCCCGCACACTCATCTCTTTGACGTTACCCAGGCTATGGTGATGGGACATATCGTTGTAGCAATAGAGATAGTTACCCTCGGATGTAATAAAAAGCGAACTGTTACGAGGGATACAGCTAAACCGATTTTTATGGATCTGTTTCACCACATCCATCGCACCGGGTATGAAATCGAGATCCAGCGCCTTGAGCTTGTAACGATCAATAATCTGACGCAGGGTGCGAGCCTGTAACTCCCGGTCCTCTATGCTAGCGGCTCGGTTATAGAAGTTGGGGGACCCGCACGGGACAGCAGCGCCGTTTTCAGGGGAGCGCGAATACGCTCCCCGTTTATCATCTACCGGTAGGAGCGGTAAACCTTAACAGAACCCTCCTCGTCAAAGCTCACAACATCGTAGGGGTCGACCCGATCTCCCATCTCCATCCCTGGGGAGCCAACCGGCATACCCGGTGCCGATAAGCCCTTAATGGCTGGACGCTCGGTGAGCATACGTTTTACATCGCTGGCGGGAACATGGCCCTCCACGACATAACCGTCGACAAAGGCGGTATGACAGGATGCGATCTCCGGCGTGAGGCCCGCCTTCATCTTGATGGGATTGAGGTTGTGGGTGTCCTGCACTTTCACCTCGAAACCGTTCTGCTTCATGTGGGTAATCCAGTCACCGCAGCAACCACAGCTAGGGGATTTGTACACTGTCATTAGGGGCAACCGGGTTTCGGCCCACGCCGGGGATACGACGAGGGGCAACAATAGAACAAAGGGGGCCAACAGGGTGGTCAGTAATTTACTTACAGTCATGATTGTACTCCTGAAAATATCGAACAGGCCGCGAGCGGCCGCTAACATTTGGGGCAGGAGAAAATTACCGGGGAGGGTGGTCGATGGGATAACAGGGGGAAGCGCCCCATCCGCAAACAACGGCGCTAGCCTGCACGGTGGCGGTCAAGGGTAACGGCTCATCGACAACCTCCACCAGGGCGGCTGCGGGAGACTGGCAGCAGCTGGCTGTGGTTTCGCTGCAGTCGTCACACGCGCTCATCGGCGCCGGACCCTGTGTGCTCAACAAACAATCGGGGGTGACCGAGGCATGATCACAGTCAGCAACCATAGACTCCATGGAGTGCCCGATAGACGTTCCCATCGATGCGCTTACGCCGCTGGCAACCAATGGTGCCAGCAGCAGGCTCAGGGTTAGTAGTAGGGTCGTCGCGCGTCTCATAAAGCGCACTGTACCACTCGGGCAAGGCAGCGGGATATAAGTAATGATGCGGATGCTCGCAGGCTCTGCCGCCCCCTCTTTTGCGGCCTCATCAGTTAACCATTGTATAAAACCGGATTGAGAGGATAATGCGCACCAGCTTTTTTCCAACAACAATAAATCAAAACTGCCTGCACCCTTGCCTGCACTCTGGAGTAGAAAATGAAAAGGTTTTTAACCCTGCTAGGGCTACTGCTGACCCCGGCTATTGCCAGCGCCAGCGAATCTCCCCAGGCCATCGACCTGACCCATAGCTGGGTCGGCTACGCGGCTCTCGCCCTCTTCGCACTGGCTTATATTCTGGTGATTTTTGAGGAGAAGATACACCTGCGTAAATCCAAGCCGGTACTGCTGGCAGCTGGCCTTATATGGGCGATCATCGCCATCACCTACAATAGCATGGGGTCTCCCCACGAAGTGGAAGGGGCCATCCGCCACAATTTTCTCGAATACGCGGAGCTGTTCTTCTTCCTGCTGGTGGCGATGACCTACATCAACGCCATGCTCGAACGCCGGGTGTTCGACGCCCTGCGTGACTGGCTGGTTGCCCGGGGGCTCAGCTACCGGGCACTGTTCTGGCTCACCGGCATTCTCGCCTTCTTTATCTCGCCGATCGCCGACAATCTCACCACGGCACTCATCATGTGCGCGGTGGTGATGGCGGTGGGCAAGGACCAGCCCGGATTTATCGGCATCGCCTGCATCAACATCGTCGTCGGCGCCAATGCCGGCGGTGCCTTCAGCCCCTTTGGCGACATCACCACGCTGATGGTATGGCAAAAAGGAATACTGGACTTCACCGAATTCTTCGTCCTGTTTGTCCCCTCCGTGGTCAACTTCCTGCTACCCGCTGCGATCATGCAGTTCGCCCTGCCCAAGGGTAAACCCAGCACCGAGAGCAGTGAACCTGCCGCTATCAAGCACGGCGGGCTGGTGATTGTGGGGCTGTTCCTGCTGACTATCGTCACCGCCGTCAGCTTCCACAGTGTCCTCCATATCCCGCCGGTGTTCGGCATGATGACGGGACTAGCCTATCTCAAGCTGTTCGGCTTCTATCTCCAGAAAGCCGGTGATGGAGGGGTCGACCGAACCGATGTTCCCGGCGGCAACCGCGGCCCTCGTTTCGACATCTTCGCCAAGATCGCCCAGGCCGAGTGGGACACCCTGTTCTTCTTTTACGGTGTCATTCTGGCGGTCGGCGGCCTCGGCTTTATCGGCTATCTGGGCATGGCCTCGGAGTTTATCTACGGCGAGCTGGGGGCCACCACCGCCAATATTCTCGTTGGCATCATGTCCGCCATCGTCGATAACATCCCGGTGATGTTCGCCGTGCTGACCATGAACCCCGCGATGTCTGATACACAGTGGCTGCTGGTTACCATGACCGCCGGTGTAGGCGGTAGCCTGCTGTCGATAGGCTCCGCGGCCGGGGTGGCGCTGATGGGACAAGCGCGGGGGCACTACACCTTCTTCGGCCACCTCAAGTGGACACCGGTGATTGCCCTCGGTTACGCCGCAAGTATCTATACCCATTTTCTGATTAACGGCTAACCAACCCGGGTAGCGACCCTCTTTTCCTCCTCCTGCAGAGCCGCAGCCTGCAGGAGGAGGAACCTTCTTGAGCCCATGGGGGCAACTGCCTACAATGTGCGCCCCACTCCAACGATCCGGGCCCCAGCATGAGCACCATCGGCACCCTTACCGAATTTCTCGAGCAGAGCGATATCCGCCTGCAGGTATTTGATATGGGACGGCGCATCCGCAAGCTACCACGCCAGCAGTTACTGGATTTCGAGCGGGGCACTACCCCCTATCCCTACCCATTCCTGCAACAGGCCTGGCTGGGTTTCCTGTTGAGCGATCAGCGTCAGGGGGCGGTACCGGTGATCTGGTTTCTTAAATTTCCCCTCGATCGCGAAGGCAAGCTAATGAGTGCCAGTCGCGACGATTTTCTGCTGCGCATTATCAAGAGCGTGGGGGAAAAACTCGAACTCGGCAGCGTCGACCCGACGGTGGATGCCCTCAAGGAGACCCCCTACGCCTTCAAACCCGAGCAGGAGCGCATGGCCTGCTTCCACGCTCGCGCCTCGCGACTATTGGGACGGCAACCCTCGGCATTCTATACACCAGCCCATGACTATTTTGCCAAAACAGACCACGACCAATGGCAATCGCTGGGGCTGCAAGGGATCGCCGACCTCTGTGCCCGCCTGGAACACGACGACAATGCCCGCCACCTGCGCCGGGCGGTACCGGCGTTACCACCGGTACCACTGGAGATGCTCTGCTGCTGCCTGGAAAACGAAGCGATCGATCATTCACTCACCGAGGTGATCGCGCAAAGGGCGATTGCCTTAATTGACGAAAACGCCGCCGAGGGTCTCCTGGCCGCCCTGCTCAGGGGAATCTCCCACAGCAAGGCCCCCGCTATCCGCCAGCGCCTGATCGACCAGTTATTGGAAAGTCCGCTCGCCAATAGCGCCGAAATTCTTGCGGCCATCGCCAGCCGCTGCTGGGAAGACCTGGAAGACCCCTTGCGGCTACAACGGTTTCTCGAACAGTTGGCCATCACCCCAGCCGGTAACAAATGTTTTAATCGCGTACTGCTCGACCTGTTGCTGCTGCCCGATATGGCCCCGCGTATAATGGCGCAGTTTCGCAACCCCGAGCGCTCGGACTCATTGGGCAACGCGATTGGTGCATTTCTCAGCCTTGGGTCGCAGGCAAAACCGAACGATGCCCTGCATTGAGTACCCCATTATCCTCAACCTGAAGGAGCCGCCCACGGGCGCCTAAAACAGGCTCATCTGTTCGAGGGCATGCTCCTGCTGCAGGTCGCGCAGGCGCACCCCAACCCCCAGCAACCGCACTGGGCGCGCGCCGCGCTGCCAGGCCTGGCTCATCAGCGGCGCGTAGTGGTGTTCCTGCAACCACTGCTCGCGACCACCACTGATGAGGGTCTCGAGGGTGGTCTGGGTGAAATCGGAAAACTTCACCTTCACGAAACGCTTGCTCAGGGCGTAACCCTCGCCAAGCTTCCCCTCCAGGCGCCGTTCGAGCTCGGCCAGCAACTCGGGCAACTTCCCCAGCACGCTCTCGAGGGAGGGCAGGTCTTCGTCAAATGTGTGCTCCACACTGAGGGACTTGCGCCGGCGACTGCTCTGTACGTGCCGTTCATCCACCCCTCTTGCGAGCTGATAGAGCCGTTCGCCAAAGCTGCCAAAATAGCCCACCAGGTTGAGTTGACTAAAGACCCTCAGCTCACCGCAGGTTTCAATGCCCAGCCGTTTGAGCTTTTTCGCGGTTACCTGCCCAACACCGTGCAAGCGCTTAACCGGTAACTGCTGCACGAACTCATCCACCTGCTCAGGCAGCACCACAAACAGACCATCGGGCTTGTTCCAATCACTGGCGACCTTGGCCAGAAACTTATTGGGAGCCACTCCCGCCGAGACCGTAATGCCGACCTGCTCCCGCACCCGCTGGCGAATCTGCTCTGCGATCAGGGTGGCACTGCCTTTTAATTGCGAGCACTCACTCACATCGAGGTACGCTTCATCGAGAGAGAGCGGCTCTATAAGATCGGTATAATCGGCAAAGATCGCCTGAATCTCCCGCGAGGCATCGCGATAGGCCTCCATGCGCGGGCGAATAAAGCGCAATGACGGGCAGAGTTTGCGGGCGGTTGCTGCCGCCATTGCCGAATGGATGCCATAGCGACGCGCTTCGTAATTACAGGTGGCCACAACGCCGCGGCGATCGGGGCTTCCCCCGACAGCTATAGGAATCCCCCGCAGGTCAGGATCATCACGCATCTCAATCGCGGCGTAAAAGCAGTCGCAATCGACATGAATTATCTTTCGTTGAGGGGGGTGGGACATCGGCCAAACACTACCTGGAGATCAGAATGGGACACCGCTCTCGTTATTTTCCGGTTTGGCACTGTATAAATCAACAGCTTAGCAATAAGCCGTAAGACGATATCCGTTGGCCCTACCCATCTGGTGATGCAACTGACCGGCAGCCATCGATTGTTTTCGGTGCCGCCTTTCCAGTACATTAGTACCAACAAAATGCCGTCGACCCACCATCACATTCGTTCAGCGGAGCCTGAACCCCGATCGTGCAGAAGGAGCCTGCCATGCCCACCCCCAGCGGTTCAACCTCGCCCCACCCGAAGGGGCTGCGATAGATGCATTTTCGACCCAAACCCTTAGGCTCTCTGTTGATCCTGATCGGCGTATTCCTTGCCCTTGACCTCACCGCCCTGATGGTCGATATCGGGTTATCCCGCCAGATCGAGCGCGATGCGGTTGCCATCAATATTGCAGGGCGCCAACGCATGCTGTCACAAAAGCTGTCAAAGGCTTCCCTGATGCTGGAACAGGGCGGCGATACCTCGACCCATGCTCTGGGCGAGATCAGGGAGGCGAGCGTACTGTTCGATCAAACCCTGCGCGCCTTCGCCGTCGGCGGCAGAACCCTGGGGGTGGATGGGCGACCCGTTAACTTACAACGCCTGGATGCCCCCCTTGATCGACAGTCCATAGAGCAGGCGCTCCTGCTCTGGACCCCCCTCAACCAACGAATAAGGCAGCTACTGGCCGCTGCAGACATTGCGGACACCACTTCCGCCATCGACCCACTACTGGTTATCAATACCCGAAAGACCGCCCTTGCACAGGATGATGCCCTGCTTGCAGAGATGAATCGCCTGACGCTTTCCCTCGAACAATCGGCTCTTAACAAGAGCCAGCGTATGCGCGATTTTCAAAGCCTGATCCTATTGTTGGCAATGGCCAACGCGCTGGTGATATTGCGCCTGGTGCTCGCTCACCTGAACCACAACCAGCTCAACCTGGCAATGCTCACCCGGGTCACCGACAACATTGACTCAAGCGTGTTTGTCACCTCGGCCAACGGCTCTATCATCAACTGCAACCGCACGGCTACAACCCTCTACCGATGCGACAAGGCTACCCTGGTGGGCCAAAAAATCGCCCGCCTGTTCATCGATCACGAAGCCACTCAGGGGGTGCGCCTTGATGGTTCGACCTTCGATGCCTCCCAGGTAACCCACGCCGTCGATATCAACGGCAGCGAGCACCGTATCGTCACCGTGCATGACATTTCACCCCACAAGGAGAAAGAGGCGACGCTCTCTCGCCTTGCCTATCACGACCCGCTCACCCAGCTGCCCAACCGTCTATTGATCCGCGACCGGCTGGAGCAGGAGATCCACCGCTCGCACCGATACGGATTGCGTTTCACCCTGATGTTTATCGATCTTGATGGTTTCAAGGCGATTAACGATCAACTGGGACACGACGCCGGGGACCTGCTGCTGCAGGAGGTTGCCCAACGCATGCAGGCCTGTTCCCGGGAAGCCGACACCTTGGGACGTTTTGCTGGCGACGAATTTGTTGCCATCTATACCGGTCTGGTCGAGGAGGATCAGGCGAGCCGGCTGGCCCAACAACTGATCAAGACAATCGCGGGTATCGCAACGATTTCGGGCCGGCCTATAGAGGTGGGCGCCAGTATCGGTGTTGCCATCTATCCACGCCACGGAACCAGCAGCGAGGCGCTAATGAAAGCGGCTGATAGCGCGATGTACGCGGCCAAAGCCGCGGGACGCAATCGCTACACCGAGGCCCTCGCTCCAGCGGAGCTTGAAATAGCCCTTTAGTCCGTACCCTAAGGCCCTCCATTAACTAAGTCATTTGACTCGCCACGAGGCGGCTGGCACTATCTCCCTGTTATAACAGGGACTTAGTCATGATTAGTAGCTATAAGATTATCGTTGCCGACGACCACCCGTTGTTTAGGACGGCACTGCAGCAAGCCGTCAATCAGGCGGTGGAGGCGGTAACCCTGCTAGAGGCTGAGTCCATCGAGTCGCTGCAGCAGGTACTGGAAGCCAACGCCGACACCGACCTGGTGTTACTCGACCTGCATATGCCCGGTGCCCACGGTTACTCCGGCCTCATCTACCTTCGCGGACAGTACCCGCAAATACCGGTGGTGATGGTATCGGCGACGGAGGATGGATACGTCATCAATCAGGCGATTGAGTACGGTGCCTCCGGTTTCATTCCCAAGTCCTCCTCCCAGCAAAGCATTGGCGAAGCGATTCAGACGGTTCTGGAGGGTGATGTATGGCAACCGGAGGGATCCATCGGATCTACTGCCGCACGCCGCGAAACCAAACAGGACCTGGCCGAGCGCATCGCCTCCCTGACCCCGCAGCAGTTCAAGGTACTGGGTATGCTCACCGAGGGTATGCTCAACAAGCAGATCGCCTACGACCTCAACGTGTCCGAGGCGACCATCAAAGCCCACGCCACCGCCATCTTCAAAAAACTGGGGGTGCGTAACCGCACTCAGGCTGTAATCGCCGTACAGCAGCTGGAGATCGAGCCCCCTCAACTCGGCAACGAAAACGACGCAGACACCGAATAGTCCGACATAGCGCCGTGGCTAACGGCGCTGAATACTACTCATCAGTGCCCGCAGCGCAGCCGGCTTGACCGGTTTTGCCAGATAGGCAACCCCCTCTTCCCGCGCCTCATCCTGTAACGCCTGGCGACCATCTGCAGTAATCAGTACCGCCGGCAGTGGCACCTCCATCGCGTGGCGCAAAGCAAGAATCGCCTCCAGCCCGGTCTTTCCATCATCGAGATGGTAATCCGCCAGCAGGATATCAAACTCAATACCGCTCTCCAGCAACGCCAACCCGCCGGCCAGATCACGGCTAACGAACACCTCGCACTGCCAGCGCTCCAACAGCGCCTTCATCCCTTCCAGTATGGTTTCTTCGTTGTCGATGCAGAGCACACGTCGTCCCTGCAGGGCATTGCCCGCCGCCGTGCGGGAGGGGAGATTAACGGCAACCTGGGCCGGGTCTCCGAGCGGCACCTCGACCGAAAACATGGACCCGCGGCCCTCTTTCGAGCGCACGGCCAGGGGATGATCCAGAATCTTGCTGATTCGATCGGCGATCGCAAGCCCCAGACCGACACCCTTCACCTCCTGAGTCGCGTGACTATCGAGGCGACGAAACTCCTGAAATATCTCGGTTAAGCGGCTTTGTGGAATACCCGGGCCATTGTCCCAGATCTCTATCCGCAGACGCTTTCCTGCCCGCCGGCAGCCCAGCACCACCCGCCCTTTCCTTGCGTAACGAAAGGCATTGGTCAAAAAGTTTTGTACGATGCGACGCAGCAGCTTCAGGTCACTGCGGACCACAGCCGAGCTGCCAACCATGGCGAACTGCATATTTGAATTCTCCGCCATGGCGGAAAACTCCACCGACAGCGCCGACAGCAGATCTGAAATGGGGAAATCACTAAACTGGGGCTGAAATCCACCGGCGTCCAGCTTTGAGATATCGAGCAGATCCGTCAACAGCTCTTCGGCCGCACGTAAAGAGCTGTCGATATTCTTCGCCATATCCTGATCGCTGCCCTCCCCCTGCTGCGATAACGAGGCGGCAAACAACCGCGCCGCGTTCAAGGGTTGCATCAGGTCGTGGCTGGCGGCGGCCAGGAAGCGGGTTTTACTCTGGGTCGCCGTCGCCGCGTCGGACATCGCACCAACGAGCTGGCGGTTTACCTCCGAGAGTTCACTGGTACGCTGTTCAACACGCTGCTCCAACTCCTCGTTGATATGCTTTAACTCGCGGGTCACCTTCCGATAAGGGGTGATATCGGTAAAACTGGTAACAAACCCGCCCCCGGGCATAGGGTTGCCCTGCATCTCCACCACCTGCCCGGAGGGCATCACCCGCTCGAAGCAGTGCGCCGTTCCCTGCCGCATGTAATTGACCCGTTTTTCTACATGGGACTCAATATCTCCCGCCCCGCAGAGCCCCCGCGATGCATTGTAGCGAATAATATCGGCGATCGGTCGCCCGACCCTCACCAGCCCTTCGGGGTAATTAAACATCTCCAGGTACCGTCGATTCCAGGCCACCAGGTACAGGTCTCGATCAACCACACTAATACCCTGGCTGATGTTCTCAATCGCCCCCTGTAGTAGCTCTCGACTGAACTGCAGTGCCTCCGTGGCCTCGTCGACAATGGAAACCACATCATCGAGGCGCATGCGCCGACCACTGACCGCGGAGCGCAGCACCACCCGTGCCGATGAGGCACCGATAACACCCGCCAGCAAGCGTTCGGTATGCTCCAGCAGTTCTCGCGACGCATAGCGGTTAGGGGCCAGGCTCTGCTGAAAACGAAAAGCGAAGTGCTCAAAACTGTTGGTAACTCGCCGCTGCCCGACAAAACGCGACGCCAGGGCGCTAAGATCAGCCACCGTGACCTTGATGCTGGACAGCTCATCGCCGCCGCTGACCGGCGTTCCGACGAAGATCGCCGCCTGCATCTTCTCGGACAGTCGCGGTTCAGTAAGCCAGGAAACTACCAAAAAACAGACCAGGTTTGCCACCAGACTGACGACGATGCCGTTGGTGGTGCTATCGAGTACCGAAATGCGAAACAGGGCCTCCGGGCTCAACGCAAGGATGCCCCAGGGTCCCTCATCCAGAAAATCCTGGGAGATCGCGCCCGCCCGCACCAGAGTGGGAATCACCATGGTATAAAACCAGAGCCCCACACCGGCGATAAGGCCCGCCACCACCCCTTTCTTGTTAGCCTGCTTCCAGTACACCCCACCAATCATTGCCGGAGCAAACTGGGCAACCGCCGCAAACGAGAGCAATCCGGTAGAGGCCAGCGAATCGACACCGCCGAGTATGCGGTAGTAGAAGTAGGCCATGAGCACGATCACCATAATGGTGGTGCGGCGAACATAAAGCAGCAAGCCGCTGAACTCATCAAAACTGGTCTTGTTAAACAGATTCCGACGCATGATCAACGGCAGTACGATGTCGTTACTGACCATGGTGCTAAGGGCAATGGTCGCTACGATGACCATACTGATCGCCGCCGATGCGCCACCCACAAAGGCAACCAGTGCGATCTGTTTCTGCCCCATCGCCAACGGCAGGTTCATTACAAAGGTATCGGCAATGACATCGCCGCTGAAAAACAGCTGGCCCGCCAGCGCGATCGGTACCACAAAGATCACCGCACCGATCAAATACGCAGGAAAGAGCCAACGGGCTTTTTCCAGGTCCGAGGGTTCGAGGTTCTCCACCACGGTGACATGAAACTGGCGAGGCAGACACAGGATCATGAGCGCTGCCAGCACCGTTTGCGCCAGCATAATCCAGATATTGGGGCCCGTATCGATCAGGGTACGGGTATGGGCCATCATGCGCGCTTTCTGCCAGATATCCCCGTAGCCGTTATAGACGAAGTAGGTGATATAAACGCCCACCGCAAGGATGGCTACCAGCTTGATAACCGACTCGAAAGAGATCGCCAGCATCATGCCCCGGTGGTGTTCGGTGGCATCGAGGTGACGGGTACCAAACAGGATCGTAAATGCACCCAGAGTCAGGGTAACAAGCAGTGCGGTATCCTGGCCAAAATCGAGGGCAAACCCGGACACCAGCTGATCTTCACTACCGGCGCTCAACAGGTTATAGCCCATCATGATCGCTTTTAGCTGCAGGGCGATATAGGGCAGCACGCCGAATACCGCAATCACCGTAATAAAAACGGCCAGCATCTGCGATTTGCCATAACGAGCCGCAATAAAGTCAGCAATAGAGGTGATGTTTTCCTGCTTACTCACGCGAATAACGCGTGCGATTAGCTTCGAGCCAAACAGAAACATCAGGATCGGACCGAGATAGATCGGCAAAAATGACCACAGACTGCTGGCCGCCTGTCCTACGGCACCAAAGAAGGTCCAGGAGGTGCAATACACCGTCAGCGACAGGCTATACACCAGCCACCGCAAGCGGCCGTCATCCCCCAGTTTTTTGTCGCCATAAAAGGCCACAACAAAGAGTATCGATATATAGACCACGGAGATCGCCGCGATCAACCACCCCTGAAACATGCGCCCTTCCTGCTGTAAATAGCGTCCTGTCGCACCATGTTTAAGGGATTTTACGATGCCGTCAAGCGAAGCTTTGATTTCCTCCGCCCACGCCCGCTTTCTGCTCACCCATCGAGGTGGTCATCAACTTACTACTAAGGTCTGCTGGAGTTTGCATCGTCACTATCATAAATTCGAGCGACTATAACGAAGAAATCTGCAATTAAGTGCATTGCGTTGTCTGCGTTTTTTCAGAGAAGCCGGACCTCGACGTTAATGACTTTTGACAGACCACCTGTATATGCCTGTACCCGTTGCTTTGATCGCCACTTGCCGGCAATCAGAGGCATAAGAGATCTGTTTGCAGGCTCCCCAAGACAGGAGTAATCAGGTTCTGCGGTGACACCCCTATCTGTAGGTAACAGCTATGCCCGGCAGTTTCAATTTTAACAACCCGCCCTTTGATACCCTGACCGAAAATGAACGTCAGGTAGTGATAGACAACCTGGATTTAAGCTACCACGCCAGCGGTGACATTGTGTTGCATGCCCAGCAGGCCACCCATGGCTTGCATATCATCCACAAGGGCGTTGTCGAAGAGCGCAATGGCCAGGATCACGAAGAGATATACGCCCACTATATCCACGATGACCTTTTTGATGTGCGCTCGCTGTTTTCGGGCAATAGCAAGCACGAATATGTCTGCCTTGAAGAGGCGATCTGCTACCAATTACCTCGCACCACATTCGATCTTCTGAGCGATCAAAATACTCAATTCCGCCGTTATTTCCAGACCGACCTGGTCGACAAGCAACAGCTCATAAAAGATAACGACGACCAGCAGAATCTTTCCGAATTCATTCTTAATAAAATAGAACCGGATAATATTCTTCCGCTCCAGATCATTGATGCCGACAGCAGCATTGCCGAAATCACCCTGCGTATGAAACAGAGTCATACCGACTGCGCCCTGGTCAAGAGTGATCGTGGCTACGGCATGCTCACCGGCACAGACCTGCTACACGCATCGGTACTGGAACAACTGCCTCTCGATACGCCGGTATCCTCCCTTGCCCATTACGAACTGGTATCGGTGCAAACCGGTGACTTCCTTTTCGATGCAATGTTACTGATGACCCGCCACCAGATCGAACGGGTGGTAGTGTTCGATAGCGTCACATCGGACAAGGTTCTTGGGGTACTGACCCTGACCCACATCCTGAGTCTGCTATCGACGCACTCTCATATTCTGGCCCTACGTATTGCCCGCGCCAACGATGAACGGGACCTGCAAAATGCCGTCGCTAGCCTCGATGAGTTAATCGAGCGCCTCATGACCAACGGTATCAAGAGTCAATTTATCAGTAAGCTGCTGTCGACACTGCACGAGCAGGTGGTTAGCAAAGTATTCCAGCGCTACGTACCCGAAGCGGTGCAGCAGCACTGCTGTCTGGTATTTATGGGGAGCGCCGGGCGTAATGAGCAGATTCTCAAAGGCCCCCTCGATTACGGCCTGATTATCGAGGACAACTACTCCTGGGATGAATGCCCATCGGTAATGCAGGCGATGCACGCCGAACTCGTAACGCTGGGATATACCCCCAGCAACGGTGAAGTCTGCGTCGACAATCCGATGTGGGCAAAACCCTTGCAACAGTGGCTGGAACAGAGCAACCGTTGGATACTCGACCCCACCGGCGACAATATCCAGAAGATCGCTACGGTCATCGATGTTCACGGTGTGGCTGGCAAACTGGGCTTGTTTCACGATTTCCAACAGCGCCAACTGCGCCAGATTTCATCCGACCACCTGTTTGTACGCAATTTCACCCGACCCGCCCTGCAGTTTCATACCCCGCTGACATTTTTCGGCCAGCTTAAGCTCTCCTGGCACAGCCTGGATTTGAACCGCGGCGGCGTATTCCCAATTGTTCAAGGCGTTCGAGCCCTTGCCATGGAACAACGCCTGCCCTTGAGCAACACGTTCGAGCGCATCAATGAGCTGGCCCACAGCGGCGTATTGGATCGCGGCCTGGCTGACAACCTGGCCGAAGCCCTGCAGTTGTTCCTGCAGCTTCAGCTGGAGCAGCAGCGCGGTGGCGACCAGCAACCCGACGCGCAACTGCTCGACCTCGGAAAACACTCGCGCAGCCAACGCGACCTGTTACGTCACGCGCTCCACGTGGTTAAAAAGTTCAAGCAGTATCTGGAAGTTCACTTCCATCTGGAGAACCCTTGAACATTATGAGCATGCTTAATAGCACCGTGCTACGACACATCAACGGCTATCGATTTAGAAACAGCGAATTCAGCTATCTATTCGACCGCTATGAGGGTGACGAGTACATATCCCTGGACATGGAAACCACAAGCCTCGACATCAAGAGCGCGAATATACTGTCGATCGGTGCGGTACCTGTACGCGGAAACGAAATTCTCACCAGCCGCCGCTTTGATATCAAGCTCAACGCTCCCGAGGAGATGGACCCGGAAGCGATACTTATTCATAAACTGAGATCAATCGACCTGCAGGGACAGATGGAGACAAAACAGGCACTGACTGACCTCCTGCATTTTATCGGGAACCGACCGATTCTTGGCTACTACATCAGCTTCGATATCGGCATTCTCAATCGACACTACAAAGAGCTGTTCGGGTTTAGCCTTCCCAATCGCAGTGTCGAGCTCAGCCACTACTACTTGAAAAAGGTCAAGCGTCAACACCCCGACATGGAGGTAGATGCCCGCTTCGCGACCATCTCGGAAAAACTTGACCTGCCCATGCTCGAGCGCCATACCGCTTATGGCGATGCACTGACAACGGCGCTGATGTATGTGCGTCTCAAATACGGCCCCCCACCCAGCGTCTAGGTTGACCGCTCACAAACAGACAATATCCCCTCGAGTAAACCCCTCCCGCCTACCCCAAACAGGCGCTCTGGTTCGCATCTTTGGCATCCCTTGCCCGAGACATTTCCCGGATATACCAATGTCTAATGGTTGCCCCTCAGGGCGCTGGCCAAAATAGCACCAACTTGAATAACCCCCACACCAGAAACTGGCGACCACGGCGACACACGCAATGAGTTGGCGCACCAACAGGTCATTTCGCCCCCGTAACATCCCTAACGACAGCAAGTAGGCAGCGCATCATGAGCGACAACAGTAGCTACCCCGTCAGGTCCAGCATCGCCCAGCAAGCCTGGGCCGATGAAACCACCTATCGCGAAATGTACCAGCAGTCGGTGGTCAATCCCGAGGGATTCTGGCGCGAGCATGGTCAGCGTGTGGACTGGATAAAACCCTTCACCCGCGTCAAGGATGTCTCTTTCGATTACCATCGCGTTGACATCAACTGGTTCAAGGACGGCACCCTCAACGTCGCCTCCAACTGCCTCGACCGCCACCTGGAAACCCGTGGCGACCAAACCGCTATCATCTGGGAGGGCGACGACCCAAACGAGGACAAGCAGGTAAGCTATCGCGAGCTTCACGAGCAGGTCTGTCGTTTCGCTAACGCACTCAAGAGTCAGGGTATCCGTAAGGGTGACGTCGTCACTATCTATATGCCCATGGTGATCGAGGCCGCCGTGGCGATGCTCGCCTGCGCTCGCATCGGTGCCATCCACTCGGTGGTATTTGGTGGATTCTCCCCCGATGCCATCGCCGGCCGTATAATCGATTGCAACTCCAAACTGGTCATCACCGCCGACGAAGGGGTACGCGGTGGACGCCGGGTTGCACTCAAGAAAAACGTCGATGAAGCGCTCACCAACCCGGCGGTAAAAACCGTCGAAAAAGTGATTGTTTTCAAACGTACCGGTGGTGATATCGAGTGGCACCAACACCGTGACGTGTGGTGGCATGAACTGGCGAACCTGGCCTCCCCCTTCTGTCCCGCCGAGGAGATGAACGCAGAGGACCCACTGTTTATCCTCTACACCTCGGGTTCCACCGGCACGCCCAAGGGCGTAGTACATACCAGTGGCGGCTACCTGGTGTACGCCTCCATGACCCATCAGTACGTGTTCGACTACAAGGACGGCGATGTCTACTGGTGCACCGCCGATGTTGGCTGGATTACTGGCCACACCTACCTGGTCTATGGTCCCCTCGCCAATGGCGGCACCACCCTGATGTGCGAAGGGCTACCCAACTGGCCAGAAAGCAACCGCATGAGCCAAATTGTCGACAAGCATCAGGTTAATACGCTCTACACGGCACCTACGGCTATCCGTGCCCTGATGGCCGAGGGCAATGCAGCGATCAACGGCACCGGTCGTTCCAGCCTCAAACTGTTGGGTAGCGTGGGAGAGCCCATCAACCCGGAAGCCTGGGAGTGGTACTACAAGACCATTGGCGACGAGCGCTGTCCGATCGTCGATACCTGGTGGCAGACTGAAACCGGCGGCATCATGATCACTCCACTACCGGGTGCAACTGCGCTAAAACCCGGTTCGGCAACACGCCCCTTCTTCGGAGTTATCCCCGCTCTGGTGGACAACATGGGCAACATTATCGAAGGTGCCGCCGAAGGTAATCTGGTGATGCTCGATAGCTGGCCAGGGCAATCACGCTCCGTTTACGGTGACCACGATCGTTTTGTTCAGACCTACTTCACCACCTTCAAGGGTATGTACACGACCGGTGATGGCGCTCGTAGAGACGAGGACGGCTACTACTGGATCACCGGCCGGGTCGATGACGTACTCAACGTTTCCGGTCATCGCATGGGAACCGCCGAAATCGAAAGTGCCATGGTCTCACATTCACAGGTCGCAGAGGCTGCGGTGGTGGGCTACCCTCACGACATCAAAGGCCAGGGTATATACGTTTACGTTACCCTCAATGCCGATGCAGATGACAGCGAGGAGCTGAAAACCGAACTGCGTCAATGGGTCCGCCGCGAAATAGGCCCCATCGCAACACCCGACATCATCCAGTGGGCACCGGGCCTGCCCAAGACCCGCTCCGGAAAAATTATGCGCCGCATTTTGCGAAAAATAGCCGCCGATGAGTGCGAGAATCTGGGCGACACGTCCACCCTCGCTGACCCTGCGGTAGTAGACAACCTGATTGCAGAACGCGCTAACCGTATTGCCTGAATAACAATACACTCCTAAGTGATAGCACGACTTATACCCAGCTAAAAGGCTGGGTTTTTTTTTAGTTACTAAAAGCTATATGATGCATTAGTATAGTAAGCCGATATGAACAGACTAAACTGATATAAACTAATGTATCAGACACAGCAGGATGCCGTGTCCTACGACAATTCGGAGTAGCCACAGGGAATGACGGTCCACCGCGATAGCGCAACACAAGGCATCAGTGCAAGCGGGCTCAACCTGCTGCCCGGGGTCGCGTATCGTCGCAATATTACCCCTCCCTGGCAGCCCGAATGGCTAAACAACGCCCTTCCAAGCCTGTGCGGCTACGAACCCCACGGTGCCGACGACAGCGCCCAGCTGCTCTCGGTCATCCCGTTGCTGCGCCAACAGGAGTTGCAGCAGCAGATGGAGCTCCTGCTCAAAGAGCAGGGCTATTACTGCATCGAGTACTCCATTCGCCATAAAGACGGATCCATCCGCTGGATTCAGGATCGGGGTCAGCGTTGTCCAAACCAGTCCCAGCTAATTGAAGGCTTCTGGCTGGACATCAGTGACCGGGTCGCAAGCGAAGAACAACTGCGCACCCAGAACGTCCAACTACAGCAGGAATTAAAGCTGGGCACCTCCAAACTGGCGCTCGCTAATCAGGAACTAAAAGAGTCACTGCTGACCCATATAGAACTCAAGGATGCGCGCGCGACCGAACTGCAACGTATACAGAGCCAACAGCAGACCCTCAGCCGACTGGTCGATATGGCGTCCAGTAAACGTTACGATTTTGAGCAGCTTTTGCAGGAGGTGTGCCATCTGTGTTGTCGTATTTTGCGCGCCGACCGCATCGGTATCTGGATGTTTGACGAGAACTCTGCCGTCCACAGCCTGCTGTACGAAATAGCCACCGAACGTTTCGCCACCCCCAACACGATTCGCGATCATAGCCATCCGCAGCTGCTCGAACTCCTGCGCCAGCAACGCATTATTGTGTTGCATCAAGGCGATCACCGCGAAGTCGTCGCCGAACTACAGGACACCCTGCCCTCGGCGATCGACAGTCGAGTAATTTTCGCACCGCTGACCGGCTCCAGCCAAAGTATATGCGGGGTAATGATCGCCGACAGCGATAACCGAGAGCGCACCTGGCACAGCGACGAGCGTTTTTTCCTCGCCTCCATCGCAGATTTTCTTGAGCTGCAGATCATGAATCAGGAAAAGCAGGGGCTGCTGGACGAACTAAGAGCCTTCCGCAACGCTGTAGAACAGAGCAACAGCGGCGTGATGATGCTAAACCGCAAAGGTGAGTTTACCTATGTTAACCATGCATTCTCCAACATCACCGGGTTTCAGTCTGACGAACTGATCGGCCACCCCCTGCTCGAACGCCTGCAACTGGTGCAACAAAGTGTGGGCACCGAACTTCAGCAAACCCTGATCGAACAGCAGTCGCAGTGGCAAGGTGAAGTACGCGCTCGCAGCAAACAGAACAGCCTCTACTGGGCACACATGACCGTCACCCCCATACTCGATGAGCGGCAGCAGCTGTGCCAGTACATGGGGGTTTATCTCGACACCACGGATCAGAAAAACGCCCAGGATCATATTGAAAAACTGGCGTTCAGCGACCCCCTGACCGGGCTGGAAAATCGCCAACTGTTTCAGGAAAAGCTGCAACAAGCACTACTCAACTGCCAGCGCAGCGCCACACAGATCGCGCTCCTGTTTCTGGATATCGACAATTTTAAACGCATCAATGACAGTCTCGGGCACCGCGCCGGCGACCAGCTGCTGACCCAGGTCGCTACCCGCATAAAAGCCTGTGTACGCACCAGTGACGGCGTCGCCCGCATCGGTGGGGACGAGTTCACCATACTGCTACACAACGTCGAAAAGCCGATGGATGCCGGTACCGTTGCACAGAATGTACTGACCATTCTCAGCAAGCCTTTTTATATTGACGATCACCAGATCATGGTTTCGGCGAGCCTTGGCATCACCCTGGCACCCGACGATGGAACCGATGTCAACAGCATCATGCGCCATGCCGACCTCGCCATGTACAAGGCAAAGTCCCAGGGCAAAAACAACCTCCAGTTCTTCACAGAAAATATGAACGAGGAGGCGCAGTTGCGGCTTTTCCTCGAGAATGAACTGCGCAACGCAATGGATAACAAAGAGCTATCCCTAAACCTGCAACCCAAGGTAGATCTTGCCGATGGCACCATCTGCGGAATGGAAGCGCTGTTGCGTTGGAAGCATCCTCAGCGGGGCATGATCCCGCCGGATCACTTTATCCCTATTGCCGAGGACACCGGCCAAATTATCGATATCGGCAACTGGATCATTCGTTGTTGTTGTGACTATATCTTACAACTGACTGAAGCGGGATACGGCCACTTGACGCTCGCCGTCAACCTCTCCGCGCGCCAGTTCCGCGAGCCCAGCTTGATCGAAACCATAGAGATGGCGATCTGTGAATCGGGCATCGACCCGGCTCAGCTTGAGTTCGAAATTACCGAAAGTATGCTGATGGACAAAGTCGATCAGGCGATCGAGCAGATGAACCAACTCAAGCGCATCGGTGTCACCCTGTCGATTGATGATTTCGGCACCGGATACTCCTCCCTCGCCTACCTGCGACAGTTCCCCATCGACCTCATCAAGGTCGACCGCTCCTTCGTGCAGGATATCCCCCACAACAGTGGCGACATGGAGATCACCGCTGCGGTCATTGCCATGGCCCACCGCCTCAACCTGCGCGTAGTGGCTGAGGGTGTTGAAACCGCCGAACAACAGGACTTCCTGCGCCAACAGCAGTGCAGCTACGCCCAGGGCTACTTCTACAGCAAGCCCCTGACCTTCGATCAGCTGATGCAGCAGCTGCCGGTGCTCGACCGCCAGACCAGCGACAAACTGTTTTCACGCTAAAGTAGCCCGAACCGCCCCAGCCCGATCAAGGTAGACGAGCGACGCGCTCCCGCTGCGTACACTAATGTACCTCCAGAGGAGCCCCGAGGCCGTTAAACGCCCTCCATCGACTAAGTGTCGCTGCCTTGACGCTCGTGACGGGTCGCTTTGAGGCTATCCTTGATCTTCTTGAGGTGGCCAAGAAAGTCGGGGCCGCGGCGCAAGGTCACCCCGGTTGCCAACACATCGATGATCGACAGATGAACCGTACGCGACGTCATGGGCATATACACATCGGTATCTTCCGGGGCATCGACCCCCAACACCACCGAGCAGCACGCGGCCAATGGCGAATCGGGCGCCGTAATACCGATCACCGTGGCACCCGAGGCACGAGCCAGTTCAGCAACCTCGATGGTTTCCCGGGTTCTACCGGTATAGGAGATCGTCACAATCACATCCCCGGTGCCGCAGGAGGAGGCCACCATTCGTTGCATCAGCACGTCGTCGTAGGCATTGACCGGAATATTGAAACGAAAAAATTTATGCTGCGCGTCCTGGGCCACCGGGCCCGACGCCCCCAGCCCGTAAAAAAAGATCTGCTTGGCCTGAATCAGCTGGTCCACCGCCAGGTTTACCACCGCCGGATTTAGTTTCTCCTTGGCGTAAACCAGCGCGGCGATGGTCGCATCAATGATCTTGGGGGTGTAGTTTTCGGCGCTATCATCCGGCTCTACATGACGATTCACATAGGGCACGCCACCCGCTAAAGACTGGGCAAGGGTTAACTTAAAGTCAGGAAACCCTTTGACATTAAACCGCTTACAAAAGCGGTTCACCGTCGGTTCACTCACCTGCGCCGCCTTGGCCAGCACCGCAATAGATGATCGCGTTGCGGTCTGGGGGTCGGCGAGAATCACTTCCGCCACCTTTCGCTCGGAACGGTTCAGCCCATCCAGCGCCTCGCCAATCATGGTTAGCATATTGGTCTGCGTCATCACTCCAAAACCTCTCTACTGTTCCGCTTTATGCAGAAATCTGATGGCAACACGGGATGTAAACGAATCGAGTTCCACGGCATTCGATAACCAAACTATATCAAAGATGTAATTTGACTACCTATTAGTTGGTACATCACCCAACTATCGGCTGCCCCCTGCTAACACGAGCCAAATACCCTTACCGCAGTATCCATCTCGCACCAAACAGGCACCCTAAAGCGATCAAAACCGAGGATAGAGGTAATATTACTTACGTAATAAATACCGCATAGATCGACAAAACCAGAAGATTGGTGTGAAAATATTGAGTGAATCGCCACCGCTTTGCTAGGCACCTCAAAGCCAGAGGGCTGTTTCGGATAATAAATGCAATGGATAGAAGAGAGGCGCCCCCCGACTCAGGGTGCCCAGTAGATCGCTAGCGGAACCTGACTTTGGCGCAACAGGGCTCTTACAGGCATCAATTCAACCGGGCCCGGCTTCAGCGCTTGCGCCAACACCGGCAACTTGGATTCACCGCACAGGTGCAGATAAACCTGTTCGGAGCGTAGCAAGCGGGGTAGTGTCAGTGTCATTCGAGGCTTAGGCGCGGTTGATGGCGACAGCGCCAAGCAGTCGACCCCCGAGCTCAGGTCCAACGCCCTTCCCAGCCCCTCAGCACTCGGAAAGAGGGAGGCGGTATGGCCATCCTCCCCCATTCCCAGGACCACCACATCAAGGGTTTCGGGCAACCCAAGCAGCCGCTGGCGACACTCAACCTCCCCCGCATCGGCGTTTAAAGCAGGGGTTTTCAGCGCTACCAAGCGGGCATCCTGTGCCCGGTTTTGCAACAGATGGGTGCGCACAAGACGCTCATTACTCTCTGACGCATCATTGTCCACCCAACGCTCATCGGCCAGCGTCACTATGACCCGGGACCAATCGAGGGGCTCTTGCGACAAAGCCTCAAACAGACCCACAGGGGTGCGCCCGCCAGAAACAACCAGCGAGGCCAGGGCCCGCCGTTCGAGAGCTAAGCGCAGGCGCCCGGCAATCTCACGACTGAGCTGGCCATCCAGGTCGGCACGGCTGTCAAACGCCACCACCCCCTCAGGTATTGAGAATGAATCCATCATCGCGCTCCTTCATACTGCTCTATTGCACTGCTTCCTACAGGGTAACGAAGCGGGCGCAATAAGCCAGCCCCCCCTCCTGCGGCAGTGTCCGCCGGGACTAGCGAACCGTCGCAGCCCCTGCGACCGCCGCTGCCGCAAGGGCCGTAATGGCAGCCCAATCCTGATCACGAAGCAGGCCGGGCGGTGCCACCCAGGAGCCCCCCACACAGCTGACGTTGGGTAGCGCCAGATAGCTCAGGTAGTTGTCGGGACCGACACCCCCGGTGGGGCAAAATCTCACATCGGGAAATGGCCCCGCGATGGACTTGAGCGCCGCTGTCCCACCACTGCTTTCGGCAGGATAAAACTTAAAGCCACGATACCCAAACTCCATCGCCACCATCAGCTCCGACACGGTACTGATAGCCGGCAGGTACGGCAATTCCGACTCAACACCGGCCTTAAGCAGGGCTGGCGTAGCACCAGGGCTAATCGCAAACAGGCCACCCGCCGCTTGCACCGCCTGTAGCTGATGCGGCTCCGTCACGGTGCCGGCACCTACGACAACACCCTTCACCCCAGCGGCGATGGCGCGAATGGCATCCAGCGCGGCGTCGGTTCGCAGTGTCACCTCAAGCACCGTCAACCCCCCGGCAAGCAGGGCCTTGGCCAGGGGAACGGCGTCCTCGACCCGCTCGATCACCAGCACCGCCATAACCGGCGAGGTATTCAGAACCGTTTCAACATTAGTGCCCATAACGTCCCTCTGGGCCATCACAGCCCCGTAAGTTGTCAGATGTTCGCAACAGGGTGGCCGCTCCGATCAGACCGGCCTGCTCCGCAACCACCACGTAGGTAGGAATAGCCGCAACGTAGTCCCTAAACCGACCCTTGGCTTCGAAGCGCCGCCTAAAGTCACTATCGGCAAGGAACTTCGCCATAGGGGGGATAATACCAGAGGTAATAAAGATCCCGCCCCGGGCCCCCAGCATCAGCGCCGCGTTGCCCGCTACGGCACCGAGAACGGCGCAAAAACAGCCCAACACCTCCAGGCAAAGGGGATCGTTATGCTCCAGCGCCTGGCTGCTTATTTGCTCGGGCACCAACACCTCAGCCTGCAAGCCGCGCACCGATGCGATCGCCTGATGCAGGTTGGTGAGTCCCGCTCCCGATAACAGGCGCTCTACCGAAACATGTTCATGCTGCCGCCAGAGATAGCGCAAAACCTCGATCTCCAGCTCATTGGCAGGAGCAAAGTCTACATGCCCCCCTTCGCTCACAACCACCACCGCATCAGGGTCTGGGCGCACCAGAGCGCCAACCCCAAAACCGGTGCCCGGCCCCAGCACCGCCAACGGCTGCCGGGCTACCCCCTCACCACCACCGATCTGAAACAGCGCGTCCATTTCCAGACTGGGGATTCCATAGGCCTGGGCTGCATAGTCATTAATTACCACCAGACGCTGCAACCCCAGGGAGCGCTGTAGCCGCTCTTTGGAAAACGACCAGGGGCTATTGGTCACGGCCACGCGATCCTGATGAACAGGGCTGGCAATGGCCAGGCACGCCTCAGCGGGAACGACCTCATCACCGACCTGCGCCAGATAATCCTGAATCGCCGCGTCGATGCTCCCATAGTCGTTCACCGACAGCTTTCGTATGTGGCACGGCCGACGCTCGCCAGGATAAAGAACTCCAAAGCGGGCGTTAGTACCACCAATATCAGCGACTAACGCCGGAGATTGATTATGACCAATGCTCATACTCCTCCCGGCCCCTATTCAGGCAGCGAGTACTGTGGCTGAAAAAGTACGCTGGCACCCTGCTCCGCCCCGCTCACTTGCTGGCGCATACCGGCGAACAGCTCGCGTCCCATCCCAAACTGGTTAGCGCTCAGGTCCGCCATAGCCGGCTTGCGAGCGGCAAGCTCCTCGCTGCTTAAGCGCACCTCGAGCTTCCCGCTAGCCGAATCCAGCCGAATCACATCACCCTCCTGCACCCTGGCGAGCCCCTCACCCCGGCAGGCTTCCGGTGTCACATGAATCGCCGCGGGCACCTTACCCGAAGCGCCCGACATACGCCCATCGGTGACCAGCGCCACCTTAAAACCCCGGTCCTGAAGGACACCAAGAATGGGGGTCATTTTATGCAGCTCGGGCATACCATTCGCCCGCGGCCCCTGGAAACGCACCACCAAAACGAAGTCACGGTCCAACTCGCCGCGCCGAAACATCGGCTCCAATTCGTGCTGGTCATGGATAATCACCGCAGGCGCTTCAACCACGCGGTGCTCGGGCTTTACCGCCGAGGTTTTGATAACCCCCCGGCCCAGATTACCCTGCAGCAATTTTAGTCCACCGTCAGCATCAAAAGGCTGCTCGATATTGGCGATTACATCGACATCCAGCGATGCTGTGGGACCCTCACGCCACACCACCCTGTCACCACTCAGGAAAGGCTCTTCGGTGTATTGCTCCAACCCCTTACCGGTGATGGTTAACACATCGTCATTGAGTAACCCCAGGGTTAGCAGATGACGGAACAACAGCGCCATGCCGCCGGCCCCGTGGAAGTGATTGATATCTGCCGTGCCGTTGGGGTAGATGCGAGTCAATGTTGGCACCGCCGCAGACAGGTCAGAGAAATCATCCCAGTTGATCAATACCCCTGCCGCGCGGGCAATCGCCACCAGGTGCATGGTGTGATTGGTGGAGCCGCCGGTTGCCAGCAAGGCCACAATACCGTTGACGATCGCTTTCTCATCGATCACCTGGGCTAGCGGGCGGTACTCACCCTGCTCGGTAATTCGACAGATCTGTTCGGCGGCAGCCGAGGTCAAGGCATCGCGCAGCGGGGTACCGGGATTAATAAACGAAGATCCCGGCAGGTGCAGCCCCATCGCCTCCATTAGCAGCTGGTTACTGTTGGCGGTGCCATAGAAGGTGCAGGTGCCCGGACCATGATATGACTGGGACTCGCATTCCAACAACGCGGCGCGATCGACCTTACCTTCGGCGTAAAGCTGGCGCACCCGCGCCTTCTCCGAATTAGACAACCCCGTCGTCATCGGTCCTGCCGGCACGAAGATCGCGGGCAAATGACCAAAACTAAGGGTACCCAATAGGAGACCGGGAACGATCTTGTCGCACACCCCCAGGCACAGGACACCGTCGAACATGTTATGGGACAGCGCCACGGCCGTCGCCATCGCAATGGTGTCACGGCTAAACAGGCTCAGCTCCATCCCCGGCTGACCCTGGGTCACCCCGTCGCACATGGCCGGCACACCACCGGCAAACTGCGCCACCGACCCCATACCCTGCACCGCTTTTTTGATCAACTCCGGGAAGTGCTGCAAAGGCTGGTGCGCCGACAGCATATCGTTGTACGCCGACACGATCGCGATATTGGCCCCATTCATTAACTTGAGCGCCGACTTATCTCCCTGCTCGCAGGCCGCAACACCATGGGCCAGATTACCGCAAGACAACTCCCCGCGATGGGGTGCCTGCGATCGAGCCTGCTCCATGCGAGCCAAATACGCTCCCCGGGTATCACCACTGCGCTCGATAATGCGCTGGGTCACCGACCTGATAACAGCATTCATGGGTACACACCCTCATAGGATCCAGACACGCAAACCAACTCCGACACCAACCAGCCTACAGGAAAACTGCAACGTAATTTTACTACACAGTATCGATAAAATGGCGACCAATCCACACCAATTTGGCTTTATTACGTTATTTTAGCAATATTACGGCAAACCCACCTTCACACGCCCTCCCGACCGGCGCCGGAGCGCCCCAGCGAGATCTCAACGCAAAACCACCGTGGCATCACCCGGTAGGAGAGATAAAAGGACCCAGAAAAATCTATTTTCCTTTTAATTGAAACTGGCCGTTGACACCCCACCGACCTGTCCCTACAATGCGCAGCACGTTGATGCGGGGTGGAGCAGCCTGGTAGCTCG
The DNA here is from genome assembly GCF_049985285.1 of Aestuariirhabdus sp. LZHN29. Classification (NCBI taxonomy): domain Bacteria; kingdom Pseudomonadati; phylum Pseudomonadota; class Gammaproteobacteria; order Oceanospirillales; family Aestuariirhabdaceae; genus Aestuariirhabdus; species Aestuariirhabdus sp. LZHN29. The sequence goes on along the minus strand of NZ_JBNIEU010000002.1, from coordinate 511,797 downwards.
TCGGGCTCATAACCCGAAGGTCGTCAGTTCGAATCTGGCCCCCGCTACCAATTATCGTCAGAAAAGGCTTACCGAAAGGTAGGCCTTTTTTGTGTCTGCTGGATACACAAAAAAACCTCGGGCTCAGCTCTCTTATACACCCGGCGAAGGTCGACCATTAAAATATCCCCCGCTACCAATTATCGTCAGAAAAGGCTTACCGAAAGGTAGGCCTTTTTTGTGTCTGCTGGATACACAAAAAGACCTCGGGCTCAGCTCTCATATACACCCGGCGAAGGTCGTCAGTTTGAGCGATTGCGTAGCGATCACCAACGAGTCAGGTTCTGGCGAAGCCCGAAGGGTCACAATAGCCAGCAGCTATTGTTATTAATCTGGCCCCGCTACCAATTATCGTCAAAAAAGGCTTACCGAAAGGGGGCCCTTTTTGTGTCTGCTGGATACAAGATAGCCTTTATTTTGTAGCTTCGATTTTAAAATCTTCCTGGAGCTTAGCCCAATGCTTTCTAAGTCCATCTTTATGGGCATCCACCATCGGTAGCGCTTTGAGTGCTTCAGGCCATAGCTCCCTAGCCTTAGCCATGGTGTCGTCCATGTGGGGCTTGATCACTCGCCACGAAATACCTTATTTCTCTGCCCATGACTGAAAGTGTGCCATGGTGACGGTATACCACGCCTTTGTTTTACCGAGGTTAAGCGCGTAGTGGATTTCGTTGTCGATATAGACGTTGGTTGTGACTATATCGTAGGCGGGAGAGAGCTGAGGCGTAACCTTATCAAGATACAGGAAGCTCCAGTTTTTTAGATGTGCATCGCCATTCGCCAAGAGAATGTTCACCAGTAATCGCCGTGCGAACTGTTGGGCGTCGGCCAGCCCGTCGCCAGAAAAGTCATAAATGACTTTACCGATATTCTCGTAATTAGCGGATGTGTATTTTTCGTGAGGGTACTTCACCAGAATTTGCGCGAAGTCTTCCATGTGAATACGTTGGTCGCCTTCACGATCAAATCGCTTGATGGCAAAGGCTTGCTTTTCATCGGGTAAGTTGATTTGCGGTAGATTGTCGAGCTTATCCAGCTCGACAAGTTTGATCTCGGGAATATCCACACCAGCCATCCCCGCAAGCGACATGGCGGTGTATTCGTTCAGGGGTACGAACTTATGCTTGGTTGAGGGCGTTTTAATAATCCAGTCACCCAGCACATCACCCTTGGATAGGTTATAGCGCCCATCCTTTTCTTTCATGGAAAACTTCATTTGCACCCCAGCCAAGGAAAACTTGTTTTCTTGGGTGACTTTATCGAACTTAACCGCCTTAGCCTTTCCATGCGCATTCAGTACGTAATCGGGAACATCATCAGGCTCCATTGACGTGGCTTCGATTGCCCCCGGCAAATCTTCGCCAAGATACGAGAGAATGTGAAGTTCATTATCTACATGCACCTTCAGGCCTTGCGCGATCAGTTCACGTAATGATCCCTCTGGCAGCAAATTTGAAAGCACGGGATGTAGCCGTTGATTTCGTGCCCATGGCTCGGCCATGAGCTTGGCCGCACTCGGAAACTTCGGGTGGGTAATCAGGCTAAACGTTGGCCGATCAGGGTTGTTCCTGAACGAGTCTGCAATGGTCAATACATTGCGACCATTCTTAAAACCTGTTAGATATCCAATCAATACGCCGTGGATTGAGAGCTGTAATACATTCACCTCTTCATCGGTATCTGTGCTCATTCGTTTTCTCCCAGCAATCCTTGCCACGGGTCATCGGTTAATGACTTACTCTTTTCGTTGGTCGACTGGCTTGGCTTGGTTGGCGCCCCTGTTGATGACAAGTTGTCATCGGCAAGTACCGCCATCACGGCATTCAGCTTTTCTTGTGGTATCAGCAGCAATTCACTTTTTAGCCCCTTGGCGACAAGCTCAAGGGTATCAAGGCGCGGGTTGCCTTTGGATTCAAGCCGCTGATATTGCTGACGCGATATACCGACACGCAACATCATATCGTGCTGCTTGAGTTCCAGTGCTATGCGGCGTTTTTTGATCTGTTCGAGTAATGTATTCATGATGATACTTATATGTTGCTATTTTCCAATAAGAAATATATTAGCTTCTTACCTTAATAAAAGAAATGTATAAGTTTCTTTTTTCGGGGCATGGAGAGCAACACCCTCACAAAAAGAAGCATATATATTGCTTTTGTGAGCGTTTCTACGTGCTGTCATTCGCTTATTGCGTTGTGCCGAAATTCGCTCATTGTGCTATTGCTTGCAGTACAAACAGAAAGCTAAGGATTGAATCGATCATCCGACTGCCTAAAAGACGGTTCGGCATAGCGCTTGTAAGGGTTATTGGCAGCCGGTAAAAACTGGTGGGAGCCGAGCATCAAAGAGTAAACTTCTGCCCTTGGGCAGGTCTTAACAACTCCACCGTCCCCATGAGGATGAGGCAAGAGTGAATAGGAGTAAATTGCTACATAACTCCGCAATTGGCGCGGCTATAATAATGTGCCACCACGGCGTGGCCCGCCTCGTGATAAGCCCTCTCAAGAAACGTAAACTCCCTGGACCTTCCCATCGGCACTGCTCCTTGCCAGCCTTACTGGCCATTAACCATTCTGATCGATAGCACCGCCAAGGGCTCTCCTTGCGGCCTACCAGCGACCTTCGTTGACCCCCTCAGTGAATGGGTCATCCTGGCCTGAGCCGATGGCTCCTTCGTTAAGTTCCCGGGTAAAGGGATCGTCGCGTCCACTGCCGATCGCGCCTTCGTTGATCTCTTTCGTGAAGGGGTCATCCCGTCCCGTACCGATCGCCCCTTCGTTAATCTCCTCGGTAAAGGGGTCGTCCCGCCCATAGCCGATCGCACCCTCGTTGATCTCTTCTGTGAATGGATCATCCCGCCCCGAGCCAATAGCGCCCTCGTTAATCCTGGGCGTAAAGGGGTCGTCTTCACCCCCCGCCCAGAGCGCTGGTGAGATCAACAGCAGCAACCACACACCCTGAATTCCCATCTCTATCGTTCCCTGAAATCTTTAGATGCTATCAGCCTAGTCTCAGCAGGTAACAGGCTCAACACTGAGGTAACGTACAGTGTCGTAAAAAACGACATGTACAAATAAGCAGTAGTGACATCAAGAAGCGTTCAGCTTCGAGCGAAAGTCAGCGTCATCACATGGGGGCACTTCATGCTTGAATTGAACGATTTGTGTTTCAACCTCCCACCGACAGAGGCGGCTTGCGTGAGTACTACCCGGTCACCCGAACCCTCCCCCGCGAAGGGCGACAAAGGAGCGTGCGATCTTGAGCAGGTCCACCAGCAGCAGAACACCCCGATGGGAAACCACCGCCTGGGGCATCAATTCCCTGCGCTGCCCCTGGGGCCAGAGCCCGCAGGATTGACCGAGCCAGCACTGCGCTCATAACGCTGCGGATCGATATCTCGCCAGAACACCACCGGCATCCCCTCCCTTTTGCTGTGGTACATGGCCGCATCGCTGGCCTCATAAAGTGCATTGAGGGAGGTTGCATCGGCAGGATACAGGGCAACACCGATCGCTGCTCGTTGCATCAGCTCACCCTTGTCGGTGCTGATCGGCTGGTTTAATCCCGTCACCATTTTATCCAGGGCGATGTTGATACTGCCGCGCTCACTGACCCCTTCGAGTACAACTGCGAACTCATCGCCTCCTATCCGTGCCGGGGTATCGGTGCTGCGCAAGGTTTTGCGCAGCGCGCGCGCAAAACCTCTCAGCAGTTGATTACCGATAAGATGCCCCATCTCATCGTTAACCTGTTTGAACTCCGTCAGGTCAATAATAGCCAGAGCAAAACTGGAATCAGCATGGTGAGCACGCTCGATACTGGAGGCCAACACTTTCATAAAGGTGTCGTGATTAAGCAGATGGGTCAAGCCGTCGTGCCGCGCCTGCAAGCGATGCCGTTCGGCAATCGATTTAAGACGCTTCTGCATCGCACTATTCGTCGAGTAACTGATGCTGATCACCGCAAGTGCCATCACGGCGGTGGCAATCAGGAACAAACTGGCATTCACCGCCTTGATTGCCATATCCGGCACATGACTCGGCTCAAAGCCAAAATGGGAGGCCAGCCCCATCAGTAACCAGTTACAGCACACCAGTAGCAACCAGCCTATCGCCGCTCTGATACCATGGGCCGAGAGGGCAACCAGGGGCAATAGAAAGGCCAGCGGGGTCTCAACCGCCAGAATTCCGCTAGAGCTCCAGGCGGTTATAGCCAGAATCAGGAAACAGGAAGACAGCGATACGTTGACGGCCAGTGTGCGCTCCATTCCACGATGAAAACACCACAGAACCCCTCCCTGAAACAGAAACCACGCCAGACCTCCGAACAGGGTTTGTAACCCTATAAAACTGGTGGGACCCAGCAGTATCGCCGCACTAGGGACAACGATAGCAACACTAATCAGCGTGGTCAGCAAGAAGGAAACCAGAGAGCGGTCACGCAGGCTCTCGATATAGTTTTTGCGGCCGCGAGGCACCAGCCGCCGCACCCAGCGAGCCCACAGGTTGCTGACTCCCCCGCCGACCATGGCGGAGGTATCATTTTGTCGATCAAAAGAATCCATTCCTACCCACTCGCTGTGCGCAATTGATGGGAAGCGTAGCCTCTAGGGTACCGCTTTCCCTGCTTGCTCAACAAGCCCCGGGCAATGAGTCTGGCCCCCATAAAAAAAGCGAACCTGCGTTCAACAGATTCGCTTTTGGACCGCTCCCAGGGTCAGGAGGGCGTTACAGACTCCCCCCACCCGACTGGCGGCTGGAGCGGCGTCCTGAACGACCCAGGCCCAGGGAGATTTTGCTGCCGGCAGGCTTCGGGGCTGCCCCTTGTGGCGCTTTAGCCGGCTGCGATACGCGCTTGACCGGCTTAGAGCTACGATTGCCCGGCTTCGATGCCCGGTTTCCCTCACGGGGAGTCTCGCCTGCGCGAGGAGTACGCGAATCATGCCGGTGATTTTTCTTGGGCCTGCTGGGTTTGGCCGGGGCTTTGAGCGGCTTATCGGGAAGGGCCTGACTGGGCTCAAAAGTATCGACCAGTTGGCGCTCCAGTTTGCGCTGAATCAAACGCTCAACCGCGATCAACTCTTTCACCTCATCGGCGCAGACCAACGAGATCGCCTTGCCGGTGGCGCCGGCGCGGCCGGTACGGCCAATGCGGTGCACATAATCTTCGGCCACATTGGGCAGGTCGAAGTTAACCACATGGGGAAGTTGATCAATATCCAGTCCACGGGCGGCGATATCGGTCGCGACCAGGACCTGCACCTCACCTGCCTTAAAGCCTGCCAACGCGCGGGTTCGCGCCCCCTGACTCTTGTTGCCGTGGATGGCCATCGACAAAATGCCATCCTTGCCCAACTTTTCAGCAAGGCGGTTGGCTCCGTGTTTGGTGCGGGTAAACACCAACACCTGCCCCCACTGCTCCGAGCGAATCAAGTGGCTTAGCAGCGCCGGCTTGCGGGATTTGTCCACCGGATGCATCCACTGTTCAACCGTGGGTGCCGTGCTATTGGGCGGTGTGGCGGTTACGCTCTGGGGGTTTTGCAGGATGCCACCGGCGAGACGCCTGATCTCATCGGAAAAGGTGGCCGAAAACAGCAGATTCTGACGCTTGGCCGGCAATACCTTGAGGATACGGCGAATGTCATGGATAAAGCCCATATCGAGCATGCGGTCGGCTTCGTCGAGCACCAGGCATTCGAGATGATCAAATTTGATGGCGTTCTGACCGTAAAGGTCCAGCAACCGACCGGGGGTCGCTACCAGCACATCGACGCCTTTGCGCAAAGCCATCATCTGCGGATTAATTTTTACGCCGCCAAATACGACTGTCGAACGCAGATTAAGGTAACGCCCGTAGTCGCTCACACTCTCCCCCACCTGAGCGGCTAGCTCACGGGTCGGGGTCAAAATCAGGGTGCGCACATGGTTGGGCCGGGCAGGCTTGCCCTCTGCCAGGCGGTGCAGCAATGGCAACGTAAAACCAGCGGTCTTACCGGTACCGGTCTGGGCGGCAGCCATCAGGTCGTGTCCGCTGAGGACAACAGGAATCGCCTTCTCCTGAATCGGGGAAGGGACAGAATAGCCTTTATCGGCGACCGCACGCAGCAGCGGTTCGGCGAGGCCGAGGGAGGAAAACGTCATAGAGTGGTGGGTCCTGGCGGCAGAGGGCCGCGCTAACTGAGAAGAAATTCTGCGAGCTCGGGGCTCGTGTGGCGCGCATCATAGCCTAAACTGCCCCCCGATACGATCATTTTCTGCACGATGGCGTTTATGACTCAGTGCTTGGACGATAGGGCAACTCCACCAGAAAGCGGCTACCCTGCCCCATACTACTGCTCACCGAGACATTGCCGCCCAAAGCTTCAACCAACGCCTGCACGAGACTGAGACCAAGACCCATGCCAGGCTCATGCCGACTTTGATCGGCGCGGTAAAGACGCTCAAATATCTGCCCCTGATCGCTGGCGTCGATGCCAATACCACTGTCTGCCACCCACAACTCAACACCCTCCGCCTGCTGGCGGCAGCCAATCTCCACCCAGCCGCCGGCGGGGGTGTACTTGATTCCGTTGTCGACCAGGTTAGCGAGTACCTGCCGCAAGCGCACACTATCGCTCTTCAAGCTCAACCTATCGGGTGCCTCGACCCGCAGGCTAATCGTTTTATCCTGAGCCACGTCTTCATACAGGTCAGCGCATTCACGCAACAGTTCGGTCAATTCTACCGTTTCGGGCTGTAACCCGAGGGTCCCGCTTTGTGCCGCCGACAGATCGAGCAACAAACGCAGCATTCCCTCTATACGTTCACTCTCTTCGGCGCAATCAAGCAGGGCTTCACGCAAGGCTTCAGGCTTATCGCGTGCCTGGGACGCATCAGTGGTGAGCGCGTTTTCCAGACTCAAACGCATTCGAGCCAGCGGTGTACGCAGATCGTGGGCCACCGAATCGAGCGATTGCTGCATGGCGTTGATCAACTCCTCTATCCGGGTCAGCATCTCGTTAAACAACTGTGCCAGCTCACCCAATTCACTGCTGGGGTTTCGTATCAATACCCGTGCGCTCATCTCCCGCGCCCGCACCGTACGCACGATTTCGATCAGATCACGCACCGGACGCAACGCCCGCCAGTTGAAATAGGCCGTTAGCAGCAAGCCCAGCACAAAGAGCGGCACCATCACCAGCAGCATCAACTGCCGATTGGCAAGCGAACGCCTCTCCCTCGGCTCCGCCGAGAGGCTGATCCGCAAGAGCAGGCTTCCACCCAAGGTGCTTTCCCCGACAAGCACTTCAAACTCCCCAGCTCCGTCACGAGCGACTCGCTCACTGAACCAGCCCGACCCCAGTGAACGGAGCTCAGTCACCTGACCAGAAAGCCAATTGTCCGGCTGCAACAACAGCTTTTGCGCTCCATCGGCCGATATCAATTCAACACGCATTCCGCTGCGTTGAAAAAATGCCGCATCGCGCTCGATCACCAGTTCTAGTTTGTGCAGGCCAGCACCACTTTCCAGACGCTGGTAACTTTCAAGCCAGGAGGTCAGCAGACGCTTATCCTGCTCCAGCTGGGCGTTGGCGAACAGACGATCGACAATAACAAACAGGGCCAGCACGCACAGCAAAAATACCAGCGCAAAACGCAGCGTGAGGTCCAGCGCGGTATTGCGTCGTACTGAGTGTACGCGCCGACTAATCCAGTTTGAGGACATAGCCCACCCCCCGAAGCGTATGCAACAAGCGCAACTCGAAGCCCTTGTCGATCTTGCTGCGCAGCCGGCACACCAATACATCAACCACGTTGGTCTGGGGGTCGAAGCCGTAATCCCACACCTGCTCCAGTATCATGGTTTTGGTGATGACCCGCCCCGGATGGCGCAGCATATACTCCAGTAGCTGGAACTCCCGTGGCTGCAGGTGAATTTTTTCTCCGCCACGAGTGACCGTTTTACGCTGGAGATCGAGACTCAAGTCGGCCAGCGCGAGCGTCATGGGCGAGACCGCTTGCACCGTCACCTGAGCGCGGCGCAACAGAGCCTGAACCCGCGCCATCAATTCAGAGAAGGAGAAGGGTTTGGTCAGGTAATCATCGCCGCCGGTCTCCAGCCCCCGCACCCGGTCTTCCACCGAACGCTTGGCACTGAGTACCAGCACCGCCATGGCCGAACCGCGGGCGCGCAACTCGGCAATCACCGACAATCCATCGCGGCCGGGCAGCATAATATCCACGATCGCGAGGTCATACTCACCCTCAATCGCCAGTTGCAGGCCCTCATCGCCATCCGCCACGCGGTCGACTCCATAGCCCGATTGCTGCAACCCTTTGCAGACATAGCGAGCAATCGTGTCATCGTCTTCAATTAGCAGCAGTTTCATCGGCGATACCTGGAGGCTATAACAGCAAAATTACCACGCTAGGTTGTCGGGTACGAGCAACCTTACCGATCTGTAATGTTGCCGTAATACTGGGGCAAGGGTGGCCGGTTAACCTGAGGGGGAACATAAAGCCAACCCAAGACACACTTAAAGGACACCACCATGAAAATGATTCCCGCCCTCATCGGAACTGCTGCACTGTGCACCTCCCTTTCCAACGTTGCGGCTTCATTGCCAACCCAGCCCTACCTGCCGCTGGATACTGCGCTGGCACTGGCCACCGCCACCCTCAAGAGTTGCGCCGCCGACGGCTATAACGTCAGCGTCACCGTGGTGGATGCCGCGGGTCTGACTCGCGCCCAGCTTCGCGCCGATAAGGCCGGCCCGCACACCCTTGAGAGCAGTCGCAAGAAAGCATTCACCTCCGCCAGCATGGGTCGCCCGACAGCCGACCTGGCGGCGCTGATCAAGAAGATGCCGGAACTCGATGGCCTGCGCGATATGGACCCCAACCTGCTGATTCTCGGCGGTGGTTTACCGCTGAAGGTGAACGACGAAAAAGTCGGCGGGATCGGTGTCGGTGGCGCACCCGGTGGTCACCTCGACCAGGCCTGCGCACAAGCGGCTATTGATGGTGTCTTGAGCAAGTAAACCCAAACAGCCATCGCCGTATTGGCGGTGGCTGTTTACTATCTTACCCTTTCACTGATGCCGGTTTGCCGTTAACAAAACCGCAATAACAGGCGTTAGCCCTATTGGGTGCATCACCCTAAAAATTCGCCAGAAACCAGGGAATCATCAGCGCGTTGGCAAGGTCGATAAAGAACGCACACACCAGGGGAACAATAATAAACGCAAGATGGGAGTTACCATAGCGTGAGGCCACCGCCGACATATTCGCCATCGCGGTCGGCGTGGAGCCCAGCGAAATACCCCCAAAACCGGAACAGACCACCGCCGCATCGTAGTTTTTACCCATGGCTGGAAATACCACAAAGATATTGACCAAAATGGCGACCACAAACTGAGCCCCCAAAATGGTGAAGATCGGCCCAGCCAGGTCCACCAGCGTCCACAACTGCAAGCTCATCAGCGACATCGCCAGGAAGGTTCCCAATGACAGCTCGGCGATCAACGCCACCGCTGGTTGTCGCGAGGGCCATTTAGTACCACTGATACGCGGAAAGTTATCGGGAATCAGGTTGGTTATCAGGATGCCGGCAAACAGGCAGGTTACAAACAGGGGCAGCTGCAATCCCGCGCTCTCCACCACCTCATTGAGAATAAGGCCCAGGATCGCCGAGATATGGATCGCCAATACGGCATCAAGGAAACCGAAGGCGGTGATTTTGCCATCGGCCTCCTTCTCATCGGCAAACCCCACATCCATCGACTCTTGAGCCGCAGGTTTGAGGCTATGCCGAGTAATCAGGAATTTTGCAATTGGGCCGCCCATGAGACTGGCGAGGATCAGGCCGAAGGTGGCGCTGGCGATGCCGATCTCCATCGCGTTGACCACCCCATAACCCTCGGCGATGCGAGGGGACCAGGCGATCGCGGTGCCATGACCACCAATAAGGGAAACGCTGCCCCCCAGCAGACCAACGGCGGGTTCAAGGTCGAACAGTCCAGCCACGCTGATACCGGTCAGGTTTTGCACAAACATATAGCCGATGGTAATCCCCAACAGGATCAGCAGCGGGGTTCCACCTTTTAACAGATCCTTGAGACTGGCGTTGATGCCGATGGTGGTAAAAAAATAGACCAGCAAAAAGTCCCGTGCCGCCAGATCAAATTCGACCTCGATGGAGGTCGTCAGATAGACCAGCGTCAGCAACACCGAGAACAGAATGCCTCCACTAACCGGCTCCGGAATACTGTACTCTTTTAAAAAACCAATGGCTTGGTTCAAGCGGCGACCGACAAACAACACCACGATCCCGATCGTCACTGCAAAAAATGACTCCATACGTAAAACATTACTGGCTGCATCAAAATCCATTTAGCGCTCCCCCTATTTATATTCCCAACGTCCTCAATAGCTTAGCAAACCGGCATGCATCAGACATATCTTGTTTTACCTGCCGGGGTATTGTTGACGTTGTAAACCATCTTCTCTAGGCTCTATTGAATCTGACGCCACCGTCCCGCGACGCACCATGCTGAAATTGATCGCTCTATTGGCGCGAAAAAGGGTGATATCAACTCCGCGCCCTGCCGCCAAGTCCGTAACCGAATCGATGCGGCAGGCTGTACTGTGGCTGCTGATCGGCCTGGCGTTCGCCGGTACCGCCCAGGCCACCGAGGTCGTGCGGCTATCCAACAGTGAATGGCCCCCCTACTTCTCTGCGCACCAAAAGCACAATGGCATCGGCTCCCACATTGTCAGCGAAGCCTTTGCACTGGAAGGGATCACGGTGGAGTACCGATTCTTTCCTGCCCGCAGAGCGCTGGAGCTGGCTAAAAGTGGCGATTACGACGGCACCGTCGGTTGGCAGCTGAATGATGAGCGCAAGAAACACCTGATCGCCAGCGACATCGTGTGGGAGTCCTCCTGGGTGTTTTTCCATCTGGTCACCACACCCTTCGAGTGGGAAACATTCGAAGACCTGCGAGGTCGCAGTATCGGTGGCACCGAAGGTTATATGTACAGCCCTGAGTTTCAAAAGGCCGTGCAGGAAGGTCTGCTGCACCTCGACCGGGCTGCCTCCGACGACCAGGGGTTTCGCAAGCTGTTACTGGGACGCCTGGAGCTATTCCCACAACTGAAGGAGGTCGGCTACTACCAGATCAACCAACTGTTCACCCCTTCCGGGCAGCGGCAGTTTACCCACCACGCCAAACCCTTCGGTGACCACAAAGACCAATTGCTGCTTTCAAACAAGCACCCCAAAAGTCGGCAATTGATGGATCGATTTAATCGCGGACTGATAAAACTTCGTCAAAGCGGCAGGCTGCAGGAGCTCTTTGATGCTCTGGCGCGAGGCGAGTACAATCTACCCCCTGAAAACTAACCTATTCCAACTCCGATAATCCGGGAACCCGTCTAATGCAATTGAATGATCCCTTCGGTCGTATGGCGACCAAACGCCAGCGAGAGTACGAAGTCGTGCGCCAATCCCTGCAGGGGTCTGACGTCAACACCCTACAGGCCGGACAGGCGCTGCTGGCCAATATTCGCAACCGGGGTAAATGGATGGTGCTTTGTGCCCTGCCTGCCACCCTGATCCCGGCACTGATATTCCAGACCTTTGCCCTGGCGTTTATTGTTACCGGGGTACTGTTTATCGCCTGGACCTACTCCACCACCCGCAACGGGCTCACCTATGTGCAGCGCTATATCGACGAAGAGCTCGCCAACCAACCCGACGACCCAGCAGACACCTCCGTAACCTCCGACACTCCCACTCCCTGAGGCGCGGCTGACCGAGGGCGCCCAACAGCGCCCTGTTATCCGGCAGTCCGCTTGCGCCAACCCGTGAAGGGCAATCAGTTTGCCCGCAAAGGCTGCAGTCCGGGCCAGGTGATAAGCTAATCGGCTGCGCGTGTGACGGCTCACTCAACAGCGTACTTTTTATCTCGACCGCGCCAGGTTTACCAAACAATGGCCGGGGCACTGCTGGCACCACAAAAACCGTCCCGAGCGCCGAAAAGGTTAGAACTCAAGACGAGGCCATTCGTGCCAATAATCTATGCAATGGCTGCGGCCACAATTGGTATGACCTTGGCTATAACAGTTTTCTCAGTCGATCGGTTACCCTCTGTGCAGCCGATGAATAAGCGCCTGCAGTTGATATTAATCAAACAAGATGAGATTAAGAATACCCATTGGTCGCATGCCCGCTTATGCTGCCGCCCTATCATGACCTAGCCACGAATTCAGGTATGCAGTAGATGAAGAACAACCAGCCGGTGACCCAACGCGAGGTCACACTCAAGCCAAAACAACAGATCATCTCCATGACCGATCCCAAGGGGATCATCACCTACGTGAACCATGATTTTATCGAGATCAGCGGTTTCAGCGAGGAGGAGCTGGTCGGCCAGAACCACAATATTATCCGCCACCCGGATATGCCAGCGGCGGCTTTCAAGGACCTGTGGGCAACGGTCAAGGGCGGCGCGCCATGGCGTGGACTGGTCAAAAACCGCTGCAAAAATGGCGACCATTACTGGGTCGAAGCGTTTGTCTCCCCCATCGTAAAGCAGGATAAAATTCTGGGTTATCAGTCGGTCCGCTCCCTCCCCTCCCGCGAGCAGGTAGCACAAGCCGAGGCGCTGTATCAGGAAGTCCGTCAGCAGAAGCTGTCCGACCTGCCCCACAAACGCGATTGGCGCCTGCGCACCAGTACCGAGTTTAAATTGATTCAGGGTGGCTGGCTGGCACTGGTCGTCGCTATGGGTTGGGGCGGTCTGGAGGGCAGCGCCAAGCTCGCCCTCGGTGCAGCGGCGCTGGCTTTGATGGTGGGCTGTTACCTGTGGGTCGACCAGCGCCTGGTCAAAACCCTGCGCTCGCTGGCCGGCTCAACACGGGGTATCACCAATGGTGAGTTGCAGCAGCAGATTCCCATCGACAAGATCGGCGCGCTGGGTGATATCCAGACGGGACTGCGAATGATCCAGGCCCGCATGAAAACCGTTATCGGCCGTATCAAGGAGTCCGGCCAATCACTGGCGAGTGCCACCGGAACGCTCTCGCGCATGAGCGCCGAGAACGACCTCAGGATGCAGGAGCAGATGATGGAGATCGAACAGGTTGCCACCGCTATGCAGGAGATGACAGCCACCGTACAGGACGTTGCGCGCAATACCGGTGATGCCGCGAGCGCCGCCAACCAGGCCAGTGAAGATGTGAGCCAGGGTAATCAGGTGGTACGCCAGACCCGCCACAGCATTAGGGACCTGGCGACCGAGGTGGAGCAAGCGGAGGAGGTTATTAATGGCCTGCACGCCGACACCCATAACATTGGCTCCATACTCGATGTGATCCGCTCCATCTCCGAGCAAACCAACCTGCTGGCACTCAATGCGGCGATCGAGGCGGCGCGGGCAGGCGACAAGGGGCGCGGTTTTGCGGTGGTCGCCGACGAGGTACGCTCGCTGGCCCAGCGCACCCAGGAGTCTACCGAGGAGATACAGCAGATGATCGAGAAGCTGCAATCCCAGGCGCAGGAGGCGGTAGGCGTTATGCAGCGCGGAAAACAGAGCGCGGAACGTTCCGTGGAGGAGTCCCTTCAGGCGGAGCAGGCACTGGCGTCGATCCTGGAAAGAGTCACCCATATCAATGAGATGAACACCCAAATCGCCACGGCGGCGGAGCAGCAGTCGGCGGTATCCGAGGAGATGAGCCAGAAGATCGTCATTATTCGGGAGCTGTCGGTGGAAACCACCGAATCCAGTGCCGCCACCTCGGAGTCTACCCGCCAGCTCAAGCTGGGTATGGAACGGATGACCACCCTGGTGGAGGACTACGATTAATCGTCTCCAATCTCGATCGGGTGCCACCGGGTGTCGACCGGTCTACAATTACGGCACCGCCGCACCCGAAAGAGACCCCACCATTTCACACACCGGACCCAACACCCGCCCCCGCACTCCCGATGCGATGCGTGCGCTGATCGGCGATATTCGCCGCCAGATTCCCTTCGGGCTCAGCGAAGCGGAGATCTGCTCCGGGGGGTGTCGGGGCTGCTCAAAAAAGTTGCTGGAATACCTGGATCGGGAGCTGGAGGATTGGGAGATTCGGCTCAACAGGGGTGCAGTGCCGAATCTGGGAGACTTGCGCTCCCTCGCCAACCGCAGCCGCAAGATCCACGGGGCACTGGCGCGAAGCAATCTGGTTTAACGCCCTGTTGCCGCTCACAGCACCAACAGAATCCACCCCGTTCCCACGCTGAGAAAAACCAGAGTGTTGGCGAGGGTAACCAGCCCGCCGTAGCGGTACACCTCACCCGGTTCCAGGTAGCCGCTGGCCAGATAGATCACGTTGGCGCTGGAGCCCTGGGGCGCGATCACCGAGATAAAGTTAGTGGCAAACAGCAGCATTAGTGCCATCAGTTCCCCCGGTACACCGGCATTAAGGCCCACCCCGAGAAAGACGCTGAACAGGGCCAGCATCTGCGCCGTCTGGCTAACAAAGAAGTAGTGGATCACCACGTAGCCTGCGATCAGTGAGGAGTAAACCAACCACCAGCTGTAACCGGCCACCCATTCGGTCAGGTGACCACCGAGCCACCCCATGAAGCCGAAAGCATTAAGGTTTGAGCTCATGGCAAAGAGTATCGCAAACCAAATCAAGGTATCGAGCGCCCGTCCCTCCTCGTGCAGGTCTTTAATGGTGAACACACCCGTTAGCATCAATACCGACAGGCCAGCAAATGCGACCGCCGTGTTATTGATACCCAGACTGCTGGAAAATACCCAGAGCGTTACCATACCCACAAAGGTGGCGGCCATAATCCACTCGTGACGGCTCACGGCCCCCATGTCAGCCAGTGCCTGACGCGCCGCCGCCGGAGCTTCGGGGGTATGCTGCAGCTCTGGCGGGAAGAAACGATAGAGTAGCCAGGGCGCCAGCGCGTAGGCGACCAGACAAGGAAGCGATGCCGCCAACACCCAGCTACCGTAACTAATATTAACTCCCAGCTCGCGGGCCATCGCCACGCCTGCGGGGTTAGTCGCCATCGCCGTCAGCCACATTGCCGAGGAGATGGAGATACCGGCCATGGAGCAAAGCATCAGGTAGGCGCCGACGCGATGGCGCGTGCCGTCCTCCGGGCTGGAGCCACTGTCGCTGGCCAGCGCATTGACGATGGGAAACAGTACCCCGGAGCGGGCGGTGTTACTCGGAAAGGCCGGGGAGATAAACAGGTCTGCCGCGATGATCGAGTACGCCAGACCCAGGCTGGAGTGACCAAAGCGACTGATGATCAGGTAGGCGATGCGTTTTCCAAGCCCGCTACTGATGACCCCCCGCGCAATCAGGAAGGCCACGATGATCAGCAGAATAAAATCTTCACTGAAGCCGCTGAACGCCTGTTCGGCATCTAATGTGCCGCTGAGCATACTCGCCGAAAGTCCGATAATGGCGGCGGTAAAGATCGCCATGGTACTGGAGATCACCAGCGCGATGGTGGCGATGAAGATCACAAACAGTTGCCAGGCGGGTTGGCTGAGGCCAGCCGGAACCGGGCTCAGCCAGAGCACAATCGCCACCACTAGAATCACCAACTGTGTCGCCCCGGTCGAGCGCCATCCCTGAGTGCTTATCATCCCTGCTTTCCCTGCGTTGCGTTATACAAAACAGAGTATAGCCAGCAGTGGGGCAAACCGATAAGTGCGGGTTTTACAACGGTGATTAGAGGGCTTCTCCATGAGCCTGGCGTTTCACCTTGCCCCCGGCGGGTAGATGAGTTCTCTGTCCGGGTTCACCCGCTACTAGTCTACCGCGAAGCAGTACAGGAAGCCTGCGCCACCGGTTCCTTGCAGATTTTGCTGGCTACAACCACGGGAACCATGGGCCGAATTCCAGGAGGTGTTGCCACCACCGTGGCGATCATGATGGCCGACCTGTGCGCTACCCTCACCGTCTGCGGAGCTGGTCCAGTTGCTGCAAGTGTGATCCCCCTTTTCCCACGGAAAATAGGCGGTGCCATCGGCCTTTGAACCGGTCAGGATATCATGCTCATTCGGTTTATCGCCGCGCCCCTTGATGGGGTTGCCGTTCTCATCCAGCGCGGTTCGCTTGATGATATTTGGGCTGATGTGCAACTCATCCAGATCGCTGGCAATCAGCTCACCCCGGGCGTTGTACCAGGGTCCGGGGCCGATTCTGTCACGAGCAGATTCGCCACGGGTTTTACCATCCGTAGATTGCGTACTCAGGTAGGCTCGCCAGGTGCGTCCGGAGCCGGCGGCACTGGCCAGTTTTGCGCAGTGCGCGTCAGCACCTGCCATACCACCGAGGTCGGCACCGTTACCGATACCCTGACTAGTGACGAAGAACCCCATGGGATGACCACCCGCCGCCTGGGCGCCGGGTACGAATAGCAAGGTTGAAGCGGCGAGAACTGCGCTTGATAGAATTAGTTTCACATTGATTCTCCGATTCCATGGTTAGTGTCATGATCCGGCTTGGATCCTGGTTGCCAGAGCCACTGCGAGTCGGTGGTTTATTCACATCGACTGCAAGATCGATAGGTACGGTTTTCAGATCGAGAATTCATTCTGGTCGAAAGTCCAGTATAGGCCATATTTTGAGGGCCCGCACAACGACGCCTCAGCCGTTGCCAGGCGGATAGAGGGTCTATCAATCTCTTGCGCTCACCCCGCCAGCGGGGCGGACTGAGGCCCCAATGCCTGGCATCAGTAGAAAAGTTTGCACTCTGCACATGTCACGCCCCTGCACCTACTCACTCAGCGCGAAACTCTGTTTCAATTAGCTACGGCTTTCGATCGACCCCACAAAAATGATGATTTTTCATTTTTTACGAAATTCAACCAAAAGCAATTCGGCAACGACCACTTAACCTATCAGGAGTCGATGCGCTGATGCCAGGCTCTTCCCCGCCCTGCGATAAGCGAATCCGCCGACTCCGGCCCCCAGCTTCCCGCAGCATAGGGTTCGGGTTGATCGCCGCTCTTGTGCCAGGCCTCAATCAAATTATCGCACCACTCCCAGGAGGCTTCGATCTCATCGCGGCGCACAAACAGCGAGGAGTTGCCGCGCATTAACTCCAGCAAAAGGCGTTCATAGGCATCGGGGATACGCCCCTTCTGGCCGCCACCAAAATCGAGATCCAACGCCCGAGATTGTAACGCCATGCCCTGGCCCAGACTCTGCTCTTTTGTGGCGACACGCAGGCGAATCCCCTCATCGGGCTGCAAGCGAATAATCAATTTATTCTGCACCATAGATCGATGCCGTGGATCGAAAATGTAGTGTCGCTGCGACTTGTAGTTGATGACAATCTCAGACACTTTGTCGGCCAGGCGCTTGCCCGTGCGCAGGTAAAAGGGCACTCCGGACCAGCGCCAGTTGTCGATATTCACTCGCAGGGCGACAAAGGTTTCGGTGTCGCTATCACTGCGGCCTCCCTCCTCCTCCAGATAACCGGGACAGGCCGTGCCATCGATTTGCCCCGCTCGATACTGGCCGCGCACCGAACGGCGTAACACGTTCTTTTCGGTGATCGGGCGCAGCGCACGCAACACATTTAGCTTCTCGTCGCGGATGCTATCGGCGCTCAGCTGGGTAGGCGGGTCCATCGCCACCATACAGAGCAGCTGGATCAGGTGGTTCTGCACCATGTCGCGCATCTGTCCGACCTGGTCATAGTATCCCCAGCGCCCTTCGATCCCGACCTCTTCGGCGAGAGTGATCTGCACATGATCGATGTGATGCTGGTCCCACTGGGAACCAAACAGGTTATTGGCAAAGCGCAGGGCGATGAGGTTCTGCACCGTCTCTTTGCCCAGATAGTGATCGATGCGATAGATATCCTGTTCGTCAAAGTACCGACTGACAATGTCATTGATACGGCGTGAACTTTCCAGATCATGACCGATGGGCTTTTCTAACGCGATACGGGCGCCTTGCGAAATTGCATCGCTGGCATGGAGATGTTCGCAAACGGTCCCATAGAGTTCTGGCGGCGTTGCCAAATAATGGATAACGGTTGGTGACAGGGTGACAAGCAGTTTTTTTACCGCGCGGTAATCATCCACCTGTGTCAGTTCCAGACGCAGGTAGCTGATCCGTTTCAGCAATGCCTCACAATGGTGACGCTCAAACTGCTCCCCTGCAACATGAGTGCGTAGCGCGCTGTCGACCATCGCCGCAAAGCTTGTATCATCAAGATCCTTACGAGCAATACCAATAATGCGTGTTGTTTCGTGCAACAGCCCCGCCACTTGCAAGTGGTAAAGCGCAGGAAATAACTTACGCAGCGACAGGTCTCCGACACAGCCAAACAGGACCAGGTCACAGGGGTTTATTGCATCATCAATTCGCATCATGGACTACATTCTCCTACGGCATAGCAAGGGTGCCAGCGGGTCGAGTCGGGGGCAACCGAGCCCTCCGCATACCGCTGCAGTACACAATACCCCATAAAGGAGTCTGCTAATAAGCCTCAGACGCGACCTCTTCGCTAGCCACTGGGCAATGGTTGGATCACTACAGGCAACGGACTGCTCCTGGCCTTTGATCGCCTTGGCCCTATGGGCACAGACTTTATATCCGCGTCCACCCACGCGGCCTGCTGATTCACGATGGATCGGTGCAAAGGGTATACCGCGGCTGAGGGGGCGGGCCCTGCTTAATCGATCACCTCGATCACCAGGCGTTCGTTATCCGAGACCCGTATCTGCTGACCGTTGACGGTTTCGAAACGGCGGTTTTCCAACTTACCCTTAAGCGCCTTGTATTCGACCTCCTCTCCATTCACCGGGTTTACCACCCGGATCGAAAGCAGTCGATGGCTATCGTGGTAATCGTAAAGCATGTAGCCGATGGCAGAGAAGGTCACTAAACCTGCGAGGATATAGGAGAGAACTCGGAACGATACCGGGAAGGGGGGCGGCGCGGGAGCTACCGTCGCCGGCGCTGCTGACACCGCGGTGCGATTGCGATGGCGCAAATAAAGGACGGCGCCAACGATAATAGCGACGGTAACCAGAAACTTGGTGATCATGCAGAAACCCGTAACGACTCAATTGTGAAGAAACAGCCTGAAGCTATTTCGTAGTCCCGATCATATCGGGTTGCGGCTGCGGTGACAAAGCGTGAATCAGGATCTTACCCACCTTTAGGCAAGTGGCCTGGTTGCCGAAAGATCACAGCATCAATGGCTGAATATCAACGCTCTCGCCAGGCTCCACCTGCTCCAGTTCCGAGGGCAGGATAATCAGGCAGTTGGCGCGGCTCATCGAACTTAGCACGCCGGACCCCTGGGTGCCGCTGCTGCTAACGTGAAATGCACCGTGCTCATCACGATGATAGATCCCACGCTGAAACTCGGTGCGACCCGGCCGTTTTCTTAAGGATTCGGTGGCCGCTGCGGGCAGCGTCAAAGGGAGCCAATTTTTCATGCCCTGCATCTTGCGAATGGCTGGCAACACAAACTGCAGGAAAGTCACCATCACCGCCACCGGATTACCCGGCAAGCCGAAGAACACCGACTGTTTGATACGACCGAACGCCAGCGGGCGGCCAGGTTTCATCGCCATTTTCCAAAAATGAATTTCGCCAATGCGCTCCAGGGTATCCTTGACATAGTCGGCTTCTCCCACCGACACCCCGCCCGATGTCAATACCAGATCGGCCTCGCTGGCCCCATGGGCAAACGCCTCCTCCAACAGGGCAGGCTGGTCGGGGATAATACCCAGGTCGATCAACTCCACCCCCAAAGGCTCCAGTAAGCCGTGCAAGCTGAAGCGATTGCTGTCGTAGATCTGCCCCAGTTGCAGTTTACTCCCTGGCGCACGAATCTCATCGCCGGTCGAGAGCACCGCGACCTTGAGGCGCCGTTTGACCAATACCCGATCCACCCCCAGTGAGGCCAACAGCCCCAGTTCAGCCGCCTTGATCAGGGTATCACTGGTCAACGCCACCGCATCGAGGGCGATATCCTCTCCCGCGCGGCGACGATTCTGCCCCTGCTTGATGCCTGCGGGGATATGTACACCGGAGTCATCGCAAGTAACGATCTCCTGCATCACCACGGTATCGGTTCCCACCGGCATCATGGCACCGGTCATGATACGAATCGCCCCACCCTCGGGCACGGCGTCGAGGAAGGGATGGCCGGCGAGGGCTTCACCAACCAGTTTCAAGCAGCTCCCGCCCTCCTCGTTGAGGTCAGTAAAGCGCAGCGCAAAGCCATCCATCGCCGAGTTATCATGGCCGGGGACCGCGACTGGCGAACGAACATCTTCGGCCAGCACCCGTCCCAACGCCTCCAACAACGGCACACTTTCAACCACCACCAGGGGCGCAACCTGTTCCAGAATCGCTTTGCGACCAAGATCAACCGGTAGCTCGCCTTGCGCATTGCAACAACTGTTGAGGGAAATTTCGCTCATCACAACATCCTTAGGGTTGAGCCCGAACAGGGCACACCCGGGTTAATAGCCATTAAAGAAAATGGTGACAGATATAGTCGGCAATCTGTTGCACATTGTTCAGGTCGAGGTGGTCAAGCTCGCCAATACCCTCTTGGGGCAGCTCATCACAGGCCACCGCAATAACATTGGGGTGCTGGGTATACAAAAGAGGCTTACCCATGGAGGGACGATGGCACTCGATTTTGGGATAGGGTTCGGGCTTAAACCCCTCCACCAGAATCAGGTCCAGGCGCTGCTGGTCAAATTTTCCAAGCAGCTCATTGAGCCGTGGCTCTTCACCCAGGTTTTCGCTCAACAACGCCCAGCGCTCGCGGGAAGAGATCAGCATCTGCTCGGCACCCGCCTTACGCAGCTCATAACTGTCCTTACCGGGGGTGTCCATCTCAAAACGATGATGAGCATGTTTCACCATACCCACACGCAGCCCTTTCAAACGTAACAACGGTAATAGCTGGCACAGCAAGGTGGTTTTTCCGGTACCACTATGAGCGATAAAACCGACCAGGGGAATATTGCACTCGATCATAACTCTACCCCCGCCAACTGTTGCTCAACGCGCTGGCAGTGCTCGGGTGTATTAATGTTTTCGAACGCGTCGACCTGATCGTCAAACACCACCTTGACCATCTCCTGCTGCTGGAACCAGTGCATGATCTTACGCCCATCCCCCTCAAGAAAGTGCTCCAGACTGGGCAGTAGCGAACGCCGCATCAATACAAACACCGGTTGCCAAAACGCTCCGTCGTGGGCCACTGCCATATCGGCCTTTTGCTGCTCCAGCGCGCTGTGCAGTCTCGACACAAGATCGCCGGGTAGCAGCGGTGCATCGCAGGGCACAAATGCAACCAGCTCCGCCTGACTCGCGGCAAGACCTGCAGCCATTCCGGCCAGAGGCCCGGGGTACTCACCGCTCTGGCGATCGCTGATCACCGGAAAACTCAACGCCGCATAGCGCTCCTGGTTGCGGTTCGCGTTAATACACAAGCCCGCCACCTGGGGAGCAAAGCGAGCTATTACGTGCTCAATCATCGCTTTCCCCCCTAGCGCTACCAGCCCCTTATCCTCTCCGCCCATGCGACGGGCTTCGCCCCCCGCCAGAATCACGCCATCAACTACTACTGCTGGGTTACTCAACGATCTCTCCTGTGTGCACTCCCGGGTGCATTTTAGCTGGATGGGTACCCTCGTCCCTATTGGACGAACCACCCTCCCGTATTCTACCCCGCCCGACACTATCCGTTATCGCTTTATGGAGTAATCGGCTCCAACAGGGTTCTTGGTAGCGGCGGGCCTTCATCAGCAAAACGGGGTCAGTATGACACCGAGCCCCCTCAACCGAAAAGCGACCTATGTCAGTGGATAGCCAATAGCGTCCATCTCATCGCCCCGTTTGTCCAGCCAGAACCCAGCAACAACCGAACCAACTAAGGTAACGAACGCCACAAATGGTATGACCGTTAGACCAAGGTCTCATCCCCAGCGGGTTATCCCCTCGGTATAAATAACCAAAGGCTTGCCCTAAAAGCTCGATTAGCCTGCTCTGTGGGCAAAAATCTCCCGCAAATAACCACATGAGTCCTACTGAGCCGTGCTTTGTAGCGTCATATTGACCCAGCGCTATGGACGGAGGGGACAGAATGACCTAGTGTTACTTAGCTGGCGTCGGTAAGCATCTGGTGAGTTTTGGATGCCTATCCAGCACCTGCAGGAGGCAATGCAGCAAGGAAGCCTAATCGTAATTCGATCCATACCGCACCCTGCGGCTCAACTTGTTAAGGCTTCCATTAATGGCCCAACTGCTGCCATTCTCCATCGTCGACACCCCTGCGGATAACCTGCACCGCATTCCGGTTTGCAACACGCGCATCTCCTCTATTCTGCTGCTCGATGAAACCCATGACCAGCAAGCGGTCATGCAATCGCTCAAGCAGAGCAGTGGCTTACTCGAACAAACCAACGACCTGGAAACCGCACGGGCACTGCTCAAACGCTGCCATTTTGACCTGATCATCGTCAACCTGGACCTATTCTCCTCCATCACCGACGAATGGGAGAGAATTTTACGCCACTACAGTGACCACTCCGACATTATCTGCCTCAGCGAGCAACGAGACTCCGAACTGGCCATTCGCGTGCTCCGTGCCGGCGGTGCCGATCTGCTGCACAAACCCTGCACCATCAACGAAATCATGCGCTCGGTACAGTATTGCCTTGAGCGACGCAGCAAGGAGCGCCACAGCTATCTGCGCTCTCCCTGGCAGCAGGAGCGACTGACCAACTCCGAACTGATCGGTGACAGCTCAGCGATTAACGAAGTTTCAGAGATCATTACCCGGGTCGCCCCCACCCCTTCAACCATTCTGATCCAGGGCGAGTCTGGCACAGGAAAGGAACTTGCTGCACGCGCCATTCACATGCAGAGCCGCCGCAAAGGTGCCTTTGTTGCCATCAACTGCAGCGCCATCGCCCCCGACCTGATGGAAAGCGAGCTGTTTGGCCATCAACGCGGCGCCTTTACCGGAGCCCAGCAGGCACGCGACGGGCTCTTTGTTCATGCCCATGGCGGCACACTGTTTCTTGATGAAATTGGTGAGATGCCGCTGTCCATGCAAGCCAAACTACTGCGAGTTCTGGAGGAGCGCTGCATTCGTCCGGTCGGGGGAGATAAACAGGTCCCGATCGATGTGCGTATCGTTGCCGCCACCAACCGTAATCTGGAGCACGAATCCCAGAACGGCAACTTTCGCGAAGACCTCTACTACCGTATCAATATCCTCACCCTGACCATGCCGCCGCTACGAGACCGCCCGGAGGATATCCCTCCCCTGGTACACCATTTTGTGGGCAAGCTATCGGGGGAGCTGAGCGTACCGGAGATCCCCCTCTCCCATGCCGACCTCACCCAACTGCAGCAACACGACTGGCCCGGCAATATTCGCGAATTGCGCAACTTTATTGAACGCTGCCTGCTACTGGGAAAACTGCCCCTGAACTACCTTCGCCAGGAGAACCCGGCGCCGCAAGATACGGCTCCCGGTGCGGGCTACCCCAGCGAATGGGATCTGGAGCGGGTTATTCGTCGCCACACCGAGCAGGTACTGCAGCACACCAACGGCAACAAATCCGAAGCCGCGCGCCAGCTGGGAATCTCCCGCAAGACCCTCGAACGTAAATTACAGGCCTGGGCCACCGACAGCTGAAATGCCGCAATACAGGCCCCTCATTCGCTGAATCCTGCACTGACCGGCGAGCAGGCATTAGGGGGTCCACAGAATTAGGGGGTCCACAGAATTTCGCCACACTGGCCCAGATCGTAGCCGCCGTAATGGCTCGCCTGCTGCTGCAGCGCCAACGTCCGAAACTGTCCCAGCAACTGCTGCACCAACACCCGGAAATAGATCGGCTGGGGCATTACCATATCGAGCGCCTCACTGCCCAACGACAGAAAGGGCAGGTCCAGCTGATGGGCGCAGGCACGGGAAATAATGCCATGGTCGACCCGTCCCTCATTAAGCTGCACCGACACCTCCCACTCACTCAGCACCGGCTCCGCAATACTCAACTCATCGATAGAGCCGTGATGGATCGCCAACTGTTCATCAAACAGACGCCGTGCACCGGTGCCCCCCTGACGCAATACCCACCGCTTACCGCTCGCAAAACAGGATGCGGCCTCAGACGGCACCAACCCGGGACTCGACGCAATACCCACCTCACGCTCAAGCAGGCGCACCATCGTCCATTGACGGAAGTTTTGGTAACGCTGTAACAACGCAGGATGGCGCACCCGACTCTCCCCAGCCGGCCCCCAATGCATCACACAAAGATCGGCGCGCCCGCGATCGAGCATTGCCAGCCCGAGACGGGTTCCCGTGGCCGACATCGACACCAGACCCGCATCTTGCATATCACGTTGCTGCCGTGACAGGGCCTGCTGCAGAAGCAGGTCACCACTGCCGACCACCAGCAGGCGGTCGGAAAGCACACCTCCATGGCACGACTCCAACAACCAGCTTTCTACCAGACGCTTGGGAAAGAGCCATTTACCGGTAATCTTGGTGGCTGGAATCACCCCCTCGCTAACCATGGCGTACACCTTCTTCTCGTTCAGCTGAAGAAAGTCGGCCACCTGCTTGATATTGAGAAACTCCGCGCCACCGCGCTCCCCCGGCTTCCCCACCGCAACCTGTCCCTGTTGCATACTCATCCCCCCTGTGACCGACCACCAGCCCGCTCCGGACGGGGCGGTGGCCTCTGATCAAAATTGATATTGTCCTGTCCGCTGAACACCATGAAGTGCTTACCCTTGGCACGGCCTATCATGGTCAGCCCTACCCGCTGCGCCATCTCCAACCCCATCTGGGTCAAGCCCGAGCGCGACAGCAGCAGGGGAATACCCATTTGCGCGACTTTAATCACCATCTCCGATGTGAGCCGCCCTGTGGTATAGAAGATAAGATCCTTACCCTGAAGGCCATCGAGCAGCATTCTTCCCGCGAGGGTATCCACCGCGTTGTGGCGCCCCACATCTTCGACAAAGTCGATCACATCGACTCCCCGGCACAACGCACAACCGTGCACCGCTCCCGCCTGTCGATAGATCTCGTTGTGGCGGGAAAGGGAATCAAGCAGCCCGTAAATGCCCGACTGGGAATAGCTCTGCCGCTGCAGCTGAATATCCTCAAACTTATCCATCATGCTGGCAAACACCGTACCCTGGCCACATCCAGTGGTTACCGTCTTGCGCCCCAGCCGCTCCTGCCAACCCTCGATGGAGCCGTCGGTGACAACAGCCGCCGCTTCAACATCCCACTCCACCTGTACGGAACGTACCTGCTCAACCCGATCGACAATGCCCTGATTGAGCAGATACCCCAGCACCAGCTCTTCGGGACGTCGCCCCATGGTCATCAGGGTAAGTAGCTCTACCTTGTCTATATAGATCGTCAGCGCCCGCTCTCCGGCGATATGGATCTCTCGCGCTTGCCCCTGCTCATCCAACGCCTCGATGCAATGGGTGCCCTGAATACCGGATTGGCTCATCAGGGGGCGATAGGCAGATATCGCATTCATGGTGTGGGCTCCAGCAAAATAGGTTGCCATCAGGGAATAGGGTATCCCGACAGGCTTCAGTGCCCGCTATAAAAGCAAGAAGCGTACCCTGCCTAAATGGGGCGATACTCCACTCAAACTGAGTCAATATGACCCACTTGACGCTCAAAACATGGACAATTGCCCCAAAACGTCCCAAAGCAAAGGGTTTCAATGGGACTTTTTTCAGGAACAGCCTTTGCATAGATAGCAGGCTGCCCAGTCAGCTCCCCATGGAACCCGACTGCCATTAACAATCCGCCACATCAGGAGCGATCACTTGCAACAACAAGACACCCTTGACGAAGAGATCTACCCACTCAAGGTGGCGATGATTAAAACCGAACGCCATGTCGGCCCCTGGCTAACCGCCAGCTGGGCCTGCGAACTCGTGCCTGCCGACGCCCCGACACCTGAAAACGCGACCACCTGCGCTCGACTGCAACTGCAACTGCACCGCGATGAACGCGCCGCCTACCGCTTCAACCTGAGTTCCCGCGCACCTAAACTCTTTGTCGTCTGCGACATCGACGATGACAGCGACGATGAGGATGCCCTGCACCCCCTGCGAGTCAGCGCCAGCCAGGATCTTGCGTCCTCTTATATGGACGGCGGTGAAGAGGATGTTTTCTCGGCCCCCATGCCCCCTGCGGTACTGTGCTGGATAGAGGCTTTTATGGCGCGCCACGGCGAAGACCAAAGCGACAACGGTAAACGCCGACTTCGAGGCAAAGGTGGAAAAGGCGGGAAAGGAGAAAAAGGCCGGGAGGAAAAATCCAAGGGCCACAGCTCATTCAACAGCGGAGAACTGTTCGGCGACAAGCCTATGCATAAGAACGGCCCCAACGACGGAGAAACAACCCCATGAGCGCCGACGACACCAACGAGGGCTTCGCCAGCCGCTGGAGCCGACGCAAGCTGCAGGCAGAAAACGAAACAACCCCGCCCGCCACCGAAGAGACAGCAAACACCGAGATTGAGAGCCAGCCCCTGAGCACTGGGGAGGAGCAGCCCCCCGCCCCGAAAACCGATGCCGATATGCCGGAACTTGCCAGCCTCAACAACGATGCCAATTATTCCGGCTTCCTCAGCGAAGGGGTCAGCGAGGAGCTGCGGACCAAGGCCCTGAAACAGCTCTTTCACCTGTCCCACTTCAATATCACCGACAATCTCGACGATTACGACGATGATTACAGCGTTTTCGAACCATTGGGAGAGACCGTCAGCGAACACCTGAAGCAGTGGATCGACCGAGACCCGGACAACACCCACCCGCGCCAGCGCGACGAAGAGAACCTCGACGAGACCGAGGAGAACCTTGACCCTGAGGCTAAAGCCGACGCAACGCTTAATGACAACCCGGAGACCCCGTCAGGGGAAACCACCCAGCCCACAGAGCCACAGGATTCAAATGGGTTAACGCAGGAGATCGACGAAGACCCGGTCCGTGCCAACACACAACAACAGCCCAAGCACCTATAGGGCACCGGATAACAGCTCTCGACACACTCCTGGCAAGTGCGCCAAAAGGGACACAGGGAACCAAAACAGACAAAACGACCCATACGACACAAAAAAACCGAAAAACAGTAAGACATTAAAGGATTAACAGGGGCTTTTTTCCCTGCGGTGCCGGTTCCGGATTTGCTATATAGGTATACCCGGGCTGGTAAACAATTCGAAATAAGAGAAGCCTTAGTCTTCCAACCAGCCTGACGAGGATCTATGACTGCAGTAACCATGGAACATAGCGGCTCATTTGTTAGTCAATTTGAGCCCCTACAAAATACTATTACCTACCGAAGCTCCGGTGAGCTGCTGATCGTTGGACCGGAGCACCGTGCCCGTCTGGCAGCGGCTGAGCTGGCGGGCAGCTTGCGCTGCACCCTGTTAATCACCGAGGCGATGCCGGCGACCCTGGATGCAGAGATGGAGCGCGCAGCCGGGCTAGAGATCAGCGCCCCACTCCACCACCACAAACTACAGTCGATCAGCGGCTATATGGGTCATTTTGACGCAACGGTTTCCCTGCCTGGCGGCCTTACGGATAATTCACTGGCCAGCCTCAGCCAGCTGAAAGCCTTCGACCTGCTTCTTGACCTCGGCAGCAGTGCCCAGATGAGCAGTGAGCGGGCTCCTGCGGGATACTTCTACTGCCCTGACCAACAGAGTCTGGAACGCGCACTGGAGGAGCTACCCCAACTGGTTGGCGAGTTCAGCAAACCGGTCTACCTGCAGGTCAACTCCGACATCTGCGCCCACAGCAACAGCAACATAACGGGTTGCACCCGCTGCCTGGACGTCTGCCCTGCCGATGCAATTCAATCGTTCAGCGGCCGTATCGAGGTAGATCACCACCTTTGCCACGGTGTTGGCGGCTGCGCCAGCGCCTGCCCCACGGGAGCGATCGAGCACCTCGACACCCCACCCGTGCAGCTGCTGCAGCAACTACGCGAACCTTTGCAGCAGGCGGTTCGTGAACAACAGCCCGCCGTCGTGGTCATTGAGGGCACCGAAAGCAGCGCCGTGCCCACCGACAACAACCATGGGCTGGTGAGGCTCGAACTCGAAGAGATCAACTGCGCGGGCCTCGAGACCTGGCTCAGCGCCCTGGCCTGGGGAGCGCGGCAGGTGGTTATTGTTGCCCCCAACGACTACGCCGACACCGCTCGCAGCGCACTCAATGTCCAGCTCGGTTATGGGCAGGCGTTACTGAAAGAACTCGGTATCGATGACAGCCGCATCGCGTTGATCGAACACAACGATACCCAGCGCCTGGCGGAGCTATTGGCCAGCGATGACCAGCCACTCTCCACCGCAGGCTACCTGCCCGACAGCAAGCGCCGTGAGGCTCTGTTCCAGGCCATTGACCAGCTGGCGACCGCCACCGAACAAGCACCCCGCGCCCTCGCCATGCCCGCAGGCTTCCCTATGGGTGGCCTTAACATCGACGGCGACAACTGCACCCTGTGCATGTCCTGCGCCGGGGTCTGCCCCACCATGGCACTGCAGTCCGGTGGCGATGAGCCCAGACTGCGGTTTACCCAGCACAACTGCGTGCAATGCAACCTCTGCGTCAGCGCGTGCCCTGAGCAGGTACTGGAGCTACGGGGCGAATACCTCCTCGACCGTTCATTGCGCAAGTCGCAACAAACACTGCACGAAGACGCTCCGCTGTGCTGCACCGACTGTGGAACACCCTTCGCTACCCAAAGCCTGTTCCGCAAGATGCAATCGAAACTTGCCGGTAACCATATGTTCCAGGGCGACAATCTCAATTTGCTGGAACTGTGCGGGGAATGCCGGGTTAAGGCGTTAATGAAACAGGATTCGGAGTTACTGCCATGAGCGCCAACATTATTACCACCGACAGTGCCACCGAGGTTGTCGAAGCCTCCGCTCCCCTGAGCGCAGAAGACAGCCTGCGCGCAGAGGGCTATGCCCTGCTCGGCGCAATGCTGCGTGGTCCTGCCACCCAGGAGCTTCTCGACCTGCTGGCTGCAATCGAAATTGACCACCCGCGCAGCGCTATCGAGCATGCCTATAACGTGCTACAGCAAAGCGCCTCCCGCACGACGCCATCTGCGGCAAGCCAGGAGTACAACAGCCTGTTTATCGGTATCGGTCGGGGCGAGCTACTGCCCTTCGGTTCCTGGTACCAGACAGGCTTTATGATGGAAAAACCACTTATCAGCCTGCGCCAGGACCTGTCCGATATGGGCTTCGAGCGCCAGCAAAATACCCACGAACCGGAAGACCATGTCGCCGCCCTCTGTGAGGTGATGGCGTATCTGGTTCAGGAGGGCTCTACCGAGCAACAACAACGCTTTTTCTGCTCCCACATCCAGGGGTGGATACAGCGCTTCTTTGAAGACCTGCAAAACGCCAACAACTCCAACTTCTACATCGCTGTGGGTCAGTTGGGTGAGTCGTTAATGCAAACCGAAATAAACCGTTTTAACCAACCACAATAACGAAAAACCCGTAGGGGAGAGAACGATGAGCAAGAAACCACTGAGCCAGGAGCAACTTAAGAGACGCGAGTTTCTTAAGGGTGTTGCCGTCGCCGGTAGTGCCGCTGCAGTTGTCGGCGCCGCAGGTACGGCCCAAGCCGCTGAACAGCCGCTTGAGGAGAAGCAATCGGGACGTTACCGCAAGTCGGATCACGTCAAGGCCTATTACGATACCGCCCGCATCTAGGCGAAGTAATCAGGTTCTGATATCGGATTAACACGAGGCAACATCCAAATGAAATTGACCAAAGTAAGCCCCGAAAGTGGGCAGGACCAGGCCAAGAGCGGCATCAGCCGTCGCTCCTTCCTCAGCGCCAGTGGCGTTGCGGCCGGCGGATTGGCCGCCAGCCAGCTACTGGCTCCCGGAATGATGCAAAAGGCCCATGCGGCCAGCAAGAGCAACATGCCGGTCGAAACCAAACGTACCATCTGTACCCACTGCTCCGTGGGTTGCGGTATCTACGCTGAAGTTCAGGAAGGCGTATGGACCGGACAGGAACCAGCGTTTGATCACCCCTTCAACCGCGGTGCCCACTGCGCTAAGGGTGCTTCTGTACGTGAGCACGGCCATGGCGAGCGTCGCCTAAAGTATCCAATGAAACTGGTCGGCGGTAAGTGGCAGAAAGTTTCCTGGGACGAGGCGATGGACGAGATCACCTCCAAGATGATGAAGATCCGCGAAGAGAGCGGTCCTGACTCCGTCTACTGGCTAGGCTCCGCCAAGTACAACAACGAGCAGGCTTATCTGTTCCGCAAGTTTGCGGCCCTTTGGGGTACCAACAACGTGGATCACCAGGCGCGTATCTGTCACTCCACTACAGTAGCCGGTGTTGCCAACACCTGGGGCTACGGTGCGATGACCAACTCGTTCAACGACATGCATAACTCCAAGGCGATGATCCTGATCGGATCCAACCCTGCCGAGGCGCACCCGGTCGCGATGCAGCACATCCTGCACGCCAAGGAGCGTAACAAGGCGAAGGTGATCGTGGTTGATCCACGTTTCACCCGCACCGCAGCCAAGTCTACCGAGTATGTGCGGATTCGCCCCGGTACCGACGTTCCCTTTATCCACGGTCTGTTGTGGCATATCTTCGAGAACAAGTGGGAAGACGCCTCCTTTATCGAGCAACGTGTCTACGGCATGGACGAAGTACGCGAAGAGGTGAAGAAATTTACCCCTGCCGAGGTTGAGAACATCACCGGCGTCAGCGAAGAGCAGATGCGCCGCGTGGCCCAGACCCTTGCCGAGCACAAGCCCGGAACCATCGTCTGGTGCATGGGTGGTACCCAGCACACCATCGGTAACAACAACACCCGCGCATACTGCATCCTGCAGCTGGCGCTGGGTAATATGGGTGTCGCCGGTGGCGGTGCCAACATCTTCCGTGGCCACGACAACGTACAGGGCGCTACCGACTTCTGCGTTCTGTCGCATTCACTGCCAGGCTACTACGGCCTTTCAGCCGGCGCCTGGAAGCACTGGAGCCGCGTCTGGGACCTGGATTACGAGTGGGTTAAGGGACGTTTCGACAACCGCAAGGCGTTCGAAGGCACCGCCGAGAAGCCCAAGTTCCCAATGAACTCTGCGGGCATTCCGGTATCACGCTGGATCGACGGCGTACTGGAGGACAAGGGCAACATTGCGCAAGAGGATAACCTGCGCGCCATGGTGTTCTGGGGTCACGCACCCAACAGCCAGACCCGTGGACTGGAGCAGAAGAAGGCGATGGACAAGCTGGATATGATGGTCATCATTGATCCCTATCCCACCGTCAGCGCTGTACTGCCCGATCGTAAGGACGGTGTCTACCTGCTACCCGCGACAACCCAGTTCGAAACTTACGGTTCCGTTACCGCGTCTAACCGCTCGCTACAGTGGCGCGACAAGGTGATCGAGCCCCTGTTCGAATCACTGCCTGACCACACCATTATGTACAAGCTCGCCAAGAAGTTTGGCTTTGAAAATGAGCTGTGCAAGAACATCAAGGTGAATGGCGAAGAGCCGCTGATCGAAGATATCACCCGTGAGTTCAACAAAGGTATGTGGACCATCGGCTACACCGGTCAGAGCCCAGAGCGTATGAAGGCGCACCAGCAAAACTGGCACACCTTCGACTTCACCAGCCTCAAGGCCGAAGGCGGCCCTGCCGATGGTGATTTCTATGGCATGCCATGGCCTTGCTGGGGAACCGCCGAGCAGAAGCACCCCGGCACCCCGCTGCTGTACGACAACAGCAAGCCGGTCGCCGAGGGTGGACTCACCTTCCGTGCCCGTTTCGGTGTTGAGCGTGACGGGGTCAGCTTGCTGGCCAAGGGATCGCACAACGCAGGTTCCGAGATCAAGGACGGCCACCCCGAGTTCTCCGCCAAGCTGCTACAGCAGTTGGGCTGGTGGGATGACCTGACCGCTGCCGAGAAATCTGCTGCCGAAGGCAAAAACTGGAAGACCGACCTCTCCGGCGGCATCCAGCGTGTTGCCATCAAGCACGGCTGCGCTCCCTTCGGTAACGCCAAGGCCCGTGCCGTGGTATGGACCTTCCCGGATAAGGTACCGGTGCACCGTGAGCCGCTGTATACCACCCGTCGCGACCTGGTTGAGAAGTACCCAACCTACGAGGACCGCAAGTCCCATTACCGTCTGCCGACTCTCTACAAGTCGATTCAGAGCAAGGATTTCAGCCAGCAGTTCCCTGTCATTCTTACCTCCGGCCGCCTGGTTGAGTACGAGGGTGGTGGTGACGAGACCCGTTCCAACCCCTGGCTGGCTGAGCTGCAGCAGGAGATGTTCGCCGAGATCCATCCGGGCGATGCCAACGATGCTGGCATCCGCGACGGACAGGATATGTGGGTAGAGACTCCCGAAGGCGCCAAAATCAAGGTGAAAGCCCTGATCACACGTCGCGTTGACCGTGGCGTCGCTTTCCTTCCATTCCACTTCGGTGGTGTGCTCGAAGGCAAGGATCTACGCAGCAAGTACCCAGAGGGCGCTGACCCGTATGTACTGGGCGAATCTGCCAACACCGCGATGACTTACGGCTACGACTCTGTGACCCAGATGCAAGAGTCTAAAGTGAGTCTTTGTCGAATTCTGCCGGCATAAGCAGCCGCATAGCACAGGAAATAATTATCATGGCTAGAATGAAATTTTTGTGTGATTCGGAGCGCTGCATTGAGTGCAACGGCTGCGTTACCGCATGTAAAAACACCAACGAGGTGCCTTGGGGCATCAACCGTCGTCGCGTTGTTACCATCAACGATGGCGAAGCGGATGAGGCTTCCATCTCTGTCTCCTGCATGCACTGCACCGATGCTCCCTGCATCGCTGTGTGTCCGGTTGATTGTATCTACGAAGCCCAGGATGGCATCGTGCTGCACAGCAAAGACCAGTGCATCGGCTGCGGTTACTGCCTGATGGCCTGCCCCTTCGGCGCGCCGCAGTTCCCGATGGAGAACGCCTTCGGCGTTCGCGGCAAGATGGACAAGTGCACCTTCTGCGCCGGGGGTCCTGAAGAGGATAACTCTATGGCCGAGTGGGAGAAGTACGGAGCCAACCGTATCGCCCAAGGCAAACTGCCTGCGTGTGCAGAGATGTGCGCGACCAAGGCACTGCTGGCCGGTGATGCGAACGATGTTTCCGACATCTTCCGTGAGCGTGTGACCTATCGCGGCTCCAATGCGGGTGCCTGGGGTCAGTCCATGGCCTACGGTCGTAAAGCCAAGGGTTAACGGCAGCGCTGTTAACCCGCTTAACGGGAAAGATGCTTATGAAATCATCGACACAAGCAGAGAACCCGGGGATGAAACGCCGCTTACGCGGCGTTAACCTCGCGCTCGTCTGTTGTGCTCTGGTGTTGCTTCTGGCACCCATGGTCCCCTATACCCTGGCAGCAGTCGCTCCTGACTCCGCCACGGCATTCTGGGATCATGTGCGCCACGGCTCCATCGGCACTACACAGATACAGGGCAACGAAAGCGGTATGCTGATCAATGAGTCAGGAACCTGGTGGATGGAGTTCCGCGCCCAGTGGATCTCTCCGGGCGGCGCCTGGGCGCTGTCCCTGAGCCTGGTCACCCTGGTACTGGTTTACCTGTTGATCGGACCCAATCGCCTCAGTGAGCCTCGCAGCGGCAAGACCATCGAGCGCTGGAACCGTGCCGACCGAACCATTCACTGGTTCGTGGCGATACTGTTTCTGCTGCTGGGTGTAACCGGCCTTTGCATTCTCTACGGTAAATCGGTTCTGATCCCGCTTATGGGGAAGGATGCCTTTTCGACCTTCCTCAGTCTTGGCAAGGATGTGCATAACTACCTGGGGCCGCTATTTTGCATCGCCCTGCTGGTGATGATCGTAAAATGGATGAAGAATAACTTCTTCACCCTGATCGACATCAAGTGGTTCGCCAAGGGTGGCGGCATTATCGGCAACGAGCACCCCGATGCCGACTACATGAACGGCGGCGAGAAGGTCTGGTTCTGGATCGTGGTCCTGTTGGGACTGATCGTATCGGGCAGCGGTCTGGTGCTGGATTTCCCCAACTATGGGCAGATTCGCGACACCATGCAGAACGCTAACTTGATCCATGCTGGCTCCGCCGTACTGTTGTTCTGCGGCTCATTGTTCCATATCTACATTGGATCACTGGGTACCGAAGGTGCCCTCGAGGGCATGAACAGTGGTCATGTTGACGAGGCCTGGGCCAAGCAGCACCACAACCTCTGGTACAAGCGAATGAAACAGGAAAGCTAGCTCTCCTGGCTGACTTGATTAAAGGCACCCTCGGGTGCCTTTTTTTATGTCCAGGGATGCGGGCCGATAGCTGCGCTCCTGCGCAATCGGCACTCCCCACATCCTTGTGGGTCGTATGCCGCGAGAGCCACGGATGGCGATAGCGGCGCCCGGGGATGGGCGTAGATCGCGGAAGGCAGGGATGCCGAGAGCGATCAGGGGCTCTCAGGCAACTCTTAGCTTTTCCCTTCCCCCCGAAGCGGCCTGAAATTTCAGGCACAACCCTTCGTCATACCCTCGAAGGAGGGTATCCAGTAATTCAAGGTACTGTGGATCCCCGCATTCGCGAGGATGACGGGAGGAAGGGTACTGACCGACCAGCATAGGTGTTACCTATGTGGCCGGTTTTAAGTGTCACCCATGAGGCCGGTTCTACATCATTGCACTTTGCAGGAACGCCCCCGGCGCGGTGGATGATTGCCTGCCGGCAAACGGTTTGACGGGTCTCGCCCCGTCGGGCGACTTCATCTCTTTGCCCTGCGGCAACATGGATGTCGGGAGCCCCTTCCCCTCTTCGTCATACCCTCGAAGGAGGGTATCCAGTAATTCAAGGTACTGTGGATCCCCGCATTCGCGAGGATGACGGGAGGAAGGGTACTGACCGACCAGCATAGGTGTTACCTATGTGGCCGGTTTTAAGTGTCACCCATGAGGCCGGTTGTACATCATTGCACTTTGCAGGAGCGCCTCCGGCGCGATGGATTATTGCCTGCCGGCAAACGGTTTGACGGGTCTCGCCCCGTCGGGCGACTTCATCTCTTTGCCCTGCGGCAACATGGATGTCGGGAGCCCCTTCCCCTTCGTCATGCCCTCGAAGGAGGGCATCCAGTAATTCAATCTGCTGTGGATCCCCGCATTCGCGAGGATGACGGGAGGAAGGGTACTGACCGACCAGCATAGGTGTTACCTATGTGGCCGGTTTTAAGTGTCACCCATGAGGCCGGTTCTACATCATTGCACTTTGCAGGAGCGCCTCCGGCGCGGTGGATTATTGCCTGCCGGCATAGGGTTTGACGGGACTTATCGCCGGTTATGAGGGATAAAAAAGCTGCATACTTCCCTTGGTACTGAAACGACCTGTAGGGTAGGAAAACAGGGCTTCTCTGAACCATTTCAAGACGGTAGGCTAGTTTGAAGAGAGTAAACTCGCTGAAAATATCGTGGCAGGCTGACCTTTTACTATGAAATATTCACTATTCACAGCATCGGACACCGCGGACGTTGTAGCGCTTTTTTCCGATGTATTCTCTGCATCAGAGGGCGAATCCGAGGGCCGAATTATTGCCGATCTGGTTTCACGGCTGATTGCTGACACAGCACCAAAAAATCTAATTGGCTGCATTGCAACGGAGAACGATCGTATTGTTGGGTCGATATTCTTTAGTCGTTTTATTGTGCCCAACGATCAGGTTGCGTTTATTTTGTCGCCGGTTGCAGTCTCTACCCGCGTTCAAGGCTCGGGCATAGGACAAGAACTGATCCGTTATGGGCTCGAGCATTTAAAGCGTATGGACGTCGACCTGGCCTTCACCTACGGCGACCCGGCTTTTTATTCCAAAATCGGTTTTAAACAGATCAGCGAACAGATTGTAAAAGCTCCCTTTGTACTGAGTCAGCCCGAAGGCTGGCTGGCTCAGTCCCTTGACGGCCACCCGGTGCAGCCTATGCAAGGCGCCACGGAATGCGTGGAAGCATTAAGCGATCAAAAATATTGGTAGTACAACGCAGGCGGCACCCGCCTATGGGGTGTCATATGAAAATATCACCTGACCCCATACAACCGCTTTAGTATATTGTTTGCATCCAACAAAGGGTCTTTATCACTATGCGCTATTCACAGCAGGGTTCATCCCGAGCGACCAACCTGGTCCTTATTCTATTTGTCTGCTTTATACTGGCCGCCGCGGTGATGTTGCTACCCAAGGGGTTTAGCGACGACCTGTCCAAAATCGGCCAGGGATCGGCGGTTGTGGTGCTAACCCATGATAAGAATACGGTGGGAGGCATTGAAACCATGGACCTGCTCAATCGGATACGCCCGGACTTTGAGCAGAGCGTGGAGTTCCTGGTGGTTGACGTGAACACCCCCAAGGGACGGGCGTTTAGCCGGCAACAGAAGGTGGGTACGACGGTTCTTGTGCTGTTCGGCCCGGATGGGACACGACGCGGCGCTCTTGACCCGAGCATTGGCGAACAGGGCGTGCGGTCAAGCCTGAATACCATGCTGGCTCCATGATCGGTATTCCCGACGACATAGCACTGAAGCAAACACGAAGGTGGCCTGCATGAGCGAAAAAATCGATAACGAGGCGTTGACGGCACTCAAGATTGCATTTACCTACATGCCGAAAGCGATAGAGGTGACCCGCTATGAATACGGCGATCGCTACCAGATGGTACTCGACCAGATTGAAACCGTCAGGGAAATACTGCTTATCAACGACGTCGATCCTGAAGAGGTCTATGGCGAAATCGACCCTGATAATACGCCCAATTCATCCTATTAGAACCGCGCCCGAGAGATCCGATGATGAGTCGCCCGAGCCTGAATTGCAGCGGAGCCATTGATTGAAAGCCGACGCCAAATTATCCCCTTGCCGACGCTACCGCTACGCGCTGTGGCGTATTTGGGATGAGACCAAGCCCATGGCGATGGTCATCGGCCTGAACCCATCGACAGCCGATGAGACGGTAGACGACCCAACCCTTATCCGTTGTATCAATTTCGCTACCTCCTGGGGCTATGGCGGCGTGTGCATGGCCAACCTGTTTGCCTACCGCGCAACGGATCCCGCCGACATGAAAGCCTACCCTGCCCCCATCGGAGCCGAGAACGATGCATGGCTTGCGGCGCTGGCAAAAGAGGCGGCGATCGTTGTGGCCGCCTGGGGTAACGATGGCAGCTATCTGCAAAGATCCAGCGCCGTAAAACAATCGCTACCCCATTTGCATTACCTCAAAATGAACAAATCGGGCGAGCCCGCCCACCCGCTGTACCTGAAAAGTAACCTGGTACCGGTTCCCATGAGCGATTAAAACGCCAAGCCTCACCCGCTACAGCAGCGACCGGCGTGTTACCGCAACGCCATCAATAGCATTTAACCCTCGCAGTGGCGATAATAGCCCTTGGTCTCCACCCAGGTCGATGACAACCGATCGTCGATCTCACGAACAGGGTTTCCCTTTGCTCAGCTACCGACACTCCTTTCACGCTGGAAATTTTGCCGACGTCATCAAGCATATTGTTTTGGTGGAGGCCCTCGAGCACTTTACCAGGAAGGACAAGCCCTTTGATTACATCGATACCCACGCGGGGGCAGGGCTGTTCAACCTGGAGTCGAGCCATGCCCTCAAACTGGCAGAACACGCCAACGGCATTGGCAAACTAGAAGCCGGTCAGTTTCCTGAGTTATCGCGCTACTTCGAGACGATCGCCGCCTGCAACTCATCGAACCGGTTGCGCTATTATCCAGGCTCCCCCCTTATCGCCAGCCAGTTTCTGCGCAGGAAAGACAATGCCTGGTTGTACGAACTGCACAAGGATGATGCCGACCGGTTGAGGAAAAACACCGAGGGCAACCGGCGCATAAAGGTGATATGCCAGGATGGTCTCAAGGGTGTTCTGGCACACCTGCCCCCGATATCGCGCCGGGCATTGGTGTTGATCGACCCCTCCTATGAGATCAAATCGGATTACGAGCAGGTTTTCAAAACAGTCCAGAGCGCCCACAAACGCTTTGCCACCGGCACCTACGGAGTCTGGTACCCTGTGGTCGACCGCAAGCGCATTGCCCAGCTGGAAACATCGTTTATCCATAGTGGCATCAAAAACATTCAGCGTTTCGAGTTGGGCCTCTGCGCAGATACCGACGGCAGCGGAATGACCTCCTCCGGCATGATAGTGGTTAATCCTCCGTGGGGGCTGTTCGACAAGATGTCCCGGCTATTGCCCAGGCTGGTTGAGGTGTTGGGCACCGACAAAGGCGCTTTTTTTAAATGCGACCAGCTGGTCAGCGAATAGCGGTGCGACGGCCCGTTTCACCGGGCCATCACAAACAAACCATAAAATGCAGTAGGATAATATTCTCTTTTTACCCGGAGCGGCCTTGGGTGTGCGCTCCTCCCCCTTCAAAGACGGAGTGTTGATAATCTATGGCCAGTGGAATTTTTGCGATCCTGGATGATATCGCGATACTGCTCGACGATGCGGCAGTAATGAGCAAGGTGGCGGTAAAGAAGACCGCCGCACTGCTGGGGGATGATTTGGCCGTCAATGCCGAGAAAGCCACCGGGTTTCGCGCATCCCGTGAACTGCCTGTGGTTTGGGCCATCACCAAGGGCTCCATGGTCAACAAGCTGATTATCCTGCCGCTGGCCTTCTTGCTGAGCGCTTACCTGCCCGGTTTGATCGTGCCCATCCTACTGGTGGGTGGTGCCTATCTCAGCTACGAAGGGGCCGAAAAGGTAAGCGAATGGTTTTTCCCCCATAAGCCCCACGCGATAGCCGCGCAAGAATCCGCTGACCCCGCCCAGATCCTCAAGCTCGAAGCCCGCAAAATAAAAGGTGCCATCCGCACCGACTTTATCCTCTCCATCGAGATCATTGTGATTACGCTGGGAACCGTGATTGAGCAGCAGTTCGCGGTGCAGGTGATCGTGGTGAGTCTGATTGCGCTGCTGGCGACGGTCGGCGTTTACGGTGCGGTTGCGCTTCTGGTGCGCATGGACGATACCGGTTTTTACCTGATAGAGCGCGCACCACAACAGGCGCCATGGCTGCGGCGTCCGTACCAGCTGATGGGTGAAGGGCTGGTCGCCGCACTCCCCAGGGTGATTCGCCTGCTCGGCGTGGTCGGTACTGTCGCGATGCTGTTGGTCGGTGGAGGAATGTACGTGCACAACATTGATGCGGTGCACCACGCCCTCGACATACTGCCCTCCATGTTGCCCGACCTGGTGGTGGGGCTGGTATTGGGCACCCTGCTGGTCGCCTGCGTCAAGTTGATCGGTGCCCTGAGATAGTGCCCTGAGATAGTGCCCTGAGATAGCGCCCTCCCGCCTGAAGCCTTACTGTTATCGCGTTGCGCTATCTTCAGGGCTCTGTGCGCATTAAAAGCCAACACCAATGTCACCGTTGCGCCGGCGGGAGCCCTGTTATTGCACGAAGCGATCAGCTTGCCCCTGGTGCCGGCATGGAGCGCGATTCCAGCGGTATCGCAATGGTGATTTTGAGTACCAGACCGGCAAAACTCGCCAGCCGATAGGGTAGGATGTATTGATCTGGATTCCTATCCCATATCCATGAGATAGAATATTCTGAAGGATCGCTCAACAAAGGAATAGCCAGTCTGTTCACAACAGATCGACGGGGCTCTGTGCATGAATACAACCGATACCATTCAGTTTTACTCCGACTTTAACTGTCCATTTTGCTACGCCCTCAACGAGCGGCTGATCTCCATGGGGGATACCCAGCGCATCCAATGGCGCGGAATAGAACACGAAGCCTCAGCCACCAGCGCGGTGGTCACGCCGGATGAAAAAAACCAGATTCTTAATGAGGTCGCGGTGG
Source organism: Aestuariirhabdus sp. LZHN29 (assembly GCF_049985285.1). NCBI lineage: Bacteria > Pseudomonadati > Pseudomonadota > Gammaproteobacteria > Oceanospirillales > Aestuariirhabdaceae > Aestuariirhabdus > Aestuariirhabdus sp. LZHN29. The sequence continues at coordinate 471,798 of NZ_JBNIEU010000002.1, read as the reverse complement.
TCCGTAAACGGGCATCAGAGATTACGGTCCATGCGCCCCCGTTTAGACCCAACACTCGCCTGGTCAATCAGGTGGCCTATCACCTGCGTGAACAGGACCCCAAGCTGGCCTCGCAGTTTCGTACTCGCGTCTACCGAGCCCTCTGGATTGATGGCAAGGACATCTCGAACCCCGATTTCTTGAAATCACTCACCGCCGAAGTGGGGCTTGAGTTTCCGTCCGCCGAGCTCCTCAAGCAATTTCCCGCGGAGTTGCTGGAGTGGCAGAAAGAGTGGGAGGGAGATATCTATAAAACCCGCCTCCCGGTGATGTTCTCCTCCCTCAACAAAAAACCCCTGTTGGGCTTCCCTACTTACGACCTGCTACGCCATTTCTTCGCAGGAACCGAGCTTCCGATCGCACCGGAGTCCCTTGCCGCCTGCCAACTCAAACCCAAACAGAACGTATTACTGGTCGGCGAGTTTGATCCGGCCCGCTGCAACCTGGTGGAGCTGGAAGCGGCCTATATCCTCATCAACAGACCCAGCGCTGCCGCGGCCGAACAGTGGCTCAAAGAGCAGGACTGCGCCCCTGATGTGATCCTGATCGACTACCCATCACTGACCAGCGAAGGGCTAGCGCTCTGTAGCCGACTCAAGCGTGAACACAGCTATCGCCACACATCGGTACTGATCCTGCTCGATGGCCTCAACGATGAGCAGGAGATGGCCGCTTTCGACGCGGGCGCGGCGGATGTCCTGTTTGACCTATCCAACCCGAAAGTGGCACAAGCGCGACTGGATGCCCAGCTGCGCTCCAAACAGAGCGCCGCGATTCTGGACGCCCTCGCCCACCTCGACTACCTGACCGAGCTGCCCAATCGACGCGAGTTTGACCGCAAACTCGAGGATGAATGGCATCGTGGCTGCCGTAAAAATGAGCCTCTATCCATCATTATTATGGATATCGACCACTTCAAACTCTACAACGACCACTACGGGCACAGCATGGGTGACGACTGTCTGCGCCAAACTGCCAAGGCCATGGGTAATGCCGTACATCGACGCTCGGACCTGTTGGCACGCTACGGGGGCGAGGAGTTTTCGGTGGTGTTGCCCGACACCGATAGCGACGGCGCCAGCAGGGTCGCAAACGCAATTCGCGAGGCCGTAGAAGCCTGCGCCATCCCCCACGAAGACTCCTCCGCGGCGAAGGTGGTTACCATCAGCCTGGGCATTGCCACCACGGTTCCAACCCTGGAGATGATGCCCGACAAGCTACTCGAAGCGGCCGACGAAGCGCTCTATACCGCCAAGCAGCAGGGCCGTAACCGCGCGGAACTGCACCCTGCCCTGCGCCAGGGCGTGCACTGTACTGCACTCAACTGAGGGCGGCGGTGCGCCTAATCCCCCGACCGATCCTCGGGGCGCTCCGGGTCCGTTGGGTTTGACCCTTCGCCCGCCAGAGCCCCGCGCTCTTTCTCGTCAACGGCCTCTCCTGCGAGCAGCTGCTCACGGGCGATCTCATCCTTGGCCTGCTGCCAGGCATCGAGAAATGTTTGCAGGTTAGCGACCCGGGTGATGACCTGGTTACCCAGCGCAATGGAGTGAGTCGGCAACCCTCGTTCGGGCTGGTATTTGAGCCCCAGCAGGGTTTCACGGCGTAGCACGAAGCGCGGGCTCACACCGAGCACCAGCGATCGCACCCCCTCCGCCATTCGCCACAGGCTAATCAGAAACATGGCGGCCAGGGCCAGCAGGGTGAGCAACCCCTTGATGGGTCCCAGGCTTTGCCAGGGGATACCACCAAACAGCCCTTCGACCACCACACCTCCGAGGGCGCTGCCCCACAGACTGGTCAGTAACACATCCACCAGGCCGATGACCCGGCGCGCCCGAATATGAAACAGCTTGCGGTCGGGCTCATACCGTATATCACTTGAATTATCCGCCAAAAAGACCTCCTACCAGCTGTGCATCTCGGCTCACAGGGTATGACCCATGACGCAGAGAAAGTCATAAATAGACCAATGCGCCCAAGTGCAGTCCCATCAAGGCTAGATTTCACCCATTGAGCCCTCAGTATTGGGCGATGGTGGCAATAAATCCAGCCGGCTCAGGAGCTGACTGACCAGTCACAGACCAACGTCTAATAGAGTAATCAGCTTAAAAACCAGACACTTTCTATCAAGTTAGCGCGGCGAAACGTCCCCTTGCGGGTTCGAAATTGATGCGGCGCTAAAACCCGTTTTAGCCACTCGCCTGCTGGCGGCCTGGCCTAACCGGATCATGTGTTTGCACATGATAGCTATCAGTTTTCAATCGACAGACATTCCGCTCCTGTTCGTATGACTGATGGCGGATAGATTCACGGACGTCTCGATCGCCGATGTGAATCTATCTGTATCTCCGCATTACCCCTGTAGCCACCGGCTACAGGGGTTTTTTTATGCCCAGGGACGGGCGGTATGCCGCGGGGCCAAGGATGGCCAGGAGCGGCGCCCTCAGCATCCCCGATGCCACATTGATCCAACGGGAGCGATCAGGGGATGTGGGCCGATAGCTGCGCTCCTGCGCAATCGGCACTCCCCACGTCCTTGTGGGTCGTATGGCGCGAGAGCCAGGGACGGCGGTAGCGCCGCATGCCTACAGGATGTAGGTAGATCGCGAGAGCCAGGGATGGCGTCAGCGATCCCCCCTCCCGATCATCCTCCTTCGCACACCCATTGAATCTGGGTGTGTGCGCCTTTGGCGCGATGGTTTTTGCCTTGCGGCTGGCATGTGTCGGGACGCACCCCGACGGGTGCCTCAAGGGGGCGACCAGCGCCCCCTTAAGAATCCCCGCTGGCTCCCACCCAACCGGCCTTCGGCTGCGCGCGTCGCCGCTTCCGCTATCGGGCGCTCCGAGCGGGCTCCTGCCCGCACGGACCGGCTCGGCAGTCGCTCCCGGCCGTCCATGGCCTCCGCGACATTCGAACATCACGTTCATCATCGCCCCTTCGGGCCTCTTTCGATAGCGCAAGCAGCTCCTTGCCGGCTTGGAGGGTAAAGGGGTGTCACCTGATGGTTTCGTTGAACTCCAACCTGATGGAATAGCTCTTGGAACCCCACCCTTTCATCCACCTTGCAGATCCATTGGGTATGGGTGTGTGCGCCTTTGGCGCGATGGTTTTTGCCTTGCGGCCGGCATTGTGTCGGGACGCACCCCGACGGGTGCCTCAAGGGGGCGACCAGCGCCCCCTTAAGAATCCCCGCTGGACCCCACCAAACCGGCCTTCGGCTGCGCGCGTCGCCGCTTCCGCTATCGGGCGCTCCGAGCGGGCTCCTGCCCGCACGGAACGGCTCGGCGTCCATGCCTCACCCCTTCGGGCCTACTTCGATAGCGCAAGCAGCTCCTTGCCGGTTTGGAGGGTAAAGGGGTGTCGCCTGAGGATTTCCTTGAGGAGAATCCTTGTAGGTCGCCCTTCAGGGCGACACCACAAGCCATAAACTTGAACAATACTCATCCATCACAACAGCTGTATGTGAATACAGTGAGATAAGTCAAAAGGTGCTAAAACGCTCACTTTATCGCAGACACTGGCGCGTTTACCTCTGGAAAGCATCCAGCAATTGCTGCATTATCAGTAACTTAGAAAAAAGCAGGCAACCAGATACCGCGCCGCGCCACCATGAAATATGAGCCAGCCTGTTTTCACCGGACAATGAAAACCAATGAAACATAAAAAAGGTTTAAATCCAGTCTGTTACAAGACCACCATTCACAACAGAAACATGGCAAAACAAGCCGGCACAGAATTAAGCTGTTATGCATAAAAAATCCGAACCAATAATGAGTAATAAGTTCTTAGTCACCATCATGACGCTGCTTACGCGAATAGAAACCCTTCATGGTAAAAAAGGCAATGATGCATATGAGATGCTATTGAATATTTTGGTAAATCCATGCCGTGGAGTTAACGAGACTTGTGAACTGAGAAAAAAAATTCGGATTCTTGCATTATCACCTGAATATAGTTGGTCACCAATAGCAAAAATCACGCGGATTCAAATTCCAACCGCATCATAGTTAAGCCGCCTTGGCAGCCCGGTGTATATTCATCAATTTCTCAGGTGTTTTGAACCCCAACCCTTTCCTTGGCCGAGTATTAAGCCGTTCTACCGCCTGCCTGACATCTATCGCCTTAATTGCCTTTAGATCAGTTCCTTTCGGAAAATATTGTCGCAGGAGGCCGTTGGTATTTTCGTTTAATCCCCGTTCCCAGGAACTGTAGGGATGTGCAAAATATATATCTGCCGAGAGCGCCTTGGCAATTTTTTCATGGTATGAAAACTCTTTACCGTTGTCAGCTGTTATCGTGTGAACGATATCTTTTATCGGCCTGAGAAGGCGAATGGTTGCTTGAGTTACATCCGCAGCGCTCTTGCTATTAACCTGCGCTGAAAGTGTGTATTTCGTGACTCTTTCGACAACAGTGACCAGCGCTCCACGATGGCCCTTACCAATCACTGTGTCGATCTCCCAGTCGCCTACACGTGATTTCTCATCAACGACCTGAGGGCGATCATCTATGCTAACTCGATTCTTTATATGGCCCCGCGTTGACTTGCCGTTGCGACGCTTATCGTACCTCTTCCCCTGACGGCGAAGGTGCCTGTAAAGATCGCCCCCAGCTTGCTTATCGGCCCAGACATGCAGATAAATACTCTCATGGCTAATGAGCTGCTCTTGTTCGATTAGCAACCATCCCGATATCTGTTCAGGGCTCCATTCCAAACGTAACTTTGACTCGATTAGCTCGATGGCCTCCATAGTCATCTTGGTAGCACTTACAGCGTCTGCTCGGCGTCTTTCAGTCTTGCGCTGAGCCTGCCTATGACGATAACCCCTGCTTCCGGTATTTCTGGCCAACTCCCGGCTCACAGTAGACTGATTAACCTCTATGGCAGCCGCAATAGACCTCTGGCTAAAGCCGCTTTTCTTTAAGATAGAAATCTGGCACCGTTGTTCATAGGTCAGTTGTTGGTAGGTCTTTTTCATTACTTCATCTCTTGCCGGAGAAAAGGATGAGAGCTTACCTTCAGCTGGCCTCCTTCTCTACCGGGTTAGATGATGCACTTCAGATTTGAATCCGCGTCATAAACAATGAAGAAATACACAAATATATAGAGCTTGGCCAACAGATTGCCTATTTAAACAATCAGGAAGAACTTATTTTTCTACTGCAAGATTATAGGTTTCATGAAGCGGATGAATATTACAAAGGCAACATATCGGCCCTAGGAAAATTTGATTATGACGATATAAAAGTAAAATACGGCAAAAAACAGCAGGATGAAATATCAGCTTACTCTCGACAAAAAATTATAGAGCGTTTTGAATCATATGCATTTTCGAAGGCAGATAAATATTATTCTAAGTATATAAGCTATGTTGACGAATCTTGGTATGAAGACAGGAAAAAAATATATAAAAATAAACAATTAAATGAGAAGTTAGCAAAGTTAAAACAGCAAATAAAAATATTGCTGGAAGACTTTAAATTCATAGAAGCTGATTTAGTATTTAAGCAAAATTCTGAATATATTAGCAGAGAGTGGTTTTACGAACTTAAGTATAAAAATGAGGATGAAGCAAAGCGAATAGAAAAAGAGAAATTGCTCGCAGCACAACGTGCTGAACAAGCACGAATGGAGAAAGAAAGACAGCTGCGTGCTGAACAAGCACAACGTGCTGAACAAGCACAACGTGCTGAACAAGCACGAATAGAGAAAAAAAGACAGCTGCAGGAGAAAGAAAAGGCCCTTGCAAGGGTGAAAAAGTGTTTTGAGAGTGATTTTCTTAGAGCAGATAGCCTCTACGGAGAACAATATTCTGAGATAATTTCTCGTGAAGAGTACGAGAAAGAGAAAGCTGGCTTTGTTCGATCCTGGGTAAGGACTCATACTAAAGTTGAGCTTGATGGCGAACAGTCAACAGCAATAGCAAGCTATGGAAAGCATATACAGGTGATAGCTCGTGCAGGTAGTGGAAAAACTACTACACTTGTAAACCGCGCCATTTTCCTGCAAAGACACTGCTACATACCACCTAATCAGATAATCCTGCTTGCATTTAATCGAAAAGCAGCAGAAGAAATAAAGGAACGGCTCAAGAAATATTTCGGGGATAGTATTCCCCATGTAATGACATTTCACGCGTTAGCCTACGCAATTGTTCATCCAGAAGAAGCGCTTCTCTATGATGACCCCGCTAACAATTCCCTAGCAAAGAGCCAATCACTTCAACATGTGATTGATGATTTTCTGAGCAACCCAAGGTTCCGAGATGAAATTCGATTATTAATGCTTGAACATTTTCGGACTGACTGGGAAAGAATAGTTTCTGGTGGATATAATCTAGGGAAAAGTGAATTTATTGAGTATCGCAGAACATTACCGAATGTCAGTCTTCGTGGCGAGTATTTAAAGTCCCATGGAGAGAAGCTTATAGCGGATTTCTTGTTTGAACATGACATCCCGTATAAGTACGAAAGAAATTATTGGTGGCATGGCGTTAACTACCGACCAGATTTTACAGTATTTCTTTCTCCCGAAAGTGGTCTTATCGTTGAATACTTTGGTCTGCGTGGCGACCCTGATTATGATGAATTAACTGAAGATAAAAGAAGATACTGGGAACACAACCACTCTTGGAAGCTCGTGGAAATAACCCCCAGTGATGTATCCATAGGGCGAGAGGAATTTTTCACCGTATTCAAACAGATTTTGGAAGATAACGGCGTGATTTGCTCGCGTCTAACTGAAGATGAAATATGGGATAGGGTTAAAGGTAGGGCAATAGACCGGTTTACAAGTACATCAGTCGGTTTTATCCAACGATGCAGAAAGCTATCTCTTACTCCAAGGCAATTGATGAACCTTGTGGATTCACGGAATTATTTGAGTTCAGTTGAGGAGCAGTTTTTGCAGATCGCACAACACCTCTATAGCGCATACCTCGAACGTCTAAGTGCAACTGGTGAAGAAGATTTCGACGGCTTGATGCAGAGAGCGGCCGGCAGCATAAGTGAAGGGAAATCAATATTTGAAAGAAAATCAGGAAAAGGAGATTTAACAGATATACGTTACATATTTATCGATGAGTATCAAGATTTCTCTGATTTATTTCTTAAACTAGTAGAAGCGATACGATCTCAAAATGATGGAATAGAGTTTTTCTGTGTTGGAGATGATTGGCAGGCTATAAACGGGTTTGCCGGGTCTGACTTACAGTTTTATGAGAATTTTAAACATTACTTTTCCCCCTCTTGTGAGCTGTACATTTCGACTAATTACCGATCATCTAAATCGATCGTATCACTTGGTAACGCCCTAATGAAAGGGCTTGGAAAACCTGCTGAATCATATAAAACAGACAACGGAACAATTCTGTATGGCAACCTTGAGAATTTCATCCCGTCTGATAGGGAAAAAGAGCGTCACAATGGTGATGAGATTACACCCGCAGTATTGAGGCTTGTATCGAATTTGTTGTCTACCGACAAAAACGTGGTTCTTCTTTCTAGAAAAAACACATTACCTTGGTACGTAAATTATGATGTTGTTAAATCTCGCAAGAAAAATTGTCTCGATGATTATTGTGACCTTGTACGCTCCTTTTTTCCTGAAGATTTGAGATATAGAATTTCTACATCTACAGCCCACAAATATAAGGGTCTTCAAAATGATGCGGTAATCGTAATTGATGCTGTTCTACGGAGCTACCCTCTTGTTCACCCTGATTGGGTTTTTACACGAGTTCTTGGCGACAACATTGAAAAAATCATTTCTGAGGAAAGACGTCTGTTTTATGTGGCACTTACTCGTGCGGTAGATACCTTGATTGTCCTAACTGAACAAAACAATATATCACCATTCCTTCAAGACACAATATCCAGCCAAGCATTTCAATATGTTTGTTGGGAAGAATTTCCACCAGTTAAAGATGAAAATAGCCGCCTAACAGTTCGAGTAGGAAATCTAAACCAGCAAAACACCGGTGCGACGTACGCTATAAAAGATCAATTGAAGGCAAGCGGTTACCGATGGGACTCGAGGAATAAGGTTTGGCAAAAAAGTTTCCGAGAAGAGGGGTTCTCTCTTGGTAGCCTGCAAAAATCCATTTGGTCACCGTTAGCTAATGAAATATGCGTTCATATCGTCGATGATCATGAATCAGTGGTTGACATATATGCCATTCATTCTGGACAGTGGAGCTCACTGAGAAAGAATGCATAACAAGGCGCTGAACTCGGACAAAATAAAGCTGCGCCGCTTCGCTATGCAGCGTTATTTTGCCGGTGATCTTAGTCGTTAGCTGTTTAATAAAAAGTGTTAAGTGCGCAAAACTATAAAGGGTTAGTTGGGAGAATTTATGCGGTTTCAGAAGCATGTAACTTCTTACATGACTTGGTATGTACCAGAAAGTAAATCGAAAGCAAAAAAATGGTATTTCATAAAATCGGACGGTAAGTTCTATCGCTTTTCTGTTGATGTTGAACAGTTAAAGGCGTGTAATCAAGTATCAAATAATGAAGTTACAGAAGAATTATCACTTCCCAAAATGAAATTTATGGGAAGATCTAAATTAATGACAGTGGGCTATAGGCTAAAATAGCTCCAATTACTAACACAAGTTGTATGCCTCCCCTCCAAACCGGCAAGGAGCTGCTTGCGCTATCGAAGTAGGCCCGAAGGGGCGAGGCATGGACGCCGAGCCGTTCCGTGCGGGCAGGAGCCCGCTCGGAACGCCCGATAGCGGAAGCGGCGACGCGCGCAGCCGAAGGCCGGTTTGGTGAGGGCCAGCGGGGATTCTTAAGGGGGCGCTGGTCGCCCCCTTGAGGCACCCGTCGGGGTGCATCCCGACACAATGCTGGCAGCAAGGAGTCACCGCTGTCGCCCCGAAGGGCGACCTACAGGGATTCTCCTCAAAGAAACCATCAGGCGACACCGCTTTTACCCTCCAAGCCGGCAAGGAGCGGCTTGTGCTATCGAAAGAGGCCCGAAGGGGCGATGATGAACGTGATGTTCGAATGTCGCGGAGGCCATGGACGGCCGGGAGCGACTGCCGAGCCGTTCCGTGCGGGCAGGAGCCCGCTCGGAACGCCCGATAGCGGAAGCGGCGACGCGCGCAGCCGAAGGCCGGTTTGGTGAGGGCCAGCGGGGATTCTTAAGGGGGCGCTGGTCGCCCCCTTGAGGCACCCGTCGGGGTGCGTCCCGACACAATGCCGCTAGGCAAAAACCATTGCGCCCTAGGCGCACACACCCAGACGTAATTGGTCTACAAGCCACCGCTGTCGCCCCGAAGGGCGACCTACAGGAGCTCTCCTCAAAGAAACCGTCAGGCGACACCTCTTTACCCTCCAAGCCGGCAAGGAGCTGCTTGCGCTATCGAAGTAGGCCCGAAGGGGCGAGGCATGGACGCCGAGCCGTTCCGTGCGGGCAGGAGCCCGCTCGGAGCGCCCGATAGCGGAAGCGGCGACGCGCGCAGCCGAAGGCCGGTTTGGTGAGGGCCAGCGGGGATTCTTAAGGGGGCGCTGGTCGCCCCCTTGAGGCACCCGTCGGGGTGCGTCCCGACACAATGCCAGCCGCAAGGCAAAAACCATCGCGCCAAAGGCGCACACACCCAGACTCAACTGGTGTGCGAAGGAGGATTAGCGGGCTTCCACCGCTGTCGCCCCGAAGGGCGACCTACAGAGGGTTACACCTTAAAGCACCCGTCGGGGTGCCTCCCGACACCCTCCCGCCCCGAAGGGCGACCTACAGAAACAGCGCCTATACAAACCCCAAACACTACCCCTAGCGATTTTCCAATCGACTGTAGTCGAGCACGCCGCTGTCGACCGGGTTCAGATCGCGATAGGCTTTCTGGAACGGATCACTCAGGGACCAGAAGTTAGGGTCCGTGCGCCGCACGCCATAACGATCCACCAGCGCCTCGTAGTCGTCCTGGGTTTCCATCGCAGACAATTGGCCGACAAACGCCTTGAGCTGGGACTCGTGCACCTGGTAGAGCGCATTGGGGTAACTACCGATAAAACCCGCTATGACGTCCAGGGTATCTTCATCGGGCTGGCGCTCGTCCTGCTCGTCAAACATGGCGGTGATATTACGGTGCGCATTATTATGAACAAGAGTCACATAATGATAGCTGTCTGGCGATAGAATCCGTACATAAACTGTTTGCGGAAGCAGAGTCACCGCGCCGCCTTTCAGTTTGCTCAAGGGTGCAAAACCGTCACGAATGTTGGCATTGGGTAACGACTGCAACTGCTGCTTGGTGGGCAACACCGGGGATAGCCGCCGCGCCAGCATCTCATAAAGCTCCAACTTTTGATTATCGGTTTTATAATCAATCGCCAGTTTTTCATCTGCCTCGAAATTGGGCAGGGTCATATAATCCAATACCGATTTTTCCGCGCCCCGATACCAGAAATTTCGCTCTCGAGCGCGGGCCTCCTCCGGCAACAGGAGCAGGAAGTTCGCCTCGCCCTCCATACGCAAAAAGTCCATATAGAGTCGCGTCACGAGCTGGTGTCCGGTATTGCCATACACGTCGTAGCCGGTCACCAACAGGTAGTGAATGCGCTCAAGCAATTCGTAGCCGATCAACCAGGCGGTTTTCGGTGGCTCACCCAGCAACCCCTGCTCCACCGTCGCGCTGTCAAAATGGCGATAGACCGTTAACGCCGCGTTGGGATTATTTCCATCGCCATCCCACACCCAATCCAACCCAAAACGCTCGTCACCCAACTGTTGGCTCAGATAAGCATCCTTCTCCGCCAGCAGCGTTTTTTGCTGGGCGGAATAACGTAACCAGTGGGTCATGGGGGTATAGATATTGTCGCTGGCCGCGGGCAGGTCCAGCCGTTGACTGCGCTGCGCCATGTAGGCCGCGGATTGCTCGTAACCCGGCAGGTCCGGTTCCACGAAATAGACCCAGAAATGATCATTAATAACGTTAAGAGCAACCTGTCCACGACAAACCGGACCCTTTATAAAGCCGTTAATCGTGTAACGGGCTTCATCGAGCATAAACCGGTAGCGCGCCTGTACGGGTAACTGGCTAAAGGTCAGGAACGGGTTGGATGCCTGTTCATCGTCGTAGCCGGGTAGTTGGGTGACCTGATAATCACCACTAAAAAACAGGTCATTCCAGCGTTGCATGCGCTCGCCATCGAGGCGATAGGGCATATGGGTCTTGGCAACAATGGTTTCGGTGTGGGGTATCAGTCGATAATAGACCCGCTCCACCCCCGGATCACCATAAGGCCTCCGGGTGGCAATGCGCTGCACGGGTTTTCCGGGAGGCGTTGAGGAGCGCACCAACTGAAAGAAGCTTCGCTCATCGACGTCGGGAAAATAGAGATGGGCAAGGTAGAGGTGTTCATACATATAGCGGCTGACTAACCGCGAACGCATATCATCGCCGTTAAAAAAACGCTCCCAGCGGCGCTGCTTTGCGACCAGCGCTTCGCTCAGTGGGGGACGCGGCGTGTGCATCGCACCCTGCTCCAGCCAACGCAGCAGCAGGTTCTGCTCGTGGGGGGGCAGGCCCGGCAGTGCATAGGGCATTCCCCACAGAGGGTTGTCATTGGCGAACAGATCAAACGCCTCCGCCGTTGTGCACACCTCCTTGCGATCAAGGGAGATATCCAGACTCTCGGGAAGCAACTTCTGCGCGGGCAGGGGGTGCTGCTGCTTAAGCCGCAAAATACGATACATCACCCCGGCGTCACGATTGGCCTGGGGGGTGTTTTCATATTCGTTCAACACCGGAAAGAACCCTCGCCGACGCCAATCGCCCGTGCTGTGGGCATCCTCGTTAAGGCGCGTGGGGGGGGCGGCACGCAAGCGCACAGAGTTATAGACTTTAGCGCGCGAACTACCGCGATCGATGCCATCGCTGGAGGTGAGTTTAAGCTGGCACGAGGCATCGTAGCAGGCGTGGCAAACCACACAGCGCTGCTCCAGCACCGGTTTGACCTCACTCCAGTAGTCGACCTGATTGGGCGGCAGGGTCTCTTGCGTGCGCTCCCGGGGCTCGGATTCGCCGTAGCGCTCCTGCAATGTCATCGCACCAAACCCGGCGCAGCCGCTAAGAACAACGACCCCACCCAGCAGAATAAGACGATTAAATTTCACTATCATTGCGGTCGACCTCTCGCTTGCTGCTTCCTTGGCACACTGCCACCTCCTTTTTGACGAGGACTCCCCCTGCGCGGCACCTCGTCAGGGGTTATCGACCCACTGCTCAACCTCGGGGTCGAGGAACAGGGGATCGAGTATCTCCTGCGCCCAGTCGTATCGGGTAGCCAGCTGTCGCGCCATGCGCACCGCAACCACCTGCACAGCCGGTTCCGTGCTCCATACGGCGCGCCCGAGAAGACGCCAGTGGTCGGCTTGCACTCGCTTCGGATTGAGCAACTGCTGCTGGCAATCCTCACAGATCAGAATGCAGCGCTCAAACTCCGGCTCTACCGGAACCGGCTCTACCTCATGGGTAACCAGCTTGACGCCGGAGGCCTCGCAGAGCTCGCAACAGGAGCTGGCACGGCGCGCGAGATCCTTACCAAACCAGGAGAGGGAATCCTGACGTGCGCGGTGTTTATCCAAACCTTTGGCCATAGCTTTTGTAACCCCTGATACCCTTGTTTTAGTTGCCCCGTCATGACACAGGGCGTTGCGCTCACCATAGCAAAAAGCGGTGCACTGAGCACCGATAATCATCGCCAGCCATCACCGCAGGTGATAACCACACGAGGTGCTTGTGCTCAGCCCGTCACGGCACTAGAGTAATCCCACTACCCGCAGGCACCCGCATCCATGCACCCTTGTGACACTCCCCCCCCTCGATCCCTTTACTCCCCGCTGGCCCTTCACCAGCGGTCATGTGCAATCGCTGATGGCGAGCATGCCGCTGCGCAGGCCTTTGGAAAAATGGCGCGCTCGTAACCTGCGGGCATGTAGCCAGGAGATGATATTCAACTGCGGCAATAACGTGCGCCTGCATGGTGAATACAGCCCCCAACCCTCCCCCAGCGGTAAACTGGTGGTGCTGATCCACGGCTGGGAGGGCAGCAGCGAATCCCTTTACCTGCTATCGGCTGCGGCGTACCTGTTCGAACAGGGATTCGATCTTTTGCGCCTTCACCTGCGCGATCACGGCCCCAGCCATCACCTTAACCGGGAGCTGTTTAACTCCTCTCGCGATGCGGAGGTAGCGGGGGCGATGCACGATATCCAGAGCTGCCTGCAACCCCACTCATTAATGCTGGCCGGATTTTCCCTTGGCGGTAACTTTGCCCTTCGCGTCGCCCTGCGCGCCGCTGAATACGATATACCACTGACGCGGGTGGCGGCCGTCTGCCCCGTACTCTATCCCCCCTCAACCATGGACTCCCTGGAGCATGGTTGGTCGATCTACCACGACTACTTCGTGCGCAAATGGAAACGATCCCTGGCCACCAAGCTGGAGCACTTCCCCGAACTAGGGTACCGCGAAGAGCTGCTCAATATGCGTTCGCTGCGGGAGATGACCGATTATTTCGTTCGCCATCACACCGATTTCGACGGCACCGAACCCTATCTGCAAAGCTATTCGATCATCGGTGAGCGGATGGCAAAGCTGAAGGTTCCGGCACTGTTACTGGCGGCCGAAGATGACCCGGTCATACGGGCCGAGAAGATCACCGAGCTGGCGGATAACCCCCATCTTGAGATCCAGCTTACCCGCCACGGCGGTCACTGCGGCTATATCAAAAACTGGTCATTGCGCAGCTGGGCCAACGAGGCGCTGTTCAGGTTTCTGAGCCACTAGCGCGAGGGCACGCGCTGGCAGATGAACCTACACCACCTGCTGCTCCCCGAGCGCCGCCAGCTCATCGGCGTCGAGCCCCAGAAGCTCTCCCAGCACCTCGTTATTGTGACTGCCCAGCTCCGGGCCAGGCCATTGAGTCTCGCCGGGGGTCCCCTCCAATCGCGGCACAAGAGCCGGAATTTCGAGGGGTTTACCGTTGATCTCGACAGATTCGAACAGCCCCCGGGCACGATACTGGGGGTCGGCCATCATATCCTCCACATTGTAGATGGGACCTGACGGCACTCGCGCCGCTTCCAACGCCGTGAGTACCTCGTCGCTGCCTCGTGCTCCGGTCCATTGGGAGAGCACCGAATCGATCTCGGCCTCGTGCTGCACCCTGCCGGCGTTGTCGGCCAGACGCGGGTCCGCTGCCATCTCTTCGCGCCCCACGGCTTCCATCAAGCGGCAAAAGATCGAGTCACCGTTGCCACCAATCACCACGTATTTGCCATCGCCGCAGCGATAGGTGTTGGTCGGTACAATGCCGGTAACCGTGGTGCCTGAAGGCTCTCGCACCACACCCGCGCCGCTGAATTCGGGGATCACCCCCTCCATCATATTAAACATCGCCTCATAGAGTGCCACATCGACCACCTGCCCCGCGCCACCCGGTTGCTGGCGCTGCAACAGCGCCAACACAATACCGAACGCCGCGTGCAACCCGGCAAGAGAGTCACCCAGGCTGAGGTTGGGCCGAACCGGTGCCTCACCGGGAAACCCATTAACATAGCGAAAGCCACTGAAGCCTTCACACACCGAGGCGAAACCGGGCTTACTCGCCATGGGACCATCCTGCCCATAACCCGAGATGCGGGTATACACCAGGCCAGGATGTACCTGTTTGAATGCCTCCGGGCCCAGGTCCCACTTCTCCATGGTCCCGGGGCGGAAATTTTCTATCACCACATCCGACTTGAGCATCAGCTCTCGCACCAGCTCGCGCCCGCGTTCACTCTTGAGATCCAGGGTGATGCATTTTTTATTACGCGCAAGACTGCGCCACCAGAGCGATGTGCCCTCCTCCAACACGCGCCACTTGCGCAGCGGATCGCCACGGCCCGGAGGCTCCACCTTGATCACCTCTGCACCAAAATACCCCAACAGGGTAGCGGCAAAGGGGCCCGCCAAAAGCTGCCCCAACTCCAGTACCCGAACTCCTTCCAGCGGCTTTAGGCTGGGTGTATGCGACTTGCTCATGGGATCTCCTTACCAGGCAAGCCAGCATACCAAAGCCCTTGAATCGAGGCGAACGAGGCTCACAAAAGTCCTATTGTGGTTCCATGAGTGCATCGACTATGCTGAGAAAAACCGGCGGCATAGGACAGCCACTTGAAGGGTATTTTCTACCTCAGCGCCCTGCTGATCACCTACGGATCACTCTACCCCTTCAACTTTTCCGGGCTGGGGGAGCATCACCTGTGGAACGAGTTGATGCAGGGCTGGAACGGGCGTAGCCATATTGGCGATATCCTCGGCAATGTCATCCTGTTTATCCCCTACGGTTACTTCGGTATGTTCAGCTTCCGCCGCAAACGGCTGCTCAAGGTGCTGATCAGTGGTTTGGTGCTGGCGTTGGTGTTGCAACTGTTCCAGGTCTACCTACCCAGCCGCGATGCCAATATTCGGGATGTATGGTGGAATCTACTCGGCACCCTGGTCGGCATCGTCGGGGCACGCATCCCTTTCCTGCGCGCCGATCGCCTGCTCGCCCGACACCAGCAGCTGGAGGTATTCCCTTTGCTGGTTGCCGCCAGCTGGATCGGCTACCGACTGATGCCTTTCGTGCCCTCAATCGACTGGCAATCGATCAAAAACGGTCTTAAGCCCCTCCTGCTCAATCCACAACTTTCAGCAACCAATGTATTGCATGATTCCGTGGCCTGGCTGGTAATCGCGCTGATCTGGCAAAGCCTGAAACCACCCCGCTGGCCAGACCTGATGATGTGGCTGGCGATTCCAGTGCTGTTCGCGCTGGAGGTGCTGGTGATCTACAACAGTGTCAGCCCCTCCAATGTGGTGGGTGCGTTGCTGGCCGCGGCCCTTTGGCTGGGATGGATGCAGCACAATCCCGACCGTGTCCGCTGGGTGTTCCTGCTACTGCTGGGAATGCTGGTTATCAATGGGTTGGAACCCTTTGAGCTACGCAGCTACGACGCCGAGTTTCACTGGATCCCCTTCTATGGCTTTTTGGGGGGCGCGATGATGCTTAACACGGCAGTGATCTTCGAGAAGTTTTTCCTGTTTGGCGCCGCCATCTGGTTGCTACTAAAACTGGGGGTGCGGCTACCGGTGGCGACCCTCATTATGGTCATGGCGACCCTCGCCATCGAAATGGGTCAGCTGCTATTCGACCACCACCTGGCGGAGATCACCGATCCTATCCTGATCATCCTGATCGCCTTACTCTATCGCACCCTGCACCAGCTGCGCGAACAGCAGCTACCCAAAGATTAGCCCCCCTAAGCGAGTACTTGCTTACGCTGATCCTCATAGCCCATAGATAGCACAAAGGGGTCCTGCTTCTGTCTGGCGATAAAATCGGCCTTGCAACCCATCCCCTCCCAGCGCAGTTTTGTAAGCACCTGGGCGACACTACCCCCCAGTGTGGTGCCCGGGCCGGTGATAATAAGCCGGTCCGGGGCAAACTCCTTGAGCGCGACTTCGATGGCACGAGTAAAGTCGTAGGGAGCCACTACCTGATGGCCCAGGGTGTAGTCATGCAGGCGCTTATGATCGGTACTGTAGGGCTGCCAGATGGCTCCACGACCATCGATCAGCGGTACCTTGGGGGCCTGCACCAGAGATGGGGGGAGCTGCTGTTTAGCCCGCTCCGAGATACCCTGTAACAGGGGGGTATGGAACGCCGCATGATTGTAGAGCCGCATCGGGAAGCGATCCTGCACCCTGGGCAGGCGCTGCTCCAACCGTTTCAGGGCCGACTCATTGCCCCCCAGTACGCAGTAACCTCCCAGCGCGATCGAGTGATAGAGCTCGCAACCGGGCTCGCGGTTGATCTCCTCCACCGCCCCATCGAGCTGCGCCTGCAAGGCTGGATCGGGATACCACTGATCATCCACCAGGGGATAGAGAACCTGACCGCCGATAACACCCTCGGTCATCATAGAGCCCATGGTGTTGATCAGGCGAATGGCACTGTCGGGGTCGAGTGCACCGGCGCAGGCCAGTGCGATATACCAGCCCATGGAGTTACCCGTCACCGCCACCACCTCGTAAAGCTCGGGGTCGATGGAGAGAAAATCGGCGTAGGCACAGGCGTAGATCAAGGCCGATGCGTTCTCTCCCGGGCTGTGTTGCTTCAACGAGTAGCGCGCCATGGCATCGAGTTCGGCGATACCCACCTGCCCGCTGCCTGCACGATAGCGGTCAATCCCCTCGATCAGGGCCTTTTTGTCGCCGTGCAAGCGCTTGAAATAGCCCAGCTCCTCTTTGTTGTAGGTGCCCCGTCCCGGGCACACCACGACGACACGCTCTTTCATTTACAAGCCTCCAGGGTCCGGGGTCGACCGCTCTTGCCGATGAGAGCCAGCGCGGCATCGATAATGCCTTCGGCACTGGGCAGCCCACTGGTAGCGGCTCCGGCCAAGGGGATAAAGCAGTCGTTGCCGGTCAGGCGCGCCAATTTCGGCGCTGATTGCAGCTGTTCCTGCACCAGTGTGACCAACGCCTCACTGATCGAGCCGGTCTGGCGGCACTCGTCCACGATCAGCAAGTGCTCGCAGGGGGCGATGGCCTCGGCCAGTGCGACCTCATCCAGCGGTGCCAACCAGCGCAGGTCGATAATGCGCAGCGCAACACCCTGCTCACGCAGGGTTTTCGCCGCTTGCCGCGACAGGTAGTAGCCATTGCCGTACGTCAGAATGCACAGCTCGGTGCCCTCTCCCTCAACACCGAACTCGCCCACCGCGATCGCGGTAGACGCGTCCGCACTGCAATACTCATTGCTCCACAGGCCGTCGCCCTCCTCATGCAGGTCGCGGGTCATATAGAGGGCGATGGGTTCAATGAACACCACCACGCGCTGCTGCTCGGCGGCAAAGGCGACCGCGCTGCGCATCATCGCCATGGCATCGGCTCCGTTGGAGGGGCAAGCGATCACTAACCCGGGGATATCCCGGAACACGGCCAACGAGTTGTCGTTGTGAAAGTGACCACCAAACCCCTTCTGGTAACCGAGTCCGGCGATACGAATCACCATGGGGTTGCTGTACTGACCGTCGGAGAAGAACGGCAGAGTCGCCGCCTCGCCTCGAATCTGATCCTCGGCATTGTGCACGTAAGCGAGGAACTGAATTTCGGGAATCGGCAGAAATCCGTTGTGGGCCATGCCGATCGCCAAACCGAGAATACTCTGCTCATCGAGCAGGGTGTTGATCACCCTTGAGGGACCAAATTTCTGTAGCAGGCCGCTAGTAACGTGGTAAACGCCCCCCTTGGCCCCCACATCCTCTCCGCACACCACGATGTTATCGCGCTGAGCCATCAACTCGGCCAGGGTCCAGTTGATCAATTTCCCCATCGGTTGCGGTTTGGCCATCAGGGTTCGATCACGCTTGAACAACAGCTCGCGCTCCGACTTCGGCAGCACGGGCAGGGGCGGCAGGGGCGGGCGCTGTGGCGCGAGGGAGGCGATAACCTGCTCTGGCCGGGTCAACTTGGGGCGCTTAACCGCGCGCTCGCCGATGCATTCGATACGGTTTTTTAGATCGCAGTACAGATCAAGCAGTTGATCCGCGCGCTGTAGCCCCGCCTCGACAACTCTGCCGGCGCTAAAGAGCAAGGGGTCCAGTGCCTCGTTGGCTTCGATATCCGCACGGCTGCGGTAGGCGATCTCGGCATCGGAGCCGGCGTGCCCCATCAGGCGTACGGTACGCATATGCAGGAACACCGGCTCGCGCCGCTGGCGAGCAATCTGCACCGCCTCGCGGGCAGTACGATAGGTATCGAGCAGATCCAGCCCATCGCAGTAGCGATAGTGCAAACCGGGACGCTGACTAAAGGCTGCTCGGATCCAGCCGCCCGGGGTCGGGGTAGAGATACCGATGCCATTGTCTTCGCACAAGAACACCAACGGCAGGGGTGAGCCCTGATACGCCGCCCAGGCTGCGGCGTTGATCGCGCCCTGTGCGGTTGAGTGGTTAGAGGAGGCGTCGCCAAAGTTGCAGATCACGACGCTATCGGCGGGCATCCCGGCTCGCTCACCCAGACGTGCGCCGAGAGGGATGCTGAAAGCGGCACCCACAGCCTTAGGCAGGTGCGAGGCGATGGTGCTGGTCTGGGGCGGTACAAACAACGCCTTGCTACCCAGCACCTTGTGGCGACCACCCGAGATCGGGTCCTCACTGGACGCCGCAAAGGAGAGCAGCATGTCGTAGAGCGGTGTCTGCCCCGGTAACTGCTTGCTACGATGCACAAAGAACGCCCCGCTGCGATAGTGCAGGAACGCCATATCGGTATGGCGCAGCGCCTTGGCTACCGCCGCGTTGCCCTCATGACCCGAGCTGCCGATGGTATAGAAACTCTGCCCCCGGGATTGCAGCACCCGCGAGTGAATATCGAGCAGTCGGCTCATCACCTGACTCTCAAACAGATCCACCAGCTCGCTGCCATCAAGGCCGGCATCGGCCAGGGCCAGGGAGTTAGAAGGTATGGGCAGTTCACCGCTGGCCAACGCCCGTTTTAGATTGCCCTCAACCACCACCGCACGATTTTGCATGCTGCGCTCCTTGCCTGATATCAGCCGAAAGCCTGAATGCCGGTTTGGGCACGCCCCAGGATCAGGGCATGGATGTCATGGGTACCCTCGTAGGTGTTGACCGCTTCGAGGTTCATCACGTGGCGAATCACATGGTACTCGTCAGAGATCCCGTTACCGCCGTGCATATCCCGGGCTACACGGGCAATATCCAGCGCCTTGCCGCAGGAGTTGCGTTTAATGAGGGAGATCGCCTCCGGCGCCAACTGGGCGGCATCCATCAAGCGGCCCGCCTGCAGGCAACCGAGCAAGCCGAGGCTGATCTCGGTTTGCATATCGGCCAGCTTCTTCTGGATCAACTGATTGGCCGCCAGCGGACGGTTAAACTGAACTCGCTCCAGAGTGTACTGGCGCGCCGCGTGCCAACAGAACTCCGCCGCGCCCAGTGCGCCCCAGGCGATGCCATAGCGCGCCTTGTTGAGGCAGCCAAAGGGGCCCTTCAGGCCACTGACGTTGGGCAGCAGGTTCTCCTCTGGCACCAGAACATCCTCCATCACGATCTCACCGGTCACGGAGGCGCGCAGGGAGAACTTGCCCTCAATCTTGGGGGTGCTAAGCCCTGCCATACCCCGCTCGAGGATAAAGCCGCGAATCTCACCGTCGAGTTTGGCCCACACCACCATCACATCGGCGATGGGGGAGTTGGTGATCCACATTTTGGCGCCCTTTAGCAGGTAGCCATCGGATACTTTTTCGGCACGGGTCTTCATCCCCCCTGGATCACTACCGACATCGGGCTCGGTGAGGCCGAAACAACCAACCCACTCCCCCGTTGCCAGCTTGGGCAGATATTTTTTACGCTGCGCCTCGCTGCCGTAGGCATGGATCGGGTGCATCACCAGTGATGACTGCACACTCATTGCCGAACGGTACCCACTGTCAACCCGCTCCACTTCCCGTGCCACCAGCCCATAGCAGACATAATTGACCCCAGCGCAGCCGTACTCCTCCGGCAGGGTGGCGCCAAGCAGACCCAGCTCACCCAGCTCATTCATGATTTCACGGTGGAAGTGCTCTTCGCGATTGGCCATTTTTACGCGGGACATCAGCTTGTCCTGGGCATAGTCGTGAGCGCTATCGCGCACCATCCGCTCCTCTTCGCTGAGTAGCGAGCCCATCTCCAGGGGGTCGATCCAGTTAAATGTGGGGCGGCTACTCATAGGGGTTCTCCTGATGCGGTTCGGTTCGGGGCGGCATGGCTTACGCCAGCGGTCGTCAGATAAAAGATGGGCTGGGAGCCCGATCGATAACGCGGATGGATCGTCGCTCGGTACCGATGCATCGAGCAGGCAGCCCCCCATTACAGGGCTTGATGATAGGCCACACCAAAGCAAAGGGATAATATTCTTTAACTCTATCTGATATAGTTTATAACTATGGATTTACGAGCCCTTCGCTACTTCGTCGCCGTCTATGAATGCGGTAGCATCAGTGCCGCAGCGCGACGCTGTTTTATTGCCCAACCCTCTATCTCGGCGGCGATTGCCCAGCTCGAGACGACCCTCGACAGCCCGCTCTTCTCCCGCCATGCCAAAGGGGTGCACGCCACAGAGGCGGGGGAGCAGCTTTACCCCCTCGCCAACCGCCTGCTGGGTGACGCCCAGGCCATTGTGAGCCTGTTCAACCAGCAGCGCGAACGTTTGCCCTTTCGCCTCGGTTTGATCCGTTCACTGGGTGCCGAACGGGTAAGCCGACTGCTCAAGGACCTGAGCAGCAGTACCGAGGGGCTGGAGTTGACCCTGGTTCAGCCCGAAGAACCCTGCGATGCGCGCATTATTAGCAGCGCCTACCTGCAGAGCAGCGAGGTGTTCCAGCCCCTGTGGCGTGACCGCTATCTGCTGGCACTGCCCAGCGGCCATCCCCTGAGCCTGAAAAACGAACTCTATCTGTCGGACTTCGATGGTATCGACTTTATCTACCGCTCCCCCTGTGAAGCGGTCAACGTGCTCGATAGCAGCCTCTCCCGCCTCGGCATCCGCCTAAAAATTCGCGCCCGTATCCAGACCGTCGAATACGCGCTAGGCTTGGTAGGCGCCGGAGTAGGGGCGGCACTGGTACCGGAGATTCCCCAACTGATGCAACGGGACGACCTGACACTGCGAGAGATTAGCGACATCGACCTTGCTCGCACCATCGGGCTCGCGTGGGATAAGCAAGCAGATCCCAACAATGCTACCCGCGCAATCATCGACATCTGCCAGCAGCAGTGGCGCGAGAGGTCGCCGTGATTTCGGGCAGATTGTCGGGGTGATCACCTACGAGGAGATTGTCCTACAGGGTTTGGTCGCACTGGTGAGTGACTAGCTTGGCGCTTTGAGGAATTGCTTATTGCTAATGGATATAAATCGGCTTATTGTCTCGACAGACTAGCAAGGACGTAGCTATGAGTGATAACGAGAACCCGGACCTATTCTGGGACCTCAGTGCAATCTCCAACAAACAGTTGGCCTCGAACTTTTTCAAAAAAGTGGCGAGTGCTTTCTGTGTCTATAGCCCTGCCGTTGAGAAAATTTACGCCAATTTCGAGGTCATACTGCCCCGGGATAGTGACAGCGGGCTGATCGTACTGCCCAACCCCTACGCCTTTCACGACATGTTCAGCTTTATCGGCACTGCATCGATAAAGCCAACCGGCATTATGCTTCACCCCGGGGAAAGTTTCGGTCATCAGGGAGGGCTCTACCTCTCCTTGCCGATGCGCGGCAAAAAGCGCTCAAGGATGCTCGAGTTCATGCAAGGCATCGACCTGATCAACAACACCTACAAGGCAAAAGCCAGCAGCAAGGTGTTCCTCCCCGTTCTGGTCAATGGTGACCTGCGCGAGTTCAAGGCCGCCCACCCCTACCTGCACCTGCACCGCATCGAAGTAGGCGAACTGGAAAATCTGTCCCAATTTGAACGCCAGGACATTCAAGAGTCGATCTACCACCGCTTCAAACAGATCGATAAACTACTGACGGCCCCTACCTACTAGCCGAAACCAGCGCTTATACTGACCCCTTAATATTCCTGCGCATAATTGGTCGAACAGGCGTGCGCAATAGCGAATACCCATCCCGGGTGACACGCTAAGTACCGGTTTGGTCATGATTTCATAAAGACGGACGAGTATGCACGATTTCACCTCCTCCCTACCGTTGATCTCCCTGCTCTTCGGGCTCTCCGGCGGAATCATGCTGGCGGCCGCAATCACCACCGGGGCCCTGGCCCGGATCAGCGCCCTCAAATCGATGCGTCAGCTCTACCTGTCGCTGAGCATCATCTGCTTCTGCGGAATGGGCTACCAGATCAGCACGCTGCTCTACCATCAGGCCAGTACGCTGGAGCAGGGTATCAGCCTGATACGCTGGCAGCTCAGCTTCGCACTCGTTATGCCCATCGGCTACGCCGCGTTTTGCGCTATCTTCACCCACCAGCAATCGGTTCGTCCCTGGCTCACCCTCGTTACCGCTATCTGCGGTACGCTGTTACTGGTTAACCTTTTTTCGCCCTACACTCTGCGCTTCGATCGCATCGAGGGTATTCGTCATTTTCACTATGGCTGGGGCGAAAAGATCGCCCTCTTAAAGGGGAGCCCGGGCAACCTGAACCTATTATGGTCCCTGGGAATCAACGGTATTTACGCTTACTGCCTGTGGCGTTTTTTGCGCCACTGGTGGCAGGAGCACTCATTACTGTCCGCGTTATGGGCGTGCTATCTGTTGCTACAAGCCGCTTCCAGCCAAGTCGGCTCCATGATCGACCTGGGCACCCTCAATGGCATCTACCTGCTCGGCTTTGGTACCACCGCGTTGGTGCTGTTCATCTGTATCAACCTCGCCTACGAAGCGGTCAACAAGGCAACGGCGGCGCGGGAAAGGGAAAACGCCCTGAAAGAGGAGATGGAACAACGCCAGGCAGCGGAAAACCGCATTCACAGAATGGCGTTCGAAGACCCCCTCACGGAGCTACCGACCCGCGCCATGCTGCGGGAATACCTAAAACAGCGCCTGTCGAGTTACGAAGGAGAGTGCCCTCCACTACTGTACCTGCAAATCAACCTCGATCATTTCAAGCGCATCAATGACGAACTGGGGCAGGATGTGGGCGACAAACTACTCAAGCTACTGTCGAGGCGACTGCGCAACACCGTGGGACAATCGATGATGGTTGCCCGTATAGCCGGTGACGAGTTTGTGCTGATCGATGAACACATCAAGAGCCAGTCCGTGGAATATGGCCGTCAAATAGCAGCCAAAGTGCTAGCGATCATCCAGCAACCCTTGCAGATCAATGACCACAGCCTGCAGGTGGGGGCAACCATGGCGTTGTTCATGGTTCCATTGCATGGGAGAACAGCCCATCAGGTGATGAGCGGTGCCAGCGTGGCCTTAAGTCGAGGCAAAAAAAGTGGCCGCGGGCGCTTCCATCTCTATGACCCCTCCTCTGTCGAGGAAAACCGCGACCGGCAACAGCTGGAGCAGGATCTTCGGCAGGCCCTGCGCGAGCAGCAGTTCGAACTCTACTTTCAACCCCTACTTGACGGCTCCCGCCAGTGCATCGGCGCAGAGGCGCTCATTCGCTGGCACCATCCCGACAAGGGGATGGTATCCCCTGAGCGTTTCATTCCCCTGGCTGAAGAGACTGGGCTCATCAACAGTATTGGCGACTGGGTCTCCGCCCAGGCCCTGCAAAAACTGGCGCAGTGGAAGGATTCTATACCCGCTTTTAACGGGTATCTGACCATTAACGTATCCCCCTGGCAGTTCGCGCGCCCGGATTTTGTCAGCGGCCTATGTGATGCCATCAAGGCAAGCTCCATCCCCCCCTCTCGACTCTGCCTGGAGGTCACCGAAGGGGTATTGCTGACGGACCTTAAAGAGACCGTGGCAAAACTGCACTTGTTGCGGCGCTTCGGCCTACTGATTGCGTTGGATGATTTTGGTACCGGGTACTCATCCCTTGCCTACCTGAGGGACCTGCCTATAGATATCCTTAAGATCGACCGTTCGTTTATCAATGAGTTGCATAGTGAGTCACCCCGCCACCTGGTCGATGCCATCATCTCCATAGGCCGACATATCGACATCAAAACCGTAGCCGAGGGGGTGGAAACCGAATTTCAGTGGAGCCATCTGCACGGCATGGGCTGCGATGCCTTTCAGGGCTACCTGTTTGCTCGCCCCATGCCTGCGCAGGAGTTTAAAGACTGGCTCTCGGAGAGTATGGCCAGCCCCTTGCCCTCCCACCAATAGCATAAACCGAAACCCGGCCCCGCAGAGGCACTTCAAGAACGGATACGCAACGCTTATGAGCCAGTGGCCACCCAGCCCATGGAGGGCCAGACGCTGGACTTCAGAATTTAGCACCCGGGCGACCTACCATGGGATCGGATCACCGTCGTAGTTAAGATAACTACCGCTTTCTGTGAGCGTGGTAGCGGCGATCACCTGACGCATCGAGCGCACGGAGGTCGCCGCATCAATCAGGGCATTGGGCCCCCCCATATCGGTCTTGACCCACCCCGGGTGCATCAGTAGCACTTTGATCCCTTCACCCCGAAGGTCTTCGGCAAGGCTTTTGCCTACCGAATTTAGCGCGGCCTTTGAGCTGCGGTAGATATAACTCCCCCCACTGAGGTTATCGGTCATGCTCCCCATCTTGCTGGTCAGCAAGACAACGGTGGGATCGTAGCCCATACGCAGATTATCCAGCACCCTTTGCACCACCATTAGCGGTGCAATAGAGTTGATCCGTAACGTATCGATCCAAGGCTCAACTTCTACCGTCTCCAGACGCGACGCTCCGGGACCATAGACTCCCGCATTCTGAATAAGAAGATCCAGCGGCTGCCCATGGAGTTGTCGTACGGCACTGTCAATAGAATCGTTATTGGCGATATCAAGATCCAGCAGGTGCAGCTGGTGATAATCCCTGGCCAGCGCCTGCAGCTCGGGGCAGCTATCGGGCTCTCGGCAGCTCGCATAGACTTTCCAATCATCGGCCAGATACTGCTTGGCCGCTTCCAGCCCTAGCCCCCGGCTACAGCCCGTGATCATTACCGTTGCCATCATCCTTCTCCCTGTGCCCCAGGGGCACCTGTAGCGACCAAGGGTGCGGAAAGACTACCCGCAAAATAACCATTGGCCTAAGCGGCTGGAAGGCGTTCAATCGTACCCTTCTGCCGGCCGGGCTCCTGCCCTACTCAAGCAGTATAACGGGCACCAGAACGAAGCAAGGGGAGCCGTGGCTCCCCCTGCTTCGTTCTGCGACCCGGTTCTCAGGAACGTGGACGTAAATGGGCGTGGTAGCGGTTTTCCAGCCGCCTAAAGATAAATACGATGGTAAAGGTTATCGCCATATAAAACGCACCTGCGGCGATAAAGGCCTCAAAAGGGCTATAGTATTTGGCGTTGATAATTCGTGCTGCACCCGTCAGGTCAACGATCGTAATAATCCCCGCTATAGCGCTTCCGTGCAGCATAAACACCACCTCGTTGCTATACGCCGGTAACGCGCGACGCAGGGCACTGGGTAAGATAATACGCCGGATCTGTTTCCAGCGACTCATGCCGTAGGCTCTGGCCGCTTCAATCTCCCCCAGAGGCGTATTGGCAATCGCACCGCGAAAAATTTCGGTCGTGTAAGCTGCGGTATTCAGCGTGAAGGCGAATAGCGCACACCAGTACGCTTCTTTGAAAAAGGGCCATACGAAACTCTCTCTAATCGCCTCAAATTGACCCATCCCGTAATACACCAGAAACACCTGAACCAGCATCGGCGTACCACGAAAGAAAAAAGTGTACACCCAGATCGGACCCCAGATTAACGGGTTGCGGTTATTGCGCAAAATAGCCAGCGGTATCGCCACGATCAGGCCCAGCAACAGGGCCAGGAAAACCAGCTGAATAGTGATCCAGGCGCCGTTCAGGTATACATCGATGTTGTCGATAATTATCGAAAAATCCATGATCAAGCCTCCCTTCGCAAGCTGGCGCTGTAACGACGCTCAAGCCACTGCAGATAGCCTACAGAGATTGAGGTAAACACCAGGAAGATCACCGATACCGTGAAGTAGAAGGTAAAAGGCTTTTGGGTTGAGCCCGCCGCGAGGGAGGCTGTGCGCACCATATCGTCTAGGCCGATGATGGATACCAGCGCGGTGGTCTTGAGTAACACTAGCCAGTTATTGCCAAAACCTGGCAATGCGTGGCGCATCATTTGCGGAAATAGAATCCGGCGAAACACCTGCAACCCGGTCATTCCGTATGCGCGTGCAGCTTCCAGCTGCCCGCTATCAACGGAGATGATCGCGCCGCGAAACGTTTCCGCCATGTAGGCACCGAAGATAAAACCGATGGTCAGTACGCCCGCAACAAAGGGGTTAATATCGATGTAATCTTCGTAACCCACCCTATAGGCGAGTTCGTTTACCAGCATCTGCCCACCGAAGAAGATCAGCAGCATCAACACAAGGTCGGGGATACCCCGGATCACGGTGGTATAGACCATCGCAAAGCCGTGAGCAACGCGTGATTTTGAGAGTTTGGCTAACGCCGTACCGATGCCCAATATCATGCTCAGTAGAAGCGACAGTAGGGCGACTTCGATGGTAAGCACAGCGCCACTGAGAATACTTGGGCCATAGCCGTGAAGATCCAGCATATTGCGCTCTCACAGGTAAACGGAAAAAAGAGAATATGGCGGAGCGCTGGTCGCGCTCCGCCGGCGTTCGAACTTAGTAGATCTCGAACTCAAAGTACTGCTTACGAATCTTATCGTAGGTACCATCTGCACGGATCTTGTCGATCGCAGCGTTGAGCTGTGAGGTCAGGTCCTTATCGCGCTTACGTACGGCAATACCAATACCTTCGCCTACCCACTTGGCGTCAGTAATACTATCGCCCACTAGCTCGTAGGCGTCGCCGCCCTCTTTGCTAAGGAAGCCGTCGGTCAGTACGAATACATCGGCCACCAGTAGATCCAGGCGACCCGCCTTTATATCAAGGTAGGCTTCATCCTGGGTACCGTAACGCTTGACGTTAACACCCTCAACCGCATTGGAAATGTACGTGTCGGCGATGGTGGAGCGCTGCACACCAACGGTTTTACCTGCCAGGTTGCTGGTGTCGATACCAGCCCCTTTTTTGGCAGCATAGGCCAGCGGTGAAGTATAATACTTCTTGGTGAAGTCAACCTTCTGCTTACGCTCTTCGGTAATGGACATGGACGCGATAATGGCGTCGTACTTGCGAGCCAGCAGCGCAGGAATAATACCGTCCCAGTCTTGCTTGACCATGGTGCACTCTGCATTCATAGCGGCACACAAGGCATTGGCAACATCGATATCGAAGCCGGTCACCGAGCCGTCAGGATTGGTTTGGCTAAACGGAGGGTACGCACCCTCAACACCGATGCGAACCTTGTTCCACTCTTTGGCCATTGCCGGGGTAGCGGCCAGCGCAACAACGGTGGCACCAATAGCAAATAAGCGCTTTATCATAAGTAACTCCCTAGGTTTTTTTGTAGTTTGTTTTGTGATCAGTTTAATAACTGCTCGCAAGGAATTGCTGCAGCCGATCTGATTCAGGATTATTGAAGACTTTGTCGGGATGCCCCTGCTCCTCAATGAGCCCCTGATGAAGAAAGA
Organism: Aestuariirhabdus sp. LZHN29; assembly: GCF_049985285.1. Lineage (NCBI taxonomy): Bacteria > Pseudomonadati > Pseudomonadota > Gammaproteobacteria > Oceanospirillales > Aestuariirhabdaceae > Aestuariirhabdus > Aestuariirhabdus sp. LZHN29. The sequence goes on along the minus strand of NZ_JBNIEU010000002.1, from coordinate 443,515 downwards.
GTACCTTGTTTGACACATCTCGGGCAAAGGCCATTTCGTGGGTTACCACGATCATGGTCCGTCCCTCTTCCGCGAGATCCTGCATCACTTTGAGTACTTCACTTACCAACTCCGGATCCAGTGCCGAAGTGGGCTCATCGAACAGCATCACCTCCGGATCCATTGCCAGCGCCCGCGCAATTGCCGCACGCTGCTGTTGACCACCGGACATATGGCCAGGGTAGTAGTCACGTCGCTCGTATATGCCGACTTTATCCATCAGCTGACGAGCCCTTTCCAGTGCTTCTTTCTTGGAGAGTCCCAGTACCTGAATCGGTGCTTCTATGATGTTCTGCTCGATCGTCATGTGCGACCAGAGGTTAAAACTCTGAAACACCATCGACAGTCGAGAACGAATTCGCTCTACCTGCTTCTGGTCCGCGGGCATCTGAACGCCGCGCTTACCCGGTTTCATGGCGATCTTTTCGCCGTGGAGATAGATATCCCCCGCGGTAGGTATTTCAAGCAGGTTAATACAGCGCAGGAAGGTACTCTTGCCGGAGCCAGAAGAGCCGATCATCGAGATCACGTCGCCTTTTTGGGCCGTCAGTGAAACCCCTTTGAGCACTTCCAGTTCATTAAAATGCTTGTGCAGGTCATCAACTTCCAGTGCGGGGGTATTGCTCATAGAACTCTCTTTTTATGGATCGTTATCGAATGTATGCAGCGGGCTGCTGTACAGCCAGTACATAGGTTTCTCGAATAGCGTACCCCGCCTCTATAGAGTCGGACGGGTAGCCTCATAAACTACGCAACAGAACCGGAACCATGCAAGAGTTTTTGGACTCGATGCAGGTTTCAGGTCCCCAGACTAAAACTAAACGCCGTAAACAGGAAATTATAAGCCTAATTTGCCCAAAGCGCAGGGTCTATGATCGCACTCCACCATCAGTTTACTGCCAGGGCCGGTGAATCGGCATCGATATCAGCCCCAACGGACATTAGGCGCGCGACAATCGAGTCGCTATAGCGAGTCACCAGATAGGGGACCGTTTCATTTTGGTAGTCGATCAACTTCGCTGAGATATACTCCCACTTAATCTCAGCCTGAAGCAACCGCTCATCGTCAAGCTTGCCTCTTAGTGCACTCAGCTGCTTTTCAAAGGCCGCCGCGTTGACATCAATGGTGTCCCCTTCGGCGTCAGCCATCAAACCGGTGCGCCCGTTCCAATGGGCTGCCAGGCGCGCGTAGCGCGATGCCATTTTCTGGACCCGGGCCGCTGCGGACATCACCTGCTGGCGCAGTCCGGGCTGATTCCCGTTAAGGTAATCGTAGGCCGCCGACAGACTCACCAGCAGTTGGGTTTCGGCATTATCAAGATCGCTTATGGCGTAGAGAGAGGTGTAGCCCTGGGTGCGAATCTCATTGGCATGGGCCGCTTTTTTGTATTGTTCAAAGTCACGCCGAATAGTGTCGGCCAGGGTGATAAGCCCCGTTTCACCGCCCACCTGCTCATCCGTTAGCAGCAGTGGCTGCATCCGCTCCAATGCCTGTTCAAGCTTGGTACCGACCCTCATATCCCCTTCCAGGAAAGTAAACATATGAAACTGGGTCGAGGCTTTATAGGTTTCTACTTCCAACCTATAAAGCTGGTCTAATAACTGATTTTTATCGGCTGCGGCAAGGCCTGGCAGGAACCCAAGGCACAGCAACAGAAAGGTTATAAGTCGTAACATCATCGAAGTCGCTCGCTGTATTCTTATTGTTATGGCCCAGGGAGTAGTTCTACCGGTCCAACGTCCTCGGCGTGCGCGTCCATCGCGGCCCCGAGCACAGCCTCAGCTGAGTTCCTTGGTTACCAGCTTCGCACTCTGGAGATTTTCATGCAAGCGTTTGTCCGGTTACGCGATATACTGCGCCACCCTCCGCCATCGAATCCGCCATCGAAGCTACCATGACCAACCCCCTCTACCGTGGCGCCCTCTTTATCCTGCTCTCAGAGCTGCTATTGGTACTCAGCGGAGTCACCATCCGCCAGCTTTCCGGCGAGCTTCCCAATGAGGTCATCGTGTTTTGTCGTAATGCGCTGGCCTTGCTACTCCTCCTGCCCTGGCTGATGCGCTTTGGGGTTCCCGCAATCCATACCCGGCAATTGCGCTTTCACCTGATGCGGGCGCTGGTAGGGGTGAGCGCTATGTACTGCCTGTACTATTCATGGGCGCACCTGCCCTTGGCAGAGGCGGCGCTATTCAAGCAAACTGCGCCCTTTTTCATTCCAATCATCGCGGCGCTTTGGCTGGGGGAACAGGTGCCCCGGATCGTCAGACTCGCTATTTTGTTAGGGTTCACCGGCGTTGCACTGGTTCTAAACCCGCAGTCGGATAGCCTGAATCCGGTACTATTGATCGCCCTGTGTGGCGCCTTGCTCAGCGCCCTGGCCAAGGTCACCATCCGCCGCATGGCCAACACCGAGCCCAGTACCCGCATCGTGTTCTACTTTGCACTGTTTACCAGCCTCCTTTCTGCAACCCCCGGCCTGCTCAACTGGGTCACCCCCTCGCTGGAGGGCTGGCTGTTGATCCTGCTGATGGCGGCCCTTTCAACAGGTGCCCAGCTCTCCCTTAGCCAAGCCTATGCCCTGGCCCCGGCCGGGCGTCTAGGCCCCTTCACCTACTCATCGATCCTGTTCGCAACCCTTTTCGGCTGGTTGCTATGGGGAGAATCCCTCAGCCTGATCACGTTCGCGGGCATCGCTCTGGTCATCATTGCAGGGGTGCTCTCGATCGCCGACCAACTGAAGCGCCAGATGCCGCTATAATGCTCGATATAAGCTGGACATAATGGCAAACTGATTACCATAACAAGCCGGTGCCACACATCTAGATCCATATCAAAAGGGAGCGAACATGCAGCAGGAATCTACCGTTTTTATAATTGACGATGACGAGGCCGTAAGGGACTCACTTCGATTACTGATGAAATCAGTCGGTCAATCCGTAGAAACCTTCGCCTCCCCGGCAGAGTTCCTCAACAGTTACGATGAAAACCGCCCAGGCTGTATTGTGCTCGATATCCGCATGCCCGGCATGAGCGGGCTGGAGCTACAGGGCAAGCTGAATGATATGCACTGCATTTTGCCCATCATCTTCATTACCGGCCACGGTGATGTGCAGATGGCGGTGCAGGCGATCAAAGACGGCGCCATGAATTTTATCCAGAAACCTTTCCGCGATCAGGAGCTACTGGACCTGATTAACGACGCCCTTAAGCTGGACACAGAACAACGCAAGGAGTTGCTGGAACACAAGGAGATCCTGCGTCGCTTGAGCACCCTCACCGATCGTGAACGGGAGGTGTTGCACCACGTCATCGAAGGTAAAGCGAACAAGGTGATAGCGCTGGATATCAACCTGAGTCAGCGTACGGTTGAGATTCACCGCTCCCGGGTCATGGAAAAAATGGCAACCAAATCCCTCGCCCACCTTGTACGTCAGGTACTGCAGGTGAAAGATCAGATGTAACTCCGCTTGAGCTCTAATCAGAGCTCAAGCCATCGGTTGGGGCCCAAGGGCCCCGCTACCCCAACGCACCCCCTCCCCAGCACCGGCGAACAAAACGAGCGCTTCCCGGCATCGGACCGCGCTCTATTGGGTAGAGACGCGTGCGAACCGACCTATGGTGCGCTCTGCTTAGGTAGATGTCGCATCGATTCTCGTATCACTACCCATAGTCGCGACCACTGGCCCGACCTACACTAGGCTCACCCTGAAACAATCCAGCGAGCCCAAGATGCCCAAAAAGCGATCCCCCCTGCCCGACATCATGATCTCTATCACTTGCGTCACTCTGCTGCTGCTCAGCATGGCATCGCTCTACCGCATGAGCTGGTAGCTTCGCTGCATCTGGAGATCCTGGGCTGCCACTCCAGACGAAAGCCGAAACTGCCTGTGCCTCACTTCCTTGCCGAAAATTCGTTACTATAGTCGCTTGAATGGATCTCACTCGGCGGATTAAGCATGGCGGCGAAACCAGTTAAAGAACAACTCTATGAAGTAATTTTTGGAACGGAGACACCCGCCGGGCGTCGCTTCGATCTTTACCTCATTGTGGCCATCATACTCAGCATACTGATCGCCATGCTGGATTCAGTCGAAGCGATATCATCCACCTACCACTATCAGTTCTTTATGCTGGAGTGGTTTTTTACCCTGCTTTTCACCCTCGAGTACGGTGCCCGCCTCTACTGCTCTCCCAAACCGGGCAGTTATGCCCGCAGTTTCTTTGGGATTGTTGACCTGCTCGCCATCTTACCCAGCTATCTCGCACTGATCTTTAGTGGCTCCTCCTTCCTGGTTATCATCCGCCTGCTGCGAGTACTACGGATCTTCCGAATTCTGAAACTGATGCGTTACCTGCGCGACGCCAACGTGCTCTGGCGCTCCATGCTCTCTTCACGACGCAAAATTTTCGTATTTTTTTGCTCCGTGCTGGTCCTGGCTACTATTTTCGGCTCGCTGATGTATGTGGTCGAGGGTGTTGAAAGCGGGTTTACCAGCATCCCCCAGAGTATCTACTGGGCGATCGTTACCATCACCACCGTCGGTTATGGCGATATCACCCCCCACACGGTGGTTGGCCAAATGCTGGCATCGCTGGTAATGGTCACCGGTTACTCCATTATCGCGGTTCCCACCGGGATTATCACCGCCGAGCTGGCGGACGAGTTGCGCCGGGAGCGTTCCAACAAATACTGTGCAAACTGCAATCGTAGCGGCCATGACTCCGACGCCGGGCATTGCAAATATTGCGGGGCCGAGCTAAACCCCTAGGCAGCACTTTTCCCTTTTGGGGGAAGCTCCATCTCCACAGGAGTCGGATTATCGATGACAACCCTGGGCTCCTCAGTACGGCTATGACGCTCGTGCAAAAAACGCAGCACTTCAGCGCGGTAGTGGTTGTACTGGCTATTATCCGCCAATGCGAGGGTGCTCCATTAGCGACTCCTGAAGCGTAAATGAGTCAGATCATCGGGTGCATCGAGGTGCACTGACCACCATAGTAACAATCGACAAACAGACCAGCGGGAGAGGATGGGGAGGGGATGGGGTGATAACCCGAAAATCCAGAAAGGCAAAAAACACAACGACAAAAGAAACTAGTCGCGCTCGCGATAGATCCAGCGCTGTAGATCTTTGTTCATATGATCCCGCAGGCGCTTAATGCTGCACTCGGTAACCAACAAAATCCCATCGATCAACTTGGTGGCACTCAAAAACAGCGTCCCGCTTCCATAGCCGCTCTGCCATCCCTTACCCTGTGCACTCGCGATCTCTGCTGCGAAGTCTCGCAACTTGTCACCACAACTGCTGTCAGCGTAGGTTTTCCCGATCAACTTGCGATCTCGTTCAGAAAAGGCGTCGCAACGTTCCATGATCCCACGCTGCCGCTGACGAAATTCGGTGGTCAGGTAATTCAGCTTAAATACCACCTCTTCACTCTCATGATCGAGTTCGCGATGGGTGGACAGGCCACGAATTTGCGCTATTCCTTCCACGATAGGAAGTAGCGTTTCGACGATATAACCCAGCAATAGCAATGAGTCACCATCGGTTCCAAGGTCTTCATGAAACAACAAGGACTTGATAAAAACTTGCAGTTCATTGACCAGATGACAATGCAAATTAAAGTTGGCGATGGGGGAATCCATGCGCCATTGCTCCTTAACGAACAACCACTCCCGTTCAACGTTCTCCCAGCCCGGCGAGCTCAACAAATTGGCCTCACCGAGCTGCTGAACCCGCCCCAGGTGATATTCCACTTTCTGTTGAATGCCGAGAATACGCGACTCAAAAAACAGATCACCATTGAGCACAGCCAGGGACGCCCCACGGTGGTGTTGCAGGTAACTCAGGAGCGGCAAGCACCGCAGCGCAAGGGCGATACGGGCGAGACGACGCTGATTGCCAACGTGCAACGCACGGTAGTCAAGCGGTGGCTCAGCATCGTTGGCAGGTAGGGGTGCAAACGCACCGACCTTTACCACCTCCTCCAGCAATGCACCTTTTTGATCCATGATTTCTCTCTCAGGGGATAAAAAACCTTACCTGAGAGGATAGCGAGCAAAAAACCTGCCAACGATAAAAATCGGGGGGGGGGCTGCGAATCAGCCCATAGCGCTACTGGCGAGTTCTGGAGCGGCCCATCGTGCAGCGAATACCCTTGGGGCTTTAACATCGCAGCGCAACGGCACCCGGGCAGCTCAGCTAAAGACCACCGTTTTATTATCGTGCACCAGCACCCGGTCCTCAAGGTGGTATCGCAGCCCCTTGGCCAGCGCGGTTTTCTCGCAATCCTTGCCCATACGCACCATGTCCGCAATGCTATCGCGATGACTGATACGCTCGATATCCTGCTCTATAATGGGCCCGGCATCGAGTTCCGAGGTCACATAGTGGCAGGTAGCCCCGATCAATTTGACGCCCCGCTGGTACGCCTGGTGGTAGGGTTTGGCTCCGGCGAACGAGGGTAAAAAGCTGTGATGAATGTTGATCACTCGGTTCTCATACTGTTCACACAGTTCCGGGGGCAGGATTTGCATATAGCGAGCCAGTACGATGGTGTCTGCCTGATACTGCGCCACCAGCTCGGCGACCCTGGCGAAGGCTTCGGACTTATCTCCCGCTGTGACCGGTACATGGTGAAAGGGAATACCGTGCCACTCCACCATGGAGCGGAGCTCATCATGGTTGGAAATCACCGCCGGAATAGCGCACTCCAGCTCACCGCTGTGCCATCGGTGCAACAAATCAGCCAGACAGTGGGATTCCTTACTCGCCATAAGAAGCACCCGCTTTGGCTCTTTGGAATCCGTGATGCGCCACTGCATTTCATATTCACTGGCGATCGGGGCGAACGCCGCGCGCAGGGTTTCCAGCTCGAGGGGCATCGAATCGGCCCAAATCTCATGGCGCATAAAAAACCACCCTGTTGCTAGGTCAGAGTGGTGATTGGCCTCGGTGATAGAGGCGTTGTAATTGGCAAGAAAATTACTCACCTTAGCCACTATGCCGACGCGATCGGGGCAGGCGACTGTGAGTCGAAACGTTCGGGACATCGGTTACTCCTTTAAGCGAGGTGACATTATAGGCCGCCTGCTTAAACGATCAATCCATCAGTAGTCCTTGTTGCAGCTGTTCGCCCCACTTGTGTAACTCATTCAGGATATGCAGGCTTTGGGGGTCTGAGCGCTCTACCCGCAACTCATCAATACGCCGAAAGTAGTCCGCAAGGGTTCGTCCCCCACCACCATCATCCTGCAGCAGCCGCTTATGGCGAAACTGCTGCCAGCGCTGGCGCTCTTCGGGAGACAAGCTGTCGGGGTAGTTTCTTCCACGATAGCGAAACAACATCTCTTCCAAGCGGGCATCCTCGAAGGCGGGTTCGATCAGTGCCAACTCCTCGACCGGCGTACGCCGTATCTGCTCCATGCGCTCGCGATCCCCGGGACCAAAGAAACCGCCGCTGTAGATCATATGGTCCGGGTCCCGCTGGGGCTCCCGCTCACCGCTGGTCATCACCTGTTGTAACTTGGCCACCAGCTCAGGTGCAGCGAGCAAACGCTCGTAGTTCCGTTTCATGCTCACCATATCCAGCTGGAGACGCTGAATGTCACCCTCGCGCAGCACGTTCAAGGGTGCAATAACGGGGCAACGATTGATATGCACCGTTTTCAGTCCCGGTCGCTCGACCCCCTCCTCCAGTTCAGAGGAGCGCGTGTAGAGTCGTCGCTGCAACTCTTCGACGCTAAGACTCAGCAGCAACTCAGGGTCACTCGCCAGGTCCACCACAATGACGCCGTTACTGTTTTCAGGGTGCACCGCAACAGGAAGCACCAGCGCCAGGCTGTGGCGGCTCGCAGGGTAACGCCCCGACACATGCACCAGCGGACTCTTTTGCTGCGGATTAAGGTAGCGGGAGACCATCTGCTTCTGGCGATGATTGAAAGCAAAATCGTAGAGGCGAGGTTGGTGCTGTCGGATCAACCTGGCCAGGGCGATCGTTGCGCGTACATCACTCAGGGCGTCGTGGGCCGCTTCATGGGCAATACCATTGGCGGCGGTCAACTCCTCCAGGCGAAAACTGGGTAGCCCATCCTCCCGCAGCGGCCACTCTATGCCCTCGGGGCGCAGGGCTTCGGTCAAGCGTACGAGATCAATGATATCCCAGCGACTGTTCCCGTTTTTCCACTCCCTGCCATAGGGGTCAAAAAAGTTTCGATAGAGCCCGTGGCGGGTCACCTCATCGTCAAAACGCAGGCTATTGTAACCGGCGACACAGGTGCCAGGTACACTGAACGCTTGATGAATTCTTGCGATAAACTCTGCCTCACAACACCCCTCCTGAAGCGCCAACTGCGGGGTAATACCCGTCACAAGACAAGCCTCCGGCGCCGGTAACTGGTCATCCGGTGGCGCACAGTAATGCATCAACGGAGCCTCGTCGATCTCATTTAATTCCAGATCGGTGCGCAGACCTGCGAACTGGGATGGCCAATCCGTCGCGGGACGAGTGCCAAAGGTTTCATAGTCATGCCAATAGATTGTCCCTGCCAATGCACTGCTCCTTCAGAATTGAAACTCTACCTGGCCGCGACAGATATCCTGCGATACCCGTTTGAATCGTTCCAGTGAACTCTGGGGTATTGAGACCCGTAGTTCAACCTCCGCACTATAGACTGTATCGAGCCACTCTCCATCCTCTTTCTCGATGGCATGGCGCAGCGCGGCCTCATACTCATAGCCGCAACGCAGGCGGCAGCAAACCATCTCCTGCCGGGGCCGCAATACCGTTTTAGCGACGGTCGCCTGCACGGCGTCGGTATAGGCCCTTATCAACCCGCCAGCACCCAACTTGATGCCACCGAAATAGCGCACCACCACGACCATAACATCGCTGATGGACTGGTGCTGTAATACATTAAGCATAGGCCTGCCAGCAGTGCCCTGGGGCTCCCCATCATCGGAGCACGCTTCGGCGGAAGGGGATCGGGGGGAGCCAACGCGATAGGCCCAGCAATGGTGACGCGCATCGGGGTATTGCTGCCGCAGGCGGGTTAACAACTCCAACGCCTGTTCGCGACTGGAGACAGGCTCGATGAAACCGATAAAACGGCTGCGCTTTATCTCGAGTTCATTACTGGCAGAGGCATCGGGAACAAGGTAGAGGTTTGGCACCAGCGTATCAGGACTCCGGCGACCTGAAGGTGAAATACTCTTTGAGGGTTGCCGTCAGGTCATGGATTCCCTCGTGGGACCATTCAATGCAAAACCCGCTATCGAAGTAGGCCGGATCTACGTCCTGCCGGCACCACTGGCTACAGGCATCAAAATCGAGATCAAAATGCTCCTCATCACCAACCGGCAGCTTGATGCGCATATTGAAAAGCTCTCCCACCATGACGGGCAAGCGGGTAATCAGCATCAACCCTCGTGCTGAAATATTACCAATAGCCCCGATCTCGCGTCCGGTATTACGGTTGTAGACGGTCAGGTAGTTGGTCAGGTGGTGGCGCGTCAAATCGCGCCGCTCCTGCATTGGCTGCTCGCTTTTCACAGGCAGAGCCTCGAATAAAATGGGTCAGGTGTGGCTTCAGTATAACCGCTTTACCCGAGTCTGGCAGCTACGCCGGCACAGCGCCTTATAATCCGCCCCAACGATCAGGATGTGGGCTTGACCGAGAGGACCTTCAGGCGCGCCTTGGCTCGATAAGCATACTCGGACTGGGGAAAGGTGTTGAGGATATAATTATAGGTTTCCATGGCATCCATGAAATACCCTTGACGCTCCAAACAGAGACCGCGCAGCAGTGAGACTTCAGGCTGGAGAAAGCGGTAAGAGCTCAACATTCGCTCCACTTTACTCAGTGTTTGCATGGTAGAAACGCAATCACCATCCGCATACTGCTTATAGGCCAGGTCCAGACCTTCGCTGACGCCGCTACTAACCCGGTAACTGCCACAGCCGGTCAGCACTGCCACTACCCCTACTCCCAAAAGCACTCGATGAAGGGCACGAAAACCTTGTCTATTGGCGCTGGTGGGGTTCATTGGATCCTTTCCTCTCTTTGTAATGCGTTATCGACACCCTTTATGGAATCTTTAAATCAAAATGCTATGGTGAAGGTCAGATGTCCTGCGGTGATCCTATGAAGATAGACAATATTCGCCACATCTATGTCGTGCTGCGCCCGGATGGTAACAACCAACCCGCGCTGGAACGCGCCATACTCGCCGCCAGCCTCCCGCAAACGCGGGTCAGCCTGCTGTGCCCTGTTTATAACAGCGCTCTGGAACACAACCTGCTTTTGAATGAGGCGCAACGACGCGACGGCCGTACCCAATGGATCAACGGACACGAGCAATGGCTACACAGGGAGCTGGAAACCTTCCGCAAACAGCACCCGAAAAGCGATGCCCGGCTACTCTACGGCGCAGACACCACGACTGAATTACTGGCGGAGCTGCCCCCCGATGGGGAGACCCTGCTGATAAGATCCCCCGACAAACGCCACCTCGTACGCGACCTCCTACTCCCCCAAAAAGACTGGGAGCTGATTCGGCGCTGCCCTCTGCCACTTTGGCTACCACGCCAGAGCATCCCCTTAACGCGGGTCATCGCGTGTGTGGACCCGCTCCATAGCGCCGATCCCTCTCACGCTCGCGACCTGAAGATCATCGAGACAGCCCAAAGCCTCGCACAACTCACCCAGACACCCATGGCAGTGCTTCACTGCTACTCTCCACTTTCTCACCAAATGCTGTTCGATGCCGATTTTGTAAACGCCGAAGCGACACAAACCAACGCCTTACGTCAACGCCATCGGGCGGCCCTGCCCCCCCTGTTGGAGAGCGCAGGAATAAGCGAGCAACAGCTAATAATGGTGGAAGGGCAAGCCGAACAGGTACTAAAAAAAGAAAGTATGGAGGTGCCTGGAACACTTGTGGTCATAGGCGCTACGGCACGAGGAGCGCTCGATAGCGCGGTAATTGGAAACACCGCCGAACGGGTACTGCAACACGGAGACTGCGAACTGCTGATCTGCCCTGCCGCAACGGTGCTACGACAGGATCACTAGCCCCCGGGCCCGGAAAGGTTTCAGAGCACCATAAACAAGCCGACAGCTGCCAACGCCAACACCAGGCCGATCGCAATCAGCATACCCATACCAGCACCGCTTGAGGTGGCCGCCTGGGAAGAGTCCGCTACGGTTTCACCGGATTCGGTTCTCTCCTGCGTATCGTTAGCGGGTGCGGCAGGCGCTCCCCCGGAACCCTTGTCTGCAGACGACGTCTCCTGAGCCGGCGCGGACTCGGCCAGGGTCCTTACCATGGTTTTGTCGAGTTCGTCAGGAGGGCCCAGCACAGTAAAGACCAGCTTATCAAACCCAAGCAGGTCACCCCGCTTGAGGAACGTTTCTGTTATTCGCCTGCCGTTAACATAGGTGCCATTGGAGGACCCCATATCCTTTACCAGCAAGCGGCCATCCACCTCCGACAGCTCAGCGTGTCGGCGAGACAGGTGCGAAGAGGAGATACTGATCTGGCAATCGCTTGAACGGCCGATCACCATAACATTGCTGATAGCGAAGGTTTTATCCGGCAATGAGGCATCCATCGCCTTGATTGACCACTGGGCACCCGGCTCTTTGGGTTTAACCTTGGGAACAAACCCATCTTTAGGATCCACCAGCTCGAGTTCAAGGGTACCGATGCAGATCAGGTCACCCGCCTTGATCAATACCGCTTTTTTAACATCTCGTCCGTTAACGGACAGTATCGCCTGCGGGGTCACCCGCACCAAGGCAACCTCTTCACCTTTAACCCGCAGCTCGGCGTGAGTATCGGCAACGGACTCATCGACGAGCACGAAATCATTTTCTTGCGCCGAACCGATCCGCATCTTTTCGTCCACCAACCAGCGGGCAATCCCCTGATTGTTCTTCCGCACCAGTTTTAACATGCCATACTCCTGAGACTACACCGAGGGCATCGGTCGGTATTCGGCGCCTTTCTTTTCACGGACAGATGATCGCCCGAAAAAAAACACCTCACAGCCCTATTCATTCTGATTAAAACCAGAGAGCGCCGAGCGAAAAAGGCACGCCCGACAGTTGTCTTCTAAAAATAATCGAGTGAGTCTAAGTTATACGGCGATCAGTTCACAGATTTAAAAAGTTTTTTACGCCATTCTCGATGCATATCATCGGCGCGAAATTTTGCCTGAAAAAAGTCGCCGATCCCCGCATCATGCACAGGATAACTATGGCCACTATCAGTTTTGCGGCAAGGACCGATCCCGGCAAACAGCGCAGCAATAACGAGGACTGCTACCTCTGCAAGGACGACCTTGGTTTGTGGCTGGTCGCCGACGGTATGGGGGGGCATAACTGTGGCGAAGTCGCCAGCCGCATCGCTGTTGACACCATAGCCCAAGCGATCGCTGATAGCACCCCGCTAGCCGATTCGATCCACCAGGCCCACGAGGCCATCCGCAAGCAAAGCCAGCTCAATAGCCAACAGGAAGGTATGGGCACCACGCTGGTGGCGTTACAGGACAAGGGATCGGAATACAGTATCGGCTGGGTAGGTGACAGCCGCATTTATCGTTGGAACCCGGTGCGGGTGCCCTCGATGCAACAACTCAGCCGCGATCACTCCTATGTGCAGGAGCTGCTTGAAAACGGCTCCATCAGCCAGCAGGAAGCGGAGAATCACCCCCAGCGAAATATTATCACCCAATCTTTGGGGTGCCCGCTGGATGTGCTGCGCGTCGACTCCGATAGCCTGGAATGGCTAGCGGGAGATACCCTGTTGTTGTGCAGTGACGGCCTTAACGACGAACTCAGCGATGAAGAGATCCAATCCCTGCTGGAGCAACCCATCCCTCCCCAACGCCTCGCCGACGATCTGGTAGAAGCGGCGCTGGCAAGAGGCGGGCGAGACAATATTACTGTGGTCATCATTCGCGCCGACGCCGAAAAGAAAAAAGCAAACAGCCCCCTGTTTAACCAATACAAACGACACGCTCCGCAACTTATTGCCACGCTAGCGGTATTGATCACGCTGCTCTATCTAGGCTTGGGGGGCGAATAACCATGGACGCAATTTTCGGCGGTGAAAAGGATCTGCGCATTCCCGGTTTTCGTATCCTGCGGGAGATCAATCGCGGCGGCATGTCAACGGTGTACCTGGCGATTCAGGAAAGCTTCGGCCGTGAGGTGGCACTCAAGATAATGAGTCCTGCGCTCGCTACCGACCCTACGTTTGGCGAGCGCTTCCTACGAGAAGCCAACATCGTCGGCCGCCTCTCCCATCCCCATATCATCGCTGTCTATGATGTCGGCGTGTATGACCAGCTGTACTACATCGCCATGGACTACTGTCCGGGCCAAAGCCTGCAACAGCTGATCCATACGGGTCTGACCCAGGAGCGCGCGCTGGAGATTCTGCGTCAGATCGCCCATGCGCTGGATTTCGCTCAGGAGAAGGGGTTTGTACACCGGGATGTAAAATCTGAAAACATTCTTTTTCGCCAGGATGGCTCTGCCGTGCTTACCGATTTCGGTATCGCTAAAGCCCTTGACGCCCCCGTCGACGTCACCTCGGCCGGCTCCATAGTGGGAACCCCCCATTACATGAGCCCCGAGCAAGCCAAAGGCCAAAACATCGACGGTCGAGCAGATATCTACAGCCTGGGTATTGTGTTCTACGAAATGCTAATGGGAAAAGTGCCGTACTCTGGCGACTCCGCAGTAGCCATCGGTATCAAGCACGTATCCCAACCGGTACCGGTATTAGCTCCTCGATATCAACAATTCCAACCTATTTTGCGTCGCATGCTGGCAAAAAATGTCGGCGAACGTTACCAGCGCGGAGCGGAAATCGTCAACGACATCGCTGCGCTGGAAGGCTCCACCCCACCCTACGAATTGCCACATCGCAACAGCCGCATCAGTGGTTTTTTTGATCAACTGACTGGCAAACGAAAAGTTGTCGCCAATCAGGAATCCTTTGGCTACGAAATAGAAACCAGCACTACGACCCGCATGCCCAAACTGGACGAGACCGAGGAGACCGCCACCGATATTCGCCCTGGCAGCAATACCCTGATTCGGGCCGCAGCGCCCCAGCGACGGCGACGCTGGTTACTGCTAATAGCGATACTCGCGATCCCCCTGCTCTACTGGGCTTTACCCTGGGCAAGCTGGCATCAACAAGCGCTGATCGCGATGAACATCACGACCCCGGAACCGGAACCCGTGGCTATTGAGCCACCCCCGGCGCCAGTCGCTGCAGAGCCCACGACATTAGCCCCGATTACCATTAGCGAAGCCGCTCCTCCACCGCCCCGCTATTCGCTCAAGGTTCACACCGAGCCCGAGGACGCGCTAGTCGTACTGCTCGGCCACCCCGATCCGTACCAGCCCGGTATGCTTCTGCCGGAAGGCGAGTACCAGATACAGGTTGCCCGTCCCGGGTACGTTACCGCCCTCGACACCCTGCACGTGGATAGTCGTAACCAGGAACTCAGCGTTCGCCTGCAAGCGATCACCTATCGCCTCAGCATTACTCCCTCCCCGGCAGACAGCCGCATTCGTATACTCAACATTAAACCCCGCTACCGGGAAAATATGGCATTGGAACCCGGCCGCTACCTGGTTGAGGTATCCAAAGAGGGGTTTCAACCCTTCAAGGACTGGGTCGTACTGGAAAACCGCGACAGGGCGATCGACATCAAGTTACGTCCTGTTCCCAAAGCGGGGTACGTGTTCAGCAACCATCTCAGCGATGGCAGCTCCGGCCCCTCCATGGTCATTATTCCTGCTGGCAGTTTTCTCATGGGTAGCGGCGCTAACGAAGATGAGCAGCCCCGCCACCGGGTCAACATTGCAAAGGCGTTTGCCATTAGCCGGCATGAGATTACATTCGCCCAATACGACAAGTTCACCCGGGCTACGGGGCGCAAGCTTGCATCAGACAATCGTTGGGGGCGCGACACACGGCCCGCCATTAATGTTAGCTGGGAGGACGCAAAGGCCTATATCAACTGGCTCAGCAAGGTGACAGGGAAACAATACCGACTACCGACAGAGGCCGAGTGGGAGTATTCCGCTCGTGCCGGCAGTACCAAAGCCTACTGGTGGGGCGACACCATGGGCGAAAAACAGGCCAACTGTGGCGACGGTTGCGACAACCTGCTCAACTCCCTGTTTAGCCGCAAGCGCAGCCAACCGGCCGGCGAGTACAAAGCCAATGGATTCGGACTCTATGACACCCAGGGCAATGTCGCCGAATGGGTAGAAGATTGCTACGCCAACGACTACAGCCGCGCGGCTACCGACGGCAGTGCACTGGAGTTCAATTTCTGCAACCGCCGCGTTGCCAGAGGCGGCGGCTTTGACAGCAAGGCCAGCCGGGTCACGGTTTCTGCGCGAGACGCTTTCAAAGCAGAACACCGCTCTAATGAGATCGGTTTTCGCGTAGTCGTGGAACTGGATTGACAACACAACAAATACAAACGATAATCATTCTCATTAAAGACCTACTTGAGAATGAGATAACCATGAGCTTAACGATTAACGCCTGGATGGAGGCAGACCAGCAACTCTGCTTGAACATAAGCAATCTGGACACCGGCAACACCGAGCTCCAGTGGAGCTTTAATCCGCAGCAACCCGATCAGGAACTCTCCAGTAAGGCGCTCAAACAGTTATTTAAAAAACTGCTGTTGCTGAGCTGTAAGTCTCGCATTGGGGGGCTGGATCCTGCGTCCAGCCCAGCTTCCCCCTAACACTCGATGCCGCTCTGATTAAGGCCACCGGCAGAAGATGAGTTGTTATCTTTAAATGCAGCGTCCGGCCTTATTCTCGGTTAGCGGGATAAGAGCGGTTCACCTATAGAGAAATACCATAATAAAGCCCTTGCTATCGCTCCCCGTCCCCCTACACTGGGACTATCATAGTTAGCGTGCGGAAACCCTGTGATACCCAAACCTAGGAGTACCTACCGGCATGAAGCTCGGTAGAGTGCGTGTAAGCCCAAACTCTTACTCCAGTCTGAAAACAGACCGCACCCCCTACCCCCTTCCAAAAAGTCCCACCGATATCTCCAGAGCGTTGATTCACTCACTCTGCGGAACCAAACCTATCCCTCCTCCACCGATCTCACCGCCTCCGATGAGGTCAAGAATCTATGATAATTGCCCGCCATCAAAACGCCCCAGAGCGTGACGCCGGGCATAGAGCAAGACCATTAAGAGTGAGGGGATAGAATGAAACAGTTACTGGAAGATTGCCCGTTTTGCGCGAGCCAACAACTACAAATCGTGCAAGGGCTATTGTCACAACGCGTTGTTTGCACGATCTGTAGCGCTCAGGGGAGCCGCCAACGGGATGCATTGCAAGCGGTTAACGCCTGGAACCGGATCAGTCACGAACTGCAACTGACCCGTCGTATCGAAACACGAAAAATGGTGCGCGAACTAGGAGGACTTAGAAACTGAGCCTCAGCCGGCGCTTGGCGAGGAGGGCAGTGACGCGTTTCCTCCCTGCAGCCGGTTGATACTTTCTCGCAACTCCAGCAGCTGGCCATTAACCTGGCGACGAAACGCGTCAATGGAACGCACCGCATCCGCATTGCCCTTAGCGCGGGCATTGACGGAGTCAATATCGGCGCTTAACTGTTTTTGCAGCAGGTCGATACGAGCCTCAAGGGTGCCCACAGTATCCAGACGCTCCTGTAGCGACTCTAACCGCGCGGCTTGCTCAGTAGCGGACAGCTGTATTTGCGATGCCAACTCATTGGTCCGCTGGCGCTCAACATCCATCGCCTCCCGCTGTGCGGCCAGACTCTTTTCCAGGGCCTGTTCGCTTTTCCCAACCCGGGCGACACTCTTCGACAAATTCTCTAGCTGCGCGGCGTTGTTTTCAATATTGCGTTTGTTGCGCTTATTGGAAACATCCCACAACTTTCTAACCTCGGAGTTCAGCACTTTCAGCTCTGCCTGCACCTTGGTGTCGGACAGATCCATGGACTCACCGGTAGCGGTCACTTTGCCGGTTACATCCTGCAGCCGCTGCAGGGTCAGCTCAAATGCCTGCTGATTACTGGCTAGCTCCGCCCGCAGGGCCTGGGTTTGCTGGTACCCGAAAAAGGAGATGGCCCCGATCGCCAAGACTAACAAAACCACCACGACCATCAATAGCGGGGACGCCTTCGCAGGCTTTGCGGCACCCTGCACTGACGAGCGCTGTTGCACACGAATATCGTCACGGGAAACTGCCAGGCTTGGAATATCCTGCAGATCGTCGGTGTTATCGGCTCTCATGGAACGTTATCTTCCCTTTGCTATCGATTATGGCGATACGGGCACACTCAGGGGGTCTACCTTAAAAAGCCCCTTACGACGCCCTAAACGCGCCATTGTAGAGGAAAAGTCCCTTATACAGCCACTACCGCCGAGGTAAGATTGTCACCTCCTTGCGCCTGTTCACAACTCAGACTCCGCTACAACCCGAGGCGACTCTCTACCGCGCCTCATTTCTACAGGCACTCAAACTCTACCGCTTGTGCGGCGCAGGATTCACTCTATTATTAGTGCAACCTCAACCCCGACGATCGGGCATCCCTTGTTATTCGGCTTCAGGAATATTGCATGAACGCTAAACGCGAAACCAAATGGATGATCTACGGCGCCAACGGGTTTACCGGCAGCATGATCGCGCGCAAAGCACATATGCAGGGAATGACCCCTATTCTGGCGGGACGCCGTGAAGAGCTGATCGTGCCACTGGCAACCGAACTAGGTGTTTCCTACCGGATATTTTCCCTTGATGACAAGAAGCGTATCGCCGAAAACCTGGCGGACGTCGACCTACTCCTCAATTGCGCCGGCCCCTTTATCGAAACCGCTCCGGCATTGATCGATAGTTGCATGGATAATGACCTGCACTATCTCGACGTTACCGGGGAGATCGATATTTTCGAATACGCTCATGCCCGCCACGATCGTGCCCGACAGTGCCGAAAGGTGATCTGCCCTGGTACCGGCTTCGATGTCATTCCTACCGATTGCATCGCTGCCACCCTGAAAAACGCCCTTCCAGAAGCCCAGCGACTCACTCTTGGCTTTGATTCGACAGGTGGCCTCAGCGTGGGCACCACCAAGACCAGCCTTATAGGTGCCAGTCAGGGAGGCATGGTACGGGTGGAGGGCAAACTCTGTAGCGAGCCTCTGGGGGCTCGCGAACGAGACATCGATTTTGGCACCGGCATCAAACATGCTGTTGCTATTCCCTGGGGAGACCTGGCTACCGCCTGGTTTTCCACCGGTATAGGCAATATTGAAGTCTATATGGCGGCATCCCCTGGCCGGGTGCGGGAGCTTAAGCGACTCAATTGGCTACGCCCCCTGTTACGCACCCCATGGATACAGCGTTTTTTGATAGGCCGCATCGAGCACAACGTGGAGAACCCCACCCTGGAGGAGCGACAGCAATCCCCAAGCTATGTGTGGGGCGAAGTAAAAAACAACAAAGGCAGCAGCAAACAGGCGTTCCTCTCCACCCCGAACGGCTATGACCTCACGGTAAGCGGTGCGCTGGCTATTACCAGCTACTTGCTCGATTACGAAGGTGGTGGGGGCTATTTTACCCCCTCCCGACTCATGGGAGCCTCTTTCGTCGAGAGTCTTCCCGGGTGCTCTGCAATAACCGTTATCAGTTATCAACAGGGAGTACTGGACAGCTGACCGGGCCCCATGGATAATACCCGACTTAATTACTGCGTTATTTTGTTATGGGCAGTACGCACCGAGGTGCTACAATCGATAACACCTTGATTTACGCGCCAAACGACCGTCGAGTCGTCACGCTTTATAGTGCAGCTGTCTCCGTTACCGGCGATACTGCGTTTACCGAGAAACCAACCTGATCTGGAGGATACCTCACCATGGCAATCGAACTTCCCGCGCTACCCTACGAGAAAAATGCACTGGAACCCCATATTTCCCAGGAAACCCTGGAGTTTCACTACGGCAAGCACCACAACACTTACGTGGTTAAACTCAACGGTTTGATCGAAGGCACTGACTTCGCAAACAAAGACCTCGAAACCATCGTCAAGAGTTCCGAAGGTGGCGTATTCAATAACGCAGCCCAGATCTGGAACCATACGTTTTACTGGAACGGTCTCAGCCCCAACGGTGGAGGCGCACCTACTGGCGCACTGGCCGACGCTATTAACGCTGCCTTCGGTTCCTTCGAAGCCTTTCAGGAGAAATTTACCGAGTCTGCAGTCAACAACTTTGGTTCCTCCTGGACCTGGCTGGTAAAGAACCCCGACGGCACCGTCGCGATCGTCAACACCAGCAACGCAGCGACCCCGTTGACAGGTGACCAGAAGCCCCTACTGACCTGCGATCTGTGGGAGCACGCCTACTACATCGACTACCGCAACGTACGCCCGGACTACCTGAAAGCGTTCTGGCAGTTGGCTAACTGGGAGTTCGCGCAAAATAACTTTGCCTAACCCCTGAGTGCTGTAAAAAAGGTCGATGAAGCCATTCATCGGCCTTTTTTACATTTGTAGCCGAGCCGATAGCTGTGCTCCTGCACGACCGGCATTTCGCACACCCCGGCTGCCCGTATAGCGCAGGGCTACATCGATTGGAGCTCTTAGCGCCCTTTCTAAAGGAGAGAGCAGCCCTTATATGCCGACCAAACCCCACTTAAGTTCTGCCCAGAGAGTATTTCTGACAACGGTCACTCCTGGATAAACGTATCCGTCCGATGGGATGCAGCCATCAAAAATCATAGGCAGCAGGCTTGGAAGACGAGTGCGGAGGCTTACTCGCCCCGCTTAATTGTGCACATTCTGCGTCCCCTATCCGGCAATTACGATATATTGCCCACAGCGATAGATAACCCCCCTGATCTCCTGCGGGTTCTCATGCTATTGTTTTCTTCCATTTTGAGACCTTCCGAGCGCCATGATTCGAAACGACCACCTGCCTTTTCAAGCCGATATCCAGGGCCTACGCGCTATTTCGATCGTGCTGGTGGTGCTGAGCCACGCAGGGGTTTCGTTTGTTGAGGGGGGGTTCATCGGGGTAGACCTGTTTTTCGTCATTTCTGGGTACCTGATAACGGGCCTGTTGCTCCGAGAGCAGGCCACCCAGGGTCGCATTGCCTACGGCCGTTTTATCGGCAGGCGCCTGAAACGACTACTCCCCAGCCTGATCGCCATGATCGTCGTAACGACCGCCGCCGCATCATTTCTGTTGTCCGGCTACGAGGCACGACAACAGATGGGTTCGCTGATCTATGCCACAACCTGGACCAGCAACCTGTTCTTCGCATTTTCCAATGCCGACTATTTCGCCGAACTGGCGAACAAAGATCTTTTTTTGCATACCTGGTCACTAGGGGTCGAAGAGCAGTTCTACCTGGTTTGGCCATTACTTTTGAGCTTGATGGGCCTGTGGGGTATTACCACCCGTAAAAATTCCCTACTGGCGTTTCTGGGGCTGCTGTTTGCCGTCAGCCTTGCCGCTTGCTGGTATGGGTCCATCCAAAACACCCAGTACGCGTTCTACCTGATGCCAATGCGCATCTGGCAGTTTTCACTGGGAGCTATTGTTTATGTGCTCTTTTCTAGTAGAGAAAGCGTCGCTCATTGCGCACTGATTCGGGCGACTGGGCTACTACTGATCGCTGCCAGCGCAATCTTTTTTACCCCTGAACTCGGATACCCCGGCCTTTGGGCCCTAGTCCCCTCCACGGGCGCAGCCTTACTGCTAGCAACGGCGCAATCTGCAAACTCCAGCCCGATACTGTCTCACCCGGTCATGCAATGGATAGGCGATCGCTCCTACGCGTGGTACCTGTGGCATTGGCCGTTCCTGATTCTCGGTCTGACTGTGTTTGGGGCTGGAAACGACGGACTACTGGCAACGCTATTGGTTGCCCTATCGCTGGCTACCAGCGCACTGTCCTACCGCTGGGTGGAACTCCCCTTCTGGCGCGGCGCCCTCAGCCATGGGCAGCCCAGGCGTACAATCCTGGTATCACTGCTCGCGATGCTGATTGTTGTCAGCGGGGGCTTATTGCAAATCAACTCCCGCACCGCTCCCGCCACAGACCAAGTGCAACAAGCTATTGCCAGGGCCCGCGCAGACGTTCCCGAAATTTACTCTGCGGGCTGTGATACCTGGTACTACAGCGCCGAAGTCAGTGCCTGCATTGGCGGCAACCCCAACGCAGAGAAAACGATGGTCTTTATTGGCGACAGTATTGGGGCCCAATGGTACTCCGCCTTTGCGAACATTTTTGGAGGCGGCCAATGGCGCATCGAGGTCTATACAAAATCCGCCTGCCCCATGGTGGACGAAGACTACTTTTACCCCCGTATCGGGACGGTTTACGCTGTGTGCGAAGAGTGGCGTAACAGTCTGCTGGAAAAATTATCCACCAGAAAAATAGACACCATCATTATCGGCAGCTCTGAAACCTACGATTTTTCCGAGAGCCAGTGGATTAACGGCAGCGCTCGGATACTGCAGCAACTGAGCCCTGTCGGTGATCGTGTCCTGATAATCCCCGGCGCCCCGGGTTTGTCTCGCAACGGCCCCGGCTGCATAGAGCGCCTGTATCAATCGGATCCAGAAAAACTGCTTACTGCTGCATCTATTTGCTCAAAGCCTGTCGGGAAGGATGCACTGGCCACCAAAGTCTCAAGCTACCTTACCGCCGCCGCGACCCCATTCGCTAACAGCTTTGTGCTGAATCTCAATGATCTGGTATGCCCCAAGGGTATCTGCTCTGCGCTCTCCAGCGACGGCATCATTGTCTACCGGGACAGCCACCATTTGACCAATAGCTTTGTTCTGTCGCAAGCGGATGCAATTAAGTCCCGCATAGATCGCCTCCCTGCTATCGAGCCACCTTAGCCCCTAACCCCTTAAGAGGCGCAGGCGTGCGACAACGCATGGTTATTGCCCCTCAACTGCATTATTCTTTGCGTATCCAACGGTTGTTTAAAAAGGATAGCAAAGAGGGCTATGAGCAAAATTCTGGTTACCGGCGGCGCCGGCTATATTGGCAGTCACACCTGCGTCGAACTGATTGATGCCGGCCACGAGCTGCTGGTGATCGACAACCTGAGCAATAGCAGCATCGAGTCCCTGAGCCGCGTAGAGCAAATAACCGGCAAACCGGTCACCTTTGAGCAGATCGACATTCGCGATGCCAGGGCACTGAATCAACTCTTTGATAGCCATACTTTTGATGCGGTAATTCATTTCGCCGGCCTCAAAGCGGTGGGCGAATCCTGCGAACTGCCACTGGAGTACTATCACAACAATGTCAGCGGTACTCTCAACCTCTGCCTGACCATGAAAGCCCACAACTGTCGCAACCTGGTATTCAGCTCGTCTGCGACGGTTTATGGTGACCCAGCCTCCCTCCCCATCGCCGAAAATTTTCCACTATCGGCCACCAACCCCTACGGGCGCTCCAAGCTGATCATCGAGGAGATGCTGGGTGACCTCCATCGGGCAGATAGCGCCTGGAACATTCTACTTCTGCGCTACTTCAACCCGGCCGGCGCGCACCCCAGCGGACTGATTGGCGAAGACCCCAATGGAGTTCCCAACAACTTGCTCCCCTACATTAGCCAGGTGGCGATCGGTAAACTCGAACAGCTACGGGTGTTTGGTGGCGACTACGATACCCTCGACGGCACCGGAGTGCGTGATTACATCCATGTGGTGGATCTGGCCAAAGGCCACCTTAAAGCACTGCAAAAACTGCAACAGCAACCCGGCTGCAAGGCCTACAACCTGGGCGTTGGAAACGGTTACAGCGTACTGCAAATGGTGCAGGCCTACGCCAACGCCTCCGGCAAAAAGATTCCCTACCAGATTGTCGATCGACGCCCTGGGGACATCGCCAGCTGCTATGCCGACGCCAGCCTCGCAGCGCAGGAACTAGGATGGAGTGCAGAGCTGGGTCTGGATGAGATGGTACGCGACGGCTGGAACTGGCAGCAAAAAAACCCGGATGGATTCGGCTAAAAAATAACTTATAGCCATAGAGAGCATGCTATCTAGTAAAGCTGCCATTAAACGACAAAGTGCTATGAAATTCGGGTGAAAAGCAGCAGACATCAGTAGCTAACCCCTCAGTATCACTAGATAATAATTTCGCTGAAACAAATTTTGAGCGTTCTGACGATGCCCAACAGTCTACCTTCTATCAGATTCAAGATGTGGGGAATATTATGCGCGTACTGATTGTGATCCCTGCCCGAGGGGGATCAAAAGGTATTCCACGTAAAAATTTACGGCCTCTTGCTGGGAAGCCCTTAATACACTATTCCATTCGGACGGCGCTCTCGGTTCAGACTAGCTGTCGGGTTGTGGTCAGTACAGACGATAATGAAATTGCATTATTTGCAGAGCGCTTTGGTGCCGACGTTTTAATCCGACCCAAAGAGTTGGGGGCAGATACCGTCACCCTGGATCCGGTCATCGTATGTGCGACAAAGCAAGCCGAAAAGCGCTGGTCCGAAACGTACGATGCGATAATTACCATCCAACCGACATCACCCTTAATCTGTGCTGAGGAGATTAAAGAAGCGATCAGGATACTTCGGGACGATGTAACCGACACGGTGCTGTCTGTTGTTGATGACCGCCACTTGACCTGGACAATAAGAGACAATCAGGCTTTTCCTTTATATAACACAAGGGTTAACCGTCAGCAGCTTCCGGAAGTTTACAAAGAAACAGGTGCGATCATCGGGTGCACCATTGAGCAGCTACGAAAAGGGACACGCATAGGATCAAATGTTTCTTTGCTGCACATGCCCTACGACAGAAGTGTGGATATAGATAGTTTCTCCGATTTAGCGATATGTGAAAGCCTATTACTCCGAAAGAGAATTGTTTTTACAGTCATAGGATATGACAAAGTTGGTTTAGGGCATGCGTACCGAGCGCTTATGTTAGCGCACGAATTAGTACAGTATGACCTCCACTTTGTATGTGAGGAACGTAGTGATCTTGCTATCAATGAGATTCGAAAGCACAATTATTTAGTTCATGTGTGTGATGCAGGCCAACTAGTATCTACCATTACAAACCTGAGCCCTGAAATGGTGATTAACGATATACTGGATACTGATACCGCCTACATGAGCAACCTTTCCGAGAACGGGATCAAAACGATAAATTTTGAAGATATGGGAAGCGGTGCATCCATAGCTAATTTGGTGATTAATGCCTTATACCCACACCAACCACCTTTAAAAAACATGTTAGCCGGTCCAAAATATTTTGGCCTACGAGATGAGTTTCTTTATTTGCCTGCCCGCAACAGGCAACAGACTGCTAGACGTATCCTACTTACTTTCGGTGGAGTCGATGAGGGTAATTTGACAGCCAGAACGCTATTAATAGCCTCAAAATACACTGAAGAGCTGAATTTCGATATTGATGTCGTTGTTGGGCCTGGGTTCGACCATTACAATCAACTTACTAACCTAGTTACTAGGCTTGGCTACGCACGCATTAAAGTCCACTCTGGCACATCACGCATATCTGATTATATGTGCATTGCCGATATGGCTGTGACATCAGGAGGTAGAACTGTTTTAGAACTCGCCGCCTTGAACGTTCCTACCATTGTTATTTGTCAGAATCGAAGGGAAACAACCCATACCTTCGCGTCCTGTGATAATGGCGTCCTCAATCTCGGCTACCGCGGCGACATTAGTGATAAAAAAATCGAAGATGCTATCCTCAGAGTGCTGTCAGACCCAGAAATTAGAAACCAGATGATCGAGAAATCTTCGAAGCTAGATCTAACTCTGGGAAAGAAGCGGATTATATCAAAAATTATCGACCTCCTAAAAAGCTAGGGTACCGTATGTCATCTTCATTTATGATCGACAAATTTGAGATTGGGAGAAGCTTGAGCCCCTACATCATAGCTGAGATTGGGGTTAACCATGAGGGAAGCATGGATCTCGCTAAGCGTCTCATTGATGAAGCAGCACAAGCTGGGGCGCACGCGGCAAAATTTCAATCCTACAAAGCCGGGAAGATCGCCTCGAGAAATAGCCCGGCGTATTGGGATACAAGCAAAGAACCTACTGAAAGCCAGTACAAACTATTTCAGAAATATGATGGTTTTGGCGAGGCTGAGTATAAGGAACTAGCCAGGCACTGCGATGCGGCGGGGGTTGATTTTCTGTCGACACCATTCGATCTTGATGCCGTAGATTTTCTGGATCCGCTGATGCCGGTATTCAAGATAGCATCCGCAGATATAACCAATGTGCCGCTGATACGTAAATGCGCAGGCACCGGAAAACCTTTGATTATGTCGACAGGTGCTTCTACGTTGCCTGAAATTGAGTTTGCGGTTAAGACGGCTACAGAAGCCGGTGCTGAGTCGATCTCTCTTCTCCACTGTGTACTGAATTACCCCACACCAGTTGAACACTCCCAGCTAGGGATGATTCGGGTTCTTAAAAGAGTGTTTCCAGAATGTGCCATTGGGTATTCCGACCATGTAGTTCCCGACAAAACGATCAGTTCCCTGGAGGCCGCGTTACTGCTTGGGGCCTCTATACTGGAAAAGCATTTTACACATGACAAAACGTTGCCGGGTAACGACCATTATCATGCGATGGATCGTACGGACTTGGTCAACTTTAACGCCAAGGCTTCATTGTACAAACAGATGGTTTCTAAGGAGGGTAAATCGCTTTCCTATGAAGCTGCTGCTCGCTTGCATGCGCGTCGTAGCATCGTGGCGGCGAGAGAGATTACGACTGGTGAGGTGATCACTGAGGATATGCTAATCGCCAAGCGCCCAGCCCATGGCATCAGTCCGGTTTTTTGGGATGATGTAATTGGGCAGAAGGCCACTGTAGATATCGGTGAAGATGATCTGTTGCAGTGGAATATGATATCCCCAACATCAGCAACTGTCCGAAGCTGAGCCATGAATGGGCTCTTTAATGGGAAATTCGTTAATGCCTGATGAACGTTATGTGCTTTTAACCGGAAGCAAGAACAACGCCGGTGATTACCTCATTAAGCATCGGGCGATGGCGTTGCTGCGTGAATATCGAAAAGATCGATCTGTTATTGATTATGATGGTTGGAAGCCTCTGTCCGATGCACAACTTGAGGTAGTGAACTCTTCAAAGGCCCTGGTACTTATGGGGGGGCCGGCGCTTCAGTTTGATATGTATCCTCGAATCTATCCCCTACGGGAGAGCCTGGATGATATTAGGGTGCCTATCATCTGCATGGGTGTCGGGTGGAAGTCCCATAATGGCTCTTGGCAGAATACCCACAGTTATCCTCTGAGTGATAAGACAATTGAACTGCTTTCCCGAGTGGAGGCTTCCGGACACAGCTCAAGTGTGAGGGATTATAGGACACTCAACTCCCTGATGAGTTTGGGATACAAGAATTTTATGATGACGGGATGCCCCGCGCTGTACAGCATAGAGCACCTTAATCGACCCTTTGCTCCACCCAAACAAGTAAAGCAGGTTAGTTTTTCTTTGGGTGTGTCTATGTTTAAGAACAGGGCGATGGATCGTCAGGCAAAGGAACTCATATTTTCGTTGAGGGATCTTTTTTGTGATGCCAATCTGACGGTTGTTTTTCACCATTCGTTGAGTGATGAGTTCCTCAGTGTTCATGCTGCCCAGAGCTCATTTTTAGAATCCAATCGCAAATTTGCTCAATGGCTGGATGCAAACGAAATCTCCTACGTTGATATTTCCGGAAGCGCTGAGAATCTAATAAGTCACTATGCCGAAGCCGATCTGCATATTGGCTATAGAGTACACGCCCATATCTTCATGAACAGCATTTCCAGGCCCTCAGTGCTGATAACAGAAGATGGGCGCGGTAAGTCGCTAAAAGAAGTAATAGGTGGATTGATACTGGATGGATGTAATTATCGAGAAGGTAGCAGGCTAAAAAGGCTGCTTCGTCGGCACCTATCGGGAATAGTGCCTGTACCGGTTGTGAAGGATACGGTTCTAAATCTGGAGTATGAAATGACACATGGCTACCCGCGTTCTGCAGCTAGTCGGGTGGTTATTGACCAAAATGAGCAGCTAATGCTCGGTTTCATCAAACAGTTACCGTGATTAAAGCCGCTTCCATCTACCTCTCTTCGAGCATCATCAGTAAGGCTATACCTTTTCTGATGTTACCGGTTTTGACGCGCTACCTGAGCCCAGAGGAATACGGCCTAATTGCAATTTTTCAGTTGCTGGTCACCTTTACCTCCCCCTTTATTGGGATGTCGCTTAACTCCAATATTACAAGGAAGTTTTATAAGCTTTCGCAGGATGATATAGCGGCTTATATTTATAATATCTACCTGATTCTTTTCCTAAGTTTTTCTATTGTTTCAATCGTTTTTGCCATTGCTTATTCATTGTATGATCAAGTACTGGGTGTTCCAAATAATTGGCTCCTTTCTGTCCCAATACTCTCTCTCATGAATACCATCAATGTTATAAACCTTACAATTCTTCGTAACAGAGAGAAACCTATAGCTTATGGAAGTTTTGAAATTGTTGGTGCAGTCATTAGCGTTGCCGCAACCCTTCTCCTGATCGTTGGCTACAATATGGGGTGGGAAGGACGGTTGTGGGCGCTAGTTGTCACTTCTGGGGTTTTATCAGCTATTGCGTTTTGGGTGACGTACTACACCGGCTATCTTCGCATCGGTTTTTCCGCTACGAGTACTCGTGAAATTCTGTCGATATCAATCCCCCTGATACCTCATATGTTGGGCGGGGCTTTGCTTGCTATTAGTGACCGGTTTTTCCTTGATTTACTTGTTGATAAAACGGCGGTGGGGTTGTACTCGGTTGGGTATATGTTTGGGTCCATTGTAATGGTGTTCTCGGATGCATTTATAAAGGCGTGGTCGCCTTGGTTCTACAAGAAAGTTGTAGATCCAAAAGATGCCGATAAGTTAACTATTGTTAAGTTTTCCTATCTGTATGCGTTAGCTCTAAGTGTAATGGCTATCCTCATATCCCTGCTGTCTTATTACTCCATGGTGCTCATTGTTGGTGAAGACTATATTGGCGCCCGAGATTTTGTTGTGTGGGTGGCTGCGGGTTACCTTTTTCATGGTTTTTATAAGATTGTCCTGCCCTACCAGGTTCATGTTGGGCAGACGAGGTTTATAGCGTTAAGTACAATGATAGCGGCGTCTTTTAATGTTGTAGCGAATTACTTTTTGATTAGCATGAATGGTGCGATAGGGGCTGCTCAGGCAACATTCCTTGCGTATATTGTATGGTTCATTTTTGTTTTCTGGCGCTCTCAGCATCTTTACCCGATGCCCTGGATTGCATTTTTTGGGAGGAGAAGATGATAGGCATTTTTAAATTCTTTGTTCGCTCGATTCTGATGTTAAGAAAGAAACTAACGGCAAAAGTTTATACGAAGCTTATATCGGTTCAATGCAAATCCTATGGTAATAACCTGAAGGTGAATGGCAAGAGTTCGGTTACCAAAACAACTGTTTTAGCCGACAATGTTAATTTTAATGGAATGCAAATCGTAGGCGGCGGAAATGTCACGATCGGGAATAACTTTCACTCGGGGGTTGAGTGCATGATGATCACCCAGGATCATAATTACGATGAAGGTTCCGCAATACCTTATGACAGTACCTATGTTTATAAGGATGTTGTTATAGGCGATAATGTGTGGCTGGGTAATAGGGTTATTATATTAGGTGGTGTCACTATCGGGGAAGGGGCAATTGTTCAAGCGGGCAGTGTCGTAGTGGGTGACGTCGATAGTTACGCGATCGTAGGAGGGCATCCTGCCAAGCAGTTTTCAGCGCGTAATATTGAACATTATGAGCGACTCAAACAAGAAAAGAAGTTTCATTGATAATGATAGCGTCAGGCACCACATGCTGTGGCAAAACGCCAACGGTAAACGCCAACGGTAGTTTTTTCTGGAAAACCGATTGGGGCTGAAAAAATTTATCTCAAGATTAGCATGACAGGAATCCATTAAACGCGGGCAACTGTCAGATCAAAGCTAAGCCACTACACCTTATCAGGGTATTTACACAGACGTATTTTCAAGACCTCACAATGACTCAAACCACAAAGCCATCACTTAAAGATTTTTGCGAACATTTTATTAATGTCGAGCAAAATAATAATCTAATGCAATTCGAGTCCGATGGGGTTTACCTATGGCAAGCCTGCAGAATGGCGATCTATTATAGACTATCCCAATCCTGCGGTGTCTTAGAGCAACCTCACCAAGCTTCGTTAAAGACACCTCCGCTCACCAAAATAATAAAGCTTCTTCGAACGTTGGTGAAAGTAATCAAGCACCGACCATCCTTCCCTGCCAATGCCACCCCATCAACTCTCGTCGTTGAGCACCCTAGAAAAGTATTTTGGAATGGTCGGTTCCAGGATGTATATAGCTTGGAGATTCGTGAACAGTTAAGTGATCTGCCATGCTCCTGGTTTTCGCTTGATCCGGGACTTGAACACCACCCGGAATACCAGAACAATGAGATTAAATTGCCCCCCTATTGGATCCAAACAAAAGCAGACCTATTGGGAAAGCTGCATTTCCGCCTTCCTTCTAATACACGCCTACAACTACAAACCTTGAGTGCTGTAATCAACAAGAATTTCAATACCGACATAATAAGCACTAATTATCTTGAGACCCAGCTACTTAGGTTTAAATCCTTAGAAAATTCGTACTTAAACTTAATGCGACGCCTAAACATCACGACACTCTATCTGACAACATCCTATGATAATGCGGCACTTGTAAGTGCCGGGCGGCGACAGAACTGCAAAATAATTGAGGTCCAACATGGAACGTTTTCACGTTTTCATCTCGGATACAGCTTTCCAGATACAAGCCATGCACCTAAATACCTGCCTGACATATTTCTTTGCTGGTCTTCACAATGGGAAAACCGATTTAGATCCATAAATGTTTTTTGTAATGCACAAGCTCATAGTTTCGGGTATCTTGCCGCACAAATTAATGCTTACAAGGGCACTATTACTTCACCCTTCAAGTTAGTTGTAATATCCCAAGGCGTCGTTGGCGAACGTCTCGCAAACCTCATATTAGAAAATATAGATAAGCTCACAGGTTTAGAGATCAACTACAAACTTCATCCGGGTGAGTATAGCCGGTGGAGGCAATACCCTTCCCTTGTTAAACTTGCCCAACAAAACAGGGTAAAAATCATCGAAAATTGCAATCTCCACGCTTTGCTCGCTTCAGCACAAGTAACTATTGGTGTATTTTCAACAGCTCTTTATGAGGCATTTGAGCTTGGCTCCAAAGTCGTCATTGCCGATCTCCCAGGCCATGAGTATATGGAAGAGATGATTAGCGATGGCCATGCGACGGCATTTTTCGATTGGATTAATTCCCTTCCCTCTTCGAGATCTTCTCAGAGCACCTTACCGTGAACCCATTGGTTTCAGTTTACATCCCTACCCACAATCGCAAGCGGCTGCTGAAACGAGCCATAAGCTCTGTTTTGGAACAATCCTATCCCAATATCGAAATCATTGTCTGTAATGACGGATCCAATGATGGTACTCGTGACTTTCTGAATCAACTAAAAAAACAGCACAGTAACTTAACGGTATTGCATAGCGATAAACCTCAAGGTGCATGCCACGCTCGTAATCTTGCCATTGCAGCAGCTCGGGGTGAATTTATCACCGGCCTCGATGATGATGACCTCTTTACTCCTCATCGTATAGCCGACTTCGTTTCCAACTACGACCCAAAATATGGCTTCCTCTGCACCAGTAACATAATCGACTCCCCATACGGCAAGATCCACACGTTCGGCAAACCCAGTATCATCCAGTTCGAGGATATCAGGCGTAAAAACCATGTAGGAGCCCATTCTTTTATCGAGCGCAAGCGCGTTTACCCAGAAACTCTTTACGACGAATCGTTACCTGCCTGGCAGGATTACGACCTATGGTTCCGTTTAATCACACAATACGGTCCAGCTCTACGCCTGGATAACCACTCCTACATCATCGATCAGCAGAGTGCCAAAATTAGAATTTCAACTTCTTCCAACGCGTATCGAGGCTACCAGGCCTTCATCGCCAAACACAGCGAACTACTATCGGATGATGAGCAGCACATACACCGTATCAACGACCTCTACCATCGCAGGGTAAAACTTGGCTTTATAGAGAGCCTGCGAATAGCTCGGTCAATTTATGACTTGCGCCGACTGGGAGCGTTATATTTGGCTACGCGCTGGCCTCGAGCCTATATGTTGATATCCAAAACAGCTATTTACTTGCATTCGACCAGCAAACGAACCCCCTGACCCCATGCCCACTAATATACAACTGTCGATCGTTATCCCGTGCTACAACTGTCGGGATACAATCAATTCAACGGTACAATTTATACGATCACAAATCCTGGAAACGCACCCGCCTCTGGAGATTATTCTCGTAGATGATGGATCCAGCGATACCACACCACAGATTCTAAAAAAGCTATCGGACCCATATACTCGAGTACTGACCCTTAAGAAGAATCAAGGTCGAAGCAGCGCAATCAACCGAGGGGCCAAATTAGTAACATCTGATGCCATCATGATTATCGATAGCGACTGCTATATGACAAACCCTTACCTTATATCAAAACATCTGAAGGCATTAAGCCAAGGCGCTAGCGTCGTATTCGGCCAAATATTCAACTCAGGAGCTGGGTTTTGGGCGCGTTACCAAAACGAGGTGGCTGCTTCGCGCCTGCGCATAAAAAATATCACTGCTCAGACTACAGCTCATTTTTCTATTCACCGGGAACTGTTTTTTAGCATGGGGGGATTCCCAACATGCTATAGCAGTTATGGATTCGAGGATAAGGATTTCCTCTGCCAAATTTCCAACATAATCAGCTCCGACAAGGTGCAGTTCCTAACCAATTCTGTAGAGCACCGTGACGATCTCTCCCTGTCCGGGTTATGCGGCAAACTGATAATCGCTGCCCAATACTCAGCGCCTCTATTTCACCGGCGACACCCTGATTTTTACGAGGCCACCCCATACGGGAAACTAGACTTGCGCTGCTCGCCCTCCCTACTTTCAAATATTGCTTTCCGTCTAAGCCCAATTCATTCTATGGGCTGCAGGCTTGTGGCTCCTCTACTGGAACAGCAATGGATTCCCTTTGGAGCCAAAAAACTTGTAGTACGACTATTGATGGCCCTGGCTTACGCTTCCGGCTGCGCTGATCGATAGGTAGCAACCTTTAGCACATCATGGATTCAAGTAATAAGCGGCAACTATCATCCGGCCTTATCTACAGGTTTCTCCAAAAGCCATATATACCCAGGTACGAGGAAAATCAAAAACTTTGCTACAAATACCGCCGCCTTCTGTTTTAACGACCCGGGTGGGACCATATAGTGCACATGGTACTTTTCAGGATCCGACAACATTTGTCTGGTGTAATCATGCAATATGAAATCTTTGACTAGAGACTTCAACCCCCAATATGTCAGGTGTTTTTCATAGTAGCGGTCCGCTTTTCCGGCTAAACGGATATAAATATGCGCAAGAGACCTGGGGATTACTGACAACAGCGGCAGATTATAATGTGGCTCGTTGATCATAACCCTGTTGCCGGCCGCAAAATACACTACTCCCCCAGGTTTTAATACTCTCCATATCTCGGCCATTAATTGCTGAGCATCGGGAACATGCTCATACACCTGCGCGCACACGATTACATCAAATGATTCGTCTGCGTAACGCATATTCATTCCATCACCAACCTCAAAAAGAAGCCCTTTCTTACTAAAGTTATTGCCTGCAAAAGATATCGCTTTCTCATCAATATCTATACAGGTGACCGTTTCAAAATATCTAGAGAGGTATTCATCGATAATTCCCGCAGAGGCCCCTACATTGAGAGCATTTTTTGTACCGATTGCATTATCATAAAAGTCCGACAATACACTTATCATCGTTACGGCCTTTCGTTGTCTTGCGGCGATATCAAACATCGCATCGCTTTTATCTGAAAACCCGTATTGATAATCTCTATCCACTCGTTCCACCCGATAAATTTTAGTTAGCCTCATTGAAAAATTTCTATGTCTCGACTAAATCATCTAGTATCGCTTCATACCGATTAGCCACTTCGGCCCAATCAAACCTCTTTACAATCCGCTTGCGCAATTCAATAGTCAGCGAACGAGCTTCAGCCTCATTCTCCAACACCCAACGAAGGCGCATCTCCAATGAGTCAACGTTAGATGCCTGGAACTGTAATAACGATTCATCATGGACATCATTAATCGCAGAAAGATTAGACACCACACCAATACACCCACTACAGATCGCCTCACCAGCCACCAACCCCAAACCTTCCTGATCACCATCTGAAGCGACGATAGATGGCATTACTGCAATTTTCGCGTGATTAAAGTAGTCTCCAACGTTATCCGATGGCACCGCCCCCAAAAAAGTAACTCTCCCCTTCACCCCTAATTGAATTGCCTGCATTGCCAACGCACCACGCTCTGGACCATCGCCAACCAACGTCAGCTTGATGTCGTAATCGGCCGCGATGCGAGCATAGGCATCCAGCAGATCATTCACCCCCTTTTTTTCCACGAGCCGACCAACAAAAACAATTCCTTCGCGATCACCCCACGAGCGCTTTGAGGTAAACTGCTGCTGCGCATCTATTCCCATGGGCTCAATACGAGCAAGCTTATTGGTATTCAAAGCGCTTGCCACATGATCGGCCATAGATCTGCTAACTACAGTAAATTGGTCAACTCGATTAATAACCTCTCGCTGGAGTTTCTTCCAAAACTTCGAAGTTAGCGCGTAAAGGTCTGCACCATGACTGGTAAGCAGAATTCGAGTTCGCCCACCGCGCAATAGCTTAAGTAAAAGAGCAATAATGCCCCCGGGCACAATCCAGTGAGCATGAACCAACGTCACTCGATACTTTCGGCTCACCCTCAGTGAGGCTAGCAACATTGCGACCGCAAAAAAAGGCAGCTGGATGATCATCCAGGGATGCCTGCGAATCGACGGTACTATCCCTCCATCATAAGCCAGTAGCCCCCAGCGAGCGGGAAAATAACGAAAACGGTGAATCTGAACACCATCCATCCGCTCTACCAAAGCACTGCCTGGAGCCCAAGGTGCAATAACATGAACAGTGAAGGCATCGGTCAGCCTTTTACTCAACTGGTGAACAAAGGCTGGTTCTACATCGCTCTTCCATCGAGGGTAGGTTGTAGTTAGTACCAACAAAGGAATCACTGGTTCCTGTCCTTATCGGACACCGTCCCTTGATACATTAAATTTGTAATCTGTTCAGAAACCAGTCCAATCAGAAAAACAATCACGGCCGTACTCAACAACAAGGCTGACATGTTGGTGAATCGTCCTGATGCCAGAAAACTAAATAGATAGTAGCCCATACCCAAAGAGAAAAAACAAAAACTGAACGGAACAAAAAGTTTGAGGGGCGAGTAAAGCGTGCCGATTTTAAAAATAATCAAAAGGAAGCGCAGGCCATCTCGAATGGGATTAATGTGGCTTTTACCCTCCCTTTTCAGAGTAGTAATCCGACAATAACCTACAGAGTAGCCAGCTCTAAAAAACGCCATCGTACTGGTTGTTGGGTAACTAAATCCATTGGGCAACAGATAGAGAAACTCACGAAACTTTTTAGCCCGGACAACACGCAGCCCAGACGTTAGATCTTCCACTTTATGCCCTACCATAAACGTCGCTAGTCGATTGTAAAATGAGTTGGCAGCCCAGCGCCCTACACTGGCCTGTGAAGAGCCTGAACGAGAGCCCACCACCATGTCATATCCTTCATCCAATTTCTCCAGGAGATCGGGAATATCCTCAGGCTGATGCTGACCATCAGCATCCATAAAGACAATAATGTCTCCCGTGGCTGCACGAACCCCGGACTTAATAGCAGCCCCATTCCCCTTTGAATACGGGTGATGTATGACCTTGGCGCCGAAACCGCTCGCGACAGTCGAAGTCTGATCGACCGACCCATCGTCAACCACGATAATTTCATCGAAAATTCCCATACCCACTAGGGCAGGAATAACTCGCTCGAGGCCACCCGCTTCATTTTTTGCGGGTAAAACAACACTAACTTTCAACATTTCATTCTCTTTTAGCGGTATCACGCTGCTTTCTTAATAATTGAATTGATTTCTGATAAGCCCAACATTTACTTGGTGAGTCACGGCAAATAGCTTCGACTTGAAGCAGGTACAGATCCGCTTTTTCGTTTAGGCCAAGATAATAGTAGCGCTGAGAAACCGCCATCAAGGTATCTAAGGTGCCGTACTTCTCTGCCGCCCTCTTTAGATATTCAAGCGCTCTCCTTTCATCACCTTTCAACTCATAAATACGAGAAGATAACACTAACAGAGACCGCTCATGCTTTTTATACAAGGGATTTTCAATCAATGCCTGTGCCGCAGACAGAAAATCATCAAGAGAAATAGCCTGACACTTTCCGCTCTCGAACAAGGTGAGCATTGCCTTAAACACTGATATTGTTTCACGGTAATGGTCGCCGTTTCTTAAGACGTTTTGAACTTGACCCATTGTCGGCCTGATGTTCACGTTTGCGGAGCAGCCCAACTCCCACCACAATAGGATTTTTGATGGATCATTAGGGAAGCGACCTATTGTTTCCTGATAGAAGTTCGCCGACTCGTTATAGAGCCCTATGTTAAACATTAATTCACCGATATGGCTGTGAGCACGGTGCGAATCAGGGTGTTGCTGGTACCAGTGGATAGCTTGCTCCAAAGGCGCCCCCCACAACCTTACTTCGTTACGACTCACGGCCAACATCCCTATAAACCAAAGTCCACAAGCAAACAACACTATAATTTTAAATTTTCCTGAAACTCGCTTGAGTATTTCATAAACGCCAATAGGTAGTAACAATGCAAGGCTAACTGTAGGCAGGTAGTTCCGATGCTCAAAATAGAGTTCCAAAGGTATAAATGTAGATTCAATGAGGTGACCCGCTAAAAAAAACAGCACAGCAAAGCTGACAACAGCCCATGAGTTTCTTTTCCAAATCGCAAACCCGGTAGCTGCCAGCAAACCCGCTATTGAGAAGAAAGTTGTTAGCGGATCAAAAAGACTCTTGGAGTAAGGATAATCATTATAGAAAAGTCCATACCCCCCCCAGCGGGGCGCGATAAACTTGGAAACATAATCAAATAGTACACGCGGTTGGGTCAATAATCGTTCGTCTAGAGTAAACTCCCTTCCACCATAGACAACGATGCTATTCCAGCGTACCACAAAATAGATTGTAAGAATTAGCAGGGGCAATATTATTGCCAGCCAGCGCCAGATAGTGTACATACGATCTTTAGGTGTTTTAGCAAAAAACGTAGCGTCAATAACCAGCACCATAACGCAACCGGTGATCGCACTCTCCTTGCTGAACAAACCGAGCAGCATAAACAGTCCGAAGCCTGCATATAGCCATACATACCGAGAGATTTTTGATGTGTTCGGTGAGCGCCCACAAATCCAGCACAATAGCGCCAGCAACACGAACATCGCAGACAGCTCTGTCATCCTCTGAACCATATAGAGCACGGTAGATACTTGCAGAGGTGAAAGAGCCCAAATTGAGGTTGCCGCGAAAGCTAACAAGAGGCGATACCGCTCGTAACGTGTTAGCTTCAATAAGCGATCAAAAAGCAAAAAAACCAGAAGTGAATTCAATAGATGTAAAATCAGATTGAACTCTTTAAATGAAGAGAGGGTGGGTTCAACCTGATCACGCTGCCAATAGTAAGTGAGGTAGGCAACAGGTCGATTAAGTTCACCAACCCCTTTCAGCAGATAGTCCGATAACGAAGAGTTAGAACTTAACGCTCGCAATCCTTCGACGATATGACGATCATCCAGGATTACGGTGCCCGTAAGCCCCCCCCAATAGAGCAGTATAATGCCCCCCCAGATCAGGGTGATATAAAAAATAGAACCCAGGCGACGATCCTGAGGAATCCACGATGGCATATCAGTGACTTACTTACAGGATACAGGCAGATAGGTATCGTCTAATGAAGTGTAAGGGTCTGATAACGATCCATTGTTACCGCACTCCCAGAGTTCCCCCCTATCGGGTGTAGCGAAAGAGAGGGTTTGACTGGCGACATCTCCGTTAACGCCGACAGCACGAAATGTTGCCTGGATAATGATTTGGTTTGTACTCAAAGAAAAGATCGTTATGTTCTGTACATACTTTCCAGCGGAGGTTACGTTCAACTCTCCCATTGATGGAGTTACCCCTTGAGACTGAACGATTTCAGCAACCTGAACCCGAATACCACCAGCCAAAAGAATAGCTTCACTAACCTGCGCGCGAGCGACGTAGCTCTGGTAAGCCGGAATCGAAACCGCGGCCAAAATCCCAATAATAGCGACCACTATCATGAGTTCAATCAAGGTAAAACCATACTGATTTTGAGTACTCATGATCCATCGCCTCCACAGAAAGAGGGGCGTAAACGCCCCTCTTTTAATCTACATACACAGACCCAACACTATTACTTACAGGCGCTTGGCAAGTAAGAAGAGTCAATCAGCCCTGCATTTCCCGCCAACGTCGGACTAGCGGTCAAGCTAGCAGCAACGCAGGTCCAGGTTGATCCGCTATCGTTCGTTTCGATAATAAAAATCTTGTCGATAATATTTCCGTTAACTCCTGTAGCTCTCATAATCGCTTCAATAGCGAAAGAGCCCGTGGTTGCACCTCCACTCAAATCTTGAATAGTCAGGTTGGCGACATACTTTCCTGATCTGGTAGCGCCCAGATCAGTCGCGGTAGGAACAGTATTAGTGTTCTGGAAAAACTCGGCAGCGGGGGCTTTGAGGCCTGCTGTGAGGTTAACCGCCTCAGTCACCTGGGAGCGGGCGATGTAGTCCTGGTAAGCGGGGATGGCTACGGCAGCCAATATACCGATGATCGCTACTACGATCATCAATTCAATCAGGGTAAAACCTTTTTGTACTGATTTCATGGTGAATACTCCACGTGTGTTTAAAATTGATTCTGTGTGATTAGCAACTACTTGTTACTCTCGAGGAACTTAACAGCAAGCGCTGTGCCAGTCTACGAAAAAGCCCTACAAACAACCTGTAGTGCGGCACTAGCTCACACTCTTCCCGACCGGGAGGTGCTATATCCCTGAATGTGAGCGCACCGGCAACGCTTTCTACTGCCCCCTGACGGCAGGGCATGACAATTATTGTCACCCCTACCCTGTCAGGCACCTATATAGTGCCAGGCCAATAGGGTAGCGGGCTTGCCTCCTGCTAACTGCCTGCGGCTTGACTCCGGCAGCGTACCCTCTGGGCAGCGGCCCAATAAGTCATGGATATATTTCAAGCTATACTTGAACACACCTAGACTATATTATTGATCTACAACGGAAAGCATCGACGTAGTTTCTCACTTATGGCAAATATAATTCTCACAGGACTGGCCAAGCGGCTGGTCGATGACAATCTGCTGGAAGAGGCGCTGGCTACCACAGCGTACCAGCAGGCATCAAAACAGAAGATCCCCTTCGTCACCCATCTGGTGCAGTCCAACATGGTACCGGCCGCGGATATAGCACGGGTGGCCGCCGACGAATTCGGCTCTCCCCTGTTTGACGTAACTGCCTTCGCCCCGGATATGCTGCCCAAAGGCATGGTCGACGAAAAGCTGATTCGCAAGCACCATGCGCTGCCACTGTTCAAGCGCGGCACGCGCCTGTTTGTGGCCGTTGCCGACCCCACCAACCTGGTGGCCCTGGATGAGATCCGCTTTAATACCGGCCTCACCGTCGACGCGATCCTGGTGGAGGAGGACAAGCTCGCCCGCTCCATCGAAAAATTCCTCGACGCCAGCGACACCGCCCTGGGGGATCTCGACGACGAAGAGCTGGAAGGGCTGGATATCTCCTCGGTCGACGAAGACCAGGACCAGGAAGACACCTCATCCGAGGCCGACGACGCTCCCGTCGTTAAATTTGTTAACAAAATGCTCCTCAGCGCCATTAAAGGGGGCTCCTCAGACCTCCATTTCGAGCCCTACGAGCGCTCCTATCGCGTGCGTTTTCGTACCGACGGAATGCTCCACGAGGTCGCTCGTCCGCCGATTCAGCTGGCACCTCGCCTCGCTTCGCGTCTCAAGATCATGTCCGGTATGGATATCGCGGAAAAGCGCGTACCCCAGGATGGCCGTATCAAGATGAAGATCTCCAAGACCAAGGCGATCGACTTCCGGGTAAACACCCTGCCGACCCTCTGGGGAGAAAAGGTTGTACTGCGAATCCTCGACCCCACCAGCGCCCAGATGGGTATCGATGCGCTGGGGTACGAAGAGGACCAGAAGAAACTTTATATGGACTGTCTGTCCCAACCCCAGGGCATGATATTGGTGACCGGACCTACCGGTAGCGGCAAGACCGTATCCCTCTATACCGGCCTCAACATTCTTAATACCGCCGAGGTAAACATCTCCACCGCCGAGGATCCGGTAGAGATCAACCTCGAGGGAATCAACCAGGTCAACGTATCAACCAAACGAGGCATGGATTTCAGCAGCGCCCTGCGGGCGTTCCTGCGTCAGGATCCTGACATCATTATGGTGGGAGAGATCCGGGACCTGGAGACCGCCAACATAGCGATCAAAGCCGCGCAAACCGGACACATGGTCATGTCGACCCTGCACACCAACAGCGCACCGGAAACCCTGACCCGATTGATCAACATGGGGGTTCCCGCATTCAACATTGCCACCTCGGTCAACCTGATCATCGCCCAGCGACTGGGGCGCAGGCTATGCAGCAAATGCAAAGTCAAGATGGACATTCCCGAACACACCTTACTGGAGGAGGGCTTCAGCGAAGAGCAAGCCAAGACGGCCGAGATTTACGGCCCCAGCCAACACGGCTGCGACTCCTGCAACAAGGGCTATAAGGGACGCGTAGGTATCTACGAAGTCGTTAAGATCACCTCTGGCCTGGCCCGCATCATTATGGAGGAGGGCAACGCCATCGAGATCGCAGACCAGGCACGAGAAGAGGGCTTTAACGACCTGCGCGCCTCAGGCCTGTTAAAGGTACTGCAGGGCGTTACCAGTCTCGAAGAGGTCAACCGGGTCACCAAGGAGTAAGTAGCGTTGGGCCGTTCCGCAGTGCAGGCGATCATTGACCGAGTTGGCAGAACCAGCATAAAGCAGGGGTCAGGCAGTACAACCGGAGCGAAATTTTAGGTTACACTCAGGAAATTCGTGGATACGCCTGCGCCACCCGCTGGAGATTACTTTCGGCAACGCGAACATACAGGCACCCAACATCGGGAAAGCACCATGGCAGAACAAGCAGCAAAAAGCAGCACCTTTTTATGGGAAGGCAAGGACAAGCAGGGCCGTCGCACCAAAGGTGAAACCACCGGCACCACCCCGGCACTGGTGAAAGCCGAACTGCGCAAGCAGGGCATCAACCCCACCAAAGTACGTAAAAAAGGCGTAAGTTTCGGCAGTGGGGGTAAAAAAATCACCCCGATGGATATCGCTATCTTCTCCCGCCAAATGGCCACCATGATGAAAGCCGGCGTCCCCCTGATTCAGGCATTCGAGATCAACGCCGACGGGTCTGACAACCCCAACATGAAGAACCTGATCAATGATATTAAAAACGGGGTAGCGGGAGGCTCCAGTTTTGCCGATTCGCTGCGTAAACGCCCCGAATTTTTTGACGACCTCTACTGCAACCTGGTCGATTCCGGCGAGCAATCTGGTGCCCTTGAAACCCTGCTCGACCGTATCGCCACCTACAAAGAGAAAACCGAACAGCTCAAAGCCAAAATCAAGAAAGCGATGAAATATCCCATCGCCGTCATCTGCGTAGCCCTTGTCGTAACCGCGATTCTGCTGATCAAGGTCGTGCCCCAGTTCGAGGATGTCTTCAAGAGCTTTGGAGCAGAACTCCCAGCCTTCACCCAGATGGTTGTGGGCTTGTCAGAATGGGTGCAGGAGTGGTGGCTCATTGGACTGGCTGGTGGCGCGGCCATTTTTTGGGCCATAGGTGCCGCGCTGAAACGCTCGAAAGCGCTACGCGATAGCCGGGACCGCGCAATATTGAAGCTCCCGATTGTCGGTGACATCCTCTACAAGGCGGCGGTTGCCCGCTTCTCCCGCACCCTGGCCACCACCTTCGCCGCCGGTGTTCCGCTGGTGGATGCCCTGGACTCGGTAGCCGGCGCGGCCGGTAACGTCGTATTTTTTGATGCCACCAACCGTATAAAAGAGGATGTATCCACCGGACAACAGCTGCAGTTTGCGATGAAATCCTCCGGCCTCTTTCCGCCGCTGGCTACCTCCATGGTCTCCATCGGTGAGGAGTCGGGTGCGCTGGACGAGATGCTGGAGAAGGTCGCGGGCTACTTTGAGGAGGAGGTCGATAACGCCGTCGACGGACTCACCAGCCTGATGGAGCCGCTGATCATGTCCGTATTGGGTGTACTCGTTGGCGGCCTGGTCGTTGCGATGTACCTGCCGATCTTCCAGTTGGGTGCGGCTGTTTAATCTCCGCTCTATTTCCGAGGGCCAGTTACGCTGGCCCTTTCTCTTTGTTTTCCGACCGATGCCACCGACACCATGCTGGATCTAGAGCTGTTTGCCACCCCCGCTGTTTTTCTTCCCTGTGCGCTGTTGTTGGGCTTGATCGTGGGCAGCTTTCTTAATGTGGTGATCTACCGCGTACCGATCATGCTACACCGGGAATGGCACCAGCAGTGCGCAGAACTGCTGGATCAAGAGTCCGGCCCCGCCGACGACGGATACCCTGCCCGCTTTAACCTGATCAGCCCCAACTCCCACTGCCCCCAGTGCGACAAGGAGATCAAACCCTGGGAGAACATCCCTGTGGCGAGCTACCTGGCGTTGGGCGGCAAGTGCTCACGCTGCAAAAACCCTATCTCTCCCCGCTACCCCCTGGTAGAACTGGCAACCGGATTGCTCACCCTGCTTTTGGCCTGGGAGCTGGGCGCCGGCTGGCCATTTACCCTCGCTTGCCTGCTGCTGTGGGCGCTGGTCTGCCTGACGATGATTGATATCGACCACCAACTGCTTCCCGACAACATTACCCTGCCGCTGCTGTGGTTAGGGCTGCTCACAAACTGCTTTGAGTTGTTCGTTTCACTTAACGACGCGGTGATCGGTGCCATAGCGGGCTACCTGAGCCTGTGGTCCGTTTTCTGGGTCTTCAAGCTGGTGACTGGCAAGGAGGGCATGGGCTACGGCGATTTCAAACTGCTCGCCGCACTCGGTGCCTGGATGGGGTGGCAAGCGCTACCGCTGATTATTCTACTCTCCTCTGTAGTAGGTGCCATCCTCGGCATTTCGATGATCGTCGCCCAGGGGCGCGACCGCGCAACCCCGATCCCATTCGGCCCCTACCTGGCCATCGCAGGTTTTATCGCGCTCCTCTACGGCGACGCTATCACCAACAGTTATCTGCAAATACTGCGCTGATTCTGCTACCCTGCCCGCTATCCAATTTTAAATGGTCGACCCATGTATATCGTAGGCGTCACCGGTGGCATCGGTAGCGGAAAAAGTGCTGTGACAGAGTATCTGGCGGGCAAAGGCGTTACCGTAGTGGATGCGGATCTCGCCGCCCGTATCGTCGTAGAGCCCGGGCAACCCGCATTGCAAAAAATAGCCGCTCATTTTGGTACAGGGGTCCTTTTGTCCAACGGTGATCTCGACCGTGCAGCCCTGCGCCAGCGCATCTTCGACGACGCTAACGAGCGGCGGTGGCTGGAATCCCTGCTTCATCCCCTGATCGAACAGGAGATCCATTCGCAGATCGCCCTCGCGCGCTCCCCCTACACCCTGCTCTCATCGCCTCTATTACTCGAAACCAACCAGCACCACTGGGTGGATCGAGTCTTGGTGGTAGACGTCCCGGAAACACTACAGATCTCCCGCACAATGGCGCGAGATAATAACAACCGCGATCAGGTGCGCGCCATCATGGAGGTGCAGTCCAACCGCGAGTTTCGTTTGCAAAACGCCGATGACCGCGTCGACAACAGCGCCGACCTCCCCCACCTTTACCACCAGCTCGACCAGTTACACGAACGCTACCTGCAACTCGCTACCCACACCCCATCGGGAGAAGCTAATGACCGTTAAATGCCCTCATTGCCAGAAGCCTAGCGAGTGGAACCCGCAAAACCCTTACCGCCCCTTCTGTAGCGAGCGTTGCAAGCTAATCGATCTGGGCGCCTGGGCCAATGAGGAGAACCGCATTGCCGGTGACCCCGAGTTCGATGACCTGCTGTCCGGCGAACTTAACGGCGATAACGTCCACCCCTTTCCCGGCCAATAACAGCATCTGAAGCCAGCTAACCCTACCCGGGACATGCTACGAACAACGTTGAGGCAAACGAACTGCACACA
The DNA here is from genome assembly GCF_049985285.1 of Aestuariirhabdus sp. LZHN29. Classification (NCBI taxonomy): domain Bacteria; kingdom Pseudomonadati; phylum Pseudomonadota; class Gammaproteobacteria; order Oceanospirillales; family Aestuariirhabdaceae; genus Aestuariirhabdus; species Aestuariirhabdus sp. LZHN29. Next base: position 399,891 of record NZ_JBNIEU010000002.1, on the reverse strand, counting down.
GCCTACAAAAGCGGGTGATGCCCTCCAGCACCACCCGCCGTCTTTACTGATACTTTCAATACGCTCCAGGATCATGCATCCATGCTAGGGCCTCGCTCCTCCATCACAACATCGGGCTCAATCACCAGCGGCCAAAACATACCTACCCACAGCAGTTTGCCCCAATCAGAGGAACGAAAGGGTCTCGGGCTCAGGTTGCAGTGCTGTTCCAGATAACATAACCCAATCCCGAACCAGGCACTTAGAATAAAGCTGATCGCATGATTACCAATGAGCGTCCCAAGTTGCCAGCTAATGACTGCGATAAAGGTATAAAGGCTCAGGTAAGAAAAGTAACGGAGCATTAGCTTGCTTAGCATTAGCTTACTCATGTTTGCATCCTCAGGTTCTGTGGCGCTCTCTTGGAACCTAGATCAGGCACTGCAAACACGCCAATAGGCTGCCCTCCTCCAAAAATGGTCACCATTCAACCAACAAACCGCAATCTACCCCCTTGGGGGCAGTCACAAAACAACCTCTTTGATCGACTCAACCTATTGATAATCATCAACATATCGAGAGGACTACCACCACAAGCGGTTCTCAAGTGGCGCAACATTCATAGTGTGGTCAACAATATCCAGAGATATTAGACTTTAGTCTTATACGATAAAAATCTGAAAACAACGCATTTTTTTCGTGCACTGCGAACGGTAAGAGAGAATCAGGTTCGACTACACTGAAGACAACGAACACTAAGGAGGCGTCTATGGCACTGCAGGAAGAGTTTCATAACTACTACGAGAAGCTGGTAGTGGCCGATCTGCAACACCGTTTTTCGGACCAGGCGGAACTCCACCCCCTGTTTGCCGACATTGCCTGTGTAGCACTCAACCACCTGCCACCGAGGTACATTCATTACGACATCGATATGGCGTACTACCTATCCCCCGAAGAGAAGAAGGAGATGGACGACAAAGTTCAGCACGCGGTCAACCTGGCCGTGGATTTTGTCGCCACCAAAAACCGGGAAGACTAACAGCCTGGCATTAAAGATAACCCCTGGGCGTTCCGCTCCATAAGCGACGCGAAGGATAAAAAAAGGGAGGGCAGGTGCCCTCCCTTTTCGTTGCCCGGGTAGGATGTTACTTAACGTTTACCGCTTCCGTTTTGGCCGCGTCCGCAATCCTTTTTTGCCATAGCGCAGGGCCGGTTTGATGCACCGACGTACCGTTCACATCAACCGCTACGGTCACCGGCATATCCTCAACATCAAACTCATAGATCGCCTCCATACCCAGCTCAGGAAACGCGACAACATCGGCATGCTTGATCGCTTTGGCAACCAGGTACGCTGCGCCACCCACGGCCATCAGGTAGCTGGCCTTGAACTCCTTGATCGCCTCGATAGCAACCGGCCCACGCTCAGCCTTGCCGATCATTCCCATCAAGCCCGTTTTCTCGAGCATGGCGTGGGTAAACTTGTCCATTCGTGTCGAAGTAGTCGGGCCCGCAGGACCAACGACCTCGTCACGCACCGGGTCGACCGGCCCAACGTAATAGATAAAGCGATCACGCAGACTCACTGGCAGCTCCTCGCCCTTGGCCATCATGTCGATCATGCGCTTATGGGCAGCATCACGCCCGGTCAGCATCTTTCCGCACAACAGCAGGGTATCCCCGGGCTGCCATTGGGCCATCTCCTCGCGGGTAACCGTATCTAGATTGACCTTACGCGCGGTGGGGCCGGCATCCCAAACAACTTTTGGCCACTGGTCCAGATTAGGAGCCTTCTGTAGCGAAGGACCGCTGCCATCCAATTCAAAATGGGTATGTCGGGTCGCCGCACAGTTGGGAATCATGCACACAGGCAATGATGCTGCGTGAGTTGGGTAGTCCTTGATCTTTACATCCAGCACCGTGGTAAGGCCACCCAGCCCCTGCGAACCGATGCCGAGGGCGTTCACCTTGTCCATGATCTCCAGGCGCAGCTCCTCAATCCGGTTCTGCGGGCCGCGGGCGCGCAGTTCGTGAATATCGATAGGATCCATCAACGATTCTTTAGCGAGCACTGCTGACTTTTCAGCCGTACCGCCAATACCGATCCCCAGCATTCCCGGAGGGCACCAGCCTGCCCCCATGGTGGGAACCGTTTTTACAATCCAGTCGACAATGCTGTCGCTTGGGTTGAGCATCGCCATCTTCGACTTGTTCTCTGAACCACCACCCTTGGCGGCGATCTGCACGTCAACGGTATTGCCGGCCACGATCTCAGTGTGAATGACCGCGGGAGTGTTGTCCTTGGTATTGCGACGAGCACCGGCCGGATCGGCCAAAATAGAGGCGCGTAGCACATTGTCCGGATGGGTATAGGCGCGACGCACCCCTTCATTCACCATCTCATTAACGGTCATGGTGGCGTCCCACTGCACATCCATACCAATCTTAAGGAAAACAGTGACGATGCCGGTATCCTGACAGATAGGGCGGTGTCCCTCGGCGCACATCCGCGAGTTAATCAGGATCTGAGCCATAGAGTCCTTGGCCGCCTGTGATTCTTCCCGCTGATACGCTTCGTGCACCGCCTGGATAAAATCGAGCGGGTGATAGTAGGAGATAAACTGCAGTGCATCGGCCACACTGTCGATGAAATCGTCTTGGCGAATCAGGGTCATATCACGGGGCTCCTAAGTACAATTCTTATGCTCGCGCTCTTGCTTGCCGGATGCTGCTCCGTTTTGCGTCGAGTCAACGGCGTTTATTCGGGGGCGCATTATATCACTTTAATGCCAGCCTATGAGCCTCAGCAGCCTCGACATTGGTGCAAGGAAAGCCCGCTAACAAGCGGGCGACTGCACGGCGGATGCACGAACTCGCCTCGTACTCAGGTTTCGCCTGTCGTAGACTACGAGATCAACACCTTCACCCACCACAGCACGACTACTGCCCCGATACCTGCCTATGGTCCAGATCACGTTTGAAGGTCACCCCATCGATGTGGCGCCAGGGGAGACACTGCTGCAAGCCCTAATCCGCGCCCGCACAGAGCCCTCCTACTCGTGCCTGGCCGGGCTTTGCCACAGCTGTTTGCTGCAGGCCCAGGCGGGGGAGATCCCCCCTGCTGCCCAGTCGGGTCTCAGCCCGGAGCAATGCGAACAGCAGCTGCTACTCGCCTGCCAGTGCCGCCCTGTTGAACCGCTCCAGCTACAACGCCCCAAAACCCTGAAGCGCACGGACGCAGTGATTTGCGGGCTGCAACAACTCAGCACCGAGATCACCGAGCTACGGCTAGCCACGCGAGCGCCCCTCCCCTATCACGCCGGCCAGCATATCGACCTCTGGCTTGGCCCCTACCTAAGCCGTCGTTACTCGCTGGCCAGCGTACCCGGTCTCGATGGTGACCTTGTTTTTCATATCCAGCGGGTTCGCGGGGGCCAGTTTAGCGACTGGATTCACACTCAGGCCTGCGAAGGCAGCCTGATACAGCTGGGGACTGCCCAGGGGGCATGTTGCTACTCGCCCGAGCAATCTACCCGCCCGTTGCTGCTGATCGGATCAGGTTCCGGGCTGGGTCCTCTACATGGCCTGTTGCGCGACGCCCTGAACCAACACCACCGAGGCCAGATATCGCTCCTGCACCTCGGTAAAAGCCCCCTCCATCTCTACCTGCAAGAGGAGATTCGGTCATTATGCGATCAGCACCCGAATCTGAGCCACCACCCCCTCGTGGGTACCTCCGACGATCTGGCGGTGCCTCTGCAATCCGTGCTTACCCACTGGGATAGCAGACGCGTTAACGCCTTTGTATGCGGCTCCGGCGAACTGGTCAAAGAGGCTTTCTCTCAACTGCGTGCAGCGGGGGTCCCTGACCATCAAATTCATACCGACAGCTTTGATGCCTACTAACGGGGAGAGTGCTTCGGGATATAGTTGACAGGTCAACTATATCCCTCTAACCTGCTCAAAAAAGGAGCCCGACCATGAGCGAAACGATTCAATGCTCGGTTGAAGCCGGGATCATGCTGATCCGCATCAACCGCGAACAGAACAAAAACGCCCTCACCCACGCCATGTACAGCCGCATTAACGAGGCGATTACCGAAGCCGAAACAACCTCGTCGATTCGAGCCACCCTGATCCATGGTAGCGAGAGCTGCTTCTGCGCCGGCAATGACATCATGGATTTCATGCAAAACCCTCCCCAGGGTGATGATGCACCGGTGTTCCGCTTCTTGCGCATCATATCCAGCGCACGCAAACCATTAATCGCTGCGGTTAATGGCCCGGCGATCGGTATTGGAACGACCATGCTACTGCATTGCGATCTGGTCTATGCCGGTGACAACGCGCGCCTACAGATGCCTTTTGCTAACCTCGCGCTTTGTCCGGAAGCGGCTTCCAGCCTTCTGGTGCCGCAGATGCTAGGACACCGCAAAGCCGCAGAGCTGTTGTTACTGGGCGAGGCGATGAATGCCAGCAAAGCCCTGGAGCTGGGCTTTGTCAATCGAGTGACCACCCCGGACCAAAGCTTTCAACTGGCGATGAAAAGCGCGCAAAAGCTGGCCGCGATGGCCCCCTCTGCGATTCGTCTCACCAAACAGTTGATGAAAGAAACCCAGGCAGACCAGGTGCAGCAAGTCATCCAACGTGAGGGCGCCGCCTTTGGTGAGCGGCTAGCCTCTGCTGAGGCGAAGGAAGCCTTTACCGCATTTCTGCAAAAGCGCCCTGCCGACTTTAGCCGTTTCGAGTAAACAACTTGTGCTTACCGCTCAACCGGGCGGTAAGCACACAACCGGGGTGCCGCCACTACCGCCCGTAGGGTTCGAGCCCACAGCCCTGGCGCAAACCGAAATAGCTGGCGCGATTAGTACGCCCCAAACCACTCACCTGCACCCAGCCTTGCTCCCGGTTTAGCTGGAAGTCCGAGATCGGCATCCACTGCTCGACATAGGCATGACAGTACGCCTCATCGTTGCCCACCACGAAGTAACAGGAGCAATACTCCTTGGCATAGTAAGCCGAGATCAGGTCGGGAAACGCTTGCACAAAGTTCCAGCGTGGTTTGAGCCAAAGCCCGGTGATGAGGATGGCCGACGACAGCAGCAATAGAACAATACGGTATTTCATTGCACTTCCTCCTGACCACCAAAAGCCGCAACCACCAATGACAGAAAGCGGTTACGATCAAAACTTCGGTCCCGATCATCGCCAGTGCGCACCACCACCAGATCGAGGGACGGGATCACAAAAATGTACTGTCCCCAATGTCCCCAGGCGGCATAGGTATCGGCAGGCGCCCCGGGCCAGGCCAGTGGTTGCTGTTGTGACTCCACCCCGGCGTTAACCCACCAATGAGCACCAGGATGACTATCATCGTCGACCGCAACGGGTTCATTGCCATAGGCGGGGGCAAGCGTGGTCGAAAACGTAACCCAGCCCTCACTCAGCAACTGCACTCCTTGCCAGCGTCCCTTGCGTAGAAATAGATAACCCAGGCGGGCCATATCCCGCGGTGTCGCGTATAGATAGGAGGAGCCTACGTAGGTACCACTGGCATCCTGCTCCCAGCTTACGCTCTTCATCCCCAGCGGCTCGAACAACGCCTGCCAGGGAAACTCTCGATAGGCCTGTTCACCCACAATACCCCGTAGCGCTGCCGACAACAGATTGGTGTCGCCGCTCGAATAGTTGTGGCGCTTGCCCGGACCCGTCCGCACCGGGTGACTCGCCGCCCAGGCCGCCATGTCGTCACGCCCAAGGGTATACAGCATGGCCACCACCGAAGAGGTTAGCGGCGATGCTTCGTAGGTTTCCGCCCAGTCGAGCCCCGATGCCCAATGCAAGGCGTCCTCCACCCGAATACGCGCATACCCCTCCTGCTGTAGGGGCCGATAATAGCGGGCAAGGGGGTCACTGCGATCCACCAGCCCCCTCTCCTCCGCCACTCCGTAAAGAGCATTGATAAAACTCTTCGATACCGACCAGGTCAGATGGGGTTTACTGGCATCGTACGGGGCCTCGTAGCGCTCCAAAACCAGTTTGCCGCGCTGGATCACCACCAAACCATCGGTTCTTATCCCTTCACGCTCCACACCCCGCGGCTGCGGAAAACTGTAACCGAGCAGCGCTGAAACCTCAGGGCTCGCGGCAACCGGCGCAAGCTCCCATTGCGGATCCGGATAGATCGCCTCTCCCTGCACTGGCAGAGAAAAAACAACGCCCATAAACGCACCACACAGATAGCGAATCCCGCCCCTGGTCATAATCACCCCACTTGGCAATAAAATATTAGGTTGTTAGTTACTAAAGTTTGGGCTGATGATTAACGCTCGAGGGCATACTCCCGCCGCATGCTGACCATCCCCGAACGGCTCGCAGGTCGATCCACTACCATCTCAAACCCCCGAGCTTTCAGCACCTCCAGTTGAGCATCGGTAACCTCACACTCAACCGTCATTTTGAAACAGTGATCAATGGTATCCAGTACCTGTGCGACCAGCGCCGCCTCAAGCCCTGGCATTGGCTCGCAGAGCAAACGATCGACTCGCAGTTCGGGGTCGGTACCGAACGGCAAGCAGATTCGAGCGTATGCCACCATCCCCTGCTCGGGGTCAAAGGCCATCAGATGCCAAGCCAACGGATCCAGGCCGTCGGCGTCAACTTGCCGAAAAGACTCAATCCGCAGTAACTGTTTTTGTCGAAAAACCATCAACTGGTAGAGCTCATCGGCACTTAGCTGGTGAAACTCACGGCGTAACCACTTTATTCCCAAGCCCATGCCAAGGATCTCCACGACGGCAAATAAGATAGCGCTGCCCACTCCCCGAATGAGGCCCCATTACATCCCCATCACAAGACGGAACAGCAACACCTACTATACTGTATGCGTTGGTGGAACCGTACCCACGTTAGTTCACTGCCTATGGTGAGTCTCATACCTTTATGTTCAATCTCCTGCACAACAGACTGCTCTCGCTTTGCTGCGCAAGCCTGCTCCTTGGCGGCTGCACCATGATACCGCCAAGGGAGGCGCCAACCCTTCGCTGCCAGATAGACGGCAGTGATGATATTTTCCTCTTTTACCCGGATATGCAAACGGCTGAAACTGAGAAGTACCTTATCTTTCAACAGCTCAAAGGCTTAGTGATCGCAGTAGTCGATAAAAGGTCCCTGCGTTTCAACCGTCTCACCAGCCTTAACCTGACCGATAGCCCCTATCCCGCTACCCTGCTCAGCGGCCAATGCCAGCCCCAGCGACAAACTCCCTGAGCCCCCGCATCAAGCCCTCCCCTTAGCCGACCTGGAGACGAGACCAGGTCTGCTGCAACAAACGTGCGTCATTGTCCGCCCGATGCAGCTTCACGCCTTCACTGGCGGCAATATGATTACGCACGGTTTTCCACCGGTGCCGCTGCCCCTCATCGAGCAGCGTTAACACCGAACGCAACTCAAACGCCGCACAAAAACCTGCGGCATCGAACAGTCGTTGTTGCCAGTAGTTATCGTAGGGATAACCATCACAGTAGAGCGTCTTGCGCGCAAACTGCTGGTTCAGCTCAGCGGCCACTGCACAGGCGGACATACCCTCGGCATAGAGCTGGTCTCTTGGAATATTGTGAACCCCGGCGGAGACCGGGTCCCAGTCGGTCCACTGAATTTGAGGGCGAATCAGCCAACAACGGGTGGTGCCATCCGCGAGGGCGACACCGACCTCAATCGGATAACTACCTTCGTGCAGACTCGACGCTTCATAGTCAATAAACAACGGCATATCCATGACCGATACCAAACCCTCTCTAAACCTGCCAGCGAAGCTGAATCACCTAGATTGAAATAAAAAAAACAGCAGGGGGTGATCACCATTCAACCACCCCTGTGTGACTCAAATCAAAGAATTCACCAAGAAACAACAGCTGATTAAAAACTTGATAATTATCATTTTTTTACATTAGACCTTTGCCTAATGTCTGCTATAACACTATAGGGGTTCATCAGGATGACGAGCCGACCAACCAAGCGAGTAGCAATGTCCGCAGCAGTAGACCAGGGAAAACGAGCGCTATTACGCGGTAGCCGGGCCACGGTGGTTGCACCCTTGCGTCCGCCATGGAGCAGGCCGGAAGCGCTCTTTACCGAACTCTGTACAAGGTGCGGTGATTGTGTCGCTGAATGCGAAACCGGTATTTTGGTCAAAGGCGACGGGGGTTACCCCAGCCTCGACTTCTCTCGCGGTGAATGTACTTTTTGCCAAGGCTGCCTCAGCCAGTGCGAAACTGGCGCACTGGACGCCGGTATCAGCCCTCCCTGGTCACTCAAAGCCAGCATCCTGCCCCAGTGCTTAACCCACCAGCAAGTTGTCTGTCGCAGCTGCGCAGACCCTTGCGAGACCCGAGCAATTCAGTTCACCCCGATCAAGGGTGGTGTTGCTACCCCTCAAATTGATACGGGTCTTTGCACCGGCTGCGGCGCCTGCTTCAACGTCTGCCCCAGCCACGCCATCAAACTGTCTGCGGCCCCTCAACCGTCGACCAACCTATAGGAGCCGCACCCCATGTCCAAACCTGATAGCCGACTGGGCGTCATCCCTGCCAATCCGGTCCCCCAGGAGTACCCGCGGGAAAGCTACAACATTAGTGGTTTGGTGGTCACATGCCAGCCCCACCGTATCGATTCGGTTGCAGACGCTCTTAGCGCTCTGGCAGGTGTCGAAGTGCACGCCAACAATGAGCGAGGAAAGTTAGTCGTAACAGTAGAAGAGCAAGCCGGCGAACACACCATGATCGAGCGTATCAACCAGATTCAGGACCAACCCGGAGTGATCAGCTCCTCACTGGTCTACAACCAGATCGATGCCCACGAGCATTCAGACAATAACGTGGAGATAACACCATGAAGCAAACGCGCAGAGACTTTATAAAAAGCCAGGCGATCGTCGCCACGGCCGCCGCTGCCGGGGTCACTCTTCCGGCCTCGGCCACCAATCTGATTACCAGCTCCAAGGATACCGACATCCAGTGGGACAAAGCCCCCTGCCGCTTTTGCGGTACAGGCTGCAGTGTACTGGTCGGGACCCAGGGAGGGCGCGTGGTTGCGACACAGGGCGATCCTGATGCTCCCGTCAACAAGGGTCTTAACTGCATCAAGGGGTATTTTCTGTCCAAGATCATGTACGGCGAGGATCGCCTGACCCAACCCTTGCTTCGCATGAGCAATGGCAAATTCGATAAAGAGGGGCAGTTCACTCCCATCAGCTGGGACCAGGCCTTCGACATCATGGCCGAGAAGTGGAAAGCCGCACTCGCCAAGGATAAGGAAGCCAACAAAGGCGTTGCTGTCGAAAAGATGACGTCAACCGTGGGCATGTTTGGCTCCGGACAGTGGACCGTGTGGGAGGGCTACGCCGCATCGAAACTGATGAAAGCCGGCTTCCGCTCTAATCACATCGACCCCAACGCTCGCCACTGTATGGCATCGGCGGTCGGCGGTTTTATGCGCACCTTCGGTATCGACGAGCCCATGGGCTGCTACGACGACATGGAGAAAGCCGACGCCTTCGTACTGTGGGGTTCCAATATGTCAGAGATGCACCCCATTCTCTGGTCCCGCATCACCGATCGACGCCTCAGCGCCGACCACGTCCGTGTTGCGGTACTCTCCACCTTCGAACACCGCAGCTTCGAACTCGCGGACAACCCGATGGTCTTCACGCCCCAGACCGATCTGGTCATCCTCAACTATATCGCCAACTATATTATTGAGTCGGGCAATGTAAATCAGGAGTTCGTTAAGAAGCACACTCACTTCCGCAAGGGTGTAACCGATATTGGTTACGGCTTGCGCCCCGAACACCCCCTGCAAAAAGCGGCGGCCAACCCCAACAAGGGCGCCTCCTCCGAGATCAGTTTCGAAGAGTTTGCCGATTTTGTATCCGAGTATACCCTCGACAAAGCTCACGAAATGAGCGGCGTCCCGAAGAAAAATCTGGAGCAGCTGGCCAAGCTTTACGCCGATCCGGAAGTCAAAGTGATGTCGCTCTGGACCATGGGCTTCAACCAACACACTCGTGGTGTTTGGGCCAACAATATGGTCTATAACATCCACCTGTTGACGGGCAAGATCTCCACTCCTGGTAGTGGTCCCTTCTCCCTCACTGGCCAGCCATCGGCTTGCGGTACCGCCCGTGAAGTAGGGACCTTCTCCCACCGACTGCCCGCTGACATGGTGGTTGCCAAGAAGTCCCACCGTGATAGCGCCGAAAAAATCTGGAAATTGCCCGAAGGCACCATTCCGGGCAAGCCGGGCTATCACGCCGTACTGCAAAACCGGATGCTAAAGGACGGTAAGCTCAACGCCTATTGGGTGATGTGTAACAACAATATGCAGACCGCTCCGAACATGAACGAGGAGGGTTTGCCTGGCTACCGCAACCCTGACAACTTCATTGTCGTTTCCGACCCCTACCCGACGGTCACCGCGCAGGCCGCAGACCTTGTTTTGCCTACCGCAATGTGGGTCGAAAAAGAGGGGGCTTACGGTAACGCCGAACGCCGCACCCAGTTCTGGTACGAGCAGGTGAAAGCACCAGGGGAGGCAAAATCCGACCTGTGGCAGCTGATGGAGTTTTCCAAGCGCTTTACTACCGAAGAGGCCTGGGGTGAGGAGCTGCTGGCGAAAAACCCGGAATACCGAGGCAAGACCCTCTACGAGGTGCTCTATCGAAACGGACAGGTTGACCGGTTCCCTCAAAGCGAAACCAACCCAGACAAGGGTAACCACGAGGCCCAGCACTTTGGCTTTTACGTGCAAAAAGGCCTGTTCGAAGAGTATGCCGAATTTGGCCGCGGTCACGCCCATGACCTGGCCCCCTTCGATGCGTATCACAAAGCCCGTGGCCTGCGCTGGCCAGTCGTGGATGGCAAAGAGACCCTGTGGCGCTTCCGTGAGGGTTACGATCCCTACGTCAAAGCGGGTGAGGACTTCAACTTCTATGGCAAGCCCGATGGCAAGGCATGGCTATTTGCCCTGCCCTACGAGCCACCGGCAGAATCTCCCGACGAAGAATACGACCTCTGGTTGTCGACCGGCCGGGTTCTCGAGCACTGGCACTCCGGCACCATGACCAGGCGTGTGCCCGAACTCTATCGCTCCTTCCCTGATGCCGTGATTTTTATGCATCCGGACGATGCCAAAGAGCGCGGCGTACGCCGAGGCCAAGAGGTGAAGATGATCTCCCGTCGTGGTGAGGTGCGCAGCCGGGTCGAAACCCGGGGCCGCAACCGCCCACCAAAAGGGCTGGTGTTCATGCCATTTTTCGACGCCAAACAGCTGACCAACAAAATCACGCTCGACGCTACCGATCCCCTCTCCAAAGAGACGGATTATAAAAAATGCGCCGTGAAAGTGGTCAAGGTCTGAGCCAGGATCGAGCATGAGCCGAAGAACCGACACCACAAGGAGCCCTAGCCGTCGCCAGTTTATGGTGGATTCGGCGCGGGCTGCCTGTGGCGTCACGCTCGCAGGCCTGGGTCTGGCCCTGTACGGTGAGTCCGCCCGGGTGCACGCCACCCAGGCCTTGCGCCCCCCCGGGGCACTGCCGGAACAGGACTTTCTCGGTGCCTGCGTACGCTGCGGCCTTTGTGTGCGCGATTGCCCATGGGACACGCTCAAGCTCGGTCGAATGCTGGACCCGGTTGCAACCGGAACGCCCTATTTCGATGCGCGTGACGTGCCTTGCGAGATGTGCGAAGACATTCCCTGCGTTAAGGTGTGTCCCAGTGGTGCGCTTGATCCTGCGCTGGAGGATATCGACAAGTCCCGCATGGGGCTGGCAGTCCTGATCGACAAGGAAACCTGTCTCAATATGCAGGGCCTGCGCTGCGACGTCTGTTACCGGGTATGCCCACTCATCAACGAGGCTATCACCCTCGAGATGCAGCGCAATACCCGCACTGGCGTTCACGCCCTTTTCGTACCGACGGTACATTCCGAGCTTTGCACCGGCTGTGGCAAGTGTGAGCATGCCTGTGTGTTGGAGGAAGCCGCCATCAAAGTGGTGCCCCACACTCTTGCCAAGGGAGAACTGGGAAGTCACTACCGTTGGGGGTGGAAAGAGAAGGAGCGCGCAGGGGGATCATTGATTCCTGAAGCACTGGATCTGCCCGACCGAATGCCCTCAACAGGAGCCAAGCCATGAGCCTGCCTATTGGCCAAGCCGCAATCGAGCAGAAAGGATGGTGGCCCAGCTACCGATTCATACTGCTGCGTCGGTGCAGTCAACTGGCGGTGGTCGGGCTATTCCTGCTGGGACCATTGACGGGTATCTGGGTGTTAAAGGGTAATCTCAGCGCCAGCATGCTACTCGACACGATCCCTTTGACTGACCCTCTGGTGTGGCTGCAAACCCTGCTTGCGGGAAAGGCTTTCGAGCTCACCCTGGGACTTGGGGCTCTGTTGGTTGCCGGCTTTTATTGGCTGGTCGGTGGTCGCGTGTTCTGCTCCTGGGTGTGCCCCATTAACCCCATTACCGACAGCGCCAGCTGGCTACGACGCAAACTATCGCTCAACCGTTCTGGCACCCTGTCGCGTGCACTGCGCTACTGGATGCTGGGGATCGTGTTGGTAGTGCCCATGCTGACCGGCACTCTGGCGTGGGAGCTGGTTAACCCCGTTTCACTGGCCATGCGAGGTGCGCTCTACGGTATGGGTGCCGGATGGCTGTTGATCACGGCGGTTTTTGCGTTTGACCTGCTGATGGTGCGCCGTGGCTGGTGTGGCCACCTGTGTCCGCTCGGGGCATTTTACGCTCTGCTGGGCAAGTTTAGTCCGCTGCGCATCAACGCCAGCCAGCGCGAGTGTTGCAATGACTGCATGGACTGTTATGCAGTGTGCCCAGAGCCGCAGGTGATTAAACCTGCACTCAAAGGCGAAAAACTGGGCAATGGCTCCATTATTCTAGCTCCTGAATGTACTAACTGTGGTCGCTGCATCGATGTATGCGGCGAATCTGTTTTTGAATTTTCTACCCGATTTGCCAACAAGGCGGAGAGACAATCATGAAAAAAATACTACCCGTGATCCTCACTGTTATCCTGACTCCACTCATCCTATTGCAACCGCTACAGGCTGATGAGCTGGGAGATACCGGGGGACTAAACTCCCTTCGCAGCGCAATGCTTGATAAAGAGGACCAGGCAGACGATCTCAAGCGTATCCCCAAAGACCGCGATACCTATGAGCGAGACTACCTACACCAACCGCCCCTGATTCCCCATCAGATCAGGGGCTACCATGTCGACCTCAATAGCAACAAATGCCTCTCGTGCCATAGTTGGGCTAACTACAAAAAAGCGGGTGCGACAAAAATCAGCCTGACCCACTTCGAAACCCGAGACGGGCAGCAGCTATCGGATGTTTCGCCACGCCGTTACTTCTGCTCCCAGTGCCATGTCCCGCAAGCGGACGCCAAGCCACTGATTGATAACGAGTTCAAGTCAGTAGACGCATTAACAAACTAGTCGCGTAAACGGACTCACTGGCTTTAAGGAGCAGACAATGGCTAACGAGAACATCATAAAACGCTACTGGCGAATACTGACCACCCCGGCCAGGGTGGCAATGGGACTCATATTGACGATCGGATTCGCCGCCGGAATCATCTTCTGGGGCGGGTTTAACACCGGCCTCGAAATAACCAACACCGAGCAGTTTTGCATCGGCTGCCATGAAATGTCGGACAACGTCTACCAGGAGTACAAAGAGACGATCCATTACAGCAATCGGTCGGGGGTTCGAGCTACTTGCCCGGACTGCCACGTACCCAAAAAGTGGACCGATAAGATTATCCGCAAGATCGCTGCCAGCAAGGAGGTATGGGGCAAGCTGACCGGTTACATCGATACCCGGGAAAAATTTCTCGCCGAGAGAAAGACCCTCGCCATGCGTGAGTGGAAGCGGTTAAAGGATAACGACTCCCTGGAGTGCCGAAACTGCCACAACTTCGAGTATATGGACTTCAGCGAACAAGGCCGACGTGCCGTCAAACAGCACGATACAGCCCTCGCGTCTGGCGACAAAACCTGTATCGATTGCCACAAAGGCATCGCCCACGAGCTACCCGACATGAGCGGCGTAGAAGGCTGGAACTAGGAGACCCTTATGAGCGCAATGGAATCAATGATCTGGAACATTCTCGGCTATGCCGCGATGCCGACCATATTTATCACCGGCTTCCTGATAACGGCCGTATTCACCTGTTTTCTACTGGAGCTGACAGGAAACAGCAACGACTAGCCTGGCACACTGCCGAGCAGAGCGAACTCCTCCACCCACAGGAGGTTCGCCCTGTATTTGACAGGCTGAATAGCCTAGACTCGAAGGGTAAACGGATTTGGAGCCCTCCTCTTTGCAGCTATTTTCATACCTACGGATTGTGGTCGCTGCCCTGTTTGTACTGATCGCAGGCAGAGGCTACGCCGCAACAGAACTCTGTCGCGAGGTCAGGGTTTCGGGTCATGCCAACATGCCTCCGCTCTCCTGGTTTGCTGATGAGCAGATGCACGGAGCCGGCATCGTCGCGTTGCGCCGAATTCTCGCCAAAGAAAACATTCGCGTCATCACGGTCGAACCCGGTAGTCCCCAACGACTGCTTAAGGCGCTAAAAGAGAACAAGGTCGATATCACGGTTACCGCGACCCGGGAACCGAGCGCGCTCAGCGCCGTCAATCTGGTCGAGCCCATTCTTTATAGCACCCACTATCTGGTGCTGGTTCGCAAAGATTCCGGGTTGATGCCCCAAAACTGGGGGGACCTGAAAAACCTGCGGGGGGTGGTCTCGCGCGATCTGGAGCTGGGCAGTGATTTCGAGCACTATGCCACACGCTACCTCCCCCTGAGCCGTGTTCAGCGCGCCCAGCAAGGCTTGTTGATGCTGGAAGCCAAACGCGTTGATTACGCCATTTACCCCCTGACCCAGGCTGACCTACTGGTCTCTCTCTATAGCTACGAAGGCACCCTGCGTAAAGCACCGGTAGAGATCGCCAGCAACGACTTTTTCATTGGGGTGTCCAAAAATATCAACTGCCAACTGCCCCTGAAAGCGATCACAAACGAGCTACAAAAGATGCACGATAGCGCCAATATTGATCAACTGGCCAACGATGCGTTATACCAGTGGATGGATCTCCATCTATAGGGCGGCGGTCCAATTGTAGAACGCCTCCTTCCCCCTCGCAGCAGCTCTCGATTACAATATCCCTCCGCTCGCACAACAACCGTGCTTGAGCATCTAACCATCGTTAAGAGAGTTCTCCATGGCTATTGAAAACTGCATCGTACACCGTCTTGAAAAGCGGGCCGATGGTGACGAATCGGTGCTAATCCCCCGTACCAGCTGTCTGCCGATCACCAACGAGCTGGAAGGTTTGCTGGCTGACCTCACCCAGAGTTACAACAGCAAAAGCGGTAAGGCCTATGGCTGTTTTGCTACGGGAAGCTCGTTCGCCAGTCTGCTCAAGAGCACCCTGGATGGCGAAGCCGATTTCGTCGGTTTCTCCCGCGATGCGATGCAGTTGCTTAAGACTCAGATAGATCAGTCGAATTTCGCCACAGGAGGTTTTCTGCTGTTTATCCAGTACAAGCAGGCCCTGACAGATTACCTGATGGTATTGATGTTGAGTAACACCGATGCCGTCACCGTGGATGAGCAACTGGAGATCAATAGCAGTCAATACCTGGATCTGTCTCGTCTGCACATGGCAGCTCGCATCAATATCGGTGAGTGGCAGACCAACGCTAACGCCACTCGCTACATCTCATTCCTTAAACCTCGAAATAACAGGAAGGTTTCCGACTATTTTAGGGAATTTATTGGCTGCAGCGAGACTGGCGACAGCAAGAAAGAGACCGAACAGCTTCTCTCGACCTTCGATGAATACTGCAACGAAGAAGCGTTCGAAGCGGTGAAGAGCGATGAGCTTAAACGTAAAGCCTACGAATACTGTAACGATCAAGCGAAAAGCGGGGAGTCAGTATTCATTAAGGAACTTTCGGGGTATCTCGACCAGGATGAACCTGATCATTTCGCACGTTTTGTGAATACCCGTGACTACGATGTGGTCGAAGAGGTACAGCCGGAGAAAAGCCAATTGCAACAGCTGATCCGATACTCGGGTCGCGCCAAGGGATTGAACCTCTCATTCAACGCTCATCACCTCGGAGATACCGTTCATTACGATGCGGCAAGCCAAACCCTGACAATCACCAATATCCCTGATAATCTCAAGAAACAGCTTCAGAAGCGATCCAGCTAAACAGAGAACCATAATAATGATCGATCTTGCCTACTTCACCCCCCCAACCCAGGGAGAACTGGGTCTCAAGGCATTCGATCCGGGTTACACCTTCAACGCAGACCGCACCATCGCGATCGGAGAGACGGCGGTTTACAATCAGGAACTGATCCACTGGCAGGAAAACCTCCACGCCGAGGGCCGGCAGGGCTTGTTACTGATCTATCAGGCGATGGATACCGCCGGCAAGGACAGCAATATCCGCACCCTGTTCGCCGGCGTAAACCCCCAAGGCCTGGAGATCCATAATTTCAATACTGCCGGCAAAAAAGAGCGTCAGTTCGACGTCCTTCACCGCTACCACGCGGCGGTGCCCGCCAAAGGCATGATCGGTGTATTCAACCGCAGTTATTATGAGCCTCTGATCAACAGCTACGCTAGTGGGCATGACGAAGTTTTATCTTTAAAAAACAGCGCGCAACACATCAACAACTTCGAATCGTTACTACAGTACAGCAACATCCGCGTGCTGAAATTCTACCTACATATCAGCCGAACGGAATACCGCCGAAGGCTTGCGAAGCGTCTGAACACCCCCCAGGATCACTGGAAGCTCCATGAATCGGATCTGGCTACCCATGAGAACTGGCATACCACAATCGCCGCCTACCAAAAAGTAATCAGCTTAACCCATACCTCAAAAAGCCCCTGGTATATCATCCCCTCCAACAAACGGTGGTTCAGGGACTGGTTGATCGGTCATATCATTTGCAAAACCTTACAGCAGATGCAGCCCCGCCGCCCCCGAGTCACCCCTCCCTATACCCTGGAGGACCTCGATGCGCTTTCTCAAGCATTAGAGAATCAGAACACCGCTGCACGCTAGCGAACAGAGAAAAACCGAAACCAAAAAAATGGCCTCACACGAGCGTATGAAGCCTGTATCTTTTAACAACTGATCGATTCCGCCCCATCACTGGCCGGAGCTGCGCTACTCACACGACTTTTACGTGCCAGGGCTCGTATCGTACCCCGAAGCGATTATTCGATGTATAGCGGATATCGACGTATCCGAGATCTTGCAAACGCTTGTACTCGTCGGTTTCGGCGAAATCCCGGGTAAAGTTCCTTTTCCCGTACCCCACTTTGCCCACATCAAAATCACCAATCGCATGGTAGGAGTGACCGGGAGGAGCCAACGAGCGGGAAGCGCGGGATAAATTCCCTTTCGCTTGCAGGGCCTTGGCCATAAACAGATGGGTTTGTTTGACCATCCCCCGGATACCCGAGGTCAGCACGATAGTCTCCCCCACATCGCGGCGTAGAGTCTTGTAGAGGCGCTTTGAATCCCCTTTGTAGAGGTAATGCCCCGTATACGGCACCTTTTCGATATCGCCCTCGGGTATCGTTGAGGTTAAACGGGTAACAATCTTTTCCCCATAGAAACCGTAACCCTTGGCATTAAACTCGAACAGCTCCTCAATCAGGTCAAGATGAGCCTTGGGGAAAGGCCCCGTGCGGGAGTAGCGGTTGACCACCAAGATCATCCGATCAAACCCAATCACATTGAAGTGGCCATGACCGATCAGGCGCTGCGCCTCATCAAGGCTGCCAATGGTTGCCTTCAATAGTTCCAGGCGCTCGGGGCTAAGGTGTATATCGCCCAAATGTTCATCGTCAAAGTTCTGGATTTTGGAAAGGTACGCCCGATCTTCGGCGATCTCTTGCGGCTCTTTGTGCACCACTACCGGCCGAATCGGCTCAGGAGCAATAACAGAGGTCGGAGCGGGTTCTACGACAACAGGCTCGACGACAACAGATCCTGGCGACACTGGAGGCGTCGACACTGGTGGCACTGGTAACACCTCTGCGACCGGCAGGGCAGGTCTCAGATTCAGCTTTCCCCAAAGAAATGCGCTGGACGCGGTGACCGCCGTCCCTGCAAACACCCCTTCCAAAAATTCACGTCGTTTCACCAGCAAACCTCGAGAAGCCTGCAAAAACGCCTCTCTTTTTGACCATCACCCTAAAACCCAATTGGGACTATCCCAATACTCCTTACTATACGATCTAATTCCTGCGACTGACAACCAAAGTCCGACAGATGCATGGCAAATCCCCCTAAACCGCCAAAAAAAAGTCAATCTATTGTCATTGAAACGGTTTGAAACCAGCCGCCACTCGATAGTGACAAATATCCATCGCCCGAACCCGGCCATGAACAGGTTCGCGCAACGGGTCGGCCAGACGCCTATACCGGCAGGGCGCTAGCGCTTTCCTCTAACAGCGCCAGTTTTTGCTGCCGCGTCAATTGCTTGATCTGGTACTCCCGACGACTGGCAGCGGCACGATCTAGATGCGTTTCCCGATACACTACCCGCAGAGGTTGACGGCCACGAAAAAAGCGCGCCCCCCTGCCACTGGCATGCTCGGAAAAACGGCGCTCTACGTCGGTCGTGATACCGGTGTAAAGCGCCTTATCCGAGCAGAGGATGATATAAAGAAACCAGCAACCCGGTGGTGGAAGCTCAGGCAGCCTGGGATGCGTCATCGACGGCCACCACTTCAGCACCGCCGTAGTATCGGGCGTGCATACGCTGGCAGTAATCAACCAGATTATCGTGGGAGCGCCCAAACTCCTTCAACGGTGACTCCAGCTCACAGTCGATAATATTGGTAATAAAGGCATAAACCACGGCGTCGTAACTACAGGGTTCCGTACCAAACAGATAGGGACTATCCCCCAATAAAGTAGAAACAGAGCGGAGATCACGCTTAGCCGCCCAGTACACATCCTGCGCACTGTGCCTCCCCATCCCCTGTGAATAGAGATCCTTCTTCACCTTCAACCTCACCAGTTCGGCCATAATCCGCCGCACAGGCAAAGGCATGTGCCCCATAAAGTGGGTCCGCATCGCCTTCCAGTTCTGACGGTCGACCCAGCGGCTGTACAACATAGCCCAGTAGAGGTGATCCTCAAGCATCTTGCTAATGGCATACCCCATCGCCCTCTGGTGCGAGTCGAGGTTACGATCCATCTCAACCTCGAAACACTGGCAAAGGTAATCCATAATGATATCGGAGTCGGCCAAAACCACACCGCCATGCTTGATAAAGGGCAACTTACCTTTGGGCCCCTTGGTAGGATCTTTTCTCTCCTTCACACGGTATTCGATACCCGCCATTTTCATCCAGATTTCCAGCTTCATGCAGAAAGGACTTGGACTGGGCAACCCAAAAGCGGAGCCAAAACTAAAAAACTTGATCATAACGATCCCCCTGCCAATTTGTTATCATTCTTACCTATTACCATCTTCTATAGTGCTCTGACTGTCAATTGACAAGCACAGGAGTCGCCATGAACGAGCTGATTATGCTCATCGCTGTCAGCGCCGTCGTATTTTATTGGTATAGCGGCCTCAAGGCGCGGGAGTGCGCCATGAACGCCGCCCGCCATTGCTGCACTCGTGCCAAGGTACAACTACTGGATCAAACCGTACAAGTCACCCGCCAGCGCTTCGCTCGATCTCCCTCGGGCCAGCTCGCGATCGCCCGCCGATACGGCTTTGAGTACTGTACCGATGGCGATAGCCGCTATCAGGGAAGTGTCGAGATCATCGCCAACCGATCGGGAGCCGTGTGGCTACAGAACTGTGACCCTGATACAGGTTTACAGTCAGGTCCCGCCACTGGTAACGAAACCACCCCATCCAGCGCGCAGATTATCCCCTTAAAACCACGCGGCCAGGATTCCTGACATCATGCCCAAAGCCTATCGCCTCAAGCAGAGCCAGCCTATGAATGGCCCGCTGGCGGCCACCGAACACCAGAACAAACTCATGGGCGGGGCCTGATAGTGGCCCTCTCCCTGCACAACTACAATATCGTCCGCGTCACCGATGGCCAGCGGGTACACAACTGCACCGTCATCAAAATGTGCTTCGATTACGCCGTCGTAAAATATAAGGGAGAGCGCTACCGCATCCCCTACGCGCTAATGGATCAGGTAGTCGGCCATGAGCTGCTCATGCCCACTAGCTCGAGCTGACAACGGGACTAGTGCGCTGGAACCGTTCGTGCCATGGCCCAATGGCGCAGCGCAGCGATCTCCTCCTCCATCACCACCGCAAGCGGCTGAGTGCTGCCTGTAGCCTGTTCCAACTGCTCTTGCTTGAGGTTTTCGCCGCTGCTTTGCGCCCGATACAGCGCCGATACCACCAGCTGTTCCAGCTCGGCTCCCGAGAACCCTTCACTCAACTGCGCCAACCTGCCAAGATCGAAACGAGAGATCTCCTGATCTCGTTTACGCAAGTGAATCGACAAAATGGTTTCCCGCACCGCCGCATCCGGCAGATCGACAAAAAAGATCTCGTCCAGACGCCCCTTTCGAATCAGCTCAGGCGGCAACCGCGAAATATCGTTAGAGGTCGCCACCAAAAATACTCGGCTCTTGCGCTCTGACATCCAGGTCAGGAGCGTACCGAGGATTCGCTTTGAGGTGCCCTGGTCATTGTCGCCAGAGGCGATGCTCTTCTCGATCTCATCCACCCACAAAACCGCCGGGGCCATGGCTTCGGCCAACTGCAGGGCTCGGCGCAAATTGCGCTCGGTTTCGCCAAAATACTTGTTGTAGAGCACGCCAAAATCCAGACGCAACAGTGGCAGGTTCCATACGCCTGCCACGGCTTTGGCCGCCAGGCTCTTGCCGCTACCCTGCACGCCCAACAGCATCACACCTTTAGGTATATCGGTATCGGCCTGAGGCTCAAGAAACGACTTGCGTCGTCGCGACAACCAGTCCTTGAACGCCTCAAGCCCCCCCACATCCGCAAAGCGCGCCGTATCGAACTCGTAACTCAGTACATCGTCGCGGTTCATCAGGGCGAATTTGCTGCGTTTCACCTCTTCGACGTCGCCACCATCAATGGCGCCATCGTCAACAATGGCGTTGCGAGCTAACTTTCGAGCCTCACTCCAGCTAAGACCCCGAAGGTGGTCCACCAGCTGATTCAAACTCCGGTTATCGGTCCGCACCCGTTGATCACGATTACGGCTGGACCATTGCTGCGCCTCCTCTCGAATAATGCCCATCAACTGGGCCTGGGATGGCATCGCCAGTTCAAATCGAGCGGCGTAATGATTCAACTCATCGGGAAGATTCACGGCATGACTCAATAACACCACCGTGCTGCGCTGAGCCAGCTCATTCATGGCGATCTCCTTGAGCAGGCGAATATTGAGGGGCTCATCCTTGATATAGGGGTGAAAGTCACAGAGAACAAACAGGCCCCCTCCCTGAAAAGCACGAATATGGCGCAGCAAGGGTTCGGGGTCGGTGTGCTCCCGATTATCAACGCGCTCACCAAACCCCAGGCTGCGCAAGCCATCGGCCACCGACCAGCAATACAACGGCGTGGAGCGCGCCAGCGCCAGCCGAGTCATTAGCTGCAGCACCCTGGGCTCATCGGGGCTCTCAACCACCAGCAAAGACACACCGGTCTCAAGTATCACCTCAAGATCACGAACTTCAGCCTGCACACGACCTCCTGTAATCCGCTGCCTGCGGATGTTTCCCAACCCTAAATAAGGGTACCATAGCAACAGAATAACCCGGTGGAAGAGTATGAGCAGCAAACGACATTACAGTGCCCTTGATCAGTTTCTAATGGGCGCCGATCAGGTGCTTCGCACCCTCAGTGCATCAGCCAACAGCCCGGAGCGACCCTCTCCCGCTGACGAACTGAGCGAGGCCACGCTCAATGCGGATGAAAAGCGCCACGTAGCAGGATTGATGCGTGTCAATCATGCGGGCGAGGTTTGTGCCCAGGCGCTCTACCAGGGGCAGGCGCTCACGGCGCAGCTTGAAGATGTGCGCGAATCGATGAATCGGGCCGCCCGCGAGGAGATCGACCACCTGGTCTGGTGTGAGCAGCGCCTCGTGCAGCTGGGCAGTCATACCAGCATCCTGAACCCCATCTGGTATGCGGCCTCCTTTTCCATCGGCGCGATGGCGGGTGCACTGGGCGACAGATGGAGCCTTGGGTTCGTTGCTGCTACGGAGAATCAGGTCTGCACACACCTGGAATCCCACCTCCAACAACTGCCAGCGCAAGACCAAAAAAGCCGCGCTGTGTTGCAGCAGATGAAAGAGGATGAGGCGCGCCACGAGCAGTTGGCAACGGAAGCCGGGGGCATCCGTTTTCCGGCCCCCGTGCGCCACCTGATGACGCTGGTATCAAAAGCGATGACAGCGAGCTCTTACCGGGTTTAAACCCGCTGACAACCCGCCCCCCGATTAGGGACCGGGTTACAGCTCAACCAGCTGATAGTCGTGGGTGATTTCCACACCGCCCGCCCCCAGCATAATCGACGCAGAGCAGTACTTTTCGGCGGATAGTGCTACCGCTCGTTTGACCTGACTATCCTTAAGCTCGTTGCCGCTCACAACAAAGTGCAGGTGAATTTTGGTGAACACGGAGGGGACCGCATCGGCCCGCTCGGCCGTTATTTCCACTCGACAATCGCTCACCTGCTGGCGCGCCTTCTCGAGCATACCGATCACATCGTAGGAGGAGCAGCCGCCCACCCCCAACAACAGCATCTCCAGCGGACGTACGCCCTGATTATTCTCCCTGGCGCCATCCATCACTACACGCACGCCACTGCCAGCGACGCCTTCGAACTGACGATCCTTCAACCACTTAACTTCTACTTGCATGCTGTAGCTCCCACACTCTGTCAATATCTGGAAGCTGGCAGAGTATCACCAACCCCATAGGCTGCCCACCCGCATCACGCTCGATTTTGCTGCCGGAGATCGTTTAAAAGTGGATGCTCGTCAAAAGATAACCTCACAATTGTGGGAACACTGGTACTCCCCCCCTATTCCCGCCATAATGGCGGCAACCGAAATACCAATAAAACCAGTGTGGGTACAGTAATGGTTACGATTACGCCTCCGCAGCAGATCAAGGGGCTCGACTCCTTTATCTCGCTTTGCCACCGCAGACGCTACAGCGCCAAGAGCACGCTAATCTACGCCGGCGACAACAGCGACTCCCTTTACTACATCATCAAGGGGTCGGTAACGATTCTGATCGAGGACGACGATGGTCGCGAGATCATTATCGCCTACCTCAACGCCGGCGACTTTTTTGGCGAAATGGGGCTCTTCCTCGAGGAGGAGGGATCACGCAGCGCCTGGGTACGCGCCAAAACAGAGTGCGAAGTAGCTGAAATCAGCTATACCAAGTTCCGTGAATGCTCGCCTCAGTTCCCGGACATGCTCTATGAGATTGGCGCCCAGATGGCAAACCGCCTGCGCAACACCACGCGCAAGGTGGGTGATCTGGCGTTCCTCGACGTAACCGGCCGCGTGGCCCGCACCCTGCTTGACCTGTGCAAACAACCCGATGCGATGACCCACCCCGACGGCATGCAGATCAAAATCACCCGTCAGGAGATCGGTCGCATTGTAGGCTGTTCACGAGAGATGGTCGGACGAGTCCTCAAAACCCTGGAAGAGCAGGGGCTGGTCTCCGTCAAAGGAAAAACCATGGTGGTTTTTGGCACCCGCTAAACTGCGCCGCCCACACCAAAGTAATAAAAAAGCAGCCCGATGGCTGCTTTTTTATTACTGCCAGGCGCTAAAGCTCGGCAAAGGGTATGTAGTCAACCAGATCTCCCTCCTCCACCACGGTGTCGCGCGCAAGGACGGCAAAGCCGGTGCCCCAGGTGGCAGAAAAAAGTACACCCGAGCTCTGGTTATCATAGCTTTCCAGGCGCATCACCCCACCCGCATCAACCCGGGTTCGAACCCGCAGGTACTCCTCCCGGGGAGCCGCGCGCGAACGCGAAAAGCTCACCGGTAAACGATACTTAGGGTAGGAGATGTCACGGACCCCCTGCATCTTCAGCAAAAAAGCACGCGCTGCAATATGGAAGGTTACAAAAACCGACGTCGGATTTCCCGGGAGACCTATAAACGGAGTACCCGCTACCTCACCAAACGCCAAAGGCTTGCCCGGCTTTATCGCCAGCTTCCACAATTTCAGCTCACCCAGTTTCTCGACAGTGGCCTTTACGTGGTCCTCTTCGCCAACGGATACGCCGCCACTGCTGATCACCACATCGGCCTGGGTTGCCGCGTCAAGCAACGCTCGTTCGGTGGCCTCAGCGGTATCCTCCACGATCCCGAGGTCGACAAACTCCATACCCAGCTGTGCCACCAGCCCCGCCAGGGTGTATCGGTTTGAGTTAAATATCTGCCCGGGCTTTGCTTCGGTGCCCGGCTCAACCAGCTCATCACCGGTCGACAACACGGCAACCCGCAAACGGCGGACCACCGGAACCCTGGCAACCCCAATGGATGCCAAAACCCCCAGCTCCTGGGCCCGTAGGCGGGTATTCGCCTCCAGTACTTGCTGCCCCTGGGTGATATCCTGCCCGGCCGGGCGTATGTGCTGCCCCGCCTTGAGTTCCGCACGAGGCGGTAAACTCACCCCAGCCTGGTCAGCCTGGGTATCCTCCTGCATCACCACCAGATTGGCGTTGGTGGGGATGGGGGCGCCGGTAAAAATACGCGCAGCCGTCCCCTCCTCGAGTTCGGAAGGCGCAGCCCCCGCGGGAACACGCAGGGATACAGGCAGATGCACCGACTGTTCTGCATCCAGATCCTCCCAGCGTAACGCATAACCGTCCATCGCGCTGTTATCCAGCGGCGGAACATCCACGGGCGAAAACTGCGCTTCGGACAGCACCCTTCCCAAAGCCTTTTCCGTCGCTACCCATTCGGTATCGGCGATCGTATTAGCCTGGGCAAGCATCCGCTCCAGCGCTTCGCTCACGGGCATCAAGCCAGAGGCACTGCAACAACTCATGAACGACTACCACAGGCCGTTTCGATCACCTCCTGGGGCACAGAAAGCTCAGCGACGAAGTTGCAAGGGCGATGACGGGAATCAAGCTGCTCCTTGATAATGCCATTCCAGGCCGTGCGACAGGCGCCAGACGAACCCGGCATACAGAAGATCACAGTGCCATTGGCCATGCCGGCAAACGCCCTCGACTGTACTGTTGAGGTACCGATCTCCTGGTAGGAGATATGGCGAAACAGCTCACCGTATCCCTCCACCTCTTTGTCAAACAGCACTTTGACCGCTTCCGGGGTGCTATCGCGGGCAGTAAACCCGGTGCCTCCGGTAACAACCACCGCCTGAATGCCCCCATCGGCAATCCAGCGGGAGAGCACCGCCCTAATCTGGTATACGTCGTCTTTTACGATCTGCTTGTCTGCCAACTTATGCCCCGCTTCCTGGGCAGCATCGGCTAAAAATCGACCGCTGGTATCGGTCTCCTCATTACGGGTATCACTAACCGTCAACACTGCGACGCTAAGGGGGATAAAATCTACTACATTGCCATGCTGCTTCATGCTGGATCGTTCCTTAAATTCTGGGGTACCGTAAATCACGCAAACCGCAGTATGCCGCAACTGCAGGGGGGATGGTATTGATCGTAAACAAGTTCGGGGAGTTGTCTAGTCAGCCACCGGTAACCGGTGGAAACAACGCCACTTCATCGCCGCTGGTCAGGAGCACATCGCCAGACACCACCTCCTGATTAACCGATACGATAAGATTTGGATTTTCCAGCACGCTCTGCCAGCGTTCCCCCTTCTGTTTCAGGGCACCCAACAACTCAGCCACCCGCAACTCGCCCTGGGCCGGCCATTCCAGCTCACGCTGCCCCAGCTCTTCAGCATAACGGGCGAAAAACAACACTTTGATCACCGCTCAGACTCCTTTGGCAAAGGGTTATAAACCCCTATCGATTCCGCTGCCGGGTAAGGCGACACCGGAGCACTGACATCCAGTCTACCACCTTCGTGAATGAGTTCGCAGCCTGCCTTAGGTTGACCTCGGGGCACCGGTCGGAGTTGCGCATTACTGCGCCCACGCAACCCCCTGACCGAATCTAGCGAGGCGCTCACCCCAACTCGACAAATGCCGGACGAGTAAGATTTTCGGCACCCGTCGCTGTCGCTACCAGAGTGTCCTCAATGCGAATACCACCGCAGGGACGCAGCTCATCAATCAAGGGCCAGTTAAGCAGCGAACTGCTTCGCTCGGGCTCCAACAGCTGGTCGATAAAGTAGAGTCCCGGCTCGATGGTCACCGCCATCCCCGGCTGCAAGGTGCGCTGCAACCGCAACGCAGGATAATCAGCATGGACCGGATACTGGTCACCCGCCGCATTCATCTGCCATCCACCAACATCGTGGGTTTGCAGTCCAATCAGGTGACCCAGGCCATGGGGAAAGAAGAGCCGCGTAAGCCCCTGCGCAAAAGCCGTGTCGGCATCGCAGGTAACGATACCACTATCGCTCAGCACCGAGGCCAGGCGGTGATGCATACGCTCATGCAACGCCACAAAATCGACTTCCGCCTGCACCTCCCCGCAAATCCCCTGCTGTTCCAGATCCATTCGCGCGACCAGCTCGGCGAAGGTTCCCTTATTAGCGGCGTAGGTACGGGTGATATCGGCGATGTATCCCTCAAAGGTAGCGCCGGCATCAATCAGGAAGGAGTGACGCTGTGGAGGAGCGACAGTGCCATAGCGATCGTTGTGCAAAATGGCCGCGTTCTCATTGAAGGCGACAATATTCCCGTAGGGGCTTTGGGCTTCCGTGCAGCCGCAGGCGGCGAGATAGGCAAGGTGCACCTCAAGCTCGGTGCGCCCGCCAAAAAAAGCTTCCCGTGCCGCCAGATGCCCGCCCACGGCGATGCGATTGGCCTCGCGCAAGCAGTGCAGCTCATAATCGCTTTTGCAGGCACGCCCGTAGTGCATCGCCGCCAGCAGCCCGGGTGGGTTAAGTTCAATATCAGGCAGGTGCTCAGCGAGTTGCACCTCCTCGGCAATGCAGGCGACCCTGCGCAAATCCCACTGCCCCAGCGCCTTTAACGCAGCCGTTTCATCAGCCACCAACTCGATGTCAAAACTATCAACCCAATACCCGCTGGGCTCTCCGGCGGCCGCGTGCCAGTAATCCGCAGGTTTGTGGTATAGCAAACGGGGGCGTTGCCCGATGCGCAGCAACAAGTAGCAGTAGGGGTTATCGGTTAGCGGCAACCACCGTTTGAAATGCGGGTTCACCACGAAGGGGTAATCGTGATCATCAAGAAAACAGGGCTTGGGGTCTCCCGAGGCCACGAGCAGGCCGTCGAACCCCTGAGCTTCTAACAAGCGATAACTATCCTCCAACAAGACGTTAAGGTGTGATTGATAAAGGGCCTGAATCTCTTGCATTGGTTAACACCTGCATAAAAGGTTAAAGCAAACACCAGCGGCAGCTGGCTGGGAATTTTAACAAGACGAGAGCACGCGGTAGATACCTGTGGTCAGGCGCTCTAGCTGCTCTGCACCCATAACATAGGGCGGCATCACATACACCAGCTTGCCAAACGGGCGCACCCACACCCCCTGCTCGACGAAGCGCGGCTGGATATCGGCCATATCAACGGGTTGCTTAAGCTCTACCACGCCGATCGCCCCCATCACCCGCACCTCAGCAACCGTCGATAGCTGTTGGCACTGGGCCAGTCCTCGTCGCAACCCCTCTTCGATCCCCGCCACCTGATTGCGCCAGGTGCCCGCTTCAAGGATCTCCAGGCTGGCATTGGCCACCGCACAGGCCAGCGGATTAGCCATAAAGGTAGGGCCGTGCATAAAGACCCCTGCGGCAGAGATGGTATCGCTTACCTGCTGGGTACACAGGGTCGCCGCCAACGTCATATAACCGCCGGTTAGTGCCTTACCCAGGCAAAGGATATCGGGCGCAATACCCGCTTGCTGGCAGGCAAACAGGCTGCCGGTGCGGCCAAAACCGGTGGCGATCTCATCGAGAATCAATAACACCCCGAACTGGTCACACAGTTCCCGCGCACGGCGCACATAGTGGGGGGAGTAGAAACGCATCCCCCCCGCCCCCTGCACCACCGGCTCCATAATCAGCGCCGCAATCTCGTGGTGATGCTGTTCCAGCATCTGCTTGAGCTCGCTGATATCGTTTTCGTCCCACTCCTGGTCGTAGCCGCACTGAGGGGCAGGTGCAAACAGGTGCTGGGGCAACACCCCGGTAAACAACTCGTGCATACCATTGACCGGATCGCAGGTTGCCATGGCGCCGAAGGTATCGCCGTGATACCCGTTGCGAATGGTCAGCAGGCGTTGTTTTTCGGGCTTCCCCGCCGCGTGCCAATACTGGATTGCCATTTTGATGGCGACCTCGACCGACACCGACCCCGAATCCGCAAAAAACACCTGCTGCAGAGTGTCTGGCACCATGCTTAACAGGCGTCTCGCCAGCTCGATGGCGGGCTTGTGTGTCAGCCCTCCAAACATCACATGGGACATAGAGTCCGCCTGCTGCTTGATCGCTGCATTAAGGTGCGGGTGGTTATAGCCATGAATGGTCGACCACCACGACGACATACCATCGATCAACTGGCGGCCGTCGGCCAGGGTCAGCATCACCCCTTCGGCCGCGATGACCGGCGTTTGAGGATAACGATTGTGCATAGAGGTGTAGGGATGCCAAATATGCTCGGCATCAAAACGCAGATCATCGGCGGTAATCACAGGATTCATAATGGCCAGCCCAGAGTATAAATGCGGCGCTCATCATAGCCTGACCCTACCCGGGTTACCACGTCCGAGGTCACCCTCGGGAGAAATTAACTTTGACCCCCAGCGTCATTTTTCCGATACTCATTAGCGGCTAGCGCAGAAGGAAATATGGCGCTTACAGACGCCACCAAGAAGGAGCCACTTTGATTATCGAAAAGCGGGATCGACTATCCCTCAAATTATTGCGCGTTGTACTGGCATCGGCGTGCCTTGTGGGCACCGTTCTCAGCGCCGCGCAAATTGCGATGGACGCTATAAATTCGCGCCACGAGATCGATGATCGTGCCCAGAGTGTTCTGGCGATGGTACGCGATCCTGCCATTCAGGCGGTCTATAGCCTGGACCGGGAGATGGCCGAACAGGTTGTCGAAGGACTGTTCGAGGATCACTCGGTTCGCTTTGCCTCTATCGGCCATCCCGAGGAGGAGACACTGGCATCCAAACGACGCCCACTGCAAGAGGAGCCCTACCGCTGGCTGACCGACAAGGTATTTGAGCCTGAACGAGATTACCGCGTCAGCCTCTACGGCAAACTCCCCTACAACGAATACTACGGCGATCTGCAGATCACCCTCGATACCGCCTCCTACGGCACTGCATTTGTCGACCGCGCCGTGATTATTTTCACCTCCGGAATCCTGCGCGCCATGGCGATGGCGTTCGTGCTCTACCTGATTTTTACTTGGCTAGTGACCCGCCCCTTAACACGAATTGCACAGAGCCTGGCCCACATTAACCCCGACCAACCGGGCGATATCAAAGTCCCCATGATCGCGGGCAATGAGCGCAATGAGCTAGGGTTATGGGTCCGCACAATCAATCAGTTACTGGAATCGATCGAGCGCAACAACTCCAAGCGCCAACGCGCCGAAGCTCATGTACAGCGCCTGGCACAATACGATTTTCTCACCGGACTGCCCAACCGCATCATGCTGCAAAAGCAGCTGCAGCGCATCCTGCCGGAAGCAGAGCAGCGCGGACAGCTGGCCGCAGTACTCTGCTGCGGCATTAACGACTTTAAAAGCATCAATGAACAGCACACCTACAAGACCGGTGACGTCCTCTTAATGAGTCTTGCCGATCGCCTGCGTAACCAGCAGATTCCGGTACGTGCAGTGGGACGCCTCGGCGGCGACCAGTTCGCCATTATCCAGGACAAACTGCAACAACCGTACGAAGCCGCCGAACTGGCGCAAAGTATTCTGGCAGAGCTTCAAGAACCTTTTATAGTCGATGAGCAGCCCATAACACTGGATGCAACCCTCGGTATCGCACTCTTTCCAGCCGACGCCAAACACCCGGAAAAACTGCTGCAAAAAGCGGAACAAACCATGACCCTGGCCAAGGCCCGTGGCAACCGCTACCAGTTCTACGTCGCCAGCGTTGACAGTGAGATCCGCGAGCGCAAGCGACTCGAGCGTGAACTCGGGGAAGCACTGGCACTGGATCAGCTACAACTGGTTTACCAGCCCCAGATCGACCTCGATAACGGCCGGGTCGCCGGTGCCGAGGCCCTGTTGCGCTGGGAGCACCCGGAACAGGGCTGGATCTCTCCCGAAATCTTCATCCCCCTGGCAGAGAAAAGCGACCTGATTATTGGTATCGGGGAATGGGTTCTTGACCGCGCCTGCGCCCAGCTCAAAATCTGGCATACCATGGGCTTTCCCGAACTGCGTATGGCGGTCAACCTGTCGGCGGTGCAGCTGAGGCAGGCCGATCTCACCGAACTCGTGGTGAGAATGTTACAAAAGCACCAGATCCCGCCACACACGCTGGAGCTGGAGATGACCGAAACCGGCATCATGGAAGATCTGCAAGCGGCGGCCACCGCACTGCGCGCGATCAAAAAATCAGGCGTACAACTGGCGATGGATGACTTCGGCACCGGGTACTCCTCCCTCAGCTATCTCAAACTACTACCGTTCGACAAGATCAAAATCGACAAGAGCTTTGTGCAGGAGATCGTCGACAACCAGGACGACTCCACCATCGTGCGCGCCATCATCCAACTGGGGGAAAGCCTCGGCTTGCCTGTTATCGCCGAGGGAGTTGAAACCCAGGCCCACGAAGCCTACCTGATCCAGCATGGCTGCCAGGAGGGTCAAGGTTACTACTACTGCAAACCCGTTCCTCCCGACAACTTTGCCGAGTACCTGCGCAAGTCCCATCGAGCGGCCTGAAAACTCCGTAAAAAACGCTAAGCGGCGGGCCGCTCGGTCAAGGTACCGTCCTATCCGCTGTCACCGTCAAGCACTAAAGTTATGGTTTCCCATGCCGTTAGGCTATATCAGACTACACTGGATAGTGCACAGCTAAATATTGGAACGGAGCATATGTTTATGGACTGGTTTAAACGATCCCTGTTGGCAAAGGTCTGCGCCGGCATTGTTACGGGCGTGCTATTGATAGTAATCACCGCATTCTGGGCCGGTTCCAGATTAGACAGCGCCATTGTTGAGTATGATGAACTACTCAACCACGACCTGCAAAACTCACTACTTGTCGCCACCATGAACATCGAGTTCAAGCGCCAGGTCCAGGAGTGGAAAAACGTGCTGCTGCGTGGCGCCGATGACAAACAGCGCGAAAAATACTGGGGGCGTTTCAACAAGCAGCAAGCCAAAATTCAGGAGATCGGAAAAACCCTCTCCGTCAAGGTGGATATCCCTGAAGCCAAAACCCTGGTCGATCAGTTTGTCGCCGAACACCAGAAAATGGGAGTCGCCTACACCAAGGGATACAACGCCTTTGTCGAAGCTGGCTTCGATTCGAAGGTCGGCGACAAGGCGGTATCCGGTATTGATCGCACACCCTCAAAGCTGCTTGATGAGGCCAGTGATGCTCTCAACGAATCGGCCCAGCAGCAAGGTATCCAGCTGAAGGAAAGCAGTCTTCAGTTAGAGATAACTGCCAGCATACTGATGCTGGTCTTCAGCGGCATTATTACCGCGGGCCTCATCTGGTTTATCAATAGAAGCATCGTCGCCCCCACACTGAGTATCAGCCAGCATCTCGACCAGATCAGCCAGGGTGACCTGAATCATACAAACACCATTGAACGTGATGATGAACTCGGCGTGCTGGCCAACGCTTCCCGACACCTGCAGCAGTCATTAATGGCATCCGTCGACCAGCTCAACCAGACCCTGCTGGGGCTACAAGAAGCCTCGGGGCAACTCAAAGGCTACTCCGACGACATCAATCGCAGCACCAGCGACCAACACCAACGCACCGATCAGGTAGCAACGGCGATGAATGAAATGGCCGCCACCGCCAACGAGGTAGCCAGCCATGCAGCAGTGGCCTCCAGCGGTGCCAACGACGCCGATGAGTCGGCTCGTCACGGCATGACCGTAATGGAAAACGCGCTGCAAACCATCGCGGCCATGGCCAAAGAGATCAACACCACCGCAACGGTGATCGGCGAACTCGAGAGCAATAGCATCCAGATCGGCACCGTGCTCGATGTGATTCGCAGCATTGCCGAGCAAACCAACCTGCTCGCGCTTAATGCCGCTATAGAGGCTGCCCGCGCCGGCGAACAGGGTCGAGGCTTTGCGGTGGTTGCCGACGAAGTGCGCACCCTCGCCCAACGCACCCAGCAATCGACCACCGAGATCCAGGGAATCATCGAGAAGGTACAGTTGGGGGCGGGTAACGCCGTCAGCGCGATCCACCAGGGCACCACAAAGATGACCGAGTGCGAGGAGATCGTAGGTGAGGCCGCCAATCAGCTGCGCACCATCACCGCCGCCGTGGAGGCGATTCGGGATATGAACACCCAGATCGCCACCGCAGCCGAGGAGCAAAGCTCGGTGTCCGAAGATATCACCCGTAACATCACCGAGATCACCTCCATCGCCTCTGAAAACAGCGAAAACGCCGAGCATACAGCCGAGACCAGCTTGCGCCTGGTACGCCTGTCCGATGACCTCGCAGACGTCGCCCAGCGCCTTAGCCATTAAAACGGCTGGCACCCTACTGGGTGATACCCCCTGATGCCGGCACCGCCCGACATCAGGGGTTTACTTACCACCTGAAAACTCCATCGCCCGCAGCGCCCGCCACTTACCCGATCAACCTTTTGATAGACCCTCACGGGACGCACCTCACAGGTTCTCCTGACCCGATGGGTGGTAAGTCACTAGCGGCGAGAATCAACCGTGGTTGTTACTTCATGCCCTCTCCGAGCTGGTAGCAAACTCCCCCAGTCTAGGTCGTACTACTGGCAAGAGATGGCTATACTACAGGCTGGAAGGCTGGAAGGCTGGAAGGCTGGAAATCATCAAATGGAGTTTGAGTTATGAGGCAGTTTTACCCCAGCGTTTCGGTATCGCGTCCGGCGAGCCTTCGCTTGCCAACCACGCTGATACTCCTGGCCATACTGGCAGGCTGTGATAAACCCGCTCCCACAGCCAAACCGCCCACGCCTGAAGTGAAAGTGTTGAAGGTAGATCCCAAAACGATTGATGTCGTTATTCCCCGCCTGGCCCAGCTGCAGAGTTCTCGCGAAGTGGACGTCGTGGCTCGCGTGTCAGGCTTTCTGGAAAAGATGATCTATAAAGAGGGTGCCTTGCTAAAAGAGGGCGATGTTATGTTCGAAATGGACAAACGCCCATTCCAGGCACAGGTCGATGCCGCCAAGGGAGAGCTGGAAGCGAACAAGGCGAGGCTGTGGACTGCCAATGCCAACCTGAAGCGGATAAAACCACTGACCGAAGCAGACGCCATGAGTCAGAGTGATCTCGATGAGGCCATCGGCGCAAAACGCAGTGCCGAGGCGGCGGTTTTTTCGGCGAAAGCAAAGCTGTCCAATGCGGAGCTCGATCTTAGTTATACGACCCTGCGGGCTCCGGTCACCGGATTATCCGGAGCGGCCCAACAGCGTGAAGGGGCCTACCTCAACTCCGTTAGCCAATCTGCTTATCTCTCCTATGTCGCGCAAATCGACCCGATTTGGGTGAATTTCGCAGTTTCTCAAAACGAACTTGAAAGCTTGCGCCAGGAGAAAAGTGCGGGCAGTTTTATCGCACCGAAAGAGAGTAAGTATCAATTCGAAATCGTCCTTACGGATGGTTCAATTTACCCACTAAAAGGTACTCTTGATTTCACATCCCCCTCTTTTGATACCCGAACAGGAACATTTTCAGTTCGGGCCGTAGTGCCAAACCCCGATTTTTTGTTGCGTCCGGGCATGTTTGTTAGCACCAATATTTTAGGTGGCAAGCGGCCTAACGCCATCGTGGTTCCGCAGCAAGCGGTACAACAGCAGGGTAATAATCAGATGTTAATGCTGGTAGATGACCAGAATAAGGTGGTGTTACAACCGGTCACCGTGGGTGAATGGGAGAACGATCAATGGATCGTCACCAGCGGCCTCAAGGGCGGTGAGATGGTGATTGTCGAAGGGTTTATGAAGGTGCGCCCGGGCATGACGGTGAAAGCACTGCATTACATCCCCAAAGCCCCTAAAGCTCAGGGCAATGCAAGAGGCGGAAGTAAGAATAGATCAACCAACATGTCGGAAACCGACAAAACAAAAAATGACACTTCCATAAAGAAAGAGAGCACCAACACCCGCAACTATATCGATAACGCCATGGCTGCTAGCCTGGCTGCGAACTGAGGAATTATCATGGGACCCAGTTTCTTTATCGATCGTCCAATTTTTGCGGCTGTGATCTCTATTATCATCGTTCTCGCCGGTGCTACGGCGATAACCGTGACTCCAATCTCTCAGTTTCCAGAAATCGCGCCGCCAACCGTGACGGTCAGTGCTACCTACCCAGGAGCCACGGCTGAAGTTGTGGCCAATACGGTTGCCGCGCCGATCGAGCAGCAGGTCAATGGTGTTGATGACATGATCTATATGTCATCAACCAGTTCCTCCTCGGGAAATATGACCCTGACGGTTACCTTTGCCCCGGGCACCGACCCGGACATTGCCCAGGTGAACACCCAGAACCGGGTGAGCCAGGCGCTGGCGCAGCTGCCCAGCACGGTGAGTGCACAAGGGGTGACCACCCAGAAGGTCTCCCAGTCTTTTATGATGGTGGTTGGATTCAGCACACCCGGCGGCGAAATGTCGACGGTCGAGCTCAATAATTTTGTTAACCTGCACATCTGGGACGCTGTAAAACGGGTAGAAGGCGCCAACCTGTCAACGGTGTTCCCGAGTCCTGACGTAGCGATGCGTATCTGGTTACGACCAGACCTCCTGGCGCAGCTGGGTATTACTATCCCGCAGGTGAGCGATGCCATAGCGGGCCAAAACCAGGCGTTCGGTATCGGGCAGATTGGACAGTCGCCGGCGCCGGAAGGAACCTTGCAAAACTTCCCGATTACCAGCCAGGGAATGCTGGTTAAGCCGGAGGAGTTTGATCAGATAATACTACGCGCCAGCACCGACGATGATGCCGCCATTGTGCGGGTATCTGACATTGGTCGCAGCGAGCTGGGAAGCAAGAGCTATTCGGTTAACACCAAGACAAACGGCTACACCTCTTCGGCGTTAGTGGTTTATCAACAGGCTGGAGCCAACGCGATTCAAACCTCTGAACGTGTCAGGGCGTTGCTCGAAGAGCTAAAGCCGAATTTCCCCAGTGGTTTGGAGTATCAGATTATCCTCGACACCAGTCAGTTTACCGAGGAGTCCATCGAGAAAGTGGTGCACACTTTTTTTGAGGCTGTCGTGCTGGTGGTACTGGTGGTGTTCCTGTTCCTGCAAAGCCTGCGCGCCACACTGGTACCTGTTATCGCTGTGCCGGTTGCTATTGTGGGGGCTTACATCGGGATCTACGCGTTAGGGTTCTCCACAAATATGTTGACGCTGTTTGGCATGATCCTGGCCATTGGATTGGTGGTCGACGATGCGATCATTGTCGTCGAGGCGGTCGAACACAAGATGGAAACCAAAGGCATGGAAGCCAAGGCCGCGGCCAAAGAGGCGATGTCTGAGCTCACCGGTGCCCTGGTGTCCATTGTATTGGTGTTGTCATCGGTGTTTTTACCCATCGCGTTTTTGGGTGGCATGACCGGTACGCTGTACAAACAGTTTGCGGTCACCATAGCGATTGCGATGGTGATCTCCGGCATTGTGGCGCTCACCCTGTCACCGGCGTTGTCCGCAATTGTGCTAAAGCCCAAAACCACTGAGAAAAAAGGCTTTTTCCTGTGGTTTGACAAGAGCTTTGAGGCGATTACCAACGGTTATGTAGTTGGCGTGCGTTTCCTGATAAACCATAAGATCATCGGCATGGGTTTATTTCTCGCTGTCGTGGTTGGCTTGGTAATGATGTTCCGTATTATCCCCTCGAGCTTCGTACCGGAAGAGGATCAGGGGTATGTGTTCGGCATTAATATGCAACCCGATGCAGCCAGCCTGCAACGGACGGGGGAGTTCGGAGATCAGGCCGTTAAAATACTACGCGAAGATCCGGCCGTATTAGCCGCGACCCAGATAGATGGTTACAGCATTATCGACCAACAGTATCGAACCAATAGCGGGTTGATGTTTGTACCACTCAAGCCTTTTAGTGAACGCGCAGAACCGGGTATGAGCTCGTTCGATGTCATTCAAAATTCGCGCAAGAGTCTGGGTGCCCTCGACCAGGGAATTTCATTACTCGTGAGCCCCCCCTCTATTCCGGGGGTTGGATCCACAGGTGGCTTCCAGTTTTACATTCAGGATACGCTGGGTAAAACGCCGCTGGAGCTGCAGGGCGTTGTGCAAAAATATATGGCTGAGGCGCGTAAACGGCCGGAGCTTACGGCTATCAACAGCTCCTTTTCAGCCACGGAGCGCCAGCTCTATCTCGACGTAGATCGTAATAGGGCCGAACTGCTGCAGCTCCCTATACAGGATATTTATCAGACATTGCAGGCCTATTTTGGCTCGCTGTATGTGTCTCAATTCGCCGATTTCGGCAGGATCTGGCAAGTCATCATTCAAGCCGAGGATGATTTTCGGGATGATCCAGCCGATTTCAGCAAAATTTATTTGACCTCCACAACCGGCGAACGTATTCCGCTTTCTGCGGTAGCAACGGCTAGTTATGACTCTGGCATCAATATGATGCCACGCTTCAACGGTTTTCCCGCTGCACAGATTACTGGAGCCGCGGCGGCCGGTTACAGTAGCGGTGAAGCTATAGCGGCGATGGAGTCGGTGGCTGCAGATGCTTTGCCTCCCGGCTATGGCTTTGCCTGGTCTGGCCAGGCCTTTCAGGAAAAACAGGCAGGTGGTACAGCAACCGTTGCTTTCGCGTTCGGCCTGATTATGGTGTTCCTGATTCTTGCTGCCCAATATGAGATGTGGTCACTACCTATCGGGGTAATGATGGCGGTGCCCTTTGCGATTTTGGGTGCGTTGCTTATGACCTGGTTCCGGGGCCTTGAAAATGATGTTTACTTCCAGGTTGGGCTGGTAACCCTGGTGGGGCTGTCGGCTAAAAATGCTATTTTAATCACCGAGTTTGCGGTAGAAAACCACCGCAACGGTATGTCATTGGCCGATGCAGCCGCCGAGGCTGCACGCCAGCGTTTGCGCCCTATCGTAATGACCTCACTGGCGTTTATTCTTGGCTGTGTTCCTATGGCTATCGCCGTCGGCCCGGGTGCCAATAGCTTGCATGCCATCGGTACCGGAGTGATCGGCGGGATGTTGGCTTCTACCCTGATCTCCTCTTTCTTTGTACCCATGTTCTTTGTGATCGTGGAATCGGCCAGCGGTTTCTTTGGCAAGAAACATGCAGCTACCAATACGGGCGCTCCGCCCCCTGAGCTTCCAGCCTCACCAGATACCAAAGGAGAGAGCTGAGATGAAGAACCCTAATGTTATGGCCATTGTGGCCCTGTGTTGTGGAACCCTGATAACCGGTTGCGTAGTAGGCCCCGATTACCAGCGCCCCGATGTAGAGGTGCCCAAAGAGTGGCGCATTGACTACAGCGCGGCATCCGATCTCACTAATGCAAAGTGGTGGCAACAGTTTAACGATCCGGTACTGGATCGTTTAGTTGAAACAGCACTAAAAGAAAATCTCGACATTCGTATTGCCGCCAGCCGAATCGATCAATTCCTCGGTCAACTCAATACGACTCGGGCCGAATTCTTCCCCGAGCTCGGCGGAGGTGGCGGTGTCAGCCGCAACCGAATCTCCGAGGAGGCATTTGGTTCAGCCCCAGGCAATGATCCCTACTATACCCAGTATGAAGCCGCATTGGGTGCCAGTTGGCAACTCGATCTATTTGGCCGCGTACAGCGCCAGACAGAATCGGTGCAGGCTCAGGTCTACGCGTCGGAACAGGGACGCCGGGGTGTCATCCTATCGGTTGTGACCGGAGTGACCTCCAGCTATGTGGCATTGCGCGGTCTTGATCGCCAACGGGAGATAGCCCGCGAAACCGAGCGTAACTACAAAAGGTCCGTGGATATATTCAAGCTAAGACACAGCTATGGCACTGTTTCACAATTGGAGGTTGACCAGGTCGAGTCACAATATCAATTGGCTGCGGCGGCGGTACCCTTGCTGGAAGCTCAAATCGCCGCGCAGGAAAACCTGATCTCCATTTTACTCGGCCGGCATCCCGGAGAACTTATTCGTGGTAAGACCCTGGATGAGATGACCCTGGTGGGTATTCCCGAGTCGCTACCAGCGTCGCTTTTGACTCGCCGCCCGGATATTCAGCAGGCAGAGCAAAACCTGATATCGGCGAACGCCAACATTGGGGTGGCTGAGTCACTGTATTACCCGGACATCTCCATTACCGGCACCTTCGGCCAAGCCAGTGCGGATCTGGGAGACCTGCTCGATTCTTCTGCCAGAATATGGGATCTTGGTGCCTCCATTACCGCACCGATCTTTACCTTCGGGCGCATTGAAGGCCAGATACAATCGGCAGAAGCTGTGCGCCAACAGGCAGAAGACCGTTACCGTTTCACCATACTGAGTGCGCTCAAAGAGGTGAACGATTCGTTGGTGTCTACCGCAAAGACATCTCAAAATTTTCAAGCGTTAACCAAACGAGTAAGTGCACTGCGCAGCTATGCCAAACTTGCCGATATGCGCTTTGAAAATGGAGCGGCCAGTTACCTTGAGGTGCTGTACGCCAACAATGAGTTATTCCAGGCAGAGCTGGATACAGTGAGTTCGCAGATTGAACACTATAGCTCGTTAATTAATGTGTACAAATCGATGGGGGGCGGCTGGGTCGACCAGGCCGCCGGTATGGCCGAACCCATTGCAGATACCTCTGCGAAGGCGATTACGGTTATGCCGCAGCTGCGTTAACAGGGTTCACCGATGCAATGACCTCTTTTCCATAGTGTTATTCAATCAGGCTGACGATAAGCACTGCAACCCCATGGTCATGACGCGGCTGGCAACCTTATAGTCATTTCGATTGGGAACAACACCTCACCAACGGGCCCTAACCGGATCTCCTGTCGCAGCCACCTGTAAACCCGGTCCCTTCCCGGGTACTTGCCCGACCGTCGGCCTATGTAACGATTCACAGTCAGCGCGTCGTTGTGCGAATACATTTCAATATCGGGCTCAGTTCCGAATATCTTCGGCGTTTACACCTACCGCAAAACCAGATGGCAGCATCTGGGCGTTATTTCAACAGTTACCGCTATTAATCCACCGCTACAGGGGCTGGAGACCAGGCGAATTAAACGGCACACGCCCCTGAACAACCCCGGTCCACGCCCAGATCTCTATCTGCAAACAAAAAATGGGCGATAAAAAGATCCAGCTGCGACGGAACTGCGTATCTAAAGAGAAACAATTTTATGACCAGCTCCCCAACCCGTTCAGGAGACACCGATGATCTCTGCAGAAGCATCCCTGGTGCGCGATATGCTCGTTGAAAAAGGGCTCGAAACCCCATTAACTCCCACAGGCTTCAACCGTGAACAGAAATATGATCGTATCAAGGGGCTGATGACCGAGGTAATTTCCACCCTTGGGCTTGACCTCAACGATGACAGCCTGCAAGAAACGCCCCACCGCATAGCCCGTATGTATGTTGATGAGATCTTCTCCGGGCTCGATTACAGCAGTTTCCCCTCCATTGCCACGATCGACAACAAAATGGCAGTAGACGAGATGGTCAAGGTGAACAATATCCGTATGGTTAGCACCTGTGAGCACCATTTTATTACCATCGATGGATCAGCCAGTGTTGCCTACCTACCTGCGAGCAAAATAATAGGCTTATCAAAAATTAACCGCATAGTTCGTTTTTTTTCCCAACGCCCTCAGGTACAGGAGCGCCTTACGCAGCAAATTCTAGTGGCTCTGCAAACCCTGCTTGAGACCGACAACGTTGCTGTCTCCATTTGCGCGACCCATTATTGCGTCAAAGCCCGTGGCATTATGGATACCAATTCCTTCACCGAAACCACCGCCCTGGGGGGTGCGTTCAAGAGTTGTCCGCAAACCCGGGCCGAGTTTTTACGCTAATACGAGATAATAATGAGCGCTCCCGTACTGATCACCGGTGTCGCCAAGCGTATCGGTTTCTTTCTAGCCAAGTCACTGCGTGAGCAGGGGTTAGAGGTCATAGGCACCTACCGTAGTCATTCCAGGTCACTCGCCGAGCTAGAAACGTTGGGGGTACAGTTATACCACTGTGACTTCTACGTTTCGGAACAACTCACAGGTCTGATCGACGCCCTGCAGCGCAACCATCCTGCCCTTCGCGGCATCATTCATAACGCCTCCGACTGGCTCGGGGAGGAGCAATCAGACCTCGTGCCGGAGCAGATCATGGAGCGCATGATGCGCGTGCATGCCTATGCCCCCTACCAGTTGAATCTGGCACTAGCCGATTCACTGCGTAACTGCCCCGAAGGCCTGGCGAACATCATCCATATCACCGATTTCTCCGTCGACAAAGGCAGCAAGCACCACATCGCCTACGCTGCCAGTAAGGCTGCTTCGGAGAATCTCAGCCTATCTTTCTCCCGCCTGCTCGCTCCTGACGTAAAGGTTAATAGCATCGCCCCCTCCCTGATTCTTTTTAATGCCCATGATAATGACGGTTATCGTGAGCACACTCTGGGCAAAGCCCTACTCCCCAGAGAGCCGGGTGGAGCCGAGGTGCTGCATGCCGTCAATTACCTTATGGAAAGTGCCTACGTTACGGGGCGAACCCTGCACCTCGACGGGGGACGCCACCTGAAATGACCATACTAAGGCTGATCGGCGCCCTCTATCTACTATCAGGCGTCTGGTGTCTACTGGCCCCAAAACTGGCATCGGGCTACCTCGGCTACGGAGCTCTTTCTCCCGCGGCACAGGCAGAATTCTTTACAGTTTACGGTGGGCTGCAAACCGGGTTAGGGGTTGCCATGCTGTGGTGTAGCCTGATCCAGCCCGCCCGTGCAGGAGCTCTACTGTTTGCTACACTTTTTTCTGCGATACTAGCGCTAAGCAGGCTCATCAGCATACTCAACGCGAACACCCCAAACGAACACACACTACTGCTGGCACTGGAGCTGTCCATCGCTGCGGCCCTTATCTATTCCTGCTACCGCGACCCTGACCTCTCTTTTTACAGTAAATCAGGAGTTAGTGGGCGAGCGGCTAAGCAATAGAAAAAACAATATAATCAGAAACCGTTCAGCTCTGTTTTTATGGGGCTTGGCAAGCACCTGTACTCGATTGCACGCCGAACGCTAATTGAATACGGGGTGAGCAGAACACTCCTTCTTATACCCTTCGGATTCAAGCCACCTGCTATGCCCGAGAGCACGGATACGAAGCCGTGATGGCGATCAAACCGGTCAACTTTATCCCCAACAGCCAAGCCCCCTCTACATTGATCTCAGCAAACAGCCACCCGGTCGCTATGCGCTATTCCATGGCCTGGGCCAGGCCAATCCAACCCCGGCATTTTTTACGCGGCGAGATGCCATACCCGCTAACTGTCAGTCTTTATAAGTTCGCGCGCCTGCTCTCTGTGCTGGGTGAACTGCGTTCGGCTCTGGTGTACGCTGGCTATTTTAAGGCGCGGCATAGCGATGACGACTCTACGACAAACCATAGTAATCAGCGGCGGCTCCAGCGGCATAGGGCTTGATCTGGCCAAAGCTTATGCCGCACTCGGCGCCAATATTATTCTGCTGGCGCGCAATGCCAACCGCCTGCAACAGGCGCTCGACGCCTGTGAGGTATTGCGCCAATCTACCGAACAGCAATTTCTGGCCCGGTCGGTAGATGTCGCCGACCGCACCCGACTACAGGAGTGCGTGGCGGAACTGGGAGATCAGCTGCCTGCGCCCGACATCGTGATACTCAGCGCGGGTGTTGTTGCCAGCGAGCGCTTCACTGAACAAAGCGATGACTCTTTTGACTCAATCATGCAGATCAATGTGATGGGGGCACGTGCGGTCGCGCGGGCCTTCCTGCCGGCGATGATCGCCCAAGGACATGGACAACTCTGTTTCGTTAGCTCCCTCGGCGGGTTGATTGCGACCTATGGGTACAGCGCCTATAGCGCGTCAAAGTTTGCGGTGGTGGGGATGGCCAGCGCGTTACGCCAGGAGCTGGATGGGAGCGGTGTTAGCGTCACCCTCCTGTGTCCGCCGGAGGTGGATACGCCGATGGTTGCCAAGGAGTCAGAGCATATTTTGCCCCAAACCCGCTTTATCAAGGATGTGGGGGGAACCCTTGATGTGGCAACCGTTACGAAGGCAACCCTCAAGGGCATCGAACGACGACAGTTTATCGTCATTCCCGGTACCATGGCGCGCCTTAGCTACTGGCAATCACGTTGGTTCCCAGGCCTCTTTAACGCCTTCTTGCTACTGTTAGTGCGCATTGCCAACCGCAAACAGGGAAAGAGCTAACGATTTATCCCGGCTGGATACGTAAAAAAGGGTTAAGCCAGCACCATGCTCCGGTCAAACGAATCGGTGCTTGCTGAGCTGACAGGCACAGACAGTCCTGATTTTGAGCCGCCATAGGACGATGGGTTTCTCCTGGCTCGCGTAACAGGAAATCACCTTCGCCGTAGACGCCATCCTCATCCGAGAAACTGCCCCTGAGCACCACGGTGACTTCCGTGGCCCGATGGTCATGGTGAGCGACCTTGGCTCCGGCACAGATCTTATGCAGTGCAACTTCGTGCTCCGTATCTCCCACATTGAGGTGCGCGGCCCTCAAACCACTGGAAACCCGCTTCCACTGCACTTCTGTGGTGCCGATTAGATGGTTAACAATAGGAGGGAGATCAGCCCGGGCGCCCGCTGACAGAGGCACTGTCGCAACCTGAGCCGGAGCCTGCTCCCGAGGCTGGTCAATCTCCTTAAGTACACGGTCGAGTAGTGCAGTATCAGCCGCTGCCTCGGAATCACCTGCCATCAGCTGGGCGCCCAACTGGTTCAGCGTGTCGACCTCCATGGTGCACGTACTGCAATAGTGCAGGTGAGTGGTTACGCAGACCGCCTGTGCCCAGGGCAGGGAGCCCGCTGCGTATTCAGCTAACAGATCGCTGGTAGGGTGCTGCTTGATCATAAGGGTGACCGACTGAAAAAAGTGTTTAACTTAACCAGAGCCAGCCGGATCCGTGACTTCACGGTTCCCAGGGGCAGCTCCAGCTCCGCGGCGATTTCACTGTGGCACTTTCCCTCGCGATACACCATCGCCAAAATATTCGCCTGCTCCCTCGGCAGTGATCGCAAGCCCTCGTTAATCTGCCGCGTGTAGCGTTCCTGGTGCAACTGCGCCAACGGCTCCTTTTGCTCGGTGTCAGGCCATACATCATCGGCCGTTAAGGGTTCTTCAGCGCCATGCTTACCCTTGCGCCTTAACAGATCAACACGAGTGTTTCGGGCAATGGTATAGATCCAGGTGGTGGCCGAAGCTCGCTGAGGGTCAAACTGCTGGGCCTTGTTCCATATTTTGATCATTGTTTCCTGAACCATATCGTCAACCAGCTCAGCAGACGCCCCCTTGCCCAAGGAGAGAAAGTATCCCTTTATCTGTGGGGCAAAGTGATTAAAGAGCAACACAAAGGCGTCACGATCTTGCGCTTTACCAACCTGAAAAAGCAGATGATTCCAACTACCCTTATCATCAAGGCTCTCATTGGTATTCATGATCCGGGGGGATTCCCTGCGTATGGAAACAACGTTCATCATAGCCCGCGCTGGTGGGTTTACATAATGGATATTGAGTGACGCTGATATTGCGGCCGCTCAACAACAAAAGATGTTGCTGTGGGATATACGCCCTTGGGGGGATAACGGATCACCGGAAAAAAAGAAATATAAAAAACGGCCGCCTCATTGATCCGCTAAAGCACAGTGGCCGTATACACCGTTAACGACGACAAGATGTCGCACATTGCGGCCACAATCCCGAGGAACCACCGGTGCAGTCATCAGCTCTTATAGAATGCTTTAAAGCCTATTACCGAGATTTCAGCGCCCAGCCGCTGACACAACTGGATCAGATCTACTCACCGCAAACAGGTTTCCGGGATCCTATTCACCAGCTCAGCGGGCGTGAAGAGTTAAAGCGTTACTTTGCCTCTACCAGCCAAGGCCTAGACCATTGCCGCTTCGAATTTCGACACCAAATAGTGAATGAAAGCAACGCGTTCTTTAGCTGGGTAATGCACTATGCTCACCCTCGGATCAAGGGAGGAAAAGCACTGAAATTGGATGGTGCCACCCAGATACGCTTTACCGACCAGGTGCTCTACCACGAAGATTTCTACGACATGGGTGCGATGCTGTACCAGCATCTGCCTGTCATCGGCTGGGCGGTGAGATCGATCAATCAGCGCCTGATGCACGAGGCTGTTGAACAATGAAAGGGCCTATAAACGGAAAAACCATTCTGATCACCGGCGCCAGCTCGGGGATTGGCCGCGAACTGGCAATCCAGC
Organism: Aestuariirhabdus sp. LZHN29; assembly: GCF_049985285.1. Lineage (NCBI taxonomy): Bacteria > Pseudomonadati > Pseudomonadota > Gammaproteobacteria > Oceanospirillales > Aestuariirhabdaceae > Aestuariirhabdus > Aestuariirhabdus sp. LZHN29. Next base: position 355,039 of record NZ_JBNIEU010000002.1, on the reverse strand, counting down.
TGGCTCGTGAGGGTAATTTTGTCATCGCTGTAGGGCGCGACGCTACCCGTCTGGGAAACCTGCAACAGGCAGACCCTGCGAGAATTCACACATTGGCCATCGATCTTGGCCAGGACGAGGCTCCGGATCAGCTACAAACCTCTCTAAAGGGGATCACCGACCATCTCGACCTGCTTATTCTCAGCGCAGGCTGTTGTGAATACGTGGATAGCCTTAGCGGCGAGCCCGAACTGTACCGGCGTGTCATGAGAGGCAACTTTTTCACCGCTGTTAACGCCCTGAGTGCCTGCTTCCCACTGCTTCTGCAAGCTCCCGGCCGCCCCCAGATTGTAGGGCTCGCCAGCCTCTCGACGTCAGTCGGTTTACCCCGCGCAGAGGCCTATGGTGCATCCAAGGCAGCACTGCAGTATCTGCTGGATTCGTTGCGTATTGATAGTCACCATCAGGACATTGACGTGACCGTGGTCAGACCAGGGTTTATCGACACGCCCCTGACGGCTCAAAACGATTTCCCCATGCCCTTCATAATGAACGCCCAAGATGCTGCACAGCGGATCATCAGAGGTGTCAGCCAGCGTAAGCGACAGATTTTTTTCCCGCGACGACTTTGGTTTCCTCTTTGGCTGGCCGCCAAACTCCCGATGCTATGGTACCGCTGGATCGGACCCAAATTAACAAGAGTGGACTCAATATAATGCGTATTGCAATTATAGGTACCGGCATCTCCGGGCTCACCGCTGCCTACCTGCTAAATCAGCGACACGATATCACCCTGTATGAGTCATCTGACCGCATCGGTGGCCACACCGCGACCGTTAACGTGCCCCTGAATGAGCAGCAATACGCCATCGATACCGGGTTTATTGTTTTTAATGACTGGACCTATCCCAACTTTATTCGCTTGCTGGAGCAACTGGGAGTCAGCTCAAAGGCGACCGAGATGGGCTTTAGCGTCAGCTGTGAAGATACCGGCCTGGAATACAGCGGAAATAGTTTGGACAGTTTATTCGCCCAACGACGCAACCTCCTGAAGCTCGATCACTGGCGCATGCTACGGGACATTATGCGTTTCAATCGGGAAGCCAAGGTTGATCTGCAAGGGGGAAAAATACCCCCCCAGCTAAGCCTCGGCGACTACCTGCAAAGTCATGGCTACTCGCACGCCTTTCGAGACTTTTACCTGATTCCGATGGGGGCTGCGATCTGGTCATCCGGGCGACAGGCAATGCTCGACTTTCCGGCGCAGTTTTTCCTTCGTTTCTTTAACAACCACGGTCTACTCAATATCAATGAGCGTCCTCAATGGCGAGTAATCGAGGGCGGCTCTCGATCTTACCTGACTCCTCTGATTGCCGGGTTTCGCGACCGTATTCACCTGAGCTGCCCCGTACAATCGATCCAACGCACCCAAGATGGTGTTGTGCTACAGCATAGCGAAGGAAAGCAAACCTTCGATCAGGTTGTTATCGCAAGCCATAGTGATCAGGCATTATCGATGTTGGCAGACCCCTCCGCGCTGGAAAAACAGATACTGGGTGCAATCCCCTACCAGGACAACGAGGTGATCCTGCACACCGACGAATCTCTGCTGCCTCGGCACCAAAAAACCTGGAGTAGCTGGAATTACCGACTAAAAAAAGGAACTAACCGCACCAGCTCACTGCCCGTGCTGACCTACAACATGAACATCCTGCAGGGGATCGACTCCGAAACAGTTTTTTGCGTGACCCTCAACGATTCCAGCTCCATCGACCCCACCAAAGTCCTCGGGCGCTATACCTATGCTCATCCCCAGTTTTCGATTGAAGGCACCGCCGCGCAGCAGTGGCGCGCCATCAACGGGGTTAAGAGCACCTGGTTTTGCGGGGCGTACTGGGGCAATGGCTTCCACGAAGATGGTGTCAATAGTGGTCTCAGGGTAGCTGAAGCATTAGGAGTTTCGCTATGATTTGCCACCTGGATGTATCAACGGAGAGCGCCCTCTTCGAGGGGCGGGTGTTTCACCGTCGCATGGCACCCAAAAGCCATAGCTTCCAGTATCGGGTTTTTATGGCGTATCTTAATCTCGATCAGATCGACGAGGTTTTTTCCCGCAATCGCTGGTGGTCATCCACTCACTGGGCCCCGGCTCAGTTTAGACGCAAGGATTACTGGGACGGTAGCGATCAACCGCTGGCAGATCTGGTGCGCCATTATGTCGAGACCAATACCGGCGAACGACCCGATGGAGCGGTGTGCCTGCTAACCAACCTGCGCTATTTTGGCTACCTGATCAACCCGATCAGTTGCTATTACTGCTTTAACGCTGAGGGAACACTTAAAGCGATCGTGGCGGAAGTAACCAACACCCCCTGGGGTGAGCGCATCCATTACTGCCTGGCTTGCAATGGCTCAGATAGGGTAGAGGCTCGCTTCGAAAAAAAAATGCATGTCTCACCCTTTATGCCGATGCAGATGAGTTATCTGTTGCGCAGCGGTATTCCCTCTAACTCGCTCTATCTGGGCATTCAGAACTGGCAGGGGCAGCAACATCAATTCAGTGCAGGCATGCGCCTGCTGCGCCTCCCTCTTACCTCAACGACGATGGGGCAGGTGGTGAAAAGCTACCCGCTAATGACACTGCAGGTGGCGTGGGGAATCTATTGGCAAGCCTTAAAACTGTGGCTCAAGGGCGTTCCCTTTATAGGGCACCCCGGCAAAGGCAGCCCCACGGCAGACCCTCCCCCTAACTGCTGAACGTAACCCGCTTTAACTACACCGGCTTTAACGACACCACCGATAAAAAACGACAAAGGTTACTATCCATGGAATCTGCCAAGACTTGTACCATTGAGAACATCCCATATAAGGCACCGACAGCCAGGCACTGGATCGACCGCTTTGCTGAGGCGACCCTGCATAAGCTGTTGTCACGCATCAGCGTTGGCCGTATAAGCCTCCACGACGGGGACCACTCCTATGACTATGGTGATCCGCTCGCTACCACAGAGCTGCATGCAGTAATTCATGTGCACCACCAAAGCGTTTACCGCAGGGTGCTGCTTAACGGTAGTGTTGGTTCCGGTGAATCCTATATGGAGGGGGGCTGGAGTAGCCCTGACCTGGTGAGAGTCATTCGGGTCATGGTTGCAAACATGGAACTTCTGCAATCAATGGATCGCCAGAAGAGCCCCTTAAAGCGGTTGTTGTCGGCGCTATACCATCGGGCCACAGCCAACTCATTAAGAGGCTCAAAAGAGAACATATCGGCCCATTACGACCTTAGCAATGAGCTTTTCTCTCTTTTTCTTGATCGCAATATGATCTACTCTTCCGCTATTTTTGCCGCTCCAGACATGGACCTAGAGAGCGCTGCCGAGTACAAACTCCGACATATTTGCCAACGGCTTAATCTCTCCGAAAAAGATCATCTCCTAGAGATCGGTACCGGTTGGGGTGGGCTGGCAATCTATGCAGCCAAGCACTTTGGCTGCCAGGTCACCACCACGACCATATCCGAAGAGCAGTACCAATACGCGTTCGATTGGGTCGAGCGGGAGCAACTACAGGATCGTATTACCCTGCTGTTAAAAGACTATCGCGAGCTGGAGGGTCAATACGACAAGTTAGTATCGGTTGAGATGATTGAAGCCGTAGGTCATGACTATTATGAGGATTTCTTCAGCCGCTGCAGCCAACTACTTAAGCCCGAGGGCTCACTATTAATTCAAGCGATCACTATCGCGGATCAACGCTATGATCAGGCGATACGTTCTGTTGATTTTATCCAGAAATACATTTTCCCCGGCGGCTCGCTGCCCTCTGTCAGCGTTATTGCCGACCAGCTGTGCCGTCATACGGATATGCAGTTGATCGGGCTCGAGGATATCACCCTCGATTATGCCGAAACCCTGCGCTGCTGGCGGGAACGTTTCTTCTCCCGGATTAACGAAGTTCGCTCTGCGGGCTTCGACGAGCGCTTTGTGCGCATGTGGGATTTCTATCTTTGCTATTGCGAAGGAGGCTTTCGCGAGCGGGCTATCTCCACGGCGCAACTTCTGGTGGCCAAACCGGGCTGCAGATCCCTGCCTCAGGTTCGCTAACAGGACACAGGTTAATCAACCATTATGGCCAACTACAAAATAATATTAAACGCAGCTCTGTTTCAGGCCGGATGGTTTGCCTGCGTACTGGGTGGAGATCTCTGGGCACTCGCAGCCTTGGCAGCGGTGTGGCTATTGCATTACCTTTTCGTCAGCCGGGAACCGCGGGAATGGTGCATGATCTTCGCGTTTGCCGCCGCCGGTATAAGCATCGACAGTCTGCTATTTCATGCAGGCACTTTATTGCGCAGTGATAATAGCACCGCCATCCCGCTTTGGCTTATGGCGCTCTGGGGAATCTTTCCGACCACCGTGCACCACTGTTTGGGCTGGCTGCGGGAACGGAGGGGGGTCACCCTGTTGTGTGGCGCCATCGCAGTTCCCTTAAGTTATTACGGTGGGGCGCAACTAAGCCAGCAAATAGTGTTTGCAGAACCTGTATGGCAAAGCTTACTGCTACTTGGGATGATATGGGCGCTATGGCTCCGCTTTATGATGCGCATTGAGTGTCACCTGTGGCCGACGCCTGAGCAGAGCAGACCATGAGCTGGGGGCTATTACTGGCCACGGCGCTGGCTTTCCCTTGCGATCAGGCGACCGACGCTGCCGTTATTGGACTCGCAACCGACCCGAACACCGGTGTCCTGCAGTATTGCGAGCATCACTATAAAATCGTGGCAGAATCAACAAAGCAGCCTCCCCCCCCTTATTCGCTGCCTGCAGAGGAGGTGCGAGTAGAATACCGCTCTGCCGATGAAAAGCTGATGGCCGTTAAACTCCTTAACTACCAGGGCGAGAACCACGCCAAACCCTGGCTCTACCAGATCGACTTGCGACAGGGTGAAGTGCGTCAAGTGGAGTGGCTCAATAATCAGCTGTTGCTAAGCTATCGCCCGCTTGAACAGAGGCCTTTTGAGCAAAAATCGTTACCTGCGCAACAGGTAGATATTGTAGATGCTGGTTTTGATCATTTTATCCGCCGCCACTGGAATGTGCTATTGATGGGCGAAACGGTATCCTCTCGCTTCGCTTCACCCTTGCACCTGCAACCCCTCTCTTTACGGGTCCGCACGCACCCCCTAAATGAATGCGGCGCACCACTCCATCCCAAGGCGGCTTACTGTCTATGGGTCGAGGCCGATAGCCTGTGGCTGCGCTGGTTACTGCAACCCCTGCAACTGCAGTACGATGTGCAACAGCGGCTGGTGCGTTACCGCGGCGTAGTCAATCTGGTGGATGCCCAAGGGGAGCCGATGACGGTCAATCTCGACTATCGTTACTGCCCCTGTGGGCCCGGCTGAAACCCCTACTTTAAAACCGCGATCCATGTTGGTAGACAGCCCCATCTAAATTGGCAGCGCCCCACGCTGGGCTTTGGTATCATGCGCGCCCCACCACAGCACTGGATTTACGCTCCAGCGAGCTTTAAGGAAATATGATGTCAAACTTCGTTGTCACCGCACTCTATAAGTTCGTCACCCTCGACGACTTCGAACAACTGCAAAAACCACTGCTGGCCGAAATGGAGGCCCACAATATTCGCGGTACCCTGCTGCTGGCACGAGAGGGTATCAATGGCACAGTCGCCGGCACTCGCGAGGGGATGGACGCCCTGCTCAGCTGGTTGAAACGCGACCCCCGCCTCAGCTCGCTGGATCACAAGGAGTCTTTCTCGGCCCAACTTCCCTTCAAGCGCTGTAAGGTCAAGCTTAAAAATGAGATCGTCACCATGGGCATCGAAGGGATCGACCCCAAGCAGGTGGTTGGAACCTACGTCAAGGCGGCCGACTGGAACGCACTGATCAGCGACCCTGATGTGCTGGTGATTGATACACGCAACGACTACGAGGTTCAGATCGGCACCTTCGCCAACGCGATCAACCCCAAGACCGAGACGTTCAGGGAGTTCCCCCTCTACGCAGCCCAGCATCTGGATAAAAATGACCATAAGAAGATCGCAATGTTTTGCACCGGCGGCATTCGTTGCGAGAAATCCACCGCCTACCTCAAGGAGCAGGGATTTGACGAGGTATTCCATCTGCAAGGAGGCATTTTAAAATACCTGGAAGAAACGCCCGAGGAGGACTCGTTATGGCAAGGCGACTGTTTTGTTTTTGATGATCGTGTATCGGTCAACCACCAGCTGAAAAAGGGTCACTACGATCAATGCCACGCTTGTCGCAGGCCGATCACCGAAGAGGATAAACTAAGCGACAAATACATCAAGGGGATCAGTTGCCACCAATGCCACGACCAGAAATCGGCGGAGCAGAAAACTCGCTTCTCCGAACGGCAAAAACAGATGGACCTGGCCCTAAAACGGGGTGATGTGCACCTGGGGTTAGAGGCTACTGGGGTAATAAAAAGAAACAAACAGAAGAAACACCGATTCAAGGAATCACAACGTACCCGCAATAAATAGTGGCCCCAGACTAAAGCGCCGCATCGAGCGTAGATGCGGGCGGTAATAGCGAACCTCCCAATCCCTGGGTAGCCAGGCTACGACGGCAGCCCCTCTTCAGGATTCGATTATGATCGGTATTCAGTAGCACAAGGTCCCTCCAACCCCAGATTGATCTGCCGCCGGAGGCTCTACCAGGAGCCCCTGTATGTGGTCGGCCGATATAACAGATGAACCTTGCCTTTTCCCCTCGCCACCGAAAAGCGCAGGCGCTTGCCGTATCCACCAGCAACTATCTATTGAATATCATGCTCGCTCTCCCTAGCATAATGTGGCCGCAAACATCACGCCCCGAACCAGGTGTCAGTCGGAGCACTTTACGGACCGCTCTGAGCGAGCAACCCACGCCCGACATCACGGAACAATGGCGCTGATCCATTTCGATGCCCACACCAACACCGAACAAGACACCCCTAGCCGCTACTACCACGGTTCCATGTTCTACCATGCCCCCCACGAAGGATTGATCGACCCGAAGCGGTCGGTACAGGTCGGTATTCGCACGGAGTACAACTACGACAATCATGACTTCAGTGTGCTGGATGCGCGCTGGGTCAACGAACAGCCGGTCGACCAGGTGATTGCCCGTATCAAGGAGGTCGTGGGGGAAGGTCCGGCTTACCTCACGTTCGATATCGACTGCCTCGACCCGGCCTTTGCTCCGGGCACCGGAACACCTGTCATTGGCGGCCTGAGTAGCGATCGTGCACTGGCTATTGTGCGAGGGCTGCAATCTGTTGATATTGTCGGCATGGACGTGGTCGAGGTCGCTCCCTGTTATGACCACGCCGAAGTGACCTCCCTCGCTGGCGCCACCATCGGCCTTGAGATGCTCTACTTAATAGCGAGCAAGCGAACAGGCTCGACAGGTTAGTGGGAATCATCCATTTGCAACAGCGGGCCTATCGCCCCCGTTTCAATCAGGTTGGCTAACGCACGCTGCACCTGCTGGTGCAGCTGCGGGTAGGCCCGAGCAACGGCGATGACCACCGGCGCTCGCTTGCCGGGCCTGCCCACTACCCGGACCTCGAACCCCAGCCTTTTGGCCAGATAAAACCCTACCTCTCTTGGCATGATACTAGCGATAACTTCCCGCTCCCTGAGAAGCTCCATCGCTTCGAGTTTGCTGGCGGCAGGGTAAAAGCGGTAACTGCCCGGAATACGGTTATGGGCTATTCGACGCTCGATGGTGGAGTCCCGGTCTCCGGTGACCATCGACCACTCCAGCGACTGCTCATCGACAACCGTTGTATTGTCGGCTCGAACAAAGATAACGGCCTGGCGAGCGTAATAGGGTGTACTAAAAAGTGCGTACCGTGCTCGCTCCGTAGAGACCTCCATTCCAGCAACGCACTCTATCTCACCGGTTTCCAATAGCCTTAATAGCTGATCCCAGGGATGCTGCACGATCTCTATGGTGCGCCCCATCTTGCGTCCTACGGCCTCGATCACCTTCAGATCCAGTCCGGCGGGTCGCCCCCTGGCCTCGTACTGGTAGGGAGGAAACCCGGTAGCGATGCCGCAACGCACAACCTCTGCCGCCGGCGCCGAAGGGCACAGCAAAAGAAGCAGAAAGGTGGTTGCCAGTAGGGATTTCACCCGTTTACTTCAAGGGTTCATAACTGTATTTTTGCCCGGCAATAGTGGCCTCGTACATCAAGCCGCCTTTACCCAGCACAAATACCAGCATCCCTTTTGAGTAATCCACTTTGGCCTGATTTCCGCCCGCTCCAGCGGAGGTAGCTGCTCCTGCAGATGCTCCCCCTGCGGTGCCCGACCGGGCATTTGCGCTACTGGTAACGGCGATGGCGCCCGCCTGGGCACTGAATTCGAAGTTGCCCTTAATATAATCGGTGAAGGCTCGTTTATCCTGAAAGAAGATAATCTGGCTATAGGCCTGCCCACCCAGCTGAAAACCAATCGACAGGTCGGTCATGGAGGTAAAACCGGTAACCTTTCCCCCACGATACACTTGCCCTTCACCATAGGCTCCCCCGATAAACACCCCGCCCTTGCCAATGGTCGGGAATACAGCGTAGCCGTATGCGTTGGAAAAGAAGGGTTTGACTTCGGTGATCTGCCTGAAGTTTTTTATGGTTTCCGAGTAATCCTCAACTTTTCCCTCGGCATGCGCCGAAGTCAACACAATACAACCAAGCAAAAGAGCAGTCATTCTTGCTAGCGTCCGCATTTTATATTCCTCATTGGATGAAATAGGCAACCATCTAGCGCCAAAGCTCACAACCTTACAACAGCAAGCCCTGACCGCCGAGAAGCGATTCTGCCAGCAAGTATAGATTGCTATAAAAAGTTTGCCGGTAGCAAGGCAATAAGACTGCCAGGCAGGTGATTCAAACCCTTGCTCAAAAATACTTTCGATGGGGGGGGCGCGAGGGCAGGGTCGCCCTCGCGGACAGGACGCTATTTAAAAGTGAAAACTAATACCAGCGTAAGGGCCGTCGACTTTCAGGTTAGTCTCCAACTGATCCAGATCTTCCAGCTTCAATTCCATGGAGCGATACCCCAGCTCGGCTCCGATATCAAACAGCGGCACGATATCAGTGGTATAGGCCAGCTTGACGCTATAGTCGGTAATTTCGTCATCCAGCCCCCGCAAAACATTGGCCTCCGCGGCGACTGAAAAACCGCTCAGGGGCAGATCACCCTGGGCTTTCAGATACCCCATCGGCCGGTAACCGTCGAGATCTTTGCGACTACTGGTGGTGCCATCGGTGGTTTTCGCGAAGCCATCAAACTTGCGTACGCTGGCCCCCACATCCAGATTGAGCCAGTTATCCAGTACCTCGTAATAAAACACCGCATCGGTATGGGTCAGGTCCAGCTCGGTGCGCAGGGTACTACCTGCGCCATAAGCATTACCCAGCACAACACTATTGCTCGCCAAAGACGCGCTGGAACGGGTGGAGATATCGTTGTACTGCAGCCTTACGTTCGGCAACAACGGAAGCGGATGTTCGAGGGCGATATAGTAAAAATTGTGGTCATCATCCTTGATACCCAGCGTGCTCAGTTTTGCACGACTCTTGCCGATGTCCCCACTGTAATCGACATCCCAGTAACCGGCACCCGCGTAGACACCGAGTACTGTATCGGCTGATACATTAGCGGCCAAAGCCAGCGTTGATACTGCCAGCACTTTGCTGATCTGCTGCATTGCGTGTTCTCTCCTGCGATTATTATCAAACGCCGCTCACCTCGGTGAACGCCGTAAAGCATCGCATTCTACGGCAAATTCGCCGCAGCGATCGGCCGGGGATCACATTTTGCGATCCCTGAACGACCTTGGGGAGTGAGCGATGCTGGCCGCCTTGCGGCCAGCGACATTAGTGAATCGGCTTGGGCTGGGTTCGGGGCTTACCGTTATGCCAGATGACCTTGCTCTTATTGCGCGCGAGCTCGTTGAATGCAAAATCATCCACCGTCAGCATCTCCAGCACCAGGGCTTCATAGTCCTGCATAAAGCTGAGGTCCTCTGCGCTGATCAACCCCTGCTCTGCGGCAGCGACAAAACGCTCTTCAGGATGCAATGCCCGATTGGGTATCTCGCCCTTGGCGTACGCCTTATCCACAATGCGGTAGATATCCGCCGCCCGTGCATGCTCCTCCAGCAGGTCGTTGTATTTCGCCAGCGGATTATTTTTCTGGCCCCTGGCCTGCTCCTGCCAGGTGCCTTCCAGCATAAACCTGCGCAGCGGAGAATCGCTGGAAACCGCCTGCGCAATGGTCGAGGTCAAGACATCAGCGGGCATCTTTCGACTGCGCCCAAACGGCATCACCAGCACCCGCAGGGTACGGGCAACGGCCCGGTTGGGAAGGTTTTCGAGCAGCTCGACCATCGCCTGTTCGGCCCGGTAGAGCAACCATTCGCAACTGTAACGGAACAGCGCCTCCTCATCCTTCACCCCACGGGTTTCGTGCCAGTGTTTCAGCACCATGGTAACCATATAGAGGTTGGAGAGAATATCCCCGAGCCGCGCCGACAGCAGTTCGCGTTGCTTCAACGACGCTCCCAGACTCGCCATTGCCCCGTCGGCCAACAGGGAGAATGCCGCACTGTAACGATTCACCGCCCAGCCGTAGACTTGCGCCTCGCCGGGAAGCGGTGTCTCATCCATCGGCAATTTTAGGCCCGCGCTGAACGCCCGAGCGGCATTTCCCGCCACCATAGCCACATGAGAAAAGATCGCCTTATCAAAAGCCTGCAGGTCGTTCGCCTCCATGGCCTCCAACTCCGGCAACACCCAGGGATGACAGCGTATGGCGCCCTGCCCAAAGATCATCAGGCTGCGCGTCATGATGTTGGCTCCCTCCACCGTGATCGATACCGCCGTGGCGGCATACCCCAAACCCAGGTAATTACGCGGACCCAAAGTTACGGTTTTGCCGCCATGCACATCCATCGCATCGATGAGCATCTGGCGCTGGAACTCGGTTAACTGACTCTTGAGAATAGCCGAAGGCACCGCTGGCTTTTCACCAGCATCAATCATATTGGCGGTATGTCGCACCGTAGCGCGGGCGATATACGCCATCGAGGCGATGCGAGCCAGAGGCTCCTGCACCCCCTCCATGTCGGCGATCGGCATATTGAATTGACGCCGAATACGGGCGAAGCCACCGGTATACCCCGTTACATAGCGCCCGCTGCCACTGGCACCGGAGGGCAAAGTGATGCAACGCCCCACCGACAAACACTCTACCAGCATACGCCACCCCTGCCCCGCCATCTCCGGTCCGCCGATAATCCATTCCAGGGGAATAAACATATCCTTCGCACGCAAGGGACCGTTCATAAAGGGGCTACCGATGGGGAAGTGACGCCGCCCTATCTCCAGCCCCTTGGTGTCACGAGGTATCAGCGCACAGGTAATACCGATGTCGTCGGTATCGCCTAGCAGTCCATGGGGGTCAAACATACGGAACGCCAACCCTACCACGGTGGCAATAGGGGAGAGGGTAATCCAGCGCTTCTCAAACGTCAGGCTAACCCCCAATACCTCCTTACCATCAATCTCCTGGGTGCAGACGATGCCCACATCGGGGATCGAGGTGGCATCGGACCCTGCGCGGGGAGCGGTCAAGCCAAAACAGGGGATATCCCGTCCATCTGCCAACCTGGGGAGATAATGATCTTTCTGCTGCTGGGTACCGTACTTGAGCAACAGCTCTCCCGGGCCCAGTGAGTTGGGAACGCCAACCACCACCATCAGGGACTCGTTAAAGGCCAGCTTCTGCAGCACCGCCGACTGCGCCTTGGCAGAAAAACCCAAGCCGCCATACTCCTTGGGGATGATCATGCCAAAGAATTTCTCTTTCTTGAGATACTTCCACAGATCGCCCGGGAGGTCAGCGCGTTCGACCGCGATATCCCAACCATCGCACATCCCCGCCGCCACGCTGCACTGTTTCTTGAGAAAAGCCCGCTCTTCAGCACTGAGCCCTTGGTCAGTGTTGGAAAGCAACCGGTTCCAATCCGGGTTACCCGAAAACAGCTCCCCGTCCCAGCCTACCGTGCCGGCTTCCAGAGCAACCCGCTCTGTTTCAGACACCCTGGGGGCGACCGCTTTAAAGGTTGCCATCAACTTCGGGCTAAGCCACTGCTGGCGTATAGCCGGCAAGCCACAGAGGACTACAGCAACAGCCGACAACAGCAGTAAAAGCGATAACAAGGGGGACCCCATAAGGCGCCCAACAAACGCCAACAAGATCAGCGCCGCCGTCATTACCAGCGCCCCGGACTCCCGTTTCAGCAGCTGCATCAGCACCGCTACGACGAGGATAATCAACAGTAAATGGTTCATAGTCTTCCCTGCCCCTTGTCCTGAATAAAAACAGCGCATGCGCACCCGATGCGCCATCGAATAGACCCAGTATAGGAGCTTGCACTACCCCTATCCATCAAAGCTGCGGCCTCTTTCTGTAGTGTGAACCCGCGCCCTCTTTTTTTCCGCTTCGGCCTCGACCCGGCAGGGCCTCACCCTTTTTGGGTCGCCATCGCGCAGTGCCCTGCCCATTCGCTATGAAAAGCAGGTAGAATTTGGCTATTGAACGGTAATGGACGCAAGCTCAGGCAATGATGCTCAAGAAAAAGCAAAGCCCACCCCCTCCGGTCGCAGACAAACGCGCCCTGATTTTATCCGGGGGCGGGGCTCGCGCCGCCTATCAGGTCGGCGTCCTTAAAGCGATCACCGAAATTCTTCCCAGCAAAGCTCATAACCCCTTTGCCATCATCTGTGGCACCTCGGCGGGCGCCATCAACGCCGCTTCCCTGGCGAGCCATCCCGGCTCATTGCGTGACTCCGTGGCCAATCTGGAAACGATGTGGCGCAACCTCACGCCTGAGCGTATCTACCGCACCAATACCGCCTCCCTCGTGCGTAGCCTGTTGCGAATCGGGCTGTCCCTGTTTCATCAGGGAGCGACTGAGAGCAACCCCCTGTCATTACTCGACAACACCCCCCTGCATACATTACTGCGGGAGGAGGTTAACTTTGACCGCCTGGACGATGCCATTGGCAGCGGCGAACTGGAGGCGCTGTGCGTGACCGCAATGGGATACAGCAGCGGTGAGTCGGTCAGTTTTTTCCAGGGGCACCCGCAACTGAAACCCTGGCGCCGGTACCAGCGGGTCGGCTCTCCCTGCGAGCTTACCCATGAGCACTTGCTAGCGTCCTCTGCCATCCCCACTATTTTCCCTGCGGTGAAAATTCAGCGTGAGTACTTTGGTGACGGCGCCCTGCGCCAGATGGCCCCGATCAGCCCCGCACTGCACCTTGGCGCCAACCACATATTGGTTATCGGCGTCAGCGGCAACCGCAATCCTGTGCACTGGGGCCGACGCCGGTCGGTACGGCACACACCCTCCATGGCGCAGATTATGGGGCAGATGTTCAACAGTGCCTTTATCGATGCTATGGAGAGCGATATCGAGCACCTCGAACGGGTTAATCGCTTGCTGGCATTGATTCCCGACGAGGTTCGCCGGGCCGAAGGCCTTCCCCTGCGAGAGGTCGACAGCCTGATTATTTCGCCTTCCGAAGAGATTGATATTATCGCTGGTCGTAAAATTCGTTCACTATCACCCAGCTTGCGCTTCGCCCTCAAAACCGTTGGCGCAACCAAAAGTGGGGGCGGTGCCACCGCCGCCAGCTACCTGCTATTTACGCCGGATTTTTGTGGTGCATTGATTGATATGGGCTATAAGGATGCCATGTGGGAGCGCGAGTCCATCGAAGCTTTTTTTGACCCCCAATCCTCCCAGCCTGAAGAGGTTAAAAAAACATCATTGCAAACCTAAACCTCGTTCAGCGGACCCGCCCTTTTTCTCAACGGAGTGCTAAAAACGGTGTTCGGCCAACAGTCGCAGTTGTCATGATAAGTAGGCTAGCGTCTCGCGAGGCGGCCGATATCTGTAGGCGAGAGCATCACGTCTACAACGCTGGATGTCACCGAACACCTCGAGGGTGGATCAACAATCAATCCCAATAAAAATGACGATCTATCACCTGACTCGCCAAGCCGGCCACCCATCCGAATGCAGATAAGGCGCTAATTATGCCCGCTCCTATTCCTTCTCTATTGGCTCAACTGGTCACGAGCCCGCTCTTAAAAAACCTGAAACGGCCGCTGATAGAGCGGTACAGGGTCCTCAAAAGACGACCTCATCGGGTTAGGGTTTATCTTCGTATCAACGATCCTTACAGCTACCTGCTACTGCAGGTTCTCGCACCACTGGCACAGCGCTACCCCCTGACGTATGACTTTCGCACCGTCCTCAACCTGCAATCGGAGATGTTCCCCGCGCCTACACTCTGGGATAAAAACGCCCTCAGGGACGGGGCCTACCTGGCCAAGCTCTACGACCTGAAGTTTCCCCATCTTCCCCCCGATAGCACGCCACAGCGCGATGCCCAGTTCACCGCCCAACTGTTGCATTGGGAACTGCAACCGGATTACCTGGCTAACGCCCTCCCCCTGTTTGAGGCTTACTGGACAGCTAACACCGCTGATACGCCGGTCGATCCCCGTATCAGCAACCATGTGGACTGCTATCAGCACCACCTGCAGGCCAACGAGAATTTGCTCAAAAATCAAGGGCACTACCTGAGCGCGATGCTGCACTACGGCGGCGAGTGGTACTGGGGGATCGACCGATTGGAACACCTTGAACGGCGCCTTAATTCACTAAACTTGCACCGCGCCAATACCCTCAGTGAGCCGCGAGAGATGGTCCATTTTGATCGCGCCCATCGTGATTTCTGCCGCCAACCCGCACTGGCCCCGACAGCCAAGGCCCCTGCCAGCGCGAATCAGAAAGCCATCGAGATGTTCTGGTCGGTCCGCAGCCCCTACTCCTACATTGGGCTGGTGAGGGCCCGCCAACTGGCTACCCACTATCAGCTTCCGCTGGTGGTCAAACCGGTATTACCGATGGTGATGCGCCGCATGCAGGTTCCGAAAGCCAAAGGATTTTATATCCTCCAGGATGCCAAACGCGAAGCCGATAAATACGGCATCCCATTCGGCCGCGTCGCCGATCCACTGGGCCCTGGCGTTGAACGTTGCTACGCCCTCTATGAGTTTGCCCAGGCAGAAAACAGGGGGCTGGACTTTCTCGAAAGCTATGCCCGCGGCGTATGGGCCGAAGGCATTCGTTCCGAGACCGATGCCGGGCTGCAAAAACTGGTCGAACGCGCCGGTCTCGACTGGCTACAAGCAAAAGAGTTTCTTCACAACGATAGCTGGCGCACCTGGGCGCAAAACAACCTCATAGAGATCTACGGCAATGACCTGTGGGGCGTGCCCAGCTTTACCTACGGAGAGCTGAAGCTATTCGGGCAGGATCGTCTGGGCTGCCTGGAGAACGCAATTATTCGCGAGCGCCACGGGACCTAATGCACCCTCGGTACTATTCAGGAGCCAACAAGCCGGCGGCGACGGCAGCTCCACTCGAACAGGATCGAACGCAACAAACGCTCCCTAAAAGAATTTTTTGAACAGCCGCGTCTCATCAAATAGCGTTTCCAGCTCTCCCATGCGCTCCTTGCTCTCATCCCAAATCCGGCTCTGCACCCCGGCAATAAGTGCTTCCATCACAAACAGAATGACCACAGAGGAGTCCCAGGCCGAAGGCGCTTCGATACGCAAATTAAATACATGCTCGGCATACTGTCCTGCCGGAGAGCCCCACTGGTCGGTAAACAGCACCAGCTTCACCCCGCGCTCCCTGGCCATTTTCGCAAAGTGCAGAATATTGTGCTCGTAACGACGAATATCAAACGCGACCAGTACATCCCCCTCCTCCATATTGAGCAGGTAATGGGGCCAGGTATTTGAATTAGACGCCACGCGGGTGACCCGTTTGCGCATCACCTGCATATGAGTAAAAAAGTAATCCGCCATCGAGTGGGTAATCCGCCCCCCAACGACGTGCATGGCGCGCTCGGTCTCTGACAGCAGCTCGGCCACCGTATCAAAGGTCACAGGATCCACATGCTTTAGAGACTGGTGCAGGTTATTCATGGCGGCATCGGCAAATCGGTTGAGAATATGCTCGTCCGGCGCACTGTCACTCCAACGATTGAATTTGGTAATCGGGCTACTGATGGTCTCTTCCAGCTCCGCATGCAACGACGCCTGAAAATCGGGAAAGCCGGAAAAGCCCAATTTTTTAACCATTCTCACCACCGTGGGAGTGGACACACCCGCTGTAGCAGCCACGGCGGTGATACTCCCCAAACTCGAAACCGGGTAGTTTTCCAGCATCGAATTCCCCAGCTGGCGCTCGGTTCGGGTCAATGTCTCGAACTGATCTCTAATGCGCTCTGCAACAGTAAAAGGCGCTTTGCTCACTGCGGTCTCCTCTTTTTTAAACGGCCTGCACCAGGCTGTGGCACATCCTACCATTGTGCACGCACCCTATTGTAGCATTTGTTTCAGAAATAAATTTGCCTGTGGTTTTTATTTCTGAAATACTCGACCGACCTTTACATATTGAGATATTAAAGTGAAACGCAACGCGCAAACGGATATGCCGCTGTTGGTTCATAAGGCAGTTGAAACCATCAACGAACAGGCCAGTGGCCACTTTTTGCTGGTATGCGAGCACGCGAGCAACCATATCCCGCCCTCGCTCAGCAACCTCGGTCTCAGCCCTGAGCAGCTCGAAAGCCATATCGCCTGGGACCCCGGTGCCCTGGAGATAGCACGTAAGCTATCCCATAGCCTTAATTCTCCCTTGGTGCACTCCGCCGTATCCCGCCTGGTATATGACTGCAATCGGCCGCCCGAATCGACGGACGCGATCTGCTCTGTCAGCGAGCTTGATCACATTCCCGGCAATACCAACCTCAATGCAGCCCAACGCCAGCAGCGCATCGACCAGGTCTACGAACCTTTCCGCCACACCCTCGCCAACCTGGTTCAGGCCCGTATTGCCCGCAAGCTCCCTACCCTGATGGTCACTATTCACTCTTTCGTCCCGGTCTATAAGGGTGTTCAACGAGAGGTAGAGATTGGCATCCTCCACGACAGCGACCATCGCCTAGCGGACCTGATGCTCGACCAGCAGATCGCAACTCAAGGATTGTGCGTTAGCCGCAATGAGCCCTACGGTCCGGTGGACGGGGTTACCCACACCCTGCTCGAACACGCCATCCCCAACGGACTGCCCAACGTCATGATCGAAATCCGCAACGATCTATTGCAAAGCAGCGAAGGGCGACAACGTATCGCCGATATCCTGCACGCGCTACTGCAACAGGCGCAAAATTCTCTAGTGAACGAAGCCGATACTTCTGCCGCTGTTACCACCGAACCCCACCCAGAGTGAAGTCCAGTATGCCCAAAGTGATCCGGCTCTACGTCCATTATGTTGATAAAGTGAACCGTTTCATCGGGCGCTGCGCGATGTACCTAGTATTTGCCATGATGGGAATATTACTCTACTCCTCTTTTATGAAAACCTTTGCCTCGCCTGTGCTCTGGTCTCTTGAGATGGCCCAGTTTGTGATGGTCACCTACTACCTGATCGGCGGCTCCTATTCGATGCAGGAAGATGGCCACGTGCGCATGGACCTGTTCTACAGCCAATGGACCGACAAGACCAAAACCATCGTTGATTGCGTCACCATTTTGTTCCTTATTACCTACCTCGGTTTTCTCCTCTACGGTGGCATCTATAGCACCGAGTATGCACTCAAGTATGGCGAGGAGAGCTATTCGGCCTGGGCGCCGTCGATGGTACCGATAAAAGTGATTATGGTGACCGGTATCTTCCTGATGCTACTGCAAGCGATCTCCTGCCTGTTTAAAGATATTGCCAAACTCAAAGGAGAGTCTCTCGCATGAGTTACGAGATGATAGCGCTGCTGATGTTCGCCTCGATGATGGTCATGCTGATGACCGGCCAACGGGTGTTTGCTGCGATCGGTTTCGTTGCCGTTATCTCCGCACTGCTGATGTGGGGTGACGGCGGTTCGGATATGGCGTTCAGCGCCGCGATGAAGTTGATGAAGTGGTACCCACTGCTGACACTGCCGCTGTTTATTTATATGGGGTATATGCTGTCGGAATCCGGCATTGCCGAAGACCTCTACAAGATGTTCCATGTATGGATGGGGCCGCTCAATGGCGGGCTAGCCATCGGCACCATTGGCTTGATGGTGGTGGTTTCAGCCATGAACGGCCTCAGCGTCGCGGGGATGGCCATTGGTGCCAGTATCGCCATGCCCGAGCTGCTGCGCAGAGGGTACGACAAGATCATGGTGACCGGTGTCATTCAGGCCGGTAGCTCCCTCGGCATTCTGGTTCCCCCCAGTGTCGTCATGGTGCTCTACAGCATGATCGCTCGCCAGCCGGTGAGTAAATTGTGGATGGCCGGGGTAATGCCCGGGCTCATGATGGCCACCCTGTTCGTGATCTACATCGTAGTGCGATGCCGCCTGCAGCCGGAGATGGGCCCGGCCCTGCCCGCAGAGGAGCGCAAGGTCCCCTGGTCCGAGAAAGTGGCGTTACTGAGCGCGGGTATCCTGCCGCTACTGATATTTTTCTCCATGACCGGAGCCTTTCTGCTGGGGTACGCGAGTCTGGTCGAAAGCGCTGCCTATGGCGCCGCCGCCGCTACCCTGGCCGCACTGTTCAAGAAGCGCCTGACGCGCAAGGTGATGGACGAAACGCTGAAAAAGACTCTGGTCATTAGCTGCATGTTTATGTGGATTATCCTCGCCGCACTCTGCTTCGGTGCGGTTTTTGATGGGCTTGGTGCGGTACGGGCGATCGAGGGTTTATTCGTTGACCAGTTAGGGCTCAGCCCCTGGCAAATTCTGATAATGATGCAGCTCTCCTACATCATCATGGGGATGTTTCTGGACGATACGGCAATGCTGGTGATTGTCGCGCCGCTGTTTATTCCCCTGGTCGGCGCCCTCGGCTTTGATCTGGTGTGGTACGGCATCCTTTACACAATTACCTGCCAGATCGCCTATATGACACCGCCCTTTGGCTACAATCTATTCCTGATGCGAGCAATGGCACCACCGGAAATATCCCTGGGAGACATTTATCGCTCGGTAATTCCCTTTGTCATCATTATGGCCGCCGCCCTGATCATGATCATGGTGTTCCCCCAAATCGCACTGTGGCTGCCCCAGACCTATTTTGGAAAATGATAGTTTCATACATTAACCCAATAGCGGAGGAATAAGCTGTAACCAAAAGTAGCCATTTGAACCTGATGATCCACGTACCAATGATCAATAAGTAGGAGAAAAGCATGACTGACAAGAAAGATAAGGATATAAGCGAGACAAATACTCGCCGCGATTTTCTGAAGAAAGCCGGAGCGGCATCCGCCGCCGTAGTAGGAACATCAGTGCTAGGCGCACCCGCAGTTCACGCGGCCAGCAACAAAAAAATTAAATGGCGACTACAAACCTACGCCGGCCCCGCTCTGGGAGAGCACGTCATCAAGCCCTCCATCGACGCCTTTAATCAGGTTGCCAACGGAGAGATGGAGATCGAGCTCTACTATGCAGACCAGCTGGTACCGACCGGTGAGCTATTTCGCGCCATGCAGCGCGGTACCATCGACGCCGTACAGAGTGACGATGACTCCATCGCAGCGCCTGTCGACATCTCAGTCTTTGGCGGTTACTTCCCCTTCGGCACCCGTTACAGCCTCGATGTCCCCGTTCTCTTTAACCAGTACGGCCTTAACGAGATCTGGAAAGAGGCGTACGACGAGGTTGAAGGCGTTACCTGGCTCGGCGCCGGCGCCTGGGACCCCTGCCACTTTGCAACGGTAGAACCGATCAACAGTCTCGCAGACCTCAAGGGCAAGCGGATATTCACCTTCCCTACCGCGGGTAAGTTCCTCTCCCGCTTTGGCGTAGTGCCGGTCACCCTGCCCTGGGAGGATATCGAGGTGGCGGTACAAACCGGTGAGTTGGATGGTATCGCCTGGTCCGGTATTACCGAGGATTACACCGTCGGTTGGGCCGACGTCACCAATTACTTCCTCACCAACAACATCTCCGGTGCCTGGGTCGGCTCCTACTTCGCCAACTCCGAGCGTTGGGATGCATTGCCAGAGCACCTGCAGACCCTGTTCAAACTGACGATGGATAGCTCACACTACTATCGCCAACACTGGTACTGGGGTGGCGAAGCCCAACTGCGTACCGGCGGCAGCAAGATGAAGCTGACGACTATTCCTGACGCTGAGTGGGCAACCGTGGAAGCGGAAGCGCACAAGTTCTGGGATGAGATCGCGGCCAAGAGCGACCGCAACGCACGGGTGGTTAAGATCCTCAAGGAATACTCCGAGGTGATGGCAAAAGCTGGAAAACCCTACCGCTACAGTTAGGGCCACCCGGTCAGTGGCACTGGAATACCCGGAGGCAAATCTGCGGGTATTCCAATCCGCTAATTATTGGAAAACAGCTCCAATATCTTTTCAATTGTTACGCAGAAAAGGGTAAGAAAATGGCAGGAAAAATGACTCTCGAAGAACTCAAGGCCGCGGTCCACAGCGGGGATATCGATACCGTGCTGGCGTGTCAGGTTGATATGCAAGGGCGCCTGATGGGCAAGCGATTCCAGGCCGAGTTTTTTATCGACGGAGCCTGGCAAGAGACCCACTGCTGTAACTATCTGCAAGCCACCGATATGGAGATGGAAACCGTCTCCGGCTACAAGTCGACCGGCTGGGAAGCGGGCTATGGCGACTATGTCATGAAACCCGATCTCGCCACCCTGCGCCGAATCCCCTGGCTAGAGGGCACCGCACTGGTTCTGTGCGACATGCTCGATCACCACACCCACGAAGAGGTGGCACACTCTCCGCGTGCCATTTTGAAAAAACAGGTTGCACGGCTTAAGGCCATGGGAATGAAGCCCTTTATGGCCACCGAACTGGAGTTCTTCCTGTTCAAGGACAGCTACGAGCAAGCCCACGCGAAGGGCTACCGCAGCCTGGATCTGGTCAGCACCTACAACGAGGACTATCACATCTTCCAAACCACCAAGGAGGAAAACGTGATGCGGGCGATCCGCAACGGTTTGCAGGGCGCCAACATCCCCGTGGAAAACTCCAAGGGCGAGGCCGCAGCCGGACAGGAGGAGATCAACGTGCGCTACGCCGAGGCGCTGACGATGGCAGACAATCACTCCATCATCAAAAACGCCTGCAAGGAGATCGCCTGGCAACAGGGGCAGTCGGTCAGTTTTATGGCCAAGTGGAATTATGACTCCGCCGGCAACTCCTCCCACGTGCACCAGTCGTTGTGGTCACTGGAAGGCACCCCTCTGTTTTACGACCCAAAAGCCGAGCACGGAATGTCTACCCTAATGCTTCAATACATGGCAGGACTGCTCCACAACGCCGGTGAGATCACCTACTTCCTGGCACCTTACATCAACTCCTACAAGCGCTTTGTCGAGGGCACCTTCGCCCCCACAAAAGCGATCTGGAGCATGGATAACCGTACCGCAGGCTATCGCGTGTGCGGAGAAAACAGCAAAGCGGTACGCGTCGAGTGCCGGGTCGGCGGCGCCGACCTCAACCCCTATCTCGCGATGGCAGCATTAATTGCCGCGGGCATCGATGGCATCGAAAACCAGCGCCAACTGGAGCCTGAGTTTAAGGGCGATGCCTACAAGGGCGGTGACGACGTACGTCAAATTCCCACTACCTTGCGCGATGCGGCAACGGCGCTCAATGACTCTGCCATGCTACGCGCTGCGTTTGGAGATGACGTAATCGATCACTATGTCCATGCCGCACGCTGGGAGCAGTTTGAGTACGACCGCAGGGTCACCGACTGGGAAGTGCAGCGCGGTTTCGAGCGAGCCTGAATAAGTCTATTTTTACCCAATCTTTCGCGCGCTACAGGGCGACCCAACTGCCCTGGCGTCCACCTTTGAGAGTATGTCCATGAGTAACATTAAAACGCTTAAGTGCATTAGCCCTATTGATGGCTCGGTTTATGCCGAGCGGGAAGTGCTATCGGCTGTCGATGCACAACACAGGATAGACGCGGCACGCGCCGCACAATCTGAGTGGTCATCACGTCCCTTGAGCGAGCGTGTAGCCCTGGTGCGTGCCGGCGTCGAACGTCTGGGGCAGATGAACGATGAGATCGTCCCTGAGTTGGCACGCATGATGGGCAGGCCCATTCGCTACGGAGGGGAATTCGGAGGCGTTCACGAACGCGCCAGCTATATGGCCGATATCGCCACTGACGCTCTAGCGCCGATTATTGTTGAAGCATCGGATACCTTCGAGCGCCGAATTCAGCGCGAACCCCACGGCGTTGTGCTGGTAATCGCGCCCTGGAACTACCCCTACATGACGGCGATCAACACCGTGGCTCCGGCCCTGATCGCCGGCAACGCCGTAGTGCTGAAGCATTCCACCCAAACTCTGGTCGTAGGTGAGCGTATGGTTGAAGCCTTTTCTGAGGCCGGTCTGCCCGCGAACCTCTTTATCAATATCTTCTCCGACCACGGCACCATGGAGCAGCTTATCGCCCAGCGCCAGTTCGACTTTATCAATTTCACCGGATCGGTCGGTGGCGGCCAGGCGATCGAACGCGCGGCCGCTGGCACCTTCACCGGACTGGGGCTCGAACTCGGAGGCAAAGACCCCGGTTACGTGATGGAAGATGCCGATCTCGATGCTGCGGTCGACACATTGATTGATGGCGCCATGTTTAACTCCGGCCAATGTTGCTGTGGCATCGAACGCATCTATGTACACGCCAGCCTCTACGAGGCCTTTGTCGAAAAGGCGGTCAATATCGTCTCGGCCTACACGCTGGGTAACCCGCTCGATGATTCCACCACCCTGGGTCCCATGGCCAACAAGCGCTTCGCCCTGGAGGTACGTGCCCAGATCAGCGAAGCCATTGATGACGGCGCCCGCGCCATGATCGACCCGGCACTGTTTCCCGCAGACGATGGTGGTGCCTACCTGGCACCGCAAATATTAACCCACGTCACCCACGATATGCGGGTGATGCGCGACGAAAGTTTCGGCCCGGTAGTGGGAATCATGAAGGTCGAGAGCGATGCCGAGGCGATCTCATTGATGAACGATTGCGAGTTCGGTTTAACCGCCTCGTTATGGACCACCGACGCCTCACGGGCCGCCGTCATCGGCGATCAGCTGCAAACCGGCACGGTCTTTATGAATCGCGCCGACTACCTGGACCCGGCCCTGTGCTGGACCGGCTGCAAAAATACCGGTCGCGGCGGCGCCCTTTCAACAATCGGGTTCCACAACCTGACCCGACCCAAGTCCTACCATTTCAAGAGGATCACCTGATGTCACTGACCGCCAACTGGAGCTATCCCACCGCAATCCGCTTTGGCGCCGGACGCATTACCGAACTGGCCGACGCCTGCCAACAACTGGGCATCAAACGCCCGTTACTGGTCACCGATAAGGGGCTGGCATCGCTTCCGATTACGACCTCCACCCTCGACCTGATGCAACGAGAGGGTCTGGGGCGTGCGCTCTTTTGCGAGGTTCACCCCAACCCCGATGACCACGCTCTGGATGCCGGACTTGAGGTTTACCGCAGCGGCAACCACGACGGCGTTATCGCTTTCGGTGGTGGCTCGGGCCTCGACCTGGCTAAGTTGCTGGCCTTTATGGCGGGGCAGACCCGTTCGGTATGGGACTTTGAAGATATCGACGACTGGTGGACACGGGCCGACGCCGATGCGATCGCACCGATTATCGCCGTACCCACCACCGCGGGTACCGGATCGGAAGTAGGACGCGCATCGATTCTCACCAACTCCGCCACCCACGTTAAGAAGATTATCTTTCACCCGAAGATGCTGCCTTCGATCGTTATCTGCGACCCGGAACTGACGGTGGGAATGCCCTCGGTGATCACTGCCGGCACCGGGCTGGATGCGTTTATTCACAGCTTCGAGGCTTACTGTTCGCCCTTTTATCACCCCATGTCCCAGGGCATCGCCCTTGAGGGTATGCGACTGGTGAAGGAGTACCTGCCCCGCGCCTTCGCCGACGGTAGCGACATCGAAGCCCGTGGGCATATGATGAGTGCCGCAGCCATGGGTGCGACGGCCTTCCAGAAAGGGTTGGGGGCGGTACACGCACTCTCCCACCCGGTCGGCGCGGTCTATAACACTCCCCATGGCATGACCAACGCCATCGCCCTTCCTGCCGTAATCCGCTTTAATCGTCGCGCCATTGAGGAGCGCGTTGAGCCGCTGGCGGCTTATCTGGGGATAGCGGGGGGCTTTGACGGCTTCCTGGAGTGGGTAATCGAATTTTCCGAGGCGATGGATGTCCCCAAATCCCTCAGCGCACTTGGGGTCGACCGCAAGCAGATCGAGCTGCTGGCACAGATGGCGGTCGATGATCCCAGTGCAGGAGGCAATCCGATCCCCCTTACCGTTGATGCAACACGGACGCTCTACCAAGAGCTGATCTAGCAACCCTTGCTACACCCGCCCCTGCGGGTGTAGCAGACTTTCATCTTGCTACCACCGCCTAATGGCAATGCCCCCCTCCAGGCCTCAGAATAGGGGTGCGGTCACTGTCGAAGATCAGCACCGTCCTAAATACCCCTGCCGTCAACCAACCCGGATCTTAGCCTGCTATTTTTTATGAGCGACTTTACTCTTATCTTCGTGGTGATGATTGCTGGCTTTTCACTGGGACAACTGCTTTTCGGCTGGCGCCCCGAGTCCAGCGCCCACTGGCGGTCACTGGCCGTTGCACTGGCGCTGCGCATCACCGTACCGATCTCCATTTTGCTGGCCATGTGGAACCTGCAGCAGTTGCACTGGGCGCTGGCGTGGCTCCCCCTGATCGGTGCTGCCATCATGCTGGCCGGATTTTTCCTCGGGCTGGGACTCAGTCGCCCGCTGGGTATGAGCCCTGCAGATCGGGCGGTTTATGGGCCCAGCGGCGGTTTCGTTAATCTGGGTGCCCTGGGTTCACTAACCCTGTTTGTCTATCTGGGTGAGCCCGGCCTGGCACTTTTGCCACTGTACAAACTGTTCGAAGAGCTGATCTATTTTGGACTTCTGTTCCCCTACGCCCGCCGGCATGGCATCGGCCAGGCCGACACCCCCGCCGCCGTATGGAAAGACCCGGTCCTGCTTTCGGTGGTTGGGTGCTGGCTCTGTGGCATGGTGCTGAATCTGGCGGGTATCTCGCGTCCCCTGTGGATGGGATCGGTTACCTCAATATTAGTGCCTGCCAGCTCCTTTTTGCTCATGATCTCGGTGGGGCTGGTGTTTCGTTTCCGGGCGCTATTGCCGGAGCTGGGCCGAGCGCTTCCCATATCGCTGCTGCGGGTTGTACTCTTACCCGCGCTGGGGCTGGGGATGGTTTGGCTGCTGGGACTGCAACAGGTCAATGGAGGCCTGATTGCCGCGACCGTATTGATTCTGGCCAGTATGCCCGCCGCAGTCCTTACCATCGTACCGGCGGCACTGTTCGGTTTAAACCAGGGGCTGGCTAATGCCTGCTGGCTGGTGAGTAACCTGGCCTTCCTGGCCTGGCTCCCTCTGGTACCGCTGCTGCTTGATCTTATCCAACCTTAGTGCCCCTTCCATCGCTATCCCATGCACCCGATTCTTGATCTCAATCAAGGTGGTTTTGACCATCCGATCTACTATCAACAGTATCTGCCCGGAGATGGTAGTACCGTGTGGTAATAATAACCCCAGCAGGAAGCTCGCGAGGATTTTACCATGGATACCCGACGTCATTCGCTTGCCGTTGCGCTCTGTACAGCGCTGGCAACTCTTCTCTTTCTTGTCTCATCTCCCAGCATGGCTGCCGCCAAATCGCTGGTTTTGAAACCCTTTAAACAACTCAGTCAGGAAAGCGCCGAGTGTGCTGCCTGCCACAAGGAGAAAAACCCCTCTGTCTACGCCCAATGGGGTCGCTCCAAACACTACGGTGCCAATGTTGGCTGCTATGAATGTCACCAGGCGGAGCCCGGCGATAAGGACGCCATTCAACACGAAGGCGAGACCATCGCCATCATCGTCTCCCCCAAGGACTGCGCTTCCTGCCATAGCGCCGAAGTTGACGAGTTTGCCAAGAGCCATCACGCCAAGGCAGGCCAGATCATCGGCTCACTGGATAACTTTCTCGCAGAGGTCGTCGAAGGCGCACTGACCTTTAACGGCCAATCCCCGGCAGCGGTGAATGGTTGCTGGCAGTGCCATGGCTCGGAAGTGAAGGTGATGGAAAACGGCGATCTCGACCCGACCACCTGGCCCAACACCGGCATCGGCCGCCTTAATCCCGATGGTTCCGTGGGCGCCTGTACTGCCTGTCACCAGCGCCACGAGTTTTCCATGGTGCAAGCGCGCCGGCCTGAAGCCTGCGGCAAGTGCCACCTGGGCCCTGACCACCCCCAGAAAGAGATCTATGAAGAGTCCAAGCACGGCATCAATTTTTACGCTAACGTCGACCGCATGAACCTCGATTCTGCCAAGTGGATAGTGGGCGAAGACTATGACGCTGCACCTACCTGTGCCACCTGCCACATGTCAGCGACCCGTGAACAGCCCATCACCCACGATGTGGGTGATCGTATCAGCTGGACACTACGCCCCGCGGTTTCCGAGAAGATCGACGCCAAGGCCAAGGCCCAGGGTAAAGAGGTGAAATCCTGGGAGGACCGCCGTAGGGATATGACCGATGTCTGCCAGTCCTGTCACACCAAATCCATGATCGATAGCTTCTACCAGCAGTTCGATTCACTGGTCAATCTCTACAACGACAAGTTTGCCAGCCCCGGTAAAACCCTGATGGGAACCCTGAAGAAGGAGAAGATGCTCACCGATGTCGGGTTCGACGAAGAGATCGAGTGGACCTGGTTCTACCTCTGGCACCACGAGGGTCGCAGGGCTCGTCATGGCGCGGCCATGCAGGCTCCCGACTATGTGCAGTGGCACGGCATGTTTGAAGTCGCCGAGCGCTTCTACGTGGAGATGGTTCCACAGTATCTGGAGGTCGTCGAAAAGGCTGAACATGCTGGCAACACAGCTGGAGCAGAAAGAGCCCGCAAGGTTCTTGACGAAATCCTGGCGCGACCTGAGCACGCATGGTTCACCGGCAAAGAACCGGAAAATGTAAAGAAAGCTCGTAAGGAAGCACAGGCTGCATTCAAGGCCCGTTACTTGAATGAAAGTAAGTAGCAACCGGGAGGAGGGAGCACGCTCCCTCCACTTCCCTCAACAGAGGAGGTTATTGTGAACCATGTTGAGAATAATAAAACCCGGTGGCAACGTTTGTGGCAATGGCTCAAAAAGCCACTACTGCTCGGAATCCCCATCGGTGTAGTGCTGTTGTTTCTGGGGGCCGGTTCGTTCCAGGGAGTTATGGTGCTCTCGAACCAGAACGCCTTCTGTTTCAGCTGTCACCTGACGATGGATACCATTGTTCAGGAGTACCAGGCATCGAGCCATTATGGAGACGGCATCGATATTCCGGCCACCTGCGCGGACTGTCATGTTCCCCATCCCTTCCTGGAAAAGATGAAGGTAAAAATCGTCGCTATCGCTGATATTTACCACATGATGGCCGGCACTGTGACCAAGGAGAACTTCGAGTCACTGCGACCCGCAATGGCCGAGGGCGTCTGGGAGGTAATGAAAGCAAACGATTCCAGTACCTGTCGGAATTGCCATCAGGGTGACAACTTTGTCCTGGAGCAACAGCCGCAACGCGCTCGACTGAATCATCAGCAGATGGCCAGTCGCGGCGAAACCTGCATCGATTGCCACCAAGGACTAACCCACAACCGTATTGTTGAAAAATAATACCGCAACTGAAGGGCCGCACTAGCGGCCCTCTTACTCCTTACCCGGCTCGCGCTACCTCTCCTCCTTTGAGCACTCGCTAGACGGCGGGGCGACAGGGGGAGACCTATCCGCCGTAGCGCTGGCCAAACGTTCCAATTCAGCCAAGGGTACACAGCTCCCTTTTGACCAGTATCGATCCAACGTGCCGAGCAGCAGTTGCACATGGTGCTGCTGGTTGGCGAGCAGTTGTTGCATCGCCGTGATCTCCTCCTCCCGCTGCTGCAGCCGCGCCCTGAGGGCAGCTTTCTGTTCCTGCGGTTTGGTATCCTGCCCCACCATCGTAGCGATCTGATCCAGCGGCAGCCCAAGATTTTGTGCATACTGAATCATCTGCAAGCGCATCACTGCACTGGGCGGATAGTGACGATAGCCATTCCCACTGCGATCAGCCGCCGGCAGCAGCCCCCGCCGCTCGTAGAACCGAATAGCCGAAGCTCGCACCCCGGTGCGTTTAGCCAACTCCCCTATCTGCACAACAGCCTCTTGACCTTAAACCCTGCTTTAACCTTATAGTAGCCTGACCATCTCTATATATGAAGGCTCCCGTTATGCAATCGTCCCCACTCTTTACTCCGCTACCACTTCCCTGCGGCGCCACCTTGCCCTCGCGCCTGACCAAGGCGGCCATGGAGGAGGGGTTAGGCGAACTGGGCCAGCGACCGGGTAAAGCGATCTTCGGGCTTTATCGTCGCTGGGCCGAAGGCAAGATCGGATTGATGATTACGGGTAACGTCATGGTCGATCATCGCGCCATGACGGGCCCCGGCGGTATCGTGCTGGAGCGGGACACCGACCTGAAACCCTTTCAGACCTGGGCTACAGCCGGCAAATCCGGCGGTGGACAGCTGTGGATGCAGATCAACCATCCCGGCAGGCAGGTTTACGCGGCAATGGAGGGCAACGTATGGTCACCTTCCGATATCCCCCTTGATCTGGGCAAACACTCCACTCTTTTCGGCCAACCGGTCCCGATGAGCGAAGCCCAGATAGAGGAAACCATCCAGCGGTTTGCCGACACCGCGTGCCAGGCAGAAGCTGCAGGCTTTGATGGTGTTCAGGTCCACGCGGCCCATGGCTATCTGATCTCACAGTTTCTCTCCCCCCTCACCAACCACCGCAATGACCGCTGGGGAGGCTCACTCGAAAACCGCGCCCGCCTGCTACTTGAGGTCGTGCGGGGTATCCGTCAGCGGGTCGCTCCGGGGTTTGCAGTTGCCGTAAAGATCAATTCGGCTGATTTTCAGCGCGGCGGCTTCGATGAAGCCGATGCACGGGCCGTCGTCGAGTTACTGAACAGGGAGGCGGTGGATGTAGTCGAACTCTCCGGGGGCAGCTACGAAAGTCCCGCTATGCAGGGCCGCACGGCTGACCAGCGCACTCTGGCACGGGAGGCCTATTTTCTGGAGTTTGCCCGCGGGATCGCCACGGCCGCCCAAATGCCAGTGATGACGACCGGTGGCATCCTCCATCGCCAAACCGCCGAACAGGTGCTCACCGAGGGCGTCGATCTGGTTGGACTGGGCACCGCACTGGCGATGACACCTGACCTTCCCCTACGCTGGCAACAGGGCGAATACGCCGCCTCGCGCCCGCAAGTAAACTGGAAAGACAAAACTCTCAGCGCCTTGGCCGTGATGGCGCTTGTGCGCAGGCAGATTCATCGTCTCGGTGCAGGAAAGCCCGTACAGGCGAGACTTTCTCCTGTTTATACCCTGATGATGGACCAGTGGCGCAGCTCACGCCTTACCCGTCGTTACAAGAGGTGGCGCCAGCAAACCTA
Source organism: Aestuariirhabdus sp. LZHN29 (assembly GCF_049985285.1). Lineage (NCBI taxonomy): Bacteria > Pseudomonadati > Pseudomonadota > Gammaproteobacteria > Oceanospirillales > Aestuariirhabdaceae > Aestuariirhabdus > Aestuariirhabdus sp. LZHN29. The sequence goes on along the minus strand of NZ_JBNIEU010000002.1, from coordinate 325,329 downwards.
AGGGAGATCGCTCTTCACTTTTGTGCCGGATGCTGTGTCGATGTCATAGAGATAGCTGTGTCGATGCCCAGAGAGACAACTATCTCTACTGCTCCCTGTGCCCCCTGCTGTATCCTGCTGCTTGACGATCCATGCTGGGCGCAGGGCGACGCTTGCTCGCATTTCCACCGGCCGACTGAGCCTTTAGCCCGTACGCCAAAGGCTATTGACCCCAGAACCAGCCGACGCCTTATGGACTACTCTTTTCAATCTGGATATTCTTAACATCCTATTCGGGCCGCACTGGCGCTTTGATCATGAATCAACCAACCTCGGTGCAGCTTAACCTTTTGAACAATGGAACACCTCCACGCTATGAGCCTTATCTGGATACCGTTACTGCCGATGTTCGGTACCCTGATGCCCCTGCTCAGCGCTCGCTGGGGTCGAAGTGTCTGCGCACTCTTTACCTCACTGGCACCGGCCCTGGCGTTGGCGATTGTGCTCAGCTACTTGCCACAGGTGTTCGCCGGCAACTCGATACAGAAAACCATTAGCTGGATTCCAGCCATTGGGCTGGAGATCTCTTTCCACCTGGACGGCCTGGCTCTGCTTTTTGCCTTACTCATTCTGGGTATCGGCCTGCTGATCATTTTATACGCTCGCTACTACCTGTCCGATAAAGATTCCATGGGGCGTTTTTACTCCTACTTGATCCTGTTTATGACCGCGATGCTGGGCATCGTGCTATCCAACAACCTGATCCAGCTATGGATCTACTGGGAACTAACCAGTATCAGCTCCTTTTTGCTCATCAGTTTCTGGTCTCACAATAGCGATGCCCGCAAGGGCGCACGAATGGCCCTCAGCGTTACCGGCGCCGGTGGCCTGGCACTGCTCGCCGGCTTGCTGATGATGGGCGGCATCGTAGGCAGTTACGACCTGCAAACCGTACTCGCCAGTGGCGACCTGATTCGCAATAGCAGCCATTACTCGACAGTTCTGATTCTGGTGCTACTCGGTGCCTTTACCAAATCGGCCCAGTTTCCGTTTCACTTCTGGCTACCCCACGCCATGGCGGCCCCCACCCCGGTCAGCGCCTACCTGCACTCGGCGACCATGGTCAAAGCCGGTCTGTTCCTGCTAGCGCGTTTTTTCCCGGTCTTGGCGGGTACCGAACAGTGGTTCCTGATCGTGAGCCTGACCGGGTTGGCAACACTGCTACTCGGTGCCTACATCGCCCTGTTCAAACATGACCTCAAGGGGTTGCTGGCCTACTCGACGATCAGCCACCTGGGTCTCATCACCCTGCTACTCGGACTCGATAGTCGGCTCGGCGCCGTGGCGGCGGTGTTCCACATCATCAACCACGCAATCTTCAAGGCGTCGCTGTTTATGGCTGCCGGTATCATCGACCACGAGTCCGGCTCCCGGGACATGCGCAAACTCAACGGGCTGTGGAAATATATGCCCTACACCGCCACTCTGGCGATGGTTGCAGCCGCCTCCATGGCAGGCGTCCCTCTCTTTAACGGTTTCCTCTCCAAGGAGATGTTCTTTGGTGAAACCCTCGATCAGGGGGCGTTAGGTTCACTCTCGTGGATGATCCCGGTCCTCGCCACCGTGGGCGCCACCTTCTCGGTTGCTTACTCAATTCGCTTTATCCACGACGTCTTCTTTAACGGCGAGCCGATCGATCTGCCCCGCACCCCCCACGAGCCGCCCCGCTACATGAAAGTACCGGTAGAGATTCTGGTGGGGCTCTGCCTGCTGGTAGGCATGTTCCCCGAATTTATCGTCGGCGACCTCCTGGCTTCCGCATCCAACGCGGTACTGGGGGGAGCGCTGCCGATCTACAGCCTCTCGATCTGGCATGGTTTTAACCTGCCCCTGATGATGAGCCTTGTAGCGATGGGCGGCGGCATGCTGATCTACCATAACCGCCGCAATCTATTCCGCTTCCAGGCACAGTTTCCCGAAACCGATGCCAAGGTGGTGTTTGACGACGCCGTACAGTGGGTATTTTCTCGCTGTGCGATCTTTATGGAATGGCTGGAGAATGGATCCCTGCAACGCTACATGCTCTGCCTGATGCTATTGGCGCTGGCCCTGATCGGGGCACCGATGATGGAGCTGAACGCCACCGCTGGTTTGCGCCCTCAAATCCCCCTGAACAACGTCATGAACGCCGCCGCGATACTGCTGTGCCTGTGTGCACTGGCGACCGTAATCTGGCACCGCAAGCGCCTGATCGCCCTGCTGATGCTCTCCGTCGTCGGCCTGATCGTTTCCATCAGCTTCGCGGTATTTTCTGCGCCCGACCTGGCACTCACCCAGCTGCTGGTCGAGGTTGCCACCATCATCCTGCTATTACTTGCGCTGTTCTTTCTGCCCCAGCGCACTCCCAAGGAGTCCAGCCCCTCTCGAATCGTGCGCGACCTTGGTATTTCGGCGATGATTGGCGGCGTAATCGGTACCATCAATTACGCGATCATGACGCGCCCACTGGACAGTATCTCCGACTTTTTTATTGCCAACAGTAAAACCGGCGGCGGTGGTACCAACGTCGTCAACGTGATTCTGGTGGACTTCCGGGGCTTTGATACCTTTGGCGAGATCACCGTACTCGGCATCGCCGCCCTCGGCATCTACAAGCTGATCGCCCAGATGCGCATCTTCATGCCCTCCGGCGATATGGACGGACGCGCCTGGGCAACCGATAAGCACCCGATGATTCTGGGTGTCATCTCCCAGGGCTTATTACCCCTGGCGCTGTTAGTGTCGGTCTTTATCTTCCTGCGCGGGCACAACCTTCCCGGCGGCGGTTTTATCGCGGGACTGATTACCGCGATCGCCCTGATCCAGCAGTACGTTGCCCATGGTGTCGACTGGATGAAACTGCGTCTGAAACTCGATTACCAGTGGCTCATCGGTAGTGGACTACTGATCTCATTTACCACCGGTGGGGGCAGCTGGCTGTTCGGACGCCCCTTCCTGTCCAGCTGGTTTGATTACGTCACCCTGCCGATCGTCGGCAAATTCGAACTCGCCAGCGCCATGTTGTTTGACCTGGGCGTTTATCTCACTGTTATCGGTGCGGTGCTGCTGATACTTGCCAACCTGGGCAAGCTCACCACCGGTGAGCGCCCGACCCAAACGGAGCACGAATAGATGGAAGCGCTCTACGCCCTCTGCGTTGGTGTCCTCACCACCTGCGGTATATTCCTGACCCTGCGCGGGAGAACATTTCCGGTTGTTATGGGCATCACCCTGCTCTCCTATGCGGTCAACCTGTTCCTTTTTTCCAGCGGCCGTTTGGTACTAAACGGCGCCGCCATTTTGGGGGTATCCAACCACTACGCCGACCCCCTGCCACAGGCACTGGTGTTAACCGCTATCGTTATCGGCTTTGCCATGACCGCGTTTGTCGTCATCCTCGCCATGCGTGCCCGGGCTGACCTGGGCAATGACCACGTTGACGGGCGCCCCCCCATAGACAGCGGCCGCAACGAACACCGGAAGGATCGCCCATGATGCAGCACCTGGCGATTCTGCCGATACTGATCCCACTGCTGGTGGCTATCTTGCAACTGCTGCCACCGCTGCAGAACAACATTCATCGCCAGCGCGTCAGCTCACTGCTGGCACTGCTCATCCTGCTGGCGATCAGCGCTCTGCTGCTCGTAACCAGTAGCGACCAGACCCAAATTTATGCCCTCGGCGGCTGGAGCCCCCCCTTTGGTATCGTACTGGTGGCCGACCGGTTGGCGGCGATGATGGTGATGCTTACCGGCGTTTTAGCGTTCGGGGCCCTGCTTTACGCCAGCTCCGGTGAGGACAATACAGGGATGTACTTCCACCCCCTGTTCCTGTTCCAGCTCACCGGTATCAACGGTGCCTTTCTTACCGGCGATATCTTCAACCTGTTTGTGTTCTTTGAAGTTTTGCTGATCGCCTCCTATGCGCTGCTTATTCACGGCGGCGGCAAACAGAAAACACTCTCCAGTGTGCACTACGTAACCCTGAATCTGGTGGGGTCAGCGTTCTTCCTGTTCGCGCTCGGCATCCTGTATGGCACCCTTGGAACCCTCAATATGGCGGACATGGCCAGCGCGGTCTTCAAGCTCAACGCCCAGGAGGCGGTGCTGGCGCAAGCCGGCGCACTGCTACTGCTGCTGGTGTTTGGGCTCAAGTCCGCGATGCTGCCACTCCACTTCTGGCTGCCCCGCACCTACGCCAGCGCCAGCGCGCCGGTTGCGGCCCTTTTCGCAATTATGACCAAGGTAGGTATCTACAGTATTTATCGTGTGCACGGCGTCATATTTGGCGACGGCGCGGGCCTCCTTGCCAACGTTGCCAACCCCTGGATCTGGCCACTGGCTATTCTCACACTGATCATCGGCACCATCGGCGTCTTGGCCAGCCCGACTCTGCGCACGATGACCGCCAACCTGGTACTGGTTTCGGTAGGCACCCTGCTGCTGACCCTGGTGATCGGTGGCGGAGCCGGCCTCGGCGCGGGCCTGTATTACATGCTGCATACCACACTGGTAACCGGGGCTCTGTTTTTGGTTGCCGACCTGATCAGCAAACAGCGCGGCAAAGCGGAGGATCGCTTCGTCCCCTCTCGCCCCATTTTTCAAGCGGGGATTCTCGGCGCCCTGTTTTTTATCGCCGCCATGTCGGTGGCGGGCCTGCCTCCCACTTCTGGCTTTGTCGGCAAGGTATTGATTCTGCAGGCGTCTAATGGCAGTAGCGGTATGTTGTGGGTGTGGTCCCTCCTGCTGATCAGCGGCCTGGGGGCTCTGGTGGCTATCTCCCGTGGCGGTACCACCCTGTTTTGGAAAGTATCCGGAGCCCATACCGACGCCCAACCAGCCCCCCTCACGCAGCTGGTTGCGGTGGTCTGGTTACTCGTCGCAGCATTACTATTGGTGGTATTTGGCGGCCCCGTTACCGAATTTACCAACTCAGCCGCTGACCAGTTGCAGCAATCCTACCCCTCGGTAAAAGAGATGATGAACAGGGTGAATCAGCCATGAGCAACAACGACTCTTTCCGTTTGTTCCCCCACCCCGGGACCAGCATACTGCTGCTCATCGTGTGGTTATTACTGAATAACAGCATCGATCCTGGCCATATCGTACTGGGCTCGTTACTGGGCATCGTAATTCCGCTTCTTACCGCACCACTGCAATACCCCCAGCCACCAATGCGTAAACCCGGACTCGCCATCTATTATGTACTGCAATTGGTGTGGGATATTATCCTCTCCAACTTTCAGGTCGCACGTCAGGTACTGGGCCCCATCGACCGGCTCCGCCCCGCGTTTATCGCCGTCCCGCTGGAACTGGAGGCCGAGGTGGCCATCGCCATTCTGGCCAACACCATATCCCTCACCCCCGGTACCGTCAGCGCCGACCTGTCCGAGGATCATCGCTGGCTCTACGTGCACGTTTTAAACCTGCACGATGAGGATCAACTGATTCGCACGATCAAGCAGCGTTACGAAGCTCCTCTGAAGGAGATCTTCCCATGCTAGAGAGTGCCATATTACTCTGTGGCTCCGTCATCGGGCTGGCCCTGCTCCTCAACCTGTGGCGCCTGTTAAAGGGCCCTTCGCTGCAAGATCGCATCCTGGCGCTGGATACCATGTATATCAACGCTATCGCACTGATCCTGCTGCTCGGCATGCACATGGGCTCACCCCTCTATTACGAGGGCGCTCTGTTGATCGCGTTACTGGGATTCATTAGCACCGTAGCGGTGGCTAAATACCTGCTGCGCGGCGACATCATCGAATAGGGAACCCGTATGGACTTTGCAATAGAGATACTGCTCACCGCGATACTGCTGCTCGGCGGAACCATGCTGCTGGTCGGGTCGATCGGACTGGCGCGCCTACCCGACTTCTATACCCGACTGCATGCGCCCACCAAGGCCACTACGATGGGGATTGGCTGTTTAGTATTGGCCTCGATGATCGACTTCGCCGTCTACCATGACACCCTCACCTTTAAAGAACCTGTTATTACACTGTTTCTGTTGATCACCGCCCCGGTCACCGCTTATATGCTCAGCAAATCGGCACTGCATCACGGACTACGCCCTGTACGACGCACCCAAAACCAGTCCCTGATCGATAACATTCGTGATCGACGCCCTCCGCCGGAACGCAACAAGCCCCTGGGTTAACATTTTTTTCACAGCAAACAGGTCACTCCCACTAACTCGCGGAGGCAATGGGCTGTTAAGGATGAGGTAGCTGTAACTTCTTGTCCCGCAGAAACTGCTCTACACGCGCCCGAACCCGGGTCGCGCTATCGAGTTGCGACACCAGCGCCCAGAGTTCGCGAGCATCCTCCGCTCGGAGCGATCTCAACAACGCTTTCATGCGGGGTAAACGCGGCGCGCTCAGACTCAAAGTCTCGACCCCCATCCCCAGCAATAACACAACCGCAACCGGGTCAGAGGCCATCTCCCCACACACACTGAGCGACAGCTTGCAGCGCTTTGCTATATCAATCACCCGCTCAATCTCTGTCAACACCGATGGGTGTACCGGGTCGTAGCGCTGAGCCACCCGAGCGTTGTTTCGATCCAGCGCCAACAGATACTGGCTGAGGTCATTGGAACCAATAGAGACAAAATCGATACGTCCAGACCAGCGCTCAAGCAGGGAGATAGTGGCAGGCACCTCCACCATCACCCCCAGCGCAGGCCGCAACACTCTGTACCCCTCAGTCTCGAGTTGCTGGCACGCATCATTCAGCAACACGATAAAGCTATCGAGCTCTTCGCTGGAGCTGATCATAGGCAACAGAATATGCAACTTGTCACTGCCCCCGGCTGCCCGCAGCATCGCTCTAACCTGCGTCATCAAAAGCTGCACGTTGTCGAGGCAAAAACGTATACCACGCCAGCCCAGGGCAGGGTTCTCCTCATTGGCAATGGGAAAATAGGGCAGTTGCTTGTCTCCACCAATGTCCAGCGTTCGCATGGTTACCGGCTTCCCTGCGTAAGCCTCCATAACCGTCCTGTAGATCGAGACCTGCTCCTCTTCGGAGGGAAAACTGTTGTGCACCATAAACGGAATTTCAGTTCGATAGAGGCCAACACCCTCCGCCCCATTGCGCAGGCCGGGTTCAATATCCGTCAGCAACCCGGTATTAGTGAACAAACGTACATTCACCCCGTCAAGGGTACGCGCCGGAAGGTCTCTCAAACCTTCCAGCTGGGTCAGCAGCTCCTTATCCTCCTCTACCAGTTTCCGAAACTCGGCTACAAGGGATGGACCTGGATGCAGGATCACCTCACCCTGGTTACCATCAACGATAATGGTTTCGCCGCCCACGATCCCCCGTAAAGAACCTACACCAAGAACCGCAGGAACCCCCATCGCCTTGGCCACAACAGCCGTATGCGAAAGTGACGAGCCCTCGTAACAGACCACACCCATTAATTGGTGCGGAGGAACCTGGGCCATTTCTGCAATACCTACCTGGGCCCCCACCAGCACCACGGGGCCCTCGATCGGCGCACGCTGCAGGCTCTCGCCTAGCCAGGCACCGTAAAGCTTGTTGCCTAAATGATGGATATCCTCATGGCGTGCTCGCAAATATGGATCATCCATAGACAAAAACAGCTCGGATAGCTGCTGAATACTACGTTTCAAGGCACTGGGCAGGTCGTGGCCCTGACGAATGCTTTGCTCCACACTGTCGATGAGAGCCTTGTCAGCCAACAACAATTGATACGCATCGAATATCGCGGATATGGCGCTCGATAACTGAGGCGTCAGGTCGCGCTGCTGCTCACTGATATCTACCCGAACCCGCTGTAATAGCTGGTGCCATTGTTGCACCGCTTCCTCTATATCTGCACACTCACAGTCGGCGACGCCATAAAGCTCGGCACCGCCACAGAGCCAGACACTACCGATACCCACCCCACTGGCGCCCTTTACCCCGGACTGGCGAATATTAATAGCGGGCGCGCCAGCATCCTTCGCTTGCTGTACCAGGGAAACGCCATCGAGGAGCAGGCTAAGCTGGGACGCCAGCGTCACCAGGAAGGCATCTTCCTCCTGGGAGATCTTGCGCGACTGGCGCCCCTGTACCACCAGCACACCGATCACTTCACCTCGGCGTATCAGGGGGACACCGCAGAAGCTCTCGAAAAGCTCCTCATGGGTTTCTGCAAGGTAGAGATAGGCAGGGTGTTGCTGGGCGTTATCGGTATTGATCGAGTGGCGACTGTCTGCCACCAACCCCACCAAGCCCTTACCCTTGGGCAAGCGCGCGCGACCCACCGCCGATGCGTCCAGTCCATGGGAGGCCAGCAGTAGCATGTCGCCACTGTCAGCGGACATATAGAGGCTACAGACATCGACCGCCATCGACTCGCTAATCAGCTCGACGATCATTTTCGCCTGCTGCCAAGGATCTTCGCTTCCCGAGACCGCTTGCGCGATTCGGGCCAGCTCGAGTATTACGTTTTTCATAGTATACCCATCAAAATGGAGTCATTAGGCTACTGAACCCGACCGGGAGTTCTTCCCGATACTATTCTAATTAACTCAGATACCCCTGCCAGTGCAAGCCTGAGTGCATTAAACGCCCGATAGAAAAACGGACTACTAGGCGCAGTTACACCCTACTATACTCAGGGTCACGCTACCTGTACTTTAAAACCCACGGATGACAATAATGCGATCGCTTCTGCTCAGCCTGCTACTTCTATTCACACCGGCCCTTGTTGTTAGCGCCGAAACCTCCAAACCGGCGACTCCTGCCGTGAATATAGAAAAACTCACTCCCAATTGGTGGACGCTACTCGAAGGCATGAGCGTTGAGGAGCGTCGTGATTACCTGAAGGAGGTGGAATCCCAATTGCGATCGGGACTGGGCTCTACCAACGAGGCGTCTACCCAACAAACGCTTGCAACCATCTATTCAGTTATCAAGGCGATCAGCTCTACTTCCAATAAGCTGTTGCTTGTGGCCGATCTACCCGGCGCCCTCGACACCTACAACGTCTCCCAATGGCTCGACCTGTTTCAGCACCAGGTAAAATATGACAACCAACTACTTGCTTATAGCCATGAGGCAAGCACCACGACCGACCTTATCGATGAGCTACGTACTAGTGTTTCCAACGAATTGGTGCGCTACCGGGACGCACCTGAAACCTCCACTGAACGACTTCGGGTGGCTGCTGTATTAATACGCCACCAACTTGAACTGGCCATGGCCGACCATCAAGATAAGCGCCTAAAGCAAGCGATCGCCCTGCTAAAACAGCGAAAAAACGAGCTATCTACCCTGCAAGAGTTGGCTGTGCAACGCCTCACACCTGACCCGGATAACCAAAAAAAACTCGAGCAACGCTTGCTTGACCTGAAGACGCGAATTTCTGACAGCAGCCTCACTGACAATACATCTCAATTACTGGTAACCGCCTCACTCTCCTCCTCAACGGAGTCAGTACAGAACATTGACAGGCGCCTGAAGAGTTTTCAGTCCAACGCGCAATGGCTAAACCTAAGGGCTCAGCAGGCCAGCCTTGAGCTTGAACTAATGATAGAAAGAGGTATTTCAGGAACCCACCTGCCGTTGCCTCCCCCCCAGCAGCAGACCTGGGACGAACTGGAGACACTTCTGAAAAAATCCAATAGTGACTTTACCGATCTGCTAACGTCTCTCGAAATATCCAGCGAGTTTTTGAGTTCAGCTAAAGTAAAAAACGCGTGGGGAGCCCTCAGTGGAGCGCGGCAGATGATGCAAGGAGTCTCCTACCGCATCCGTCAAACCCATTATCTGTTTATCGGCTATGAGGCCATTGCACTCGGCCAGCGTAGTTGGTGGTCGCTGGAAAATTTCTCTATCGGCCGCATGGCAAAAGCCACCCTCGGTGAGGTCGAACTCCTCTGGGATTACCCGCTGTTCTCCGTCAACGAAGCGCCGGTTACCTTCGCCAGCCTGACCGGATTTGTGGTCATTCTTTTGTTGGCGATTACGCTCTCCTCGCTAATTCGAAGGGGGATTATGCGCTTCGGAGAGTCCCGCAAAAACGTGTCTGAGTCCGCGCTGTTCACAATCGGGCGCATCTTCCATTACGTAATTATCACGGCAGGATTACTGATCGCCTTTTCCGCCCTGGGGCTCGACTTCTCCAACCTGGCGATCATCTTTGGCGCCCTCGGCGTCGGTATCGGCTTTGGCCTGCAGTCGATCTTTAACAACTTTATCTCTGGCCTGATTCTACTGTTTGAACGCCCGTTGAAGGTCGGCGACCTGGTCGAGCTGGAGTCCGGCGTACGCGGACGAATCAAGTCGATCAACGTACGCAGCACCCAAATTAGCACCTGGGACAATATCGACATTCTGGTACCGAATTCCGAGTTTATTAGTGGGCGCGTCACAAACTACACGTACAACGATGACTTTCGCCGTTTACACATACCCTTTGGTGTTGCCTATGGCAGCGACAAAGAGGAGGTTAAAAAAGTCACCCTCAGTGCAGCTCTGGCGGTAAAACTAACGATCAATACCAAGGATCGCGCTCCCGATGTATGGCTGGTCAACTTTGGCGACAATAGCCTGGATTTCGAACTGGTAGTCTGGGTCCGCGGAAACCAATTACCTCGCCACGCTAATCCCGTTTCGATCTATCTTTGGGAGATTGAATCCGCACTGACCGACGCAAACATCGAAATACCTTTCCCTCAAAGGGACCTGCACCTGCGATCCATCGATGGCTCTGTCAGCACTCAGCTGACAGTTTCCCGTACCGGAGACCACCATGACTAACAGCACAACGGGCCTGATCTATGGCTTTTATCTTAACGGAGATAACAAGGGATCTCCCTGTCGATGGGAGGATATAGAATCAGGGTTACCGTCGACGCCCGTTTGGCTGCATTTTGACTATACCGATAAACAGGCCCAACATTGGCTGCAACAGCGGTCAGAAATAGAACCGCTAGTAGCCGACGCGCTGCTCAGCGAAGAGACTCGCCCACGGACTAGCCTGATTAATGGCGAGTTACTCGTCGCCCTGCGCGGGGTTAACCTGAGTCCGGGCCAGGACCCTGACGATATGGTCTCAATACGCATCTGGAGCGATGGGAAACATGTTATCAGCACCCGCAGGCGACGCCTGTTGTCTGCCCAGGATCTGGCTTTCAGTATTGCGGCAGGAACCGGTCCCGATAGTGCCGGTGCCCTGATTTGCGAGCTTACTGCTAACCTGATTTCACGCATGCAACAGACTCTCGGCAACATCGATGAGACAGTTGACGGTTTGGAAGAACGGCTTCTTCTGTCAATCGCAGGACTTCAACGGGGTGAAGTAGCCGGCATACGGCAACAGGTGATCTCCATTAGACGCTACTTGTCGCCACAGCGCGAGGCCATGTTGCAACTGCAATCAGAAAAGATTCTCTGGATCGATAACAACAATCGTTTGCGCCTGAGGGAGACGACCGACGTACTAACCCGTTATATCGAAGACCTTGACTCCATTCGAGACCGGGCGGCGGTCATCCACGAAGAGATCAACAACCGGCTTGCGGAGCGTATGAACAACCGCATGTACGTGCTTTCCATCGTTGCCGCCATCTTCTTACCACTAGGATTTTTTACCGGTTTACTGGGCATTAATGTGGGAGGTATTCCCGGCTCAGAAAACCCCTATGCGTTCATGGTATTTTGCGTTTTCCTGACAACTATCGTTGGAATTCAGGCTTGGCTGTTCAAAAAGAAAGGTTGGTTCTAAGATCACAAACACAAAACTCACTTACACAGGCCATTGTTTAGCACATACTCCAGTGCCGGATCGACGATCATATGATCACCCATCGCTTGACGCCCCAATAGCATAAGATACGACATTTCTGAGCGGTCAGTGAGGGTAAGCTGTATGGTCCAATCGTCGTTACCCATGCAGATACGAGTATCAATCAGGTAACGCTTTTGAAAAGTTCCATTGGAGCTCTTGACCTTGCGCAGACTGACAACAGGGGCTTCCCTGCGCACAATCGACTCTACCTGATGGATATCTGGATGAATATCAAATCGAACCCAGACCTCTCCATCACGTGATAGCTCTTCAATATTATCTACATGAAGCGATGACGTTTGCGCGCCGGTGTCGATACGCACATGAAGTCCATAAATATCGAACTCCGGCAGGTCACACTGTTCAATCCCCCCTACCAGCATTTTTCCATTCAATGTTTCCAACGCGTCAGCCTCTTTATGCAAACTTCCCCAAAAAGTTGCCCCAATTACCCCGTCACTTCGCCCGATGGCTCTGTTTCCGGCTCCGGAATAAGGTGATCCTGCATCAATCCAAGGCTTTCGAGAACCTCGTCGGGTTTATGAAAGTACGCGATGTGATACATCGCCTCACCTTCCTGAACCAAAGGTATATTTTGCTTACCGATAATAATACCCTCATACTTGGTCTCAACCGTATTCAAAACCTCGCCATAGGGGTCCTTAATCACTGCCAGTTCGTCGCCTTTTTTGACGTAGTCTCCCAACTCCTTAAGATGGGTAATAAAGCCACTTTCAGATGCACGTACCCAGGCACTCTCGCGAGCCTCGAAAGGCTCGACCGGAGAGCGAGTACGCCTCTTTGGCAACATACCCAGGTGCCGCATAACATTAATCACTCCCCTATAGCCGGCGCGAATGGAAAGCTCATCAAAACGTAAGGCTTCACCTGCCTCATACAAAAGAACCTTCACCCCCAAACCTGATGCACTCTCACGCAAAGAACCATCACGCAGATTTGAATTGACCATGACCGATACACCGAATGCACGCGCCATATCCCGAGTTTCTTTGTCATCGAGATTAGCCCGTATCTGGGGCAAATTACTGCGGTGAATGGCCCCCGTATGAAGATCTATTCCATAGTCGCATTTAGAAACAATTTCCTTAAGAAAAAGGTTGGCAACCCTGCCCGCGAAGGAACCCCGTGTTGAGCCTGGAAACGATCGGTTAAGGTCGCGCCGGTCAGGAAAATAACGGCTTTGACTCAACACCCCGTAAACATTCACGATCGGCACCGCGATCAACGTCCCACTCAAACTCTTCAACGACTTGCTCTTCAACAGGCGGCCGATAACCTCCACCCCGTTAAGCTCATCACCATGAATCGCGGCACTTACAAAGAACGTGGGACCCGCGCGTTTCCCCCGCTGTACATACACAGGAATTCCCATGCTCGTATCGGTGTAAAGCCGCACAGTAGGGAGCTCTATGCGCTTAGTCTCTCCGGGCTTGACCTCTACGCCACCGATCTGGAACTTATCTGCCACCCCGATTACCCCTTACCCCGCGTACGGGTTCGATTTGGCTGGGCGTTACTGGCGATGAAATCAAATATCATTCCCGCTATATTTTTCCCGGTTGCCTCTTCAATCCCTTCAAGACCCGGAGAGGAGTTCACCTCCATCACTACCGGCCCATTATTGGAACGCAATATATCCACCCCGCACATATTCAGCCCCATGGTGCGCGCCGCATCCACCGCTGTCTTGCGCTCGGCTGGTGTTAAGCGAACGAGCTCTGCCGTACCTCCGCGGTGCAAGTTGGAACGAAACTCGCCCTCCCCTGCCTGGCGTTTCATCGCTGCGACCACTTTTCCACCAATCACCAGGCAACGAATATCCGCGCCGCCCGCCTCTTTAATATACTCTTGCACCAAAATATTGGCTTTTAGACCCATAAAGGCTTCGATAATACTTTCTGCGGCCTTCTTTGTTTCCGCCAAAACCACACCAATTCCCTGAGTCCCCTCAAGCAATTTGATAACCACCGGAGCTCCACCCACGTTCTTCAACAAATCGTCTATTTTGTCAGGGTGATGAGCAAAACCGGTACGCGGCAAGCCGATCCCCTTGCGCGACAGCAGCTGTAGGGAGCGCAGCTTGTCTCGCGAACGACTGATCGCAACCGATTCGTTAATGCAGAAGGTGCCCATCATTTCAAACTGACGCACCACCGATGTACCGTAAAAGGTAACCGATGCCCCGATTCTGGGTATAACCGCATCATAAGCCGGCAACGCCTTGCCATAGTAGCGTACCGAAGGCTTACTACTGGTGATATCCATATAACAGTGCATGGTATCGATGATATCGACTTCGTGGCCCTGTGCTTCACCTGCCTCTTTCAAACGACGAGTAGAGTAAAGATTGGGATTACGAGAAAGGATGGCAACTTTCATAATAGAGACCTCAGAATAAGCCCTCTCAGAGGGGGGGGGGGCAGCAGTGAAAGTATATGCCAAGTTCTCTCCACCCGTTAGCTTTTACTGCCAGCGCCCTCCGGTTATCTTGCGACCTTTTTTTACCTTTTTAAGATCGAGGTTTCCCCCTTTAAAAAAGGCGCCTGAACAGGCGCCTTATTCCGGCATAATGAGCCAAGCCAATGCGCTATAGGTTACCACCCGCTCTACGCCGCCCGGGTTTGCGCCGCCGCCGCAGACCGATTTAACGCACTCAGGATCGCGCTCAACGAGGCGTTCACAATATCCTCACTGATACCCACACCACAGACGCGTTCACCATTAACAGTCAGCAGTACGTAGGCGATTGCCCTGGCATCCTCACCCTGCCCGATCGCGTGTTCGGAATACTCCACCACACCGATGCGATGCTCGCTATGGCCCTGTAACGCTTGTACGAATGCATCGACCACGCCACCGCCAGCCGCGGCCATGCTCACCGGCTTACCCCCGACACTGACCTCTGCCACCAGGCTATCTTGCTTGTCACGACGGGTCACCTGATAGCCTTCGAGATGGTAGGGCAATTTTCGCGCTACGTAGCTCTCTTTAAAGAGTTGCCAGATCGACTCCGGTGACAGCTCCGTCGCTTCCTGCTCGGCCCGTTGCTGGACCCGCTGACTGAAATCGATCTGCATCCAGCGAGGTAACTGCAAGCCGAACTCCCGATCCAACACATAGGCCACGCCCCCTTTACCGGACTGACTATTGATACGGATCACCTCCTGGTACGAGCGCCCGAGGTCCGCCGGATCGATCGGAAGGTAGGCCACCTGCCAGTAGTCTCCCGGCTGGTACCCCGCAAGACACTTGTTAATGGCATCCTGATGGCTGCCGGAGAATGCGGTAAACACCAGCTCACCGACATAGGGGTGGCGCGGATGAATCGGCAACTGGGTGCACTCTTTATAGGTACGGGAAATACGGTCCATGGCGCCGAGTTGCAGTTTGGGATCGACCCCCTGACTGTAAAGGTTCATCGCCATGGTGATGATATCCATATTACCGGTACGCTCGCCATTTCCGAACAGCGTTCCCTCGATACGATCGGCTCCAGCCATTACCGCCAGCTCTGCCGCGGCTACGCCGCAGCCACGATCGTTATGGGTATGAATACTGATCTGCAATGCCTCACGGCGCGCGACCCGACGACAGAACCATTCGATCTGGTCGGCATAAACGTTTGGCGTTGACATCTCTACCGTGGCCGGCAGATTAATAATCGCGGGGCGATCGACACTGGGCTGCCATATATCGGTGACCGCATCGACCACCTCCACCGCGTACTCCAACTCAGTGCCGGTGAAACTTTCGGGTGAGTATTGAAAGGTCCAGCGCGTTTGCGGATAACGAGCGGCATACTCGACCAACAACCGCGCCCCGTCGACGGCGATCTGCTTGATACCGTCGGTGTCGAGCCGAAACACCTGCTCGCGCTGAACCGTGGAGGTGGAGTTGTACATATGCACAATAGCGCTCTTAACCCCGATCAGGGCCTCGTAGGTACGGGCAATCAACGGCTCACGGGCCTGGGTCAGCACCTGCACGGTGACATCATCGGGTATCAACTTCTCGTCCACCAGCAGGCGCAGGAAATCAAAATCGGGTTGGGAGGCGGCCGGAAAGCCAACTTCAATCTCCTTAAAGCCGATATCCACCAGCAGCAGAAACAGTCGCTTCTTCTGCTCGACGCTCATCGGTTCCATCAAAGCCTGATTACCGTCGCGCAGGTCAACGCTACACCAGTAAGGAGCGGCATCGATAACCCGATCGGGCCATTGGCGATCGCTCAGTTTGATGGGAGGAAAGGGTTTGTATTTGCGGTGATCGAAGGCCGTCATGGAATTTTGGCTCGCTGTCTGCGTCTGCTGATCTATCGGTGAGATAGGGTTAATTGTGCGTCAGCCTGTGGCACGTTCGCTAGATAGGCGCGGTACCGGGACCGGGTAGATCCTGCTGTTCCACCGCCGCCTGGCACCGGATAAGACACTGGCAAGCGATCGAACAAAACTGACGTTGGGGGTGATTATACCGGGCCAGCCGTGGATTTAAATTGCGTTATAACCCAACAAACCCAACTTTTTAGAATTTAAAACCCTTTATTTTGGATTGACCAGCAACAACTCACCCCATAAGCCGCAAGCACCCAGCACAAATAACCTTCAACGCCACTCGATCGCTTGCTCAGCGACCACTTTTTCCGCCCGGAAAAACTGTGCTAGGGTAGCCTCACAATGAAAATAACTCCTCCATGGAATGTACCCATTATGACCATTATGAAGAAACCTCTTATTACGCTCGCCTCCGCAGCACTGTTGGCGCTGGGAGCCACCGGCTTGCAGGCCGCCGACAAGCACGTTGCCATCACTCAGATTGTTGAACACCCTGCACTCGATTCCGTCCGCCAGGGCGTCCAGGATGAGCTCGCCGAGCGCGGCCATAACGTGGGCGAAAACCTTAAATGGAGCTACGAAAGCGCCCAGGGCAGCCCGGCAACCGCTGCCCAGATCGCCAAAAAATTCGCCGGTGAATCCCCCGATGTGATCGTCGCCATCGCCACTCCTTCGGCGCAAGCTGCAGCGGCCTCTGCACGCAACATTCCGCTGGTGTTCACCGCAGTGACCGACCCAGTAGGTGCCAAGCTGGTTAAGGCGCTGGACCAGCCCGGTAAATTTATTACCGGCATGAGCGATATGTCCCCGATCAACAAGCACATGGAGTTGGTCAAGACGGTCGCACCGACAGCCAAACGCGTGGGCGTGATCTACAACCCGGGCGAGGCCAACTCGGTCACCTTGGTCGCACTGGTTAAGGAGTTCGCCCCCCAGCACGGCATGACTGTAGTAGAAGCCGCCGCTACCAAATCCTCCGATGTCCAAACCGCCGCCCGCTCACTGGTTGGTAAAGTAGACGTTATCTACCTGCCTACCGATAACACCGTTATCTCCGCGCTGGAGGTGATCGTCAAGGTAGCCGAGCAGAACCTCATTCCCGTGGTCACCGGCGACACCGACTCCGTTGCCCGTGGCGCAGTTGCGGCCCAAGGCTTTAACTACTACGAAGTGGGTCGTCAAACCGGTATTATGGTCGCGCGCATCCTGGACGGAGAAAGCCCCGCCAATATGCCCGTTGAAGGTGTTCAGCGACTGGAGCTTTTTGTTAACCCGGGTGCCGCCAAGCGTATGGGCATCATGCTCAACGACTCCCTGATCCAGAGCGCAAAAACCGTTATCAAGTGATCACATTGATCCGTAATACTTAGCCGCTAAAGGTGCTGTTGTGAGTTTAATTGCCTTTATGGGCGCCATCGAGACCGGACTACTGTTCGGTCTCGTTGCTTTGGGCGTCTACATCTCCTTTCGAATCCTCGACTTTCCTGATCTCACTGTCGATGGCAGTTTCCCTCTCGGAGCCGCAATCAGTGCTACCGCGATCGTGTCCGGGGTCAACCCCTGGCTCGCCACCGCCATGGCGTTCGGTGGCGGCGCGATGGCCGGTGCCCTAACCGCCTGGCTCAATGTACGCCTCAAAATTTTGCATCTGCTCGCCTCTATTCTGGTGATGATCGCCCTCTATTCGGTCAACCTGCGCATCATGGGCAAACCCAACGTTGCGCTGCTGGGGGAGACCACCCTACTGACTCCCGTCGAAAACTGGGCCATGCCCTATTACTTCAGCATCCCCCTGGCGTTTGCCGGTGTCCTCGCCGTCGTCATGATGCTGCTCACCCTGTTTCTAAAATCGGAGATCGGCCTGTCGATGCGAGCCACCGGCGCCAACGGGCGTATGGCGCGAGCCCACGGAGTCGCTACCGGCTGGGTTACGGTGCTGGGCATGGCGCTGGCTAACGCCTTGGTGGCGCTGGCAGGATCGCTATTTGCCCAGAGTCAGGGCAGCGCCGATGTCACCATGGGAGTCGGAGTCATCGTTATCGGGCTGGCTGCCGTCATCGGCGGCGAAGCGATCATGTCGACCCGCACGGTGGTACTGGCGGTCATCGCCTGCGTGCTCGGAGCGATTCTCTACCGGCTGGCCATTGCATTCGCGCTGAACGCTGATTTTATCGGCCTCAAAGCCCAGGACCTGAACCTGATCACCGCGGTATTGGTGACCATCGCCATTGTGCTTCCCGGCCTCAAACAGAGCTGGTCAAGAAAACGTCGGGGGAACGCCTTATGATCCACGCCGACCAGATTTGCGTCACCTTCAACCCCGGTACGCCCCTCCAAAACCCGGCCCTTAGAGGCCTCAGCCTGACCATTCCCGAAGGCCAGTTTGTGACCGTCATCGGCAGCAACGGCGCCGGCAAATCGACCCTGCTCAACGCACTGTCCGGCGAGACCATGATCGACAGCGGCCAGGTCAAGATCGATGACCGGGATGTAACGCGCCTGCCGACCCACCGCCGTGCCGGTGATGTGGCGCGGGTGTTTCAGGACCCCATGGCGGGTACCTGCGAGAACCTGTCGATCGAGGAGAACCTTTCTCTGGCCATGCGCCGCGGCCACCGCCGAGGGCTGCTGCTGGCCAACCGCAAGGAACACCGCGAACAGTTTCGCGACCGCCTCGCCACCCTCGGACTGGGTCTGGAAAACCGGCTCGACGATCGTATGGGCCTCCTCTCCGGCGGACAGCGGCAGGCGGTGAGCCTGCTGATGGCCACCCTGCAACCGATGAAAATCCTGCTGCTGGACGAACACACCGCCGCCCTTGACCCCAAAACCGCCGACTTCGTACTCCGGCTGACCCGCAACATCATCGAGGAGCAGCAGCTCACCGCCATGATGGTAACCCACAGTATGCGCCAGGCGCTGGATGTAGGGCAGCGCACGGTGATGCTGCATGAGGGCCAGATCGCGTTTGATATTGCAGGCGCCGAACGGGAAGGGTTAGAGGTCGCCGACCTGCTGGAGCTGTTTGCCCGTAATAAGGGCGAAGAGCTGGCGGACGACAGCCTGCTACTGGGCTAGCTGCATAGACTGCCATAATCGGCAAGATGACCAGGGGGCAGGCAACCTGCAACGACATAACGACCGTTAATGGTTGCCTATCCAGCGCTACTATTGGCCATCGTCCAGCGCGCCCTGACGACGTCCAGCTGATAGAGTACCCCTTCCAACACCCTGCACCCGATACGAATGTGAGACCCCAAGATGCCCTCCCTTCACTTCTACGCCGGTGACGGCGCCCGTAACTGGATCCGTGACAATGGTTTGAAGTCCGCCCACATCACCGCCATGGTCGGTGCCTCCGGCGGCCCCAAGTGGCTGGTGCTACGGGAGATCGACCGCTATCTGCTGAGCCAGTTTTTCCCATCCAGCGACCAGCCAGTGCAACTGCTGGGCTCCTCCATCGGCAGCTGGCGCTTCGCATGCTACGCCAGTCGTGATCCACTGCAGGCCTTCGAGCGTTTCGAGCAGGCCTACATCAACCAGCGCTACGACCGTAAACCCACCCCTGAGAATGTGAGCAAGGTCAGCGCAGATTTGCTGCACCAGATTTTGGGCGAGGCCGGCGCCGATCATGCCATTAACCACGCCCGCTTTCGCCTCAATATTATGGCCGTGCGTTCTCGTGGGCTCTGCGCATCGGAGCGTAAAGCCGTCTTGGCCTGCGGCGTCATTATGGCGGCGCTGGGAAATCTCGCCAGCCGCCGCAGCCTGGGGCTCAGCTTCGAACGCGCCCTGTTCAGCGTCAATCCCGACACCACGCCCTTCCACCAACTGCAGGAACTGCCCCACGGCATCCACCCCCTGACAACCGGCAACCTCAACAGGGTGCTAATGGCTTCGGCGTCCATTCCACTGGTGATGTCCGGGGTCAGGGATATCGAGCAGGCGCCAGCGGGAACCTACCGCGATGGCGGCGTTACCGACTATCACTTCGATATCCCCTTCGGGCAGGAGCCGGGTATCGTGTTATACCCTCACTTTTCACCCCGAGTGGCCCCGGGATGGTTCGACAAGGCCCTGAAGTGGCGCCAGCCGAGTATGGATAACTACCGCAACGTGCTACTGGTAACCCCCAGTCCGGCCTTTATCGCCAGCCTGCCCGGCGGCAAGATTCCCGACCGTAACGATTTCGTGGAGCTGGGTAATGACGAACGTATCACTCGCTGGAACCAGGTAGTGGAGATGACACGCTGCCTGAGCGATGAGCTGCACGAGGCACTGCAGGGAGATCAGCTTAGCAGGCGCCTGCAGCCGCTACCGTTCGGTGCTCGATAGAGGGTCTTGGCTTAGACGCATTGATCGCTGTTTTTGCCCCGCATATCGGCGTAGAACCGGCGGATATCGATAATATCCTGGTCGATATCACCGGTTGGGTAGAAAGTGGGGCCGAAGCCTCCCGTCTTGGTGGCATAGTCGAGGAACCCTAACCCTATCGGCACCTCGGCACCACTGGCGATATAATAAAAACCGGTCTTCCAGCGGTCGACTCTTGAGCGGGTTCCCTCCGGTGGAATGGTCACCACCAACTCATCGCTAACACGGAACGCCTCAACGACCTGCTCAACCATATTATTAGCGCGCGAACGATCAATCGGTATACCGCCAAACCATTTCATGATCGGCCCCGCCGGCCCCCAAAACAACGAATCCTTGCCCATCCAGTAGAGCTTGAATCCGAACAGGAACGCCAGGCCGATGGTCAGGGGAAAGTCCCAGTTACTGGTGTGAGGCACCGCGATCAGCACAAACTTTCGCTCTTTGGGTATCTCACCCTTAAGCTTCCATCCAAGGAGCTTGAACACACACCAGGAGAGCCCGATAAACAGCTGTTTGACCACTGGCGTGTCGTATACGGTGTATCTCATTGTCAGCCCTCGGCATAGCCATCGCGGCAGATGATTCACGGGGGGATTGGCCGCAACTGAAGACCCCATCCGCGCAAAAGGCGCGCATAATAGCACGATGTTCCCACATCGCCCCATAACCTGGGTTAATCCGGCTGCCCGCCGCGCTTAGCCCTAAGCATAGGACATCGCTGCTCGAAGGACGCATTCCTCTGCCCGCGCCCATTCACCAAGCTGATCAATCACTATAAATGTCGCTGCCGATGCGCCCCCTGCCCCCCATGCTATAGTCATCGCGCAACCAAATCGTCGAGACCCGATGCACAACGACGGCCACCCCGGAGACCGCCATGACCGACCAGTTACTCAACGACCGTGACCTCGATTTTTTGCTCTACGAACTGCTCGATACCGAGCAACTCCTGGAGCGCGATCGCTACCAGGAGCACTCACGGGAGGTATTTAACGCCACTCTCGACACTGCCCGCGCCATCGCCACCAAATACTTCGCCAATCACAATGCCAAGGGTGATGCCAACGAACCCAGCTTCGACGGCGAGCGCGTGCACATGATCGAGGAGACTCAAGCCGCCTGGGATGCCTTCGCCGAAGCGGGCTTTCTCGCCGCCCACTACGATTTCGATGAGGGTGGCCTGCAGATGCCGGAGATCATCCTGCGCAGCGCCATGGCCTACATCACCGCCGCCAACGTCGCCAGCGCGGGCTACCCTTTCCTCACTATCGGTGCCGCCAACCTGATCCGCACCTTCGGCAGCGCCGAGCAGAAGGCACTCTACCTGCCACCCATGCAGGACGGTCGCTTCGCCGGCACCATGGCCCTGACAGAACCGGGACAGGGCTCGGCATTGGCCGATATCACCACCAGCGCGCGGCTACAGGACGATGGCAGCTACCGGCTGTTCGGGCAAAAGATGTTCATCTCCGGTGGCGACCAATCCCTGACCGACAACATCGTGCACATGGTACTGGCCAAAATCGAAGGCGCACCCGCCGGGGCCAAGGGCATTTCGCTGTTTATCTGCCCCAAGGTACTGGTTAATGCCGACGGCTCACTGGGAGAGCGCAACGACGTCGCCCTGGCCGGGCTGTTGCATAAAATGGGTTACCGCAACACCACCTCCACCGCCCTTAGTTTCGGCGAAAAAGGCGGCGCAAAAGCCTGGCTCGTTGGCGAACCCCATAAGGGGTTGGGCTATATGTTCCAGATGATGAACGAAGCCCGTATCGGGGTCGGCATGGGAGCCGCCATTCTCGGCTACCAGGGCTACAACCACTCCCTCGACTACGCCCGCAATCGTCCTCAGGGGCGCTTGCCCTCCAACCGTGACCCCGCCTCGAAGCAGGTCGCCATCGTCGAGCACGCCGATGTAAAACGTATGCTTCTAGCCCAAAAAGCCTACTGCGAAGGATCAATGGCGCTCTGTTTCTACGCCAGCGCCCTCTACGAAGACAGCCACACCGCCGCCACAGCAGAAGCGCGCCAGCGGGCATTCACCCTGCTGGACCTGCTCACACCGATGGTGAAATCCTTCCCCTCACGCTACGGCCTAAAGGCCAATGAACTGGCGATTCAGGTGCTCGGAGGTTCGGGCTATATGCGCGAGTATCCACTGGAGCAGTATTACCGCGACAACCGCCTCAACCCGATCCACGAAGGCACCGAGGCGATCCACGGTCTCGACCTGCTGGGGCGCAAAGTTCCCATGGGCAATATGGCGGCCTACCAACTGTTTATCGAAACCGTCACCCGGGATCTCGAAGAGGCCGCCCACCACGCCCAGATCACCTCACTGGCGACGGCGGTGGCCGAAGCCCTGACCCTCCTCAGCAAAACCACCACCACCCTGCTCAGCCGCCTCGCCAGCGACACCGACCTGACCCTGGCCAATGCCACCCTCTACCTGGATATGTTCGGCCGCGTGGTGGTGGCCTGGATCTGGGTGAAGCAGGCACTGGCGGCCGCACGCGGACTCGATACCTGTACCGAGGGCAGCACTGACGCCCATTTCTACCAAGGCAAACTGCAAGCCGCCCGCTACTACGTGCGCTGGGAGCTACCAGAGATAAAACCGCTGGCGGATCGTTTGCAAAGCTTTGCCCCCGAGGCCTATGAGATGCGCGACGAATGGTTTTAGGGGGTGCTTTCAGCGCGCCTCTTTGTATGGGTTTTGCCCTGACGGCCAGCTGAATTTTTGCCAGACGGAAAGTATTTCGCCGGGATGCGCCCCCACAAAATGCCTACCTCCGGGACATATCCTCAAAATCGTCATCTCCTCATAACCCTCATCTCCTCACAGTCGTCATCTCCGCGCAGGCGGAGATCCACGGTTTTCATGGGTACCCGCCTTCGCGAGCATGACGGAAGGGTTGCGTGCGAGTACGTCGGAAGGGTTGTGTGCGGGTACGAAGGAAAGATTTGTGCAGGTACGGCGGCTCCATTACACGGGCGTTTAAAAGGGTGAGACTGAATGTTATAAGAGTGTCTGGATATGGGATGCGAGCGAGGTTTCGCTTACAAAAGTCAGATCATACATGCTGGTCATGCCCAGCGCTTGCTCGTCACTGAGACCAAAAACGCACAGCACAAACTGGCTTTTGTCGAGTTTTAGTTGCTTGCGTAGCGATAGGTATTTGTCGATATCCTGACGAAACTCTCCGGTTTTGCATTCGATACAAATGGGAATGTTCTTTTCCGTGAGGACGAACAGGTCCAGCTCATTGCTGCGACCATCGCTAAAAGATATGTTCAAAGATCGAGTGCAGCAGGGAGCAATTTTATGCTCACTAAAAAGCTCCAGCAACTTAATAAGAGCGAACCACTCCATCCAGATACCATTAAAGAAGTCCCTCACTTTAGCGGCTTTTTGTAGCGTCAGGCGAACCAGTCCCCCTTTCTTGTCATAGAAATATTTCGCGACAAATGAATAGTCGTAAAGCGCTTTACAAAAACTGGTGATCTGCTGAATCTCCTGGCGTGTTTTCTTAGATAGATCGATTTTGACGTTATCATAGCCTTTATTCTGCACGTATTTAATCTGATTGCTGACTACGTTAAGAACACTAAACTGGTTACCCATAAGCAGGGAGATCTCATCAAAGAACCCTGTAGTGTCAGCCGCACCAGGATTGATATGGGCCTGTATATTGCGCCCCTCAAACCACTGTAGAATTGGTTCAAGGTTGCGCGCCTCAGAGAGGGCATTAGTGTTATGTATATCGATATCGCTGAACAGCTTGTTCTCATACGTCTCATCGCTTGCGACCTCACGTATGCCCTTTAGCTCCCGACTCAGTTCGATGTGCTTGTGGATCAGCGACTTAATAAAGATCAATGTATCGTGAACTCGGTTAACCTGTTCACACTTGGGGCATTTCACCGCTTTCCCAATATAGTCGCTACCCACTTCCCGAAGGTGAGCACACTTACTGCATCTAAAAATGGCCATTGAACATATTTCCCTATTAAAAGGTGGTGACGTCTGGGGGATTCTATCGTTTAGGGCGGCTGATGCGAAGGCCGAAATGGATGGGGACTCTTAAGGGGACAATGACCCGCCGCCCCTTGAGGCACCCGTCGGGGTTCACCCTGACAACATCTCAGCCGCCGTACATCCTGTCATAGCTGAAATCCAATCATAATCGTTACCTCCTCATAACTGTCATCTCCTCATAACCGTCATCTCCGCGCAGGCGGAGATCCACGGTTTTCATGGGTACCCGCCTTCGCGGGTACGACGGAAGGGTTGTGCAGCTATGACGAAAGGTTTACGTGGGCACGACGGATAAATTGAACGCCAGGGTCGCGGCTATGACGGCACTAAGGCCTCCTCCAGCGTGCATCCCTCAAAATTTCCCGATACAGTAAAGCCATCAACCGAAAGCAGAAAAACACCCCCGAATCCGGAGCCTAAGGCCAATGCCAACAGACCATGCCATTATCATCGGCGCCAGCCACGCTGGTGCGCAACTCGCGGTCAATCTGCGCCAGCAGGGTTGGAGCGGGGCGATCACCCTCATCGGTGAGGAGGACTGCGCCCCCTACCAACGCCCGCCGCTCTCCAAGGAGTATCTGGCGGGTACCCGCAGCGCCGAGCAGCTGCTGATTCGCCCGGCAGAGCTCTATGGGCGCCACGATATAACCCTGCTCACCGGCCGCCGGATAGACAAGATCGACCGCAACGCCAAGCGCGTGATCTTCAATGATGGCGAGTCCCTGCCCTACAGCAAGCTGGCGCTCTGTACCGGTGCGCGTGTACGGCAGATCCCGATACCGGGAGCGGAGCTGAAAGGGGTCCACTACCTGCGCACACTGGCAGATGTGCAAGCGATTCAGCAAGGCGTGCAAGCCGGAATGCGTGCGCTTATCGTCGGCGGTGGCTATATCGGCCT
Source organism: Aestuariirhabdus sp. LZHN29 (assembly GCF_049985285.1). Taxonomy (NCBI): domain Bacteria; kingdom Pseudomonadati; phylum Pseudomonadota; class Gammaproteobacteria; order Oceanospirillales; family Aestuariirhabdaceae; genus Aestuariirhabdus; species Aestuariirhabdus sp. LZHN29. Next base: position 299,843 of record NZ_JBNIEU010000002.1, on the reverse strand, counting down.
GGAAACCGCTGCCTCCTTACGCAAGCTGGGGGTGGAGGTCAGGGTACTGGAGATGATGGAGCGCGTTCTGCAGCGGGTCACCGCCGCGCCGGTATCCGATTTCTATACCCGCATTCATCGCGAGCAGGGAGTCACCATCGAACTTAACTGCCAGGTCAAGGCCTTCGAGGGCAGTGGTCGGGTGGAGCGGGTCCGCTGCCAGGATGGGCGCGTGTTTGAAGCCGATCTGGTGATCGTGGGTATCGGTGTCGTTCCCAACCAGGAGCTGGCCGCCGAGTCGGGACTGGAGGTGGCCAATGGCATCATCGTGGATCAGTTCTGCCAGACCAGTGACCCGGCTATCGTTGCAGCCGGCGACTGCACCCAACACCCCAACGCCTTCGCAGAACAGGCGATTCGGCTGGAGTCGGTGCCCAGCGCGATGGAACAGGCCAAGTGCGCAGCCCTCACCCTGTGCGACAAGCCCGCCCCGAATCACAGCCTGCCCTGGTTTTGGTCCGATCAGTACGACCTCAAGCTACAGATCGCCGGCCTCAACCAGGGGTATGACCAGGTCGTGCTGCGAGGCGATCCCGACAACAGCTCCAGCTTTGTTGCCTGGTACCTGAAACAGGGTAAACTGCTGGCGGCCGATTGTATCAACCGCCCCAAAGAGTTTATGGTAGCCAAGCAACTGCTTACCCGGGGGACAACCATAGACGCGGCGCAGTTGGCTGATGAGCAGATCGAACCCAAATCCCTGCTCACCTGAGCACTAACCTATACCTGACGGGGGACAGCAATGCCTTTAGTACGATACATCACCGCAGATGGCAACGAATATGAAGCCGAAGTACCGGTGGGAAACACAATTATGCAGGGCGCAGTCGATAATATGATCGACGGCATCCTCGGTGAATGTGGTGGCGCCGGAGCCTGCGCCACCTGCCACTGCTTTGTCGATGCCGATTGGAACGACAAGACCGGTGGCGCCGGCGATAGCGAGCAAGAGATGCTGGAAGCGATCCCCGGTGCCGACGAGCGCAGCCGCCTCAGCTGCCAGATCGAGATCACCGCAGAGCTTGACGGCGTCGTCGTCCACCTGCCCGCAGCCCAGTTCTAGACTGGATAGCGCTGGCCGCTGCAACGCTGCCAGCGCCACACACAGCCCGTCCACTATCTACTGCTGATCCTTGGTGCCGCACTCGATGGTGTTATCGACGATCTGCCGGTAAAGTGCGCGGCGCACAGACCCTCGAAGCGGTAATAATTCGAACGCAAATCCACACTGAATCTATTGGCCCATAACGCCCGCAATAACGGGAGGGATCCACGCAGCAGCGACAGTCCAGGACCCGCGCAGCGGGGCTGAACGTTAAGCGCCGTGTCAGCGCTTGTCGTTATTTGGGAAACTCCCCCAGACAGCACCTTCCAGATGGGTTTCTGGATTCACATGCGCAGTGATTCTGCCTGGTTTCCTCGATTACAAATTGACGAATGCTTGAGTTGCTCTTAGCCTCTGCTCTGGTAACACCGTAGCAATAACACACAAGAGAGCCGTCTGAGTTTTCTTTAACCCCCACCTCGGTACGAACAGAAGCCTTTTCGATGACTGAGTTATCCTGGCCAAAGTACACAACGCTGCAATCTGGATCGGAGCAGAAGTAGTATCCCTGATCTTTTGCTACCCATGCCCAGGGGGCTTTGATGTGATGCTTTATAGTTTCAGGTGATACAAAGCCATACTCTTTTCCATTCGATGGGCAGACATGCCTCTTAGGAAAAGCGGTAGTACTGCATGATGTTGAGCAACAATCTGACATTGAATGAACCGTTAGGGCGTTAACGCTTGTGTATGCGGCTCGCGTGTAGCGGAGCGCAACGCGAGTCCGAGCCAGCGCTTTTTGCTGGCGACATGACACATTTGTTAGATTTCATTACTACTCAGCCTCCCAAACTATTTGAAAGTAGAGTATATATTACGCCCATAATAAAAAACCCAAATGCAGCTGCAAGAACCTGAACAACGCCGTCTCTTTCAAGAAGCCCAAGCGCCATAATAATAAGTACGAATGCAGGCCCAAAATTCGCGAATGGAATAGGTAGCGCGATTACGACCCCGAGCATCATGATCATCATCCCATTGAATCGATCTACGATTGGCGCTTCAGTAAAATGCCACCGGGGCCGAATAAATTTTTCTAACGTGATCACTTTGCGCGAAAACACAGTGAGTGATGATCGAACCCGTTCTGCCGGTAATTGATGATCGAGCATCCTATCGGGTAGGTAGAGGCGTGAAAATCCGAATAGTAGCTGAGTACCTATTAAAGCCACTATAAGTCCCGAGAATGTGGAAACAAACGGGATAATATTGAATGCAGCCAGAATGATAAGTGCTACTCCATATGTTCGATCCCCCAAGCCATTCATTAATTCTCGCAGGGTTATCGTCTTTCCAGAACATCTATTCGCCAAATCTACCAACACATCAGAGGTGCGCCTGCGACGCTCCTCAGGAGCAATGAATATCGGTTTCATAGGAGCCTCAATAACTGGCGCAGCTTTGCTGCGTCCAGCGCCGAAGGCGCGTAGTTAATTGACTTGTTATGGGGTTTATACCAGAATTGGGTATATATTGGTACTTTAGAGGTGTGGTATGGCCAAAAATACGAGCATGACCCTTGGTGAACATTTTGATGGCTTTATAGCTAAGCAGCTTGAAAGTGGCCGCTATGGCTCGGCTAGTGAAGTTGTAAGGGCAGGTTTGAGAATGCTTGAAGGTAGTGAAACCAAACTTGAGCGACTGCGCAATTTGCTGGATGAGGGAGAAAAAAGCGGATTTACAGATTATAGCTATGAAAGCCTTATTGCTGAATTGGATAATGAAGACCATTAATGATTCCTTTCAAACTTTCAGCAAAAGCCAAAAGTGATTTAAAAAATATTGCTAAATTCACCCAAGAAAAATGGGGGCATGATCAGCGTAATATCTACGTAAAGCAATTCGACGACTCGTTTCATATGCTTGCTGATTCTCCAGAAATTGGCAAGTCATGTGATTTTATTAAAGATGGTTATCTTAAATTTCCTCAGGGTAGTCACGTTATTTTCTATAAACTCGGACATAACTCCAAGATTGAAATTATCCGAATCCTTCACAAAAGTATGGATGTAACGCTAAACCTTAGAACCCCATAACGCCCCACATAAACGGCGCGAGGTACGAGCGTCCGGCGACCGAAGAGAGCGAATTTGATGTGATTGTTAGGCATTTGATAGTTGCTGCACTTTCTCTTCCATTTTCATAGCTTGTCTTAAAGCTTCATCCCCGAACTGCTCGCCACTAATAACGACTTGCATGGCAGCGAGAATCTTGAATTCAAACTTCCTTTGAATCCAGTTTACTTTACCGATTTTTGTTTCATCAAATTCGGCTACCTCAGTCTCAGATAGAGCCGAATTTAATAATTGCTGTATACCTGAATCTAAATGCCAGTTGAGCTTTTCGCTGTCTTTTTGACCCATTTGGATTAAAAGAGCTGTGCGTAAAATGATTGATTGGTATGTGCTTACAAGGGCCCAAGTGTATTCACCAACATAAGGCCGCACTCTCTCCCGAGAACCAACATTATCTTCATACATTTGAGTTATTTTTTCGGTGGACAGCTCTCCAACCATCGCTTGGAAGTCTCGATGATTTTTCATGGAAGAATATTCATCTTCTGTGAGAATATCGATAAATCCCATTACCACTGGAATATTTTTTCTGGCAGCCAACACGCCTTCCCAAAGAGTTTCTATAGCTGATAGCTTTCGTTCAATTGACAGTTTTTGTGTTTGACTAATTGATGCGTTGGCAAAACGAACTTTTTCAGCCTCTCTTTCAATTGAAGTCTTTAACAAGATTACATTCTTTTCTGACTCTGCCTTCAGCTCATTATTTAAATGAGTGAGCTTAAGGTCATATTCATGTTTTATGCTGTGTCGCAACCTCTCAGAAAGCCAATTGCGACTCAAAAATACAAGTACTCCGGCAAGAGCAGCACTTGCTCCGGCTGAGCTAAGAAGTGTTATGAGAAAATCGGCTAGATCCATATTAATGCCTAACGCCTCAATAACCGGCGCAGCTTTGCTGCGTCCGGCGCCGAAGGCGCGAAGTTGATTGACTTGTTAAGCCTTCTACACATCAATAGTTCTTGGCATTTCATTAATATCCATATTGAAAATGTCATGCAATGGTGATTTTGGTATACCCATAACTAAAGGCGTTGCTGTAATAATTTTGTCATCATGATTTATCGTTTTCACCATAGCTAAACCAGAGAATATATTGTGGCCGCCTGATGGGGCAAAATCACAAAATGCAGTTGACGTTGTAATCCACATAGGATCAATAATCATTACAAGTTTCCAATCACCAAACTTTTTATATACCTGAGGATCTTTTGCGATATCCCCTTTCAAATAATTAGAATAATTGGCCTCTCTATCTGGCCAAGGTGCATTCTTTGTACGAAAACGATCACTAAACTTAAAAATCATACCTATTTGATCATCATATGGCTCAGCAAAATCAGGCATATCGATAACTTTGGGGTGCATTTTTTCAAGCAGGCCTTGATATGCAACCATTACACCTAAAAGTTTCTCTCCTAGGCAATACAGCCCTCTGCTTGTGTCAATATCATAAGTTACCATTTCGCCTGACATTGCAGAGAGGATGGTTAGCCTTGGTATATTTAAGTAATGCAAAGTCGCTAGATTACAATCCCACGATTTAGCAATAGATAATTGCCGAACAATCCACTCAATATGCTTTATTTTTATTTCTGCAAGCCTTTCTACAGGAAATAATTCGGGGTGATCATCAACGTATTTGTGATGTTTTCTACATAGAAGCAAAAGATTGTTTGCTGAATCTAGCTCTTCTGGTGATATATGCGGATTCGCTCTAGGGCCATTTTTTCCTTGAGCGAATATGTGACAAACTTCGCCAATGAGAGATTCATGGAGCCCCGAATCTTCAGAATAAATAAGCTGCTCCTTACAATGCGCGCACCTTGCGGCAGATTCACCCCATACCTGAATTCTTGTTTTTGGTGATACAGCCATAACTATCCTTATGTAGGCTTAACGCCTTTAGCTGCGGCGAGCGATAGCGAGTCCAGCCCCGGGGCTTTTTCCGGGGCGAGGCAGGCTAAACTTGTTATAGGGCATTTTCACTCGAAACTAGCCCTTGTTTCTTTAGCTTTACTAATTGCTTTTTCACAGCAACTTAAGCAAGTGTAGCCTGCAGCATCATTGCCGAAAACAGGACTTTTAGCACCGCAATAACTACAGTTTTTTGAGGTTAGATACTTACCTTCATTTATTTGCTGAGCAGAAAAAGACAAGCAACCCTCACATACGTAACCAAATAAACCGGACATACGTATACCTGAGCACTTATGAAATCTAGCGATACATTCTCTCGCTTCAATTTCTTCAAGTGTCGCCTTCCTTTGCTCCATACTTACGACCTATAACAGCTTAATACTGAGCTGGCTTGTTTTGGCCGCGCAGCGAGATATCTATCACAAGCGAAAGGTATTGAAATATTTGGAATTAGTGGTCGCATCTGCCATTTCCCTCCGGTGAAAACGTGCCGGGTCATATATACAAAACGAGTGGCACAGTATCCAAACCGTTACCTCCCGCAATCTGTTGATATTGCTTGATATTTTCTGAATTTACCACCCCTGATCGCGCCCAGCACCAGGCCACTTTACACCATTAAACTGGCAACCTTCCAATATACTGTATATATATACAGTATATTCATTATTGATTATGAGGTGCAGATCATGGGCAAGAGCGCGCTGATTGAGCAGGTACGTCGAGAGATCCGATTAAGAGGATACAGCCTAAGAACCGAGAAAACCTACCTCACCTGGATCAAGCGCTATATCCGTTTTCACGGCATTACCCACCCCGCAAGCATGGGCGCCGTTGAGGTCAGGGATTATCTTACATGGCTCGCGTACGAACAAAACGTCGCTATCAACACCCAAAAAACTGCCCTTAATGCACTCGTGTTTCTGTACCATCAGGTACTCTCGATTCAGTTGGGCGATCTGGGCTTTAAGTACGCAAAGCAGCATCGACGCCTGCCGGAAGTACTCAGCCGTTCGGAAGTGGGCCAGATCCTTGAGCGGGTTCATGGACCCTACCGGCTGATATTTTCAATCCTGTACGGAAGCGGTTTGCGTATTACCGAGTGCCTGCGATTGCGGGTGCAGGATGTAGGTTTCGACGACGGCTCATTAACCGTGCGTGACGGCAAGGGCGGTAAAGACCGGAAAACCATTCTCAGTCAAAACCTGCATCAGCCATTGCGGCCTCATATCGATAGGGTTCTCGACATTCAAGCCGCGGATAATCGCAAAGGCGTGGGCCCCTCCCTGCCCCATGCGCTGGGTCGCAAGTATCCCAATGCTTTTCGTCAACCTGGCTGGATTTTTCTGTTTCCCTCTTCAGGGCTGTGCGCTCACCCATTAACCGGTGAACTCTGCCGCCATCACTTGCATGACTCAGCCCCGAGAAAGGCACTAAAGCGGGCAGTTAAACAGGCAGGAATTTTAAACAAGCGGGTTAGTTGCCATACGTTCCGGCACTCGTTTGCAACTCACCTGCTGCAAAGTGGTCGTGACATTCGGACCGTTCAGGAGCTACTGGGCCATAGCGATCTGGCTACCACCCAGCTCTATACCCATGTGCTGGGCCAACACTTTGCAGGTACCGAGAGCCCGCTGGATAGCCTTCAATACTGATGACTTATAGCGGTCGCTGACTATCGACCGCTGGACTGAACCCTGCCCGTCGCTCTTTATACGGGCAGCTCTATACCGCCGCCAGGGCCACGCAGAGTTCGTCCAGAATCTGCTGCTGGTCTTTACCGTCACAGGCGATGGTGATATCCGCAGCTTGCTGGTAAAGCGCCCTACGCTCCTCAAACAGCTCCTCGAAACTCTGCTCGGGCCGCCGCGCGATGCCACGGGTTTCGTAATTTCGAATACGGCGACGAAGCTCGGGCAAGGAGGTATCGAGAAACACCACCGGGCCAAACCCACGCAGGTGGCGCATGCCATCCTGACCATAGACGGCACTGCCGCCGGTGGCGATCACGTGGCGCGGCAGGAAGGACTCCAGCAGCGTCTGCTCCTCGATAAAGCGCAGATGAAGATAGCCGCTCTCATCCATAATATCCTGCAGCGGTTTGCCCTCGCGCAGCTGGATCAGCAAATCGGTATCGACAAAATCCAGCGCCAACTCCTTGGCCAGTTGCACACCGATGGTACTCTTGCCCGCGCCGGGCATTCCAACCAGGATCACGCTGCGTTGTGGGTTCATATTACGAGTTCGCCTCAAGCAAATAGCGCTAGTGTACCCAAGCTGAGCGCCTCGGCAAACTCTTACCATTCGCGCCACTGATACCCCACCATCATTGTCCCTGCCTTCTCATCCTCGGGTATTCTCACTATGCTGAATACCTGACTTCATCATCCCCTCGATATCTGCGAGTGAGCATGAGCGACATCTTTTTGGTACGACACGGCCAGGCCTCCTTTGGTGCAGCCAACTACGACCAGCTCTCCGAGCTGGGCCACCAGCAATCGCGCTGGCTGGGGCACTATTTCGAGCAGCAGGGATTGCACTTCGACCGCATCGTCATCGGTGGTCAGGCCCGTCACCGCCAAACCGCCGAGTCGATCTGCGGCGAGCTTTCCAATCCGGTTCCCTTCGAGTGCCTCGATGGGTTCAGCGAATACGATTTCGAAACCATCTTTCGCCTCTACCTTGAACAGAACCCCGAACAACGCCCTGGAGCTGGTGAAACCGATCGCTCCGTGTTTTACCGCTTGCTGATCAAAGCCCTCCACGCCTGGGCTGAGAACCGGCTGCGGGGTGACCTGCCGGAAAGCTGGCAACAATTTGAACAGCGCGTGCGCCACAGCCTCGATGCGGTGCGGGACACTCCTCGCGGAGATAAGGTATTGGTGGTCAGCAGCGGCGGCGCCATCACCCTGGCGGCCAGTCTGGTGCTGGAAGCGCCGCCAAGCACTATGATCAGCCTCAACCTACAGTTACGTAATACCGGGGTGACCCGCTTGCGCAACTCCGGTAGCCGAGCACACCTGTTTAGTTTTAACGAGCTGTACCATCTCGACCCCGATGACCGACGCCACGCCATCACCTACAGCTAACCCGACTCTCAAACCTAACATCGACCCCAGACACAGGGAGCATTCCATGGAATTTGAATACAGTGATAAGGTAAAAGACCTGCTAGGGCGGGTTACCGGCTTCCTCGACCAGCATCTCTACCCTATCGAGGCACAGCTGCTGGAAACCATCGAAACCCAACCCAATCGCTGGACGATCCCTGCCGAGATCGAAGCACTCAAAGCCAAGGCCAAGGCTGAGGGGCTGTGGAACCTGTTCCTGCCCGAGTTTGAAGATTACGGTTACGGCCTCAGCAACCTCGAATACGCCCCGCTGGCCGAGGTGATGGGTCGCACCCGTTTTGGTAGCGAAATATTCAACTGCAGCGCACCGGATACCGGCAACATGGAGGTGTTGGCGCGCTACGGCAGCGAGGAGCAGAAAGAGCGATGGTTGAAGCCGCTGCTGGCCGGCGAGATTCGTTCGGCATTTGCCATGACCGAACCCGCCGTAGCCTCCTGCGATGCCACCAATATCGAGACCTTGATAGAGCGCGACGGTGATGAGTATGTGATCAATGGTCGCAAATGGTTTATCTCCGGCGCCTGCGACCCGCGCTGCAAAATACTCATCGTGATGGGTAAGACCGACCCAACCAACGCCAACCGCCATATCCAGCAATCCCAGGTACTGGTGCCAATGGATACCACCGGAGTCACCCTGGTGCGCCCAATGCGTGTGTTCGGCAACGATGACGCCCCCGAGGGTCACGCCGAGATTGTGTTTGAAAACGTGCGCGTGCCGGTCAGCAATATTGTGCTGGGAGAGGGGCGAGGCTTCGAGATTGCCCAGGGTCGCCTCGGCCCCGGCCGCATTCACCACTGCATGCGCCTGATTGGCGCGGCCCAACGGGCACTGGAGATGATGTGTGCACGCGCCGAGCAACGCATCGCCTTTGGGCGCCCGCTAAGCAAGCAGGGGTCTGTGCGCGAAGATATCGCCATATCCGCCTGCGAAGTAGAGCAGGCACGACTGATGACACTGAAAGCGGCCGACACCATGGACCGCTACGGCAACAAGGGTGCCAAGGAGCTGATCGCGATGATCAAGGTGATCGCCCCGCGCATGGCCTGCCAGGTGATCGACCGTTCGATGCAGCTGCATGGAGCGGCGGGACTGAGCCAGGATTTTCGCCTCGCCGAACTCTATATGTATGCCCGTACTGTGCGCCTCGCCGACGGTCCCGACCAGGTACACATGATGCAATTGGGGCGTGATCTGGCACGCCGCTGGGCCGACCAATAGAACACAACAGGGAATACAGCATTCATGAGTGAACAGATAGATAGCCTTGATGAGGCGCTGCTAGCGAGCTACCTGAGCCAACAGGTCTCCGGTTTCGAAGGCCCCCTTACCGCGACAAAATTTGCCGGCGGCCAATCCAATCCGACGTTTAAAATCGAGGCCGCTTCGGGTACCTATGTGCTGCGTCGCCAGCCGCCCGGCAAGTTGCTCAAATCGGCCCACGCGGTGGATCGGGAGTACCGGGTGATCAAAGCACTTGCCAACAGCGAGGTGCCGGTCGCCGGGGTGTACCATCTTTGTGAAGACCCCTCGGTTATTGGGTCGATGTTCTATCTGATGGAGTATTGCGATGGTCGTATCTTCTGGGATGCCGCGATCCCCGAAGTCGATAACAGCCAACGCAGTGCCATGTACGACGAAATGAACCGGGTATTGGCGGCGCTGCACAGCGTCAATATCGACGCCGTGGGCCTGAGCGACTACGGCAAACCCGGCAACTACTTCGAACGCCAGCTGGGGCGCTGGTCCTCCCAGTATCGCGCCTCTGAGCTACAGCCCATCGAAGCGATGGAGCAGCTGATGAGCTGGCTGCAGCAGAACATGCCCGCCGATGATGGCCGCATAGCGCTGAGCCATGGTGACTTCCGCCTCGACAACATGATGTTTCATCCCACCGAACCGCGCGTGATCGCGGTACTCGACTGGGAACTCTCCACCCTCGGGCACCCCTTTGCCGACCTCGCCTACCAATGCATGCAGCTGCGAATGCCCGGCAAGGTGGGCAGCATGTCGGGGCTGATGGGGGTCGATCTCGGCGCGCTGGGAATCCCCACCGAACAGCAGTACATCGCCCGTTACTGCGAGCGTATGGGGCTGGAGGGCATCGATAACTGGGCCTTCTACCTGGCGTTCAGTTTCTTCCGTCTCGCAGCCATTGTGCAGGGTGTTGCCAAACGCGCCGCCGATGGCAACGCCTCCAATCGCAACGCGGCCAAGGTCGGCGCCTTTGTCGGGCCGATGGCGGAGCTGGCGCTCGGTGTAATCAAGCAACAGGGTCGCCAGCCCTAGCTCGCGACGCGGACCCCCTACAACAATAATGAATAGCAACAGGAGCCAGAATGAAAGCGATCGTATGCGAGGCCTTTGCCCCCCTGCAGGAACTCAAGTATAACGACCTGCCCGACCCCGTCGCCCGCAAAGGCCAGGTAGTAATCGATGTTGCCGCCGCCGGGGTTAACTTTCCCGATGGTTTGCTGGTGCAGGGGCTCTACCAGATGAAACCACCCTGCCCCTTCGTACCGGGTACCGAAATTGCCGGTGTCGTCAGTGAAGTCGGAGAGGGCGTCGCGCACCTCAAGGTCGGTGATCGAGTGGTTGGCGTCACCATGCTCGGTGGCTACGCCGAGAAAGCGGCGCTGCAAGCCAATACCGTGATGCCGTTAGCGGATGCGATTCCCTTCGAGGAAGCCGCCGGACTCATTACCGCCCATGCCACCGCCCACCACGCTCTTAAGCAACGCGCCAACCTGCAAGCGGGCGAGACCCTGCTGGTAACCGGTGCCGCCGGAGGAACCGGACTCGCTGCGGTGCAGATTGGCAAGGCGATGGGTGCCAAGGTGATAGCCGTGTGCTCCACCGCCGAGAAGCTGGCGGTGGCCGAGGCCAACGGGGCCGATATCCTGATTAACGCCAGCGAACAGGATCTTAGGGCCGAGGTCAAAAAAATTACCGGTGGCCAGGGGGTTGATGTCGCCTACGATGTGGTCGGTGGCGACACCTTCGATACCCTCAGCCGCTGTATCGGCTGGAACGGGCGCCTGCTGGTGATCGGGTTTGCCTCGGGGCGCATTCCCGAACTACCGGTCAACCTGACGCTGGTAAAGGGTTACGCGGTGCTGGGGGTTTTCTGGGGTACCTTCACCATGCGCCAACCCAAAGAGTTTATGGCCAATATGATGGAACTGATGCAATGGTATCTTGAAGGCAAGGTTAAGGTGGTAGTCGATCAAACCTATCCGCTAGCAAACGCCGTCGACGCCATTAACAAAGTGATGAATCGTCAGGTAAAGGGGAAGGTGATTCTGACTCCGTAAAGGAGCTCACCGCTTACCCACCGTTTAAAAAGAGCAGAGGAGAACATCGTGGCAACACAACTATTTGATTTAACCGGAAAGATCGCCCTCGTCACCGGGGCTAGCCGGGGTATTGGCGAAGAGATCGCCAAGCTACTCGCCGAACAGGGTGCCCATGTCATTGTATCGAGCCGCAAGGTAGATGATTGCCAAAAGGTGGTGGACGGCATTAAGGCCAGCGGCCACAGCGCCGAAGCCCTCGCCTGCCACGTCGGCAGCATGGAGGAGATCAGCGCCGCGTTCGACTATATCCGTAGCGAACATGGTCGGCTCGACATTCTGGTGAACAATGCGGCCGCTAACCCCTATTTCGGCCACGTTCTCGACACGGACCTCGGAGCGTACCAGAAGACCGTGGACGTCAATATTCGCGGTTACTTCTTTATGTCGGTCGAGGGCGGCAAGTTGATGCGTGAAAACGGCGGTGGCGCCATCGTCAACACCGCCTCCATCAACGCACTGCACCCGGGCCCCATGCAGGCGATCTACTCCATCACCAAGGCGGCGGTGGTCAACATGACCCAGGCCTTCGCCAAGGAGTGCGCGCCACTGAATATTCGCGTCAACGCGCTACTGCCCGGTTTGACCAAAACCAAGTTCGCCGGGGCACTGTTTAGCAATGAAGCGATCCATAAGGAGGCCATTCGTAACATCCCCATGCAACGCCACGCCGAGCCTCAGGAGATGGCCGGCGCCGTGCTCTACCTGGTGTCCGATGCGTCCAGCTACACCACCGGGCAATGCATCGTTGTCGATGGTGGCATGACCGCCTAGATCGGTGGGCGCCTGCCAGTTCGGTGGGCGCCCCTAGCTTAACGCATCAGGTTAACGAATTCGGTGAACAGTTTTTTATCAAAGTGATCGGACATCTGGTCGCGCATCAGTACCAGGGCCTGGAAAGGGGTCATCGCTTTTTTGTAGGAGCGCTCGGCGGTCAAGGCGTCGAACACGTCGGCGATACAGCAGATCTTGCCGTAGATATGGATCTCTTCATTGTGTAGCTGCTTGGGGTACCCGGTGCCGTCGGCACGCTCGTGATGCTGCAATACGATGATGCGGCTCTCCTCGGTAAGCTCGCCACTTTGCTCCATCAGTTTAAAACCCTTGAAAGGGTGCGTGCGCATATGGCGCATCTCGTCGTCGGTCAGCTTGCCGGGCTTGTTGATCACCTCCGGGCGCACATTGACCTTACCCAGATCGTGCAGAAAAAAGCCGGCGCCCAGCTCCTGCATATCGTGCTGGTCCGATTGGCCGAACAGGGCCTTGGCCAACATAATACTGGTCACCCCTACGTTGACCGAATGGGTGTAGGTGTAAAAATCGTGGCTGGTGATGCGCAGCATATTGGAGGCAGTTTCCGGGTCGTGCAGGATCATATCCGTGACCTGGAAAATCGCCTTTTTGGATGCTTTAAGATTCTCTGCCGTCGGCGTTTCCAGCAGCCGATCCATTAACTCCCGGGAGTGATGATAGACCGCCTCTGAACGCTTTTCCGGGTTGAGTTTTTTGTCGTGCAGCGCTTCCTGCAAGGCTTCGGGCACCAGATTATCCGCGTTCCATTTTTCGGGAGCAGGCGCCGTCACGTCAACCGCTGGCTCCGGATGGGCAACGTCGGTGGCGTTGCCACTGTCCGCGTGCCAGTTCGCCGGCAGCTCACTTTTTCCGAGATCAATATCAAACCGATTGATCTTGCAATTGCGCAGTTTCTCCAGCTGCGCCTCGGTTTTAATCAAAAACTCATTGCGCAAAAAGGGGTGGTCCAGCCAGCTATTGGGCAACTTAACGTACATCCCCAGGCAAAGTTCATCCGGAGATTGGGACACCGTTTTTTTCTGCTCACTCATAGGATCGAATATTACTCACTGTCGATGACTTCACTAAATAGCTCTTTGGAGGCACCGCATTCCGGGCACACCCAGTCATCGGAGATCTCCTCCCAGGGAGTACCGGGCGCTATCCCCTCCTCGGGACAGCCCTGCGCCGGATCATAAATATAGTCACAAATATCACAATGGTATTGTCGTTTATTCACATCAAGATCTCTCACTGCAAGTCTTTCACTGAACAGCGCCAGCCCCCTGTTCAGAAACGGGGGCTAGCGCAGATAATCGAAGCCGACGCTAAAGGCAATCGTCGCCATTACCAAACTGAATATCATGATCGGGAAGCCCTTACGCAACCACAGCATCGGCGTAATTCTCGCCCCGGGAATACCACAGCGCTCCGATTCACTGACACAGATAACGTTAGCGGTCGCACCAATATGGGAACCGTTACCGCCCACCCCCACCCCGATTGCCAACGCCCACCAGAGCGCTAATACCGGCACGCCCTGAGCTTCCAAACCCTGCACGATGGGTATCATGGTAACGGTAAAGGGGATGTTATCAACAATGGCGCTGAGGATCGCCGCCACCCACATGAGCAGAATACAGGCCAGCAACAGCTGCCCCTCCTGTTTGGCGAAATCGGCTAACTGGGCACCGACCAGATCCAGCAACCCAGACGACTCCACCCCCCCCACAATAACAAAGAGTCCAGCAAAGAACGCCAGCACCGACCACTCCATCTCCCCGTAGAGGGGCTCCGGGTCGGGCTGCACCAGCACCAGGGCGATAGCCGCACCGATAAACGCTACGTAGGCGGGAAACAGATGGAAATGATGGTGTACAAAAAACAGCACGATGGTTACTGACAAGGCAAACAGGGTCTTTTTTAGTCCCTTGGGATCCTTGATCGCCTTGCTCTCGTCCAGATCGAGGTCCACATCGATCGGTACACTCAGGTACTCGCGGAACATATACAGCACCAGCACGACGGTACAGACCCAGACCACGGCAATAACCGGCGCCATATGGACCATAAAACTGAGGAAGTCGATGCCGGCGGCGCTACCGATCATGATATTGGGCGGATCACCCACCAGGGTCGAGGCGCCACCAATGTTGGACAGCATCGCCTCGGCCATCAAATAGGGCAACGGGTTGATATTGAGCATGCGGGTAATCAGTACCGTCAACGGGGCGAAGATCAGCACCGTGGTAACGTTGTCGAGGAACATACTGATTACGCTGACCGCGATACAAAGAAATACCAGCAGACGCTTTGGATCGCGACCTGAGGCCTTCGCGATTCTTATCGCGAGATACTCAAAGCCCCCCGTGGGACGCAGCATTACGACGATCATCATCATGCTGATCAACAGAAACATCGTGTTGGCGTCGATCGCCATCACAGCGGCTGCCTGGGAGTAGAACCCCATCCAGGTCCCCACCCCGATCATCACTACCGCGCCGGCCAACGCCGCACTGGAGCGATGAATCATCTCGGTAAAGATAACGATATAGGCCAGCACCATGGTAACCAGTGCGGCTCCCATCGCGGTGGTGAAACCGGCTTCGCTCTCCATATCCCCCTGCTCCCCTTCCTGTTTTTAGATTAAAAAGACAGGCCGCCCCTGGCCATCATTGATTAGGGTGCGCTATAGCTTGTCCAGCAGGCGCTGGGCGATCGTGATGCGGGTCACGATGCCCCGGTAGTCCCCCTTGTCCTCCACAAACAAACAGGTACTGTCATGATCCGCCATCAACGCCAGCCCTTTGGTGAGGGAGGAGTCCGGTGTTACGACGCAAAACTTGTCGGTGATGTAGTCATCAACCGGTTTGTCACACCACTCTTTCATGTCGGGCTCTATATCGTGCAACGCGACCGCAGCATCACCCAGCACATGGGCGGCCTTTACCAGATAGTCGGGCAGCATCATTTTAGCCAGCAGGTCATACAAACTGACCGCCCCGCAAATCACGCCCTCCTCATCCATCACCGGTAAGGTCGATACCCGGTAATCAGAGCAATCTCTTAACAATTTTTCCAGCGTATCCCCCCGTTGCAGGGTACTGGTCATCTGTGCTGAGTCACCCAGGTTCATCGTTACACTCCTCAATTCAATGAACGGAATATCCTTTCATTATGGATAGCCGCTCACCGGAATGCCACCGCAGATTAACGGGCAGGCCCAATGAACTCTTTGTCCGGGTTTTCAACAGATTCGCTGGAAAGCATTGTGGTCAGGCTGTGGATAACTTCCCAAGCCCCCTTGGGGCGTTATCATTTCACCCACTGGCTATTTTTGCAGCAACGAAACCCGCCTGCGACGGCGAGCGTATTCGATCCAGGGGGACAGGCCTATGCGTCGCCGCCCCTAGCGGCGATGCCTTCCCCATAGGAGAGTTCATTCAACAGCCCCAGTTCACGATACCACTGCCAGGCAGCGTCTTCGCTAGAGAACAGTCGGCACTCCAGTCCCTCTATATCCCGCACATAATTCAGGAAAACGCTCTGGGCAAACCCCTGCTTGCTATCGACTATGGCGATAAAACGACGGTTAAGTTTTACCGATGCCTGCACGGCCTGGCGGATCAGTCCTGCCGTGGCATGAACCGATAACTCCCAGTTGCTGATATTGTCGATAGTTCCCCACGGCTGTGCCTGCAGCCCGGCAGCATGCTCGCGTGCGTTTTTCACGAACGCCATATAGCCCTCCTCATTGAAGGCGCCAACGTAACTAATCGCCAATACGCGGCCCACCACCCGCATCGCGAACTCACCGTGTATTTTGTTACGAGACATGAGGAGACAACAGCATAGAGAGACACCTGGGATCCTACTGATTATTCATAGAGATTAGCACGTCAGCGAGGCGGGGCGCCGCCCCGGTGTGCATTTGAGTATCTCGCTGTTTGCACCCTCAGCGCGCCAGAACAGCCTCCTCCTGCTCGGGCTGCTCGCTGGGTTCGAACGCGCGAAAGCGGCTCATTAGCAAAAATGCTGCCGGCACAAAGAAAAAGGAGAGCAGCGTCGTCAGCAAGGTGCCACCGGCGATCGCGGTGGCAAAAGGAGGCCAGAAACCGCCGCCTTCCAATATCAACGGCATAAATCCCCCAAGGGTGGTGATGGTAGTGGAGGTGATGTGCCGGGTACAAACACTCACAGCCGCAATAATGGCCTGCATATCCCCGCGCACCGCAGCACTATCGGCACGCAGTTCGGCCAGAATCACGATGGAGGCGTTGATCGCCAGCCCCATCAACCCCAGCAGTCCGATAATGACGTTAAAACCAAACGCGAAATCAAACAGGTAGAGACTGAGCAACCCCAGTCCCGCCGCCTGTACTGCGGTAACCAGAATCAGGGCGCTAAGCCGAAAACTGTTGAAGGAGAGCACCAGCACGGTAATCAACAAGGTGATGATCACCCCGATATCGACCAGCAGGTTGCCGACCGCTTCATTACGTTTTGCAGACTCTCCCCCCACCTCCAGGCGATAACCCGTAGGCAGTTCAAACTCGGCCGCTTCAAGGTTTTGCAAAAAGGCCTCGAGCGCGGTCGCAGGCAATACACCGGCACGAATATAGCCGGCAATAGTGTTCACCCGCTCGCCATCACGACGGGGTATCGCCCCTCGGCTGGGCCGTATCTGCACCTCGGTCAGTGCGGACAGGGGGACACTGGAGTTCGCATTGGAGGTGATACTGATATCCCCCAATTGACCGGGTTGCAGGCGCAGTTCGCTGGCCACCCTTACCCGCACCGGAATCGACTCGGTTGATTCCAGTACCGAGCCCTGCACGCTGCCCTCGAGTGAGTTGCGCAGCTGGCCAGCGATCGCGGTGAGAGTCATACCTCCCTGCAAACTCGCCTCTTCATTAACCTTGAGCCACACCTTGGGGGTTCCCGGCTGCAGGCTGGCCCGGGTATGCACCACCGAATCGGTTTGCGCCAGTATTGCCCGCGCCTGGTCACCCAACTCCTTGAGGGTATCGAGGTTAGGGCCAAAGATCCGCATCTCTACCGGGGCGTCGAAGGGAGGGCCCTGCTCCAGCTTGCGAACCAGTATCTGCGCCGACGGCAGCCGATCATCGAGCAGCTGCTGCAAAGCAGGTATCAGGCGATTGGCGGCTTTAAAGTCCTCCGCTTTGACCATCGCCTGGGCATAGTTTTGCGCACCCTGCTGGGCGGGAATCAGGTTGTAGTAGAAACTGGGGGCGTTGTTGCCAACAAACCACTGCACGCTTTCGATCCCCTCCTGCCGCTTCAGTTCGTCACTAATGGCATCGGTCATGCGGCGGGTCGCGCTGAGGCTGGTTTGAGCGGGCATAAAGAGTTCGATCTGGAACATATCCCGGTCGGAGGCCGGGAAAAACTGCTCGGTCAACTCTCCGGCAGCTCGAAACCCCGCCACAGGCACCAGCATTACCAACAGCAAGGTGATCAACGGACGTTTAAGCGCTAACTGCAATGTTCGTGTAAAGGCAGTGGAGAGCCACGGCAGGGTTAATCCGCTGTGATACCAGTGCTCACCCTCGGGCTTGCCCGCAGGCAGGAAGCGCCCCGCCAAACCGGCCACCAGGGTATGGGAGATCAGGTAGGAGCCAATCAGGGAGAAAATCACACTGAGGGCAATCCCCCCCACAAACTCTCCCGCCCCGCCGGGCATCAACACGATCGGCATAAAAGCGAGAATGGTGGTCAGGGTTGAGCCCAGCAAGGGCAGCCACAGGTGGTGCACCGACTCCATAACCGCCTCTATCGCCGAACGTCCTTTCTGGCGCAGGAACTGGATGCTATCGACCATGACGATGGCGTTGTCCACCATTATTCCCAGGGCCACCACCAAGCCGGTAACCGACATCTGGTGAATCGGCAAGCCATAGTAATTCATGCAGGTCAGGGTAAAGAGCACCGTCAGCGGCAATGAACTGGCAACAATAATCGCCGAGCGCCAGCCGAGGGTAATCAGCAGTACCACGGAGATAATAGCGAAACCAATGAGCACGTTATCTACCAACGTGCCGAGGCGATGGTTGGTGTATCCCGTCTGGTCGAACAAAACCTCCAGCTCTATGTTGCCCGGCAGCTGGCTTTCGAAGCGCCCCTGCTCACGGTCAACCCGCGCCCCCCAGAGGTCGATGCGTTGGCCTGCTCCCATGCGCACAGCAACCACGACCGAGCTTTTTCCGTCCACCAGAGCCAGCTCCTCCAGAGGCCACTGCACGGACCGCTCCACCCGAGCAAGGTCACCCACCCGGTAAACGAAGCCCTGCTCATCGGCCCGCAGGGGAATGTTTCGAATACGTTCCAACGAATCCAGCGCGCCCACCAACTCGACTTGAAGCTGGTTATTGTCGTTGACCAGGCGTCCTGCCGTTACCTTGGCGTCAGCACCGGCAATGCGGTTGGAGATCACCTGGGGAGATAACTGCATGGCACTGGCCAGGTGCTGATCGACCTCCACCAACACCTCCTCTTCGGGTGCACCATAAATCTCGACGTAATCGGTGCCGGCAAGCGCGCGCATGCGGCTCTGCAACTCCTTGCCATAGCGTCCCAGCGTCGCCAAATCCAGCTCTCCCGGGCCGGCCCAGTTGAGCGCGATAATACGAGTAAATGCATACCCCTTGTCGTCATCAAGGGATGGTCTGCCCGCTCCCGGGGGTAAAGTAAGCTCCACCTCGCCCACCAGGTCCCGCGCCTTGGACCAGATCGGGTCAGGGGCGACGATCTCGTCCTTAAGCTCAATTTTTACCAACGAAATACCGGGTCGACTGGTAGATGTGATCAACTTGATCTCTGACAGCTTTCGCAGTCGGTTTTCCACAGGCTCGGTAATCAACGCCTCGACCCGCTCGGCACTCGCTCCGGGTAAGTGAGTGATCACTGTCGCATAACGGCTGGTGATATGAGGGTCTTCTGCCCGAGGCAAGGTATTAAGCGAACCCAGTCCCGCCACCACCAGGATCGCGATGACCAGAGAAACGAGGCGGCCATTGGCAACAAAACTACGAATCATGTCAGGGCTCCTGGGCAACACGGGCGGCTGCCAGCCGCACCTGTTGGCCCGGCACCAATCGGTGCAAGCCGGCACTTAGCAGGCGCTCGCCATCGGCCAAACTACCGCTGATAAAAGCACGTTCCTGATTGGCGTAGAGAATGCGGACATCACGTGCGATCAGGCGAAAATACTCACCATCGGCCTCGGGCTGCAATATATATACATTCCACAATCCGCGAACCCCGTCGGTCAGCGCCGTCAATGGCACCCAGAAACCTGCGTGCTCGATGTGCTCGTTAACCAGCAGCTGCGCCATCTCGCCATTGACCACCCCCGCCCCGGGAGGAAGCTGCAAACGCAACTGCACGGTACGGGTCACCTGATCGACATTAAAACCGCGGGCAATCAGGCGGGCTTCGAAGCGCTGGCCTGCGATAACAATCGGCATGTTGGGGCGTAGCTGATTGAGCAGGCGAACCGGCACCCCCACCTTGACCTCAGCACTACCACGCAACAACAGCGACAGCACCGGCGTGCCTGCCGCAACCACCCCTCCCGGAGAGATCAGGCGCTGGTCAACTACCCCATCGAAAGGGGCGCGCAGCAGTGATTTTTCCAACCGTAGACCATTGGCGTCCAACCCTGCTCGTGTACGGGATTGCCGGGCGAGCAATGCATGGCGTCGACTCTCCAACTCATCAAGGCTCTGCTGGGACGCATAACCACTGCTGCTGAGCGAACGGATTCGGGTGAGGTTGGATTCCACCAGTTGTAGCTCGGCGGCAATCTCCTCTTGCTGGGCACGAAGCTGCTGCTGTTCGGTTTGCAACAGGCGAATATCCAGCTGTACCAGCGGGTCCCCGGCCGTTACCGAGTCCCCTTCGTCGACAAAAAGTTCCGCCACCTTGCCCGCCAATTCAAACCCCAACTGAGCTTGCTCTTTCACCTGCACACTACCGATAAAGCGCCGCTCAGCGTCGTATCCTGTCTGCTCGGTCAATAGCTCGCCATTAGCCAGATGGGCGTAGGCGTTGGGTTGATTCTTTTGCGCTGCGCCGGCACCCTCATCAGCACAGCCAGCCACCAACAGAGCAGACAGCGTCACGGCGGCCAACGCCGGTAGAGAGGGAGGGATAGAGGGAAACATAGATCGATCCTTTCGATGTTTATGACCGCGATGTTTATGCCCGGCCAGGGTAGCTGATGGCAAAATTTATACTGGGCAGTTTTATACTGGACTGCGCCGTCTAGTTTAATTAGACTAAACTAGACTGTCCAGTTCGATTTAAATCGATTGGTAATATGGTTATCATCACCTCGCACCTACTCACTACAGCGTTCATCGGCATCCATGGTCAGAATCAGAAACAAAAGCGAAGAGAAGCGTGACAGCATCCTAGATGCCGCGGTCACCCTATTTACCGAGCAGGGCTTTGAAAGCACCAGCATGGACCAGATTGCCCAGCGTGCCGGGGTTTCCAAACAAACGGTTTACAGCCACTACGGCAGTAAGGAGGAGCTCTTTAGCGCCTCCATTCGCTGCAAATGCATAAGCCACCAACTGGC
Source organism: Aestuariirhabdus sp. LZHN29 (assembly GCF_049985285.1). Taxonomy (NCBI): domain Bacteria; kingdom Pseudomonadati; phylum Pseudomonadota; class Gammaproteobacteria; order Oceanospirillales; family Aestuariirhabdaceae; genus Aestuariirhabdus; species Aestuariirhabdus sp. LZHN29. The sequence continues at coordinate 278,825 of NZ_JBNIEU010000002.1, read as the reverse complement.
GGAGGAGGATTTTCGCGAGTTCGATGACCCCCGCAGCGCGCTCTCCACGATCGCCCTGCGCTTTTGCGAGTTGATTCAGAGCCAGGAAGCGGTACACGTATTTCGCACCTGCGTGGCGCAATCGGAAACCCACCCACAACTTTCCAGACTCTTCTTTAAAGAGGGGCCCAACAATATGTTCGAACAGGTTGCCCGGCTGCTGCAGGTCTTTTCCCAACGCGGGCTCCTGCAGGTTGAAGAGCCGCGCTTCGCCGCAGTGCAGTTCCTGATGATGGTCCACGGCGAATCACGCCTGCGACTCGAGCTCAACGTCGAGCCGCTTGCTGACGAAGAAAACCAACGCTACGTTGAGAGTTGCGTCGAGACTTTCATGCGTGCATACAGCGGCTGAGACCGCTGCGTTTTTAGCCCACGCCGCCTGGACTGTATCGGGGTCGCTCCCTGCACGTGCGCCCTAGGCATAGCACAAGCTCCAGAACACCCCGCGCAAAACCCGCACGGCAGGAGCGCGGCGGACCATACTGCACAGCCATTGAGTTTGAATACCCCCTAGTACTCGATCACCATGGCCTGCTCCTTCAATGCCGGGGGCAGTTCTAATCCAATAAGATCGAGCAGAGGCCGGTTGATGATGATATCGATCGCTTTATTGGTGGTGACCGGTATCGCACGGGGACTCTCCCCCTCCAGTATGCGAAGTGCGGTGCGACCCGTATAGCGGCCCATCTCCTCGGGCACATGGGCGATCGTCAGCATGACAAACGGCGACATCCACCGATACGCAGAAAAGGTAAGCACGGAGGAATACTGGCGCGTAATATTCAGGGCTGTTTGATCATCCCAGTCGGCGATACCGGCGTTATTGGAAAAATAGAGAAAATCGTACTCTGCTGCTTGCTGGTAAGTTGCTTCCAACTCATCCATGGTCTGCACGACGCTGACCTCGACAGTCAACCCCCGCTGCTCAGCCAAACGCCGATAAACCTTGGCCATAATCGAGTCGGTCAGCCTGTCGACGACCACGGCCAGGCCGCGCTTCGCATCGGGATTGACCTGCTTGACCACATCAAACAAACGATCGGTAGGAGAAGCTTCGATCATCCCGGTTGCGTTGGGGTAGGGATAACCGTAAGCATCACCACTATTGTTGACGCCGCAGAACACCACCGGAATATCGGTTCCTTTGAGGTAGGGCTGGACCAGGTATTTAGAGGCCGCGTCATCGCACGCGATCACCACATCGGGCTGCCACTGCTCAATCACCGACCAGGCTTGCTCGGCCTGATACGCAAGCTGGCTGGGGAAGGGGTAACGCTTGGCATCCAGGTTAAATTCACGAATATCGCAGCGCCCTACCAGTTGTAACCAGATCGACTTGGTCACCGCTCGCTGCCAGGCATAATCAGGACTGTAGGAGTTGACTAACAGACACCGTTTCTCGGGTTGCACGGCATCGGCTTGCGACTGCATCGTTATGCAGCACAGTGCAACCCAAAACAGGATCCCGCGCATCATACCCATACTCTCCCACCCATGACATCGGCTTGAGCACTATTTTGCTCAAAAAACACCCAGCAAGTGAAGTTGCACCCCAGGGCTGTATATATCCAGCCTTTAAAAAACCTATACCACTATAGCGTGAGACTTTCGGCCGTGGCGAACTTTGTGTGAAAATCTACCCTCCATACGAGGACAAAGCATGCAGATCTGGGTCGACGCCGACGCCTGCCCCAAGGTGATCAAGGACATCTTGTTTCGCGCCGCACAGCGCACCAACACCACTCTCACCCTGGTCGCCAACCAGCCCCTTGCGACACCGCCGGGGCCGTTGATCCGTTCGGTACAGGTACCCGCCGGATTCGATGTCGCCGACAATCACATTGTGCAGCAACTTGTCGCGGGTGACCTGGTGATCACCGCCGATATCCCGCTGGCCGCCGAAGTGGTAGAGAAAGGGGCACTAGCACTTAACCCTCGAGGAGAGCTCTACAACGCCGAGACTATCCGCCAACGACTGGCGATGCGAAACCTGATGGAGGAGCTGCGCAGCAGTGGAGAGCAACTGGGGGGGCCATCACAATTCAACCAGCAGGACCGTCAACGATTTGCCAATACCCTGGATCGTTTGCTGGCCCAGGCGAAGTAGCAACACCCGCCTCCAACTGTTGAGCTGTTCGATAGAGGTCCGGCAAAAAGTGAGGCAGGGTCCCTACCTCCTCTACCTGATGGCGAAGCCATTGCTCCAGCACCTCGGGGGGAAAGCGTTTGTGGACTATGTAGGCGTTAATAAGTGGCCCCACAAGCGGTAGCTGTGAGCCCAGCAGGGAGCGCACCCGGTAACGGGTTCCCCCCTCTACCGCCTCGAAATGGTGTTCAATTCGGCCAAATTGCAACGACCCCATCTCGGGTGCCACCAGCATACCCCGTTGATCAAAACGTAGAATGCGGCCCCGCCCTTTGCTGTAATAGGGCCCAAAACGCTCCTGCCGGTAGACCAGTGCGCCCTCTCCCATGCCAGCCGCACCATCGAGGGCGGGTTCAAGTACATGGATAACACCGTGCTCGCTGGGGTGAAACAGATGATAGTAGCTGTAGCGCCGTTGCTGCCACTGCGCCCAGCCAACGGGGAGTTGCTGGTACCACCAATGCAGCATCTGCGGGGATACCCCCTCTAGCAGCGGATGACTCAGCTCGATCTCCAACTGTCCGTCTGCGCGCACTTGAAAATGGTAGTTCGCCTGATCCAGTGTTGGCAGGGTCCAGCCGAAGTTTCGCGCCGGGGCCATCTCGAAGCTGGGTCGTGGCCAGCTGAAAAGCAGGGCGACGACTAAAACCAACAACAGCACGAATGTAATAACACCGACACCCAATACGCGCAGGACAGACTTCATCGAAACCTCCAGATAACTGCGAACCCCCGTATCGCAGAGTGCTGAAAGAGTGCCCAAAATACGCCCTTGATGCATTAACACAGGTTAAGGCGCCTGCAAGTGGGCCTCACTACCGGACCCTGTAAACGAACCCCCTCCCGTAGCTATTTAGGGCAGCGCACGCAGCAACTCATCCTCCACCGGATAATCGGGATACCGGAACCGAAATTCGGCAAATGCCTGGCCCGCGGCGGCCTTGTCGCCGGCATCCAGCAACCGTTGGATGCGCGCCAACCAAACCTGCGGCGACTCCTCCGGCACCAGCTGCTCAGCGCGACTATCGAACTCCGCTTTCTCCTCAATACCCGCTGCGGCATCGATACCTATGGCGGCAGTTGGCAACCGTTGTCGGCGGGCGCTGTCGGCGGGCGAGGTCATGACGGCACCTGCCCCAGCCCCCTGAACCGCTTTCGGCGCCATGAGTGACGGCTCCCGAGCAGAACCTGCCGCTGGGGAATCTGCCACCGATGGGGCGGGTAATGGGATCGAGTCGGGAGCCGCTGCAGCCTTGCGCTTCATCGCCGCCGCAGGCGGCATATTCTCGAGCACCCGCTGCCCCTCCTCCTGCACAGCCATCGTCTCACCCCCGAGCTCGGATTCGGCCGCCGGGGATACACTCTGGCTCCTACTGGGTAAAGGCGCGTCGTCGAGCTGAAACTCGGGACCGATCGAAGGCATCTGGTAGAGATAGATCAAACTGCCTAAGGCCACCGTTGCCGCCGCCGACGCAGGCCACTGCCAACGCCGCCAACGTGCCAACGGAGAGTCGAGCTTAACGCCCGCTGCCCGCTCCCGTGCGGCACTCATTATGCGTCCATCCAGTTCCGCGCCGGGCTCCTCTGCGGGCATCTGCTGGTACAGATTGCTCACGAACACCTCATCCGCAGAAGGCTTATGCTCGCTCATGACTCACCTCCTGCCACTTATTGGTGACACACTCCCGCAGCTTCTGATAGGCGTAGCGCAACCGGCTCTTGGTAGCCTCCAGTGATGCACCGACCACTTCGGCCACCATCGGTGCGCTGAAACCTACCTCCTCTTTCAACATAAAGGCCTCCAGCTGCGGCGAGGGCAGCTGCCCCAGGCAGTGGCGTAACTGCTGCGCCTGTTGTTGCTGCTCCGTCGCATCATGGGGGCCGGGCTCAAGCGTAGACACCGCTTCAACGTCTGCGCTGGCAACCATGACCGGTCGCCGATAATGGTCCACCAGGCGGTTGTGGGCGATGCGATAGAGCCAGGTATCGAATCGTGCATCCGGGCGATAGCGGCTAGCGGCAGCGATAACCCGCCCCCATACATCCTGATAAAGATCCTCTGCCAGCGAGCGGTGGTCGCATTGACGCAGAAAATAGCGATAGAGTCCCTGCCGGTGACGCTGGTAAAGCACCTCAAACGCCGCGACCTCACCCTCGCCGTAACGAAGCATAAGGTCGTGGTCATCGAGTTGGTCGAGGGTTCGCATCACCATAGCTTAGCAGCCGCAGCCATCCGCTCACAGGGAGGTGAGTGTTACCCACCTCCCATTTACACTACGGGTGCGCCCTCTGCTCTTGCAAGCGGGCAAATGGCTGGATATCGGGCAGGGACTCACCGTCGGGGGTGGGACGGGACAGGGCAATAGGGGCCGCCAATGCCCTCGCCGTGTGCACCAGCTGCAAGAACTCTCCGCGATAGCCATAAGGGTCTTGCCCCCGGGCACCCGCTGCCAGCTGCGCCACGGCATCGTAATCGAAACCGCCCGTATACTGACCGCCCCGGAGCAGTTGACCAAAGCCGGCTACCGCTGCAGCAAAACGCATATCACTGCTACTGTGCGCCAGGCGAGCATCCCGCTGCGACGGGTAAAGCGGCTGCTCCAACAGACGACTACGGGACTGCCCGGGAAGCTTATAACGCAGGCGTAAGAAGGCCAGCTCCTGGGTTGGTGCCGTCGCTGCAGCGCCTGAAACAGCATAACGCAAGGGTTCGATGCGCTCGGCGCCACTGCCCGCCAGGGTGAGTTCATAGAGCGCGGTCACGTTATGTCCGGCACCGATCTCTCCGGCATCGACCCGGTCGTTGGAAAAATCTTCCCGCGCCAGCACCCGGTTCTCATACCCGACCAAACGGTACTCGGACACCTTGGCTGGGTTGAATTCGATCTGGATCTTTACATCGCTGGCGATGGTCTGCAGGGTGGAACCCAGCTCATCCACCAAAACCTTACGCGCCTCATTCAGCGTATCGATATAGGCATGGTTGCCGTTACCCACATCCGCGAGCTGCTCCATCAGGGCATCGTTGTAATTACCCTGCCCAAACCCCAGCGTGGTGAGACTAATACCCGATTCCCGACGGCGCTCGATGAGGTTTTTTAGGGTATCCAGGTTCACCGTACCGACGTTGAAATCCCCATCGGTGGCCAGCACCACCCGGTTGATGCCTCCCTCAATAAACCCCTGCTGCGCCATCTGGTAAGCCAACTCGATTCCCGCCGCGCCGTTGGTGGAGCCTCCCGCCTCCAACTGCTGCAGCGCCTGGGCGATCTCGGCCTGGCGGTTGCCCGCCGTTGGTGCCAACACTACCCCCGAGGCCCCGGCGTAGACTACCAGCGAAATTCGATCTTCGGCGCGCATCTGCCGGGTCAGCATCTGCAGCGAGCGTTTTAACAGTGGCAGCTTATCGGCGCTGCGCATGGAACCCGACACATCCACCAGAAACACAAGGTTACTCGCCGGCCGCGCGGACGCGTCCACCTCATAGCCCTGCAAGCCGACCCGCAGCAGAGTGCGGCGGCTATCCCAGGGGGCCGGAGCCATCTCGGTATTGATCGCAAATGGAAGCGCGGTGGATTCAGGGCGCGGGTAGGCGTAGTCGAAATAGTTGAGCATCTCCTCGATGCGCACCGCATTGACGGGAGGCAGCTGGCCCGCTTTCAGCATCCGCCGTACATTACTGTAACTGCCGCTATCGACATCGATGCTAAAGGTGGAGACCGGCTCGTCGAGCACCCGCTTGATGCCGTTAACCTCAACCTGCGCGTACTGCTCGCGATCAACCCCCGGCCCATAGGCCGGGGGGGCGATACCGAGCCCTGGCATCATTTTGCGTTCGACCATGGAGCTGGCGACCCCGGCTGGTGCCACCTCAAGGCGTTTTCCCGCAGTCACTGCCCGCTGGGCATCGGCCAACACCGCCGGTGGGGATTTTTGCCGCAGCTCCTGTTCAGCAGGAAAACCCATGACAGCATCACCCGACACGACGGCAGCGCCCCCGGAGGGTACCTGCGGGTTAGGCGTGACCGGAGTGGGAGCCGGCTGCCGGGCTGCGAGACGATCATGCTCGCTGTAATCATCGCCTCCCTTCGGCACTATACGCACCTGGGCGGGGGGCGCGGTTTCTGTCGATGTGATGCGAGAGGGGGGCTGGCTACTACCACAGCCTTGCAGCACAAGCAGGGCTCCAACAGCGCTCAGGGTTAGGGTGGGTACAAACATGGGGCTTTTCATAGGGCATTCCTTGGGTTGGGTGTGATGGAATCCGGGGGACGGGTGTTTGCGCCTGAGACCGCTCCCAAATCGGCCAGGAACACAAAGGACTTATCCTCAAGATCGTTAATCCTATAAACGCAGCCGTTTGGAGAAAGGGTTAAAAAAACAACGTTATTTACGAATTGGGGGCAGAAAACACCCGCCAGCCCCCAGAACGAGGGCTTTTCGCCAATAAAGTTGATGCACACCAACAGACAATCGGCCCCGACTTTGCTGTAATATCCAATGATCGAATCACGGGGTGTGGCTGGGTTCGGGATTCCATTCCCGACACGCGATCCCCCACACTGTATTTAGGAGAAGGAATGCCGCAGGATATTCGCTTCGGAGATTTCGTTCGCGAGATCACCACCCAGCATGAACACCTGAGCTACAACGATGTCACCCCGGATCAACAGGTCGATGCCGACGGCAGGGATATCCCCTTCAAGGCGCCGCCGATTCAGTTACGCTTCATCGACGCCTTCCGCCTGATCAAACCCTACATCAGCACTCGCCTGCAGGATCAACTGCGCGCGGTGGTGCCACTGGCCCTCTACCTGATGCTATTCGAGATCATCGTGCTCCGTGCCGAGGTGGTGGATGCCGACATCATCACCGCCGGCCTGATCGCAGTGATTCTCGGTTTGATGCTCTTTATGGAGGGGTTACGGGTCGGGCTGATGCCCTTCGGCGAGGCCCTGGGTACCTCGCTGCCCACCAAAGCAAAGTTGCCGGTGGTGCTCTGCATCGCCTTTATCCTGGGCATCGGTGTCACCTTCGCCGAACCCGCTATCGGTGCACTCAAGGCCGCCGGACAGATCGTGCAAGTGGAGAACGCGCCCTACCTCTACACCCTGCTCAACGACTGGGCCGAGATCCTGGTACTGATCGTCGGTATCGGGGTGGGTGCCGCCGCAGTACTGGGCACCCTGCGCTTTCTCTATTCATGGAGCCTGAAGCCGCTTATCTACCTGACGGTGATCCCTACCCTCGGCTTGACCTTCTATATCGCCCAGCACCCTGAGCTAAGCAAGATGCTGGGGCTGGCGTGGGACTGCGGCGCTGTCACTACCGGACCCGTTACGGTCCCACTGGTATTGAGCCTGGGCATCGGCATCGCCGCCTCCGCCGGTAAGGGGGGCGACAGCATGTCCGGTTTCGGCATCGTCACCCTCGCCTCCCTGTTCCCGATTCTCGGGGTGATGGGGCTGGCGGTCTACGTCGAGCAGGTGACCACACCGGTCGAGATCATCGCCGCAGCCAACGGACTCGCAAACACCGCGACTACCATCGCCTGGTACGAGACCACTCCCTGGGTAGAGATCATCGGCGGCATGCGGGCCATCGTCCCGCTGGTGCTGTTTTTAATGCTGGTGATGCACTTCATACTGCGCGAGAAGCTGCCCCAACCGCGCAACATCGCTTACGGCATCGTGCTCTGTGTAGTCGGTATGATCATCTTCAACCTCGGCCTCAGTTACGGTCTCTCCAAGCTGGGCAACCAGTCGGGCAGCCTGGTGCCCGCGGCCTTTACCACCCTCGAGCACGTCGAGACGTCACCGCTCTACCAATACCATGTCGGCATCATTATCGCCCTCACCTTTGCCTGGATTCTGGGCTTCGGCGCCACCCTGGCCGAACCGGCGCTCAACGCCCTGGGACTAACGGTAGAGAGCCTCACCAACGGCGCTTTCCGAAAATCGCTGCTGATGTACGCGGTCTCCATCGGTGTCGGCTGCGGTATCGCACTGGGGGTGCTGAAGATCGTGTTCGCCATCCCCATCGTCTACCTGTTGCTGCCCGGCTACCTGCTGGCGCTGGTGCTTACCTGGTTCTCCAGCGAGGAGTTCGTCAACGTGGCTTGGGACAGCGCGGGCGTCACCACAGGCCCGGTCACGGTCCCGCTGGTACTGGCCATGGGGCTGGGCTTTGGCAACGCCGTGGAGGCGATCGAAGGCTTCGGCATTCTCTCCATGGCCTCCATAGGCCCCATCATCTCGGTGATGACCGTAGGCCTTTGGATCAACTGGAAGGTGGCGCGCAAGCATCAACGCTATGACCAGTCCCTGAACAAGCAACCTCTGGCCGGCAAGGCCACCCTGAACAGCAAGACTGCCTGACACCGGAGCACAGCCCATGGCTAAACAAGAGATCGTAGTACTAACCGACGTCGCCCTGATCACCGCTATCGTGCAGCGTGGCAAGGCCGACGCCATTGTACAGGCCGCCCAGGAAGCAGGCGCCCAGGGTGCCAGCATCCACTACTCCCACGGCCGCGGTGTGCGTGAGCGTCTGGGCATTCTGGGGCTGGCAGTGGAAGCCGAAAAGGAGGTGATCAACATCATCGTCTCCAGCGACCAGACCGACCGCATCTTCGAGAAGATCTACCTGACCGGCGACTTCGATACCCCCGGCATGGGCTTTATGTGGGTCACGCCGGTAGAGAAGGCCGCCAGCTTCGTACCACCGGATATCCTGGAAAAATTCGCCAAGAAAGACCGCCGCAACCCCAACAAGCGCCGGGGCAAATAGAATGCGCCGCGCCGAATTTCAATCCCATAAGCTGATTACCGCAATTTTGCCCAAGGGGCGTGCTGCGCCACTGATCAAGACCCTGGTGCACGAGCGCGGTATCAACCGTATCAACGTCAACCATGCTCGCGGCGTGGGGCGCCTCACTCCACTGCGTCATCGCGGCGTCGGTGAATCCACCGAGAAGGAGATCGTCACCGTGATCGCCACGGTCGATGAAGCCGACGAACTGTTCGAATTTATCTTCTTCGCCGCCGAGATCAACCGCCCCCACGGCGGCCTGATGTACCAGCAACCCCTCACCGCCGCGACCCTGTTTAATATGCCCGAGGAACCGGAGGAGGAGTAGCCGCTGGCCTCTATTTCCCGCCCCTCCCCGCACACGAGCACCGACAATGAAGAAAAACGGCACCCTTTCGCGCTGGAACGACGATCGCGGCTTCGGCTTTATCTCCCCGGCGCAGGATGCGCACAACGGCGAAATCTTTGTTCACATCAAATCCTTTATCGGCAGCCGTCGCCGCCCCGAGGTGGGTGACCGACTGCAATTTCGTGCCGAACTCACCCCCGATGGCAAACAGCGCGCCGTTGAGGTGCTGTTCCAGGGGGAGAAAGCCCGCCCCAAACGATCACAACCAACGCGAAGGCCCGGCGCCTTGATGGACACCTCGATCGCCACCCTGTTCCTCGGCATTCTGGTGACCCTGACCCTGCGCGGCATGATCCCGCCCCACCTGCTCATGCTATACCTCGGCACCAGTCTGGGCGCCTTTGCACTCTACTGGAAGGACAAAAGCGCCGCCCGAAACGGCGTCTGGCGTACATCGGAAACGACGTTGTGGTTCGCCGGTCTGATCGGTGGCTGGCCCGGTGCGCTGATCGCCCAGCGCGTGCTGCGCCACAAATCTTCCAAGGCCTCGTTCCAGACTATCTTCTGGATCACCGTGGTGATCAATATGGGCGCCCTCGGCTGGGTGTTCACTGCGGAGGGCGCCGCGAAACTGCAACAAGTGGTGGCAGTTATAGACCGTCTGGGGAGTCGGCTTTTGGTGCTGCTGTAAGCCGGTGTCCAGGCACCTCCCTATAGAGAAATTTAACTATAGAGGGTGTGTAGTGGTTGTGGGTAACACGGGGGCTTAACGCCCCTACCCAACGGTGAGAGGCTTTTACGAGTCCGTAGCAACGGTTTGTTAAGGCTAAGCGTGCCAGGAAATGTCGATTTTTCTATGCTGAGTCACACAGTCACGTAAGTATAAATTAATTAGACTTTGGTAAGGAACACCACTTTCTTCTGCCATTTGCTTGAAGTAATCAATGACATCTTCGCTCAACCGCATAGTTACAGGCTTCTTAAGTTTTGAGGCGTACGGGTTTTTTCGGGATTTCATTTTAGAGAGATCATATTCTGCTTTCATGATCAGCCACCATAGTATTTGATTTCAGTTTTTGTTGCCTTTCTCGCCGAAATTATTCGAATAACACTTTCTTCTTGACGTTCACAATGACAAACCATAAGTACGTTCGACTCATTACTGTGACCGAGCATCAGAAAGCGATCTTCTTCTAGCTAAGAGTGGTCCTCATCAAAGAATTGCACGGCAAACTCATCAAAAAAGACCGATTTCGCCTCTTCGAACGATACTCCATGTTTCTTTAGGTTCCTGGTTGCCTTAGTAGCATCCCATTCGAAAGCAATAATATGTACAGTGTATGTACATGAAAGGATTTGTCAAATGAGCTTAACGTAGAGTTGAGGGGCGCGCCGCTTTTGGGGCGTCCCTCTCAAACGCCATGTTAGGCGATTTTCTGCTTTGTGGTCTCATATTGCTACCACTCGTCTTCGATACGTTGCCATTGCCATTAGCAACATACAAGCCGCCGCAATAACCGCAGGAAACAAAACTGTTGTTACCGAGTGAGTCTCAAGCGCCGCAATGACGATGAGATTGCGGGCGGCGAACAGAGCGAAGAACAGCAAAGACTCAGAATGCGGGTAAATATAGACCTTCCTGACCGTTGGCCCGAACCCAAGAACATCGACGGTTGTAAGAATGACAACAGCCCACAATGGGTCAGACGTAAGGTACCAGAGAGGCAAAGAAGACAAGGCCGAGATAAAAAATAGCCAGTCAGCTTTTGTAATTGTAATATCTGCACGCTTCACGTAAGCCAAGAATGCAATAAATATCGTGATGACACCCGAAACCCCGATGGGCCAAGCACCCACCCCACCTTTACCTTCAAGCTGTGCAAGAAAAACCACGAAGGTTGTTGTGCCCCAAATGAACCAGGAAAAAACGTGGGGCATGGTTGTGCCGCTAATGATTGTACGGATATAGGGAACGAATGCCGCAAATGTGAGAGCAATAGCAAAGGCGCTCAAGATTTCTTTGTATGGCATGGTTCCCATGATTTTATTCGCCTAACGCCTTGCTAAGCGGCGCGCGTTAGCGCGTCCAGTGGAGGCCGCTTTTTGGCCGGAACGATGCATGAGTAATTTGTTAGGTGCTAAACGTGATGCAGCCATTTTCTATACTCTTCCACACTTTCCAGAGCCTTTTCGAATGATTCTGGCGGACTTTCACCACGCACTAGGCTTACAAGTGTAGGTATGCTCATTGTTGAAACTACACCCCCATTAGCGGCTTGATTTGCTCTGGCGATATGATGAAACGTAACTTTCTGAATAGCCTCGCCGCTTCTCTCTTTTAGATCTGCGATTAGCTCATTCAAATGGAGGTAAGCTATGTTCCCATAAGCAAGAGTTTCTGAAACAGACGGGATATAGCCTTTGTGAACCACCGCGTTACGAAATTCTTTCCATGTTTTAGTCTTGCCCTTTGAAACACCATGGAGATTTGGTTTTTCGTTGTCAATAACAGGTGGTTCACAGCCATTATGATCTATCAGATATGCGAAAAGGTAAGCACCAAACTGTCGTTCAGACTGATTTGTAACGTGCTTCCATGCTTTTTGAAAATCGGTTATTTCCATATCATGCTTCAGGCAAGTAGTGGTCACATAAAATTCATAGAATCGTTCGAGTGCAGCAGCAATACTTGTGACGGCTTCCCTTGGGTAGCCATCGATTAATGCCATAGCACCAAAGTCGAAAAGTACCTCAAATTTTTGTTCTTGGATAACAGTAAGAGTTGTATGTCCGTTATTGCATGTTGACGAATATAAGCCGTCATCTCGAATTTCAACTGGTTGGAATTCTAAAGATGGGTGCCCTTGCTCTTGAAAGCATTGCATGCAGTTGATTCGTAGCTTCATAACTTCCTTGCACCTAACGCCAGCCGTAACCGGCGCATTTGAAGTGAGCGCAGCGAACGAAAAATGCGTCCGGGTTTACGGCATTGTTAGCCATCATTCATCCCTTTATCCTCGGCGCGTACTTCTTCCATCATTTGAGCCAAAGCGGAAGCAATGGCCTCCGTTTCATCACTTAGATCACCTGCTGGATCAAACGACAAACCACCATACTTGCGACTTTCATCGAACATGCCGGGAGGATTGTCTTGATACCAAATGGGAATAACCGAGTTTTCCCCAAAACGGTGCTTGAAGTTATCCGACTCGAATTTCGTCCAAATCTTTCTTGGATAGTCTTTACTAAGCAGTGCTACGACAAACCGAGATTCACTGCGGTAAATTGGTGCCAAGTATTCCTCAACGTCATTGGCAAGAATTCTGTGTTGTTCGTGTTTGTCATAAAATACGCTGATCTCCCGTTCCGCTAGTGCATTAGTGAGGTTTTCCGCCAAATCGCGATTTTCACCTGCAAACGAAAGCGCGAAATCGTAACGACTTTGAAAATCGATACTAAAGTACCCCACTTGCGACGCAAATTTTGACCAGATTAAATGTCTTATAAAATAGAGAAGCTTAGGGTCTTCAATAGTAAGTAGTTGTGTATCTGGTTCAAAATGAAAGAGTGAAGAAAGCTGATCGCTGGTTGTGATAAGCGTTTGCAAGTGTCCTTTCTCAATCACTTGAGAGACGCTTCCTTTTAATACGGGGTTTGCGGCCAGAGCCTCTTTTGTATCTAGGGCGCCCTCCGGAGTTTGTGATAGCCACCGTAACAAATTCAAGTAAGGTGCTCGGCCTTCTTTTCGGAGCTTGTTACCGGTAGCAAAATCTCGTGATATTGGAAAAAATCTAGGGTGCAAATCTGCGATCACAGATTCCCGAATGCAAGGCAAGCTCACACTTATGTCTTTGACTATGGCTTCTCTTGAAGTCTCGAGAAGATGCCCTTGAAGACACGCCTCATGGCAAAGCACTTGAGCCATTGCGAAACTACCTTCTGCTTCAGTAGAAATTTCGTCAGCAATGGCAATACGACAATTCAGTGCCCTTTCGCCGAGCTCAACCATGTTCTGGATTCGTTCAATGTTTGTACGACCAAAACGGATCGTTTCAATGCGATGTAAAAGATCGGGGGCGTATTCCACCAATGTTTGCCCAGCTCGATTGATCCCAACCAAGATAACCTTGCTCTCTTGATCCTCTTCGTCAGCCAGTACTTTTACGAAATCGGTCAACGAGGCCTTCTCAGCATCTGGAAGTCGATGAAAGTCATCGACGACCACGACACCTATGCTTCGCATAGAAGGGAGTTCTGCGATTAACTCTGTGTCTGCTCGCTTGCGAGCAGACAAAAACAAGCACGATTCCGAGAGTTCGGCATCGTCAAGCGCTCGTTTGACGCAAGATGTTTTTCCGATTCCAGATGGGCCTTCTACAATTATTCCACGGCCAGGGGTTCTCAACGCCACTGCTACGCGGTCGTATTCGGCTGGTGGCACAAACGTGTGTGTTGGAACACCAGATTTTTTAAATACTTCATCTAGTCTAGGCACAGAACTTCCCTTTGGTAATTTTTATAGGCTAACGCCCGCATTTGCGGCTGGTTTGGAGCGCAGCGGAAAACCAGTCCGACAACATGCGCTTGTTATGTTTTAGTGCATGGTAATTACACGCAACAGTTTTTCTTTTGGTTTATATTCAAGAGCTGCTACCACTCTTGTTGGATATCCACCGTCTACTCTTGGAATTTCAAGCATTACGTTAAACTTTGACACGTCATGCTCGGGCAGATAAGACAAATTATAGATATAACTTTCAGATACCTTTGATCGAATAAGGTCGGCAAGTTCATTTTTACTTAAAGCTTCAATTCCAGCCTTTTCAAGCTTGCCACATTTGTCGGACTTCAAATACTCATGCTTTGCCTCCTCAATCTCAACATTAAACCCTTCAATTGGTAGTATTTGAGAAGATATTGCATTCAAAGACAGCTCGGTATCTGACTCAAAACCTTTAAATACAGGCCTTTCAATCTTGTAGCTTAGGAGAACACCAAAATACATTGATTGAAGGCTATATACCTTCATTCTATATTCTTCGAACGGGTAACCTAGCATATTAATATTTTCGTCATTTGGCCTATCATCCTCATGCCCCATGATCACCTTGCTGCCATGCTTTAGGAAGCTGTTAGCGAGTATTGTAGATAGGTAAACCCTCGCCCTTGAGGCAAATGTACACGGAATATAGCCAACATATGGCTTAAAATTGGAAAGTGCCTTATTTATACGCTCTAAACCAGACTCGGTTAAATTATTAATATAGACACAGTACAAGGCACTGCCGTGAACAAAATCTAAATTCCTCGAAAGTACCAGTGACTCTTGGAGAATAGAGAATATGAACTCTTGATTGTCTCCAATAAGATCGCCGCATTGCACGCTATAGTTTGATTTGATATCTAGAAGTGGCAACAGCTGTTTCATTACATCAAGCCCATACCAACCTGACTCGATATCCTGCGTGTCAAAAATAAACCCTGCTTCAAACCTGTCAGTTCTCGGAACCAGCGCCGTCCTGAGATCTTGATAATTTATACCTTTATCTTTAAGAACGTCGACAGTTGTATTCACCATACCCTGTATTTCTCGAAACATTACTTCCGGTGTTGCTCCGAAATAGTCACGCATTGTTTCAAGTAAGATGTGCCCTCGGGCATCAATTGTGTGTACGGAGATACTCATATTCTTCCTTAAACATAACAGCTTAATACTGAGCTGGCTTGTTTTGGCCGCGCAGCGAGATACCTATCACAGGTGAAAGGCATTGAAATATTTAGAATTAATGGCCGCACTTGCCATTTCCCTCCGGTGAAAACGTGCCGGGTCATATATACAAAACGAGTGGCACAGTATCCAAACCGTCACCTCCCGCAATCTGTTGATATTGCTTGATATTTTCTGAGTTTACCAGTCCTGATCGCGCCCAGCACCAGGCCACTTTACACCATTAAACTGGCAAACCCCTCAATAAACTGTATATGCATACAGGCCATTGATTAGGATAAGGTGCAGATCATGGGCAAGAGCGCGCTGCTTTCTCACCAGCGGCAGATAGACTGTGTCGATCTGCCATGTTTGTGCCTGCCGTTAGATGCGGGGCAATCAAAACGAGTGCGGGCTAAAGCCGGGCCCACGGATTTTAGAGCAACGGCTGGATGCCCGCCTACGCGAGCATGACGACTTATGGGGCGGTAGCGCAAATATTCGCTACTGCCAACAGCTGTCGAGCTAAAGCCCGACCTACAGGTTGCGGCTGCACAGAGGGGACAGGCCACACCTCTCCCCCCCCCTCTTAGCCGACAAGCACCGGGGCAATGATTCGATCGTGGCCCGAAGGGGCGATGATAAACAGAATGTTCGACTGCCGCGAAGGCCAGGGATAATGGAGTGGGTCCATTCCATTATCCCTGTACATAAAAAAAGGGCGGTCCCGTTAGGGATCGCCCTTTTTATAGCTTTAAAGCGCTTGCTGCTGTATTGCTACAGCATGGCAGGGGCTTACAGAGCTACGATGTTCTCAGCCTGAGGACCTTTCTGGCCCTGAGTTACTGTGAACTCAACGCGCTGGCCTTCGACCAGGGTCTTGAAGCCAGAACCGGAGATAGCGCTGAAGTGAGCGAACACGTCAGGACCAGACTCTTGCTCGATGAAGCCGAAGCCTTTGGATTCGTTAAACCATTTAACAGTGCCGGTAGTAGTAGACATAGTAATATCCTGTAATTTATCAATAAATGTGTGCCTGCAAGAGGCGGGTGTAGCGGAAAAAATAGGCTGAAACTTAGAAACTACAGGACGGGAAGAATCACGAACGGGAGTAGATAAAAATTAGTCTTTCTTTCGAGCTGGGCGGGACAATACAACTTGCGGGCAACCATGTCAAACTATTTATCGTACCTACTGTGGCCCTCCAACGACCCGGAGCAACGGAGGGGTATCCATCAGTAGGCCACCCGGGCGCGCAAGCCCATCCTCGATGCACAATCCGGGCTAGTTAAAAACAACATCACTGGGCAATACATCCCACATCTTTGTGTTGAAGTTAAAGTGGGTCACGATCTCTTCGCCATTGCGCTTGTAATAGGTCGCCACCGCGAACAGGGGAGAGTTTTCGTAGTTCATGATGTAGTAAACCAGGCGCACTTTATTGGTAAGCGACTTTTCATAGATGACATCAAACCCTTGATAAGCGCCGTAATAGGCTTCGACTTGCCGTATAGATTCGGACTGGGCAAGAACGCTCTGCTCCCCCTCCATCGGCGACCCCTTTAGCAGGGCAGGAATAAAGGCATCAGCACCATTTTCAAGGTACGCGCCGGAGGCGCGTTCGAGTGGTTTCCCCGCATCCACGGCGTAGCTAAGACTGGCCAACAAGTATAGGGCCGCACCAAAAAGCACTCTCATAGTGACTCCTGTTGATTGGGTTATCTGTAAGGCTTGGGATGTTCAACCGACGATTTTGATATCAAAATAGCGTTTAAATTTTTTCACGTCCAGTCGCCCTGGCCCACTACCATACCGCAGCACTTTAGCGTCTCCGTTGGGGAGGCTTGAGCCCCACCGGAGCCCTGCGCTTCCCCCGCCAAAAACGCAGCGCGGAACGCCCCGACTCGATACCCGTGTCGGTGGGGGTCATCATTTTCCTGAAACAGAGGATAAAGAAGAGGAAAAAAAGGGTAGCGGCTATGTTTTGAGTGTGTCGTTTTCAACTGGTGCTGATCACTCAACATAGCGCCACCGTCGACCAGGCTAAGGTTCCTGCCAACTGCTGCGCAGCAGATTGGCAGGAAATAGAGCGTTAGGGTGTTTCTGCCTTTGCGACATCAACCGCAATTACCTTGGTGACACTCATAACAACGGCATCACCGACCGATGAACGCTTCAAGTTTTCCGGGTTACGCGCTGTAAACTCTTTTACGTTGCCCGCGGCATCTTTTAGCACGAAGGTATTGCTCTCAAGGTTGATCGCCTCGACCATATAAACCTCTACCTGGGTTTGTCCCATCGCACCGGCGGGCATCTCACCCTCTTTGGAGCGCACGGCTTCGGCGACGACCGCCGCACCGGCTTCCATATTGGTACCGTCAACAACCTTGATGGTGATATTCTCCAGATAGTTAATGGTGAGCATATCCCCGACCGACACCTGATCAAGATTCCTGGCCTCTTCACCGACAACAAAGGTCTGTTCGAAACCACCCTCATCCACCAAAACAAGCTCTCTTGTTTCGTGATTAATGCCGGCAACCTTGGCGGTTAGCGTCAGCTCTTGGGTATAGGCTGCAAAAGGCTTATCCTGCGCCATATCGCCAGCAGAAGCGGATTGACCAGCAACCGGTGCGGGCTTGCTCTCCTCCGTCGTTGCCATCTCTCCCTTATTACATCCTGCGGCCAACGCCAACGCACCGACCAATGAAACACCGCCTAACACTCTTAGAAAATTCATCTGACTATCCTTGTTTGATTCCAGGGGGGCATGTATATCTGATATAAATGTCGCCGAGTCCTATTAGGCCATATATGCTGTAAAAATTCAGTACCAACTCGGCGTATTGGGCAGCGGTGCAAACATACGAGCAGGCCCACTGACCCCGGCCCAAGCAAGCGTGTGATGAAAACGCCACACCTGTTCCTATACTCAACTATGTGAGAACGGTCGGGACTCTGTTTGTGGCGATAGACAAGGAACGTGACCTGCCCCGACAGGTCCCTGGAGTTTTGCATGACTGCTCGACAATACATTGCTGCTATTGGAGTCTGCCTGCTGAGCTCCTACTCTGGTTTTGGGTCCGCCAATGACCCACTGGAGGTGCGAGTAGTCACCGAAAGCTACCCTCCCTATAACTATCTTGATAATGATCAGGTCGTGGGGCTCTCCACCGAGATCGTCCGCAAAGTGATGGATCGCAGCGGCCTAAACTACAGCATCGAACTTTACCCCTGGACGCGGGCTTACGCCATGGCGACCCGTGGGGATAACCGTAACGTACTGATCTTCACCCTGCGGCGCACCGAGGCGCGCGAGGCGATATTCGACTGGCTAGTCAAGCTCAGCTCCAGCGACCTATACCTGGCAACACGCAGCGACCACCCCGATCTGACCGATGATCAGCTTCGCAACGGAGACAGCAAGGCCACCTGCGTACGTGATGATGCGGCCTGCGAATCCCTCGCCCGACTCGGATTCACCGAAGACCGACTGCAGGTTGTAAGCGACCCGGCGTCGGAAATACGTCTGGTCGCGCTCGGTCGCGCCGACTACTTTATCGCCAACCCGGTGTTCGTGCCGCTGCGCTTGCGCCAGCTGAATCTGCCAGCAGACAGCTTCCGTGAGGTCAAACTGGTGGAAACGGGTGGGGGCTACTACCTGGGGGCCGCGAAGTCCGTCGCCCCTACTATTCGCCAAAAGATTCATGAGGTGGTCGCGGCCTTCGCGACCGAAGGCGACGACCTCAAAATCGTCCTGCCCCACTAGGCCACTTTGGTGTCGAATCGCTACAGATCAGACACTATTGATAAGCCCTGTTACGAATGGTTTGACCCTCCGGGAGTTTTCAGAACACCGAAATCCAGGACCGCAGGGAAGAGCGCAGACTGAACAACTGCCTGCTACCCCTGCTACTTTCGAACCAGCTTGAGCGAGAAACCTGGGTCATGATCCAGCAAGGGATAAGCCACAATGGCGTCGTAGCCTGGAAAGTGTGTGAGACTCCAACGCAAAACCTTCTCCCTGCTAAAGAAGGCACTACCACTTGCACATTTTTCGAAACTGCTTCTTCCCTGAATTTCATTTTCTCGCGACGACTATATCCAGTTTTTAGTAGAGCATTGGCATGATCATACAGACCAGGCCGACCTCTTTTATAATCTATAGCTTCAACTACTCTCATAGCAATCACTCCCGGGTCACTTAACGCTGAATTAACCCGAAGCAGGATCCGCCCATCCCTTTGCAGCGCAGCCGCCCCCTCCAGATCAACAACCGCCTTGTCGGGCTAAAGCCCGACCTACGGGTTTGTTGATACGCCACATGTAGAACCGGCCTCATGGGTGACACTTAAAACCGGCCACATAGGTAACACCTATGCTGGTCGGTCAGCCCCCTTCCCCCTCGCGTAGGCGGGGATCCCCAGCAGATTGTCTACACGAATACCCGCCTACGCGGGCATAACGTGAGATAAGAAGCTGGCATGACGCGAGAGGGTAGTGATGCCCCCCGCCAACAAACCTGCCACCAGGCAAAAAAAAACGCCCCGTCGGGACGCTCAGTTCGAGAAAGAAGTGTGTGAAAAATAGGCCTGCCGGTCCACCCCTGATACGGGCTCCCTGTGACTGTTCGGATAGGAACACCTCCCTTCTGGCTCTCCCCTCTCTTATGAAGAGGCTATGCCTTTCGGTGTCACAGGCCCTGTGCGTTACCACGAGGTTAGTATACGGCGTAAAGCACAGAAATAGATTGCTTATTAACCCCAATTAACGCCTGCGTGCGCAAGACATGTTGCGATAACGCACAAAATGAACAATAAATCACCCAATAACTTTGACACCGTGCTACGCTACCGTCCTAAACATCAGGAGACCGCGATGAAGCTCGATAGAATGGACCGGCGCATCCTGCAAGAGATGCAGCGCAACGGACGTATCAGTAACCTCGAACTGGCGGAAAAGATCGGCCTATCCCCCTCCCCCTGCTCGCGCCGGGTCAAACAGCTGGAGGAGTCGGGCATCATCGACAAGCACGTGACCATTCTCGACCGCTCGGCGTTGGGCCTCAAACTCACCGCCTATATTCAGGTGAGCATGGACCGCCATACCCCGGACCGTTTCGAACTGTTCGAAGGCACCCTGAGCAGATGCCCCGAGGTACTCGAATGCTGCCTGATCACCGGGCAATCCGCCGACTATCTGGTAAAGGTGATTGTCACCGATATGGACCAATACCAGGAGTTTCTGCTCAACACCCTGACCCGCATCAAGGGCGTCAGCGGTGTGCACTCCAGCTTCGTGATGCGCAGGGTAATCGACAACACCGAACTACCGCTGGACCATATCAGCTAGACCCCAGGCTACCGGAATCTCATCCATGAACGAACCTGCGCTTCTCAATGCCCTCATCGCCGGAGCAACCGGTGCCAGCGGCCGTTTGCTCACCCAGCGCCTGCTGGACGATCCCCGCTATGGCCGGGTGCATATCGTCCATTATCGGCCTACGGGTTTCGCCGAGCACCCCAAGGCCACCGAGCACCTGCTGGGGCTGGATGATCTCGAACAGCTGGTGATCGACGAGTCCATCGGCCGAGTTTTCTGCTGCCTGGGCACCACCCTCAAGCAGGCGGGCTCGGTGGAGGCCTTCGCCCGGGTCGATCGCGACTACGTGGTGGCACTGGGACGCTGGGCAAAAAAGCAGACGGTGGCCCAGTTGCATGTGGTCAGCTCGCTGGGGGTGAGCGCTCGCTCGCCCAATTACTACAGTCGCACCAAGGGGCAGATGGAACAGGGCTTGGGGGAGCTTGAGCTGCCTGCGCTCGTGATCTACCGGCCATCGATGCTTCATGCCCTGCGCAATCCACCCCGACGCAACGAAACCCTCAGTTATCCGCTGGTTAAAGCGCTGTGTACCTTGCCGGGGTTGCGCCGCTTTCGTCCGCTCAACGTTGCCGACCTGGCGGCGGTGATGCACCACCACTCATTGGTCGACCTCCATGGCGTTGTTGAAGTTCGTTCAGCGACAATGCAGGGCGCGGCCTCAAAGCCTTTCTCCCCGTAGTCGAGACAAAAAAACAGGACGCTGCCGCGCCCTGTTCACCTTCAGGGTAAAACCCCGGTACTAATCGACCTTGTAGTAGGACAGCTTACTGTTCATCTTCTCGGCCAGGTCCTTCAACTGATGACTGGACTCGGAAGTTACGTTGGCGTACTCGGCATTGTCGTCACTGCTGGCACGAATACGCTCTATGTTGCTGTTGATGTCGTGGGATACCTGCTTCTGCTCCTCGGCGCCGCCGGCAATTTCGCTATTAATCCCCGTGATAGACTCCACCGCCTGCAACACACGCTCAATCGCCTCACCCGCCTGACGCGCTACATCAACGTTTTCCAGCGCCAACTGCTGATTGCTCTCCATCAGCACCGAGGCCTCACGCCCGCCTTTTTGCAAGCGGTCGATCATGCCACGAATCTCCTCGGTAGAGGCCTGGGTACGACTGGCCAGTGAGCGCACCTCGTCGGCGACCACCGCAAAGCCTCGACCCTGCTCACCCGCACGGGCCGCTTCGATCGCCGCGTTAAGGGCCAGCAAGTTGGTCTGTTCGGCGATAGAGCGAATCACCTCCAGTACCCCGCTGATCTCCTCACTGGCCTGGGCCAGCTCTTCAACCACCTTCACCGAACGCCCGATATCCTCGGACTGGCGACCGATGCTGGCGATCGCCTGCTCCAGTTTACTGCTGCCCTCCTCGGCTTCCGATTTGGCTTCACCGGCAACGCCTTCTGCGCTATGGGCGCGCTCTGCCACGTTTTGCGCCGTCAGGCTCATCTCATGGATCGCGGTGGCAACCTGTTCGGTTTCACTGTTTTGTGCGGCAACCGATTCGCTGGAACGTGCGGCCACCTGGGACAACTCGTCGGCTGCGCCTTGCAGCTCGCGGGAGGAGTAACTCGCGTCACGAATCGAATCCTGTATCCGATCGAGCAGGCGATCGAAGTCCCGAGCCATCGCACCAAACTCCCCACTGGCGGTGGAGTTGAAGCGAACCGTAAGATCCCCCTCCCCATCGGCGATATCCTCGATCGCTTTGTGGTGCGCGGCCAGTGGCGCACCCACCATATTCTTCACCATCAGGTAGACCATGCCCAGCATCAGCGCCGCGATCACCAGCACCTGTACCAACACACGGGTAATATCACCGGCTATCAGGGCATCAACTTCGTCGTTGGAGTAGCCGATCACGATGTCATAGCCCCACAGCTCGAAGGGTACGATCTGCACGGTCCAGGCCTCGTCCTCAGACTCCAGAATGCTCTCAATCTGTTCGGTCGTCGCGTGGCTGGAGTGCAAGCGGATGCTGCCCTTGCCATCGCGCAAGGCAATAAAACCCTGCTCAAGAATGCCGGAGTCGGCGATCGCCTGACCCAACTCCTTCAGGTCTGCGGAATAACCAACGTACCAGATACCCACCACATCACCGCTGGCGGACAAAATCGGCTCGTAACCCGTGAGATAGGGCTTACCCAAAATATCGACTTCGCCATAGTAGGCTTTTTTCTGCTGAATCTGTTTGATCGCCTTGCCGCCGGGGGCGAGGATAGTCCCTATAGCACGGTTGCCATTTTTAATGACATTGGTAGAGACCCGCACGTACTGATCACCATCGCGCGCAAAAAGCGTCGCGGTGCCGCCCATCACGCTAGTGAGCCCATCCACCAGATCGAAATTATTAGCCTGGGGAGCACCTCCGAGCAGTAGATTCACCGAGTCGCGACCGCCCACCTTGACCCGCCCCCCAAGGGTTGGCTCCCCCATGGCGATACCCCGCTGCTTGAGCAGCTTCATACTGCCCTGAACTCGCTCACTCATAATGCTGTGGGTGACCGTCAGCAAGCGAATCGCCTCGTTGCTGAGCTGTTGCGTGGAGCTTTCCAATTGCTGATGAATGCTATTTACCTTGGTAACCGCACTGGTAACGATACCAATAACGGCGATCACCAAGATCAACGACGCAACCGCCAGCAGGAATTTTTTTTGTAGGGACATACCACTCACTCCACAATCAGGTTGTATAACCGTTGAGGCGGGCATCGACCCTATTCGCCTCGAGGCAGCCCCTGGTTTCGCGAACAGTACGCCAACCCCATAAGGCTCACTCACAACGGTGGTTATTATCGTCAGGTAATCCGTCACCCGTTGCTTAACTTCTTGAGTATCGGCCGCAGGTGAAAAAACTAAAGCGATTAGCTGCACTATGTCTCATACAACGGGTAACGACCCTTAGTATAGATCACCCCTTGAATCCCGGGCCTACCCCCTCGGGAAGCGCGCTATTTGTCGCGTTTTTCTCACTCAGCTTACAAACCAGCGACCAATAAGCTAGCTTTGGGCTTCCATCATTTTTTTGATCGCCAGCCCCAGACGCTCGATACCCACCTCGATCGTATCATCATCGACACAGGAGAAGCTCAAGCGCAGCGTCGAACTATTCTCGCGGTCACTGTAGAAGGGGTCACCGGGAACAAAAACCACCTGCTGTTTGACCGCCTCCTCGAACAGCGCCATCGCCGACAGGCCGTCGGGCAGAGTCGCCCACAGGAACATCCCTCCATCGGGTCGGGTGTAATGCACAGACGCCGGAAAATGACGCTCCATCGCGGCGATCATTGCGCGGCACTGGCCTCCGTAGGCATCGACGATGGTGCGAATGTGGGCATCGATATCGTTATCTTGCAGGTACTGGTGCACGATGCACTGGGTAAAATGACTGGTATGCAGGTCGGTCGCCTGCTTGGCCACCAGCAGCTTCTGCATCAACGCATCGGGAGCCACCAGCCAACCCAGGCGGAAACCGGGAATAACGCACTTGGAAAATGACCCAAGCAAGACCGTTTGGTCGGGTAACAGGTCATAGAATGAGCGTGTCGGTGACCCTGAAAAACGCAGGTCACCGTAGGGATTATCCTCGATTAACACACAGGGTTTGCCCCGCAAGCGGTCGGCCACCGCCTCCCGGTTAGCGTCACTGTAACTGATGCCCGACGGGTTCTGGAAATTGGGCACCGTATAGGCGAGCTTGGGCGAGTGGTTGGCCAAGCGCCGGTCAAGTTCCTCTATCACCATGCCCAGCCCATCCACCGCCACATTGATAAACTCGGGCCGGTAGATGGAGAAGGCCTGAATCGCCCCCAGGTATCCCGGCGCCTCCATTAGCAAACCATCCCCCTCGTTGAGTAGCACCTTGCCCAGCAGGTCAAGCCCTTGCTGGGAGCCGCTGGTAATCAGGATTGAGTCGGGGGAGACCTCCAGGCCCTGGGTCTGCCGATAGCGATCCGCGATCCATTGACGCAGGGGCAAAAATCCTTCGGAACTGCTGTACTGGAGCAGATCCTTACCAGAGTGCGCGAACGCCTTTTGAGTCGCTTGTTGCAGCTCATCCGCAGGGAAAAAATCTCTGTTAGGGAGCCCTCCGGCGAAGGATATAATGGAAGGGTCAAGGGCTACCTTGAGAATCTCGCGAATAAAAGAGCGCGGCACATCATTGATGCGATCGGCAAACAAGCTGTCCATAACGGATTGGTGTCCTGTCGGATGAAATTGACCCGCCACCGGTGGATGGCAGTGAGCGGAGACATTGACGGTGCCCCGCCAGCGGGCGGTTGCAAAATGTATCAGGTTTAGCAAACTTCGTCCCGCCCGACCAAAGGCGGATTTTGCTATGAGGTGGTTTCGCCCCGAACCCACTCGATCTGCTGCGCGGGCGACAAGAAACTCCAGGCCAACATGCGGCTCTGCTTCTGTCCCTGCCGCATGGGGATTACCTCCAGCTGGGCGACGCCTTCTGCCCTTAGTTGCTTCTTGAGGGGCGCAAGGTTGTCGCCATTGGAGACAAGACTGGTAAACCAGCACACCTGTGCGGCCAAGGGCCGGCTTTCGGCAATCATTTGCTGCAAAAAACGACGCTCGCCGCCCGGACACCAAAGCTCCGCCTGCTGGCCACCAAAATTGCGTACGGGCGGGTTCCCCTTAACCCCAGCATCACCCCGGTGGTGAGAGAGATTGTCGCGTTTGCGCTGATTGGCCGCCCGGGCTTCGGCCGCGGAGGCGAAAAAAGGGGGGTTGCACAAACTCACCTCGATCCGTTGCTGCGGGTTCAGCAAGCCCTGCAAAATAGCGCCCGGCTGCTGCTGAACTATTGTTACCTTGCCCCTCAGCGATGGATTAGCATCCACGATCGCCCGCGCAGCGGCAATGGAAACCGGGTCGATATCAGTAGCCAGAAAACTCCAACCGTAACTTCGAACCCCCAAAATAGGGTAGATACAGTTGGCGCCGGTGCCGATATCCAGCACTCGCACCCGTTTGCCCTTGGGGGGTTGCCCACCATGGCAACGGGCCAGCAGGTCTGCCACGTAGTGAATCAGGTCCGCTCGACCGGGAATGGGAGGGCACAGATAGCCGGCCGGCAACTGCCAGTGGGTGATGCCGTAGTGGTGGGCCAATATCGCCTGATTGAGACAACGCACCGCTTCGGCGTTAGCGAAGTCGATCGTCGCCTCCCCACGAGGATTAGCGATGATATGGGTCGACAGCTCGGGGCACCTGTCCGCCAGTACCACCAAATCGTAACGACCGGTATGAGGATTACGGGGGTGCAGGGCGCTGGGTTTAGTGCCTTTGTCCGCGGCAGAAGCGCGAGGCGAGCGCGGAGGGCGGCGAGATGTTGGCATCGAGATCGACCAACCGCCCCGTTACGGCTTCGGTTTGACGCGGTAGAGGGTACCGTTGCTGCTATCGCTCAACAGATACAGCGTGCCATCGGGCGCGGTACGTACATCGCGAATACGCTCTCCCAGCTCGGCAAACAACTCCTGCTGGCCGACCACTCGCCCCTGCTCGAGTTCAACCAGGCGCACGTGACGCCCGGCCAACGCACCCGCCATCAGGTCGCCCTGCCACTGCGGAAACTCCTGCCCCTGGTAGAGCGTCATCCCGGAGGGGGCGATAGACGGCGTCCAGTGCAACAGGGGTTGCTCCATGCCGTCGTACTCGGTGTAAGGCGTAATAGAGGCTCCAGAGTAGTCGCGCCCATAGGTGATCACCGGCCAACCATAATTTTTACCCGGCTCAAGAATATTGATCTCATCTCCACCCTTGGGACCGTGCTCATGCAAATAGACCGTGCCCGACGCCTCATCGTACAACAACCCCTGGGGGTTACGATGACCGTAGCTATAGATCTCGTCGCGGGCCCCCTCCTGCCCGACAAAAGGGTTGTCTGCGGGGATCGAGCCATCGTCATTGAGGCGCACCACCTTGCCCAACAGACTGTCAAGTTTCTGCGACGCTTCACGATAGTCGAAACCATCACCGGTAGTTAATAGCAGGGTGCCGTCGGGTAGAAATGCGATGCGCCCCCCATAGTGAACCGGGGTATCCTTCAACGGTGCCACCGTAAAGAGCACCTCGAGGTCTCGCAAACGGTTGCCGTCAAGGCGGGCACGGGCCAGGCGAGTGCCGTTGGCTGCGCCATCACCCCATGCATAACTGAGGTAAAGCAGTTGATTCTCGGAAAAGTCGGGGTGGGGAATCGCCTCAAACAAGCCACCCTGACTGCGCCCAAATACCGGCGGCACACCTGACACAGGGGCCGGCTGGATAACGCCCTGAGCATCGATAATCCGCAACTGTCCGGCACGCTCGGTGACCAGCATGCGCCCATCGGGCAAGAAGGATAGCGACCAGGGGTGGTTGAGGCCGTCAGCCACGACTTGCAACTCATAGGTCTCGCCCTCCGCAGCCCACAGCAGACTGCTACACAGCGCCGTGACCAGAGCCAGGTATCGCAAAAATGCCGCCGTGATAGACATCGAAATCTCCTGAGGGTATGAGCTTACGCGAGAAAGGCATAATGCCAGAGAGCAGCAGGCTCGACTACCGTTTTACTTGGGGAGCCTGCGAATATCCAGACCTTTGCAAGCTGCCTGGCTAAGCAGATGGCCGCGCCAGAGTCCGCCCTTCGCGGTATTCAGGGGCGCCAGGAACTTGTTGGTAGGTTCCATGGATTAAGCGCTTGAGCCGGGGGTTGGCATCCCCTGGCGTCTGTGGCTGAATGGGGCATCGCCTTTATGGAGCCGCCACGTGTCGTCCCGTACCCGTACCCTGATCGCTTTTATGGCCGCCTCCCTGTGCGCCTTTGTGCTGGCGAGCGTAAGCCATAGTCAGTTTGTGTTAAATGAACTGACCTCCCTTGGCATCGTCATTCCGGCGGATGTACGAGCGCTCTCCACGGTGGACGATCTACTCGGGCTGCTGCCCAGCTACGGTGTCATTATTACCCTCGGTCTGGGCCTCGCCTTCTCTTTTACGGCCTGGCTTCGACGCCACACGCAACTGCCCGCAAAAACACTTTACCCGCTGGCCGGGCTAACCGCCTTCGCCACCCTGTTGGTGTTGATGCAGCCCATTCTCGATATCACCCTGATCGCAGGAGCCAGGGGGTGGTTCGGTTTTACTAGCCAATGCCTGGCAGGGGCGATCGCGGGATGGGTATTTGCCGCACTCAATGATCTAAACCCCGGCACGACCAGGAAGCCGTAATCTTGCGCGGGCTTAAGGGGCGCCACTGCGCAGCATCCCTATACAATTAGGTATTAAACCCGATACCCGCCCCTCATTTTTTGCTCTAGCCTGAGGCCTCTGTATCACGGAGACCCATCATGCTTCTCACTCTGGCAGGCGCTATTGCCACTCTTTTCCTCCTCTACTGGTATGTCGCCAGCAGCAAGGCTTCCGTCTCACGGGCGGCGCTGTTTCTACGCTACCACAGCAAAGCAAAGCACTACATCGCCGAAGCCGAAAGCCGGCCCAGGGTCGAGTTCGCAAACCAGATGGCGCACCAAACCCTCAAGAAAAGCCATTTCGACCCCAAAACCCGAGCGCGGGTCAAAGAGGTTACTCACCACCACCTGCAGCGCTGCGGTGGATCCACCCGCCAACTGATTGAAAAGGCCCACTCACGGGGACTTAAGCGCTAGTCCCCACCGCAGGTAGAGCCACACTGGTTTCAAATTTCTCCCGCCGCATCGAGATCAGGGTCCTGAAGTTTTTCATATTCGATTCCTCGTAGAGCACCCGGTGGCAAAACTGTTCATAGGCCGCCATGTCGGGGACCTCGACAATCAGCACATAATCGACCTCCCCGGTTACCTGATAACACTGCTTCACCTCCGGCGCGGCGTTGACCCGTTTGCAAAACTGCTGGTAGAGATCGTAACGATCACGCTCCATCTCCACCTCTACTACCATATGCAAGCACGGGCCCAGCTGCGCCCGATCGACCAGCGCCACCTGCCGCTGGATGACACCCCTCCCCTTTAAACGGCGCACCCGCTTAAGGCAGGCCGGCGGCGATAGCCCGACCTGCTCGGCCAGACGCTGGTTGGTGAGGGAGCAGTCGTGCTGCAACTGCTGCAAAATCGCGATATCGAGACGATCCAAAACCACCGACATTTATAATATTTCCTATAGAGGTAGCCAAAAGAAATTATCAGCCTGTTTACACCCGCATTCAACTAACTATTTTGTTATCTATCGCTATACTGGCCACCCAATACGCCAGGACGCCCCATGAAACCGATCGACTTCGACACCCTGCCCCCCCAACTGTGGGAACACTGCCGCGACATTGCCCGCGTCTACTGGGTACTGGTCAAGGTGATGCTACCCGCCATCTTGCTGGTCAAGTTGCTCGACAGTTTTGGCGCTACCGAGTGGCTTGGCTGGTTGCTGGCCCCCGTGATGGAGTGGGTTGGCCTGCCTGCCAATATGGGACTGGTGTGGGCTGCGGCCATTCTTACCAACCTGTATACCGCAATGGTGGTGTTTTATGAGCTGGCAGGCAGCGAGCATCTGAGCGTGGCGCAGGTCAGTGTGCTGGGCATTCTGGTGCTGGTCGCCCACTCGCTTCCGACCGAAGGCGCGGTGGCGAAAATGGTGGGAGTACGCTGGCGCATCACTCTGGTACTAAGAATCGGCGGGGCGCTCCTGCTCGCCGCAGTGGTGCATCGAGTATACGCCTGGGGTCAATGGCAACAGCAAGAGGCGCAGATGCTGTGGAGCCCGACACTGAGCGAGCAGGGGCTGATGGCCTGGGGGCTGGACCAGTTGAGGCTGTTCGCGACCATATTCGTCATTATCAGTGCACTGATGAGCCTGTTGCGCGTGCTGCGCTGGCTCGGTATCGAACGCCTTATGCACTGGCTGCTCTCTCCCCTGCTGCGGGTCCTGCAGGTAGGGCGCGAAGCGACCAACGTTACCATTATCGGCATCACCCTGGGACTCAGCTTTGGTGCCGGCTTATTGGTTGCCGAGGCTCGTACCGGTCAGATCAGCAAACGGGATATGGTATTGACCACCTGCTTTCTTGGCCTGGCCCACAGCCTGATCGAGGATACCCTGCTGATCATGCTGCTGGGTGCCGATCCCTACGCCATCCTCTGGGGTCGACTGGCCTTTGCCATTGTGGTCATGGCGATCATCGCGCGAGCCTGGCGACGGACCGCTAGCGCTCCGACGCTCTCCGCCAACGCCGAAACCGAGAAGCCGGGGCTTCAGTGAGCGTACGCCTCGGCCACGACACAGTTGCGTCCCTGGCGCTTGCCCCGGTAAAGCGCGTTGTCCGCCTCCCGTAACGCCTCGTCGAAGCTGCGCGCGGGTCCCATTACCGCCATACCTATGGAGATGGTGACGCGAAACTCCCGGGACTCGTAACCGATCGCGGTGGATTCTATCTGCTTGCGCACCCGCTCCAGTACGAGGCGGGCGTCCTCCAGCGAGTTTTGGGTGAGCAGAAAGATAAACTCCTCTCCTCCCCAGCGTCCCACACGGTCGATATCGCGGATGGAAGCTTGCATGATGTCGGCCACCCCTTTAAGGATGGCGTCGCCGCAGGCATGGCCGTGCAGGTCATTGACCTCCTTAAAATGATCAATATCGGCAATCGCCACCACCCCTTCAAACAATCCGCCGGGCTGCGCCTCGGAGATGATTCGGCGGCGGTTGGGCAACTGGGTCAGCACATCGGTATTGGCCAGACGGGCAAGGTCGTGTGCCTGGCGTTCAATACGCCCCCCCTGCAAGATCAGTTGACCATGGAAAAGCTTGGAAAGCACATAAAGCAGCGCAACAAAACCGGCAATATTGAGCATATACATCAGACGCAACTGCTCGGCAGGCAGTTGCACCGAGGCGATTTCAGGCCGGCAATATTGGTCGAGGATAAAAAACAGCAGCGTGGAGACCAGCAAAAACAGGTAGCGTAACCAGTACTGCCGGTCAGAAAATACCAGAAACGTCAGCACACCTCCGCTGAGCAAAAAGATATGCATCCCCGAGTCCGCGCTGATTAAATAGGTGACACCGGGCACCTGAACCAGCGCGGGTCCAGCCAGCGCCAGCAGCGCTCCCGACAGGTAAAAGCGGTGATGGTTAGCGCCGAGCGCAAGGAGATAGATCAGCATACTGAGGCCGTGCACCAGTACCACGGGCAGCATGCGTTGTAGGTCGGTCAATAGGTAGAATAGCTGGTAGGCGAGGGTAATCAGCAACGCCAACACCACAAACTGGTTAATCACCACCACCCGTTCGCGCGCCGGTGACCTCAAATCGCGGACCCCAATCAGGCTGCCTCGCTGCCACAATCTGTGAACCATTCCCTGTTCCATTAATACGCTCAAGAGTTCCTGTCGACCCCAAGTTATACCCCAAACCGGGCCGGGAGGGCACTCCCATTAACGGCGGGCCGCCACAAAACAGCTCGCTCATCGCATTTTGTTTGTAAACCCGACTTGCTCATAACATCTTTTACCTTTACGTTAACGTAAAGCAAATCTACAATAAGTCGATCACTAGAATAGAGCGCGCTATGCCCAGTTCCGAACAGCCCAAGACCTACAGCATCTCCGATCTCGCAAAGGAGTTCGATATCACCACCCGCACTATTCGCTTCTACGAAGACAAGGGCCTGTTGGCCCCGGAGCGACGAGGGCAGACTCGAATCTACACGCCCGCAGATAGAACCACACTCAAGCTGATCCTGCGGGGCAAGCGCCTGGGGCTGAGCCTGGAGGAGAGTCGCGACATTATTGGTATGTACAGCCCGGGGCAAAGCAATGAAGAGCAACTAAAAACCCTCATTGACCGCATCCGTGGCCGCAAGGAGACCCTGCAGCAGCAACTTCATGATATCGAGGTGATGATGCTCGACCTGCAGGAATCCGAACAGCGCTGCAACGACGCTCTCAGGGAGCTGGGGGTTAGTGGCGACTAAGCCGGGACGCTTGCAACGACATCGGCGATTTAGCCATCGAGCCAACCAGATCCATTGCAGATAGCCCCAACCATCAACCGTAACAAACAACGATAACAATCAACCATTACAACGAAGGAGACCGGTAAAACCGGTGTCCAACGAGGAGAGATCATGAACGTCAGCTACCCCACTCTCAATTTCGACCTGGGCGAAGATATCGACATGCTGCGCGATGCGGTGTACCAGTTTTGCCAGGCGGAACTGGCCCCCCGCGCCGAAGCGATCGACCGCAGCAACGAGTTCCCCATGGATATGTGGCGCAAGTTCGGTGATATGGGCTTGCTGGGGGTGACGGTGTCTGAGGAGTACGGTGGCAGCAACATGGGCTATCTGGCGCACACCATCGCCATGGAGGAGATATCCCGCGCCTCGGCCTCCGTCGGCCTCTCCTACGGCGCCCACTCCAACCTCTGCGTCAATCAGATCTTCAAGAACGGTAACCAGGAGCAGAAACGCAAATACCTGCCCAAACTCTGCTCCGGCGAGCACATCGGGGCACTGGCGATGTCTGAGCCCAACGCCGGCAGCGATGTGGTGAGCATGAAGTTGCGCGCCGACCGCCAGAGTGACCATTACGTGCTCAACGGCAACAAGATGTGGATTACCAACGGCCCTGACGCCAACACCTACGTGATCTACGCCAAAACCGATACCAACAAGGGCGCCTGGGGCATGACCGCTTTTATTGTCGAGCGCGACTACCCCGGTTTCAGTCGTCACCAAAAGCTCGACAAACTCGGCATGCGCGGGTCCAACACCTGCGAGCTGGTGTTCCAGGATTGCAAGGTTCCGGCTGAGAATATCCTCGGTCAGGAGGGAGAGGGGGTTAAGGTACTGATGAGTGGCCTCGACTACGAACGTACCGTTCTCTCGGGTGGCCCCGTCGGCATCATGCAGGCGTGCCTCGATATTGTGGTGCCCTATATTCATGACCGTAAGCAGTTTGGCCAGTCGATCGGCGAGTTTCAGTTGATGCAGGGCAAGGTGGCCGATATGTACACCGAACTCAGCGCCTCTCGCGCCTACCTCTACGCAGTCGCCAAAGCCTGCGACCGGGGTAAGGAGTCACGCAAGGACGCCGCTGCCGTTATTCTCTATACCGCCGAGCGCGCGACCCAGATGGCCCTGCAAGCGATCCAGACCCTCGGCGGCAACGGTTACATCAACGAGTTCCCCACCGGGCGCCTGCTACGGGACGCCAAGCTTTATGAGATCGGCGCCGGCACCAGTGAGATCCGCCGCATGCTGATCGGGCGCGAACTGTTTAACGAAACCAAGTAATCCACCCGGGTCGGGGACCAGCTACCATGGCGACACTTAAATCAGGCATCAATACCCGCAGCCAGGAGTTTGCGGCCAATCGTGAGCATATGCAGTCACAGGTCGACGACCTGCACGATAAACTCGCAACGA
The DNA here is from genome assembly GCF_049985285.1 of Aestuariirhabdus sp. LZHN29. NCBI lineage: Bacteria > Pseudomonadati > Pseudomonadota > Gammaproteobacteria > Oceanospirillales > Aestuariirhabdaceae > Aestuariirhabdus > Aestuariirhabdus sp. LZHN29. Next base: position 245,988 of record NZ_JBNIEU010000002.1, on the reverse strand, counting down.
TCTCTCTGGGTGGCGGAGAAAAAGCAAGGGAACGTCATCTTTCACGAGGTAAACTACTGCCTCGAGAGCGCGTTAACGCACTCCTCGACCCAGGTGCACCGTTGTTGGAGTTTTCCCAGCTGGCCGCCTTCGAGGTGTACGACGACCATGTTCCCGGTGCCGGCATCATCACCGGAATTGGCCGGGTAAGCGGTCAGGAGTGCATTATCGTTGCCAACGACGCCACCGTAAAGGGTGGAACCTACTTCCCCCTGACCGTAAAGAAGCATCTGCGCGCGCAAACCATCGCTCGCGAAAACAATCTACCTTGCATCTATCTGGTTGATTCTGGCGGTGCCAACTTACCGCAACAGGACGAGGTGTTTCCCGACCGCGAGCACTTCGGTCGCATCTTCTTTAACCAGGCCAATATGTCAGCCCAGGCGATCCCGCAGATTGCCGTGGTAATGGGGTCCTGCACCGCCGGTGGAGCCTATGTGCCCGCGATGGCCGACGAATCGATTATCGTGCGCGAACAGGGCACTATTTTCCTCGGCGGCCCGCCTCTGGTTAAGGCGGCGACCGGTGAAGTGGTCAGCGCCGAGGAGTTGGGCGGGGCCGATGTTCATTGCCGCACCTCGGGGGTAGCCGACCACTACGCGCAAAACGATCACCACGCCCTGCAGCTGGCGCGGCAGGCGATATCGCGCCTGAACCGCGTCAAACCCGTGCAAGCCGATACCGCTCCCACTGTTGACCCGCTGTACGACGCCACGGAACTGTACGGCATCATCCCCAAGGATTCGCGCCAGCCTTACGATGTCCGTGAGGTGATCGCACGACTGGTGGATGGTTCCGATTTCGACGAGTTCAAGGCCCTCTACGGCACCACTCTGGTATGTGGATTCGCGCGTATTTTCGGTTACCCGGTGGGTATCGTCGCCAACAACGGCATCCTGTTTAGTGAGTCTGCACAAAAAGGCGCCCACTTTATTGAACTCTGCGCGCAACGCAAAATTCCACTGGTATTCCTGCAAAATATTACTGGTTTTATGGTGGGATCCCAGTACGAGCAGGGAGGCATCGCCAAGCACGGTGCCAAGATGGTTACCGCCGTCGCCAGCGCCCAGGTTCCCAAATTCACCGTTTTGATTGGAGGCTCCTTTGGCGCCGGCAATTACGGTATGTGTGGTCGCGCTTACGATCCACGCTTCCTCTTTATGTGGCCCAATGCACGCATCTCGGTGATGGGCGGTGAACAGGCGGCGGGCGTACTGGCTCAGGTTAAACGCGATCAAAAAGATAAGGCGGGCGAGCCGTGGAGCAAGGAAGCCGAAGAGCAATTCAAGCAACCCATTATTGATACCTACGAGCAGCAGGGACACCCCTACTTTGCCTCCGCACGTCTGTGGGACGACGGCGTCATCGATCCGGCAGATACGCGTATGGTACTGGGGCTATCGATCTCTGCGGCCATGAACCGGGAGATTGAGGAGACCCGTTTCGGGGTGTTCCGGATGTGAAGCGGCTGTCACCTAACGCCACGGACTGCCAATAATTAACATGAGCAACTATTATGTCTAGCACAACAGTAACCTGCACCATCGATAGCCGGGGAATTGCCACGGTTACGCTCAATAACCCCGACAAGCACAACGCCTTTGACGATGGAATGATCGCCGCACTGAGCGAACACTTCACCACACTGGCCACCAATGATGAGGTGCGCGCGCTGGTGCTGGCGTCCAGCGGGCGCAGTTTCTCTGCCGGTGCTGATCTCAACTGGATGAAGCGCATGGCCGACTACTCCTTCGAGGAGAATCTGCGCGACGCCAACGCGCTGGCTAATATGCTGCAACAGCTCAACACCATGCCCAAACCCACCATCGCCCGGGTTCAGGGTGCCGCCTTTGGTGGTGCCGTTGGTCTGGTCAGCTGTTGCGATATGGCGATCGCCTCCAGTCGTGCCAGCTTTTGCCTCAGTGAAGTCCGCATCGGCCTGGTGCCGGCAACCATATCACCCTACGTCATCGACGCCATCGGCCAACGCGCCGCGCGCCGTTACTTCACCACCGCCGAGCGCTTCAGTGCCCAGCGCGCACAAATACTGGGGCTGGTCAGTGAGGTGGTCGACGAAGAGGAGCTGGATTCACAGCTCGAACACCTGCTAAGCCAGATACTGGCGAACGGGCCTCACGCAGTGGCGGCGGCCAAGCAGCTGCTGTTTGAGGTGGCAGGTCGCCCCATTGATGATGAGCTGATCGGCAGCACCTGCGAACGCATTGCCAGCATCCGGGTGTCCCCGGAAGGCCAGGCCGGTTTGGGCGCTTTTCTCGACAAGCAATCGCCCCCCTGGATCAAGGAGTAAGCCGATATGTTTAACAAGATACTGATTGCGAACCGGGGCGAAATCGCCTGCCGTGTGATCCGCACAGCGCAACGACTGGGGATAGCGACCGTGGCCGTCTACAGCGACGCCGACCGCAACGCCCTTCATGTCACCATGGCCGATGAAGCGGTGCATATCGGAGCCGCGCCCTCGCGGGAATCCTACCTTCTGGGTGAGCGGGTGATCGAGGCCGCCTTGCGCACCGGCGCCCAGGCGATCCATCCCGGCTACGGGTTTCTGTCAGAAAATGCGGAGTTCTGTAACGCCTGCAAACGAAACGACCTGGTGTTTATTGGCCCGCCGGTCAGCGCCATTGAAGCGATGGGCTCAAAATCTGCCGCCAAGCAGATTATGGAAAACGCCGGCGTTCCACTGGTACCCGGATACCACGGAGACGATCAGAGTCTCGCCATACTCAAGCAGGCCAGCGATGCTATGGGCTATCCCGTACTGCTCAAAGCCACCGCCGGTGGTGGTGGTAAAGGCATGCGCCAGGTGTGGAGCGCTGAGGAGTTTGATGACGCCCTGGCGGCGGCCAGACGCGAGGCCATCAACGCCTTCGGCGACGACCGCATGCTGGTGGAAAAATACCTGACCCAGCCCCGCCATGTCGAAATTCAGGTGTTCTGCGATCAGCAGGGTAACGCTGTCTACCTGTTCGAGCGCGACTGTTCCGTGCAACGCCGGCACCAAAAAGTGATCGAGGAGGCACCCGCGCCCGGACTCGACCAAGCGCTGCGCCAACAGATGGGAGAGGCGGCTATTCTCGCGGCTCAGGCGATCGCCTACGAAGGCGCAGGCACGGTCGAGTTCCTGCTCGATAGCGATGGCTCCTTCTACTTTATGGAGATGAACACCCGCCTGCAGGTGGAGCATCCCGTTACTGAAATGATCACCGCACAGGATCTGGTGGAGTGGCAACTACGGGTGGCCAGTGGAGAGCCCCTGCCCCTGCAGCAGCATGAGCTTCAAATACAGGGTCATGCCTTCGAGGCACGGGTCTACGCCGAGGATCCGGATAATGACTTTTTGCCCGTGACCGGCACCCTGAGCTTCCTGCAGCCGCCCGCCAGCAGCGACCACGTGCGAGTCGACTCGGGGGTACGCCAGGGCGATGAGGTCAGCGTTTTTTACGACCCCATGATTGCCAAGCTGGTGGTATGGGACGAGGATCGTGACCGAGCCCTGGCGCGTCTCACCCGGGCTCTGGGTGAATATAGAATCAGCGGCATGACCACCAACCTGGAGTTCCTCTATAACCTGGCCAACAGCCAACCCTTCCGCGATGCTGACCTCGATACGGGATTTATCGACAAGCACCACGCAGCGATTTTCCTCGATAGCGACGAGCGCGTGGGGCAAGACCTGCCCCTGGCAGCACTCTACCTGGTATTGCGTCAGCAACAGCGCGCCCAGCAAGCAGCGACTCACTCCCACGACCCCTCCTCGCCCTGGCACCAGACCCAGGGCTGGCGGCTCAACGCCCCCAGCCGGCAGCACTTCACGCTCCTGCTACACGAACAGGAGTATCCGCTAACGGTAGAGCAGCGCCGTAGCGGAGCGGCCTGCGGGTACCGCATAGAGGGCCCCGGAACTCGCTACTGCAGCGATGCACGGGGAGTACTCGATGGCAATCAGCTACGTGCCGACCTCGATGGTTACCAGTTCAATGCGACGGTCAGTGAGCATGACGATATTATCAGCCTTTATACCGCCAACAACGCCCTCAGTTTTCGAGTGCAAACCCCCGACCTGGGCGATGAACAGAGCGGCAACAATGCCGGCGCCCTTAACGCGCCGATGAATGGCACCATTGTGGCGCTGCTGGTGGAACCCGGCAGCCAGGTAGCCAAAGGCGACGCCCTGTTGGTGATGGAGGCGATGAAGATGGAGCACAGCATCCGTGCGCCTGCCGATGGCAAGGTCACCTCCTTCTACTATCAAAACGGTGACCTGGTAGATGGCGGCAGCGAACTGTTAGCATTCGCAAACGATAATGAGTCCTGAACAGGGGAAACAGCGTATGAGTAGCCGAATTCCAGGCAAGGTTCGCATCGTCGAGGTAGGCCCTCGTGACGGGCTGCAAAACGAGAAGCAACCGATCAGCACCGAGCTCAAGGTGGAGCTGGTCGAACGCCTGGCTAATGCGGGGATCAATACCATCGAGGCCGGCAGCTTCGTCAACCCCAAGTGGGTGCCACAGATGGCCGGCAGTGATGAGGTATTCCGCCAGATGCAACGTAAGCCGGGGGTTCGCTATGCTGCGCTTACCCCGAATTTGCAAGGAGCGCAGCGCGCACTGGAGGTGGGTGCAACAGAGCTGTCGATCTTTGCCGCAGCTTCCGAAGCCTTCAGCCAGAAAAATATCAACTGCTCTATCGAACAGAGTTTACAGCGTTTCGAGCCGGTCATGGCCGCCGCAAAAACTGCCGGGGTGGCGGTTCGCGGCTACGTTTCCTGCGTGGTGGGATGCCCTTATGAGGGGGCGGTGGATCCCGCTGTTGTGGCTCGGGTCTCTCGCCAGCTAATCGATCTCGGCTGCTATGAGGTCTCCCTTGGCGACACCACCGGCGTAGGGACTCCGACATCGGTAACCCGTATGCTCGATGCGGTCGCTAGCGAAGTGGCCATCGACCAGTTAGCCGTTCACCTGCACGATACCTATGGGCAAGCGATCGCCAATATCTACGCTTCGCTGCAACGCGGTGTCGGTGTCGTCGACAGTGCAGTGGCCGGTCTCGGTGGCTGCCCCTACGCCCGCGGAGCCTCGGGCAACGTCGCCACCGAAGACCTCCTCTATCTGCTGGATGGACTGGGCATTGAGCACGGAATTGACCTGCTGGCTGTGGCGCAGGCAGGACAGTTTATTACCGCCGCCCTGGGCCGGGAGAATGGCTCCCGCGCTGGACGCGCCCTACTATCAATAAGCGATACTTAATCGCTTATTGATAGTGTCAACACCAGCTGGCCTGCCCCTGGGGTTTCTTTAACAGCTCCTGCACATTGGCTTCGATAATCCGGTAGCCCACATTGCCATAGAGCTTCTGGCGCCCATTATCGAGCAAGTAGGTCGGGCTGCCCTCGAGGTGATAGCTATCTTTCATCTCCTGGTCACGAAACAGTTCGGACATGGCTTCACCACTATTGAGCGAGCGTTCGATAGCGCTTCGGGGTAGTTTCACCTGCTCGGCGACCTCCATCAGCACCTCTCGCTTGCCGATGTCCCGCGCCTGCTCGAAAAAAGCCACTCGCACCTGCCATGCGGTTTCTTCAAACAAGGTTCGCTGGTTGAGATCTGACTGCGGAGTATCCGCTATCACCCCGTCTTGCTCTAGCAACTGTACCGATTTTAGAAAGAGGTGGCTCATGGCCGAGCTGTACGGTTTGCACTCCTTCCATACCTGGGGATGGATATTGATGTGGTCAAACTGCGCCCCCACACCCAACACGTGCTCATTAAACCCTCCATAGCCTCCGCGCTCTTTCCAGCCTTCGGCGATGCGTTTGGGCGTCGAGCCAAACAGGGAGATAAAGTGGTAACTCAAATCGAGCTGGCCGCCGAGTTTCGTTTTAAGTTCATCGAGTCGCACCTGGGACACATAGGCCCACACGCACAAGGTATCGGAGAAATAGGAGACCGGAAGCGGGTTACTCATAGGTTACAACCCTTCGTTAAGTGCACAGGAAATCGATTCGCAATCGCCTTGAATCACCATCACATTGCGGTAACCCATACCCTGCAACGCAACCGCAGAAAGCGTCGCCCGACCACCTGTGGCGCAGTAGATTAAAATCGGCTGCGATGGATCATGGCACATCGCAATCATTTTCATCTCCAATACGCCGCGAGGGATATTAATCGCACCTTTGACCCGGTGTTTTTCAACCTCGCCAGGTTCGCGCACGTCGATCAACAGCGGGGTCGGTGTGCTGGCCAGTTGCTGCAGCGCTTCGCTGGCATCAATGCTGTGGCAGTGCTGGCGAGCCTCTGCGATCAATTCACTAAGGGGTTTAAGCATGGGTCGCTCCAGAAGTACGATAGGATGGATCAGGGTGCTGCAAAAAATACACGGAAAACCACCCCGTTACCACTGGCCAAATTGGCGGCCTCAACCCTGCCCCGGTAATACTCCGCGATTAAGCGCACGATGTAGAGCCCAAAGCCCAGGTGGTGGCGCCCGGCATTGCCCGGGCGCATCGATACCATAGAGTCAAACAGTTGCAGCTGCATCGTCTCGGGCAGCAACGGGCCCTGATTGCTCACCGAGAGTAGATATTCACGCCCGCTTGCTTGTAACCCGATCTCGATCGTGGAGCCGTCGGATGCAAATCCGGTCGCATTGTCCACCAGCTTATCGAGCAGCTGTACCACCAGATCGGGGTCCCCCAGCAACGGCAAGGATTCATTGGGGGCGTCGTAATGAAAACGATGATGGGGGTACACATCGGCGTAGGCGGACACCATACCCGCCACCACCTGTTCCAACGCGAAGGGCTCATCCTCGGCACTGGCGATACTCTGCTCAACCCGGCGCGCTTCACTCATGGCATCGATGATCGAACGTAAGCGGTCGGCTCCCGCCAGGGCCCGATCCCGGTACGCAGCGCTTTCTGAACCTGCGTCATCGGCGGGCAAGTTTTCCACGGAGGTACGGATAACCGCTAGCGGGGTGCGTAGTTCATGGGCCAGCTTACTCGACAACCCTTGCAAGTACTGGGTGTACTGGGATGCCCGCAGGTGCAGACGGGCAAAGCTACGGGAGAGCTCTCCTATCTCGTCACCGGCAGTGGAAGCGGTGAAGCTGTCGGCCAGGCGGCCATCATCACTGATCACCCGCTCCGCCTGGCGGCTAAGGCTGCGAATACGCCAACCCAGCAACGCGGCGAAGCCCACCAGCACCAGCAACACCACACCAGCCACCAGCAGGCTGATACGCACCAGCCCCCCCCAGGCCTCATTCGCCAACAGCAGGATATCACCCGTTCCTTTTTGTACTACCACCGCACCGACTATCTGACCCTGCTCACGGACGGGGTACGCCGCCATGACCACCGCTCGATTGTCGGCAAAACGATACCAGCCAACGGCCGCCCTACCATCGTCGAGGGCGCTGCGCACCTCGGATACTTCAATACGCCCCGGCCCCTGTTCGATCAGCTGCAATCGCGCCGTATCATCGAGTATCCAGCGATAGATAATCGCCATTAAGCCTTCGGCGCTGTCATAGGCGGGCAACACCAGATCCGATAACTGCCCCTGACGCGCCAGCACCCAGCGATATCGATCGGTCAGCAGCAGGCGGCTATCGGCCATTACCAGAGTTGATAACTTCTGTTGTAAGGGCGCAGAGGGTTCGATCAGGTATCCCGCAGGCTGCTTCAGGCGTGCGATATCCGACACCAACTGGCGGGGTGATCGCGCGCCCTCCAAAGCGGTTCCAATCGCTTGTACACCGGCGGGTGTGGGGTGCAACAGGCTAAATGCGAAGCGCTTTCCCAGCCCGGCAAGGGGAATAAACAGCTCCAGGTTGTACCCTTGCGGGGTATCCTGCCACGTCCCCTTGAGCGCGGTAAAAAGGGTTACCGGCTTACGTCCCCTGCCAAAATTCAGCTGCTTCGCTACCACTTCGCCAGGCGCTGCGGTTTGCACAACAAGGTGCAGGGGTGAGCCATCGGCCTGCTCTAGTTGCAGCCAGAGTGAGTCGGCTTCAAACAGCTCCGCCCGCTTTGCATTATTAAAGCCGGCGGATGGGTCTGAGTAGTTGACCTTGGGCACGGCATAGTGAACGGTATCGGCTTTGACGGACAGGTAGAGATAGAGACCATTGGTGCGTAATGTCGCCTGGCGCTTTATACCCGTTTTTACTTGCGCAGAAAAAACAGATTTTTCATCACCTTTTACAGAAAAAGATCGAGTCGCGACCTCACGACTCCAATCATCTTTATAGCCGTCTATCGATATAGGTGTGTTCAGTGGAGACGCATAACTGTCTGCCCGGCTATCCCGATTAAGATAGGCCTCATCCGGATAAAACTCTCCCGTCTCGGTAAGGCTCTCTCCCAGAATTTGTGCGCTGGCCAGCACCGTCGCTTCCTGCCCCTTACGCAATACCTGCTCCATCTGTTGTACATACTGGCAGCCCGCCCAGGGCAAGGTCAGGGTCACCAGTGCCAATACCGCCAGCTGTGAGCGTAATCTCATACCCAATACTTCCCTATTTCACACTGGCAGACGTCAGACGCTACGATTCCAACGATAACCAAACCCATAAACCGTTTCGATTGCGTTGAACTCCGCATCTACGTGCTGAAACTTGCGGCGCACCCGCTTGATATTGGAGGTAATGGTGTTGTCATCCAACACCACATTGGCCGCATCCATCAGCTGTTGTCGATTTTTGACATGACCAGGGTGGCGCGCAAGGCAATCGACCAACCAGAATTCGGTTAGGGTTAACTTCACCGCCTCACCCTTCCAGCGAGCCTCCATACAATCACCATCCAATAGTAATTCTCCGCACTCGATTCGGCTTTGCTGCTCAGGGGCTTCACGCAATGCATCAACACGGCGAAACAGGGCGACGATACGCGCTACAATATGAGCGCTACTAATATCCTTGGTCAGGTAATCATCGGCGCCAAGGCGCAGGCCGGTGATGGCGTCGATCTCATCATCACGCGCGGTCAAAAATATGATGGGCAAACGAGGCGCAATCGCTCGTAACTCTCGACAAAGATCGAAGCCACCCTCCACTTCATCCCCGAGGCCAACATCGATCAGCGCCAGCTCGGGCAGGCGCTGGCGAAAGACCTCCATCGCTTCATTACGCGAGGCATAAACATCAACCGCATACCCATGACGACTTAATACGGCACGGTAGTTTTCCCGTATTGCAACATCGTCCTCTACCAGCGCCACTGTACGTCCCACGGGGTCTCTCCTCTTCGAAGTGCGATGGTGCCGTTCCTGCGCCACCGCGTGGATGTGTGACACCCATTATCGAGGTCGGCCATGCATCGCACAAGTCGGCGCCACAATTGATCACAATTGCGCAGCAGATTGCCTCCAAATCGCCCTCGTGGTGCCCGCTACGTTGCCTTAAATAGGTGCCACTATCACCTTCCCAGCGGAGACTCCTGTGACCACCTACCGACCACGCGCCACTGTGCCCTACCTGCTTTTACTACTGCTGATATTGCCCCTGCAATTGGGATTGCTACACCAAGCCCAGGCCGCCCGGCATCCGCAACCAAGACTGAATGATACTGCGCCACCACAGGCCGGAGTGCTTCTGCTAACGCGGAGCAACACTGGCGCCGAGCCCGCACCCCAACTTAATAGCCACGCTGACCTGCAGGTTAACGCCAACCTGGCCCGGGTGACGTTGTCGCAGCAATTTGTAAACCCGGGGACTCATTGGGCCGAAGCCCTTTACCAGTTTCCCCTTCCCGACCAAGCCTCGGTTGACCGCCTGCGCATCCAGATCGATGAACGCATTATCGAAGGGGTGATTCAGGAGAAAGCTAAGGCTCGGGCCACCTACGCCAAAGCCCGCGCTGAAGGCAAAGCTGCGGGTCTGGTAGAGCAACAGCGCCACAATCTGTTCTCCAGCAAGGTCGCGAACATCCCTCCCGGCGCGAGCATCCGTATCGAGATCAGCTATCTGCAACCGGTGACCTATAACAGCGGTCATTACGAGCTACTGATGCCGATGACGCTCACGCCTCGCTATATCCCGGGTAGGGCGCTACCCCGACAACCCGCCGCCGACACCCTGACGGGGTGGGCACCTGCAACTGATCAGGTGCCCGACGCTTCCAGCATCACGCCCCCCCAGATTGCTGGTGATGGCACGACTCACCGCATCAACATCACCCTATCCCTTAACCCGGGAATACCTCTGGCCGAACTAACCAGTCCAAGCCATCCGCTACAAGTACAACGAACCCAGCATCGCTACCGCATCACCCCCGCCGCGGGTCCGGTTGCGATGGATCGGGACTTCGTGGTGCGCTGGACTCCTGCTGCCGGACACCAGCCCAACGCCAGCGTTCTGGTAGAGCCGCACCATAGTGCTACGCAACCGGGTCCTACGCAACCGGGTCATAATAATGCAGTAGATGATCAGCCCGCGGCCAACCCCGCCGGCCTCCACTACGCTCTGTTGCAACTGCTGCCCCCGGCACCTTCGCAAAACGTAAAAAAACTGAGCCGGGAACAGATCTTTATCATCGATACCTCCGGCTCCATGAGCGGAACCTCGATGGAGCAAGCGCGCTCCGCACTCACGCAGGCGTTACATCAGCTCGGCGGCGATGATTATTTTAACATTATCGAGTTCAACTCCCACGCAAGGGCGCTCTACAGCCAGCCCATGCGCGCCTCGGCATTCAATGTGAGCGAAGCGCTGCATTTTGTCGACCAGCTCACCGCCAACGGAGGCACAGAGATCGCCCCCGCCCTGGCGACCGCCTTCACACAACCGCCCAGCGAAGCCGATACCAGCCAGGTTATCTTTATTACCGACGGCAGTGTGGGCAACGAAACCACACTCTTGACGCAGATCGACCGTCAACGCAAAAAGAGACGGCTCTTCACCATCGCCATCGGCAGCGCACCCAACCACTATTTTATGCGCCAGGCCGCGCGTATAGGCCAGGGCAGCTATACCCGCATAGGAGATGTCAGCGAAGTCTCCAGCCGTATGCAGGAGCTCCTCTATAAACTCGATACACCGCGTTTGAGCAATATCGAAATACGCTGGCCACCAGGCAACCGCAACTGCGCAACCCGCGCCCCGGATCTGTTTGCCAGTGAACCCCTTGTTCTGTTGTGCCAGCTCACCGGCATTGAGGGGGATGTCGAAATCAAGGGGCGTGTAGGGGATCGTCACTGGTTACAGCGGGTGCCCTTGCAGCCTCTGCAGAGACAGCAACCCGGCATTGCCAAGCTCTGGGCCGCAGAACAGATCCAGCAGCTGGAAGACCAACAACTTGGCCAACACGACACCCCTCTTCTGCGCCAACGGATACTTAAGCTCGCCCTCGATTACCAGCTGGTCAGCCAATACACCAGTCTGGTCGCCGTTGAGCGCACACCGATACGCCCCGACGCCGAAACCCTGAAACGGCATCGCCTCGCCAACCTGACGCCGGCCGGCAGCGCCCTGTCCGGTTTCCCTCAAACCGCGACCGACTCCCCCCTGCTACTGCTTTCTGGCACTGCTTTGGTGCTGTTGGCTCTACTACTGGGACTGGCGCCTCGCGCAAGGAGGACCGCGACGTGCGCCTGACTCACAAAATCGCAGCCCTGCTGCTGCTGCTGGCAGGGTTACTGATGCTCGCACAGGGGAGCTACATTCAGGTCAAGGCACTGGTCGCCCAGTACTTGTTGCAGTCCGCGTGGCAGCGCAGTCTGCACCAAGGGCTACCGGTGAAACCCTGGCCCTGGGCCGATGGGCATCCCATCGCGCGCTTGCAGATCCCTCGCATCGAACTCGACCAGCTGGTGCTCGATGGTGCCAGCGGCAGGAACCTCGCCTTTGCGCCATCCCACCTGATCGCCTCCTCCGCTCCCAATAGCGGCGGTACCACCATACTCAGCGCCCACCGCGACACCCATTTCTCGAGGCTACAGGAGCTGATTCCCGGAGACACCCTGATTCTCCAGAGCACCGGTGCCAGCCGCCGTTACCGCGTCGACTCTACCCATATCGCTGACTCCCGCACCCAGCAACTCTCCCTCGACGCCGGTGATCGTTTACTGCTGGTGACCTGCTATCCGTTTAAGGCGCTACGAGCCGGCGGGCCACTGCGCTATGTCGTAAGCGCTAGTCCTCTGCCGCAACTCGCTACCGCCGGGAACCCCTCTCCCAAGCAGTGGCTCTTCTAGCCCCCCCATTGACTTATCCCATAGGAGGCACCATGACCTGTTCCCGGATCTATCACCCTATCGGCCCCCGCTGCTATCGGTTACTGCAACGGGATCACCTCGCGGGCATACGCGCCATGGCGGGTCACAGCCGCTGCCTTTTTCCCCTGAGTGACCAGCAACAGGCTGTTGAGATTGCCAGACGCTGGACGCTGCCTCACCACGGCTGTGCCTGGGTTTGCTGCCTGTCCGTTGACGCCCTGTGGCTCAACGGATTTCCCTGCCAGGACTGGAGCAACAGTGGGCGGGTTGAATATCGAATCCCCACGAGCGCACTGGGAAGCCTGGTTCAACACTTGGCATACCCTCCCGATGTCAGTGATCACCTCACCCTGAGCGATGCCAATAGGCGACTGATGCGGCGCTGGGTGCGCCATCATTCCCTGGTCACCGATCACCAGTTGCACGCCCTGTCGGGTGAAAAACCCCTGCCATTCCTGCCAACCCTTGCGCGCTAGTGCCGTAAATCATTTCACTCAGACTGTAAAGCGATTACTATTAGCGCTGATTGAACAACCCGTAACCAAGAAGGTATAAGTTGCTAGGCAAATTCTTTAAGAAAAAACAGGAAGCCTCCAAGCCGGAACTGCCCCCACACAGCAAAAGCACCACGCCGCGTAATCACCAGCAAAAAGGCCAGAAGCGCCGTAAGCCGCCGACACCAGCATGGGATATCAGCCAGTTCAGTATTCCCGTACAACCTGGAAAGTCACGCTTCCACGATTTCGACCTGCCCGAAGGTCTGATGCGCGGCATCCACGAACAGGGCTTCGAATACTGCACCCCCATTCAAGCCGAGGTGCTTGGCGCCACGCTTAATGGCCGCGACGCACTCGGGCGGGCCCAAACCGGAACCGGAAAAACCGCCGCGTTCCTGATATCAATTATCAAGCAGCTGATGACAACCCCGGCGCCCGATGAGCGCTATGTCGGCGAGCCCCGCTCACTGATTATCGCCCCGACCCGCGAGCTGGCGATTCAGATTGCCAAGGATGCCCGCGCCCTCACCAAATACTGCAACATTAATGTGACCGAAGTGGTGGGTGGTATGGATTACACCAAACAGCAGCAGCACCTGCACCACGACTATGTCGATATTCTGGTGGCTACACCCGGTCGACTGATCGACTTTTACGAAAAGCGCGACCTGTTCCTCGACCTGGTTGAGGTGATGGTGATCGACGAAGCCGATCGCATGCTGGATATGGGCTTCATCCCCCAGGTGCGACGCATCATCCGCTCCACTCCCCGCCGCGGTGACCGCCAGACCCTGTTGTTCAGCGCCACGTTCACCCCCGAGGTGATCGACCTGACCCGACAGTGGACCTATAACTGCATCACCGTAGAGATTGAACCCGAAAACGTCGCTACCGACACCGTCGAGCAACGGGTGTACCTGGTGTCAGACCGTGACAAATACCGGGTTCTACGTAATATGCTGCGCGACGAAAAGATGGAGCGGGTGATGGTCTTTACCAATCGCCGGGACCAGGTGCGACGGTTGACAGAACGTCTGCAAAAAGATCGTGTCAGCGTAGATATGCTCTCCGGCGAAGTGCCCCAGAAAAAACGCGTCAGTACACTGGAAGCGTTTCGTTCGGGAAAGATTAAGGTATTGGTCGCCACCGATGTCGCCGGTCGAGGAATCCATATCGATGCAGTATCCCACGTGGTGAACTACACCCTGCCCGAAGAGAGCGACGACTACGTGCACCGGATCGGCCGTACCGGGCGCGCGGGAGCCAGCGGTATTGCCATCACTCTGGCCGGTGAAGAAGATTCTTTCCTGCTACCCGAGCTGGAAACCATGTTGGGTAAAAAACTCAACTGCACTCCCCCCCCCGCAGAGCTGACGTCCCACTAACGAGCTCTCTTTAAAGAGTCCTGCGGCATCCACCGGGTGTCGCACTTCTCCTCCCTTCCTGCCGATTTCCCGTTATCCACACCGTCGAAATGATCGAAATGCCACTGTGTTTCGAGAAAATAACGCCACCGTATTGAATATTGCGCCAAAAGGTAGTGCTAGCGACACCAGAATGAATGGACGGCAAGGAAGTAAAGAGAGGGCTAGAACGCGCCAAAAGATGATAAAAACGCGCCAAAGCAACCGGGGTGGCCCTCCACTATATGACAGTTTTTCCCTCGATAACAGGCCCGAGCGCCCATTCTATAAAAAAGCCTATCACAGCTTATTTTTTACTTGTTTGAAGCCGGGCCAGGGCTACTATCGAAGATAAGGCCGCGATTGTTGACCGATTGATTCGTCTCTCGCCAACCTCTCTGCGGCCCCTCCGCCCGGACTCACAAGAGGTTCTCTTTGCTATGGACGACGCTATCAAGATTGACCTGCTTCCCTCTGAAAACATCAGCTATATCCTCGATACCAACGTTCTTATCCACGACCCCAACGCTATATTTAACTTTGAAGAGCACCGCGTCATGGTACCCATGACCGTGCTCGAGGAGCTGGACAAACTTAAAACGGGAAAGCTCACTATCGCCGCCGACTGTCGCCAGGCCATTCGACAGATCGACAACATTGTCGGCAACTCGACTCCTGAAGAGATTGATCAGGGCGTCCCTATTCCACGGGGAGACAACGACTCCCACATGGGTTGTATGTCGATCCTGACCTCGTCCCCCGCCAGTAATCTCAGCTACTTGCCCAGCAACATCAACGACAACAAGATCATCAATGATATCTGTCAATGGCAGGCGCTTCACCCCAACGAAAAGGCCGTACTGGTAACCAAAGATATCAATATGCGCCTCAAGGCCCGGGGCTGCGGACTGCAAGCCGAGGACTACGAAAACGACAAGCTGGTGACCGATGTTGAGTTGCTCAACAAAGGCTATATCGAAGTAGAGGGGAGCTTCTGGGACCTGATAGAAAACGTAGACACCTCCCAGCTAGACGGTGAAACCCATCACCTACTGGAACGCACCGGAGTACTCACTGACGTATACCCCAACACCTTCGTCATAGACGACCAGGGCTTTGTCGGCAGAGCTATAGAGGTAACGGATACTCATGTTACGCTACTTCACCTGAACCATGACAGGCTCATGCATCAGGAGGCCTGGGGGTTGCACCCGCAGGATATCTACCAGGCGATCGCGATGCATTTGCTGCTCGATCCGGATGTTCATCTGGTAAACCTGACAGGCTCTGCCGGATCCGGTAAAACCATCCTGGCGCTGGCCGCCGCGATTGAGATGACCGTAGCCAACAAACTCTATCGCCGCATCATCGCTACCCGAAGCACCCAGGGACTGGATGAAGATATCGGTTTCCTGCCCGGTACCGAGGCGGAAAAAATGGAACCCTGGCTCGGTGCCATAACCGACAATCTGGAGGCGCTACACAGCGACGATGAGAGTACCCACGGCAGTGTTGACTACATCCTCGACAAGGTCCCGCTGCATTTCAAATCACTGAACTATATTCGGGGGCGCAGCTTCCAGCACAGCCTGATCATCATCGATGAGTCGCAAAACCTGACACCGCACCAGATCAAAACAATCATTACCCGCGCCGGTAAAGGTAGCAAGGTAATCTGTCTGGGCAATCTTGCCCAGATTGACACGCCTTATCTGGGGGCAACCAGCTCAGGTCTCACCTATATGACCGAGCGATTCAAAGACTTCAGTCACGGCGGCAACGTCAAGCTCCAAGGCGTTCCACGCTCATTGCTGGCCGAGTTCGCCGAATCCCACCTGTAACCCGATACCGGGCATCGCCTCAACCACGATGCCCGGTTTTCCCAACACCCTATAACCACCAGCAAGCCGGTCACCCCTCCCCACCTATGACCGGTCTACAGGTCCGCTGCTACCCGCAGTGAGCCCTGTTTGATAACAACGCTCTGTTGATCTTGCTGCAAGCCACTATTTTCCAGCCGGTTATCCACTGGGCACAAAACTGTATTACCATTAAGGGACTGTTTCCTGACCAGGCTTTCCATCGTGCTGATATTGATATCCCCTGCAAAAACCCTCGACTTCGACACGGCTCCCACTACAGAGCAGCACACCCAGCCGGCATTTTCGGATGATGCAGCACACCTCATTAGTGCGCTGCGCAAGCTCACCCCGGATGCGGTCGCCCAGCTGATGAAAATTAGCGATAAACTGGCGGCACTAAATGTCGCTCGCTATGCCAGCTGGCGCCTCCCCTTTACGCCCGATAACGCCAAACAGTCAGTACTTGCGTTCAAGGGTGATGTGTACAGCGGCCTCGATGCGGAAACACTACCGGAAGAGGGGCTCGCCTTTGCGCAGAAGCATTTGCGGATTCTTTCCGGGCTTTACGGTGTGCTCAAGCCCCTGGATCTTATGCAACCTTACCGCCTCGAAATGGGCACTCGATTTCCCAACAGCCGCGGTAAAGACCTGTATGGGTTCTGGGGCGAACGAATCACCCAGCATTTGAATGGAGAGTTGGAGAAGCAGGAGATGCACGAGGTGATCAACCTCGCATCCAACGAGTACTACAAAGCCGTCAAGCCAAAGCAGCTCAACGCCCGCATCGTCACGCCGATCTTCAAAGACCTGAAAAACGGTCAATACAAGATCATCAGTTTCTACGCCAAGAAAGCCCGCGGCCTAATGACCCGCTTTATCATCGACGAGCATATCGACAACGCTAACGCGCTCAAGAGCTTTGACTACGATGGATATGAGTACAACCCGGAGATGAGCCGGGGAGACGACTGGGTCTTTACCCGCGACAATGCACAGTAGTCGCAATATAAAGAGTAGAACGCGCATCACCATGTCCCCCAGCGGTGCTCGCACCAACGCTAGCGGTACCCCGGCCCTGCGAGTTAGCTACCGCATCATGGCATGACGCCGCTCCTGAATCCGTACCCCGGATGCCGTTCTGGGAAGCCCCCTGTTTGAACGCCGGCGCTCCTGAAATCTCTCTCCAGTGCCTGCCCGCTGGAGATGATCGCCTATCTGGAGAACTCCCCGCAACATTGATACCAGCAAATGCGCCAGATGCTCGCTGGCTACATAAAGCAGTCCGGCCCCAAAAATAATGACCAGTGGCACGGTCAAGAATTGATGAGGAACACTCATCGGAACCTGCTGATACAGCAGCCACATCACACCACCGAAGCCCGAAAAGAGACTCAGAAAAAGCGTATCGATCAACAGCTCTATTTTCATGTCAACTCCCTGTGACCCTATTATGCTAGAGGCAAGGAGGCTACTATCAGTGTTGACATATATCAATTTTAGAGCAATACCGTTTAGGGATTAGGCTCACCATCCGTTATACATCGTTCGACTATTAACGCGGCTTTACGGGGTTTTGAGGCGCATTTGTAGTGAGGCCACGATTCATTAGTGTGAATCTGTATTACCCGGGCTCATCGCCTAAACGCCCAACGCTCTACAAACCACCGCCCCGCAACAGGCCCGGACGGGTCAGGGGATGGCTGTTACCGGGTAGGCGCCAAAGCGGCCCCGGGCTGAAACTGTCCCGAGAGGGAGAAAAAATGCTCCAGCTCCAGCTGGGTGTCTGTATTGATACGACAATGAAGAAACTTGCCCTGCTTTTCGACCTCGATCAGATCAGCATTAATCAGCTCTTTCATGTGATGGGAGACCGTCGGCGCCCCGATATTCAGTGAACTGATGATATCGGCTAGCATGCAACCCCCACCGCACAGGGCCGCATCGGGTTTCAGCACGCCCTCCCCATGGCGCATAATCTCCAAATAGATAGCCAGTCGATTTTCGTTGGAAAGCGCCTTAAACGCCTTGGCAAGCCGATGGGTATTCAAAACAATCTCCTCACGTACATCAGCTTGCATAATAAACTCCTCCACTGCTGCTGTCAGCCTTGGTGCGCCATCCCATCAGGACGTTACAGCCATCTGCCCCGGAAAGAGCGCTCGCCGACGCTCACTGCGCCCGGGTAGAACCCGCCGAGGATTCACACGACGCTCTACCATAGCTGGCGATTGCACAGCAACGGCTTCCACGAGGGTCTCACCGACAGCAACCCGGGCCGCGGAATCCGCCACGGCTTCACGGTTTCCCACAGAGCACAGTGCTGCTACCAGGCGTTCGTCCATAACATACAACAACGAGCCACCGGCAATTATGATCAAGGGGGCCAATACAAACTGTCCAACGGGGCTAAAACCAAACTGACTCGATAGCTGATATACCCCGACATTAAGCCCCGCGTAGATCATGAAAAATAGCGTATGAATAAGATAGTTACGGCTCATCTGAATCCTCCTTGGATTACTCTTTATCATTTCACACTTCGACAACCATAAAACTATATATTAGTTCGATAGATGTCAAATTATAAATCTATCAAAGTAATGCCTGTTCGTTATAAGGCAACAACGTCAGCCGCCTCTCGGGTACTAACAACTTGATTCAGCACCACTCAGAAACACCCACCGACGACCCACAGAGTAAATCCGAAGGGAAGTGAATACATGGTAGAACCATGGGGATACTGTGTGGATTCAAGGGAGGGGGCGGAATTAGTCCGTATCGATGGCTACGAGCTGAATCAGCGAGTAGCTGGCCTTACGACCCACCAACGACTCAAGCTGGGGTGGCCCCAGGCCGGGTTTGATTCGGTAGGCTTCTTTCATTGCAGAGCGGGCCTCAACCTGACGTCCCAGGGCAAGTAAAACCGTCGCCAGTGCAACCCGAGGGAGGTAGTTCATATCATCCCGTTGGCACGCCAGATTTGCCTGTTCAACGGCGGCGTCCAGATCGCCGCTGCGCAACAAAGCAAGTGCAAGGATTGCACCCCAGACCGAAAGGCGGCTATCCAGTGGACTAATTTCCAGACTCCTACCCAGCCGTTTAACCGCCCCACTTGCATCACCTTCCATCAAACAAACCGCCCCCAGTGCTGCCAAGGCCTGAGCGTTGGCAGGCGACAACTCGATAGCGTTTTGTAAGATGGGCTTAGCGCGCTCTATACACCCCAGGTCCGCCAGGGCGCAGCCGGCGAAGCCAAGTACCGTCGAATCCGTACTGTCCTGCCGTAACGCACTCTCTGCGGCTATGGTCGCCTCCTCTTTCGCCTTGGGGTAGTCACCCAATAGCCCAAAACGAAACCCCAACGCCAACACAAGCGATAGATAGGCCCTGGCCAAAGGAAAGTTAGGATCAAGGGAGATAGTTTGATGCAGCAGGCTAATCGCTTCGGCAAAGGTGTCCTGGTGCCAGCCTTTAAGCGCCAGTATGCCGCTCGCTTCGATATACAGTGAGCGGGCACTGGGCTTACCCTGTTCCGACCGCGTTGAAAGCAGCATCGCCTTAACCAACTGGGGCTCCAGCTTTGCTATAACCGCATTCGTCATCTGGGTAACGGGTAACCCCGTCTCGTCCAGGGGTTCCTCAAACAACTCGCCCCACAAACTATAGCCGGTTAGCGTATCCATCAGCCGGATATTGATGCGTAGGCGGTTGTGGGCTACCTGACCCGTACCTTGCAATAGGTAGCGCACACCATAGCTATCACCGAGCTGCTGTGCAGATATCGCGCGCTCCTCTTTAACGGGCTGACTGCCATAGGGTTGAATATTGAGCAAAGGCACCCGGGTAAGGATGGTCTCCAGATCGGCCACCATTCCCGCCACATAATCATCGAGCCGCCTGTAACCTGCAATTTCTCGAAACGGAACAATTAGCAACGCAAGAGGGCTGGAGATAAGAGCCGTTGGCTCAGCACGCTCACCTCTCGGCACCCTGTCTCCCTCTTCAGGGATACACTGGGGCGTGCCGTTGAAACGAAATCCTCGCCCATGAACTGTTTTAATGTAGGTTTGCGTCGCTCCATTATCACCCAGTGCCTTTCTTGCGTTTTTGATCGCGCTATTAATCGTCGAATCCGAAACACAACGGCCACGCCATACTGCCTGCACCAACTCATCATGGCTGAACAGCTGCCCGGGATGACTGACGAAATAAACCAACAGGTCAAATAGGAGCGGCTCAACCGGCACCGGCTCACCACCACGGCGCACCTCATAGCGCTGTGTGTCGATCAGCATATCCTTAAACTGGTAAATCATTTTTTGCTATCCCGATAAATGCGGGGAAGAGAGCAGCCTGCCCTGGTGGGCAAAAACCGAGCAGAAGCCTAAATATAGCCAAGGGTGCGGCCCTGCGCCCTCGCTTTCAAAGGCAACGGCTAAGGGTAGAGAACTTTAATACTCAATAATTACTGCGTTCGTTCGTCCGCAGGCGATGCCATACGCGCTGTTGCCAAGCGCTCGATCGCGCGCAACATATGCCGAAAAAGGAAACTGTGGGGGCGCATCATGGTGTACCAGTAAAGTTGCCCCCAGACCCCGGCAGGATGCCAGTAAGCCAGCATGGTTATCTTTGAGCCACCCCCGGCCAATGGGCGCAGTCTAAACTCCAGGGTGCCCGAGCCGGGCCCCTTCATACGGAAGCCCAACAACACCCGCCGCTTGTCGATCACATCCAGAATGCGCCAGGAATCGACCCGCTCTCCCACAACCAGCCGGTCGGGAGTATCCCGGCCCAGGTCTCGCCCGGGACCGCCTACGATAAAGTCCATCCATTCACGCACCGCCCACACCCAGTTCATGCTGAAAAAACGTTGGGAACCACCAATGCGACTGAGTATCGGCCACAGTTCAGCGGGGGACAATGCACACTCCCGAGACAGTACCAGACAGTCCCCATAATAGGCCGAATTAGGCCAACCATCGCGGAAGCGGGGATTACCCTGGTACCATTCAAGCGACCCCGCCTGCTGGCGCTCCTGGGCAAGAGCCTCCTCCACCGCAGCCTCATAATTTAACAGCGGCTGGGGGATAAGCCGCTGTATGGCCCGGGCGTCGTTCGGCATATTGTCCCGTAGTCCTCCCAGTAATGCTCGAATGACCGGCGACGGTGCCGAACTGAATAGTGGCATGGCCAAGCGAACCAATCCCAGCCCAAGCCCGGGGACCCGCAGCGTCACAAACCCTTTGCCGACCACCTTGGCGTAACGGCGAATCTGTTCCTGATAACTGATCGTTTGCGGCCCCGCCAACAGGTAAATCCCGGCGGGCGCCGAGTCCGGTGTCGCAAGCGCGGTCAAATAGTGGAGCAGATTGGTTAACGCCAGGGGGGCACTGGTGTGACGAGCGGCCATGGGCAATACCATAGCGGGTAAATGATTGACCATATCCCGTATCGCTTCGAAGGGCACCGAACCCGCGCCCACTACCACGGGCGCACGCAACTCTACGACCGGAACAGACCCACTCGCCAACGCAGCTCCGGTATCGCGACGAGAGATTAAATGCTCCGAGGTCGTGTTATCAGGGTATGCAGCCCCCAGATAGACGATACGGCTGACACCGGCCTGCGCTGCGGCGGCGGCGAGAATACGAGCCGCTCGAAGATCCCTGGCAGCGAAGTCATCGCCGCTGAGCATGGAGTGAACCAGATAGTAGACGGTATCGATTCCCTGCAGAGGACTATTCAGGGTGTCAGGCTGCAGAAGATCCAGCGTACAGCATTCCACCGAGTCCCTAAACCGGGCGGAAAGTTGCACGCCATCGCGCCCCCCTGCACGAACGTTATAACCGCTCTCCAGCAACTTGGGAACGAGATGAGAGCCAACATAACCGGTAGCCCCAAGCACCAAGATAGAAGGCTTCACCGAGCGGTCTTTGTCGCCCTCCACAAAGCGAGCATTACTCATAATAAATCACTACCACCCGCTATAACTTCCACCGCTCCGCACCGCACCGCAAACAGAGCGAACAGGAGAGAGATCCTATTACAACTTGAACTTATTCACCTCAACCTGCAGCTCGGAAGCCAGGCGCGCTAACTCCGCGCTGGCATCGCTAACATGGCTCGCGCCCTCACTGGAGCGGTCGGAATAGTCGCTCAAATTGGTAATATTACGGTTGATCTCCTCGGTTACCGCGGTCTGCTGTTCAGCGGCGCTGGCGATCTGGGTGTTCATATCGCTGATAGCAGCCACGGCTTCAGTAATTGCGCCGAGGGCTGACCCCGCCGCGGTCGCCCGCTCTACACTCTCGTTAGCACGAGTCTGCCCCACCTCCATAACCCGAACCGCTTCCCCAGCTCCCTGCTGCAACTTTTCGATCATCTGCTGAATCTCTTCTGTGGACTGCTGGGTTCGGCTGGCAAGGGTACGTACCTCATCGGCGACCACCGCAAACCCCCTGCCCTGTTCACCCGCGCGGGCCGCTTCGATCGCCGCATTGAGTGCCAACAGGTTGGTTTGCTCGGCGATTCCCCGGATCACATCGAGTACGCCGCCGATCGTATTGCTATCCTGCTCCACGGTGCGGATCACCTGGGCGGCGCTGTCTACATCTTCCGCTAGCTGCTGGATCGATGAGATCGCCTGCTGTACGACCTGCTGCCCCTGGCGGGCGTTGTCATCGGCATCTCGTGCACCACCCGCGGCATCCGCCGCATTGCGCGCCACTTCCTGCACCGTTGCTGCCATCTCGCTCACGGCAGCAGCCACCTCCTGAATCACTCGATGCTGCTGATCGACATTGGTGCGCGCATCGGCAGTAATACTTGAGAGTTCCTCGGCCGCTGTGGCTGACTGGGTTGTTGAGCCCGAAACCTGGCCAATAATCGCGTGGAGTTTCTCCAAAAACGTATTGAAAGCCCCCGCCAAACGCCCGAGTTCGTCGCGTCCCGCAACCGGGACACGCTGGGTTAAATCACCATCACCATGGGAAATATCCTCTACCCTGGACAGCATCTGATGGAGAGGGCCGGTAACAAGACGAGGAAACAGCAAACCAACGGCGGCACAAATAGCCAAGCCAATCAGCATTGACACCATCTGCGCCTGTTGGCTGGCGGCGGTCAATGCATCACTCGCCGCGACCTCCTCTTCGATCTCGGCCTCTACCGACTCCGTTAACTGATCAATGATATCCCGAGCCGCATCAAACTCCGTCGCACCCCGCCCAAAGCTGAGTTCGATAGCTATTTTACGCCCTTTTCGTTCACCCTCGGTGCGTTGTTTAAGGATGTTGTCAGTGGTGGCCCGCCAAGCCGTAAAGCGTTCATTAAACCCCTGTACCGTTGCTTTATCATCGGGGTGAGTTTCCAGCGCTTCAAACTTCGCCATGCGCTCGGCGACCTGCTGCAAATTTTCACTATGCTGCGTCTGCAGCACCTTATATTCGGGGGACTTCACATCCACAAAAATAACACTGCGTTCGGCAACCTGCGCCTGATAAAGGTCACGGTCCGCTTGCAGCAACAGGTTTATCTTGGGCAGCAGACGCTCGGCCAAATTATCCGACGCTTCATCCACCTTACCGATATTCCTTATTCCCATCAGCGCAATCACGGCCAGAAGTATCGCTAGCAGGGCAACCGGGATCGCCAGTTTCATGCGAAACGATAAGTTATTCATCCAATTCATAGCGAGTCCCCGCGAAATTCTACCGTTCAGGAAGCAGCCTCACTGTTAGCACTGCTTCGATCCATTGAAATTAAATCATTCAAACTCATCAAGATTGATACCGATGGTGACAGCACCGATCGCCTTGCCGCCATCCATCACCGGAACCGACACCTGCACCAAATAGGCTTGGGCACTTTCATCAAACTCAACCTCACCCACATGAAGCGCACCGGTGCCGCCCTTAAATGACTCGGTCCATTTGGCTTCATCGCCCTGCCAGTAATCGGATGTTTTGCCGGTCATGGCAACGTTGGCACCCTGATTGTCCATCAGAAAAAGCTCCAGGTAATACTTTTGTGAGCTTTCTATTTTCGAAAGAGTTTTGGCGGCATCGCTATCCATAAGCGATTGCATAAAGCTATCGATACCTTCGGTTCCCCGCCACTTGGTGTCCGCCTGCTTGATGGAATCCAGACTCATGCCCTTCGCATTTTGCTCTTTGACCGCCGCCACCAGCGTGGGATCCATGCCAATACTCTGCAGTTGCGGTGCAATTTTCTTCACCTCGGGCGGTACCTCTTCAGCCAAACTCAAACCGCTAACAGCTACCAATGCCACCCCGACCACCATCGCTAATAGATTTCTCATCGAATCATCCTCATTGATACAGTTTCAGTTACATCAGTATAGGAAAGTTAACGGCACTAATGAGTAATTCTTTAGCGTTACAGAGATTGGTTATCGCCTTATCTTGACTGCTTTGCTATGGTTTTATCACTATTTACCACGCGGGGTTCGCAATATGCTCAATATGCAGTTTGGCCAACGGGTCGTTATCGACACCCAAGGCCAACCATGGCAGCCCAGCCCCATGCCCGGCGTCTGTAGAATCCCGCTGGCTCGAGAGGAGGCAGAGCAGGGTCATGCTACCAGTCTGGTGCGGTATGATGCGGGCGCGCGTTTTTCTGCCCATGCTCATCCCCTGGGTGAAGAGATCCTCGTTCTCGAAGGTACGTTTTGTGACGAGCACGGCGAATACGGCCCAGGCCATTACTTCCGTAACCCTCCCGGGTCTTCACACACCCCCTACAGTCCGGAGGGCTGCATTTTATTCGTCAAACTCCATCAGTTTCAGCCCGACGACCTCACCAGCGTACGCATTGATACTCTCAACACCCCCTGGCTTCCTGGCCAGGGGGGACTGCAAGTGATGCCGCTTCACAGTCACGAGGCGGAACAGGTGGCGCTGGTCAAGTGGCCCGCCGGCGAGCGTTTTCTGCCCCACCGCCATTTTGGTGGTGAGGAGATTTTCGTCATCAGCGGAGAGTTTTGTGATGAACATGGTCGCTACCGCGCCGGTAGCTGGATGCGCAGCCCACACCAGAGCCAACACCATCCTTTTGTGGAGGAGGAAACGGTAATCTGGGTAAAGACCGGGCACCTGCCATTAGCTGTTAATTAGTCATGTTCCTCTTATTCGCAGTCATAAAAAAACGCCTCGGTGAGGCGTTTTTTTATGACTGCGAATTGTTACCTGAAAAGAAGCCCTAGTGTTGCAGAATCTGGCTCAGGAACAGCTGGGTACGCTCTGACTGCGGATTATTGAAGAACTCGTTGGGTTCGTTTTCTTCGATCACCTGCCCGGCATCCATAAAGATCACCCGGTCTGCTACGGTCTTGGCGAAGCCCATCTCGTGGGTTACGCAGATCATGGTCATGCCATCCTCTGCCAGCTCCACCATGGTATCGAGAACCTCCTTTACCATCTCCGGATCAAGCGCCGAGGTGGGCTCATCAAACAGCATAATTTGCGGGCTCATGCATAGGCTGCGGGCAATGGCGACACGTTGTTGCTGACCACCAGACAACTGTCCAGGATACTTCAACGCCTGCTCGGCGATCTGCACCCGCTCCAGATATTTCATCCCCACCGCCTCCGCCTCAGGTCGCGACATTTTGCGTACCCAGATCGGTGCCAAACAGCAGTTCTCCAGGACGGTCAGGTGAGGGAACAGGTTAAAGTGCTGGAAGCACATACCCACCTCCTTCCGAATCGCCTCGATGTTTTTCAAGTCGTTGGTCAGAGGGGTGCCGGAGACAATGATATCTCCTTTCTGATGCTCCTCCAGATGGTTAATACAGCGAATCATGGTTGATTTCCCCGAACCGGAAGGACCACAAACGACGATACGCTCGCCCTTGGTCACTTGCAGGTTAATGTCTTTGAGGACATGAAAATCGCCATACCACTTGTTGACGCCTTTAAGCTCAATCACTACCTCACTGGAGGCTTCTGAGTCGTTTCGGGCAGTCCCGTTATTTTGTTCAGACATCGGTTTTTCCTCTCAATTCTTTTTGCAGGCCACGCTTAGCGATGGCCAGTGTTGAGCTTGCGTTCAAGGGACTGGCTGTAACGGGACATACTGAAACAGAAAATCCAGAACACAAAGGCAACAAATACATAGCCTTCTGTCGAGACGCGCGGCCAGGCCGGATCGGTAATCGCGGCCTGCACTGTCGCAAGCACATCGAACAGTCCAATAATCAGCACCAGCGAGGTATCCTTAAACAGCGCGATAAAGGTATTCACGATACCGGGGATAACTATCTTTAACGCCTGGGGAAGAATAATCAGGCCCATCAGCTTCCAATAGCTCAGGCCCATCGCCTCACCGGCTTCGTACTGCCCCTTAGGGATCGCTTGTAAGCCACCTCGAATGACTTCCGCCATATAGGCCGACTGGAACATCACGATACCGATCAGGGCGCGCAACAGCTTGTCGAACGATATCTCCTCAGGAACAAACAGCGGAAACATCACTGACGCCATAAACAGAACCGAGATCAGTGGCACTCCGCGCCACACCTCGATAAAGATGGTGCAGAAACTGCGTGCCACCGGCATATGGGAACGGCGCCCCAGAGCCAGAAAAATGCCAAAGGGCAACGCCGCCACAATACCGACTACCGCCAGTACCAGAGTCAGCATCAAACCGCCCCACTTATGGGTCTCTACCTTTTCGAGACCGAACGCATCACCGTAAAGCAGGAAAAATGCAATGACGGGGAAAATCGTCAGCGTGAACAGTGCGATCCAGCCACGGTGCGGTGTGCGCTCGATAACCAAAGCCGCAATAAGCCCGGCAAACATGGCGAACAGGAGGTTGATACGCCAAAGCTCCGCTTCGGGGTAAAAACCATAGATAAACTGCTTGATCCGTACCGTGACAAATACCCAACAGGCACCATCACTGCTGCAAGCGTCCTTGTCAGTCCCGAAAAAATCAGCACTAAAAAACGCCCAATCCAGCAACGGCCCAATAGTGGTGACAACAAAGTAGGCTGCAATCACCGTAAGGATAGAGTTTATCCAGCTATCAAACAGGTTTTCCCGCAACCAGCCAATGGGACCAGAAGTACTGACAGGTGCCGGCAGGTCGGGGAGTTTTTGATCGTTATGCAACATCGATTATCGCTCCACCAGCGCCATGCGCTTGTTGTACCAGTTCATAAACAGCGACACCAACAGACTCAACGTGAGGTAAACGGCCATGGTCATCGCAATAACTTCGATCGCCTGACCCGTCTGGTTGAGTGTGGTACCGGCAAATACACTAACAAGATCGGGATAACCGATGGCGGTAGCCAACGATGAGTTTTTGATCAAATTGAGGTACTGGCTGGTGAGAGGTGGAATCACCACGCGCATCGCCTGGGGTATAACCACCAGCCGCAGCGTGCGGGATCGTGGCAAACCCAGCGCCGAAGCGGCTTCGGTCTGCCCATGGTCAACCGCCTCAATACCAGAACGCACTATTTCGGCGATAAAGGCAGCAGTATAGATACTCAACGCCAATAGCAACGCACTGAGTTCGGGAATAACAGTAATACCACCTTTGAAGTTAAAGCCCACCAGCTCTGGATTAACCCAGGTCAGGGGAGAACCCACAAGCAGGAAAGTAAGGCCGCAAAGACCAATAATCAAACCCAGTGAGGCCAAGTAGGCGGGGAAAAACTGGCCGGTTTCATCCTGGCGCCGACGCGCCCAGCGAACCAGAAACACAGACATAATCAGCGCCGCAAAAAACGCTATAACTACCCAACCGAATCCGCTACCGGCGACCGGCTCGGGGAGATACAAGCCTCGGACATTAAGCTGAACTCCATTGAATAGCTCGATACTTTGTTTGGGTGACGGCAGCAACTGCAACACCGCGAAGTACCAGAAGAAAATCTGCAATAGCAGGGGAATATTTCGAAATATCTCGACATAAACTGCCGCGATCTTGGCGATCAACCAGTTATGAGACAATCTGGCAACGCCGATAATAAAACCTAACAGGGTCGCCAGGATCACACCTAGAAACGACACCAGCATGGTGTTAAGCAGTCCGACAACAAACGTACGGCCAAAGCTGTAGGTCGCGTCGAACGGGATCAACGTGAGAAGGATATCGAAGCCCGCGTTTTGGCTCAGGAAGTCAAAACCGGTCGATATACCCCGCTTCTCGAGGTTGACCATGGTGTTATTGATGATAAATAGAGCGAACAGGATAACGGTTCCAACCATTAGCACCTGAAACAGAAGCGCCCGTTTTTCGGGGTTGTTCCAGAACTTTGGCTTGGAATTCGCCGAATAATTGTTATCTTCCGGCATCAAACTACTCCACTGGATAGTCAGGAGTGAAAACAAGAAGCGGCTACAGCTTGTGGCTGCAACCGCTCCAGACGACTCGCTTAGCGCATTGGCGGCGCGTACATGAACCCGCCTTTGCTCCACAGTGCGTTAACACCACGGTCAATGTTAAGCGCTGATCCAGCACCTACGTTGCGGTCAAATACCTCACCGTAGTTACCCACTTGCTTAACGATCTGGTAAGCCCAGTCATCGGCCAGGTCAAGTCCCTTACCCTTGGGTCCATCGATACCGACAAAGCGCAGAATGCCTGGGTTATCACCCGCCTTCATTTCGTCGATGTTAGCTGAGGTCAGGCCCATCTCTTCAGCGTTAATCAGGGCATTCATGCTCCACTTAACGATGTTGAACCACTGGTCATCACCCTGGCGAACCACAGGACCCAGAGGCTCCTTGGAGATAATTTCAGGCAGTACGATAGCGCTGTCTGGATTAGCCAGCTTGATGCGCAGGGCGTAGAGCTGGGAAGCGTCTGAGGTCAGGATGTCGCAACGTCCTGCTTCAAAACCCTTAACCGTCTGGTCAGAGGTATCAAATACCACTGGCTGGTACTTCATGTTGTTTTCACGGAAGTAATCGGCAAGGTTCAGCTCGGTAGTCGTACCGGCCTGAATACATACTGCCGCACCATCAAGCTCCAACGCGCTCTTTACGCCAAGGGACTTGGTGACCATGAAACCCTGGCCATCGTAGTAGTTCACACCGGCGAAGTTAAGGCCCAGGGAAGTATCACGAGTTTGAGTCCAGGTAGTGTTGCGAGACAGCACGTCGATCTCACCAGACTGTAGAGCGGTAAAGCGCTCTTTAGCCGTCAGCGGAGTGTACTTAACCTTGGTGGCGTCACCCAGGGTCGCTGCTGCAACAGCGCGGCATACGTCAACGTCCATACCCATCCAGTTACCCTTCTCATCAGGGTTGGAAAAGCCTGGCAGTCCGGTACTCACACCACACTGCAAGTAGCCACGTTCCTGAACGGCTTTAAGGGTTACATCTTCAGCAGAAGCACTCTGAGCGAATGAGAGGCCCACGGCAGCGGCAGCTGCAAAAATTCCGAGCTTTTTCATATCCTATCCTTAATTGGTTACTAATAGTTTTTAGTATGTGAAACGAAACACCTACCCCCAAGCGGGTGGCACCTTCAGCATTTCGAGATATCCCGAGTAACGACAACCACCAACACCTCGCAGGGACCGATAATGACTTTGCTACTCGCTAGATTCAGCGCACTAAGGCATTTCTCCGTGCGCTTATGGCTCAACTAAATCAAGTTTTCCAAACCAATGCAATCGAAAAGGGCGTGCTAGAGCCTTTTAACGCCCGTTTCTTCTGCAATGGGAAAAAAGTGCGCCAAAAAAAACCAGCTGCACCAACAATAGCCTATTTTGATCTCGGTCAATGGTTTGAATTTGGTGCAACCCGCTATAGCTTTTGCACCAATCGCCCCCTTTTTTAATAACGCGCCAACGCCAGCAACAAAAACGGCAGCCACTGGCTGCCGTTTTTGTTGCTGGCTACCCAAAGACCCCTAACGCCCGGTAATGGCCAGGATCTCTTCGAGGGTTTCCTCTACCGCGTCACTGCTATCAAGCGTTTTGCTAAGCTGGGCACCTTGCACCCGGGCCGAGCTGACCGGCGCCAGCACCACGAGAGCAGCACTGCTTAGCGCACTCACCATTGCCGCCGTTAGCTCTGCATCCCGCGGCAACAACAACACCGTTTTACCCCGCTCAAAGAGGCCACGCTCAAGGGTAACCAGTAACTCATCCATCTGCTCGCCGACCAACTCAATCAGGGCAGGCTGCTGGTCGAGCCGCTGGCCTCGTTCACCCGCGGTCACCGGCTGATGATTGCGCTCTTCGCTTCCTATCCCGCTCACCATCCCGGCCCCGACCGTGACGTTGGTAAGGCGATCAATAATAATAAACGCGCCCGTTGACCGATTCTTAGCGTAGGAATCAAACGCGACACGTTTATTCACGCTCACCCGACAGCGGGCAATCTCATTCAACTGCAACTGCCCGGCACTCTTGTGCTCGAGGGTGTTGACGTCGATATTAAACAGAATATCGGTCACCACCCCCGTGGTCAGGTTGGAGGAGAATTTGAAATCGTATTGGCGACCGCACTTCAGCGCGCCCTCACTCATCCACACCAGAGTCGCTTCGAAATGGTTGGCCGACAGGGGCAGATCGTCGCTCTTGACGATGGTGTCACCGCGGCTGATATCGATCTCATCTTCCATCGTCAGCGTCACCGCTTGCGATGCAAAGGCCTCCGCCAGCTGTCCATCGTAAGTATCGATGCTTTTCACGCGACTGCGCTTACCCGATGGCAACGCAACAATCTCGTCACCCGGCGCGATAACCCCCGAGGCAACGGTTCCACAGAAGCCTCGGTAGTTAAGATTCGGTCGGTTGACGTATTGAACCGGGAAGCGGAAGTTCTCCATATTACGATCGCCGGCGAGCTCTACGGTTTCGAGAATTTCCATCAACGATGGGCCGGTATACCAGGGACTCTTCTCGCTGCGATTGACGACATTGTCACCCTCAAGCGCCGACAGGGGGATAAAACGCAGGTCCTCAATGTTCAATTGATCTGCAAAACTCAGGTATTGCTCGCGAATACGGTGGTACACCTCTTCGCTAAAGCCCATCAGGTCCATCTTGTTAATAGCGACCACTACATGGCGTATACCCAGCAGCGAGGCGATAAAACTATGCCGGCGAGTCTGGGTCATAACCCCGTGGCGAGCGTCAATCAGGATAATTGCCAGCTCGCAGGTGGAGGCGCCGGTAGCCATATTGCGCGTGTACTGCTCGTGCCCCGGAGTATCGGCGATGATAAATTTCCGCCGCGCGGTGGAAAAGTAACGGTAGGCCACATCGATAGTGATTCCCTGCTCACGCTCGGCTTGCAAGCCATCGACCAGCAGCGCCAGGTCCAGCTTGCCTCCCGTTGTGCCGTGCTTGACGGTATCGGCACGAACCGCTTCGAGCTGATCTTCATAGATCATCTTGGAGTCGTGCAGCAGGCGCCCGATCAGGGTGCTTTTGCCATCATCGACACTACCGCAAGTAAGCAAGTGCAACAGCTCCTTGCGCTCGTGCTGGGCCAGGTATTCATTGATATCGGTCGCGATCAGATCTGATTGGTGAGACATGGCGGTTTCTGATAGTCGGTTGCGTTCGGGCCACCTAAGTGACCCACGAAACAATTAAGGTAAGAAGGGCTAGAAGTAGCCTTCCTGCTTTTTCTTCTCCATGGAGCCGGCGCTGTCATGGTCGATTACCCGCCCCTGACGCTCGGAGCTGGTGGTCAACAGCATCTCCTGAATGATTTCCGGCAGGGTCGTGGCGCTGGACTCGACCGCGCCCGTCAATGGATAACAGCCTAACGTTCGAAAGCGAACCATCTCCATGGCCGGCTCTTCGCCCGGCTCCAGCGGCATGCGGTCGTCATCCACCATGATTTTTACGCCATCGCGCTCAACCACTGGACGCGGCTTGGCAAAATAGAGCGGTACGATGGGGATCTCCTCTAGGTGGATATACTGCCAGATATCCAGTTCGGTCCAATTGGAGAGGGGAAACACCCGGATACTCTCCCCTTTGTTGACCTTGCCGTTATAAATATTCCACAGCTCGGGGCGCTGATTCTTGGGGTCCCAACGATGGTTCTGGTCACGGAAAGAGTAGACCCGCTCCTTGGCGCGAGACTTTTCCTCGTCACGGCGAGCACCACCGAAGGCGGCATCGAAACCATATTTGTCGAGGGCCTGCTTGAGGGCTTCTGTTTTCATCACATCGGTATGCTTGGCACTACCGTGGGTAAAGGGGCCGATACCCTGCTTAATGCCCTCTTCATTGGTATGCACGATCAGCTCCAGGCCCAGATTTTTTACATGCTGGTCGCGAAAACTGATCATCTCGTGGAATTTCCAGGTGGTATCCACGTGCATCAGGGGGAACGGGGGCTTGCCGGGATAAAATGCCTTCATCGTAAGGTGCAGCATGACCGCCGAGTCCTTGCCGACGGAGTAGAGCATCACCGGATTATCGAATTCAGCGGCCACCTCACGAATGATGTGGATACTTTCAGCTTCGAGCTGCTTGAGATGGGTAAGTTTTCTGTCCGACATGGAGTGTTCCGTACTGTCCGCTAGTATCAGGGGGCACTCAAAAAACAGGTTGCCTGCCACCCCGACGCTGATACTCAAAATGGGAGGCTACTATAGCAAATCAGAACTGATTATAAGTAGACAATAATTAAGAATAAAAACGACTATTTATATGACGAAGTGGGATATATCCACAATTTTACAGGGGTTTATCCCTCTCCTTTGGGAGCCGCCTCACACGGGATTATCGATATCCACAAAATAGTGGGTCAAGCCTTCCCGTTGCGCCAGCCACTCGCCCAGGGCTTTTACCCCATAACGCTCGGTGGCATGGTGGCCCGCACCAAAGTAATGGATACCCAGCTCACGGGCATTGTGAACCGTAGGCTCGGAGATCTCCCCACTGATAAACGCATCCGCACCCGCCGCAGCGGCCTGATCAATATAGCCCTGAGCGGCGCCGGTGCACCACGCAAGGCGCTCAATCTGCTGCGCCCCGCCTGCAATCATCTGCGGTGCGCGACCCAGTCTGGCTTCAAGCAGCCGGTTCAATTCAGGGGCACTACAGGGTTGGGAGAGTTCGCCCTGCCAAACCAGGCAAGCGGGATCGTCAGGGTTAATGGGGGCCGCATTAACAACGCCCAGCAAGCGTCCCAGTTGGGCGTTGTTACCCAGTTGAGGATGGGCATCCAACGGCAGGTGATACGCGGCGAGGCTGATGTCGTTCTCCAGCAAAGCTTTAATGCGCTTGCGCTTGATGCCGGTGACCGGTGCGGGTTCCCCCTTCCAGAAAAAACCATGATGCACCAATAACAGATCGGCGCTTCTCTCTACCGCGGTATCGATCAACGCCTGACTGGCGGTGACCCCACTGACCACCGTTGATACCGAGGCGCGCCCCTCTACCTGCAAGCCATTGGGGCAGTAGTCAGCAAAGGAGGTGACCCTCAATTCGCGATCCAAAAGACCGATCAGATGGGCAAGAGAGACTGACATAGGGCACCTGCGAAGAACCAAAGAGTGGTCGCAGCATAGCAAAGCGTGGAATGCCCCTCAAAGGCTGCGTATAATTCGTTGATAATTCGCCCTTAGTTTAACACCCGTCACATTTGCATAGGGATCTGCACTTGAATCGACTGTTCTCCTACATTAGCTGGCCCGTTGTCTGCGGTATTCTGCTGGCTTTACTGTTGGTGCAGCAATTCCCCAGCCTGGTCGGTGGGCATATCGTTCCCAAGCCCGCCATAACCCTGCAATCCGTTGATCCACAAGTGGTTACAAACACGATTCGCTCCTCCTACAGTGACGCAGTGGCAGCAGCGGCTCCAGCCGTAGTGAACATTTACACCACAAAAATCGCAGACGAAAACAACCCGTTACTGCCGACCCCGGAGCTGGACCGGTATCGCGGTTACGACAGCGTTCCCCGCAATCAGCGCATGCAATCGAGCCTGGGCTCTGGCGTCATCATGAGCCCGGAGGGCTACATCCTCACCAACAGCCACGTTATAAAAGAGGCCGATGAGATTATCGTAGCGTTACGCGACGGACGCGACACCCAGGCCAGAATCATTGGAGACGACCCCGAAACCGATCTGGCGGTCCTCAAGATTGAGCTCGAGGAGCTGCCCACGATTACACTGGCCGACTCGAATACCGCTCGCACCGGAGACGTCGTGCTGGCTATCGGCAACCCTTTCGGCGTTGGCCAAACGGTTACCATGGGAATTATCAGCGCTACCGGTCGCAACGAGCTCAACATCAACACCTACGAAGATTTTATCCAGACCGACGCGGCTATTAATCCGGGTAATTCGGGCGGCGCGCTGATCAGCGCCGATGGCAACCTGCTGGGGATCAACGCCGCCATATTTTCCCGCAGCGGAGGCTCCCAGGGTATCGGGTTTGCAATCCCCTCCGATCTTGCCCGCAGCGTGATGCTGTCGATCATCAAGCAGGGGCGGGTAATTCGTGGCTGGCTGGGTATTGAGGCGCAACCCCTCACACCGGATCTGGCAGAATCCTTTGGCATCGCCCTGCGCGACGGGATTCTGGTTTCCGGGGTTTATAAAAACAGTCCGGCTTCCAGCGCTGGCCTGCTACGAGGAGATGTCATTACCCAGATCAACGGCGTCTATGCCGGCGATGGTCGTACGGTCATGGATCAGGTGGCCCGCCAGCGCCCCGGAGAGCGCGTCGCGATAACGGTGTTGCGCCAGGGGATCGAGCGCACCTTTGATACGGTTGTGGGCGAGCGACCGCGTATTGTCTCCCAGTGACGATGCCCGCCTCCCGTCACTGACGTGTTGGGAGCCAGACATTCGACGCGACTACTTGCGAATACGGTACTCGGCAGACCGGGCATGGGCGGTCAGTCCCTCGCCGCGAGCCAGCACCGATGCAACCTTACCCATTTCGGACGCGCCTTGGGCGGAAAACTGGATGAGCGACGAGCGCTTCTGGAAATCGTAAACCCCCAGCGGCGATGAGAATCGTGCAGTGGACGAGGTTGGCAGTACATGGTTGGGTCCTGCGCAATAGTCGCCCAGCGCTTCTGCCGTGTAACGTCCCATAAAGATGGCACCCGCATGGCGTACCTCTTTAGCCCAGGACTCCGGATTCTCCACCGATAACTCAAGGTGTTCAGGGGCGATACGGTTCGTTACCGCCAGCGCCTGCTGGCGATCACACACCTTGATCAACATCCCCCTCGACTCCAGGGAGGCGCGAATAATGTCGGCGCGCTCCATCGTCGGCAACAGTTTTTCAATACTCTCCTGCACCCTGTCGAGGAAGGCCTCATCGGTGGAGACAAGAATGGATTGGGCGTCTTCATCGTGCTCGGCCTGGGAGAAGAGGTCCATCGCGATCCAGTCCGGATTGGTCTGCCCATCGCACACCACCAGAATCTCCGACGGCCCCGCAATCATGTCGATTCCCACCTGACCAAACACCATTCGCTTAGCCGTGGCCACATAGATATTGCCAGGTCCAACGATCTTATCGACACCCGGCACACTTTGGGTACCGTAGGCCAGTGCAGCCACCGCCTGGGCACCGCCAATGGTAAACACCTTATCGACTCCGGACTGGTGGGCTGCGGCTAGCACCAGCTCATTGAGTTCACCATCGGGGGTAGGCACGACCATGATGATTTCGCCAACCCCTGCGACCTTCGCCGGTAGTGCGTTCATCAATACAGAGGAGGGGTAAGCCGCCTTCCCTCCCGGCACATAGATGCCAACCCGATCCAGCGCGGTCACCTGCTGGCCCAGCAAAGTCCCATCGCTGTCATGGTACTGCCAGGATTCCTGCAACTGGCGCTGATGATAATCACGGATACGCTCGACCGCGACGCGCAATGCCTCGCGCTGCGCCTCGGGTAATCCATCGTAAGCCTGCTGCAACCGCTCTGCGCCAATACAAAGCTGGCTCATTTCCGACACATTGAGGCGGTCAAATCGATTGCTGTACTCGACCAGTGCTTCATCACCACGTCGGCGTA
This sequence comes from Aestuariirhabdus sp. LZHN29, assembly GCF_049985285.1. NCBI lineage: Bacteria > Pseudomonadati > Pseudomonadota > Gammaproteobacteria > Oceanospirillales > Aestuariirhabdaceae > Aestuariirhabdus > Aestuariirhabdus sp. LZHN29. Next base: position 209,952 of record NZ_JBNIEU010000002.1, on the reverse strand, counting down.
CATTCTTGACCACATCCGTCACGGTGCTCACTACGGCGTCGTCGGACACGCCCTCCCACGCCAACATCTTATCGAGGCGCTCGCGAAAACCTTCCGCGCTGGCATCGAGTCGGGCGATGGCTACAGTGGAGTTCGTCATGTAGATTCTCCTTTTGGGCTGTTTACTACGCTACCTTGCAGTTCGGGTGTGAGGGCCGGTGCTGTGATCAACCCGCTTTGCGAGCCTCGTTCACCGCACCGCCAAGATGTTCGATCAACCCCTGAACCTTGGCATGCTTAAGCTTCATTGACGCTTTGTTGACCACCAGGCGAGAGCTGATCATGGCGATCAACTCCTGGGGCTCGAGCCCATTAGCCCTGAGGGTGTTGCCGGTATCTACCACATCGATAATACGGTCGGCCAACCCAACCAGCGGTGCCAACTCCATCGAACCATAGAGCTTGATGATATCTACCTGCTGCCCCTGAGCGGCATAGTAGCGACGGGCGACATTGACAAACTTGGTCGCTATTCGCAGGCGCCCAGTGACAGCGGGAGCGTTAACAGGACCCGCGGTCATCAATTTACACCGAGCTATATCCAGGTCCAGCGGCTCATATAAGCCTTTGCCACCATGCTCCATGAGCACATCCTTACCCGCCACTCCCAAATCGGCGGCGCCATGCTCCACGTAGGTAGGCACATCCGTCGCACGGATAATCACCAGCTTGACGTCATCGCGAGTGGTATCAAATATTAGTTTACGGCTTTTATTGAGGTCTTCCAGCGGCTCTATACCGGCTGCTTTCAGTAACGGCAGCGTATCATCGAGGATTCGCCCTTTAGAGAGCGCAATAGTCAATTGTTGCGAATTGCTCATCCGGTGAAGGTCTCCTAGCCGGGTATGCGGCGAATTTTGGCGCCCAACAACTGCAGCTTCTCTTCGATACATTCGTAGCCACGGTCAATATGATAGATTCGATCGACGATGGTATCGCCCTCGGCCACAAGGCCCGCAATAACCAGGCTCGCCGAAGCGCGCAGATCGGTTGCCATCACCGGGGCTGACTTCAGCTTGTCTACCCCCCTGACGATCGAAGTATTGCCCTCTACCGTGATATCCGCGCCCATGCGCATCATCTCATTGACGTGCATGAAACGGTTTTCAAAGACGGTTTCGATGATCTGGCCAGTACCCTCTGCAATGGCGTTCATCGCCGCGAACTGTGCCTGCATATCCGTGGGAAACGCGGGGTAGGGGGCTGTTTTCAGGTTAATCGCCTTGGGGCGCTTGCCTTCCATATCCAGCTCAATCCAGTCCTCGCCGACGGTCAACTTGGCGCCGGCTTCTTCAAGCTTGACCAACACCGCATCAAGAATATCGGCGCGGGTATCCTTAAGCTTAACGCGGCCACCGGTAGCGGCGGCCGCCACCAGGTAGGTACCGGTCTCAATTCGATCGGGCAGCACCGGGTAGGTGCAGCCATGCAACCGCTCAACGCCGGTCACCTTGATCGTATCGGTGCCGTGACCCTCGATCTTCGCCCCCATCGCAATCAGGCAGAGCGCCAAATCAACGACTTCGGGCTCGCGCGCGGCATTTTCCAGTACAGAAACGCCGTCGGCGAGACACGCGGCCATCAGCAAATTCTCGGTGCCGGTCACGGTCACGGTATCAAAGAAAATACGGGCGCCTTTGAGTCGATCTTTAACCTTGGCGCGGATATAGCCGTCTTCCACCGTAATTTCGGCACCCATCTGCTGCAGCCCGCGAATGTGAAGGTCTACTGGACGACTACCGATGGCACAACCGCCGGGAAGAGCCACTTCCGCTTCGCCAAAATGGGCCAGCATGGGGCCGAGCACCAGGATAGACGCACGCATGGTTTTCACCAGCTCATAGGGTGCGCTGAGACTCTTGATGGTGCTTGCATGAACCTCAACGTTGAGGCGCTCATCGATCACCAGCTCCACCCCCATGCGACCGAACAGCTCGATCATGGTGGTGATATCATGCAAGTGAGGCAAATTGCACACGGTAACCGGTTCATCGGCCAGCAGGGTTGCGGCGAGAATCGGCAGCGCGGCGTTCTTGGCACCGGAGATGCGAATCTCGCCATCGAGGCGCACTCCGCCACTTATAATCAATTTGTCCATTGTTACTCCTGAAGCTCGATCGCGATCATAAACCCAACACTACAGGGGCTATTGGTTGCGGTTGAGCCATTGCTCGCGTTTATAAAATTTCATATTAACGGCATGAATGGCACCACTGGCAATCGCCTCGTTAAGGTGCTGATACACCAACTGCTGGCGCTTCACAGGGCTCAGGCTGGCGAGCTCGTCACCGATCAGGTTGAGCCTGAAATCACAACCCTCTCCCTCGACCAATACCTCCACTCCATCGAGTCGGGATTCCAGCAACTGCTTGATCTCATCGGGCGCCATGGGTCACCTCATCCTGTTCGGCAATAAAAAAGGGCGCTCATGATATAAGAATACACAGGAGGGTGAAAGGGCGGGCAACGCCAATGACTAAAGGACGCTCAGTATCTCATCGACACCGCATACCCGGGCGAGATCGATCAATTCACAGGGGATATCCAGCACCTCAAGAGACCCTTGGTGCTGCTCAAGAAAATGCATCCACTCCAACAACAGGGCAAGACCCACGCTATTCACCTTCAACACCCCATCCATGTTGAGTTTCCAGTGAATCCCCGGAGCCTCCCGCATCAAGGATTGAACCAGTTGATCGAGCGCCGGGGCACTATCGAAGTCGATCTCCCCTGCCAGAGAGATCTCCTGTCGCTTCGATAGCCAGGCCTGGGCACGCATCAGCTGGGTTGCGATTCGTTGCTTTGGGCCAGAATCTGCCCCCAGTTGTCGATCACGTACTGCAGGTCCTTGTCATTATCCTGCATCGCCTGATCAAATTGGGTGCGAAACAATTTGCCAATATTGATGCCGTTAACGATCACATTACGCATTTTCCAGTGGCCATCCGCGTCTTTAAACATGGTGTAGGTCAGGGGGATCAGGGTGCCATTAGCCGTGGTGACGTCCATCTCAACCGGAACCCTGCGCTTACCCAGTTTTTGGGGGTCTACGGGCTTAACCACAATGTCAATATTGAACTGTCGATCATCGAACTGTCCGATCGCCTTGCCGTAAAACTCCACCAAACTACGTTTGAAGACCCCTTCGAAACGCAGCATCTGCTCAGGGGTGGCTGCACGGTTGTATTTGGCACTCACTACGCTACTGGCAATCGCATCGAACGCCACGACGGGGGACAACAACTCGTCCAGCGCCTGATATAGCGCTTCTGGATCGGCGCTATAAAGCTGTCGCTGCTCTTTCAACAACACCAGCATGCGATCGGTGGTGTCACGCACCACCGCCTCGGGACCCACCTGTGCATGAACCAAAATGGGAAACAACAGCAACAGCGCAATGCTGGTCGAACGAAACCACTTCATAATCCGCTCCTCAGAACTCCTGACCGGAACACCATTATCCCGCAACACCCTAATTCTTCTCAACCGTATTTAACAGGAACTTGCCGATCAGCTCCTCCAGTACCAGGGCCGACTGGGTATCCTCAAACTGGTCGCCGTCGACCAGGTACTCCATATCTCCACCCACACTGATACCAACGTACTGCTCGCCGAGCAGGCCTGAGGTCAAAATGGAGGCCGTACTATCCAGGGGGATATTGTCGTAAGTTCCATTGATCGCAATCGTTACCTTGGCTTCGTAAGAGTCACGATCAAACTCAATCCCCACCACCCTGCCGATAGCGACGCCACTCATCGATACCTTGGCACGCAAGCTCAGCCCACCCACATTACTAAAATACCCTACCAGTCGATAATCGTTATCGGCCGCAGATATCGAAAGACCACTGACCCGCAGAGCCACCATAACCAGCGCTAGCATCCCGGCCACAATAAAAGCCCCCACACTGATCTCCACCGTTCTCATGCGCATGTTCACTACCCTCCAAACATCACTGCGGTCAAAATAAAGTCCAGCCCAAGCACCGCCAGGGATGAATGCACGACGGTACGAGTGGTCGCCCGACTAATCCCCTCTGACGTAGGCACACAGTCATACCCCTGGAAAACCGCAATCCAGGTCACCACAAAACCAAACACTACACTCTTGATAATTCCGTTGAGCACATCGCCCTCGAAGGTTACGGAGTTCTGCATCACTCCCCAAAAGGACCCTTCATAGATACCCAACCAATTCACTCCAACCATCGCACCGCCGATCACACCTACGCAGCTGAAGATCAGCGCCAGCAAAGGCATGGAGATAAACCCTGCCCAAAAACGTGGCGCAACGATGCGTTTAAGGGGGTCGATACCGATCATCTCCATGCTGGAAAGCTGCTCGGTCGCTTTCATCAGGCCGATCTCCGCGGTCAAGGCCGATCCCGCGCGCCCGGCGAACAGCAGCGCCGTCACCACCGGCCCTAACTCACGCACCAACGTCAGGGCCACCATCTGCCCCACGGCCTCTTCGGAACCGTATTTGACCAGTATATTGTAGCCCTGCAACCCCAGCACCATACCGATAAAGAGTCCGGAGACGGTGATAATAATCAGTGATAGCACCCCAACCGAGTAGAGCTGCGCCACCAACAGCTGATAACGGGAGCCGAACAGTGAGCGCCCAAAAATAGCACCCAGCAAAATAATAAATGCCCGCCCCAGCGCTTCCAGGCGCTCCAACCCCGAGCGACCTATAAGGCGTAGCCTGACAAGAATACTATGCATCCTGCTCCCCTATCAGATCCCGCCGATACTCCTGGGCAGGGTAATGGAATGGAACAGGGCCATCCGGCAGGCCTTGCATAAACTGGCGAATCCTCGGGTCGGGAGAGTTAAGCATCGCTTTCGGCGTACCAAATCCGAGCACATGGGTATCCCCCACGACGTAGATATAGTCGGCGATACTCGCGGTTTCATGGACATCGTGGGAGACGATCACGCTGGTCAACTGCAGGGCATCATTCAGCATGCGTATCAACTGCACCAGCACCCCCATCGCCATCGGATCCTGTCCGACAAAGGGCTCGTCGTACATCATCATCTGCGGATCCAGGGCAATGGCTCTGGCCAGCGCCACTCGCCGCGCCATCCCTCCTGACAGCTCGCTGGGCATCAGGTCTCTTGCACCCCGCAGTCCCACCGCCTGCAGTTTCATCAACACCAGGTCGCGAATCAGCGCTTCGCCAAGCCGGGTATGCACCCGCAACGGGAAGGCCACATTTTCAAATACGCTAAGATCCGTGAACAGCGCACCACTTTGGAACAACATGCCCATTTTCTTGCGGATAGAAAATAGTTCACCGCGCCTCATGGTAGTGACATCCTGGCCATCGACCCGGACACACCCCTGATCCGGCTTCAACTGGGCCCCGATCAACTTGAGCAGAGTCGTCTTACCGGTACCACTCGGACCCATGATGCCGGTAATTTTGCCGCGAGGAATCTTAATGTCGACCTTATCAAAGATGATGCGACTCCCGCGCCGAAAACTCAGCCCGCACATCTCTACATAAGGATCATCAAAAGCACTCATTCCGCTCGCCAACTCCTTGGCATCAACCCCAACCTAAATGATAAGCCGGGCTAAATGCACATAATTCCCTAACGGGTTACTTCCGCGCATTCTAATCACTTATGGGTGCCGCTACCAGTGCGCCCTGCTACCCTCTAGCGACCAAGTGCAGGCATGCTTGCATTCGCAGATGATAATCTCTTTAATTAGCCCCCTTTTTAAACGGTCATTTTTATGTTGTTGGCAATGCTTTCAATAATAGCCGGGTTCGCCGCCTTGATCTGGAGTGCCGACAAATTTGTCGAGGGCGCTGCAGCCACGGCCAGACAGCTGGGGATGTCTCCGTTACTGATCGGTCTCACGGTCGTAGCGCTGGGCACATCGGCACCCGAGATACTGGTATCGATCATGGCGGCTATGGATGGCCATGCCGGACTCGCGGCCGGTAACGCGATCGGCTCCAATATCGCCAATATCGGCCTCGTTTTGGCGATCACCGCACTGATCGCACCACTGCCCGTTAAAAATTCCCTCATATTACGGGAGATTCCGCTTCTGGTGGCCATTACCCTGCTTGCAGGGTGGTGCTTGCTTGACCTGCACCTGGGCCTGGTCGACGGTATCCTGTTACTGTCGGGCCTGGCGATCACCCTGTACCTGCTGTTTCGTTGGCAAAAACCACCACTGGCTGCCGAGAACCAGCAGCTCGCCGACAATGAAGCCGATGAGATTCCCGATATTCCCCTGGCACGAGCGCTGGCGATTCTTTTGGTCGGCCTCACCGTGTTATTGGTCAGTGCTCGAGCACTGGTTTGGGGAGCAACGGAGATCGCACTACTTTTCGGCGTCAGCGACCTTGTGATAGGCCTCACCGTCGTCGCGATCGGCACCAGTCTGCCCGAGCTGGCAGCATCTGTTGCCAGCGCTCTAAAGGGGCACCACGATATCGCCCTGGGTAACATCGTAGGGTCCAACATTTTCAATCTGTTAGCCGTACTGGCAATGCCGGGCCTGATCGCCCCGACCCATTTCGAGACCGAGATCCTGCTGCGCGACTATGCCAGCATGCTCGCACTGACCCTGTTACTGGCGGCCATGGCGTGGCTAGCACTGCGCCGCGGGGGGATTGGACGCTACAGCGGCGGCATTCTCTTTGCCTGTTATAGTGCGTATTATGTCGCCTTGTACTTCACTCTCTAGCCCATGGTAATAGCAATATGAGCCACCCAACCAGTTTCAAGGAGTCAGGCCTGCGCACGGTGCGCATGGAGCAGGAAGCGATCGGCGAACTGCTGCAACGCATCGACGGCGACTTCGAGGCGGCCTGCGAACTGCTGATGAACTGCCGCGGACGCATCGTAGTGGTCGGCATGGGCAAATCGGGTCACATCGGTACCAAAATGGCTGCGACCCTGGCCAGCACCGGCAGCCCCGCATTTTTTGTGCACCCGGGCGAAGCCTGTCACGGCGACCTTGGCATGATCACCGTCGATGACGTCGTCATCACCCTGTCCAACTCGGGCAATACCGGCGAGATGGTGACCCTGATCCCGCTACTCAAACGGCTTGGTGTGCCCATGATCAGCATGACCGGCAACCCCGACTCTGCCCTCGCACAGGCGGCAAATGTTAACCTGAACACCGGCGTAACACAGGAAGCCTGCCCCCTCAATCTTGCCCCCACCTCCAGCACCACGGTGTCGCTGGTCATGGGAGATGCGCTGGCCATTGCACTGCTTGAACGCCGCGGCTTTAGCGCCGAGGACTTTGCCTTCTCCCACCCCGGTGGCACCCTCGGTCGCCGCTTGCTGCTCAAGGTTGACGACGTCATGCACAGCGGTGAGCGCCTGCCCATCGTTGTGGAGGGCACCCCCCTGCGTGATGCACTCATGGAGATGACCCGCAAGGGACTCGGCATGACCGCCATCACCACTACAGATGGCGCCCTTAGCGGGGTCTTTACCGATGGCGACCTGCGCCGCTCACTGGACCGCGAGCTCAACATGGCAACCACCTCAATCGATGACGTCATGACCCGCAACTGCAAAACCGTCACCCAGGGAGTGCTCGCCGCCGAAGCGGTCCATATCATGGACGAGAGCAAAATTAACGGCCTTATTGTGGTCGATACTGCGCACAAACCCGTAGGTGCCCTCAATATGCATGACTTGCTGCGTGCGGGAGTCGTCTGATGTTCAGCCACCTAACTGCCCGCGCACAACGTATTCGCCTGGCGGTGTTTGACGTCGATGGCGTGCTCACCAACGGCCAGTTACTGTTTAGTGAAAACGGCGAAGAGCTGAAAGCCTTCTCTACCCTTGATGGGCAAGGCATCAAGATGTTGCAACAGGCCGGTATCGAGACTGCCATTATCACCGGGCGCCGCTCGCAACTGGTGGCACGTCGCGCCACCAATCTGGGCATCACCCACGTTTACCAGGGCCGTGAGGACAAGCTGGTTGCCCTGCAAGAGTTGCTACCCACACTGGGATTGACGCTGGATGAGGTTGCCTACCTCGGTGACGACCTGCCGGATCTGGCCGTTATTCGGCAGGTTGGACTGGGGGCAGCTGTTGCCAACGCCCATTTTTTCGTCAAACAGCACGCCTGCGCCGTCACCGAGACCAACGGCGGTAACGGCGCGGCGCGCGAGTTCTGCGATGCCTTGTTAGCCGCACAAGGGAAACTGCAGGACGCACTGGACCGTTATCTGTGAGAGCGCTGTTCATTGCACTGCTAGGGGGCATACTGCTCGCCTATGGGGGATTTTACCTCTACCAGAACACCCCCCTGCGGCAAGCCCTGACTCCGCCAGACACTGACCCTCGCGAGCGGCAGGAGGTCGACTTCTATATGCAAAACGCCCAGCTAACCCGATACAACGAACATGGCGCCCTTGACCACCGACTCAATGCCGTGGAGGTCAACCACTACCCCCACAACGACACCACGATGATCAGTGAGCCACGAATGACACTGTTAAAGGCGGACGGCGAGCGCCACATCAGCGCACGTTCTGGAAAACTGCTGCCAGGCAGCGAAGATCTGGAGCTATGGGATGATGTGGTGATGCGAGTGCTGGCGCAAGATGGTAGTGAACGGGGACGCCTTGATACCGATTTCATCACCCTATACTCTGGGCAGGAGCTGGCGTCCACCAACCGACCTGTCACCATTACTACACCCAGTGGCGTGACTCGTGCGGTGGGGATGAAAGCCAACCTTAACCAGGACCAAGTTCAACTGCTGTCCAACGTCAGAGGCACCTATGAAGCCCAATAGCTCCTTGATTATCGGCCTGTTAGCCAGCGCGCTCTTTAGCGCTGTCGCCCACGCCCTGCCGGAAGACCAGTCCCAACCTATTCGAATCAAGGCGGACACTGCCGATATTGATGAAGGCGCTGGGCGAGCCATCTACACCGGCAATGTGACGATGAACCAAGGCACTATCCATATTAGCGGCGACAAAATCACGCTCTACACCAAGGAGGGAAATGTCACCCGTATGGTGGCGGAAGGCAATCCTGCCCACTACCGGGAGAAGCCTGCCGCCGACAAGGAGATCATCAAAGCCTATGGCAATACCATCGACTACTCCGTTGCCAGCGATCAGGTGAAATTACTTAAGAACGCCCGCCTGCTGCAGGAGGGCAACTCCTTTACCGGCGAAACGATCCACTACAACATGACAACCCAGGCGGTTAATGCCCAGAGCGGAAGCTCCAGCAGCAAGGCCGGCAACCGTGTCGAAATGATTATCCAACCCAAAGTCAAGCAGTAGATATCCCCATGGCAACCCTTAAAGCACTTCACTTGGCAAAGAGTTACCGCGGAAGAAAGGTGGTCGAAGATATTTCGATCAGCATCTCCAGTAGCCAGATTGTCGGCTTACTAGGGCCGAACGGGGCAGGAAAAACCACCAGTTTTTATATGATTGTCGGGCTCGTGCAGTCCGATGGAGGCCAGATTTTAATCGATGGTGTGGATATTACCCGCCTGCCAATGCATGGCCGCGCACGCCAGGGCATAGGCTATTTGACCCAGGAAGCCTCCATTTTCCGAAAACTAACCGTTACCGAGAATATCCTCTCCATACTGGAAACCCGCAAGGATCTCAATCGCAAGCAGCGACTGGAAAAACTTGAAGCCCTGCTGCGGGAGTTCCACATCACCCATATTCGCAACAGCAAGGGTATCAGCTTGTCGGGTGGAGAGCGCAGACGAGTAGAGATCGCGCGGGCGCTAGCCACGGAACCCGCCTTTATCCTGCTCGATGAGCCCTTCGCCGGGGTCGACCCCATTTCGGTCAATGACATCAAGGATGTGATCCGCCACCTGCGCGACAAGGGCATCGGAGTGCTGATCACAGACCATAATGTTCGCGAAACACTGGATATCTGTGAGCTTGCCTATATCGTTAGTGAAGGCAAGATCATCGCCGAGGGTAATGCCGAGGCCGTGATGAATAACCAGAAAGTGAAAGACGTTTATCTGGGACACGAATTTCGCATATAGGCATTCATCCCGTTCAACCCTATAATAGAACCATGCAAGATTTTTGCCGGAGCAGGATGCGACCGGAAAACCCAACGGGAGTGATGCGCAGATTATGGACCGGACATTGTATTATTTATGAAACCATCCCTAGTCCTGAAAATGGGCCAGCAGCTGACGATGACGCCTCAGCTGCAACAAGCCATCAAACTACTTCAGCTCTCTACCCTGGATCTGCAGCAGGAGATTCAACAAGCCCTCGAATCCAACCCCATGCTCGAGCCCGAAGAGGGTTCCGATAATGAGGCGGCGACCGAGCAAGAAAGCGCAAAAGATGGTAGCGAGTTCGACAACAAGGCTGAAAACAACGGCCTAAAAGAGGCTGAGCAGCAGGATCAGCAAAGCGCCGACAGTGCCAACAACGAAAATGAGGTGATGTCCGACGACTGGCAGGACAATATCCCGGAAGATCTGCCCGTTGACACCGCCTGGGATGATGTTTATCAATCCAGTCTGCCGCCCTCCTCGGGGTCGGGCTCGTCCGACAACGATGAGTACAATCCGGCCACGCGAGCCAGCACCTCAGAAACCCTTCAGTCCCATCTGGAGTGGCAGCTTAACCTGACACCTATGTCCGACACCGACCGGGCGATAGCCATTACCATCATTGACGCACTCAAGGACGATGGCTATCTCAGCTGTAGCTGCGAAGAGCTGATGGAAGGCATCGAAGAGGATCTGGACATTGAACTGGATGAGTTTGAAGCGGTGTTACACCGTCTTCAGCAGTTCGATCCAGTCGGTGTGGCGGCTCGATCCCTCAGCGAGTGCCTGTTAATCCAGCTTGCCCAATTGCCCACCACCACCCCTCACCTGGGTTCAGCGGCCCTGGTGGTTGAGAAACACATCAACTTGTTGGGCTCCCATGATTACGCTCAATTAATGCGCAAAACCCGTCTCAAAGAGGCCGATCTCAAAGCTGCGATTGAACTGATCCAGACCCTCAACCCAAAACCCGGGGCAAGCATTCAAAGCAGCGAGCCTGAATATGTCATACCCGACGTCACCGTAAAAAAGGTGAACGGCCGCTGGACCGTCGAGCTGAACCCGGACTCTGTGCCCCGAGTCCGCATCAACTCGGGTTACGCTTCGCTGGTCAAACGTGCTGATAACAGTTCAGACAACACCTACCTGAAAAACCACTTGCAGGAAGCCCGCTGGTTTCTCAAGAGTCTGCAGAGCCGAAACGAAACACTGATGAAGGTGGCCACCCAGATCGTTGAGCATCAGCGCGGGTTTCTGGAGTATGGTGAAGAGGCGATGAAACCGCTGGTACTGCACGATATCGCCGAAGCGGTCAGCATGCACGAATCCACCATATCCCGGGTAACGACGCAAAAATACATGCACACCCCCCGCGGCATATTTGAGCTCAAGTATTTCTTCTCAAGCCATGTCAGTACCGCCAGTGGAGGAGAGTGCTCCTCTACGGCAATCAGGGCTATTATCAAGAAGCTTGTGGCCGCAGAGAACCCAAAAAAGCCATTGAGTGACAGCAAGATAGCGGGTTTGCTTGCTGAGCAGGGAATTCAGGTTGCTCGCCGCACTATTGCCAAATACCGGGAGTCATTATCAATTGCTCCTTCTAACGAAAGGAAACGTCTGGTATAGGTTATATTGATTGGCGACAACATTGAGATATCGAGCCTCGGATATGATCGGTAACAGAGGCATACACTTGAGCCTGACACGACGTCGACTCAACATCATGTAACAAACATTCAGGAGAAAACGCATGCAAATCAATATCAGTGGTCATCATGTTGATGTAACGGAAGCATTGCGTGAATACGTAGCAACTAAAGTCGATCGTCTTGAGCGACACTTTGACAGCATCACCAGCGTCAACGTAACCCTCAGTATCGAAAAAGAGGGACAAAAAGCGGAGGCCAATCTGCACGTCCGCGGTGCGGACATCCACGCAACTGCCGTCCATGAAGACATGTACGCGGCCATTGATATGCTGTCGGACAAACTGGATCGCCAGCTCATGAAACACAAGGAAAAGAATCTCGCCCGTTAATTAGATCTGGCTATGAATTTTATATCCCTCCTAAGCCCCGACCGCAGCCTCTGCGCTGCGGAAGGCGGCAGTAAAAAACGCGTACTCGAAACACTTGCCGAAACTCTCGCCCAGGCAGGGCAGGAGATAACAGCCGACGAGCTGTTTAACGGCCTGTTTGAGCGTGAACGCCTCGGCAGCACAGGCTTTGGCAAAGGTATTGCGATTCCCCATTGCCGACTCACCTCCTGTACAGAACCTGTGGCGGCACTGCTCAAACTGTCTGAGGGTGTCAATTTCGACGCCATGGACGAGCTCCCGGTAGATATCATCTTTGCCCTCGTTGTCCCCAACGAAGCGACTAACGAGCATCTGGCGATTTTGCAGGCTCTGGCCGGCCGGCTGGACAATGCCAGCTACCGTAACCGCCTGCGCGCCGCGCAGAGCAGTACCGAACTCTATCAAATGGCGATCGCCCCCCTCGACTGATCTCCCAAATCGCAGACCTGCCACAATGCAACTGGTATACTGCCAGCTCAGTGACTTACGCGGTCAACACCCACCACACCAGAAACAGGGCGCGGCACGCACCAGTCGGCAAGTGGAACCAGCAAAATGCGATTAGTAATCATCAGTGGAAGATCGGGATCCGGCAAAAGTAGCGCGCTGCACGTGCTCGAGGATCAGGGCTACTACTGTGTGGACAACATGCCAGCAGGCTTACTGGGGTCTCTAGCCGCAGAGATCTCAAGCGAGCAGTCACTTAGAAATGCCGCTGTCAGCATCGACGCACGCAACATGCACGCGGACCTTAAACGCTTCCCCGAGATACTGGCCCAACTAACCAATAATGGCGTGCAGTGCGAGGTGATCTACCTCGATGCAGACCCAGCTACCCTGCTAAAGCGTTTCAGTGAAACACGGCGACGCCACCCCTTGTCCAATGACAAATGCTCGCTGGAAGAGGCCATTTTCGCCGAAAGTGAGCTCCTGGCCCCCCTCAAGAATCGAGCAAAACTGACTCTGGATACCAGCGCACTATCACTGCACGAATTACGCGACCTGATTCGTACCCGTGTTGCGATGCGCACGGACGACAGTCTCGCACTGCTATTCCAGTCCTTTGGTTTCAAGCGAGGCATACCAATTGATGCCGATTACGTGTTTGATGTACGCTGTTTACCTAACCCTTATTGGGTAGCGCACCTGAGGGGCTTCAGTGGGCTCGAGAAACCCGTGCGGGATTTTTTGGGAGAACAACCTGAGGTACAGCAGATGCTGGCTGATATCGGTGACTTTGTGGAGCGCTGGCTTCCAGCATTCGAGGCGGGAAACCGAAGTTACATGACCATCGCCATCGGCTGCACCGGCGGCCATCACCGCTCGGTATACATCAGCGAAGAGCTGACCCGACGCTTTAGTAGTCAGATTCAAAACGTTCAGGTTCGTCACCGCGAACTGCACACCGCGCAAAAACAATAAAATATAATAACAGTAGCGACAATGATAGAAACCAAGATTCATATCATCAACAAACTCGGACTCCACGCCCGAGCAGCGTCAAAATTTGTGACCACGGCGGCCGCTTTCGGCAGTAGTATCGAAGTGGGGCGCGGCACCACCATGGTCGATGGCAAAAGCATCATGTCGGTGATGCTGCTGGCAGCCAGCCAAGGCACCGAGCTTGATTTGCGCATCGACGGCGACGACGAGGATCGGGCACTGCAAGCGATCAGCGAGCTGGTCAACGATTTCTTTGGCGAGGGAGAGTAAGCTCTCGACCGAAAAACCTAGTCGCCCCCTACGGTCATACCATCAATCAGGATGGAACCTGCCTGCACATTGCCACGGTGATCCACATCATTCCCCACCGCGACGACATTCGCAAACATATCCCGCAGGTTACCCGCGACCGTTATCTCCGATACCGGATACTGAATCACCCCATTTTCGACCCAAAACCCACTGGCTCCCCGCGAGTAGTCCCCGGTTACCAGATTAACCCCCTGCCCCAGCAGCTCGGTAATCAATAAACCGCTACCCATCTGCCGCAGTAACGCCGGGGCATCCAAACCGCTATCACTGATTCGCAGGTTGTGCGCCCCCCCGGCATTGGCGGTGCTGGTCATACCCAATTTACGCGCCGAGTAGGCGCCCAACAGATAACTGCAGAGCACTCCATCTTGCACAAAGGATTTGTCGTAAGTCGCCAGACCGTCATTATCAAACGACGCACTGGCGAGGCCACCTCGCAAGCGGGGCCGCTCATAGATGCTGACAAACTCAGGAAACAGCGGCTTATCCAGCTGATTCAATAAGAAACTCGCTTCACGATACAGGCTTGACCCACTGATCGCCCCCAGCAGATGGGACAGTAGCCCACTGGCAACCTCTGCAGCGAACAGCACCGGGACCTGACAGGTTGGTATCTTTCGGGGATCGAGGCGCTGCAAGGTTCTATTGGCTGCCTGGGTACCGATCGATTCAGGACTTTCCAGATCCTCTCGCTTACGGGACACGGCATACCAATAATCCCGCTGCATCCGCTCCTGTTCGCCCGCAATCAGCACACAACTCAAGCTCTGCCTTGAGGCCAGGTAGCTGCCCATAAAACCATGACTGTTGCCGTACACCCGGCAGCTTTGATGCGTTGAGAGGCTTGCTCCCTCGGAATTGGTTATCTGCTCCGAGACATCGAGCCCCGCCTGCTCGCAACGAGTGGCGATCTCCAGCCCATGGTCCACCTCCACATCCCAGGGGTGGTACAGGTCAAGCTCCGGCAGGTCGGTCGCCATCATGGAGGCATCGGCCAGGCCCGCATAAGGGTCCTCCGATGTGTAGCGCGCGATATTACTGGCCGCTTCCACGGTATCAATGATCGCTTGCAGACTGCTGTCAGAGGTACTGGCGGAACCTTTGCGTTGGCCGTAGTAGAGGGTGATGCCAAAACCCTGGTCATGATTAAACTCGACCGTGTCCACCTCCCCCATGCGCACACTGGCGGTCAGCCCGTTATCCAGGCTGACACCCACCTCTGCCCCGCTGGCTCCCTGCTTGCGAGCCTCCAGCAGAATATCCTGCACCAACTGTTGCAAGCGGGACTGCTCCTGACGAAGATCCAGCGGTGTTATATTTGGGACTGAGGTCATGGTTTGTATCACCAGGCTAGGGGGTAACGATCCATTCTACCTGCAGGGGGCTAGCGAACAAGCCTTTCGCTCAAAACAGACATTCCAGCAGGATCGGTTTACAATAGTCACCTACCCATTTCGAAGCCACAGATCGTCTCCCCCATGCGCCCAGAACAAGACAACGAATCGGTCGATTTCGACGACGAAGATTATAAGAGCAAGACCCAGGTCAAAAACGAAATGCACGAGCTGCAAGCACTGGGTATGCGCCTGCTCGACCTTAAACCCGACGTCATGACCTCACTGCCGATCACTGAACGACTCCGCAGGGCACTGGAAGAAACACGTCGAATAAAAAGCAACAACGCGCTTAAACGCCACCGCCAGTACATCGGAAAACTGATGCGCGATGAGGATCTGGAGCCATTGCAACAAGCGGTGGATCGTCTCGATACCAGCAGCGCAGAGTACAACCGAATTTTCCATCAGCTCGAGCGCTGGCGTGAACGACTGATCAGCGAAGGTAACGAGACGCTTCAGGAGTATCTGGATACCTATCCAGCGGCCGATATCCAGCACCTGCGGCAGCTGATACGCAATAGCCGCAAAGAACTGGAATTACAGAAACCCCTAGCGAGCAGCCGCAAATTGTTTCGCTACCTGCGTGAGCAGTCGGAACTTGCCGAGTAAGGATTTTTTCAGGGAGAGACTAGCGTGATAAAACAGATACTCTGCTTTCGGCGCAAAGCCGACGTCAGTGCCCTTCAATTTCGAGACTATTGGAACACGGAGTTTGAGCAGTTTATTCGCTCCGTTGCGGTCAAACTGGGCTGCCGCCGCTTGACCAAAAGCCTCACCCTGCAAGTCGAAGAAAACCAACTGTTGCAGCAGCGCCAACAGTTTGAAGCCCCCTTCGATGGTGTTGTGGAAATGTGGTTCGACCAACCCAAGGCAAGCTTTGAAGCCACCGCCAGCGAAGAGTGGCAGCAGATGGTTAAAACCCTGACCGAGGGTAAGCACTTTGCTCTCGACCTGAAGCGCTCCACCTCGTTTTATGCCGACGAGACGATCATCATCGACAAGGCCTGAGCCTACTCAGCCTGTCCCGCCCACGGTGAGCTCATCGATTTTCAGCGTGGGCTGACCAACCCCTACCGGCACCGATTGCCCCTCCTTCCCGCACACGCCGATACCGGTGTCTAGCTCCAGGTCGCTACCCACCATACTCACCAGCCGCATTGCATCGGGGCCGTTGCCGATCAGGGTCGCGCCTTTGATCGGTGTCGTGATTTTCCCTTTTTCGATCAGATAGGCTTCGCTGGTTGAAAAAACGAACTTGCCCGATGTGATATCCACCTGACCTCCGCCGAGATGAGCGGTATAGATACCCCGTTCAACCGACGCAACAATCTCTTGGGGATCGCTCTCCCCGGCCAACATATAGGTGTTGGTCATCCGCGGCATCGGCAAATGCGAATAGGATTCACGTCGACCGTTACCCGTCGACGTGCCGCCGGACAGGCGTGCATTCAGCTTGTCCTGCATATAGCCTTTGAGAACCCCCTTCTCTATCAGCATGGTGCACTCGGTAGACGTACCTTCATCATCCATATTGAGCGAACCCCGGCGTCCGGCCAGGGTACCGTCATCAACAATGGTGCAAAGCGGTGAAGCGACCCGCTCACCAATACGCCCGGCGTAGGCAGAGCTGCCCTTGCGGTTAAAATCGCCTTCCAGCCCATGACCTACCGCCTCATGCAGCAGCACTCCGGACCAGCCCGGCCCCAGTACAACCGGCATAGCACCCGCAGGGGCAGGAATTGCCTCCAGATTGACCAAGGCCTGCCTGACCGCTTCGCGCGCATAGGTCAACGCACGGTCACCCTGCATAAAATAATCGTAATTACATCGTCCACCGCCACCGCTGGAGCCCCGTTCCCGGCGTCCATCCAACTCGGCAATTACACTCACATTAAGCCGCACCAGAGGGCGTACATCGGCTGCCAGGGTGCCGTCACTGGCCATAACCATGACGGTTTCAAACAATCCGGATAAGCCGACGGTCACCTGTTTCACTCTCGGGTCCAGCGCCCTCGCCTCGGCATCAAGCCGCTTCAGCAGGTCTACTTTATCCTGCTGGGGGAGGGAATCGAGGGGGTTGGTAGGCTGGTAGAGTTCACGTATCGAACTGCGCTGCCGGATCGATACCTGCCGCTGCTGACCCTGGGCGGCAATACTGCGAGCCGCCCCCGCCGCTTGCTGCAGCGCCGGCAGCACAATCTCATTAGAGTAGGCAAAGCCGGTTTTTTCACCGCTGATGGCGCGCACCCCTACGCCCCCATCGACGTTAAAGCTGCCTTCACGCACGATGCCATCGTCGAGCACCCAGGATTCGTGTCGTGAATTCTGGAAATAGAGGTCGGCCGCATCCAGGTTGCGCCCCAGCATGCTGTCGAGCACTTGTTGCACGTTTTGCTCCGAAAGCCCTGTCGGCAGCAGCAAACGCTCCTTCGCAATCTCCAGAATATCGGTCATAGGTAGTATCTACTCGTTGTTCGCGCCGCTAGGGGCGTCATGACGGGTCGGTAACGGGTACCAGCCCTTCTCCAGCTTATGGTGTTGCAGGCTGGGAATCGATTGTCGCGCCTGGAGCTGCGTATTGGGCTCCAGATCGGCAATGACCAGTTGAGGGTCAGCGCCAGCGCTTTCACAAACCTTACCCCAGGGATCCACTACCATCGAGTGACCCCAGGTCGTACGGGAACCCTGTTGACCACACTGATTGGCGGCCAACACGTAGGCTCCACTCTCAATTGCCCTGGCGCGAAGGAGTGGCTCCCAATGCGCCTGCCCGGTCACGGCAGTAAACGCCGATGGCAGGCAGAAGATCTCTGCACCCTGCAGAGCCAACGCTTTAAACAGTTCAGGGAAACGAAGGTCGTAGCAGATTAACGGCGCCAGCTTCCCCCAGGGGGTCTCAATGAGGGTTAGGTGACCCCCAGGCTGATAATCTACAGACTCTCTATAGCAGCCGGTTGTATCGGCCACATCCACATCGAACAGGTGAATCTTGTCATAGTAACTCACCTCCTGCCCCCGGCTGTCAAATACGAAACAACGGGAGTGGGCGCGCCGGTCGTCTTCCTCGGCAAGAGTCACCGGCAGGGTTCCTGCCACCAGCCACACGCAATAGGTAGCGCAGAGCCTGGACAGATGACCGACGACATCGGCGTCATAAAGCGATTGCACTACATCGTCCAGCTCGCCACCACCGAAACTGGCGAAGCACTCTGGCAGCACAACCAGCTGCGCCCCGCGAGCAGACGCCTCCGCGATGGCGGTCTCAGCCCGGCACACATTCTCCGTTATATCAACACCGGAGTTCATCTGTACGAGGGCAATACGGCAAGCTTTCATTTATTAACACTCCTACGTGGGTCCCTGCCAAACATCATTACTGGCGACCAAACAACTGCTCAACCTGCACTTCGGGACTATCCGCATCTCCTTCGATGCTATAGCGCACGCTGGCAAACTGCTGCACCTGATCGCCCAGCAACTTGTCAAACACCAATAACCCTCCACCAATAACCGGGTTCGCCAGTACTAGCCCCAAAAGGGGCAGGCTCGCGGTTAGGGGTAGCGTGACCACTAGCTCAGAGTCGATATGGTTCGCGTTCAGGTCAATCGTGCCACTGAATTTGAAATCCGAACTGGGACCATTCACGGTGGAGGGTTCCGCCGTGGTAATCACCCCCTCCTTAAAAGATAAGTGCGAGGATGTCTCATCAAACGAAACTCCCGAGGAGAACAGGTCCGAAAAATCGAGTTTCAACCGCCGCGTGATGGTATTGATGTTGAGAATACCAAAAACACGCAAGGCCCCGGCCTGCCCCGCGTCCAAAAACCGACCCTCTTGCATTCCCCCACGGATGCTGCCGTTAAGCTGCAGAATCGAGAATGCGGCGGGGGAGCCGGGCCAGTTAAGATTAAAACTGTAATCCGCTGACTCGCTTTCCACGTAACGGGAGATGCCCCAGCGCTCCAGCACATCGCCCATATCCCTGATCACCAACCCACCCTTGGTGTAGGTATGGTGACTACCGGCCGCAAATGCCCAGCTCAGGTCACCCGACACATCGGCCTCCCGAACCGTTCCTCGAATATTAAACAGATGCACACCCTCGTCATACGGACGCACATTAACCGCAATATTGCCCCAGGGGGCCTCTCCGAAACGTAGGTCCTCGATATTCACATTTAATGCCGGGAACTCCCGAGGATCAATCGCCTCCCACGGGTCCGTTTCACCCTCAGCCTGCTGCTCTTTTGCCAAAGACACCAGTGCCGGCTCAGAGGAAACGATGAGGGGGTCCTCGGAAAGGATGTCGGCCTCGGGGGGAGGGGACAGGGAGGCTAGCTGCAGGCGATTTAGCTTAAGGTCGATGGGTGTCTCTCCTGCCGCAGATAGCTCTCCACTCAGGTGCTCGGAATCAACCTTGAGCCATTGTCTGGTCGCCGACAGCTCGCCGTCTACTCTGAGCTCGTCAAACGCCTGCCCGTACCCCTCCACATGGCCGATACGCAACTGTTTGATTCGCAGCGGCACTCCACTCTCGCCGCCCTTTTCACCCGCCGGCAGTGCCTGCGCCCAATCCAGCCAGGGCTCCAGGGACAACTGGTCGATCGTCCCAACCAGCAAGATAGCCGACGCGTCCGCATCCAGCTTTGCCGGGGCACCGCCAAACGCCAGGGTACCTCGACTCAAACCGCCATCACGGCTTTGCACCACCCCCGCAAGCAGGGCGCCATAGCGCCACCGAACATCCAGCGCAGGAACCTCATCCACCTCGTCCATCACACTCAGCTGCAGCGAACGCTGCTGATCCGCCTGTTTTCCAAATGGGTTCGGGGCATCGATCCGCACCCCTTGCAGGCGGGTATGGATATCGGTTCGCGTGACCACCGCGCCACCCTGGTTCTCGATCAGCAGACCTCCCTTGTAAGCGGTCTGGCCACGGATCAACTTGCGCGCCAGCGGGATCGTCGAGCCATCGTCTTGCAGCAGTTGTAGCCAGTCGTAAAGACTATCGAGCTGCACCTCCCCATTAAAACGAAAGCGGGCCAGCTGGTTTTCATTTTGCGGCGGCAATGCCTGCAACGTTGCGGGACTCCCGAGCAGGGATAGCTTAAGCGGGTCACTGGTGAGACCTCGCGCCGAATCGTATTGCAAGCGCCCACTCAGGTCATTCAAGGCCAACTGCAGGGGCGCGATCTCAAAACGGTTATTGGAAAAATCAACATCAACCTGATAATGGTCCTCTCCAACCCCCAGCGGGATGGCAAGGTCCAACTCCACACCTATATCCCCTTCCAGTAACCAGTCATTAGCGGCCCCACCCAGAATTTCCGCGATGGGTGACTCTCTCAGCAGCCGTAACGCTCCGCTGCTGTTACTGACCGCGCGCCCCACCACACTCAGTAAGGGGACCTCATCATTGACTGTTGCCGGCACTCGAACCTGGAGCGACTCTATAGACGCCCCCCAGACCTGGGCTTGGGAACTATCCACTCGCACGGCACTGTCGTTAATGATCACCAGGGCATCGGTCTGTTCTACCGCAGGCCATTCTGGTGCGTAGGCGATGGTGGCCTGGCCCACATCGAAAAACAGGCCGACACTGAAATCGTTGTCGATACCGACGTCTTCCAGCGCACCATTCATCATAAAGGCGCCTTCGCGGATATCCCCCGCGACCAGCGCCGAGTCGAGCCAGGAGACCAAATCATCACTGAGCCCGCTTTCCCCGACGGGAATATACTTGCCCGCGGCGCGAACATCACCATTTTGAATACCGACGTGCAATCCCATTGCAACGGGACGCTCGTCAAATGGAATATCCAGGCGGAACTGACCATGAACCTCACCTTCATCACCTTCCAGATGAAGATTTTCGGTCATCAAGGAGTACTGGTTATCCGCTATTTCCCAATAGAGAAATCCTTCCGCTTTGCGGTAGTGCCAGGGTTCCCGGAACAGTTTGAGCAAGCCAAGGGTAAACTGGTCGGAGTCGAGGTCAATATAACCTCGCTTTTTCGAAGCATGTACAAACCCATTTACACCCTTGCCGGAAGGGGCGCTGTTCCAGGCGTCAACGGCAACGTCCACCAGGCGGGCACTGATATCAAAATCTTCTTTTTGGGGTTGGTAGCGGAACTGAATCTGCTCCACACGACCAGAAGGGTTGAGGGTGGAAACCAGCTCCTGGGCCAAGCCGCTCAACAGCGAATTACCCAGCACCAACGCCTTGATCGCATCCAGGTCCAATTGTGGCGTTGCCAGCGTTATCTCGCCGCTATCGTCTCCCTGCAGGTAGAGGTCCATTTGCGGCCACGGGTGCCCGCCCATCGTGAAGGCGATATTTTGCAACCACAGTTGCCACTGCGACGCCGCCTCATAGCCGGCAGACAGGTCTATGTTCAGATCTTCCAGTGCGCGGCTTTCTTGCTCGTGAACCCACTGCAAACGGCCAATATCCAGGTTCCCCTGAGCCTGCCAGCGAGCGCCATCCCAACTTAACCAAAGCTCGGGTTTGACATTCAGCTCTACGACACGCTCATCGACCAGGTGCCTCAGCCAGGGACCCACCTGCAGCATCCCTCCCTGTAGATAGGCATCAAAACGCAGGCGCGAAAGGTCGGTAAAATCCCCCCCCAGAACCGCCATCAGGTGCAATGATTGCTGGAACCCAACCCGACCACGCAGTTCCAGCTGAACCCTGTCGGCGTCAAGATCTACCAGATCCAGCTGTAACTGGTCGAGGGTTCGTGCCGGCTGCTGCCAAGGCTGCACATGCACCTCGCTATTAACCAGCTGCACATGATCGTTACGGTCCACCAGCCCCACCAACGCAGCCAGCCGCTCGGTAATGTCGACCTCCTCAATCGGCTCATCGCCGGGAGCGACATCCCACCCGGAAAGGTGCCAGCGGCCGTCAGCATTTTCCTGCAGATAGATTTCGAGGCCCGACACGAGCATCTCCCTCGATGCAAACTGCCGGGCTTTAAGGGTGCCAAAAAAATCAACCTCCACCGAGATCGACTCAACATGGAGATTGGAGCTAAAGCCTTCGGATTCGGCTCCCGGGGCGATCGTCACATGTTTGGCAACCAGCGCAGGATTAAACCCGCGAAACTCCCCCACCATCGACTCGATGGTGACCTGCGCCCCCAACAGGTCCGATAGCTGCGCCTCGGCTTCCAACCGATAATCCTGCACAAAGGGCAGCAACACACGTCCCGCCACCAGGTAACCACCCAGCAGCAAGACCAGAAACAGAGTTGCCAGCCAGGCCCCCCGGGACAGGTGTAGAACCACTCGCTTCATCGGCGGGGGCCTGTCAGGGGTTCCAAGCGCTGGTGTGAATTACAACAACACCACATCAAATTGCTCCTGGGTGTATATGGGTTCGACCTGAAAACGGATCGAACGGTCAATAAACTCTTCAAGATCAGCTACATTTCCCGACTCTTCATCCAACAGGCGGTCGATCACCGACTGCGATGCCCGCACCAGGTAGGATTCGC
Organism: Aestuariirhabdus sp. LZHN29; assembly: GCF_049985285.1. Classification (NCBI taxonomy): domain Bacteria; kingdom Pseudomonadati; phylum Pseudomonadota; class Gammaproteobacteria; order Oceanospirillales; family Aestuariirhabdaceae; genus Aestuariirhabdus; species Aestuariirhabdus sp. LZHN29. The sequence goes on along the minus strand of NZ_JBNIEU010000002.1, from coordinate 187,124 downwards.
TGTCGTAGGCTCGGGCTTCGCGCAGTATCTCCCTGAATACCTCATAGCAAACGGTATCGGCCGTTTTCAAGGTCCCCCGCCCCTCGCACGTCGGGCAACTTTCGCAAAGAGTGTGCTCCAGGCTCTCCCGTGTCCGCTTACGGGTCATCTGTACCAGCCCCAGTTCAGACACGCCCGTAACGTTGGTCTTGGCGTGATCCCGCTCCATCCCCTTTTCCAGCGCACGCAGAACCTGACGCTGGTGATCGCTATCGTCCATATCGATAAAATCGAGAATGATAATCCCCCCCAGATTCCTCAACCGTAGCTGGCGGGCGATCGCCGTGGCAGCCTCAAGGTTAGTTTTGAAGATGGTATCTTCCAGGTTGCGGTGGCCGACAAAGCCACCGGTATTCACATCGATGGTGGTCATCGCTTCGGTTTGGTCAAGTATCAGGTAACCACCTGATTTCAATTGCACCTTCCGTCCCAGGGCTTTTTGAATCTCATCTTCCACGCTATACAGATCAAAAATAGGCCGTTCACCCGGATAGTACTCCACCCTCCCCTTAACCTCAGGCAATAGCTTATCGACAAACTTCTCCACCTTCTGGAAGGTTTCCCGGGAGTCGATACGTATTTTTTCTATATCCGGCTCCGCCAGATCCCGAAGGGTACGCAGGGGTAGCGGTAGATCCTCGTATACATTGGCGGGGGCTTTGCTGGATTTAATCGTTTCGGATATGGTTTCCCATAGCCTTTGTAGATAGCGAATATCGGCCACCACCTCGTGCTCACCGACACCCTCTGCAGCCGTACGCAAAATAAACCCTGCGGGAGTACTCGCCTCCACCCCCTCAAGCGCCGCCTCGACCAACGCTTTGAGTCGATCACGCTCCTCCGGCTGTTCAATACGCAAGGAGATACCAACGTGGGTGGAGTCCGGCATAAGTACCAGATAGCGTGCCGGAATTGAGATATGGGTGGTCAACCGCGCCCCTTTGGTTCCGAGGGGGTCCTTGGTCACCTGAACCACCAGCGATTGGCCATCGTGGACCAGCTGGTTGATCGGCTGCTCCTCTGCGGAGGAATCACGCTCTCCCTTACGGCATAGTTCACTGGCGTGTATAAAAGCCGCACGCTCGAGGCCAATATCAACAAAGGCGGCCTGCATGCCGGGTAGTACCCTGACCACCTTCCCCTTGTAGATATTGCCTACGATGCCACGCTTCTGGGGGCGCTCTATATAGACCTCCTGCAGCACACCGTTTTCTACCACCGCCACGCGCGATTCCATCGGCGTGATGTTCATCAGTATCTCTTCGCTCATGCAAGCACCTGGTAACTGTTCAATCCCTTTAGTATACCCAATAGGGCACTTCGAACTGCGTCAATAGTTCCACTGTTTCGGCAAGAGGCAACCCAACCACACCGCTGTAGCTGCCCTCTATTCGCTCCACGAATGCTGCGCCTCGCCCCTGAATACCATAGCCACCTGCCTTATCGGCGGCCTCACCGCTGGCCCAATAGCGCAAAGCCTGCTCCTCACTGATCGGTGAAAACCAAACCCGTGTGCGACTCAAGCGCGTCGCTACTCGCTCGCCATCGGCCACCGCGACGGCCGTCAGTACCTGATGGTCGCTGGCGGAAAGCCGCCGCAACATAGCAACCGCCTCGTCACGACTGCTCGGTTTACCCAGAATCGCACCCGCCGCCACGACCGTCGTATCGGCGCATAATACCGGCAAGGTGGCCTGCTGTTGCAGCTGCGATTGAGCCGCCAGCGCCTTCTCTTGAGCCATCCGCAACACGTAGCGTTCAGGTGGCTCATGCTGGCGGGGCGTTTCATCGATATCGACGCCATGCTGCTCAAAACAGACCCCTATTTGGGTAAGCAGCTCCCGACGCCTCGGGGAGTTAGAGGCCAGGTAAATTGACGGGGTAGCCATGAGTCCCTCCATGCGGCAGGGCCACTTAGTTAATGCGGTAGCGCCTGCGCAGGTCGCGCAAAATAAGAAATACCAGTGGCCAGACGATGGCGCTGGCGATGACTGACAGCAGGAAGCTCAGGTCAGGGGCCGCGCCCCCGGTGACACTTCTAACCCACAGCGCAACCATCTGGTAGAGCCCAATGACAACAAACACGATAAACGCTTGTTGCGCCACTGGAAACATTCGCATACGCCGGTGCAACCGGGTCATGATAAACGCCGCGATGACCATACCGAGGGCATTCTGCCCCAACAGCGTTCCCTGTATTACATCAAGCATCAGCCCTGCACACCAGGCCCACCCCACACTGATGCGTTCGGGTAGCGCCAGTATCCAGTAGATGGTAACCAGCGCCACCCATTCGGGGCGCACATACTGCCCCCAATCGGGCAGAGGCAGTACCGCCAACAGCAGAGCCGCAGCAAAGCTCAACAGGATCACAATGCCCCCTCGAGGTCTTTGCTCAATCATTGGCACCTCCCTCTGTGGGTTCATTCGCTGATCTGGACTGCGGGCGCTCGGTAAACACCAGTAACAGGTGACTGCTGCGGTTGAGGCGAGCGCTGGGGCGCACCTTCACAAAGGCAAAAGGGTGCCCTGGATCATGCACCACCGAAACCACCGTACCCACAGGATAGCCGCTCGGAAAACGCTGCCCGAGCCCCGAACTAATCAGAAGATCGCCCTCAACAATTTCTGCGGTATTAGGAACATGACGCAGTATCAACTCATCCAGCTGGCCGGTACCACTGGCAATAGCCCGCACACCGTTCCGATTGACCTTCACCGGCAAGCTGTGACTCGTATCCGATATAAGCAACACCCGGCTGGTCAAAGGGCTCACTTCGATAACCTGCCCAAACAGTCCTTCAGCGTCCAATACGGGCTGCCCGACAAAGACGCCCGAAGTCGACCCCTTGTTAACGACCACCTGATGGCGAAACGGATCCGGATCAATACCCACCAGCTCGGCAACCAATACCCGATCATCCAACAAGGCAGAAGAGTTCAGCAGCTCCCTTAAACGCACATTTTCCGCCGTCAACGATGCGAGTTTCTGCAAGCGCCGCTCCAACACCAGGTTTTGGGCGCGCAGGCTGGTATTCTCGTCACGCAACGTATCACGAGATTTTACCGTATCGGCAACCGAACCCCACAGGCTCGCGGGGATATTCGCCATCCACTGCACCGGCGTTACCACCAGGCTGAGCCAGGCCCGGGTTGTTTGCAGATAATCAAAACGGTGATCCACTACCATCAGCCCTAGCGATAAGATCGCCAGAAGCACAACTCGCGTCGCGACCGAAGGGCCTTTGGTAAAAATGGGTTTAATGTCCAGCTCCCGACAAATTACGCGATGAGATTACCTCAATAAACAGAAACGGCGCCCAACCTGGGGCTGGACGCCGAACACAACGCAAACCCAATCACTCCGTAGAGAGCAGGTCAGCGGCGTGCTGATCCATGAGTTCCAGCGCCCTGCCACCGCCACGGGCAACACAGGTCAACGGGTCTTCCGCTACGATAACCGGGAGCCCGGTCTCTTCGCTAAGCAAACGGTCCAGATCACGCAACAGCGCACCGCCGCCGGTCAATACCAGCCCGCGGGTCGCAATGTCAGACGCGAGTTCGGGGGGGGACTGCTCAAGCGCACTCTTGACCGCCTGCACGATCGCCGCCAGCGACTCTTGCAGCGCATCGAGAATTTCGTGGCTGTTGAGGGTAAAGCTGCGCGGTACACCCTCGGCCAAGTTACGGCCCCGGACATCGATCTCGCGAACATCCTGGCCTGGGTAGGCGCACCCAACCTCCTGCTTGATACGCTCGGCCGTCGAGTCACCGATCAGGCTGCCGTAGTTGCGTCGAACGTAGGTCACTATCGCTTCGTCGAAACGGTCTCCACCCACCCGCACCGACTCGGAATAGACAACGCCATTGAGGGAGATAATGGCAATTTCGGTGGTACCACCGCCGATATCCACCACCATGGACCCCTGAGCCTCCTCAACTGGCAAGCCAGCGCCGATAGCAGCCGCCATAGGCTCTTCAATCAGGTAGACCTCCCGCGCGCCCGCACCGAGGGCGGATTCACGAATCGCCCGGCGCTCCACCTGGGTGGACTTACAGGGCACACACTCCAGCACACGAGGGCTGGGTTGCATAAAGCTGCCTTCGTGCACTCGGTTGATAAAGTGCTGGAGCATTTTTTCCGTAACGTTAAAGTCGGCAATTACGCCATCCTTCATTGGGCGAATGGCGGAGATATTACCGGGGGTGCGCCCTAGCATTCGCTTGGCGTCGGTTCCGACCGCGGCAACACTTTTCTGGTTCCCGTGGTGACGGATCGCCACTACCGAGGGCTCATTCAACACGATTCCCTTGTCACGAACGTAGATCAGGGTATTGGCGGTTCCCAGATCAATGGAGAGATCGCTGGAGAACATGCCCCGCAATTTTTTAAACATCAGCTAATAATCCTAATAAGAACAAAGATTTCCGGAGTGGAGCAAACTCTATCAACGCCCGCTGAATAGAGCAACAATTGCGCGCTATTCTTGAGGATTAGCGCTTATTCTGTGCGGCTTTTCGGTAATACCGAGGATGTACCCCGAGTTTTGAGCGGCAAAGCCGGTCGCAGAGGACAACAACAACAGGTTCGATGTACAATGTCGCGCTTTGTTCCCCCCTCAAAAGATCGTCAATACCGGTGACGACGTTGGAGAATCACCATGGCCCTCGACCGTGAAGATGTAAAGCGCATCGCGCACCTCGCCAGACTCTCAATCGACGAGAGCGATATCGAAGGTACCTCTGCCACACTGAGCGATATTTTGCAGTTGGTTGATCAGATGCAGGCGGTAGATACCGCCAACGTAACCCCTTTGGCCCATCCGCTGGATGCTGTGCAGCGATTGCGCCCCGATGCAGTCACCGAAACCAACCAGCGTGAAGCCTACCAACAAATTGCCCCGGCAACCGAGGCAGGCCTCTACCTGGTTCCCAAGGTGATCGACTAAGTACTCGCTCTTAAAACGCCCCTCCGATTTCAGGACAGTTAACGCAATGCATAACAAAACCATCGCCGAACTTTCCCGCGCACTGGCCGCCGGGGAATTCAGCAGCCAGGAGCTGACCCGCCACTACCTGGACCGTATCCAGGCTCTGGACAGCAAGTACAACTGCTTCATCAGCGTAACCGAGGAGCGCGCACTGGCCGACGCCGTCGCTGCCGACCAACGCATTCAGGCGGGCACCGCCACACCCCTCACCGGCATCCCCCTCGCGCACAAGGATATCTTCTGCACGCAGGGCATTCGCACCAGCGCCGGTTCGCGGATGCTGGATAACTTTATCGCCCCCTACGAATCGACCGTGAGCGGGAATCTAGCCGCCGCAGGAACTGTTTTGCTGGGTAAAACAAACATGGACGAGTTCGCCATGGGCTCCTCCAACGAAAACAGTTTCTACGGTGCGGTCAAAAACCCCTGGGATACCGCGGCCATCGCAGGCGGCTCATCCGGTGGCTCTGCCGCTGCCGTTGCCGCTCGCCTGACACCCGCCGCCACCGGTACCGATACCGGTGGCTCGATTCGCCAGCCAGCGTCACACTGCGGCATTACCGGTATCAAACCCACCTATGGCCGCGTATCCCGCTGGGGCATGATCGCCTATGCCTCCAGCCTCGACCAAGCCGGCCCCATGGCCCGCACCGCCGAAGATGCCGCCCTGCTACTGCAAGTCATGGCAGGCCTGGACCCCAAGGATTCCACCAGCGTCGACCAGCCGGTCGAGGACTACAGCGCCACCCTCAACGACTCCCTCGAAGGGTTGCGTATCGGCATCCCGCAAGAGTTTTTTGCCGAAGGGCTCGATAGCGGCGTCGAACACTGTGTTCGCGAGGCCGTTAAGGAGCTGGAAAAGCTTGGCGCCACCGTGACCGAGGTCAGCTTGCCCAACTCCCAGCTTTCGGTGCCTGCCTATTACGTCATCGCGCCGGCAGAGGCCTCCTCCAACCTATCCCGCTTCGACGGAGTTCGGTACGGCTATCGTTGCGAAGCCCCTACCGATCTGGAAGACCTCTACACCCGTTCCCGTGCAGAGGGCTTTGGCGCCGAAGTGAAGCGCCGCATCCTGGTGGGAAGCTATGCACTTTCAGCCGGCTATTACGATGCCTACTACATTCAGGCGCAGAAAATCCGCCGCCTGATCAAAAATGATTTTGTCTCAGCGTTCGAGCAGATTGATATTATCGTGGGCCCAACCGCACCCACGCCGGCCTTTAACCTGGGGGAAAAATCCAACGACCCGGTCGCTATGTATCTATCCGACATCTACACCCTGTCTACCAACCTGGCCGGACTGCCGGGCATTAGCATCCCCGCAGGACAGTCGGCAGGGCGCCCCGTAGGGCTGCAAATGATCGGTAACTACTTCAGCGAAGCGCGCCTGCTCAATATCGCCCACCGTTTCCAGCAGGCAACCGACTGGCACCAGCAGGCTCCGGTCACTACTGACGCATAAAACAGAGACGCTCCGCATACCACGCGGACTCGACGAGAGGTTTAGACGATGGATTGGGAAGTTGTGATCGGGCTGGAGATTCACGTTCAGCTAGCGACGCAAAGCAAAATTTTCTCCGGCGCCAGCACCGCCTATGGCGCTGAGCCCAACACTCAGGCTTGCCTGGTTGATCTTGGAATGCCGGGCATACTGCCCGTGGTGAACGAACAGGCATATCGCTACGCCGTTATGTTCGGCCTCGCTATCGATGCCGAAATCGGCAAACGCTCCTATTTTGAGCGCAAAAACTACTTCTACCCCGACCTCCCCAAGGGCTACCAGACGACTCAACTGGAGCAACCCATCGTGGGGCCGGGACACGTCGACATCCTGCTCGACGACGGCAGTCACAAACGCATACGTATCCACCACGCACACCTGGAAGAGGACGCGGGGAAATCTCTCCATGAAGATTTCCATGGCATGAGCGGCATTGACCTCAATCGCGCGGGCACCCCCTTGATCGAGGTAGTCTCCGAGCCCGATATGCGCTCGGCCGCCGAAGCGGTTGCGTTCGCCAAAAAAATGCACTCCATCGTCACCTCACTGGAGATCTGCGATGGCGAAATGTCACAGGGGTCGATGCGCTTTGACGTTAACGTCTCCGTGCGTCCCAGGGGAACCGAGCAACTGGGCACCCGCACCGAAACCAAAAACCTTAACTCCTTCCGTTTTATGGAAGATGCCATCAAGCTCGAGGTCGAGCGCCAGATCGACCTGATTGAGGACGGTGGCACGGTAAAGCAGGAGACCCGCCTGTACAACGGCGACACCCGTACCGCACGTTCGATGCGCTCCAAGGAGGAGGCCAACGACTACCGTTACTTCCCCTGTCCGGACCTGCTGCCGATAGAGATCGACGACGGCTTTATCGAGTCTGCGCGTGCCGCACTGCCCGAGCTTCCAGACACCCGCAGCGCCCGTTTTATCGAGACCTACCAGCTGTCCGAGTATGATGCATCGGTGCTTGCCCCCGAACGAACAACCGCCGATTACTTTGAGCTTGCCGCCAACACCTGCGGCGACGCCAAACTGGCGGCCAACTGGATCATGGGCGAGCTGGCCAGCCGCCTCAACAAAGAGAATCTGGAGATCAGCGACAGTCCGGTAGACGCTCAGCACCTTGGCGAGATGTTGCTGCGCATCAAGGATGACACCATCTCCGGCAAGGGTGCAAAAACGGTATTCGAAGCGATGTGGAACGGCGAAGGCCATGCCGATGCAATCATCGAGAGCAAAGGCCTCAAACAGGTCTCCGATAGCGGCGCGCTGGAGTCGATGATCGACGAAGTAATGGCCGCGAACCCTGCACAGGTAGAGCAATACCGAGCCAGCGATGACGCCAAGCGCGGCAAGATGATCGGTTTCTTTGTCGGTCAGATCATGAAAGCCTCGCGCGGTAGCGCCAACCCGGGCCAGGTAAACAAGATCCTGTTGAGAAAACTTAACGGATAGAGCGCCCGAACCCAGCCATAAAAAAACCCGCGAGCGCGGGTTTTTTTATGGCTTAAAACTTCCGCCTAGTCTTCGCGCACCTTCACCTCAACACCTTCGTAACGGTCCTCACCCTTTTCGTGGGGCAGAACCAGGTTCAGCACGATAGCGACCAATGCCGACAACCCCACCCCCTGCATACTGAACGACTCGGTTCCCAGGCTCATGCCACCAATACCGGTCACCAGCACCAGTGAAACGATCGCAAGGTTACGCGCTTTGGCCAGATCGACCTGCGCCTTGATCAGTGTATTCAGACCCACCACGGCGATAGAACCGAACAACAGCATCAGAATCCCCCCCATGACCGGTACAGGAATGGTTTGCAACAACACGCCCACTTTGCCGACAAACGCCAAGCCAACCGCAAACACCGCCGCCCAGGTCATTATACGAGGGTCAAATGCCTTGGTCAGCATCACCGCACCCGTCACTTCCGAATAGGTTGTGTTGGGTGGCCCACCCACCATGGCGGCCGCTGTGGTCGCTACACCGTCCCCCAGCAGGGTACGATGCAAGCCCGGCTTTTTGATGTAATCCTTCCCGGTCACGTTACCGATCGCCAGCACATCACCCACGTGCTCGATCGCCGGCGCAATAGCCACAGGAATCATGAACAGGATGGCGCTCCAGTTCCATTCCGGGGCCACAAAATTGGGCAGCGCGAACCAGGCTGCGGCGCCTACCTTGGTAAAATCCACAATCCCAAACGCCATTGCCAGCAGGTAGCCGGACACCACCCCCACCATAATAGGAATCAATTTGAAGATTCCGCGCCCCAATGTCGCGAACAGCAGGGTCACCAGCAATGACGCCAGGGAGATGGTCAACGCAACATCCTGGGGCACCAGTTGAATCGCCCCATCGCCGGTCTTGCCCAGCGCCATATTGACGGCAACGGGAGCCAGACCAAGACCAATCACCATGATAACCGGCCCAACCACAACCGGCGGTAATATCCGGTGCAGAAAACCGGTACCGCGCAGCTTAACCATCCCGCTAAGGGCCACGTACAGCAAACCCGCCGCCGCCAGCCCCCCCAGCGTTGCCGGCAGACCCCAGTTTTGGGTTGAAACGATAATCGGCGCAATAAAAGCAAATGACGAAGCCAGGAAAACGGGCACCTGGCGCCCGGTAATCAATTGAAAGATCAGCGTACCCACACCAGCCGTAAATAGCGCCACGTTGGGATCCATACCGGTCAGCAGCGGCATCAGCACCAGCGCCCCGAAGGCCACAAACAGCATCTGCGCACCGGACAGCACCAACTGTGCCCCGCCCTGTTCTCCCCCTACAGAGGTTGTCATACGTATCTCTCCTGTTGATTTAATTATGGCTCTGCCACTTTATTTATTCGGTCCTGATTCGAGAACCCTTGAGGTACCTGATCTACTTGGTGCCGAAAATCTTGTCCCCGGCATCCCCAAGCCCCGGCATGATATAACCATGCTCGTTAAGGCCATCGTCGATCGATGCGGTAAAGAGCTCAACATCCGGGTGCGCGGCTTGCAGTTTGGCAATCCCTTCGGGTGCAGCCACCAGCACCAGCGCTCGAATATCTCGCGATCCCGCTTTTTTCAGCATATCGATCGCTGCGATCATGGAGCCGCCGGTCGCCAGCATCGGATCGACCACCAACGCGATGCGCTGCTCAATCTTGCCCACCAGCTTTTCAAAGTAGGCCACCGGCTCCAGGGTCTTCTCGTCGCGATACAGTCCCACCACACTGACTTTTGCACTGGGAACCAGCTCAAACACGCCATCGAGCATCCCGAGCCCGGCTCGGAGTATCGGCACGATGGTGATTTTCTTACCTTTTACCTGCTGCACCCTAATACGGCCACACCAACCGTCGATCTCCACATCTTCCAGCGGCAGATCCTTGGTCGCCTCGTAGGTCAGCAGCGCGCCGACCTCGCCAGCCAGGCTACGAAACGCCTTGGTGCTGATCCCCTCCCGACGCATTATCCCCAGCTTGTGTTTTACCAATGGATGCTTGATCTCATGAACGCTCATCTGAATCCTTTAACTCCTGTGGCTATGGTCACGAAACGCCCCCGAATGCGACTTCCGCTCGCAACACGCTAACAGCCCAGTGGCCGCAAAATCAGGTAACGCTAGATGGGAAGGGGTACCGGGTGGAGGCTATCCAGGGGGGGCGTCCCGGGAATCTATTCTATCGGGGCAGCTATCCCCGGAGCAATCAAAAATCCCGCCAAGCTTGCCCTTCTTTAACAAGCGGGGTAATGTTGCGCGTTTATTTCCCCCTACTACTTTATGCCTAGCAGCCGGTGTGTTTATGTCTATCGATCTGAATGAAATCAAGCAGGTTTACGCAGAAGCGGACTGCATCTATACCAATGAGCAGGTTGAAACCGCTCTGGAACGCATGGCTGGCGAGATCAGCGCACGCCTGAAAGACGCCAACCCCCAGATCTATACCATCATGAACGGTGGCCTGGTCACCGGCGGCAAGCTACTCACACACCTTGAATTCCCACTGCAAGCTGGCTACATGCACGCCACCCGCTATCGCGACGAGATCTCCGGCGGAAAGCTGGATTGGCTGGTACGCCCTACCCACTCGATGGAAGGTCGGACCATTTTGGTCGTTGATGACATCCTTGATGAAGGCCATACTCTGGTTGAGGTGGTAGAGCACTGTCGCAGCCTGGGTGCCAGCGAGGTGCTGACTGCGGTGCTCATCGACAAGCTGCACGAGCGCAAGGCGATCCCGGGCATGAAGCCCGACTTTGCTGCACTGGAGATAGAGGACCGCTATATTTTCGGCTATGGCCTCGATTACAAGGGGTATTGGCGCAACGCCCCCGGTATATTCGCCCTTAAAGGTCATTAAAGACCATCAAAGACAATAGCGGGGCCACTGCCCCCTTCACCCAAGGAGCCCCTATGCTGCAAAAAGACAAACAGAAGGTTATTGGCGAGGAGCTGGACGACGCACGCATCAAAGCCCTTCTTGAACTACGCAACGAGCAGGGCTCCGTCGACGACTTCCACCTGCTGACTCGAGCCTACCGCGCCCTGCGCGCCGATGATTTTGCACGTTTTATCCATTTTTACTGCGAAGCCGGGCACGATATCAACGCTGCAGACCACGAAGGCACAGGGTTCATCAGCGTCATCAGCCGCCACGATCACGCGGTTCACTACTGCGACATCATGCGTAAAGCGGGTGCAGAAGGTTAACTACGCCTTGGGGGCGATCAACTTTCAGCCGACAATGCTGATCACCGCTCATTTATTCACATAAGCGCTGGACCACGGTCATGAGCCCTTTATTGATGGGCTCGTCAGCGTTACTCTAGGACTCTCCTTTTAACCTGCGGGACGGAATCGCCCCTTTGGATACGCCGCACACAGCCTCCTCCAGCATCAGACTGCCGATTGCCTATCGCATGGCGGTCGCCATCACCCTGTGCACGTTCGGATCCATCATGCTGCTGGTATCGATCAATGCCAATCAGCAGTACCAACTCCTTAACAACCAGGTCGCCGGTTTTGCCAACACCATCGTGCGCCAGTTAGCCGCTGCAGCCCAGGAACCCCTGTTCACCGAAGACCATCTTAGCCTGCGCCGAATCGTGTCCAACCTCGGCGATCAGTCAGATATTGAGGGGGTCGCCCTATACGACGAGAAAGGCGCCCTGCTGATGCAGGAGGGGCACACCAGTGGCGGACGCCTGACCGATCAACTACGCCAAAAACTATCGCAAACCGACGACCAGGAGCAGGTGTACCGCTTCCGCTGGATGGACGATCAGCAAAATGAGCTGTCCGCGTTTATCGCTCCGATTCGCTTCAAAGACGTTACCGGAGGATACGTAGAGGTGGCGTTCAGCAGGATAGAGCTATTCGGAATTATCCGCAGCTCCCTCACCAGCACATTGGTAGTTGCGCTGATCCTTTCCGCCCTCTCCACGCTCCTCGCCGTCGTGATGGGCAAGCGCCTGACCAACCCCATCAATACGCTGATGGATGCGACCGCACAGGCACTGGGCAGGGAGCGGCATTCAGAGGAGCGGCGCCAAGGGGACGAAATTGCCTACCTCATGGAGGGTGTTAGCGAGATGGGACAGGCGATGGTGGAAAAGTCTCAAATCGAGCAGATCTTTTCCCGTTTCGTATCCCCGACTATCGCCGCCCAAATGATCGAAAGCCTTGACGCCGTAGCGCTTACCAACAAACGCGTCGAAGCAACGGTACTGTTCGCCGACATTGTGGGCTTTACCCGCATGTCCGAACAGATGGAGCCTGACCAGGTGGCCGAGCTTTTGAACGAGTACTACGGCTACTTCTACAAGTTGGGCAAGTACTACTACGGCACCGTCGACAAGTTTATCGGCGACGCCGCCATGGTAATTTTCGGCGTTCCCGATGAAGACCCTGACCACCGCTTTCATGCGGTAGCTTACGCCGTGGGGCTGCAACGGCTGATCGATGAGCTCAACATTGAGCGAAAATCCCAGAATAGACCCACCATCCATATCCGCATCGGCATCAACTGCGGCACCATGCAGGCTGGCCTGCTCGGCACCCGCGAGCGCATGGAGTACACCGTTGTTGGTGATTCGGTCAACCTCGCTTCCCGTCTGTGCGGTGAGGCAGGGGCCGACCAGATCGTGGTTCCTGCGGATATCTATCGCCATGAGAACACCGCGCAGCGAGTACAGGCTAAAATTCACAAATCGATCCGCATTCGCGGTAAAACGGATCCGGTCGACACCTATCTGGTTACCGGCATTACCGGTTCACAGCGCCAGGCCATCAACGCACTGATCGATGACCTGCTCACCGGAGCACGCAGTGATGATTAGCCGCTGCTTGCTCGCAGGATGCATCTTCGGCGTACTGTCGGGCTGCGCCCAATACTATATCCAGACCGGTCAACTGGACGCTCAACTCGACAGCTGGGAGCAGACACACCATTACCAGAAGGCGCTGGATGCCATCGCCCAGCTTCCGGCAGACCACCCCAACCACCTCGCCTACGAAGCACGCAGCAAAGCACTGCTGAGCCAACAGCAAAATTATATTCAAGCTACCATTGATCAGGCCAACAGCCTCGCCCGCAAGCGTCAATGGCACGAGGCCCTCGACCGCTATCAGGACGCTCTTGTAGGCAACCCCGACCAACCCCACCTGCAGCAGGGGTTCGACAATCTCAGGCTACAGCGCCAGATCTACAACACCAAGCTGCAACACCAGCTCAATCTGGTCGAAGCCACCACCCTGCGCCGACGCCTGCAGCTGTTCGCGGAGTTACAGCGCAGTAACCCGGAGCGCCTGGACTACAAAAAGGAGTTGGAAGCGTTGCGGCTACAACAACAGGAACTCTACGACTTCCTGGTGCGCTGTGCAGAGGACGGGTTGGAGTTCACCAACTTCACCCATGGGCAGCAGTGTCTTAAAATGGCCAAGGGCATTCGACCGGCAGAGGCCGGACAGGAGCTTTTATCCCAGCTCAGTTCCCGCTACCAGCAGATCGACAAGCGCTCCCAAAGTGTCCGTGAGCGCCGCAGCCAACAACAACTCTCCGTGCTCGAGCAGGGGTTCAAAGCTGCCTTGGCCCAACGAGACTACCTCAAAGCCCGGGACCTGCTCGAGCAGCAGGAACAGCTTAACCCCAACAGCAGCCACTTGATCACCATTCGGCTTGAGCTCGATGCCGAGATTGACCAATACGTGCGCCAACAGATGCAACTCGGGGCCGATGCCTACAGCGCCGGTCAAATTGAGCGATCCCTGAAAATTTGGCAACCGCTGTTGCCGCTAGACCCCGACAACCTGAGGCTGCAGAGTGATATTCAACGCGCCGAGCGCTTTACTCGCAAGTTGAAATCCCTGCAGCAGAATCAATAACCTCCACCGGAGACCTGCGATGCGAATCCCTCTACTGCTGATTGTTGCCCTTCTTACGGGCGGCTGTGCCCTGAGCCCCCAGACGGTTGAGCTCGACCCGAAAATCACCCTGGCCGGTGAAGCGCCCTACGTACGCGGCTCCGCCTCGGTGACGGTATTTGACGAGCGCACCAACAAGGTGATCGGCTCACGAGGGGGGGTCTACGCCAACTCAAGCAATTTGACCCTAGCGGATGATTTTTCAACTTCCGTTGCCCGTGAAGCCGAACGTGCCCTGCAGGGGATGGGGCTGGAGATTGACCACCAGAACCCGCTCCTTATCGTTAACATCTACCTTGATGGCCTCAGCTACAGGGTTCCTGACGGTAACTACGTGACCCAGGTCGACCTGAGTGCCTCATTGCGGACCGAGTTGCAACGGGGCAACCAGCAGTTCAGCGGACGCTACCAGGCCCAAAGCCAGCATCGTGTGGTTAAGGCTCCGGACGACGAGAAGAATCAGGAGCTGATCAACGACGTGGTTAATAGCGCCCTAAATCGAATGTTTAGTGATCGCTCACTGCTCGACTTCCTGGCTAGTCCCTAACTCAATCTGGGCCGCCGACAGTCCGATGGGGGCACCAATATAGCGCCCTTGGGCGAAGGGTACGCCCAGCTCTTGCAATAGCTCCAGGTCGCGCTCGCTACTTAAATTATCGGCAATGAGCTGCTGACCGCTGGCACTGGCCAGATCACGAATAGCGCCCACCATGGTGCGGCCGACTTCATCGAGCCGGGACCAACCGTCAACAAAGTCCCCTGCCAGCTTCAGGTAACTAATGGGTAACTGCTTCAACGCCTGGAAGGAGCGCAAGCCCATCGCAAAGTTATCCACGGATAGCTGACAACCCAGTGCCCGTAGCTGTTCCAGCACAGGAACCACAGCACTCAAATTATGCATCAGCACGCTCTCTGCAACTTCGAATATCAGCTGCTCGGGAGCCAGCCCGGCGTCTTCCAATGTCTGCCTCAGTCTGGGCACCAGCAGGGCATCCTCAATAATGTGCGCCGACAGATTCACCCGCAAACGAACCCCCGGATTCTCCCGGGCCATATTAGCTGCAGTGGGCAACCCCCGCTCAATCACCCAGTGATCGATATCCAGCATCATACCCAGGCGTTCGGCAACCGGGAAAAACAAGCTGGGAGGGTATAGTTGCTCCCCATGGCGCAACCGCAACAGCAACTCATACTGGACCAGCTGCTCCGTCTGCGTATCAACAACGGGCTGAAACAGCACTTCAAAGCGGTCATTGGCGAGGGCATCTCGTAGCATATCGGCCCAGCGCACCTGCTCCTGGGAAGTGGCATCCATGCTATCGCTCACATGATACCGGTTTCTTCCCAGAGACTTGGCTTTAAAACAGGCTTTGTCGGCCAGGCTCCATAGCTGTTCAGCTCCCCCATCCCGACAGGCAGCCACCCCTAAACTGCAATAGATACTGAAGCTCTGGGCTCCCTGATAAAACTCGTAATCACGAAACCCACGGATAATCGCTTCCGCGACATCGACCCCTTCCGACTGGTCGGTGTTGGGCAGCAACACGCAAAATTCATCACCCCCATAACGCCCAACCAACGCTTCCAAGGGTACACACCGGGTCAACAGCGCAGCAACTTCAACCAGCAACCGATCTCCGGCGGCGTGCCCCAGGCGATCATTAACGGTCTTGAACTGATCGAGGTCGACAAACAGCAACACGCAGTCGCCAACCCGTTCGACAACAGAGGCCATCTCTTTGGAAAAGGTACCTCGGCTCAATAACCCCGTTAGCGGGTCGATGGAAGCGATACGTTGCAACTCCATATCCCGCTCTTGCAGGCTCTCGATAGCATGATTCATCGCCCGGGTAATGGGTTGCAGCTCCTGCAACTCCTCGCTACGCAAGGGCTGGTTAATTTCACCCTCGGCCAGTCGTTGCAAGGGCTCCTTCAGGCGGGCCAGGGGGCGCAAGGTATACTGGATAACCCAGCGCCCGGCCAGCACCGAGAGCAGAAAACCCAAGGCCAGCAACACCCCTCCCTTGCCAATTTTCTCCCATAGCTGCTGCTGGTATAGGGAAAAATCCAATGCATAATCCATATAACCGATGAGCTGAACCGTCTCTTTGGCGGCATCCATATCAAAAGCCAGCAAACCATCACCGCTGAGGGAACGAATCCAGATGGGAACGACCATCCGCACCACCGAATCCGATTGCGCATAGGGCGCGAACAGGTAAGGTTTCTCACCACTGGTGTCACCCAGTGACAATAACTGCTTATAGGTGAGCGGCGGCAGCGCGACCTCTTGCACTCCGTCACGCAGGTACTGCGCCATCAACTCCTTTCCCGACGCACTGTAGTAGCGGGCATATACAAGATCAGGGATGGCACTGAACTCGCTGGAAAGTATCTCCCCAACACCGGCGCTCGCATAAATCGGAGTGCCCAGCTCATCAAGCTTGGGGATTGCGTCCAGGGCTTGTTGGCGAGCATTGTGCTGTAACGCTTCCTGGGCGGTATACCAGCCGACGCCTACCGACAACAAGAAAAAAAGCCCCCCCCAAACCAACAGCACCGTTAGAATTCGCCCCACCAGGCTGGGTCGTAACAGGGCGCGCTGCCACGCTGCTGGGCTCTTTTTCCCCCGCTGGCGGCTCATGGGGGCGTTGTCATGGAATGGGGTTTGAGACTTGCGGGAATCCTGATGCCGAGGCGAGAGGCCACCACCGGATTAATAACCGCTTGCAGCTGTTTTAGCGGCACCAACTCACTGGGCAGGTTCGGTTCTCTGCGCTGCAACGCCAACTGCTCAAGAATTTGAGTCGCTACATCCCCGGGCTCGGTTGAAAAACTCAACAACGCCCCGGCGGCAAGCAACTGTTCAGAGAAGACGGCGAGCTGCTTTCCATTTTTTATCGAAAACACGGTCAGCTCACGAATCACGCGGCGGCTGAGCACGCGATTATCGGGCAGCAACCAGATGCCCTGCACCTGATCTGCCTGCTTTAAACCATAGATCAACTCTTTGTCCGAATTCACTTCGATATGCTGCAGGTTGACGCCAGACGCCTTTGCTCCCTGCTGCAGGCGCCTAACCAGCTGCTGCTGGTTGGGACCGGTAGCCACTGCCACCGAGTTAAGTCCCGGGCTGAGCTGCTGCCAAAAGGAGAACACCTTGTCGGCGGGGGGCAGTATGCTCACCCCACGGCGGCCATCTCGCAACAACCCATACTCAGAAAAATTAAACACCTGCCCAAAGACCTGGGTATGGGGTATCGACTTGCTCGCTTGGGCCGCCAGCAAACCTATTGCTACCACCTGCATGTTTTTTTTAGCCCTGACCTGATCGGCTATTTCGGCGGCAAGCAGTGCATTACCTTTCAAGGGGTAGGTAGTGGCCCGAGACCCCAGCCGTTTTTTGAGTACCCGCGCCACCTCATTCATTGCGGGGATATCCGCACTGACCAGTATCGCTATCTGGGGCGGCCCTGCTGCCTTCAAGGGTGCTGCCTTGGCGGTCGGCTTAGCGGCTTTGGGCTTGGGGGCAACTTTCTTGGCTGCAGGTTTGCTAACAGAAGCGGTCGTGGACCTGCTGCGATCGATCACCTCGGGAGGAGTGTGATCCGTAGGGCCTAGCCCTGGCAGCTGGGCACACCCGGTCATCAGCAAAAATCCGCTGATAATCAAACCCCAGGTTATTGAGTGTCGAGTATCGATCACGTTCCAGTCGCTCATGCTCAACAAATGTCAGCGCTCCAGCCGACCGTTATTAATCTGACAGTATCAACACATAATCGCGTCAAAATGTGATACCTGTCAAATTTTATAGATAACCGCCCCCCTCGATGGGATAAGTGGTCAGCGTTTTCCACAGCAGGGGCACGCGGGGTCTCGGCGCAGCGTTAACTCTCGCCAACTCCCACTTCCAGCATCGAGTATCAACAAGCGTCCGCACAACGACTCACCAAAGCCGGCCAATAACTTGACCGCCTCCAGCGCCTGCATGGTCCCGATCATCCCAACGACAGGGGCCAGCACCCCTGTGCGCGCGCAGCTTTGGTCTTCGACCCCCTCCTCGCGATATAGGCAGCGATAGCAGGGTGAATCTTCATTGCGCGGGTCAAATACCGATATCTGGCCAGACAAGCCGATAGCCGCCCCCGATACCAGCGGAGTGCGTTGGGCTACGCAGGCACGATTGATGGCAAAGCGGGAGGCAAAGTTATCGGTAGCATCCACGACCAGGTCGGCATGGGCGACGGCCTCCGCCAACCCGGCTTCGTCAAGCCGCTCATGGCGGGTAGTGATTCGTATCGTTGAATTTATCTGCCCCAGGGTTTGCGCCGCAGACTCCACCTTGGGACGCCCGACATCCGCTTCAAAATGAGCGATCTGGCGCTGCAGGTTAGTCACCTCAACCACATCGTCGTCCACCAGCACCAGCTCCCCCACACCCGCTGCGGCAAGGTAGATGGCCACCGGGCAACCCAGCCCTCCCATACCGACCACCAAAACCCGACTTCCCAGCAAGCGCTCCTGCCCCGCAATCTCCACCTCAGGCATCATGATCTGGCGACTGTAGCGCAGTAACTGCTCATCATTCATCATTGGGTGCTTTCCTCATCACCAACCCAGCGCGCACGGGTTACGCGCTCTAATCCAGCCAAGTCTCGCTGTGTCCCTACCTCACCATAGCCCAGCGACGACAGCAGGTCACGAACGGCCCCTCCCTGCGCAAAACCGTGCTCAAACAGCAACCAGCCACCCGTTCGCAACCAGTGACGCGCCTGCTCGCCGATAGCGCGAATATCCGCCAGCCCCTGTTGCCCCGCCACCAGGGCAGAGCGGGGTTCAAAGCGCACATCACCCTGCGCCAGATGAGGGTCTTCAGCATCTATATAGGGGGGATTACTGACGATCAGGTCGTACGGGCCCCCCTCAAGTCCTCCGCACCAGCTACCCTCTACGAAGCGCGCATTCGTCAACTGTAATCTGTGAGCATTGCGATTAGCCAGAGCCACCGCCGGTGCGACACGATCCACCCCCAGCAATTGCCACGCAGGGCGCTCATTGGCCAGCGCCAGGGCAATGGCGCCACTTCCCGAACCGAGATCAGCCACACGACTCGGCAAGGCGGCGCGATCCTGCAGCAGCAACAGCGCTTGCTCCACCAACAACTCGGTTTCGGGTCGAGGTATCAGGGTGCTCGCGTCCACCTCCAGCTCCAGCGACCAGAACCCTTGTTGACCAATTATATAGGCGACAGGCTCGCCGTTAAGGCGCCGCTCAAGCAACGTTTGAAACGCGGCGCACTGGGATTCATTGAGCCGGGTTTCTGGCCAGGTGAAGAGATAGCTGCGCTCACACCGGAGCACGGAGCACAACAGCAGTTCCAGATCCAGGCGCGCTGTATCACTGATAGCCGCAAGCCCGTGATCGGACTCGAGCAGCTGGGCAATGGTGCCGATCACAGGATCACTCGGACAACGTCGCCAGCAGATCCATCTGATGCTCTTGCAGCAATGCCTCGATCACGGGGTCCACATCGCCCTCCATAATCTCTGGCAGTTTATAAAGCGTCAGGTTTATGCGGTGGTCGGTAACCCGCCCCTGGGGATAATTATACGTACGAATTCGCTCCGACCGGTCACCACTGCCGACCAGGGTACGGCGCTGATCCGCTACCTCTTTGCGAGCCACTTCATCAGCGGCGTTGTTGATTCGTGCGGCCAGCAAGGCCATCGCCTTGGCGCGGTTTTTGTGTTGCGAACGCTCATCCTGACACTCCACCACGATACCAGTAGGCAGGTGGGTCAGGCGAATCGCAGAGTCGGTTTTGTTGACGTGCTGACCGCCAGCTCCCGAGGCGCGAAAGGTATCGACCCGCAGATCACCCTTATTGATCTCGATATCGTCGGTCTCTTCAGGCTCCGGCATCACCGCCACAGTGCAGGCGGATGTATGGATACGGCCCTGGGATTCGGTCTCGGGAACGCGCTGCACTCGATGGGCCCCGGACTCAAACTTGAGATGCCCGTAGACGTCGCCACCCACGATACGACTGATAATCTCACGGTACCCTCCATGCTCTCCTTCGTTGGCGCTGATCACCTCAACCTTCCAGCGGCGCCGCTCGGCATAGCGGGAATACATGCGAAACAGATCGCCGGCAAATATCGCGGCTTCATCTCCGCCGGTTCCAGCACGGATCTCCAGAAAAGTGTTGTGCGTATCGTTAGGATCCCGAGGCAGCAGCAGCTTCTGCAACTCAACCTCCAATTCAGCGCGCCGCGCTTTACCCTGGTCTATCTCCTCTTGCGCCATATCGCGCATCTCGTCGTCGCCCTCATCGAGCAATGACTGCGCCTCCTCGATATCTTCAGCGGTCTGGATAAAGCGGCCAAAACATTCGACTACGGGTTCAAGTTCGGAATACTCCTTAGAGAAATTGCGAAACTTTTCCTGATTGGTTATCACCTCGGGGTCGGACAGTAACGCTGCCAACTCCTCGTAACGGTCGCGCAAGCCCTCGAGCTTACTAACAATTGATGCTTTCATTGGGGGTTAATCCTGGAGGTCTAACTGGAATAGCTGTTGGGACCATTCCACCAGCTCCTTACGCCCTTCGGCGCTCGCTTTCTTGATCTGGATACTGGGTGCGTGCACCATTTTATTGGTTAATGAGCGTGCCAACTGAGTCAAAACCACTTCAGCATCGTCGCCTTTCTCCAGCTGCTTTAACGCCTTATCGAGCTCAGCCTGCTTGATCTGTTCGGCTTGCTTACGATAGGCCTTGAGAATTCCGACACTATCAAGCTCACGCTGACGAACCTCAAACTCCTGCACTCCCACCACGACCATAGATTCGGCAGATTCGGCCGCTTTTTGCCGGCTTTTCTGATTCTCCTCGACCACCTCGCGCAGGTCATCGACGGTATACAGGTAGACATCTGCAAGCTCACCGACCTCGGGTTCAATATCCCTGGGCACCGCGATATCGACCATAAACATGGGACGGTGCTTGCGTTTTTTCAGCGCACGCTCTACCGCACCTTTACCCAGAATAGGCAGCTGACTGGCAGTGGAAGCAATGACAATATCTGCATCCACCAGGTGATCGGGGATATCGGATAGCAAAATCGCGTGGGCATCAAACTCCTGTGCAAGGCGTTTGGCGCGCTCCAGGGTACGATTAGCCACAGTAATACGTTTAACGCCCGCCTCTCGCAGATGCCGTGCGACCAGTTCGATGGTCTCTCCGGCCCCCACCAGCAAGGCGTTGCTCTGGGACATATCGGAAAAGATCTGCTTGCCGAGACTGACCGCCGCGTAGGCGACCGATACCGGGTTCTCACCAATCGTGGTGTGAGTACGCACCCGCTTGGCCATCGAGAAGGTCGTCTGAAACAACCGCCCCAGCTCTGCCCCAACACTGCTAGCTTCCTTGGCCACGGCAAAGCTGGACTTTAGCTGCCCCAGGATCTGGGGTTCACCCAGCACCATAGAGTCAAGACCACTGGCGACTCGCATGATATGGCGCACCGCATCCGAGTCCCGATGAATATAGCTGCAGCGCTCCAAATCTTCTGCGCTGAGGCTGTGATAGCTGGCGAGCCACTGAATAACGGCCTGGTGGTCATTATCGCTGGTACTGCAGTAGAGCTCGGTGCGGTTACAGGTGGAGAGGATCGCCACTTCCGAAACCGGCCCCAACTGCTTCGCCTGACCCAGCGCTTCGACCATCTGTTCCGGCGCAAAGGAGACTTTCTCCCGCACTTCTATAGATGCCGTCTTGTGATTTATACCTATCGCTAAAAAACCCATACCTTCCCGCTTACTTACCTGCCCCGGCTGAAGCGCCGCTTCAATACTAAAGGCCATGGGAGAAAAGGGGTGAATTTTCCTACGGATAGCCTCCAACTTCAACAACCACCCGACAATTCAATAGCCACGTCACAGCCTGCGCCTTGCCAACTATGGGTTTAGCCTATCGCATGTGTCATGATATGAGCATAATGTTGCTTATCCACGCAGGCAGATCACTTCGACATGACCCCAGGCCCATTCCAGGCGATTCCAGCAATAATGACAGGGCTGCTACTGGCCGGATGCGCCTCTACGGCGCCGACGTCCCAGCAAGACTCACCTCCCGGCCTCTATCACGATAGCCATCCGATCGCCTATGAGCGGGCACCGGAGACGCCCTTCCCTAAAGACACGCTTTACGCGCTACTGGTCGCGGAGTTCGCCGGCCATCGTGATCGACTGGATCTCAGCCTGGGCAACTATCTCGAACAAGCAAACAATACACGGGACCCGGGTGTTGCGGAAAGAGCCCTTCGGATTGCCCACTACATAGGCGCACGTCAGGCGGCACTGGAAGCCGCCCGATTATGGGCCGAAACCTCACCTGACGACCTGCAGGCATTGCAAACTTATGCGCTGGAGCTAGCCAATGCCGGAGAACTGAACGAAGCCGCCAGACTGATGCAACGAATTCTGGAACAGGGCGGTGACACCCATTTTGACCTCCTTGCCGCACGCGCCGAAGATCTGCCGGCGACTCAGCAACACTCTATGCTGGCACTGATCGAGGAGACAACCAAATCATTCCCGGACAACACACAGCTGATGCTAGCCCGGGCACTCCTGCTGGAACACGAGCAGAAGTTTGACTCCGCGCTGGAACAGTTGCAGCAGCTACTGAGAAAAGAGCCCGAAAACCGCAAGGGTCTATTGCACCTAAACCGTTTGCTACACCGCATCGGGCGCAATCAGGAAGCTGCCGACAATCTGGAAATAGCTCTCGAACAGCACCCCAAGGATCAGCGCCTGCGCCTGCTCTATGGCCGCGTACTGCTGGAGCTTGAACAGCCGGAACGCGCACTGAAGGAGTTCAAGATACTCCATGAACGCTCCCCGAACGATAGCGACCTGACCCTTTCGATCGCCCTGACAGCGCTCGAGGGCAATCAACTCAATGAAGCTGAGGTATATCTCAACCTGCTGCTATTGCAGGGAGAGAAAGAGGCCAGCGCACATTACTACCTGGGCCGCCTTGCGGAAAACCGCGACGAATGGCAGCAAGCCAGGGACCACTACTTACAAGTAACCGCCGGTGATGAGTTTCTGCCAGCGTATACGCAACTCAGCAAGCTGCTGGCGGATCGAGAGCGGTGGCCCGAGGCGCAACAGTACTTACGCCAAGCCCGCGACCAGCGCCCGGAACTTCGCATTCAACTGTTTATGCTGGAATCGGAAGTCCTGATCGAACAACGGCAATACGATCAAGCGGACACCGCCCTTGACAAAGCGCTGGAACTTTACCCTCGAAACACAAGCCTGCTCTATGCCCGCGCTATGCTGGCGGAAAAAAATGACGACCTGGAAAAGCTGGAACAGGATCTTCGCACCATCATCAGCATCGATGCAGATAATGCCATCGCGCTTAATGCCCTGGGCTACACACTGGCGGATCGAACCGACCGCTATCAGGAAGCCGCTGAGCTGATCCGAAGGGCAATGGCACTCAACCCCAATGACCCTGCCGTCATCGACAGCATGGGGTGGGTGGAGTTTCGCCTGGGCAACCTCCAGCAGTCGCTTCAATACCTGCAACAGGCATACGGCATGATGCCTGACCACGAAATTGCCGCGCACCTGGTTGAGGTTCTATGGGTAATGGATCAGCGCCAGCAAGCACGTCAGGTGTGGCAGGAGGCGCTGCAGAAAAACCCCGACAGCGAACTATTAAAAGCCGTCATGGAACGCCTCAACCCGAGCTAACGCCATGCGACCCATATCCCTCCTCCTGCTACTCATGCTCGCAGGCTGCAGCTCGCTTGCACCGGCACCGAAAACGCTCCCCGCGTCGGAGCGGGAGCTGCACTGGCAACAGCAACAGCTGCAGATGGAGTCCCTACAACAATGGCAACTCGCGGGAAAGCTGGGTATTCGCACCGAATCCAGCAGCGCGTCGGTTCACTTGAACTGGGACCAAGGCAGCGATCACTACCGAATTCGCATCGCCTCCGCTATTGGGCAAACCCTGGCCCTACTGCAAGGCTCCCCCGGGGGGGTTGCCCTCAGCACTGCGGACGACAGTACTCTTTACTCCATCTCTGCCGAACAGCTGCTACGCGAAGAGCTGGGGTGGGAACTCCCGGTCTCTGACCTGCACTACTGGATTCGCGGCATTCCAGCGCCCGGCAGCAGTACCCCGCGCCTCAACAACCAGGGGCTGCTCGAAAGCCTTCAACAGGGACGCTGGTCGCTGCGCTTTAACCGCTACCAGCAGGTTGGGCGCTGGCAGCTGCCCGGT
Organism: Aestuariirhabdus sp. LZHN29; assembly: GCF_049985285.1. NCBI lineage: Bacteria > Pseudomonadati > Pseudomonadota > Gammaproteobacteria > Oceanospirillales > Aestuariirhabdaceae > Aestuariirhabdus > Aestuariirhabdus sp. LZHN29. The sequence continues at coordinate 162,874 of NZ_JBNIEU010000002.1, read as the reverse complement.
CGCTTGATAGCAGAAGGCCCCGAGGCACGTCTCACCTTTATCATTAACGACTGGAAACCGCTCAACTAGCCCATGTCCCGCACCCTGCTCAACCTACCCGCACCCGCCAAGATCAATCTCTTCCTGCACATTACCGGCCTCCGTAGCGATGGCTACCATGAACTGCAGACACTGTTTCAGTTTCTTGATATAGGAGACAGCCTCAGCGTAGAGATGACGCCCCACGATCCGAGTATAGAGGTGACCCCTGGGCTAGCGGGCGTAGCCCCCGAGAACAACCTGATCCTGCGCGCCGCTCAGTGTTTGCAGCACAGGCTCGGAATCCGGCAAGGCGCACGCATTCAGCTTACAAAGCGACTGCCGATGGGGGGAGGTCTCGGCGGCGGCAGCTCCGATGCAGCGACCACCCTGATCGCACTGAACCGTCTGTGGCAGACCAACCTCCCCCTGTCCGAGCTCGCGACTTTGGGGCTCGAACTGGGTGCCGACGTGCCGGTCTTCGTTCGCGGGTTTGCGGCCTGGGCGGAGGGGGTAGGAGAACAGCTTACCCCTGTACAACCCCCAACACCTTGGTATCTGGTGGTATTACCCGGCTGTGAAGTGTCAACTGCGTCGGTATTCGGCCACCCTGATCTCCCCCGAGCCACCCCCCCGATAAGCCTGCAGGATTACGTTGACGGCCGCGGCCATAACGATTGTGAAACCTTGGTGCGTGCCACCCACCCCGAGGTCGATCGGGGGCTTGCCTGGCTCCAGCGATACGGAGGCGGAGCCATGTCGGGCACCGGCGCCAGCCTGTTTTGCCCGTTCAAACGGGAAACCGATGCCAAAAACGCCCTAAAAGCACTACCTGCACCAATGACAGGGTTTGTCACCCGGGGCCACAATCGATCACCTTTGCACCAATACTTGCAAATAGAAACCGAAACCCTTTAAAATTCGCGCCGTCGCGTTTTAAAGACTACTGGGGTGTCGCCAAGCGGTAAGGCACTGGGTTTTGATCCCAGCATGCGTAGGTTCGAATCCTGCCACCCCAGCCATTTCAGATCTCTACCGAGCTGCTACTCTATGTTAGAAACATTCACTAGCGACATCGCAAGGTAGAGCCACCGTTATCTCCCACCGCACCCCAAAGGTAATCACCGTGTCCAAAATGATGGTCTTCGCCGGAAATTCCAACCCGGAGCTGGTTAAACGCATCACTGAGCATCTGCACATCCCACTGGGAGACGCGAAGGTTGGCCGCTTCAGCGATGGTGAAGTCGCGGTAGAGATCAACGACAACGTCCGCGGCAAGGATGTGTTTATCGTTCAATCCACCTGTGCCCCGACCAACGACAACCTGATGGAGCTGATCGTGATGGCTGATGCCCTGCGTCGCTCTTCAGCCCAGCGGGTGACCGCAGTGATCCCCTACTTCGGCTACGCACGTCAGGATCGTCGCCCCCGCTCATCCCGTGTTGCCATCAGCGCCAAAGTGGTCGCCGACATGGTCAAGAGCGTCGGCATTGATCGCGTGCTCACCGTCGATCTCCACGCCGACCAGATTCAGGGATTCTTTAACATCCCGGTGGACAACATCTACGGCTCACCCATTCTTCTCGACGATATCGCGCGCCAGAATTACGACAACATGATCATCGTGTCCCCGGATATCGGTGGTGTGGTTCGTGCTCGTGCACTGGCCAAGAAACTCGATACTGACCTGGCGATCATCGACAAGCGTCGTCCCGAAGCCAATAAAGCGGAAGTCATGCACCTGATCGGTGACGTGGCTGACCGCACCTGCGTACTGGTCGACGATATGGTCGATACCGCCGGCACCCTGTGCCAGGCCGCAGCCGCGCTAAAGGAGCGAGGCGCCTCGGCAGTCTATGCCTACTGTACCCACCCGGTACTTTCCGGCCGAGCCATCGACAACCTGAACAACTCGTTACTCGATAAATTGGTGGTTACCAACACGATCCCCCTGACCGCCGCCGGCGAGTCCTGCGAACGCATTCGCCAACTCGATATGTCACCCCTGATTGGTGAGTCGGTGCGCCGCATCAGCAACGAGGAGTCTCTCAGCGCTATCTTCCGCTAGGGGACGACCTGACATACATACCCACCGGCCTGTTGCCTTAGCGACAGGCCGGTTTTGTTTTGTGCTCATTGCATTTTTTTCGAGCTAATGGTCGAAAAATACGCTATGATGCGCGCCCTCGAAATTGCACTCTGCAATCGAGAAGCCTCACGCCGGAACTTGGTCGCAAAGCTCCGGCGTCATTAACTTAGGAGACATCTTATGTCTAACGAATTTGAATTGAACGCCCAAGCGCGTGCCGATCTGGGGAAAGGTGCGAGCCGCCGCCTGCGTCGTCTTGCCAACTTGATGCCCGCCATTATTTACGGTGCTGGCAAAACCCCTAGCCAAATCAGTATCCCGCAAAAGGACATGCTGAAGGCTTTGGAGAACGAAGCGTTCTACTCCCACATCCTGACCCTCAACGTTGATGGTGCTAAAGAGCAGGTAATCCTTAAGGACTTGCAACGCCACCCCGCCAAGCCGATGGTCATGCACGCCGACTTCCTGCGCGTTTCTGCCAACCAGGCACTGACCACTCACGTACCACTGCACTTCCTCAACGAGGAAAACTGCAAGGGCGTTAAGCAAGGTGGCGGCTCCATCACTCACAACCTGATCGAGGTTGAGATTCGCTGCTTGCCTGCTGACCTGCCTGAGTACATCGAGATCGATACCCTCGAACTGGATCTGGGCGACATCGTTCACCTTAGCGACCTCAAACTGCCTAAAGGCGTTAGCCTGGTGCAGCTCAGCCTTGACCACGACCTCGCGGTTGCATCGGTTCAAGCTACTCGTGGCGCCAAAGAAGACGACGCCAGCGAAGAGGAAACAGACGCAGAGGAAGGCGCTTCCGAGGAGTAATTCCCCGGAGCCCTATGCACCGGCGTGGCAGCTAACGCTCCTGACAGCATTCAGCTTATTGTGGGCCTGGGTAATCCAGGCCCCGAGTATGAGCAAACGCGTCATAACGCCGGGGCAATGTTTGTTGAGCAGCTGGCCCGCTCCTGCGGTGCTAGCTTGCAAAGCGAGCGTAAGTTTTTTGGCGATTGCGCCCGCATATCCTTGCAAGGCCACGATCTTCGCCTGATCAATCCCACCACGTTTATGAACCGTAGCGGTCAAGCGGTGGTATCGATTGCCAACTTCTACAAAATACCCCTTGAAGCCATACTGGTGGCCCACGACGAGCTCGATATCGACGCCGGACTGGCACGCCTTAAAATCGGTGGAGGGCACGGAGGCCACAACGGCCTGCGCGATATCATAAGCCGCATGGGCGGCAACCAGTTTATACGCCTGCGCTTGGGCATTGGTCACCCCGGACACAGTAGCCAGGTAACCGGCCACGTCCTCAGCAAAGCCCCCCACGCAGACCAAAGCAAACTCGATAACGTCATCAATGAAGCGATTCGAGCGTTGCCAGACTTACTCGATGGCGCCTGGAACAAGGGCGTCCAAACATTGCATAGCTACCAAGGCTAGTCAGTACAGGATCAAAATTATGGGTTTTAAATGCGGTATCGTCGGCCTGCCTAACGTTGGCAAGTCCACCCTCTTCAATGCGCTCACCAAAGCGGGCATCGGTGCCGAAAACTTCCCATTCTGCACCATCGAACCCAACGCAGGCGTGGTAGCGATGCCCGACCCCCGCCAGGACAGGCTGGCCGAGATCGTCAACCCTCAGCGAACCGTCCCCACCACCATGGAATTTGTCGATATAGCGGGTTTGGTCGCAGGCGCCTCAAAAGGAGAAGGCCTGGGCAACCAGTTTCTGGCCAACATCCGCGAAACCGATGCTATCGCCCACGTTGTGCGCTGCTTTGAGGATGACAACGTAATCCATGTGGCCAACCTTATTAATCCGGTTTCCGACATCGAGGTGATCAACACCGAACTGGCGCTGGCGGACCTGGAGTCGGTAGAGAAGCAACTGCAGCGAGTTATTCGTACCGCAAAGGGCGGAGATAAGGATGCAGTCCGCCAAAAAGCGCTACTGGAAAAACTCCTTCCCCAGCTCGATCAGGGGTTGCCCGTGCGTGCGATGACATTAACGGACGACGAGCGCAAGGAGATCAAAGGATTTCACCTGCTGACCACCAAGCCCACCATGTACATCGCCAACGTCGACGAAGAGGGATTCGAAAACAACCCCCATCTCGACGCTGTCTGCAAGATTGCCGAGCAGGAGGGCGCCGTGGTTGTGCCCATCTGCAACAAGCTGGAGGCGGAGATCTCCGAGCTGGAAGATGAAGAAAAAACAGAGTTTCTACAGGAGATGGGCATGGGCGAGCCCGGCCTGGATCGCGTTATCCGCGCCGGATATTCGCTGCTCGGACTGCAAACCTACTTCACGGCCGGCGTTAAAGAGGTTCGCGCCTGGACCGTTAAAATCGGCGCCACCGCCCCTCAGGCAGCCGCTGTCATCCATACTGATTTCGAGAAAGGGTTTATTCGCGCAGAGGTCGTCGCCTACGACGATTTTGTCGCATGCAATGGTGAGCAGGGAGCCAAGGAGGCCGGAAAATGGCGCCTTGAAGGCAAAGACTACATCGTAGCTGACGGCGATGTTGTCCACTTCCGCTTCAACGTTTAAGCTTATAACAGGCAACGACTCACCGATCTATATGGGATCCAACCCCGACCTCGGGCCCGTTGGACCCAATATAAAAAAGAGCGACAAATAAGCACGTATCAGGGTTGACAAAGAGGGCCTAAATCAACAAAATACGCGCCACTTCGACGGCTACGTAGCTCAGTTGGTTAGAGCACAACACTCATAATGTTGGGGTCACTAGTTCGAATCTAGTCGTAGCTACCATACAAAGTGAAGAGAGACGCTGTCTTTCTGAACGCCTGTTTACTGGGGTGTCGCCAAGCGGTAAGGCACTGGGTTTTGATCTCAGCATGCGTAGGTTCGAATCCTGCCACCCCAGCCATTTTCTAGCACAAATCTCTGCCATTTCAGGCTTCGCTGCCACCACTCAGGGTGACAGCGATCGCGCTCTAACTCAAACGTAGCGAGTTAAGCCCCACTCTTTCAACACCAGGGTACAGCAATCGTCGAGGAGATCCTTGGCGGCTTTACCCTTCTCGGTCAGCGAGATCTGCACCGCATCAGCGATCAGGGCTTCAAACAGCCGACTCTGCCGCAGCAGGGTTTTATCATCACCTTTTATATTCACCCGCTTGGCCACCGCCGCCAACGCAGCTGCGCCCTGCTTGCTGTCCGCCAGGACCAGGTGACGGGTCAGGCGATCAGCCGCCGCCCCCAATGCCACCTCGCCCAACAAAGGGTTCTTTTTACGGTAGGTGACTGTCTTTGAAATCACAGCCTGAATCGCCAGAGCAAGCTCTTTTTTCGTCGTCACGGCATCCAGCAACTTTTGCACCACATCACGATAGGCACCCAATACCTCTTCAGCCAAGGCGGCAACGATGGCGCTTTTGGTTGGGAAGTACTGGTACAGCGAACCGATTGAAATTCCTGCGCGCTGGGCGACATTATTCATTTTTAAAGAGTTTACATCCTCCTCAAGGATGATCTCTTCACAGACATCGAGAATAAGGCGCTGCTTTTCAAAGCCTCGCTGTTGCTGCGGGATCTTTCTGGTGATCGCCTCTAGTGACATGATATTGACCCTCGTTTATGCCTATATGATATAGCGCCCCGCCCTTTCACCAACTCAAGAGTCGAAATCCCACGGCCGGACACCTGATTTTTCGAGGCTTTATCGCATTTGACGCGAACTGACAACGCCTAAGAACATCTGCATGCCTCACATTTAAATACTAACACAGGGTTCTTTGTGCGCCACTGGACCGCGATTGAAAGCTGATTGCAATCAACTTTGGAGCAGGCAGACACCCTCTTATCCATCAGCATAGAGCAGCCTGAGCATATTGCGTAGGGTTTGCTCGGCTATTTGCTCAACACTCACTCTTTTCACCCGGGCAAGGTGCTGGGCAATGCCTGGGAGACTCAAGGGAGAGTTCCATTCATCGTCGCAAAAAGAGGGCTTCATGTCCGGCGCATCGGTCTCCAACACCAAACTTTCCAGCGGCAAACTTTCCATCAGGGCGCGTAAACGTGTAGCACGGGGCCAGGTGATGGCCCCACCAACACCGAACAGGAAACCTCGCTCAATGTAGCGCATGGCTTGCTGCTCGCTACCAGAAAATGCATGCACTACCCCACCACCGGTAAACTGCTGCTCACGCAGAATTTTTAGCACCTGATCATGAGCTTTGCGCACATGCAGTAACACAGGCACCTGTGCCTTCCGCGCTATCTGTAGCTGCTGGCGAAACAGCATTTGCTGGGCTGGCCAGCTTGCTTTGGGCAGCAGGTAATCGAGGCCGATTTCACCCACTGCAACCAACTCCCCGGGCCGATCCTTAAACCAGGAGTCCAAACGCTCCAGATCCCTGCCAGCGTGCTGATCCATAAACACAGGATGGAGCCCTAGTGCAGCCAATAGCTGAACCCCATCTCGCGACCGTCGGCAGAGCCGCACGAGTCCATCCCAACCGGCGGCCGTTACCCCCGGCAGCAAAATTCGCTCTACTCCAGCCGCCACACAGCGCTGCAACAATGCCTCACGGTCCTCGTCAAACCGTGCAAAATCCAGATGGCAATGGGTATCAAAAAACATGGTATCGGGATGTGACAATCTGACACACCCCTTCTCCTATCCTGTAGACGATCTCCACTTTATAATTCACCATGATCATTTGACAAGGAATCTCGTTGCCGTGCGCCACCCCGGTATTCAGGTAATTTGCCTCGGCCTGCTAATGCTGGGCATTGTCGTGCTCCCCACCTGGCTGCAACGCCAACCCCCTGCGGAGTTACTGGGATCTGCCACCAGCGACTGCGCCCTCGGCGCCCCCTGCCACACAGAGCTGCCCGGGCTCGGCGCGGTACAGTTGAGCATCCAGCCCCCAACCCTGCCTCACGATCAACCACTGGAGGTCAGCGTGCAGGCGCCTGCGGCGGTGCGGGAGGCCAGCGTGCAGTTCATCGGCAAAGAGATGTACATGGGACTGCAACCCGTACCCCTGATACCCGACGACACCAATCACTACCGTACCAGCACACGAATTAGCTACTGCACCGTTGATAGTGCAATGCGCTGGCAGGCAGAAGTTCGCCTCCACACCAACGCCGGTGTCTATCAAATCACCTTTTCACTGGAACCCACTACGTGAGCCGTTTTTACCAGATTCTAATCCCCCTGATGATTGCGCTGGTCGCCCTCGCAGCCGGCATTCAATACAACCTCTACCAGCAGCGGGTAGCCAACAACGAGCGTCCCGCAGCGCCACCCTTTACTCTCAACAGCACACAAGGGCCTGTTAGCCTGCAACAGCTCAAGGGGAAGGCGGTCATGCTCTACTTTGGTTACGCCTCCTGCCCTGACGTGTGCCCAGTGGACCTGGCCGTGGTGGGTGCGGCACTAAAGCAGCTCTCGCCCGCAGAACTCCCGCAGGTACAAGCGCTCTTTATCACCCTCGACCCGGAGCGCGATGACCTCGAACGCCTCGGCGAGTATGCCGCTTTCTTCCACCCCTCCCTCGACACCCTGCATGGCAGCGTAGAGCAGATTGCTGCGGTCGCCAAAAGCTACGGCGTCATCTATGAAAAAAGCTACTACAGCAATGACAAATCCCTCTACTGGATATCCCACAGCGCTAACTTCTTCCTGATTAATCCCCAGGGGCAGCTGGCAAGGGTACTACCGAGGGAAACCACACCCGCCGAACTCAGCGAACATCTGCGCTCACTCATTCATTAACCCCACAAAAATAAGAGGATGCACCATGCGATTACTCTCCACCTTTTTTCTACTTCTTAGCAGTCTGAGCTTTCAGGTATCTGCGGCCAGTGACCTGGTGGTCAGTGAAGGCTGGGTGCGCGCAACCCCCCCGGGAGCCCCCAACAGTGCCGCCTATATGAAAATATCCAACCTGTCGAGCACCCCCATGGTACTGGTTGCCGCCCGCACGCTGATCGCGAACAGAGTGGAGCTACACCAGAGTAAAATGGAGATGGGGATGATGAAGATGGAGCATCAGGATCAGGGGCTTGCGATTGCTCCCAAAAGCACCCTTGAGCTTAAACCCGGCGGCTACCACGTCATGTTAATGGGGATTAAGGAACCCCTGAAGCAAGGTGAGCAGGTAATGCTGATACTGGAGTTTGGCAATGGCGAGCTTCGAGAGCTGCTGCTACCCGTGGCAACCGGTGCTCCTGGAGAGATACGTCCGGTGATACCAACACAGTAAGCTACCCTTTCAGGGCTTACTGCATAGACGCCTGAATTATTTACTGGCTCATGGGGCAGCCGCCACAGCGATTGTCACTGGCTCCGCAGGCGGCGCCGCTACCCAGGCTGGCGCTATTCACAACCTGACCGCCATTGGCAAGCCGCTGCACCGGTGCATCGGCGCGGGTCTCCCCGAGGTCGATTCCCGCTCGTTCACAAAGTTCCTGCCAGGTAGACAGCTGTTCTTCGATGCCATGGCGAACCTCAACGGTGCGTTGATTGTCCTCACACTGATAATCGTAAGTTGGCATAGAATACCTCCACTATTTTGTGGCCGCAGAGTACCCCAAGCGAAAGACCGATGCCAGCACCGGTAAGCCATTACAAGGCTGCAAAATTGCCGACCAACTCCTCTAGACGCTCTCTTAAATAACTCTTTTGCGAGGGTGTCAGGGTATAGCTCAGGTCGCTGATGAGCTCCGCTGTCAGTGCGCGCCGGCGATCAACTTCACGCTGGTAGTCCTCGCTCCATAGCGCTCTGTTATTGAGAAGAAGTTCACGAATGCGAGCTGAGGGCTGGGGGGACTGCAGGGCTTCATACAGCGCTCGCTGCCACCTCTCGCGGTTATCGAGCCAGCCATCGTCACCCTCCCCCAGCTCGCGCAGATACTCCTCCAGCAACGCCTCTTGCGGCGGGCTCAGCGATCCGATCCAGGCATCGACCAATGATTCGGCACGATCCCGATAGCGCTGTGCAGCCCCTCCCTCGGTGTCACGCAACTGCTCGCGTCGCTCGCTATTCGCCTGCGCCAAATTCTCGAATAACTGCTGTTGCTGTTGGGCATCGAGGGAGAGTAAAAAATTTTCAATGTCGGGCGCGAGCATCTGCTTGAGCTGCTCCCAGAAACTCTCCACCTGCCCGTACAGCTGCCAAACCTGTGCTTCATCAATGCCGTCGACGTAGGGATCAAGCGAGGTAAGGAAATCTATATAGCGCGGCACCTGCTGCTCACGATGGGCCTTCACAAAGGATTTCAAATCTTCGCGCAGATGATCGTCCTGCCCCTCTCGAAGGCTCACATAGTCTTCGATATACCAGGGCACTAACCAATAGAGATTGTTATAGATAGGCTTCAGGGTGCAGCCGGCCAGAACCACCACCATCAACACCCCTGCCCCGATATAGCTGCCTTTCACACCCACGCTCCAGCCCCTCTGGGTTTGACTCACGAATTGATCGTAGCAAAAAGCATTCTCACTGGCATAGAGGCAATGAGAAAGAACCTCTACTGTGCGCTGCGCAGAGCCGGTTCGACGCCCACCGGGGAACGCCCGGATCGTTCGCACATGCCATCAACAACTATGAAGCATCCCCGTTCTAAAACACCATTGCCGATAACCAGTGAAGGCCACTTCACTCCTGACCGCAAGCAGAGGATCACCCACAGAAACGCTGCACCCGCCAGTGCAACAGCTGTGGATAACTCGCTACCCCCCAGCCAAACGGGGCGTCAGTATCTACTGCTCAAAATTAACTCAGCGACCAGCGCTGGAGAAAAACTGTTTAAAAGCACCGACCACCCGGTCTATCCCGTCGCGGGAAATATCCAGATGGGTCACCATGCGCATCGGCAGGCGCGAGTCGAGTCGAATGCCCTGCTCCAACATCGAATTGCGCAATGGCTGCAGGCACCCGGAATCCATATCGACATAGAGCATATTGGTCTGCACCGCGTCCACATCTACCCGTAAGCCATCGATGCTCGCCAACCCCTTGGCGAGCCGTAGGGCGTTATCGTGATCCTCTGCCAGACGTTCGATATTGTGCTCCAGAGCGTAGATACCGGCTGCCGCTAATACGCCAGCCTGGCGCATACCGCCACCCACCACCTTGCGCCAGCGCCGGGCCTTGGCAATCAGCTCGGCCTTACCGCACAACACCGAACCCACCGGCGCTCCCAGCCCCTTGGAAAGGCAGATAGACACGGTATCAAAGGGCGCCGTTACTTGCTTTAGAGGCACGCCTAACTTGACGGCGGCGTTACACGCCCGTGCACCATCGAGATGAAAACCCAGTCCCTTTTCGTCGCAAAAGGCTCGTGCTCGCGCTACGTACTCCAACGGCACGACTTTACCGGCATGAGTATTTTCCAGCGCCAGCAGACGGGTGCGAGCAAAATGGAAATCATCCGCCTTGATCGCAGCCGCGACGCGATTGAGATCAAGGCTACCGTCGGCTTCGAACTCAATGGGCTGGGGCTGAATGCTACCGAGGACAGCGGCACCACCCCCCTCATATTTATAGGTATGCGCTTGTTGGCCACAAATATACTCGTCGCCACGCTCACAATGCGCCAGCAGCCCGACGAGGTTGCTCTGGGTGCCGGTTGGTAAAAACAGGGCTTCAGGCTGCCCACTGAGCTCCGCAGCCAGTTCTTGCAGCTGATTGACCGTGGGGTCTTCGGCAAACACATCGTCGCCGACAGCGGCGCTGGCAATCAGCGTTCGCATTGCGGCGCCAGGTTGGGTAACGGTGTCACTACGTAGGTCGATCATCGCATTCATGGCCAGCCAATCCTTACAAACAAGACCGGCTAACTATACACGAAACTGTGAAACCGCTCGCTTGAGCGTCGCCGACAGTTGCGCCAGCTCCCGCCCGGTATCAGCCACTTCATTGGCCGATAGCAATGAGCGGTCCGACTCACCATTGATGGTTTCCACGCTGCCCTTCAAGTCCATCGACACGTGGGACTGCTCTTCAGCCATAGAAGCAATATTGTTGATCATATCGTAGAGCACTTGGACCGACTCCTGCACACTCTGCTGCAAGTGGTCGGCTTCGGTCATCGCCCCTATCCCCTCCTCAGCATGACTGCACGCCGCATCAATGACGCTCACCGCACCTTTGGCACCACTTTGCAGGGATTCAATATTGCTCTGGATGTCCGCTGTTGACTGCTGGGTTTTACTGGCTAGCGAGCGGACCTCATCGGCCACAACGGCAAAACCGCGACCACTTTCTCCCGCCCGCGCCGCCTCTATCGCGGCGTTCAGCGCCAGCAGGTTGGTCTGTTCGGCGATCCCCCTAATGACCCCCAGTACAGCCCCGATCTGGTTGGAACGTCCCTCCAATGTATTCACGACCTCTGAGGCCTCGCGCACCTTCTCCACCAGCTGGGTAAATAGATCACGCACCTTGCTGGAAATTTCCACCGTATGAGTGGTGTTTTCCCGCACCTGATCAACACTGTGGAGGGAGTTCTGTACGCTTTCGGTTTCGTATTGAATGCTGGTCACGATCTCATCGAGGGCATGGCTCACCTGGTCGATCGCCTGTTTCTGGCGATCCATGGCGCCCTGCATGTGGCTGCTCTGTTGATAGAGATCGTCGATCCGTGTTGCCGTCTGGTCTGAGGCGGCGTTGACCTCCTGCACGATGCCCTGGGTTTTTTCTATAAAGCGATTGATCTCCCCTGCCATATCGCCGATCTCATCGTTACTGCGAATCGCAATACGCCGGGTCAGGTCACCTTCACCCGTAGCCAACTCATGGATCTCACGGGTAAGCACGCGGATCTTACTGAGCACCCGAATAGCCAACGCCACTACCATCACCAACACCATAACCACCCCCATCACCACCATGGTCAGGGTCAGGCTTGCCATCAACGAAGAGGACGAGGCATCGATAGAGCGCTGCACAACCAGCAACGCCTCTTGGTTTCGCTGTTTTACGCTGCCCAGGGAGCCTTGCAGGGAATCGAGTGTGGTGCGCGATTGCTGCTGGATGGTGCTGTCGACCTGCTGCTGGCTTTCGGTAATCACCTCGGCAAAGCTACTTTCCAGTGCGGCGACCGCTTGCTGCTCCGCGTCTCGGGAAACACCAATGATAAAGCGGCCAATCACCGCCCCTCTAGGATTGACCTCGGCTTCGCTGATATAGATCGCGTTATCGCTGCGGGCCGCATCGAGTATTTTATCCCGAGAACGCGCCCCCTTTCCGCGTTTAAGCAACGCCTTGACCCTTGGGTCGCTGCGCTCAAGGTGGCGAGTCAGCGGCTTGCCCTCTGCGTCGAAATAAAACGCAAAGATCACATTGGGGTTACGGTGGGCAACGCGGACATATTCGGTTAATAACGGCGTATCTTGATCCCAAATAGCAGCGGGAGCCACGGATGCTAACAGTTGCGCCATGGAGTCGGTGGCTGCAACCAGACTGGAGCTCAACTGGTTGGCGACCTTAATCTTCTCCTCCCCCAATTGTTGCTCGAGTGTCGTCGCCAGAGCATCCCGTGAACTTTGGGACAGCGCTGCGATGGACTGCTCCACTTGCCGACCACTCTCGTCCAGCTCGGTCGCAATACTGCTGTTTTCAGCCGCCATTTGCCCGGAAACCCCATCGACCAGCTCGTCAACACTGCCCGAGGTGAGGGTCAAGGTAACAAGGGTTTGCAGGGTGATCACGGCGATCACCGCGATTATCAGCGGCAGCAGCAGGCGGCTGCGCAGGCTTTTCAACAGATTGGATATCATTGGGGCCGTTATCTCCGTAGCGGTTCATTATCCCCACCCCGACTGGCCGACCTGCAGGGAAAGGGCTCCCTAACTGTATCTGCCGCGCAGCACAATGCTTGAGCCAAACACACGAAGCGAGTTGGAATATTTACGTTCCTATCAAGGATAGTTAGCGACTAGCGTGCTGTCACCAACAGGTACCGCACCAGGTCCCGCACCAGGAACCAGCGAATAAAGGTTGCGGTCAGACGAACCTTGAACCAGCGTTGACGCCCGGTGAAGGTGCGCAGGCTCATATAGTGTTGTTGCTGCCAGTAGAGGAAGCCACTGAAGACATCATCGGTAATATCACTTACCGTTACCTGCTCGAAGCCCTGCGCCTCCAGTAGCCTTTGGTACTGCTCGCGGGTGATCAAATTAGCCAAGGGCACTCCCGCCATTCTGGCCAGTGTTTCCCACACAAACTGCTCCCAGCGACCACCGGGGGGTCTCACCAGCACCATATCGGTTAGCGCCAATGAACCCTCGTCGGTTAATACGCGACGGCACTCGCGAAAAAAACCACCTTTGTCGGAAAAGTAGTAGGCGTTATCGAGTGCCAGTACCTTATCGACGGAAGATTCAGGTAGCTGCGCCAGGGCCATATGGTCGCCTTTATGAATTTTCACCTGACTAAAAGGCTCACAGCGACGGCGCGCCTGCTGCTGCTGCCAGTACACTTTACTGAAGGCTTGTAACGACTGTACCTGGTAGTAGTCCACCCAGATCAACAGTTGATCCGAACACCCAAAGCCCACATCCACTACCCGGTCGGTCGCCCTCAGGCACGCCCGATCAGCCAGCAGCCCCGCCAACTCAACGCACGCACGTTCGTAGCTGGCAGCCTCCTTCCAGTAACCCAGATGGTTCCAACTGCTCGGGGGATGTTCAGAAATATTAAGCAGCCACTGCTCCTGGCTCATCGATTTCGCATCGAGATTGGGCCGCCACAGACGGCCACTGAAGGCACTCACGACGTGTTTAACCACACCGGACATATACAGCCAGGTAAGCACAATTCCGATTATGAGTCCGAGCCAAAACATCGCGTAATTAACCGGTCCTTAGACTATGTGAAGCCTAGGCTTCAAGCCGCAACAAAGCGGCCACGGGCGCGCTCTCCGGCAGCGGTAAGCTCCCAGATCACACGGTTCTTGTCAGATTGGTGGGTATCTTTCTTGATCAGACCCAAACGCCGCAGCTGCAACCTGATCATCCGCATGGAGTGTTCAGTGAACTGAAAATCGTTGACCGCATGGGACTCCGGATGCCGCTTGGCTACGAGATCGCGGTAGGTATTGGAAAGGAAGGCGCTAAGATCCTGTTTGATCTTGTCCTCACTCCCGCTGGGCCTAAGCTGATTAGTGAAGGCGGTGAAGACATCCTTCCAGTTCATCATCGCCTTCATGGTAGAGAGCTTGCAGTTGCCTTCAACATACAGGTTACACACGAAGGAGAATTCGGCTCGCTCGGCCAGAGATTGATCCAGGTTGGTACCGGTGGTAGGGGCCAGGGTGTCACGCAGGTCATTCAACTCCGCAACCTGCTGACGAAGTTGCAGGTTTTCCTGGCGCAGGGAGAAACTGGCATTTTCGGGCCGTACCCAGCCCGGCGACGGGTGATCTTCAATAAACACCGGTAGGTGTCGGCATACCGCCTGCTGCATACCCTCTGCTGTCCCCCATTTGATTTCCGGGTGCGCCTTAAGCTCTTCGCGAAAGACGCGCAAGCGCGCCTGGCCCTCTGCGGTGGTTTCGGTTCGCTCCTGGGGTAGCACGTACTTGTCATCGTGCAACAGACAGAGGATCGGTTTGCGCAGGGTCTTTGCGTAGGTGTATTCGCGGTGCATATAACTAACGCCGCTGCGGGTTAGGGGTCCGTAACGCCCGGCATTTAGAATCACCACATAATCGCTATCATCGATCTGCTGCCGCACCAGGGGCCAAATATCCTGAGAGTCGTCACCAAACCCCGGCAGGTACTCAGGACCCACAGGAATACAGCCCATACTCAGCAGGGTATAGAGCAATGCCTTTCGCTCCTCCTGCAGGTCACTGTGGGAGCCGCTGATAAAGACCTGATAACGCTTCGTGGTCACGCGTGCCGTACTCTCGATATGTGGATAACGATGCTATTCCCTGCTTTGACACAGTTAAACGCATTATAGCGGGAAAGCATAAAGTGAATATAGCCCCCCCCGACAGGTAGCCGCAGCGCGGGTAGCGTCGATTCCGAGGGCAGTGCGGGCGAACCACCAGAATTTAGGTAATTTTACCCATTTTATCCCTCGCCCCCGAGCGCTAGCATACGACTCTACCCGCATGATTGACCCCCCGGAGCTAAAATGAACCCTGTAATTGCCTCAGCAAATGACCTGATATGGGGTTCGATCCTTGTTTACCTGCTGCTGGGAGCCGGGATCTATTTCACTCTGCGCACCGGCGCAATACAGTTTCGCCGCCTTGGATACGCCTTCAAAGCGCTGCTGCGAGGCCGTCATACCGCTGGCGGAGGCATCTCCTCGTTCCAGGCATTTTGTACCAGTCTGGCGGCACGGGTCGGTACCGGAAACCTGGCCGGGGTCGCGATGGCGCTCTATCTGGGGGGGCCCGGAGCCATTTTCTGGATGTGGGTAATCGCCCTGCTGGGCATGTCCTCCAGTTTGATGGAAAACACCCTCGCCCAGCTCTACAAAACCAATAACGGTGACGGCACCTTCCGTGGAGGCCCCTCCTATTACATCGAAAAGGCGCTGGGCCAGCGCTGGCTGGGCATCAGCTTCTCTATCTGCCTGATTGTGGCCTTCGGCCTGGCTTTCAACTCCGTGCAGTCCAACTCCATCGCCTCGGCTATGGACAACGCTTTTGGCGTTGACCCCTGGACCAGTGGCGTACTGCTATCGGCCGTTACCGCCCTGGTCATCTTCGGTGGTATTCGTACCATCGCACGCTTTGCCGAAGTTGTTGTTCCCTTTATGGCGCTGGCCTACCTGGCGGTAGCACTCTTTATCGTTGTGACCCATATCGAGCAGATGCCGGCTGTGTTCAAACTTATCTTTGACAGTGCGTTTGGGATCGGCAGTGCCGCCGCCGGGGGAACAGGGTATCTGGTCTCCCAGGCAATTATGCAAGGGGTTAAACGTGGACTGTTCTCCAACGAAGCGGGCATGGGGAGTGCACCGAATGCGGCCGCTACCGCAACCCCTAACCCTCCACACCCGGTAACCCAGGGCATCATCGGCATGGCCGGGGTGTTTATCGACACCATCGTGATATGCAGCGCCACTGCGGCCGTGATTCTGGTATCCGGACAGCTCGATAGCAGCGCAGACCTGCAAGGTATCGCCCTGACCCAAAACGCCCTCAATAGTCTTGTTGGTAGTTGGGGAGGCGACTTTATCGCTATCGCGATTTTGCTATTTGCCTTCACCTCTATCATCGCCAACTACTACTACGGCGAGAGCAACCTGCGCTTTATTATTGATCGTGGCTGGACACTATTACTCTATCGTCTCATTGTCCTGGGCATGGTCGTGTACGGTGCCATCGCCAGCCTTCCGGTGGTATGGAGCCTCGCAGACCTGAGCATGGGCATGATGGCGATCATCAACGTTATTGCACTACTGCTGCTGTCCGGCATTGTGTTCAGGGTTGTTCGGGACTTTGAACAGCAGCTGGATCGCGGCGAGACCCCCTGTTTCGATCGTCGCAAATTCGAGTTTCTCGACCGCACTCTGGATAGGGACGTTTGGACCCAAACGCCAGAAGAGGCGCGCTCCGAACTCGCAACCCTGACAGAGCGTGATGATACCAGGGCCAGCCGGGAACCCGCTTAACGGTCGTGGAGAGAAAAGCGTAGACGAGTCGCCGCCCCACTCTAGCGCCCCTCTTAATCCACCGCGACCGCTCCTTTGCGACGATGACGCGCCAGAAAGGGGGGGGTGCGCGACTTTGCCAGTTTTTCGACGAAATGGTAACGCGCCACATGGTAGCTGGGATCGAATCCGTAGAAGTTAAGCTGCATCTGATCCAGCTCCTGGGCTCGATAGTCCGCCAACGGTTTTAGCGCCTCGTCCTCAGCCCGCCGCTGCTGTTTTTCTTGCAGCAGCGGCTCGTACTCAGCCGATGCAGCCAAGCGTTCCGCTCGCACCCTGACCTCCTGCTCAAACCCTTGCATAGAGTCACCGAAGGCATCATCAATCAACCCCAGATTCTTCGCCTTCGCCGCACCTATGGGCAACCTGTTAGCTGTTATCTGCCGGGCCATGTTCGAGCCGACGCGAGCAGGCAATAAATAGGTCCAGTATTCGGACCCAAAAAGATTCCCCATGGACTTATAGTGAGGGTTCATCACGACAGAGTTACGGGCATAGATCTGATCCGCAGCCAGCGCCATAAACACGCCCCCCGCTCCTGCGTTACCGCGCATCGCCGCCAGGCTCAGTTTGTGATCGCAACGAATAATCGCCTCACAAAGGTCATCCATCGCATTAATATTATTCCAGGACTCATCGGCAGGGCTTGCGGCCGCCTCGATAGCATTAAGGTGAATACCGTTACACCAGAAATCTTCTCCACCCATAAGAACGAGCACTTTTACGGGGCGCTGCTCAGCGAACCGCCAGGCCGCCAGCAAACGTTGACATTGCTCGGTTGAGGCGGCTCCGTTATAAAAATTAAAGTGGAGGTAACCCACTCCGTTCTGTTCGCGATACTGAATCTCCTGCCATGTCACCTCAGCAGGGACATCCTCAATCGCAAGCGGGGCTGCGGGAAGCTTATCGCCCATCGCACCAAGCAACTGTGTAGCCGGAAGTTTAAATGAGACCTCCTCTGGTGCGGGATCTGCAAGTGCCAAATGGGTGATCCATACGGCACCATCAGTGGTGGCCCGGCAAACGGCCCCATCACGCTGCGCAATCAACGCTCCCGGGTCACCGCTGAGCCGTAATTCAGGCCAGGCATTGTAAAGAAAAAACTCCCGCTCACCGATCGTATCGCGCACACCTGGCTGACTATCAGCCGCGCGAATTTTACGCAATACGGTTTGGGTGCTGTCCTGCAGCCAGTCAATACACCGATGGGCCTGGCGCATCGGGTCGCGCCATTGGCCGCGGACATTTTCATCGGCATAATCCAGCGGCTGCGGCGTTTCACCCGCCTCGATCTTCGCCAGCGCCATCGATACCGCAGTCACGGCGGCATCGGTTACTTCGTTGCGGTAGAGACTACTTTTGCGCCCATCACGCATAAGAAACTCGACCCAGGACCAGATGTCGCCGGCGTCCATCTCGGCCGCCGCTTGCAGACAGGTCACGCCCCAGCGCGTCTCATTATTGGTGATAGCCCAATCGAGGGAGGTGGCACCGCGATCACCACGAATACCCGGATGGATAATCAGGCACAAATTCTGCCGCCAGATAGACTCGGGGATCGCTCGCTTCAGAAAAGGCGCCAGGATCAGGTCGGGGCTAAACCGCTCAACGGCCTCTATGGTGACGTCGTCGTTGATATCAAACTCGACCGATAGCTCATGGCCGGCCTCTTCCAGCATCACGAACAGGCGCTGGCTAAGGCTGTTGAAGGCATGGGTTAACATCAATATGCGCATGGTGTCTTCCTTAGCAGATACGGGGCAGTTGCTCACCGTTCAGCCAATCGACGATACGATTGCCGCCGAAGCTGGTCTGCATCTGCACAAAGTGGTGGCTATCCTCGGTTACCTCACCAATGATGCAGGCTTCGGCACCCTTGGGATGAGCACGCATCGCCGCCAACAATTCATCACTGCGGTCAGGCGGACAAAAGGCCACCAGCTTACCTTCATTTGCTACGTACAAGGGATCAAGCCCCAAAAACTCACAAGCTGCCGCCACCTGGGGTCGTACTGGAACATCCGCCTCATGGATCTGCATACCAACCCCGGCCTGCTGGGCAATCTCGTTCAGGGTTGTTGCCAGGCCACCGCGGGTAGGATCGCGCAGACAGTGTATCTGCGGAACCATGGCAACCATCACCGCAACGAGGTCGTGCAGGGACTGGCTGTCTGATTCTATGGCGGTTTCAAAGGTGAGATTTTCACGCAATGACATAATTGCCACACCGTGATCTCCTATCGGGCCACTGACAATGATGCGATCTCCCACCTGCACCCTGTCACCACCCATATCAATAGCTTCCGGAATTACACCAACGCCGGTGGTGTTTATAAAGACCCCATCCCCCTTACCACGCTCCACAACCTTGGTGTCGCCTGTCACAATGGGAACACCCGCGTCCAGCGCCGCAGCGGCCATCGATTCAACAATGCGCTTGAGGTCTCGCAGGGGGAACCCCTCTTCAAGAATAAAACCTGCCGACAGGAAGCAGGGAGTCGCGCCGGCCATGGCCACATCATTAACCGTACCATGGACCGACAACGAACCAATATTTCCACCCGGGAAAAACAGCGGTGATATCACATGGGAATCGGTCGCCATGACGACTTTACCTGGCGGCAGGGCAAAACTGGCCTGATCGTTGAGTTGCCTCAGGTAGGGGTTATCGAAAGCCTTTAAAAACAGCCCATCGATCAATTGCGCCATCGCCTTGCCGCCACTGCCGTGGATCATCTCCACGCAACCCTTGTCAAAATTAAGCTGGCTATTGCCTCGTAGATTTACTGTCATCGCTAACTCTTATGAATCATGTTTGGTGCATGTTCGCTGACCAGGTGATCCCGGTAGCGTCCATAGCTGTAGTGGGCTGCACAGGCACCCTCGGAGGAAACCATACAACTACCGATCGGGTTTTCCGGCGTGCACACCGTTCCAAACAGCTTGCAGTCACGAGGTGTTTTTACACCCCGCAAGATCGCCGGACATTCGCAGGCCTTGTTCTCTTTGGCGCTGCGCCTTTTCAGGGTGAAGCGCTGCTCCGCGTCATATTTTTTGAACCGGGATTTAATTTTCAGTCCACTGTAGGGCACCATACCCAGTCCGCGCCACTCAAACTCACGACGCATTTCAAAGGTCTCCGCCACCAGGGTCTTAGCCTTGAGATTACCATCACGGGTAACGGCGCGAGTAAATTCGTTCTCTACCTCAGCGCGACCCTCATTGATCTGGCGCACCAGCATCAGGATCGCTTGCAAAACATCCAGCGGTTCAAAACCCGCTATAACTACGGGACTCTGGTACTCCTCGGCAAAATACTCGTAGGGTTGGCTACCGATAACCGTACTAACATGGGCCGGGCCCACAAACCCATCCAGCGGTAATGTTCCCAGCTCACGCACTTCCGGCGATTCCAGGATGGTGCTAATCGCCGAGGGCGTAAGGACGTGATTGCAAAATACACTGAAGTTTTCCAGTCCAAGCTTTTCGGCCTGGCGAATCGCCATCGCCGTCGGTGGTGTGGTGGTCTCAAATCCGATGGCAAAAAACACCACCTCCCGGTCGGGGTTTTGGCGCGCTAACGCCAACGCATCCATGGTGGAGTAAACCATACGCACATCGGCGCCTTCGGCCTTGGCTTTCAAAAGACTCATCTTGCGTGAACCCGGCACCCGCATCATATCGCCATAAGTACAGAGGATTACACCGTGATCCATCGCCAGCTCTATAGCAGAATCGATTCGCACTATCGGCAACACACAAACCGGACAGCCGGGACCGTGGATCATTTTGATCTGGGCCGGTAGCAGATCGGGTATTCCGTAACGGAAGATCGCGTGGGTATGTCCCCCACAAAACTCCATCAGATGGTATTTGCGATCCGGCTCGACCTCCTGGCGAATTCTTTCTGCCAGCTCCTGCGCTAATTGGCCATCACGAAATTCGTCGACATATTTCATAATTGCGCCGCCGCATCACTGGCAATTTGTTCGAGTTCACCCATCTCGGCAAACATCGCCAACGTACGCTCCGCTTCTTCGGGGTCGATTTTGTTCAATGCATAACCTACGTGCAGGATCACATAATCACCCACGGCAACGTCATCGACCAACGCAATAGAGATCGACTTCTTAATACCGCCGATATCCACCAGCGCCATATCATCTGCTTGTACTGTTTCTACCTTTACCGGGATCGCCAGACACATCTAATCGCCCTCTCTACTACCAGTTAATTCGCTATCGCTTGCCGTGCCACCCACGCCTGGCCAAGACTAAGGCCCCCATCATTACAGGGCAACTGCTCTCCCAACCACACTGAGATTCCTCGTGTACGCAAGCGTGCGCACAGCGATTCCCGCAAAAGTCGGTTAAGAAAACAACCTCCGCCTAACACCAGATCCTGAATACCTGTTTGCGCACAGGCATTCAAAACCCAGCACTCCAGCGCAGCCACCAGTCCTGCATGAAAGCACTGCGCACCGCGTACCGGGTTGGTCTCACCAAGCAGCTGCGCGACCAACGGCAACAGATCCAGCTGCTGGTCCTCATTGATGCATCCTGCCCCTGCTTTTTCGGCGCCAAGGTGCCCTTGCGCAAGGGTTTCCAGAGTCATGGCGGCCTGCGCCTCGAAACGGTTATAGGGGCACGCTCCCAACAATGCTGCCACCCCATCGAACCAGCGCCCTGCGCTACTGGTCGGGGGACAATTAAGATTCTGGCGTAACATCTGTGCTACCACTTCACTGCCGGCTACGGGAAAGCGCTCTGGTATCTCCGCATTGAGACCAAGCTGGTGCAGCATCGCCGCCGCCACGCGCCAGGGTTCCCGTGCGGCGCGATCTCCTCCGGCCAGCGGTAACGGGCGCAAGTGGCCTATTCGTGCATATTCGGCCCCCTCTACACGCAGCAACTCACCCCCCCAGGCCATGTCATCATCACCCAGTCCGACGCCGTCGAGAGCAAGACCGATAACCGCTCCCTGCAAACCGTGCTCGGCCATAACGGAAGCGATATGTGCGTGGTGGTGCTGCACAGCGACCAGCGGCACCTGCCACTGGTCGGCAAGCTGATGAGCCAAACGAGTACTGTAGAAATCGGGATGTCGATCGCAGGCAACCGCTTGGGGCTCTACCGCAAACAGTCGACACATATGCTCTACCGTCTGTTCCAGAAAGCGACAGGTATTCGCGTTAGCCAGATCTCCAACGTAGGGCGATACATAAGCGCGCTGCTGCTTGGTCAAGCAGATATTATTTTTGAACCACCCTCCAAGAGCCAGAATTTGCGGGCCATCGGTAGCAAGAGCTATAGTTTGGGGGGCCATACCACGGCCACGCCTCACGACCATGGGAGGACTCCCCGCTTGCACCACCGAATCATCACAGCGACAGTCAATATCCCGGTTATGGAGCAACACCCGGTCCACCAGATCGTCCAGCAGGGAGAGTGCCTCAGCGTTGCCAATCACCAACGGTTCGCCGGCAGGATTAGCGCTGGTCATAACTAACCGCAAGGGATGCGCAACACCGCGCCATGTGGGGTCATGGGGGCGCCCTGCGGCTTCAAAAAACAGCAGATGATGCAGTGGTGCGTAGGGTAACATCACCCCGAGCGCTCCCAGATCTGGCGCTACCTCATGGGCGACAGGTCGCCCCTTTCCCTGCTCACATTTGGGCAGGAGTACAATCGGTGCAGCGCTGGACGAGAGCCGCTGAAGGCTATCGCTATCGATTTCAACCAGCTGCTCCAGCGATGAAATGTTAGCCGCCATGACCGCAAAAGGTTTGCCATCATCGCGCTGTTTTCGGCTGCGCAGTTGCCTTACCGCCTCGGCGTTATCCGCATCGCACACCAGGTGAAATCCACCAATACCCTTGATCGCTACAATCAAGCCCTGCCGGATCGCATCCAGGGTTTGCGCAATGGGATCACCCGCGATGGGGGTGCCATCGACACCCACGAAATCCAGTGTCGGACCACAGGCCTCACAGGCATTAGGCTGGGCATGAAAGCGACGATCGCCCGGCTCTTCATACTCATTTAAGCAGCGCTCACAAAGCGTGAAATCTACCATCGACGTGTAGGGTCGATCATAGGGTAGCCGCCGGGTAATGGTATAACGCGGACCGCAGTTTGTGCAGTTTATAAACGGATACCGATAGCGGCGATTGGAATTATCGAACAGCTCGTTGAGACAGTCTGCACAAACAGCAGCGTCGGCGGCCACAGAGGTATTCGCCGCGCCAGAGATACTGTGAACGATGCGGAACCCTACCTCAGGGCATAGGGGTCTCGGCGTTGCATCGCAGCGATCAATGATCGCAAGCGGAGGAAGCTCTGTGTACAGTAAACGCTGGAACGTTTGCAGATTTTCGTTGCTGCCCTCCACTTCAACCTGCACCCCGTCACCGTCATTCGCTACCCATCCGCTAAGGTTGAGACGTTGTGCGAGCCCATAGACAAAGGGTCGAAAACCCACGCCCTGCACCAATCCAAACACCGACAGATGCAAACGCTGGGAAAGGGGCTTCGTGGCGGACACTGGCTAAGCCTCGCCCAGACCGTAACGGTCCATTTTGTTGCGCAGGCCAACACGGGAGAGGCCCAGTTCATCAGCGACCTGACTCTTGTTGCCCTGATGACGCCCTAGCGCCTGGCGAATAATTTTCGTCTCCAAAGCCTCAACCTGACCCCGCAAGCCATGTTTTCCCAGCTCAAGCTCTGCATCTTCAAATACTGCGGAGTCCTGTGTACTCTCGCGCACAATATGCGGCGCGAGCAACTCGACTCCGACCACCTCCTGCGGTGACAGTACCAGCATGCGCTGAATCTCATTTTGCAGTTCCCGCACGTTCCCGGGCCAGTGATATTTTTCGAAACACTCCAGCACCTCGGCACTAAACCCGCGCACCGGTTTTCCAAACTGTTGGGAAGCCTGCTGCAATAGACTGGTGGCGATCAGTTCAATATCTCCTTCGCGGTCACGCAACGGAGGAACCTGCAGCGAAACGGACGCCAGGCGATAATAGAGGTCTGCCCGGAATCGACCCACTCGCACCTCTTCTTTCAGGTCCAGGTTGGTTGCAGCCACCACTCGCACGTCCACTTTGCGGCTTTGGGTCGAACCCAGTGGGCGAATTTCCTGTTCCTGCAATACGCGCAGCAGTTTGACCTGAAAGGCAGGGGATATATCACCAATCTCATCAAGAAATATGGTGCCGCCGCTGGCCTGTTCAAACAGCCCTACGTGGTCATTAACGGCGCCAGTAAAGGAACCTTTGCGATGCCCAAATAACTCACTGGAAAGCAATTCATCGTGCATCGCCCCGCAATTTTCTACCACGAAGGGTTGCTCTGCACGCCCGCTGTTGTAGTGAATAGCCCGTGCCAGAAGTTCCTTGCCGGTACCGGACTCCCCCTGCACAAGGATGGAGATATCAAAGGGAGCCAGCTGTGCTACCTGGTCGCACAGGCGGTTCATGCTGCTGTTTTCCCCGCGCAGGATACGCTCAAAATGAAACTGCTGTTTGAGGTCTTCACGCTGGCGGCGCAGAAACTCGTCAAACTGTCCCGAAGAGAATTTCATCTCCTGGGCTAACAGATGGTTTTCCCGTTGCAGACGATAAAGGCGTGCGGCATTGCGCACGGTCAGGATCAGGGCGTCAGGGTGCCAGGGCTTGGTGATGTACTGATAGATTCCACTCTCATTGACCGCCTGGATAATTTTATCGGCGTCGGTGTACCCTGAGATAATAATACGCAGGGTTTCCGGGTACTGCTGGCGTACCTGAGCAAGAAAATCGACACCGCTCTGCCCCGGCATACGCTGGTCGCAAAGAATCACCTGACAAGGCGCCTGCTCCAGCAAGAGGGAACCGTCGGCGGCGCTCGTGGCGGTAACAACATCGAACTCTTCATCCAGAATACGAGCGATGGTTTCGATGGAGCGCTGCTCATCATCGACCACCAACACCCTGGGCCGATCAAGATCCGCCATGGTCAGACCGACAGCTTCTGGTGCTTCTGCTGTAACCCACTGAGCCGCGCCTGCAGCGCATCCATCTCACGCTGAATCATGGCCTGCTGACGCTCACCCAGCCACTGATACCAAGCCTCCATGCCCTCACCTGTGGTGGCGGAACACTGGATCACCTTAATGTCCGGGTTCACCTGGCGGGCGCTGGCGATACAGGCCTCTACATCAAAATCCAGATAGGGCAACAGATCGACCTTGTTTAATAGCATCAACTCTGCACCACTGAACATATCGGGATACTTTACCGGTTTATCTTCTCCCTCGGTAACCGACAGGATCGCCACCCGATGCGCTTCCCCCAGGTCGAATGCCGCCGGGCACACCAGATTACCCACGTTCTCGATTATGAGCAGGTCGAGGGTTTGCAGTGACAGTTTATCGAGGGCGTGACCCACCATGTGAGCGTCCAGATGACAGCCTTTGCCGGTATTGATCTGAACCGCGCTGGCACCGGTATTACGGATGCGTTCCGCGTCGTTGGCCGTCTGCTGGTCACCTTCAATAACCGCGATCTCACAGCGCGAGCGCATATCCTCGATAGTACGCGTTAACAGGGTGGTCTTGCCCGACCCGGGGCTCGAGACCAAATTCACCGACAACAGGCTGTGGCCCTGTAAGCGGGCTCTGTTTATCGCTGCATAGCGGTCATTTTTACCGAGAATATCCTGCTCTATCTGCACCATCCGCGACTGGCTCATACCGGGAGCGTGTGAATGTGCCGCTCCGTGACCGTAGTGAAGGTCCTTGCCATCGTCGGTGGGTGCAAAGGATTCTCCCACCTTGGGGGGCTGCACGCTGGTGGGCCCATGGGAATGGGAGTGTTCGCCATCACCCTGGTGGCGATGGCCATGGAGAGCCTGAGAATGGTGATCGTGAGAGTGGTGCAGGTCCGCACCTTCAACCCGGGTTTCACCGCTTGCGCAGCCACAGCTAGTACACATAATCTCTACTCCACTTCCAACTCTTTAACCCGCATCTCCGTGCCCTCGGTGGCCTGCACCTTATACCCGCTGCATAGCGGGCAGGGCTCGTAACGAGCATTATGTTCAACACTCTGGAAACAATCCAGACAGTATCCCCGGCCTGGGGTTTGAATCACCTCCAGCGCAGCGCCGTCGGCAATGGTACCCCGGCAAACAGCCTCAAAACAGAAGCGCATAGAATCCACTTCTACATTGGAGAGTGCGCCAATCTCCAACCATACCGTTTTGACGCGGACGAAGCCCTCGTTACTGGCGTATTCCTCGAGGATCTGGACAACGCCCTCAGCCAGTGACATCTCATGCATTATAAACCTCTATTTCAAAACTCACGCAGGGATCGAGCGACAAGCAGATCAGCTGCACACGCTGGCGCAACAGATCGACATTATCCCCCGCCAGAGCCAATACTTCACGCACCAGCGGCCCCTCAGGGTGAAAATTCCATTCGGTGGGTGCCACTACCTGATAACGTTGCACTCGTCCGTGATGAATATCAAGCCGATGCACCAGAATACCCCGCGCCGTTTCCACCCACCCGGCGCCGGAGCCATCACCCAAAGAGATCCGTCCCATCCCGATCGCCTGAGCAGGGTTTAGC
Source organism: Aestuariirhabdus sp. LZHN29 (assembly GCF_049985285.1). Classification (NCBI taxonomy): domain Bacteria; kingdom Pseudomonadati; phylum Pseudomonadota; class Gammaproteobacteria; order Oceanospirillales; family Aestuariirhabdaceae; genus Aestuariirhabdus; species Aestuariirhabdus sp. LZHN29. Next base: position 136,491 of record NZ_JBNIEU010000002.1, on the reverse strand, counting down.
AAGCGATCTATCTCCAGCAGGCGCGCAACGAAGCGCGCCATGGCACGCTGCTCCCTTGCCACCAGCGCAGTTACCAGCGGATGCTCTTGATGGCGTGCCATCGCACCCGCTTCCGGGTGCCCTTGCTGCAACCAGGGCTGGGCACTGAACTGGTCATCACGGCCAAGGGCCTGCACCACGTCGACCAGGCTATCGGTACCCAGAAGCCCCTGATCACAAGTCACCCGGTAACCCGTATAGGAGCGCTCCAGCAATTGGCTGGCGCGCCACAACAGCTTTCCAACGGAGGAGGCCCCACTTTCCAGCCAGGCCTGTAGATCCGCCTCGCCTTGCCCTGACCATTCGACGGAGCTGCCCCCCCACACCATAGACTCAATTTCGGGACTCAGTCGCCCAAGAAGATCGTCCTCATCATCGTATGGGGCACCGGAGTCGAGCAGCTTGACCTGCTGCACAATCTGCTGGCGAATCGGCGCAAACTCCTTTAACAGGGGCTTCTCGCCCAACTGGCCAGGCAGGTCAATAAAAAACCGCCACAGGTGCTCCTGCAACGCTTCCAGCCGAGCACCCAAAGGCAGGCCAGCTAGAGTCGTGTCGGATCCTGCCGCCTCCGCGGCCAGAGTCGCCGCTAGGGACTGCGCCTGTCGGCAGATGCTATAGATGACAGGCACTTTCGACAGTGCCTGAGCGACACCATTTCCCTCCAGCAGACGGCCGGAAATTTGCGGCCGCGAAGAGCGGATCTCTACCGAATTAACCTGCGCCGCATTGCAGTGCAACAAGATGCGTAACTTGCCCTCGAGCACGGCAAACGCTCCGAATCAGGCGGAGCAGGCAGAGGCCTGTGCCGCCTCAACGTTGTCCAGCTGTACCAGTGGCAACTGGCGAATCAGGCGCATCACATCCAATGCCAGGCGACGCGCTTCATCGTGACTATTGATCTCCTGCAGGGGGGACATAAGTGAGCAGCAAAGGTAATGGCCAATCCCCTCCTCCTCCCGCGGGCAAAAACGGTACGTCCCCTGGGGAAAGGCGATGTTGATTTCATTGCCTTTGGCCAGCTCCAACTGCGGCCAGGGTGAACCCTCTTTACGAATCAATATGAGGTTGATAAACCAGGGAGTGATCAACACACCCAGCCACTGGCCCTCCCACTCCTCGAAACCCACCGCCTCAACCTCAACCCGGCGGTTGATCAGCGGCATATCCTGCATCCGGTTTTCCAGCACGTTGCTAAAAACCTGTTCCAGAATGGGCGAGGGGTTAAGGGCAAAGCCCGGGTGTTGTTCACTCATGATAAACCTACCTGCTTCGAATCGAGTGGGGACTCAGCGGATGAGTCCGTCCCAGAGCCTGGCTCTGGATCCAGATTAATACCGGCCATAAATTCAAGCGCCTCTTTAGCACGCTCGGGTTCAATTTTTTCAACCGCAAAGTTGCCAACCTGAACCAGCACATAGTCGCCCAGGGCGACCGGCTCATTCATCAAAATCAAGCTAACATCACGCTGCTGACCATAGGCTTCTACGGTTGCCATCAGATCGTTGAGAACCACAACTTTTGAGGGTACACCCAGACACATAGATTTAACTCGCTGCGCGCTGGGGCATGGCCGTCACGGTAACCCCCAGACGCTCAAGCTCCTCAACGCAGAACTGAACCATCTGTTCCAGCTTGGCATCGATTTCGGGGGTCAGCGCAACGCCGGTATCCATCGAAATCGGCACCACTCCGAACAGGGTGAAGTGATTGGGCATCTCACCGGTTAACGACATAATCGCCAACAGGTCGGAGATGCCCAACTGGTGCGGCGAGATCTTCTGTCGAAACATCGCCGGCACCTGTTCATCGCGCAAAGTGACAAGAGTACCGGGGGCATCGCCGGTATGCACCGCATCGATCAGTATCACGTGATCACGGTTGGCAATGGTGTCCAATAGCTCCATGCCAGCGGTGCCACCATCGACCAGGTCGACATCCGGCGAGAATTGATATCGCTTCTCCAGCGCCTCGACGACACGAACGCCTATACCCTCATCGGTGAGCAGGATGTTGCCTACCCCAAGTACCAAAACAGTCATCTTGTTACCTTCCTCGCTTACAGCGCTTTAACCGTTACAGTGCTATCGTTTTCGGTATCGACCAGATGGATCGCGCAGGCGATGCAGGGGTCGAAACTGTGGACGGTTCGCAGCACTTCCAGCGGTTTTTCCGGATCGGCGATTGGGTTATCCAGCAACGATGCCTCGTAGGGGCCAGGTACATCATCCTGATTACGCGGTCCGGCGTTCCAGGTGCTCGGCACTACCGCCTGATAGTTATCGATCTTACCGTCTTTGATCACCACCCAGTGAGACAGTACGCCACGAGGCGCTTCATGGAAGCCCACACCGCGGATCTCGCCCTTGGGGAAGACCGGCTGGTTAAAGGTATCGGTATCACCGCTACCGATGTTGTCGACCAGGTTCTGCCACTGCACCTTGATCTCATCCTGCAGCACCGCACAACGCACCGCGCGCGCCGCGTGACGACCGATGGTTGAATGCAGCGCGCCCACGCCCACCTTGGCACCGGCCACACTGCTGGCGGTATCGAGAACGAAGTTGAGATGCTTCATAGTGGATTCGTGCCCGGACGCTGCCAGGCAAAGGACGTTGGCCAACGGACCCACCTGTGCAGGCTTGTCGTAGAATGTCGGCGACTTGATCCAGGAGTACTGGCCATCGTCGTCGAAATCGGTGTAGTTGGGTTCGGTCTCACCCTCCCAGGGGTGCAGCGCTTCATCACCATGATACCAGGAGTGCTTGGAGCTCTCCTTAACACCCTTGATGAAGAACTCGTCCTGGAACGAGGTGATCGGCTTGAAGGTACTCAGGTCACCGCCGGTGATGTAACCACCGGGCAGGGAGAACTCGGTCCCCTTGGCATCCATCGCCATCTCCGGCACACAGAGATAATCGGTGATACCCGCGCCGTAGCCGGTCCAGTCCGCGTAGAAGCCCCCCACGATGGAGACATCCACCAGATAGGCGTTTTGTACAAAATCATCCATCTTGTCGATCAGCGCACGGATATACATCAGGCGCTCCATGTTGAATACGCCCTGGCTGTCGAGGTTGATCGAGTTGGTGACACCACCTACGCACAGGTTCTGCACGTGGGGGGTCTTACTTCCCACGATGGTCACAATACGGTTGGCCTCACGCTGAATCTCCAGCGCCTGCAGGTAGTGCGCAGCCGCGATCAGGTTGACCTCTGGCGGCAGCGTCATGGAGGGGTGACCCCAGTAGCCGTTGGCGAAGATACCCAACTGGCCGCTGGCGACAAAGCTCTTCAACTTATCCTGCACCGCACGCAGCTCATGCACGCTATTGCCCTTCCAGGAGGAGAGGCCCTCAGCCAGCTTGGCTGCCTCGGCAGGGTCGGCCTTGAGCGCAGAAACGATATCCACCCAGTCCAGCGCAGAAAGGTGATAAAAGTGCACAATATGATCATGGATAGCGTGGGCCGCCAGAAGGATGTTACGGATAAACTGGGCGTTCTTGGGCACTTCCAGGCCCAACGCGTTTTCTACCGCACGTACCGACGTCAACGCGTGCACCGTGGTGCATACCCCGCAAATACGCTGGGTATAGGCCCAGGCATCACGAGGGTCACGCCCCTTGAGGATGGTCTCAATTCCACGCCACATCTGACCGGATGACCACGCCTTGCTAACTTTCCCCTCTTCCACCTCAACGTCGATACGCAGGTGACCTTCAATTCGTGTTACCGGATCCACTACTACTCGTTTAGCCACGGTTACTCTCCTGTTTTTCTTTTATTGCGACGCCCGCAGGCGCCGCGATCAATTCAGTTATTCGGTTTGCCCAGCCCCCGGGCTCAGGCGTGATCTACCTTGGGCAACACCGGTAGCAGCTTCACGATCGCCAGATAACCGGCAATTTCGATGGCAACAAAACCGATGCTCAACAGTATCTCTTTCACAGAGGGGAAATAGATATAGCCTCCTCCCGGATGCCAGCCGATCATAAAGGCGTTAGCACGGTACAGTGCACCGGCCAGCAACAGGCTGACCGCCGCAATCATCAGTTGGCCACCACTAGCGCGACGCTTGGGTGACAACAGAATCACCAACGGTGTAATAAACAACAGGGTTTCAATGAGGAACATATTGCCCCGCAGATCCCCTGCGAACGCTCGGCCCAACTCACCGCGCAACACCAGGTCACCAAAACGTACAATCAGGTAAGCTCCCAGAAGATAAACGACGAGCTTGCCCAACCCCTTCAAAAGATGGGTCTCTGAAGGACGCTTGAAGCCGATGGTTACCATCGACGCCTCAAAGATCACGATGGAGAAACCCATGGCAATAGCCGTCACCAGTGCAAAGTAGGGCTGCAAGGCAACCGACTGCCACAATGGATCTACCTTATGACCGGCCGCAATCAACATGGAGCCCAGTGACGACTGGTGCATGGTGGGCAACAACACGCCAACACCAAGTACCACGAACAACCACTTGTCGAGTAGCTGGCTCAAACGCGGTACCTTAAAGCGCTCCAGTACCGCTGGCGCAAACTCGATCACCAGGATCATGGTGTAGGCGGTCACACACAGACCGACCTCGAGCATCACCGAGTTGATGTTGATCTGACCCGGCAGCACCATGTTGTAGACGTTCCAGTAACGCCCCATATCCACAAAAGCGGAGAAAGCACCCAGGCTATAACCGAACAGACTTGCCAGCAACGCCGGGCGAATCAAGGGGTGGTACTTACCTTTGTTGGCGATATAAACCACCATAGCCAGCGCCCAGCCACCCGTTGCGAAACCGGTACCGATCACCACGTCATAGACGATCCAGATCCCCCAGGGGTAACCGTCATTGAGGTTGGTGACGGCACCCAGGCCGAAGATAAAACGCTCAACCAGAATGTAGAGCGTAATGGCGATCAGCACGCTCAGAAAGAGGAATGGCAAGGTAAAAATCTTGCGATCCAGCGCTTGGTATTCATGATGATTACTCATCGTTATCCCCTCCCTTGGTGTTACGGCGCGCCAAATAAAGCAAACCGGCCAGCAATCCTGCCGGCGCTAGCATGCCGCCATAGATGGTGTGCTGCACGGTTTCTGAATTAGCCGCATAGGAGCGTTCAGGCAGCATGGGCAACCCAAGGTTCTTGATCGGCGTACCCGCCAGAACCAGTACCTGGGTACCTCCCCCCTCCTTTTCACCAAAGATGTGCTGCTCATAATCAGCTTTCACCTGGGTCTCGTAGACGTAAGGTGAATCGATGCTGTTGAGCTGATAGGTATAGGTATCCCCTTTCTTCAGCTGCACGCGGCGCTTGGCCTCGGCCAGCAGCTCTTTACGGGTACCAAAAATGTTGGCTCCGGTCGGACACACCTCGGTACAGCCGGTGATCTGGCCGTTGTCGATACGCTCAACCCCTTTCTGGTTACACAGCTGACACTTCTGGATCTGACCAAAGGTCTCGTCGTATTCGTACTTGGGAACGTTGTACGGGCAGGCCATCACGCAGTAACGGCAACCGATGCAAACGTCCGGATCGTGGCTGACGATACCGGTCTTGGGATCCTTAAGCATCGCCGACACCGGGCATACGGTCACGCAGCCAGCGTCGACGCAGTGCATACACTGGCGCTTGCTGAAAGAGAAGGTGCCCTCCTCCAGATTGGCAACATTGCCACCGGTGGCACCATTGTATGCCTGGATAATGGTCAGGGTGTCGGCCGACAGCTCCTGCGCCATATCCCACTGCTCTTCGCCCTCGACGGTCTCCGGGGGCATCTCATTGATCTCTTTACACTTGACCACGCAGGCACGACAACCGATGCACAGTGTCGCGTCATACAGCATGCCCACAGCATCTTCCGGGACCGGCAGGTTTTCCCGTGCCGAGGCGGTGCCGGCACTGGTGGCGATAATCGCTCCGGTACCCGCCGCCTTAAGAAAGTCACGTCGTTTCATAAGTCCTCCCGCCCTTAGCTTTCGTCAGTATGAGAGGATGCTTCAGCCTGTTCGTTCCGGCCTAACTGGCGCACGGTCATTGCAGTGGCACCAATTACGGCACCGGCTACGGCACCGAGCAATGCCGCCGCGCCCGCGCTGGCCCCTTCACCTACAGTGGGCGCTACCGGCGGCAGCATATCCGGCGGGGTGTGGGTACTCACGGTCGCTCTGTCGTACAACGCCTTTTCGAAACCAACTCCCTTTTCGGTACAGCCAAAACAGGGTGCACCGACACCGACCGGCCATGCGCCGCCACCGACATCACCAAACTCGATGGAGGGACAGTTGGCATAGGTTTCTGGCCCTTTACAGCCAAGTTTGTAGAGACACCAGCCCGCACGGTGCCCATCATCGCCAAACTCGGTGGCGAAGCGGCCCGCGTCAAAATGTGCACGACGCTCACAGTTCTCGTGAATCAGGCGTCCATAGGCAAACTTGGGACGATTCAGCTGATCCAGCTCGGGTAGCGTGCCGTAAGTGAGGAACTGCATTACCGTCGAGAGGAAGTTATACGGATTCGGCGGACAGCCAGGGATATTGATAATGGTCTTTTCAGGCAGAATCTCGTGTACCGGAGTCGCGCCGGTCGGGTTAGGCCCGGCAGAGGGCACGCCCCCCCAGGATGCACAGGATCCAATCGCCACGATTGCGGCCGCCCCCTCGGCTGCCTCCTTCACGTGCTCCAGCATGGTCTTGCCTGCGATTTTGCAGTAGATGCCCCCATCCTTTGTGGGAATGGAACCCTCGACCACCAACAGGTACTTGCCCCAATTCTCTTTCATCGCGGTGTGCTTGGCTTCTTCGGCCTGATGGCCAGCCGCAGCGCTCAACGCCTCGCTGTAATCGAGGGAGATCTGGTCAAGAATCAGTGTTTCCAGTGTTGGGTGGGTGCTGCGTAGCAGTGATTCCGTACAACCGGTACACTCCTGGCCGGACAGCCAGATCACCGATGGCCGACGCTGCTGGGCAACCGCGTGTGCCAACTGCATCGCCGCGCCCCCCGAGAGTCCCAGTGTCGCCGCCATTCCCGTACAAAACTTCATGAAAGTTCGGCGAGTTACCCCCAGACGGCTCGCCAAATCATCGATTTCATGCTCGTGCATCATCTTATTCTTCCTCTAGCCCATCGTGCTCCAGTGCACCGATCCGCCGCGCTGCGAATTCAGCTACCCTGCCAAGGGTGCACTCCACGTTCATTGTTATGATCCCCATAGGAGAAAGTGATAACTTTGTTTTCACCTCTCGTTCAGAAGAAACACTGATGCAGGAATTAAGCCAACACAAACCGGAAGCAGAGAAAGTAAATTATTTCATATTTAACAACAGGTTAAAAAAACACACGAAATGAGTCGGAAAATATTGAGACGTAATAAAGTTTCCAATTTTAGACTAAAGTATGGATACTTATTGTCAGTTTCGGGAATCACCCTGGGAATAGAACGCCACCAACAACAATGGGCTCGGTAGCACAGAGAGACCTCATGCCACCCGCCCTTCATACCCGGGTTCAGACGCCAGCAACCTCACAAGCGGTACCCCTCAAACCCTCACCCCAGCAACAGGTGAGCTCCTCCTGCCAAGAGCCTTATAGCTGGTCTAACTCAGCCGGTTCGAGATGAACGTGTTGCTACCACTGAAGGAGGCGCGCCCTCAGGCAAGAAGCGACCCGCACTGCCCGCACAAGCGATTTCGCGTCAGTGGACGGTGCAGGCCATGCAGGGGTCGAAGGAGCGAACGATGTGCTGTACGGCCACCGGATTTTCTCCATCTTCCGGCCGCACCGGCGCGTGACGGAGCGCTCGCTCCAGGGCACCGGGCTGATCATCGGCATCCCGCGGGGAGAAGTTCCAGGAGGTTGGCGCAATGATCTGGTAGCGGTCGATCAACCCATTGCGGACCCGCATCCAGTGCCCGAGACTGCCTCTGGCCGCCTCTACCAAGCCCACCCCCTCGCCATCCTGGGGAACCGACAGTCCCGCCTGATAGAAGGGCTCTGCAGGTACGATCCCATCAGCCCAACGCTCCATCTCCAGCAACAGCCGCACCATCTCCCACAACCGCATCACGACCCGACTGTGGACATTGGCGCCTTCGCCTGCAAACAGGTCCAGCGCCAGGGGGTTGGAATTGACCAGCTGGCGCGCCAGCGATCCAACCTCCACCACCTGGCCACCCAACCGGGGCGCTTTGCACCAACTGTAACCCGACACCCGATCGGCCATCGGCACCGTCTCACCATCGCGGGGATGCAAAGGTGGTGAGGGGCGCATCCAACTGTGGCTGACATCCTCAGCAATACCGCGGGTATCAAGCGTTTGCAAAGTGCCAGCATAAAGACCACGGGAAAACAGTGCCTGACCACCATAGTGGTAGGCACCAAAACTCATAAAGCGCCCCGACCCCCGACCCAGGCTGGATAAGCCGAGACATTCCGACAGCTCCAGAAAACGCCCGACATCACTGGACCGGGCTTGGGATAATTGCCACCAGCGCTGCAACTGCGCCTGACTGTCCAACTCCGCCACCGACTCCAACGGCGCACCAAAGGTGGTTTTCTCCAGAAAGCTGCGAAACCGTCGCAATATAGCCAAAAGACGCAAGCGCTCGCTGGCATCGAGGGATCGAGTCGATCCACCCGGTTGAATCGCCAGAGTATGGGGCCACTTACCCGCCAGCAGCCCGATCAGGTGCAGCAACTCGGCCCGCGCACTCAGCGCTTCACCTGCGGCCTCCCCCTCCGATGCGCGAAACCGCCCGCTCACCGCCTCATACCAGGGCTCGTTGCGATACGCGCTGTTGGCAAAATCGGGCATAAAGAACAGATAAAAATGGGTAAAGAGATCCGCCAGGTTTTCACAGGCGTGAATCAGGTTCGCAGCCAGCTCACCGTTGGGGGGCGGCGCGGCACCACTGAGGTTCGCCAGCGCAGTAGCGGCTGCCACCGACTGCGACACCGAACAGATGCCGCAAATCCGCGGGGTAATCACCAGCGCATCCTGGGGTTTTTTACCCACCAGCATCTGCTCGAAACCGCGATACATCTGTGACGACACCCGCGCCTCGGCCACACGACCCGCATCAATCTGCAACTGCAGTTCCAGATTTCCTTCTACCCGACTAAAGGGCCCGATGATTCGTTGACTCACTGCTGCTACCGTTTCTTCTTGGTGTAGATTTTGGGGGCCACCAACTTATGGTCAGCGACCGCATTTTCCCTTAGTCGCGTCGGCGTCGCCGCCTTCGACAGCGACGACAGCGCCACAAACCAGGCCTTGGGCATATCGGTTGGCAACCCTACGGGAATACCGGCTATTTTAGGGGTACTAAGAAAACTGTATCCCGGCTCCTCGAACTCCGGTGCCGTACAGTTGATACAGGCGTAACCGCCGCGAGTGCAGGAGCCCTCGCCATTCCAGAGGCGAATATTACAATCGCCATGGGCCTGGGTCGCCATACAACCAAGATGCTCCATCAAGCACCCCTGCTGGGAATGTTGCTGTGCACTGGCCTTGTACTCGTAATACTCGTTGCGCGGGCACCCGTGATGCACCAGATGGTCGCTGTATAGGCGCGGGCGCCCCAAGCCATCGAGATCCTCCACCGACATCTCATCGCGCACCAGGCTCATCAACGTTTCCAACACCCACTGGGGATGTATCGGACAACCTGAGATATTAATGACCGGCAACCCGCCCTGGGAAACGTACTCATGCCCCAATACGCCGCCGCGACGCTCCCCTTCGAACTGCAAACCGCTCACATCAGAGGGGTTGCCGCCACTGGCACTGACGCCACCGTAGGCCGCACAACTCCCAACGGCAAGGGTGTAGCGGGCCTGGGCCGAGAGTGAGCGTACCCAGCTCAGCATGGAGCGCCCGGTACCGGCTATACGGCTGTAGTTGCCCGTACCACCCGGACCGCGCGCGATAGCCCCCTCAATGCAGAGCAGATCCAACGACTGCTCCCCCTCTTCGAGCCGTTGCAACAACTCACGCACCGATTCACCGCTCGCCTCACTCAACGCCGGGTGCCACAATAGCTCTATACCCTGCCAACGCAGCTGCTCGAACAGGGGCGGCGACTCGGCGCATAACAGTGACATTGAGCAACCGCCGCAGCCGCACGCCTGCAACCACAACATGGTAAAGCGCTTCATCGGCCCGCCTCCTTCAATGGCAGCGTCAGTTTAAACAGGGCGCCCCCTTCTGGGTGATTGGCCGCCTGCAGATCACCGCCACTCTCAAGGGCAAAGCTATAGCTTAGGGCCAACCCCAGACCAGTACCTTTACCGATCTCTTTGGTTGTAAAAAAGGGCTCAAACAGATGCGGAAGATCCTCTTCCGTAATTCCCGGGCCGTTATCCCTGACGGTGCACACCGCCAGATCACCATCGACACTCAGGCCAACCTCCACCGCCGGCTTTTCGGCGGCCTCCACCGCGTCCAATGCATTTTGTAATAGATTCATCAGCAACTGCTGGATATGCCCCGCGTGCCCCTCCAGTACAAGAGAAGATGGCCCATTCAGGCTGACGATATCCCCCACATCCTTGGTAACCCAGCGCACGGCGGTACCGATTACATGAACCAGGTCAAAAGGCACCGATTCCTGCCCCTGACCGGCGGAGAATTGGCGCAGATCGGAGACAATATCCCGCACCCGCTCGACCCCCTCCAGGGACCCTTCCAACAAGCTGGGAAGATCCGATATCAGGCGATCGATGCGCAACTCCTCGCACAGCTGCTCGACCCTGGCTGGCTCTCGCCCCTCTTTGAGCGCATCGAAAAACTGCTGTAAACGCTTACCATAACCCGCCAGGGCGTGGGTGTTGCCATACACAAAACTGATCGGATTATTCAGCTCATGGGCAACCCCTGCGACCAGTCGCCCCAGGGACGCCATCTTCTCGGAACGGACCAGTTGCTGCTGGGCGACCTTGAGCTCGGCGTGACTCTGGTTGAGTTCATCGTAGGCATGACGTAACTCCCCCACGTGACGACCAATCATCACTACTCCATCGAGTCGATCGCGACTATCGGAGCGACATGCGCAGTTGATCGCCAGCGGAATTCGTCCGTATCGCCCCCTCACATTGAGTTCACAGTCGTACACGGGTGCGGCCGGTGCCCGCTGCAGGAGGTCATGCAACGCAGACTGGGATTCATCACAAAACAGCTCCCCGACCCGAAACCCCAGCAGCGACGCTTCCGCCAACCCCGTCATCTTGAGTAGTGCCGGATTGACCTGACGGATACGCAGCTCCTCATCGCAAACAATAAGAACATCGGTCATAGCGGTCTGGACGCTACTGATAAACTGGTACGCGCTCTCGAGCTCCGCGTTCTTTTGTTCCAGCTCGACCTGATGGCTGATGAGCTGCGAGTAGACCTGCTCCATTTTTTCGATCACTTCGAGCCAGGCGTCTTCAGAGGCTGGCCCCGCTGCCACGCCCCCCAAAACCGGGCACAGCATCCCGTCGCCAACCGCTGAGGTTGCCGGCTCCTGAGAGGAGATACCCTGGGATTTGCCACTGGTCATGACAGGTTCCTGCTGCTATACCATAATCGAATCGTAGTCGACTATGATATCACTGACGCAAGAAAGAGGCTTGACGGAAAACAATCCTGGATCACGCCCTGTCTGCCACAACCAACAAAACAAGGACGCCCCATGAATCGCATCCTGAAAATATTGCTGCTAGCCCTGTCCAGCGCACTGCTAACCACCGCTTGCTCTCCCGATATCGGGTCCGAGGCCTGGTGCAAAGCGCTGAAAGAGAAGCCCAAGGGGGACTGGAGCAGCAATGAAGCCGCCGATTACACCAAACACTGCCTGTTTTGAGGTCACGCCCCTCAGGAGGAACCAAGCCACCCACCTGAAGGGCCAAGTGGAGCTGCCCCTACTCTGGGGACACCGGGGCCCCGGCAACCGAGGAGTGCCTGTTAACCTCTAACATAAAACGGGCAACCGCCTGGCGCACCTCCTCGTCAAGGTAGTCCTGTGGCGGCATCTCAGCGTAATCCGGACGGCGTTTAACGGGTTGGGTAATATAGTCAACGATGCCCTGAGGATTATCCTTATAGGATAACTGTATCTCCGTCACCTTGGGCCCAATCAGGCGAATATCATAGGCGTGGCAACCGGCACAGATCGCGTAATAGGCTAACTTACCCTTGTCACTCATGGTGATCTCTCTCGGTTCTACCGGCGTATCGAGCAGGTAGGAAACCACTTCCGCGGTGCCTCCTGGCGCACAAACACCATAGTCCGAAAGGCCGGCAGTACGGTAACGCGCAAGGTCGTGAATGCAACTGTTTGGGTCGGCCTTAGTGTCGATAATATCGGCCCCCCGGCTATCGAAAACCAGCTGAGTCGCGGCAAAGGCAAGCACTTCAGCGATCGGCTCCGCACCGTTGTCAGCCATAAAGTTATCGTAGATACGAATGCGTTCAGGATTGGGGTCCGATTCCGGATCGCTAGGCAGGTTCTCAGCAAAGGTCATATCGCTGATGATGATTCCTGCGTTTTTATTACCGGTAATCACATTGCCTTCGATCATAACGTCGTCGGCAGCCATAATAATGATACCGGTTCCTGCCGGCACATTGGCAACGATAGAGCCGGGCTCTCCGAAATTTTCAGTATTGTTATTGACGATAAAATTATCGCGAATAATGACATCATTGGTTGTCTTGATTGGTAGGCCCGGTGTAATAAACGCCAAAATACCCCCGGTGTTATCGTGGGCGTAGTTACCCTCCACCACGGCATGGCGGCTATTTTCTATTTCGATTCCCGCGACATTTCCATATACCTCATTACTCGACACATGAATGTTGTCGCACATACCGACATAGATAGCCGCATCCTTGATACCCGATAAAATATTCTGGTCTATAAATCCGTTGCGCCCGTACTGGGGGAAAATTCCGTACACGCCGGTATCGACGACCCAGTTATTACGAATAACGAAATTGTTCCCCGCCTGCCCCATGATACCGTTACCCTTGTAACGAGTAATTTTCATGTTTTCGATCACGATACCATTACCCGAATAAAGAATGGCATCATTACGCTCGCCTTCTCCATCCAGTGTGGGCCACTCGCCAGACTCTATAACACCGCTGAGGGTAATATTGTCCTTATCGATGTAGACGGTTTCGTTATAGGTGCCCGGAAACAGGCGCACCGTATCTCCGGGGGAGGCGTTATTGATCGCGTCCTGAATAGAGCCCCCCTCGTGCACCTCGATCATCTTCCCGCTGGGCCGTGCGGACAGTAACTTTTCCACCTGCTGGGCGACCGTTTTCAGCTCAGTGGTGGCCGCCACAGAACGCTCTGCCTGCACTATTGTTGGCTGGGATTTCGGTACCATCCTGCCCGCCATATTACCGGCCGCAAAAATAGCCAGCGCTATGCCGGCAACTACCCACTGCGTCGATCGCTTCATCAATTTTCTCCTGCTTGCAAAGCAAGTTCATTATTATTGTGCACCGGGGCCAGCCCTGAGGGCAGCCGTTGCGGTGTGTCAGGTTTAAAGCGCTCATCGGTCAACGCTTTCATAAAGTCGACCAGCCGCTCCAGCTCGTCGTCGTTCAACTCTGGCTCCCATATATGCCAGTGCAGATACAGCTCGCGTCCTTCGGGCACTGCGTGCCCTCGTCCCTTAGTATAAAACTCCGAAGCATCAAACAGGGTTTCGAACCGCCCCGAATGCATATAGGGTGCGGTCAGCTCGATATTTCGCAAACTTGGCACCTTAAAGCCCCCGGCCAGCGTCGCATCCTTAAAAGGCACCGCGGCCCCCTCGTCGAAGGGTAGCCCGTCGGGTTCCGGGGTGCCGATCACCGCGATCTCCTGATTGCTAAACAGCGGTGGCGTGTGGCACTCCGCGCAACGCGCCACAAAGGAGCGAAATACATTCAACCCCTCTATCTCACGCTCGTTAAGTGCATCCCTATAGCCATGAGCATAGCGGTCGTAGCGACTATTGAGAGAGATGAGCGAGGACTGAAATGCGGCCAGCGCTCGATACAGGTTCCCCAGGGAGAGCCCACCTTCAACGCCGAAAGCCTCTCCAAATAGCCGTTGGTACTCTGCACTGGACTGCAAACGCTGCAATACACCTTCAGGCGTGCTGCCCATCTCCTGCGGGCTGTAGAGGGGGCCTTGGGCTTGCTCCTCGAGGCTTTGGGCGCGGGCATCCCAGAACAGGCGCTTCATAAAGCCGACATTCCACAGCCCCGGCGCGGAGCGCCCTATCTCCTGACCACCAATACCGATAGGACGGGCCCGACCGTCGGCGAAGCCCTTGTCGGGATGATGACAACTGGCGCAAGAGAGCGACCCATCGGCGGAGAGCAGGGGATCGAAGAACAGGTAACGCCCGAGATCGATCTGCTGGGGTGAGAAGCCGTCGCGCACCGCCGGCAGGGCGGTTTTGAGCCCGCCCACGCCAACATTATGGGGCGAATCGTACTGCTGGTAGAGCGACCGCAGCAAACAGCGATTACCCCCGTCACGCTCAAAGCCCGGAGGACAGTGGGGGTTAAGGGTGATCGACGCTTGCGCAATGGAAACCTCTGATATCGAGAGCAGAGCCCCCCCCAGCAGCAGCGCAAACGCGGCAGGCAAACGAGTAAAACGCATATTATCTATTAACCAGTTATCGTTATTGTTGGTGCGATGCAGGACTTTTCACAGAGAATATTACCACTTTTTTAGTACCATAGTGCACCCTATCGGCAGAATCTGCGAGCCTCAAACCACAATCACTTTAGGCTACGGGTTTTACCCGCTCGCCAGCTCCTCTATAGTGGAACCAGAAAACTCTACCCGTCCTCCGGAGCCCCGATTGCCCCTGCCCCGTTCACGCTTTGCCCTCTTCACACTCTTGCTGGGAATCGCCATCGCAGTCATTGTCAGCGCCTGGCAATTAAGCTGGCGCTGGGCTCTGCAGGGCGAGGTAGTGCGCACGGCAAAACAGTTGTCCCTGCACGCTCAAAGTATCGACAACGCGCTCGGCCAATTTCGCTACATCGCACTGGAGGCGGCCAACAATGAACAGGTTCAACAGCTACTGCACGAGCCGACTCAAACCCGAACCAATCGCAGCAACCGGTCGCTGGAGCTGTACAGCCGCCGCGGGGGCTCCAATACCGTTTTCGTTCTCGATGCCGAGGGTTCCGTTGTTGCCAGCTCCAACTGGAGTAGTAGTGATAGCCTGGTCGGACACAGTTATAGCGATAGACCCTACTTTCAACAGGCTCTGGAGGGGCAGGCCAGCAGCTTCTATGCGGCCTCCTCCCAAACGGAACAAGCGGATTACTATTTTGCCTACCCTATCCGTAAGGACCAGCAGCTCGTCGGCGCAGCCGTCGTGCGTGTCGACCTGCAACCCTTGCAAGCGCAGTGGGGAGGAAATGACAGCGAACTGATAATCAGCGACGGTTATGGCGTTGTAGTGCTGGCGTCTCGCCCGCAATGGCGCTACCGGTATCTGTTCCCGCTATTTGACTCAACACTGCAGCTGCTGCGCGAGCAACGTATCTACGGCGAGCGTCGGCTGCGCCCCTTTCATGCCCAGGTGAGCAAGGTGGATGAAGGCAGCGATCTATTCCAACTGGACAGAAGAGACAGCTCCGCCCACTTTCTGCGCCAGAGCTTTCACCTGCCCCAGCTCAACTGGACGATCCACTACCTGGCCAGTCTTGCCCCGGTCTACGGCTTTGCCAACAGGGTCGCGCTCAGCGCATTGATCGCTATATTGCTGCTCGCCCTCATCGCAGCACTGATGCGTGAGCGAGGCTTGAAGCGGGCCTCGCGGGCCCAGACACGTAACCTGCTGGAGCAGAGCGGCAAACGGCAACAGGCGATTATCAACAACACCAACGTTGGGCTGATGCTACTAAGCACCGGCGGCGAGGTGCGATTCCTTAATCAGCAAGCCCACCGCATCCTCGGACTGGGGGACCAACCCCATACCAGTCTGCACTTTAACCAATTGATCCCCGAGCCCCGCTGGCAGGCGGCAGAGTCCTTGCCACCGGCCGGTACCGAGCAGCCGTTACTCTCTACCGAGGTCTGGGTAACACGCAGCGATAACAGCCGCGTCCCCCTGGCGATATCGATCCGCGCCATCGACCTGCAACCGGACGCCAGCTATCTGGTCACTCTGGTCGATATCAGCCGCCGTAAAGCCGCCGAAAAACAGCTGCAAAGTGCCAAAGAGTTGTTGGAGCAACGGGTCGAAGAGCGCACCCGGGAACTGGAGGAAGCCCAGCAGGAGCTTATCCAGGCCAGCAAGCTCGCTGCCCTCGGAGAGATGTCGACCTCCATCGCCCACGAGTTTAACCAGCCGCTGACGGCGATGCGCACCTACCTGGCGTCCAGCGAACTACTGCTCCAGCAGGGTGACAACAAGCGCCTGCAGGACAACCTGCGTCTGCTGCGAGAACTGACCGAACGCACCAGCACTATCGCCTCCCAGCTCAAAACCTACGCTTACAACCGCCCTGCCGAACGCAATCCGGTCAACCTCGTGAACGCACTGCAACAGGTGCTGCCGATGTTTCGCCAAACGATCGACCAGCAGGGCGTCAACCTGATCGTTCGCCAGCCCAAAGAAACGTTGCAGGTCGCCGCAGATTCCGGCCGCATTCAGTTGGTACTCACCAACCTGATCAAGAACGCCCTCGAATCCCTGCAGGGTTGCGATAGCCCCGAGTTAGTATGCGAGTTTTTGTGTCACCAGCAGCAGGCAACCATCCGCATCCATGACAACGGCGGAGGCATCGAAGTCCGCCACATCAACCGTCTTTTCGACCCCTTCTTTACTACCAAAGGGGTCGGCGAAGGACTCGGCCTTGGGCTTTCGATTGTGGCGGGGTTTATCCGCGATCTCGATGGTTCTATCGACGCTATTAACAACGAAAACGGCGGCGCCACCTTTAGTATCCAGCTGCCCCTTTATGAACCCAGGAATCAAAATGCAACCATCAAAACCCATCATACTGGTTGATGACGAAGAGTTAGTGCTAAGGGCCAACGAGCAGTGGCTGCAACTGGCGGGCTTTGAAACCGAGTGTTTTAGCGATCCACGGCAGGCGCTGCAACGCCTGCAACAGCCGTTCGATGGGGTGTTGGTCAGCGATATCAAAATGCCGCACATTGACGGTCTTGAATTAATGGATCACGCGCTTGCGCGTCACCCCGAGCTTCCGGTCGTGCTGATCACTGCACACGGCGATGTTGATATGGCGGTACGCTCGGTCCATGCCGGCGCCTATGACTTTATCGAGAAGCCCTTCGACCCCCAGCGGTTGGTAAAAACCCTCGAGCGCGCCCTGGACCAGTTACAACTCACCCACCAAAATCGGCAGCTACGGCAACGCTTGCGCGAACAGAGCGGCATCGGTGCCAAGCTGCTAGGCATCAGCCCCTCAATGCAACAACTGCACGAGGAGATTCTTGAGGTCGCAGCACTCAATACACACGTCATGATCTACGGCGAAACCGGCAGCGGAAAAGAGATTGTGGCCCAATGCATTCATGAATATGGCCAGCGTCCCAACGCGGCTTTCGTTGCGCTTAATTGCGCCGCGATTCCGGAAGCGCTATTCGAATCCGAACTATTTGGCCACGAAGCGGGATCGTTCAGCGGCGCAGCAAAACGCCGCATCGGAAAGTTCGAATACGCGAATGGAGGAACTCTCTTTTTCGACGAGATAGAGAGTATGCCCATAAACCTGCAAGCCAAGGTGTTGCGTGCCATCCAGGAGCAGCGTATCGAGCGTCTGGGTTCAAACCAGACTATCGAGCTGAACAACCGCATTCTTTCTGCAAGCAAGGTCAACCTGCAAGAGCATAAGGATTTCCGTCAGGATCTCTACTACCGACTTAACATCTCCGAAATTCACATCCCCCCCTTGCGCGAACGGGGTGATGATATTCCATTGCTGTTTAATCATTTTTCAGAACAGGCTGCCAACGACAACAGCCTGCCCGCACGCCTGTTAGAGGAACAGGACAATCAGATACTAATGGATCACAACTGGCCCGGAAATGTGAGAGAACTCCGTAATATAGCAACCCGATTCGCGTTGGGAAAACGCACGCTACATGAACTACTGGAGCAAAAAACCTCGACTTTTGAGCACCCCCGGGATCAGCATTCACCGCGGTCATTAGCCCAAAAGGTCAACCAATACGAATCCAACCTGATCCAGCAATCCTTAACCAAACATCTCGGAAATATCGCACTGGTGATGCAGGAGCTTGATCTACCTCGCCGCACACTCAATCAGAAGATGCAAAAATACGAAATCAACCGTATAGACTTTCTGCCCACTAATGAGGAGTCCCCGTGACAACCCTGGGGTCGGTGGTGGAGTCCGGTCGGTGGCGCTCGGTCCTGTCGTGGATCTCCATGGTTTGTATTCTCACCGCTATCGGACAGTCACCCACTACCCGGGCCGTCGAGCCGGAGCGCAGCTATTCCCTGGCGACCGCATCCACAGGCGGTACCTATTACCCGGTGGGCGTTGCCATTGCAACGCTGACCAAAATTCGCCTACAACCACAAAAGGGGATTAGTTTGTCGGCGGTCAGTAGCGCAGGCTCCGCCGAAAACATTGACCAACTGGCTACCAATCAGGTCCAGTTTGCGATCCTCCAGGGACTTTACGGTGCCTGGGCATGGAACGGCGCAGGCAACATCGGCCAACGCCAAACCCATTTACGCTCGGTCAGCATGTTATGGCAAAACGTCGAACACTTTATTATTCGCACCGAGTCGGCGCAAACGGGCAACATCGAAGACATACATAACCTTTATCATCGGGCCTTCTCGCTGGGCAAGCAGCAGTCGGGAACCGAAGGCTCCGGCCACCATATTTTGCTCAGCAACGGCATCGATAGCAAGCAGTTGCGTTTGGTCTCCATGGGATATGGGACCAGCGCCAGCTCACTAATTTCCGGGGAGATCGACGGCATTAATGTTCCCGCGGGTGTTCCGGTCGCAGCGGTAAGCGAGGTATTCTCAAGCCTCGGCAATAGCGTTCGATTGCTCGACTTTACCGATGAACAGCTGGCGCGAGTCAACCAGCCATATCAGCTTTGGCAGCGTTACGTTATTCCTATCAACACCTACCCCGGACAAACCCGGCCCGTACAAACGATCTCCCAACCTAACTTCCTGGCCGTGCGCGACGACGTGGATGAACAGGCGGTCTACGAGATCACTCGCACCCTATACGAAAACATGAGCTTTCTTCATGGAATTCATCCTGCAACCAAAGATATGGCGCTGGATAAAGCGGTTGAAGGGCTACCGATGCCATTACACCCCGGTGCAGCGCGTTTCTATCGTGAGCAAGGCATTCTGATCCCCCCCCATTTACTTCCAGGAACATAACGAAAAAGGACCCGGTAAAAACAGGTTAGAAGCCATAGGCTCGTTGAAGGCGAGCCAATTCACCACTGTCACGCATCTGGATTAGCTGCTGATTTACCTTGTCACGTAACGCCCACAAGCGACCTTTTCTAGTGAGCGTGATATAGCCCCCGGTTTCCACCAGCGCGGGCTCTAACGCTTCAACCTTCCACTGCAGATCCCGCCCATCTATGACCACACGGGCATGACGAAGGTTACCCACCACCAGGTCGTAGTGGCCCAGCGCTACTGCGCGTAACCCCGCTTCCAACGATTCCAGCTCGGTGACATCCAGATCTGCACGCCGACTGTCAAAGCGATCGCCATTACTCCATCCGCGCACCACGGCTATTTTTTTTCCCTTTAGCGCCGAGAGGTCGCCATCCCAGGATAGCCCTGTGCCCGCAGGGGCGAACAACATGACTCGATCCAGATAAAAGGGGGTGACGGTATACTCCATGAAGGTTTCACGCAGCGCCGTGCGATAGGGACCGATTACAGCGTCAACGTTCCCTTTCTCCGCCATCAGCATTACCCGCTTCCAGGGCAGCACATCAATCTTCACCGGCAGCCCAAGACGCTCCATGATGCGACGACTGACATCTGCGCCCAGACCACTAATGTCCGCCCCATTCTGCTCCAGCAAAAAAGGAAACTGGTCACCTGCAAAACGGTATTCATCGGCACTTGCAGGAGCCAGCCATAGCCCCCATAACAATAATGCTAGCCACCATTTCCCCATAATTTCCGACGCCTCCTACCACAGTGTAGCAAGAGTTAGCGCGCCCCTAATTCCGATTAAACCCAGCCAGCGCCAGCCCTGAGACGTCCGCCAGCCCCATACCAAAGAGCACCCGCTGTCACCCGGCACCGCCTCCTGCTGCTATCATGATACCCCTCGATTAAGCCCTTTTATAATGGTTGGACAAAACCTGACCGTCAGATTATGACGGTCTCTTGCTGCTTTCAACACTGGGATTACCGGTAACGGAGGCGCATTATGTTGGCTACACTAGTTACCAGACTCCGAGGTAACCTGATATGCCTGCGACCGCGACCTTCACCACCCCCGATGGCACGCTCTACCGTGACCACAAGCGTTACAGCTGGTTTGTGTCACTACTGGTGCCAGCCCTCACCCTGCTCGGACCCGCCCTGTATCTGGCAACCGGCGACGCTTGGGTCCTATGGTTGCCCGTCGCATTCAACTACTTGGGTGTACCCCTGCTCGACCAACTACTCGGCGAAGACACCAGTAACCCACCCGAACAGGTAGTACCGCTACTGGAGCAGGATCGTTACTACCGTTACATCACCTACGCACTGGTCCCCCTGCTATGGATCTTTTTCGTTGCCTGCGCCTGGTTTGTGGGCACCCATGAACTGCCCCTGCACGGCTTGGTTGCGGTGGCGTTGACCGCAGGGGGTGTCTGCGGCTATGGCCTGAACCTCGGCCACGAAATCGGCCATAAGCCCAGTCGACTGGAAAAAAATCTGGCAAAAATGGTGCTCGCCCTGGGGGGCTATGGTCACTTCACTCTGGAGCATAATCTGGGCCATCACCGCGATGTTGCCACGCCTGAAGATTCCGCATCATCCCGTATGGGGGAAAGCATCTGGCGCTTTGCCCTGCGCGAACTACCCGGTGGCTGGTTTCGCGCCTGGTCCCTCGAATCTGCCCGCCTGGCCAAACGCAAACTGCCGCGTTGGTCCCACCACAATGAGATATTGCAGCCGCTGGCGATCACCCTGGTACTCTATTCGACGCTGCTTGCGCTCTTTGGCTGGGTGATGATCCCCTTTCTAACCATCACCGCTTTATGGGGAGCGTTCCAGCTCACCTCCGCCAACTACGTCGAACACTACGGGCTACTGCGACACAAACAGGAGAACGGCCGCTACGAGCGCTGCCAGCCCCGCCACTCGTGGAATAGCAATCACCTGTTTTCAAACTGGGCGCTGTTTCACCTGCAACGTCACTCCGATCATCACGCCTACCCGACCCGCCGCTTCCAGTCGTTAAGGCACTTCGACAACTTGCCGGAGCTACCCAACGGCTATTTCGGGATGTTCCTGATCGCCTATTTTCCCCCGCTCTGGTATCGAGTAATGAATCCACGACTGATCCGTTGGGCCGAAGGTCGAGCGCAGAATATCAACTTCGATCCCTCCAGGCGGGAAGCGCTGATCGCTCGCTACGAACTGGAACCCTAACCCGGTTTTCGAGCCAGTCCCCTTATCGACGGACGCACAAAGGGAGGCACCTTGCGCAGGCTTTCGCGCTGTACCTGAGCAAGCTCAAACCCGGCCTCTATAATGGCCTGCTCGGTACAACGGGTAAGATGGCAGTTGCCCGCCACGCGTTTCCACAGGGGTTCGACCAGGCGCTGCCACCGATGCCTGCCCGTTCCCTCTTGCGCGGCCACATGCTCCAGAAACAGTAGCTGGCCGCCGGGCTTAAGGACACGAAAAATCTCCGTCAGGGTGCCCGCCTGATTGTGCACCGAACACAACACCAGACTCGACACCACACAATCGACCGACTCATCGTCGACCAGTAGCCGCTCACCCTGGTAATCTGCCAGCGCGGTGGCGAACGCTACCCGGGTGCTGTCAATGCGGCGCTGCAACTGGCGCCGCATTGCAGGATCGGGCTCGCTGACCAGCAGTTCGTCAATACCCGGCGGGTAGAGCGGCAAACTGGCACCGGTGCCCGCGCCGATCTCAAGCACGCGACCATAGCAGTTTGCCAGCAGTGCGCCTCGCCACTGCTGTAAACACGCAAGCTCGGTGCCTTGCATCATGCGGTCATACAGCATGGCGATCAACCTGGACATGACAAACCCTCGCAATACATACTAGCGGCCACCCGCCACATCCAGTAAGGTTCCTGTGCAGTAGGATGCTTTATCGGACAGTAACCACAAAATAGCTTGCGCGACCTCTTGCGCCGTCCCCCCACGCTTTAACGGAACCGACTGCGCTACACGGGTGACCCTATCCGGCTCCCCCCCTGCGGTGTGAATTTGAGTATCAATGACTCCTGGGCGCACTGCATTGACACGAATACCCTCTTCGGCCACCTCCTTGGCCAGGCCACGGGTAAAACTGTCGATGGCGCCTTTAGCCGCAGCGTAGTCCAGGTACTCATTGGGAGCGCCCAGGCTCGCCGCGATGGAGGAGAGATTGACGATCGCGCCGCCACCGCCTCCATTTCGAGTCGACATACGCTTGACCGCCTCTCGGGCACAATAAAAACTACCGAACACATTAGTGGCGAACACCCGCTGCAAACGACCACCATCGATCTGTTCGAGACGGCATTGCGTCTCCAGTATGCCGGCGTTATTCACCAGAGCATCCACCCCGCCCCAGCAACGATCGAGCTCGGCAAACATCTCGCACACCGCCTGTTCGTCGGCGATATCTGCTTGCCAGCAAAGCGCCTCGCCACCTTGGTCAACAATGCGCGCCACCAGGGATTCCGCCGCTATTCGATCAGCGCGGTAATTAACCATCACCCGATAGCCCTTTTCGGCCGCGATTTGCGCTGTCGCGGCACCGATGCCGCGCCCGGCACCGGTTATCAGTAACCGTTTGCTCATAACCCCTCCCCCTGTAATGGGCCTAGGCAGCACTCGACCACCAAACCAGTCCAAAGCCCCCCCAGCTTAACGCCAGTAACACCCAGGGAAGCCAATGCTGGCGATAAACAATCTCTGCAGCCGGAGCTTGGGCGTTGTCCTGGGCGGCAGGCTGTTGTGGCCGCCGGGCCTGTTTAAGGCGCTTGTCCAGCTCCCTTGCCTTCGCCTTCTGCTGCACCTTGTACTGCTCGATTCCTTTTTGTATGCCCTGGGCGATAAGACGAGTTTGCTCCTTGCTCTGCCCCGGCTTTTGGGTCGCACGGGCCATCGCCTGCGCCTCTTCTGCACTGCGCTCAGCGCGCTGTTTTTCTCCCCGACTCTGCTTCGCCATAGTGCGAATAACACTCCCGTACTAACACCAAAGAGCCACGAACTGTGGCCACATCCACGACCACCAACATACCACAGGCAGATCGTAGCCGACCAACCCCGAGCGCCACTGCTTGTCAGCTTCTCCTGTCACTGATAGGGTGCATGCAACAATCAATAATAAAGACCGCGATGACACTGGACGACCTAAAACTAATGCCCGGACTGCAACTGCAGTTGCAGTTTCACCACTCCGAGGACGTTCGCGAACGTTCACGCCTGGTGGGCTACCTTGCCGGAGCCAGCCTTATCGTCACCACCCCCGTGGTTAACGGTGGTCCACGCTCCGCACGCCCCCACGACAAGGTAAACGTTCGTTTTTTCTCCAACGAAACCAACTCGGCAGTCGCATTCAGCACCCAGGTCATCCACGTATCCATGGTGCCCTTTCCCAGCTTGCACCTGAGCTACCCGGAACATATTGCCACCGATGAAGTACGCAGGGCCGTGCGCATTGAGGTCAAGCAGATCGCCTCGGTGCTGATCAATGACGAAAAAGTACCCGCCACCATCGTTGACCTCAGTACGGGGGGCTGCCGCATAGAAAGCCGACAGCTGTTCGCAAAAACCGGCGATAATCTCACCGTTACCGCGAAGCTGGAGGTGGCGGGTATTAGCCGGGTACTGGCACTCAAAGGCGAGGTTCGCGCGGAGCTGGACAGCTGTCGCCTGGCCGATTGCAATGTCGCCTACGGGATCCTGTTTGGAGACCTGGAGGAGCAGGACAAGCTGTTACTGCACGCTTACGTCTACTCCAACCTGCGTTAAAATCACTCCCGAATCATCCTTGCACTGAGCCTCGGCTCACCTATGCTATGGACTCTTGAAATCGGGGGACCAAGCCGTGGAAATTGACCCATACCTTAAACGTGCCGCCAACGGCGAATCGCTCACGATTAACCCTAGCTGGGGCCAGGGAAACACGACGTTTGGCGGTTTGAGCGCTGCGCTGGTATTGAGTGCGATTGATGCACGGGTTCCCGAGCAACGAATCCTGCGCTCGGTGCAGGTGAACTTCAGCGGCGCCCTGATAACGGATCATGATTGCAGCATTAGTACCGACGAACTCTCCTCCGGTGGCTCTATCTCCCAATACAGCGGACGCGCGCTGCAACATGAGCGCGTGGCCTGCCAACTCAGCGCCTGCTATGGCATCGAGCGCGACTCCGAGCTGGAACTTCGCCCTGCTCACCCGGCCCTACCCGGTGTCGAGCAGGGCAGGCGATTCGGATACCTTGCGGGAATCACCCCGGAGTTCGTCCAGCACATCGACTTCGTGTACAGCAGCGGCGGCTTGCCCTTCTCCAACAGCCCCCACGACCACATGAGCGGCTGGATGCGTTTTGCCCGTCAACCGGAGACCTTCACTAACGCGCACCTGGTGGCGTTAATCGACGCCTGGCCACCTACCGTTATCCAGAAACTCAAACGCCCCTGTCCCTGTGCAACGGTGACCTGGAGCCTCGAGTTGGCATACCCGATCGCTTTGCTGGAACAGCCTATGAATGGCAGCGAGTGGTTGTTCTATGAGGCACAGATCAAGATGGCGCACCATGGTTATGCTCACACCGAGGCTCGGGTGTATCACCCCGACGGACACCTGCTGGCGCTGAGCCGACAACTCATCGCCGTTTACGATAAAGCACGCCGGTAGCTTTACCAACCGTCCCCTGCGACCTGCGCGGCAGATCCCAGCCGCAACTTAGCCGGGTTCACGCGCCACCGGTGCTGGCATCGGCACCGATGCGTTGTCCCTCCTGCGGGGCTGACGGCGTGCGAGCGCTCGCAACATTCCGATAGAGCGCCACCCCAGTACCGATACAGCGGTTATCGCACCGCTGCACATCGCCCCCATGATGCCGCAGGTCAAGGTGTCTTGCCCGCTTAGGTAGAGGCCCTTAATTGAGGTTTTCGGCCGCAGCCAGTGCTGCTCAAAGCGGCGGGGATCATGATCAATTCCGTAGATCTCACCATGACCATAGTTGCCAAAATGGCGGGTGGAGAGCGGCGTCGACACTTCATAATAATCGATCTTACCGCGCAACTGCGGGTGCTTTTCGTACAACACCTCTAGCAAACGACGACCCAGCTGCACCTTTAGCGCCTCATACTCCTCCCCGCGTTTCCCCCAGGGAGTGTCCTGCCAGCGAGCAAACCATTTCCAGGGAGTGGGGGCCACGATCTCAATGGTGGCGCGCCCGGGATAACGCTCATCCCAGCTGGGGTCTTTAGCGGAAGGAAATGAGATATAAACCGCAGGAAAGGGGCGGCGCATATCCTGGGAAAAGCTCTCCAGGTTGGCATCATGAAATTCGTCCGGGTAGATCCATAGGTTGGTCTTCCCCAACCCCAAAGACTCCGCGCTCTCGCGAATGCCAATATACACCCCGACATGGGCCATCGCCGGACGCACTGCGTGCAGCTTTTCCCGGTAACTGCCAGCCCGGGCGGCAGCATCAGGCAGCAACCGTTTGAAGGTATTGAAAACCCCGCAAGCGCTGATCACCACCGGGCTTCGAATCTCAAACCCATCTGCCATACGCACTCCAACGGCGCGTCCCGATTCCACCAGAATCTGCTCGACACGGGCGTAGGTGAACACTTCACCGCCAGCCTGCTTAATCGGTGCCAACAGACCGTCCGCTATTTTGGATGCTCCACCGATGGGGTAGTACCCCCCGTTGAGGTAGTGACGCGCAATAAGCGCGTGAATCAGAAAACTGGAACGTCGTGGTGGTAGGCCATTGTCACCGTACTGACCGCAGAGCACGGCGATCAGTTTTTCATTGGGTGTCAGGTCGCGCAGCACCTGGTAGGTGGTACGGTTGAGGTATTCGGGCGCCGGCCATATAAAGCGGCGCAGCGCCCCCATCCAGCGCGGCAAGAGTTTATCAACGGACACACCGGGCATCGCTTTGGACACCTGTCGAATCATATCCAGGTAGCGATCAATCGCTTCAGTATCATCGGGAAAGCGACTCGCCAGCTCATCGCGAAGTGCCTTTTCTCCCGCTACCAGGTCAAACTGCTCGCCGCCAATATAGAAGCGATCGTAGTTGTCGCCCATGTAGGCCCAACGCAGTCGACGGTCGGTAAGGTAATCGCAGAGGCGGCTGGATACCGTTCCCCGGTGGCCCACGTCGCCAATGTAATGGACGCCAACATCCCACTCATACCCATGACGGCTATAGCTATGGCTAAAGCCGCCCGCCGTATAGTGCTGCTCCAGCACCAATACCCGCTTACCGCTTTTTGAGAGGCAAACGCCCGCAGCGAGTCCGGCAGGTCCGGAACCAATAATAACGGCATCAAAGCAGCCCTCAATGCGCTGACTCCGGTAACGCCTACCAATCCGTAACGGATTACCCCGCTCCCCTTGCTGTGTCATTTCGCGTCCTGCGCCTGATTAGTCGGTGGTATGCTCAGCCACTACCCGAGCACAAAAATCCGAGTCTAAACCAGTCGCGCGCCTACAGCGAGGCGACCCTCCAACCAGATTGAGACATCCCACACGCTTTGGAGAAACACCCCTATGCCAAAGGGGTGCGGGAGAAACGCCAGACAACAACAGAGCCCGACACCAAATGCCAGATACCCCACCAGGCGGCGACGAGCGCCATGTGCCCATTACCATCAAAGAAAGCAAAAATAATCGCCAGGCCCAGGCCGTTATTCTGAATTCCTACCTCAAGGGTGATCGCCCGCCGATCATAGGCCCTGAGCCGGGCCAGGGTCGACATCAGGTAGCCAATAGCAAGCGCCATCGCGTTATGGAAAGTCACCAGCAGTAAAACCGGCGCCATAACGGCGTTAAACAGCTGCAAGTTGCCGCCGACTCCCGCCAACACAAAGGTCACCAGCGCCAGCAGTGAAAAAATGCGCAACGGTTTCATCAACCCCTGCGCAAAGCCTGCCCAAAAATGACGGATCAGAAGACCCACCAATAGCGGAATCAACAGAATCAACAGCAGATTGAGGATAAACTCCCCGCGATCGATATCGAAGGCGCGAAGCAGCTCACTGGTGTCGCTGTTAATACCCGCCCAGAAGAGAAAATTGAGCGGTAGCATCAACATCGCTATGGACGAGGATATAGCGGTCATCGATACCGATAACGCCACATTACCCTTGGCCAAACTGGTAAAGAAGTTGGACATGCCTCCCCCGGGACAGCACGCTGCCATCAGCAACCCAAGGGCGATGCCCGGATGCATGGGTATCAACGAAATCAGCACCCAGGTCGCTGCCGGCAAAAACAACAGCTGCGCCAGCGCGCCCGCCACAATGGCTCGCGGCTGGCGCAGCACCGCAATAAAGTCAGCCACACGAAGTTCCAGCGCGATACCGAGCGTTATCAGTGCAAGAATAGCGTTGAGCACCCACTGCTGGCTCTGGTCGTACCCGATTATCGGTTCCATCGTCAGGACTCCACTTCGCTGCGAGTCTGCCTGATCATGATCTGCTCATATAAACGGGGAAAGAAACGTCCCGCAATCCAGGCAAACAGGGCAACCTTGCCCAACAGTAACCGACGCCGTTCGCGCTCCATCGCCTTGACGATAGCCGATGCGGCCTCTTCAGGACCCATCACTCGCCCGCTGGTCGCCGCCGCCAGGCCAGGGCGGGCGACGCCCTGGGCAACAGCCCCGCTCCGCTGTGCAGGCTGGGTCTGGATAAACGCCGGGCAGACCATCAATACCCGCACACCTCGCTCCAGCAACTCCGCCCGCAGCGTAGAGAGAAAGCCCTCAAGACCGTGCTTGCTCGCACTGTAGGCACTGCGCCCATAGAGGGGGGAAAAACCGGCCACACTGGAGAGCCCCACCACCATTCCCTGACGAGCGATGATCGAGGGCAGCGCAGCCTGTGTAATGTTCAGCGTTCCCATCAGGTTAATATCGATGACCCGCTTCAGCACCTCAAGATCGCTGTCGTCGAACCGACTGAAATGGGTCACCCCGGCATTATTTATCACAATATCGATAGCGTCCCATTCGGCCACTACCTGCTCGACAACCTCCACACAGGCTGAGCGACGGGTGATATCCAGCGGATAGGTCTTGAGGCGATCCTGGCCCAACTCTCCCGCGAGCAACTCCAGGGCCCTGGTATCAACATCGACCGCAGCAACCCGAGCACCTCTACCAAGCAGTTGCCCACAAAGAGCCTTGCCCAGTCCGCCACTGGCACCGGTAACCAGAACTACTCGATCCGCAAGCTGATACATCTGTTAGTTCTCCGCACTGCCGGTGATCCACACTGGAGTGCGTATCATCGGCCTGTTATTCTTTTTTGCAGTGTAGGAGTTCCCCTCCCTCCCTGTCATTAACTCAGGTTAACCCCATGCTTTACCCCGATGCCTATCGTATCCTCAGCAACTTCGCGCCCATACCGACGCACCTGTGGGTCGATCTTGAGGCCGAAATCGGCGAACTACCGCTGCACAAAGGGGATCTGCTACTGCAACCCGGGGAGCAGCCGTTGATGGCGTATCTGGTCTGCGAGGGTCTTTGCCGTACCTACTACCTGTCTCACGAGGGGAAGGAGTTCACCAAGCACTTTCACGGCCCGGGCGACTTGCTGGCCCCGCTTGCGGAGCTGCTGCAAGGCGAGCTATCACGAGGCTTTATCCACGCGGTAACCCCGGCGCGGGTACTCACCCTGCCCTACCATAGCCTGACCCGACGCTATCAAGAGGATCGTTGCTGGCTGGAGTTGGGGCGACGGCTTGCCGAGTATATCTTCTTACAAAAAGAGGCGCGGGAGTTTGAGCTACTGCAACTCAGTGCTGACCAGCGCTACGACCGCTACCTCGACCGCTTCGCCGTGCTGGCCGAAAAACCACCGCAATACATGATCGCCTCTTATCTGGGCATCACTCCGGTCGCCCTCAGCCGCCTGCTTTCGCGCCGAAAGCGAGGCTAAACCTGTTTAGGGATCGCACTCAGGTAGATGCCAATGACCAACATCGCTATCATCGATATCTGGGCGCCCATATAGATCAGTGCCCAGAGCCCCGGAGACTTGTTATTGTTGGCCGCACGGGTGACGGTCACACGATAAAAAATGGTGCTTGAAAAATAGAGTATCAAGCCACCAATCCCCCAGAGGATATAGCCGTAAGGGTAGAGCAGGAAGCTCATAAACAGGTAACTGGGAGAGGTCAGTAAAACGTAGGTTAACTGGTTGTGATAATTCATAATTCGCCAATTGTTGTTATTGTTGCGGTGAATGGCCAACGCCTGCCGATGCTATCAGTGGCCAACACCCGTGCTAATTAGACCTTTTGCTATCAGCCACCGCTGCGCTTGGCGTCAAAGCCCTGTTTTTTCAGCTCTTCCACCAACGACGCGCAGTGATCACCCTGAATTTCTACCACACCATCCTTGACTGCACCGCCCGTCCCGCATCGCTGTTTGAGTTTTTTGCCCAGCTCTTTTAGCTCTTTCCCGGCAAGCGGAAGACCACTGATAATGGTTACAGTTTTTCCGCCACGCCCTTTGGTTTCACGACTAACTCTCACCTTACCGTCACCCGGCAGAGATTCGCTGCCTGCCGAGGGGTCTTGCTTAACACGCCCACTATCGGTCGAGTACACCAGCCGACTATTACGTTCTTTCATCCCTTACCCCTGTGTTAATAACGCCCGCAGGTCCAAAATGGCGGCATTAGCCCTGGAGATATAGGACGCCATCACCAGAGAGTGGTTGGCCAGTACGCCGAAGCCGCTGCCATTGAGAACCATCGGACTCCACATGGTTTCCTGAGTGGCTTCGAGCTCACGAATTATCTGGCGCACCGACACCAGTGCATTTTTATCCTTAAGGACATCGGCAAAATCTACTTCGATCGCCTGCAAAATGTGGATCAAGGCCCAGGCACTGCCCCGGCTTTCATAAAACACATCATCGATCTGCAACCAGGGCGTTTTGACGACGATCTCATCACTGGTCTGGGTCGACTGGGTAGCGCTGCGATCCCCTGCCAGATCGGTGTTGATACGCACCTTGCCTACACTGGCACTGAGGCGCTGGGACAGGCTACCGAGGCGAGCGCTGACATCCGCCAACCAGTTGTTCAAGTTGTCCGCCCGAGAGTAAAACTGGGCGTTGGGTTGCTGGGGATCGGAGAGCCGATCCAGATACCGTTTCAACATGCGAATGCCACGCCGGTACTCTTTTTCTGAAGAGGGCAGCATCCAGCTGTTGGCATCAAAGTTAAACTGGGGCTCGGCGATGGCCAGATCCGGATCCTCCTTGGACTGGCTTTGGGAGCGACTCAGGTCCTTGCGCATACCCCGGGACAGGTCACGCATCTGAATCAATACGCCGTACTCCCAGCTCGGCATATTGTCGATCATCAACCCTGGGGGAAACAGGTCGTTGTAGAGGTAGCCACCGGGCTTATCCAACAGCGTCTCGGCCACCCTCACCAGGGTCGCCGTAGTCGTGTAACCGGACACAACCTGGCGTTGCTGCTCAGCGGCCATCCGGGTGGCGTTTTCCCGCACAGAGAAGGGCCCGGGCTCGATGCTCCAATAGAACCCCAGCACAATCACCAGTAGCAGATAAAGCAGCACCAAAGCAAAGATCACCTTGCTAACAAAGCTGCCGCCCAGGTAGGCGCGCGCATCTACAGAAAAATCTGTCCATCGATCCTTGAGATCTGTCAATGCCATCGTCGTTTTATCCTCTATGGGTCAGTGCCGCTAACCGGCCGTTAGCGCAACAAGGCTAAGTGTAGTCCTTGGCAGCGGATGGTATCACACCATCCACCGGGAGCTAGCCGCGGGTACCCGGTTTCTGTTGAATACGCACCCGGGGCCGAGATCCAATTTCAATATTTCCACGAAGTCGTGCCGATGCGCCTTTTTGCATCTGCTGGAAGATCCATCGCCCATCAGCGTCATTCGGCGCAACAATAAGGAAGAATGCCTGCCTCTGTTCCACCTTGCGCCCGATCTCAGCCAAAAGCGCCGACAATTTCGAGCTGCGCTGTTTTAACTCTCCTCGCTCAAGGGGAAATTCATCGGCCGAGGACTGCACCGCACCGGCACTGGCGAGTCCTGCCTGTGCATCAATAACTTTTTTTGAGTTAGGCAACACCATGCGCGCACGGTCGAGATAGGTTTGGGCTTTGGAGCGATCGCCCCGTTCAACTGCGGACTTGGCCCAGCCCAGATACCTGGCAACGATCCGCTCCAGGCCCTGCTGCGCCTCCAGGTTTCCCGGCTGCAGCCGCAGCACATCCTTGTAGCGGGCGAGAGCGTTATCCCCCTCGGGGGTGGTTAGCTGCTGACGTGCGTAGGCCTCATCGGCTTCGAGCAACAACCAGGCGATGCGTGATTGCAGACGCTGCTGCTCCGACAGCGGATCAACCGCAGAGGCCTGCCCGCTTCGCGAAAAATCCATGGCGCAACCGGAAACGGCCAGCACTCCCAGCAACATTAACACTCGAACAGCAATCACCCCTGCAAACTCCCCATCTTCGATAATTCAACCCTCATTAACTCATCGCCCACGGGATGCCGTCAACATAGAGTGGCGCTTGGGGCTCGACTTCGGGCAGGGGCCCGGTAAAAATGTCGACTCGAGGGTAGCGATCGCCATCGAAATGTAGACTCGGATCATCCGCTCCTGACACCGGCTGTGGTAGCATTGAAAACTTGTCACGGGTTTCGGTGTCCTATTAACGGTCACCGCTGAGACACCACTGAATCCCAGCTGATAGCGCCCTAACCACCCTGTACGAGCCGTAATGAGAATCACACGTCACCTACTTATATTATTTGTTGTCCTGTTTGGTCATTCCGCCCACGGCGCGGCATTTGGAGGTCTGTTCGGCGATCCCCAGTCCGGTGCGGGAGAGTTTCTGCCTGTGGATGAGGCGTTTCAGGTAAATGGCACCCTGGACGGCGATCTCGCCAATATTCACTTTACGGTTACCAAGGCCCACTACCTTTACAACAACCGCTTCAAGTTTGTTACCGTCGATGGCGGCACCCCGTTGCATCCCGCCCAGTTACCCCCCGGCAAACCCAAATACGATCAGTTCCAGCAGCAGGAACTGGAGGTCTACACCAGCGACGTTACCATCCCCCTGATCATCCCCCAGGCAGGTGATTTCCTTGAACTGGATGTCACCTTTCAGGGCTGCGCAGACGCCGGACTGTGCTATCCCCCCCATACCGTGCGCATTGCGCTGCTGGATCAACCCGGAATAACTCAACCCTCCCTAGCCAGCGTCGCCACGGACACACCCGGTAGCGAAGATCAACAGTTCACCCGCCTGCTCAGCGACAGCAGCTGGATGGTGGTGATCGGCCTATTCCTGCTGGCCGGCCTGGGGCTAACCTTCACCCCCTGCGTACTGCCTATGGTGCCCATTCTTTCCAGCCTGATTGTCGGCAATGGCCAGCATCCGCCCAGCCGAGGACACACTATCGCCTACAGCAGCGCCTACGTGTTGGGTATGGCCCTTACCTTTGCCATCGCAGGAACCCTGATGGGGTATTTCGGCGCCGGACTGAACCTGCAGGCAAAACTGCAGTCACCCTGGGTGTTAATCCCCTTTGCCGGGCTCTTTGTTTTGCTCTCCCTATCCATGTTTGGCTTTTACGAGCTGCAACTGCCCAGTTCCCTGCGAAACCGGGTACAGAGTCTCAGTGATCGCTCGCGAGGGGGCAGCCTGGGGGGCGCACTGCTGATGGGCGTGATCTCTTCACTGGTCGTATCCCCCTGCGTCACTGCCCCACTTGCCGGTGCCCTGGTGTATATTAGTGCCACCGGAGACGCTCTACTGGGCGGGTTTGCACTGTTCGCGCTGGGTCTCGGCATGGGCATCCCGCTGCTTCTGCTAGCCGTGGGCGGGGGTAGTTTATTGCCTAAGGCCGGCGCCTGGATGGAGAGCGTTAAAGCCGTGTTTGGCGTTATGCTGCTGGGCGTCGCTATCTGGATGCTGGAGCGGTTGCTGCCCGGCCCTGTCACACTCATGCTGTGGGCTGCCTTGCTGGTAGTATCGGCCATCTACATGGGTGCCCTCACATTCCACGGCCAGAAAGGGTGGCAGGCTCTGTGGCAGGGGCTAGGGCTGATCATGTTGATCTACGGGGGCTGCCTGGTCATTGGGGCTGCTCAGGGCAATGTCGACCCCCTGCGTCCTCTGCAGTTTAAATTTGCAGCGGCGAGCAGCGGATTACCCTCCCAGCCGGCGTCCGAACTCAAGTTTTCTACCATCACCAGTCTGGCGGGCCTGCAACAGGCTGTCGCAACCGCTGGCGACCAGGGCCAGCCGGTGTTCGTCGATTTTTATGCCGACTGGTGTATATCCTGCAAAGTGACTGAAAGAGAGATTTTTCCGCTCCCCGAAATTCATAGCCAGCTGCAGCGTTTCACACTGATCCGGGCAGATGTCACCGATAATCAGGCCGAACAGCAAGCGCTACTCAAGGCGTTTAACCTGTTTGGCCCCCCCGCCTTCCTGTTTTATGACCGCCAGGGCAACGAGATAACCAACCTGCGCGTGCAGGGTGAGCCCTCCGTATCCTCACTCAGGGATACGCTGCGCCGGGCCCTGAGTGAGAGCTGACCCACACAAAATCTGACTCCTGGGTCACGCTTTATCCCTATAAACCAAAACCAGATCACATTTACCCTCTATGTAACTGCCCGGTAACCTCCTGTTACACGCCAGTTATGGACATTTGGCTGCAAGATCGGTCAAAATCATCGCTATTCACCACAGTGTTTTAACCCGTCCCGCTAGAGACCCCTGTCCATGGCAAGCATCCTCGTACTCAATGGTCCCAATCTGAACCTGCTGGGCACCCGAGAGCCTGCAATTTACGGTGCCGACACCCTGGAAGAGATTAACAGCGTACTGGTTCGTCAGGCCCAGGAGGCGGGACACCACCTACAGTGCCTGCAAAGCAATGCGGAATACGAACTGATCGAACGTATCCACGACGCTCGCCGCGAAGGCATTCAGTTCATCATTATCAATCCGGCGGCCTTTACCCATACCAGTGTCGCCCTGCGCGATGCGCTGGCAGCGGTGGAGATCCCCTTTATCGAGGTGCACCTGTCAAATGTGCATCAACGCGAGCCATTTCGTCACCACTCCTACTTTTCCGATCTGGCCATAGGGGTGATCTGTGGTCTTGGACCCCAGGGATATGAACTCGCACTTCAGGCCGCCCTGAAACAGATCAATCAGGGCGAATAGCGATTACCCGCAGGCGTCACCTGCCCCCACTACTTAACAAAGAGACTGACCATGGACATCAGAAAAGTAAAAAAACTGATTGAACTACTCGAAGAATCCGGTATCGACGAACTGGAGATCAAAGAGGGTGAGGAATCCGTTCGCATCAGCCGTAACTCCGGTCGCGGTATGGTAGCGGCAGCACCGGTGGCAATGGCTCCAGCAGCCCCCGCGCCGGTTGCAGCGGCTCCAGCGCCAGCCGCTCCGGTTGAAAAAGAGGCAGCTCCCGCCACGTCCGGCCACCAGGTGACCAGCCCGATGGTAGGAACCTTCTACAGCGCACCATCTCCCGGTTCAGCGAATTTTGTTGAAGTTGGCCAACACGTCAAAGTTGGTGACACTCTCTGCATCGTCGAGGCGATGAAGATGATGAACCAGATCGAGGCCGATAAATCCGGCGTCATCGAGGCGGTGTTGGTAGAAACGGGCCAGCCGGTTGAATTCGGCCAATCTCTGTTCACCATCGTGTAATTCGTCCACCGACCAGGACAGGATCCTACCATGCTGGAAAAAGTGCTTATCGCCAACCGAGGCGAAATTGCCCTACGCATCTTGCGAGCCTGCAAGGTGCTGGGCATCAAAACCGTTGCCGTTTACTCCGAAGCTGACCGCAATTTGAAACACGTGCGACTTGCCGACGAGGCTGTCTGCATCGGCCCCAACAGTCCATTGAATAGCTACCTCAATATACCGGCGATCATTGCCGCGGCCGAGGTAACCGACTCCACCGCCATCCACCCCGGCTACGGTTTTCTTGCAGAGAATGCCGATTTCGCCGAGCAGGTCGAGCGCAGCGGTTTCAAATTTATTGGGCCCAGTGCAAAAGTTATCCGTCTAATGGGGGACAAAGTGTCTGCCATTGAGGCAATGCGCAAGGCGGGAGTACCGACGGTACCCGGCTCCAATGGCGCCCTTAACGATAACCCCGAGCGAACCATCAAACTTGCCCGCGAAATCGGCTACCCGGTTATTATCAAGGCGGCTGCTGGTGGCGGTGGTCGGGGTATGCGCGTTGTCCATGGTGAAGCGGCCCTGCTCAGCTCCATCACCATCACCCAGAGTGAAGCCCAGGCAGCCTTTGGTGACGGCACCGTGTACATGGAGAAGTTCCTGCAAAATCCTCGTCATGTCGAGATTCAGGTACTGGCCGATGGTCAGGGCCATGCGGTACACCTGTTTGACCGTGACTGCTCTTTGCAGCGTCGTCACCAGAAGGTTCTGGAAGAGGCTCCTGCGCCGGGAATCCCCGACGACATACGCTTGAAGGTGGCCGACAGCTGCGTGAAGGCCTGCATCGATATCGGATACAGTGGTGCCGGCACCTTCGAATTCCTGTATGAGGATGGCGGTTTCTATTTCATCGAGATGAACACCCGTGTTCAGGTGGAGCACCCGGTCACCGAGATGATCACCGGCGTTGATATTGTGAAAGAGCAACTGCTGATTGCCAGCGGCGAACCGTTGTCGCTGAAGCAGGAGGATATCAAGATCAATGGCCATGCGTTCGAGTGCCGCATCAATGCCGAAGATCCCAAGACGTTTATGCCCTGCCCCGGTACGGTAACCCGTTACCACTCACCAGGTGGATTCGGCGTTCGTACCGACTCACACCTGTACAGTGACTATACGGTACCTCCCTACTACGACTCCCTGATCGCCAAGGTCATCACCCATGGTGACACCCGCGATGTGGCGCTGCGCCGTATGCGCCAGGCGCTGGAGGAGATCGTAATCGAAGGTATTCGCACCAACATCCCGTTGCAGCAGGATCTGGTTCGTGACGCTGCGTTCATCACCGGCTGCGTTAACATCCATTACCTTGAGAAGAAGCTGTCCGACTAATCATCGAGCAGTGATCGCCAAAAAAAAGCCCGATATTCTGTCGGGCTTTTTTTTGGACTTTTTATTGGGATTTTGCCATCCCGTAAATTTATGACCATTCATCACAAATTACAGATCAATGCTTGCGGTGTGCTTCCAGCAATACCATCAGCTCGGCTTCCGGAATAGGACGACTGAAAAGAAACCCCTGCATGGAATAACAGCCTTCGTTCACAAGGAACTCTCGCTGGTATTCAGACTCGATTCCCTCGGCAACAACCGTCAACCCCAATGTTTCGGCCAGCACAATAACCGCGCGGGTGATCGCCCGATCCTGACTATCTTCGGCTATATCGAGAATAAAAGAGCGGTCTATTTTAAGGGTGTCGATGGGGAATCGTTTGAGATACGCCAACGACGAGTAACCGGTTCCAAAATCATCCAGCGCAACCGTAGGACCCAGCTCCTTTATTTTGTCGAGGATTGAGAGCGCCTGCTCCGGCTCGTGCATTAACATGCTTTCGGTGAGCTCCAGCTCCAGCAATCGCGGATCAAGCCCGGATTGCTGCAACACCGTCTCGATACGCTGGCACAAATGGGTATCATTAAACTGACGAGCCGACAGGTTGACCGCCACCGACAGATTCATGCTATTACCGCTGTTGATGCGCACCATAGCGTTGCAGGCTTCCTCCAGCGCCCAGGCTCCAATCTCCGTAATCATTCCGCTGTCTTCGGCAATCGGAATAAACTCAACCGGTGATACCAGCCCTCGGGTTGGGTGGTTCCAGCGAATTAACGCCTCCACCCCGATCACGCGAGAGTTTTTCAGTGCAACCTTGGGTTGATAAAACAGTTCAAACTCATTACGAGCGCAAGCCTGACGCAACTCCCCTTCCAACGATAGCCGCTGATGTGCCGTTGAGTTGAGCGCACTGGTGTAAAAACTAAAGGTGTTCTTCTCCTCCATCGCTTTAAACAGTGCCGCCTCGGCGTTACGAATCAACGCCTGTACATCATCTCCATCCTGGGGTGAAACCGCGACGCCAATACTGCAGGTCAGGTTTACGCTCAGGGTTCCTAAATCCATCGCGCGCGACACCGCTTCCATTACTTCACGGGCCTTGGGTGCCACATCGTCAATGCTGGCAAGGTCACTCAATACGATGGCGTAGTTGTCGGATTCCAGCCGCGCCACCGTGTCCCCCTGGCGAGTGACCGCCTCCAGTCGCTGCCCGACGCGTTTCAGTACCTGATCGGTTACCGCCACCCCGACACTCTGGGTCAGCATACGAAAGCGATCCAGGTCGATCATCAGCAAGGATACCACCTGTCCACGGCGCTTGGCCTGAATCAATGACTGGGCCAGGCGGTCGCGCATCAACGCCTTGTTGGCCAGGCCGGTGAGGAGGTCGTAATTGCTCAGTTTTTCCAGCTGGTGCTCATGATTTTTACGCTCGGAGATATCGCCGATGACGGCGATATAATGGGTCACCCGACGGTCGCTGTTGCGCACCGGCGCAACCGATAGTTCACACCAAAACAGGCTGCCATTGCGATGGTAGCCACGCATCTCCACCGTAGCACTCTTACCCTTTTTCAGAGCCTGACGTACTTTCTCCAGCGCGGAAACATCGACGTCGTCTCCGAGCAAGTGGCGTGCATCTTTGCCTTTCATCTCGTCAAGGGTGTAGCCGGTAATCATCTCAAACGCCGGGTTAACGTACACCACCGGCAGATCCGGCTGGGTCATATCGGCGATAGCAATCCCTTCACCCGCAGCAGAGATCGCCCGCTGCATTAGCTCCAATTGGGTTTGGGTTTCACTGCGCTCGGTGATATCGAGTAGCGTACCGACTACCGATGCTTCTCCCTGGTATTTGGTGCGAGCGCCGTAGACATCTACCATCACCCGGGCTCCATCCTTGCGCAGTCCCACAAAGTCATAGTGTATGCTGTTCACCTCTCCCTGCATTCGCCGGGACAGGTTCTGCTCGACCCGCTGACGATCCTCTGGCGCTACCAGCTCACGAACCGTTTTTTCGCCAACAATCTCTCCACAGTCATAACCAAATACCCGGTGCATCTCGGGGTTTGCATAGACAAAACGACCGTTCTGGATCATGTAAACACCAACCATCGAATCATCGGCCAGAGATCGAAACTGAGCTTCACTCTCCTTTAGTGCCTGACGAGTGCGCAGCATTGACAATCCAAATGCCAGGTCCTCGGCCAACTCCTCCAGCAGCTTGCGCAGTTGAGGGTCAAATGCCTGCTCCAGGCCGCTCAGTATCCACAAACTACCCTCGATATCCTGCTCAACATGAACAACCGGTAGTACGATGGCACTGCGTATCTGCTCGGCCTGCAGGCTCGCAGGCATTGCCGCCCCTTCATCATCGGGTAATACCAATGAGTTGCAGTTGCGGGTTTCGCGGGCCCGGTTCGAACACCGAATCATCTCCGGGTCACAATGGATTGTGGCCATGGCTTCGGCGCGACTGCCCGCCACCATCAAAGGCTTCATCGCATCGGCTTCGCGCACACCAAACCACACCAACTCATACTCTCCCAGACGGGCGATCATCTGAATCACACTTTCGAGTAGCTGTTTCTCGGAGACCGAGCGCACCAACGCCTGATTGCACTCAGACAACATGGTCAGCATATTGTTGATACGGCGCAGGCTGGCTTCGGAGTGATGAAGCTGGGAGAGATCCTCCTTCATCGCAACATAATGGGTCACGCACCCGGTTTCATCCTTGATCGGCGCAATGGTTTGGTTTTCCACCACCTCGCGACCATCACGGGCCCGATTGACCAGCACCCCCTTCCACACCTCACCCGATTTTATGGTGGCCCACATATCACGATAGACATCGGCCGGGGTCTGCCCGCTTTTAATCGCCCGTGGCGTTTGCCCCCGAAGGTCCCCCAGGCGATACCCCATGCGTTCGGTAAAGCTTGGGTTAACGTATTCAATCACCCCCTCGGCGTCGGTGATTACCACCGCCGCCGGCCCCTGTTCAACCACCTGGGAGATCATCATGAGCTGGCGGTCATCACGCTCGCGCTGCAATTCGGCGGCGGCGCGAGAGGAGAAGATCGTGAGCAGGTTCTCCACTCGCGATACATCCTCCAGCGGCCTACGCGACAGCACCACCATTATGCCCAACACAGCGCCCGACGAATCACACAGGGGAGCGCCCACGTACCCACGAATGTTCTTTTCCGTCAGATCCCTGTCCCTGGCAAAGGTACGGTGAACGTTATCCGGATAAGTGCACATGCCGGTATCGAGTACATTTTCGCAGGGGGTATCGGCCAGCAGGTAGGTGAAATTTTCCGACTCCTGGCCGTCCGCGTAGACTGCGCAGGTAATAATGGCATCGCCCTCATCCGACAAGCGACCAACAAAAACCATGTCGACATCCAGCACCTGTGCCAGATGAAAGGTCAGGGCTTTAAAAAAGGGTTCACCGGTTTCGGCCGAAACCCCCTTGGCGATATTCCCTAGCTGCTGGGATAGCTCCTGACGTTCACTGACGTCAATGGACAGCCCACTAACCCCTTCGATCACGCCGTTGGCATCAAACCATGGGCTGTAGTGGGTTTCAAACCAGCGGCCGTGAACCTGGCTGGTATCACTGCTGTGGATCCCTTTTAACGCCTGGGAGATGCCCCGCAACTTGGCTTTGCTATCGTCAAACAGGCTCGCTGCCGTCTGCCCGATCCAGCTCTGCTCACTGCCGCCAAAAACGGTCAGTGCCTTCCCCTCCACGTGCACAACCTTTCCTGCACGATTGACCACCCACACCAGTACCGGCAGGTGGCTAAGCAGGTTTTGGGTCTGCTGACCCACCGCCAGGTCATGGGCGTTGGTATTATCGGTGTCGGTCATAATGTCAGGTTACATTTAGTGCAATCATACGAAGTGTACCCTATTTTTACCCTCACTATGATTTGAAGTGGGAAAGCTCCTGGTGCAGGTCGTCGGCGACAACTCGCAGCTGCTCCCCTGCCTGCTGCAAACGCCTTGTGCCTTCGGCAGTTTCGGAAAAGGCAGTATTGATATGGCCAACATTGCTACTGATAGTGTCTACCGCCAGGCTCTGCTCCCCGGTGGCGGTTGCCACCAGCGCATTCATATCGGCGATCCGCAGAATCTCTTCGGTGATCTGCTCCAACATATCCCCCGCCTCGTTGGAACGCCCAACACAGGCTTCGGCCTGACTATGACCGGAAACAATCACCTCAACGGCCTTTTGGGCCTCGCCCTCCAGCTGTTCGATCATGTTCTGGATCTCCTGGGTGGACTCCTGGGTGCGCTGGGCAAGATTACGCACCTCGTCGGCAACCACAGCAAACCCCCTCCCCTGCTCCCCGGCCCGAGCGGCCTCGATGGCCGCATTGAGTGCCAACAGGTTGGTTTGTTCGGCAACACCGCGAATCACATCAAGAATGCCCCCAATATTGCTGACCTCGGTTTCCAGGGTACGGATAGAGCCGGCTGCGCTCTCTACCGACTGGGCCAGGCGGCCGATTGCGTCCCGGTTTCCCGCGACCACCTCGCGGCCACCCACCGCCCGATTACGAACCTGCTGTACCGCATCGGCCGCCTCGACAGCGTTACCCGCGACCTCCTGAATCGTGACACTGAGTTGGGAGATTGCCGTTGCTACTTGCTGCGCCTCACTCTCGTGGGTGCGTAGAATGCGGCTGGATTGCTCGGTCACGACGGCCATCTCTTCGGCCGAGACCACCACTCGGTCGCCATATTGGCGTGCATTGTTTACAACACCCTGAACCTTCTCTACAAAACAGTTAAAACCGGTGGCGAGCTGCGCCAGTTCGTCACGGCCCCGAACCGGCATACGCACCGTCAGGTCACCTTCGCCCTGGGCAATATCGCTCATCGCTTCACTGGTTCTTAACAGAGGTTCGGTCACCGACCGAATGACCCACCAATAAAGCAGCGCCATCACCGCCAGCACCATCAACAACAGGGTAATATTAGCGGTCAGCTCGGCTGCGTACTCTGCGTCAACATCGTCGATGTAGACGCCACTACCGATAATCCACCCCCAGGGAGCGAAACCTTTGACAAAGGACAGTTTGGGAACCGGTTGCTCATGGTCGGGTTTCGGCCAGAAGTAATCCACAAAACCCTCCCCATTGGCACGTACCTCCGCCACAAACGCATTGAACAAGGCCTTGCCATTAGGATCCTTGACCCCACCCAAGGGCTTGCCATCGAGCTGGGGTTTAATGGGATGCATCACCATCGTCGGCTGCATATCGTTAATCCAGAAGTACTCTTCACCCTGGTAGCGCAAGCCTTTTAGCGCCTCCATGGCTTGCGTCTGGGCGTCTATTTCGCTCAGCTCACCACTCAGCTGGCGCTGGTGCGCAGCCGCGATAAACCCAAAAGCGGTCTCCACCACCGCGGTCAGTTTGTCCTGTTTGGCGCTGAGCAGCTCACTGTGTTTCTGCCGGGTTTCGAGTAAAAAGGTGGTCGCGAATACGGCCACGGAGAAGAGCGCAATAAACCAGATTCGTTGGGCAATTGTGAACATGGATAACATCTGAACACCTCTTATTATTCAATTTCAGACTCTGGTGCAGATGCCCAGAATCGAGATGCGTCCTGACGGTGCCACCGGCCATCGCCAATAGCCTCACATAAGGGTCTCCCCTACTCCATGTGAGTACATTGACTTCATACTAAGACAGCATCCGGTAACTGGCGATGAAGAAGTACCCGCTCACTGACCTATATCATTACGACTTAGGTGGTGTAGACACCATGGATCCGGCGAACAACTCCCCGAGTGTTGATTAAGTATAGCTCCTCGATTAAACGTAAAAGCCTTTAATCAGGCGGGCCAGGCCCACGGTCCAGTCGTTGGCATGAATGCCGAAGGTATGCAGCAAACGTGTGCTATCGAGCTTGCAGTTAAGAGGAAATTTTCGCGACTCATCATCGGCGTCGGCGGCCAACACATTAAGTTGCTCGGTGGCGACCTCGTCGTACTCAGCCACCTCATGCAGTATGGTTTCGGCCAGCTCACTTTCGCTGACGGGCTTTACTCCCCCATAGTGATAGGTACCCCACACCGTTGCCCCGCAATCGATCTGTCGAATAATGGCAACGATCACTCGCGCCCCGTCATCGGCCAGGGTTGGGTTACCATAACGATTGCCAATCACATCGAAAGGAGCGGGATTCTTTAGCTCAGCAATAATGTTGCGCAACAGCTCAAATTTACGCTCACTGATCATCCAGCCCACTCGTAAAATAATATGCTGAGGGCAACGCTCCCGAATCTGTTGCTCACCCTGCCAGTAGCTGCCGCCCAGCACGCCCAGGGGATTGACCGTGTCTTTCTCCGTATAGGCGTCGCTTTTGTGACCATCGAACACCATGTAAGACGAGATCTGGAGCAGGGTCGCGCCACGACCGTTGCACAGGCTCGCCAACTCAGCCACTGCATCACGGTTCAGAGCAAAACAGCGTGAAGGCTCGGTTTCAGCCAGTTCTGCGTCACGGTAACCCGCACAGTTAATGACAATATTCGGAGCATAGCCGTCAAAAACCTCAAGCATCTGCCTGCTGTCTGTTATGTCGAGCACCTC
This sequence comes from Aestuariirhabdus sp. LZHN29, assembly GCF_049985285.1. Classification (NCBI taxonomy): domain Bacteria; kingdom Pseudomonadati; phylum Pseudomonadota; class Gammaproteobacteria; order Oceanospirillales; family Aestuariirhabdaceae; genus Aestuariirhabdus; species Aestuariirhabdus sp. LZHN29. The sequence continues at coordinate 93,290 of NZ_JBNIEU010000002.1, read as the reverse complement.
CCGGGAGGGAGCATAATAGTCAAACGAGGTCCCATCGAGATGCTGTTGTAACCGGCTACCGGTCTGTCCGCTACCACCAATGATCAGAATCTTCATCTGCTTGTTGCTGCCTGTCCATCCGGGTTGATTGTCACTGCCCTGCACCAGAGCTTGAGTATCCAGTGCTGATCATCATACTACCCCAGTGCGAGACAGCACTGAACCTCCTATCGTCGCCGCCACCCCTGAAAAAGGACATTAAGCACAATTACCTATAGGTTCCGACAGTGGGCAGACGGATAATAAATGACCCGCCTGACCACCGATCGACAACAATATCTCAGGCCGCACCAGGGACTCGCTCAGTTTGCACGCATCCATTCGCCAAAAGATCATTCTCTTTACCGTGGTCCCGATCACCCTGATCTACGTGGTGATCTTTGGCTTTGGCCTCTATCAAAGCCAGCAAAGAGCCACGGCGGATACCGAGAAACGCCTGACCCAAATGGCGTGGCACTACGCGAGCAAAGTCGATGGCCATATGCGCGAACTGGCCCAGATCGCACGCAGCACGGCCATATTCCTGGAAAGCAACCCGGAACAATCCTCCCAGCAGCTGTATGAACTGCTGCGCACCAACGTTCGCCAAAGCTCAACCGTCTACGGAGCTGCAATCGCGTTTGTGCCCGAAGGCTACGACGACAAGCCCCTGTTTGCGCCCTACGCCTACCGTGATGACAACCGGGTCGAAACCATGGACCTGGCCACGATCGGCTACGACTACACCCAGGGCGACTGGGAATGGTGGGAGATCCCTCAGCGCAGCTGGCAAGGCACCTGGACCGCACCCTACCGGGATGCCACCCCGGCGGAACCCGAGGTCACCACCTACGCCACCCCCTTTTACCGTAACGGCCGCTTTCGGGGCGTCACAACCATCGACCTGAAACTGGACACCATAGTCTCCCTGCTACCCGAAAACACCGAACCGGGACTGCAGTTTGTCATTCTCAATCGCTCGGGGGACCTGGTTTACAGCCCGTTGGCAACCGGCGTTGGGGACAACCTGATCCGCATCGCGGCCGAGGGTAAGAACAACGAACTACTGAAACTGGCCGGGAATATTCTGTCCGGAGAGACAGGTACGACCCAGACCCGGCGCATCAGCCTTTCCAACGAACAGTTGTGGGTCAGTTACGCCCCTATCCAATCTTCTGACTGGGCGCTGGCGGCCTTTTTACCTGAATCGGCGGCGCTGGCCGACGTGCGCCGGGAGGCCCTGATAGAAGCTGCACTGCTAGTGCTTTCCCTGCTATTGATCATCGCCTCGGTATGGGTTGTGTCGGGGCTGATTTCGCAACCGATTATCCAGCTGCAGCGGGCGGTGCATAAAATCGCCCAGGGCAAGCTTGAGACCGAACTCTCGATCGATGGCCACGATGAGATTGGCGTTCTGGCCCACAGTTTCACCCGTATGTCACGGCAGCTGGTCGCGCGCGAAGAGGCGTTGCGCCAGGCGCGAGAAAACAACCTCGGCCGCCTGGTCGAAGGCATGCAGGGCAACTACTTCTATTTTGTGATGAACAGGCAGGTAGAAGTGACCTATGTGTCCCCATCCGTTACCGATACCCTGGGAATCTCCATAGAGCGGTTTATCGATACCCACCAACAGCTGTTCAACGACCCCCTGCATAACCCTCAAGCCACCAGCTATGCGCGTCAGGTGCTGGCCGGGGAACATCTTGATCCGGTCGAGCTACGGGTCCAGCACCCCGACGGGCAGCCGCGCTTTATCGAGGTCTATGCCGTTGCGGTAGCCGACTCAGGAGGAGAGGTCAGCGGTCTGGAGGCGATTGCCCGGGATATCACCCGCGCCAAACAGACCGAGCAAGCAGTGGTTCGCGCACGGGACGAAGCGGAAGCGGCCAACCACGCCAAGAGTCAGTTTCTCGCCAATATGAGTCACGAGCTCCGCACGCCGCTTAACGGTGTACTGGGCTACGCGCAGATACTGCAACGTGAACGCGGTTTCAGCCCCGAACAGGGGGACAGCCTGCGCGCCATTGAGGAGTGCGGCCAGCACCTGCTGTCGCTAATCAATGACATTCTCGACCTTTCCAAGATCGAAAGCGGAAATCTGGAGGTCAGCGATGAAGCGATCCATCTGCGCCGGGTTCTCGATAGCGTCTACCAAATGGTCAGTCAGCGCGCCGATTCCAAGGGCCTGCGTCTGGAGCTAAAGATCGACCCCAGAGTACCGGCCGCAATCCATACGGACGGCGTTAAGCTGAAGCAAATTCTACTTAACTTGCTGGCCAATGCGGTCAAATTCACCCGTCAGGGAGGCATTTCAGTAGAGGTTAAACCCTACGGCGGCCAACGTATCCGATTTTGCGTACGCGACAGCGGGATCGGCATTGATCCGCAGCAGCAACAGATGGTGTTCTCTCCCTTCGGCCAGACTGCCGAAGGTTTGGAGATCGGCGGCACCGGACTGGGATTAACCATTAGTCGGCGGCTGGTCAAAGCCCTTGGGGGTGAGCTCGAAGTGACCAGTCAGCCCGGTGTAGGTAGTGAATTCTATTTCAGCGTACCGATGATCGAAGCCCGGGAGGAGGATACGGTTGAGGAACAGGACGCCTACTGGCAAGACCGGGCCGATTCGCGCCTGCCCGCCGGCAAGCAGTTCCGGGTACTGGTTGCCGATGACCAGCGTATCAACCGTGAAGTTCTGGTGCGGCTCCTTGAAGGTGCCGGTTTCCATACCCTGCAAGCCAAAAATGGTCAGCAAGCGCTGGAGATCATTCGCGAACACAGCCTCGACCTGGTACTGATGGACCTGCGAATGCCGGTCATGAGCGGCCTCGAGGCGATACAGGCCATTCGGCAGGACAGCACCCTCGCCGGACTGCCCATTATTGCGGTCACCGCCAGCGTTTACCCGGACCCTGCCCAGCAGATGCGAGCATACGAGTGCGATGAGTTTATTAGCAAACCCTTCAACAGTGCGGAGCTGTTTCACAAAATCGCCCACCGCTTGGGCATCACCTATGAGCAGGAACAGCCCTCCGACCAGTCGCCCGCGTTGCACGGAAGCTCCTGCCCCCTGGACCCTGAACTTTGCAGCCCGATTGCCCAGCAGCTTCAGGTAGCACTTGAGCTGGGGGATATCGAGGCGGTACAGCAGCTGGCTGCCCGCCTGCGAACAGAACACCCAAGCGCCGCAGAGCTGGCCCTGCAGATCGACCAGCTTGCCCGTAACTTTGACTTTGAGCATCTCGAGCAGCTCTGCGTCAGGTTGCGCAACAACACCCATTGATTTGTTGTTGCTACACCCGCAGACAGATCCCACAATAGGTAGTGACTCTTTAGCCCCCGTAGGTGCCCCCGTATGGATTCGGATACCCCCGCCAGCACTGTCGCCACCGAGACCGCCGATGCCTGCATTCTGCTGGTCGACGATAACCCAACCAACCTGCAGGTGCTGCTGCAAACCCTCAATGGCCGCGGCTACCGGCTACTGGTTGCCAAGACAGGTGAGAGCGCCCTGCGCATAGCCCAAAAGGCGATGCCTGCGGTGATCCTGCTGGATATCATGATGCCCGGCATCGATGGTTACGAAGTCTGCCGGCAACTAAAAGCCGATCCGCTCACGCAGAAAATCACTATCATTTTTCTCTCTGCCCTGGACGACACCAAAGACAAGGTGAAGGGGCTGGAGCTGGGGGCGGTGGATTTTATCACCAAGCCCTTCCAGTCCGATGAGGTGATTGCGCGAGTCGAAACCCAACTCAAGATCCACCAGCTCGAAGCGGCCCTCTCCGCCCGTAACCGACAACTGGAAGCAGAAAATGAGCGCATTCTGGCATCGATGAGCGAGGGTATTCTAGGCACCGACCCGACCGGCACCATCACCTTTGCCAACCGCGCGGCCTGTGAAATTAGCGGGTGGCAAGAACCTCAGCTGATCGGCACCGAATTCCACCAGCGCCTGCTGGGATGTGCGGCCCGGGAGCTTTCCGAACCCTCCCCTGTGCAGATCACCCTCGAAGACGGTAGTAGTCAACGGCGGGAGGATGTCAGGTTACTGCGCAGCGACGGCAGCTCCTTTCCTGCTAATGTTTCCTGCAACCCGATTATGGAGGAGCAGCATTGCCGCGGCGCGGTGGTCTTGTTTCGCGACACCTCCGTCCAGCAACAACAACAGCGTGCGCTGCAACAGGCTCTGGATGAGATCCAGCTGCAGAAAGAAAAACTGACTCATGTTTCCAGGCTTAGCACCATGGGCGAGATGGCGGCGGGGTTCGCCCATGAGGTCAACCAGCCCCTGACCGCTATCTCCAACTACTCGCAGGTATGCAGCCGCTTCCTCCAGCGCGACCCACTGGACAGGGACAGCCTCAGCGAGGCGCTTGAAAAGATCGGTACCCAGGCACGACGCGCCGGCGAGATCATCGCCAGGATTCGCAGCTTTGTTAAAAAACCGGATCACGTACTGGAGGAGGTGGATTGCAACAAATTGATCCACGATGTGGTGCGCCTGGCAGAGGTAGACGCACGCAACAATTGCATGGAAATTCACACCCGGCTAGCCGATGGGCTTCCTCTGCTAAGAGTCGACCCGGTGCAGATTCAACAGGTTGCCCTGAATCTGATTCGAAACGGAATGGAGGCGATGCGCGAGAGCGAACGCCGGGACACCGGAATTGTTGTTGAAACCCAGTTCCTGAGCGACACCCACAGTGTGCAGGTATCGATAATTGATCGCGGAACCGGTTTGCCGGAGGATGCAGAGGAAAAGTTGTTCACCCCCTTCTATACCACCAAGTCGAGCGGGATGGGGATCGGCCTCTCTATCTGCGAGAGCATTATCAACTCTCACGGCGGACGACTCTTCTTCGAGCGCCATCCCGACGGCGGCGCGATTTTTCGCTTTACCCTGCCGACGGTATAGTCTAAAAAAACCGCCAATAGAGGCTGTGTAAAAACAGTCTCCAATGGCGGTTTTTGTCCACGCTCGAGGATTAACCACCCAGTGAGGGCAACAGGCCTGGGTCCATCATGGTGTTGAAAACACCGTCCTGAATCAAAGGGGCCACGGCCGCAATATCGTCGGCAAAGTAGCGGTCCTTGTCGTAGAAAGGCACGTTCGCCCGCACCCGGCTACGGGCCAGCTCAAGGGTGTCGGAACTTTTCAGGGGCTTGCGGAAGTCCAGCCCCTGACAGGCTGCCAACAACTCCACCGCCAGTACACCTTCGGTGTTTTCCGCCATGTCGGCCAGGCGACGTGCTGCAAATGTCGCCATGGACACATGGTCCTCCTGATTGGCCGAGGTCGGCAGACTGTCTACCGACGCCGGATGCGCCAGGCTCTTGTTTTCGCTGGCCAGCGCGGCGGCGGTTACCTGGGCGATCATAAAACCGGAATTTACGCCGCCATTGTCCACCAGAAACGGGGGTAACTGGCTCAGGTTGCTGTCGATCAACAGCGCCATTCTACGCTCCGACAACGAGCCGATTTCGGCAATCGCCAGCGCCAGGTTATCGGCGGCCATCGCCACCGGTTCCGCGTGGAAGTTGCCACCTGAGAGTATTTCACCCTCGTCGGCGAAAATCAGGGGGTTATCGGAAACGCCATTTGCTTCCACCTCAAGCACCGACGCCGCGTTCTCGATCTGCTGTAAACAGGCACCCATTACCTGAGGCTGGCAGCGCAGGGAATAGGGATCTTGCACCCGGTCACAACAGGCGTGAGACGCTTCGATTTCGCTGTGGCTCAGCAACTGTCGATAACAGGCGGCCACATCCCGCTGCGCCTTATGTCCGCGCACGGCGTGAATGCGGTCGTCGAACGGTTTGCGGCTTCCCAGCGCGGCCTCGACGGACAGCGCGCCGGTGACGATACCGGCGGCAAACAGGTTCTCGGCAGAAAACAGTCCCCGCAATGCGAACGCCGTCGACGCCTGGGTTCCATTGAGGAGCGCTAGCCCCTCCTTGGGTGCCAGGGTCAGGGGTTCCAGCCCCGCGATCGCCAACCCCTCTTTGGAGGGCATGCGCTTACCCTGGCAGAACACCTCGCCCTCACCCAGCAAGATTGCACTCATATGCGCCAATGGCGCCAGGTCACCACTGGCCCCCACCGAGCCCTTGCTGGGAACTACCGGGTAAACGCCGCTGTTATAGAGTGCCAACAGCGCTTCGATAACCGACAAGCGAATACCGGAGAAACCCCGCGCCAACGAATTGATCTTGAGGATCATCATCAAACGCACCACCGCCTCACTCATGGGGGTACCGACACCCGCCGAGTGGGAGAGTACGATGCTGCGCTGCAAGGTTTCCAGCTGGTCCGTTTCGATACGGGTATTGGCGAGCAAGCCGAATCCGGTATTGATTCCGTAGACCACCTCATTACGATCCAGCACTTGCTGAATGACGGCCTGGGAGCGATTAATCTCCGCCTCGCAGGCGGGGTCCAGCGCGACGGTCACACCCTCATGATAGATTCGGCGCAACTGGGCCAGGGTCATGGTCCCGGGATTCAGTAGTATGCTATTGCTCATTAGTTTTTCTCCAGCATTGGCAGGTCGAGTCCCTGCTCTCGCGCGCAGTTTTGCGCAATTTCGTATCCGGCATCGGCGTGGCGCATCACCCCGGTGGCGGGATCATTCCACAGCACCCGACCCAGGCGTCGTTTCGCAGCCTCGGTACCATCGGCCACGATTACGACTCCAGCGTGCTGGCTAAAGCCCATCCCCACACCGCCTCCATGGTGCAGGCTGACCCAGGTTGCGCCACCGGCAGTATTGAGCAGGGCATTAAGCAGCGGCCAGTCGGAAACCGCATCACTGCCATCGAGCATCGATTCTGTTTCCCGATTGGGACTCGCAACCGAGCCGGAATCCAGGTGATCGCGGCCGATCACGATGGGAGCCTTGAGTTCACCGCTGGCGACCATCTCATTGAAAGCCAGCGCCAGCCGTGCCCGATCCTTAAGCCCCACCCAGCAAATTCGCGCCGGTAGTCCCTGAAACTGGATACGCTCGCGCGCCATATCGAGCCAGTTATGCAGGTGAGGGTTATCGGGGATCAACTCCTTCACCTTGGCGTCGGTCTTGTAGATATCTTCCGGATCACCCGACAGGGCAACCCAACGGAAAGGCCCAATGCCTTCACAGAACAGCGGGCGAATATAGGCCGGCACGAACCCGGGAAAATCAAAGGCGTTCTCCACCCCTTTTTCCATCGCCATCTGGCGAATATTATTACCGTAATCGAGGGTGGCCGCGCCGCTGGCCTGCATCGCCAGCATGGCACGTACCTGAACCGCCATCGACTGTTTAGCCGCTTCCACCACTTTCTCGGGCTCGTGCTCGCGACGGGTGATCGCTTGCTCCAGGGTCCAGCCCTGGGGTAGGTAGCCGTTCAATGGATCGTGGGCGCTGGTCTGGTCAGTGCACACGTCAGGAGTAATCCCCCGCGCTACCAGTTCGCCGAAGACGTCAGCGGCGTTCGCCAGCAAGCCGACGGATACTGCTCGGCCCTCGGCACGGGCCTGCTCGACCATCTCCAATGCCTCGTCGAGGCTGGTCGCCTTGCGATCGACGTAGCCGGTGCGCAAGCGAAAATCGATGCGCGTCTCATCCACTTCCACCGCAATCATGCTAAAGCCGGCCATGGTCGCCGCCAGCGGCTGGGCACCCCCCATACCGCCCAAACCACCGGTCAACACCCAACGCCCTTTGGCGTGGCCATCAAAATGCTGGCGAGCGATGGCCACGAAGGTTTCGTAGGTTCCCTGCACAATGCCCTGCGAGCCAATGTAAACCCAGGAACCGGCCGTCATCTGACCGTACATCATCAGCCCCTGACGATCGAGTTCATTAAAGTGCTCCCAGGTCGCCCAATGGGGAACCAGGTTGGAGTTGGCGATCAGCACTCGCGGTGCATCGGCATGGGTAGGAAAAACCCCCACCGGCTTGCCCGACTGCACCAGCAGGGTTTCGTCGTCCCCAAGGCGCTTAAGAACCTCGACAATCTTGTCATAGCTTTCCCAATCCCGCGCGGCGCGGCCAATGCCACCGTATACCACCAACTCCTCGGGGCGCTCTGCTACATCCGGGTGCAGATTGTTCATCAGCATTCGCAGGGGCGCTTCCGTCAACCAGCTGCGAGCCTGAAGCTCGGTTCCGGTATGGGCCTTGATCACCCGCGAGTCATCTTTACGACTAGTGCTCATATTTTACTCCTACGACAGGTTGGCACCCGGATTAAGCCGGGCGCCGAGTTGATAGCGACTACCGGGATGCAGCAGTCGGGCATAGCTCACCACCCCCTGGCTGGACCAGGTGCGGCGTTTAATTAACAGGCAGGCCTCGGGTTGTGATATCTCAAGCTCCCGCGCTTGCTCCTCCGACGCCAACACCGCTTCAACGGTGTGCTCGCCTCCGGTTAGCGGAGCCACCCGGCTGAGGTAACGATTGGGCGTCGTGCGGGAAAAGTCCTGCTGCAGGTAGTCGGGAGCCAGCGCCGGGTTGGTATAGCGCTCCTCCCACTGCACCGGTACCTCGTTGTCGAGATGCACGATAATAGAGTGGTAAAGATCGCTTCCCGGCAGCAGGTCCAGGGCCAGGGCCACCTCATCACTGGCCGGCCGGGTCTGCATCGTTAGAATGCGGTTACTGTATCGGTGTCCACGCTGGCTGATATCATCGGCAATATTACGCACCTCCAGCAACGAGCCCACCGGTTTGCGCTCGGCTACAAAGGTACCCAGCCCCTGATGGCGCAACAACACACCCTCCGCGGTCAACTCCTGCAGAGCCCGACGCGCCGTCATGCGACTGACCGAAAACTGCTCACAGAGGCTATTCTCCGATGGCACCTGACTGTGCTCGGACCACACACCCTGTTCGATCTGCGCACAAATATGGCGCTTGATCGTCAGGTAACGGGGTTCACTGCTTGAGTTGGCCATAAAAAGATAACGTCCGGTTGGTGTGGAATGTGCCGCAGTCTACTTGTATATACAACGATATACAAGTAGACTGCGCAAACTTCTCCGGATACAAAATTTACCTGCTATAACCTCTGTTAAATAACCCACACCAGCTCAACGCGGAGCACTGCATGACGTCACACTGGGATATCCTCTGGACCAACGTTCGTCTGGCCACCCTGAACCCGGACATCAAACGCCCTTACGGTGCCATCGAGAAGGGGGCACTGGCGGTGCGGGACGGTCGTATCGCCTGGTTAGGCAACGCCGACGACAGACCCGACACTCCCTGCCGGGAAACTCGTGACGGAGGCGGGGGCTGGATGACTCCGGGGTTGATCGATTGCCACACCCACCTCGTCTTTGCCGGTAACCGTTGTCACGAGTTCGAGCAACGCCAGCAGGGAGCCAGCTACCAGCAGATTGCCGAACAGGGTGGTGGCATTCGCGCCACCGTGAGCGCTACCCGTACCAGCAGTGAGGAGCAACTCTTCCAACAGGCGGTCCCGCGCTTGCGTGCCTACCTCGATGAGGGCGTTACCAGTATCGAAATCAAATCGGGCTACGGGCTGGAAACCGACGCCGAACTGCGTATGCTGCGCACCGCTCGACGACTCGGCCGCGAGTTTCCCGTCACCGTGCACAGCAGCTTTCTTGGGGCCCACGCACTGCCCGAGGAGTACAGTGGACGCCCCGACGGCTACATCGACCGGGTATGCTCCGAGATGATGGATGCGGTGTGTGCCGAGGCGCTGGCGGATTCGGTGGATATGTTCTGCGAACAGATCGGTTTCTCCCTCGCCCAGTGCGAGCGCGTAATCCAGAGCGCGAGCCGTCATGGATTGCCCGTACGCGTCCACGCCGAGCAGCTTAGTAACCTGCGCGCGTCGCACCTGGCCGCCAGTCACCAGGCACTCTCCGTCGATCATCTCGAGCACCTGGACGAGCCTGGTGTCATGGCGCTGGCCCGCGCCGGCACCGTAGCGACCCTGTTACCGGGGGCCTTTTACTTTTTGCGCGAGACCCGCCTGCCACCGATTGAGCTGTTACGGCGCCATGGGGTTCCTATGGCGGTCGCCAGTGATTTCAACCCCGGCAGTAGCCCGCAGGCCTCGCTGAGGCTGTCGATGCAGATGGCCGCCACCCTCTTTGGTTTGAGCGCCGAAGAGGTGCTTGCAGGGGTTACCCGCAATGCGGCGCGAGCGCTGGGAATGGAGAAGCAACGGGGTCAGCTCCGGCAAGGTCTGCGAGCAGACCTGCTGCTGTGGGAGATCAATGATCCTGCCGAGTTGGTATGGCACTATGGAAGCAACCGCCCCCGCACTATTCTTCAGGAGGGACAGGATGTATCAACCCGCTGATATGAGTCTTTGGCATGGCCGCTGCGACCCCCTCGACGGCCGCCGCGGCGAGCGCTGGCACCAGCGAGTTCGCCCCTTCCCTATCGAGGGTGAACCGCTGGTCGATAGCGGCGTAGTGATCAGCGGATTCTGCTGCGACGAGGGGGTACGCCGCAATCAGGGGCGGGTCGGCGCCGCCAACGGGCCCAACGCCCTGCGTCGGGCGCTGGCAAATCTACCCGCCAACCTCAACACCCCCCTCTACGATGGCGGCAACCTGCTCTGCGAGGGAGGTCACCTTGAGCAGGCCCAAATTGGCTTAAGCGATCATTGCACCCAGGTATTCAACGGGGGCCATCGCATGTTGCTGCTGGGTGGGGGGCACGAAATCGCCTGGGCCAGTTTCCGCGGGCTGCAAAACCACCTGCTGCAACAGCAAAAGGCGATCGGCCGGGAAGCACGCATCGGTATTATCAACTTTGACGCCCACTTCGACCTGCGCAATCCCGCTACCGGCCCCAGTTCCGGCACCCCTTTTCACCAGATCGCGTTGCACTGCCAGGCCCAGCAGCAACCCTTTCGCTACCTCTGCCTGGGGGTCAGCGAGACCTCCAACACCCAGGTCCTGTTTGACTATGCCGAGCAATTTGACGTTGAGTGGCGACTCGATCGCGAAATGACGCTGCTGCACCTCGACGACTGTCGTAAACAACTGCAGCGTTTCATCAGTCAGGTCGACTGGATCCACCTCAGCATCGACCTGGATGTTTTGCCAGCCGCCGTTATGCCCGGTGTCAGCGCACCGGCTTGCCCGGGCATCACACTGGAGCTTATCGAGGCGCTGCTGCCCCTGATTACCGAAGCCCAGCATGCCAGCGGCCAACCCAAAATGAAGCTGGCCGAACTCGCCGAGTACAACCCGCAGCTCGACCCCACCGGCGTCGGCTCCCGCACTGCGGCACGACTCGCTTACCGCTTGCTGGCCGAATAGGCCTATGGCAATTACAGGCCGCGAAATTCACCGCCGCTACGATGAGTTTGGCGCTATTCAGGTGTTCGAAGACAATAACCGCCGTTTCCTGACCTTTGACGGCGACGCCGAGCAGAGCTGCATCTTACTCGATCGGCCCTGGAGCCCTGTTTACCAGTACTGCCAGGCGATGCTGATGGCGTACGCGTTTATCTCTCCCGCGCCACGCCGGGCGCTGGTTGCCGGCTTGGGCGGAGGCACCCTGGTGCACAGTCTGCTGCGGATCAAGCCAACAATGACGGTGGAGGCGGTTGAGTTTCGGCCCGAAGTGATCGCGGTCGCCCGGGAGTACTTCCTGTTGCAGCAAGCGCCGCCACACCGAATTCACGCCGGTGATGCCACCGAGTTTCAGGGGCACCCCGGGGGGTACGAGCTTATTTTTAGCGATCTGTTTCTGGATAACCAGATGAACCCTGCCCAGCTCACCCTCGACTATACCGAGCGCTGTCGGCGCGCGCTCAGCCGGCACGGCGTGCTGGTACTCAACCTGTGGTTAGAGGAGAAGCATTTTTACCCTGATGCTATCGACCTTCTCCGTCGCCAATTTGATGGCCAACTATTGGCCGCCGAAGTGCCCGAAGGCAATCTGGTGCTCTACCTGTTTAACGGTACAGCCCCCGATATCAGTCATCGCATGCTGCAACGGGAGGCGCGCGCCCTGGGCAAACTCATTGAGGCCCCCTTGCAACGAGTGGCCGCCGCTATAACCCGCCTCGACTAACCCTCGATAACGCTACCCCCAGCATCGACCCTGCCCTCTATTCCACTAAGGTCGGCGAGAAATGTGAGGCTATTTGCGTATAATGTTCGCCCTGAATAGCCCGCCAAACCGAGGCGGGTAAAACCGAACAGGTGCAACTTACCAACGCACTTTCAGCCCCGGCTCTATCCGTTTGGGGCATTCACCAACGCTTTAGTAAGAGGGGCAAGCGGGCGCATGAAGATACCAGAGATACTGCTGTTTGAAGTGGAGCACGCTCCAGGCAACCTGGCCCAGGTATTGGGTCTGGTGGGAGATGCAGGATTAACCGTAGAGAACCTTGAAGCGGTAAAGCGCACGTCCACTCACACCCAGTGGGAGCTGACCATAGATATTGATGAGTCTGCCGAGCATGACCTGTGCGATCGCATTGATGGTCTTGCGAATGCCCGCATGGTGGGTCGCTCCGATCGCGTATTCGACCGTCATCGCGGCGGCAAGATTCGTACGGTATCCAATGTACAACTGACCTCACAGCAGGTATTACGTGATATCTACACCCCGGGCGTGGCCCGGGTTTGCCTCGCGATCCAGCAGGACCCCAGCAAAGCCAAGGAGTACACCAACATCCCCAATACGGTGGCGGTGGTCACTAACGGCACCGCAATCCTCGGACTCGGTGATATCGGTGCCGTCTCCGGCATGCCGGTCATGGAGGGCAAGGCGGCCCTGTTCGACGCCTACGCGGACATCTCCGGCGTACCGATCCTGATCGAGAGCAAAGATCCCCAGGTCATCATCGACACCGTGGCCGCGATCGCTCCCTCATTCGGCGCAATCCAGCTGGAGGATATCTCCGCTCCCACCTGCTTTGATATCGAAAAAGCCCTGATCGAAAAGCTCGATATCCCCGTACTCCACGACGACCAGCACGGAACCGCGGTGGTCGCCCTGGCGGCGCTGATCACCTCGACCCGCCTGGTTGGCAAAGACCTCAAGCAGAGCCGAATCGGTCAAATTGGCCTCGGCGCAGCCGGCATTGGTATCTCACGCCTGTTGCTGAACTATGGTGTAAAAGGGGTTCTCGGTACCGACCTCAACGAAAACGCCCTGCAACAGCTGGAATCCATTGGTGGTGAGCGTGCCACCCTCGGCGAGCTCATGGAGCAGGCCGACATCGTTATCTCTACCACCGGTGTAAAAGGACTCATCAAGCCCGAGATGGTGCGCGAGGGTCAGGTGATCCTGGCCCTGACCAACCCGGACCCCGAGATCGAGCCGGAAGTGGCCCTCAAAGCGGGCGCCGCCTTTGCCGCAGACGGCAAGAGTGTCAACAACGTATTGGGGTTCCCGGGCCTGTTCCGTGGCGCTATCGATGCGGGCGTCGTTCACTTCACCGATGCGATGCTGATCGCCGCCTCGGAGTGCCTGGCGAACCTGTCCCCTGCCGGAGCCCTGACCCCGGACCCACTCGATCGTAGCGTCCATGATGCCGTTGCCGAGGCAGTGCGCACCGCTGCTGAGAAGGGTCGCTAAAAAACCAAACGCAGGCAAGGCCGATACTCCTCCGCCTTGCCTGCTCTCTTTTTGGGTTGTGGGTTGCCGTTTAATCAGCCAGCATACGCACTTCCCGTTGTGGGAAGGGGATGCTGATACCCTCCTGCTTGAGGGCGCTGAACAGTTCGAGGTTGGTCGCGAACTTCACCTCATAGTAGTTACGAGTCGGCACCCAAAAACGGATTCCGATCTCGACGGCGCTATCGCCAAAATTATCGATACCCACCTGCGGGGCAGGCTCATTTGCTACCTCGGCGCGGTTTTCCAGCACTCGGCGCAAACACCCAATCGCCTTCTCCGGATCATCGCCATAACTGATACCGATGCAGGTCTCCGCCAGCATATACTCGAAGCTGTTGTGCAGCACCTCTCCAACGATGTGCTTGTTGGGGATGCTGATCTCCTCCCCCTCCTCATTGGTCAGAATGGTCATCGACAGGTTGATCTCCTTGATCACGCCGCTCACCCCTTGCACCTTGACCGTATTGCCCACCACGAAGGGTCGCGTCAGGATAATGGTCACGCCTGCCGCATAGTTCGACAGCATCCCCTGCAGAGCCAGGCCAGCCCCTAACGCCATGGCACCCACCGCGGCGATAAAGGGCGCTACACTGACCCCCAACTTACCGAGGGCGATGATTGCCATCATCAGGATGACCAGTATCCGCACCAGGTTGGAGATAAAGCCAGCCAGGGTGACATCGACGTTGTGTCGTGCCAGCTGCGCCGCCACCAGTCGATGTGCTCGCCCGGCGAGCCATAACCCGAGCATGAAAACAATCAGCGCACCGAGTATCTGGAAGCTGTACTGCACCAGAAATTCGGCCACCATATTGTATACGCCCTGCAGTTGCTTGAGCTCCTGCTCCAATACGTCCTGATCCATCGTTCCATTCCTCTTTGCAGTTATAACGTTCAGCCGCGTTGCAGTAAAAAAATCAATACTCACTCGATAGTAGCACAGGGATTTCCCTAGCCACCGAGTAGCGCCAGAGCCTGCTCTACAACAATGGCATGGCGAGCTGCGAGCTGGCGGCGGTCGTCATCGTAGCCGCCACCGATGACCGTCGTCAGGGGGATACCCCGGGCCCGTATGGCGTTGAGCACCAGGCGTTCGCGCTGCTCAATACCCTGCCAACTGATATTGGCTCTACCGAGCGGATCTCCCGCGTACACATCAACGCCCGCATCGTACAGCACCAGATCGGGTTGCACGTGGTCAAGGCACCGATGCAGAGTCGTGGCAACAATTTCCAGGTAGGCATCATCCTCTATGCCGTCGGCCAGCCCGACGTCCAGGTCGCTGCACTGCTTACGCACGGGAAAATTCTTCTCGCAATGTATCGAGCAGGTAAATGCATCATCACGCCCGGACAGTATTGCCGCCGTGCCATCCCCTTGATGAACATCACAATCAAAGATCAGCACACGGTTAATACCAGGCTGTTGCAGCATTGCCAGTGCCGCTACCGCAAGATCGTTAATGCAGCAAAAACCCGAGGCTTTATCGTAATGGGCGTGATGGGTTCCACCGGCAAGATGGCAAGCCATTCCATGCTGCACAGCCAGTAGCGCACTCAACACCGTACCACCGGGAGATACAAAGCTGCGGCGAGCAAGCCCTGGCGACCAGGGCAACCCCAGCTCACGTACCTCTTTTGAACTGAGGCCACCCTCCTCTATACGTTGCAGGTATTGCGGGCAGTGCGCTTGCAATAGCCACTTGCGCAAACAGGGACCCGAACGATAGGTGTTGGCCGCGGTGGCAATACCTCGCTGGCGCAGGAGTTCGTACAGATAACGAAATTTCACCATAGCAAAGCGGTGTTGCTGGGGAAATTCATAACTGTAGCTGGGATGATATACCAGCGGTAGCTGCATGTTCCGGTCACCTGCTATTCCCGTTAACGTCGAGCATAACCCGCCCTACCCCCAAGAGAAAAGTGTACCGGGCGCAGCGCCTGCATTGCTGATACTATAATCTGAACAGACCGGAACCTTGACTCCGTTCCTGCATAACGTTGCGGACCCAAAGATGAGATCAACTCTACTCCACCCTTTGCGGGTACTACTTCCGATACTGGGATTACCCCTCAGCCTTGCGATCCCGTCGGCGCAGGCAGCGCTGCCACTTCCCGCCGCGCAGCTTTTCGCACCCCCTCCCCAGCAGATGCCCAAGCTCTCCCCCGATGGCCGCATGATCTCGTACCTGGGCCCCTGGCAACAACAGCTCAATCTTTATGTTCGCTTGCTGGACAAGCCACTACCCAAGCCCCCGATAGTCCCTGACGAACCCCTGCAGCCAGCCCCCCAAGAGGGCGAGGAGCCAGCTCCCCAGGCGAGCGAGGAAGCCTCCGCCAACAACGACGAACCCCAAGAGCCCCCCACCGCAGCCGACGCGGCACCGATTGTTGCTGCTAATCCACCCCGGCCCACAACGACCGGTAACCCCCAGGGGTACGCCAGCTCGGGATCATTGCAAAGCAATCTATTTCCTGACCACACCACCTCCCTGTCGCTGTTCGAGTTAAGCGAGAAAGAGCGCAACGCCCTCTATGTTTCCCCCGTGCGGGTAAGTAACCAGCGTAGCAACGGCATTCGCACATACGACTGGATCTCCAACTCCCAGTTGATCTATGAGGTCCCCGATGAGCGCCAGCAGAGCAGTCAGCTTTTTTTGGTCACACCAGAGCGGCGCGGACGGCGCCCGTTAACCGAAGATAGCCGCGTACGCCATCGCTTACTTGACCCCTTGACGGCAGACCCTGACCACGTGCTGATCACCAGCAACCGCAGGGATCGCCGGGTGGACGATGTCTACCGACTCGACCTGGAAACCGGAGAGCAACAGCGGGTCGCTACAAACTCGGGCACTATCGTGCAATGGCTGACAGATAACGAGGGTAAGATTCGTGCCGCCATAAGCCAAAACGGATTACGGCGCGAGCTGCTCTACCGCGAAAACGAGGAGGTCGCATTCCGCGTATCGCACACCAGTCCCTGGCCTGACCGGGTTGACCCCCTGCGTTTCACCGAGGACAACAAGCGCCTCTACGTCAGCAGCAACATTGACCGCGACACCCTGGCCATTCAGCTCTACGACCCAGAGATTAACGAACTGCAGGAGCTCCTGTACGAAAACCCCGATGCGGACCTGCAACAGCTCGAAGTCACAGGGATAGAGCAGCGAGTGGTCGCGGCTGCCTACGAAACAGACAAACCCCACTACTATTTTTTCGATGAAAAGGACGGTGAGCTGTTTGCCGATCTGTTTCAGCGTTCCGGCCAGCGCACCCTGCAAAAAGTCAGTAGCAGCATGGATAGCAACCGGATGCTGTTTCGTGTGCTGAGCGATATGGAGCCCGCCCGTTTTTTCCTCTACCAGCGCTCGGACAACAACTACCGAGAGATCTTCGATACCCCACCCCACCCACTCAGGGCGCAGATGGCACCGATGCGACCGGTGGACTTTCGCACCCGTGATGGCTCCATGTTGCACGGCTATGTCACCCTGCCCCAAGGCTACCAACGGGGCAGCCTGCCCTTTGTTATTCTGCCCCACGCCAAACCCTACCGTGGCCGGCATCACTGGGGCTTTAATCCCATGGTGCAGTTTCTGGCCAGCCGCGGGTATGGCGTTATGCAGGTCAACTACCGCGGTTCGACTGGCTACGGCAAGCAGTATGCGCTAGCCGGACGCTGGGGAAACGGCATCATGCAGCAGGACCTGATCGATGCGGTTACCTACCTGCGCAGGCAAGGTGTCGCCGACAAGGAGAGGGTCGCGATCGTAGGTGAACGCTACGCAGGCTACGCCGCAGTTGCGGGTGCAGCATTCTATCCCGCCGATTATCGCTGCGCCGCCGCCATGGCTGCGCCACTCAACCCACTGCACTGGCTCGATACCCTGCCCGTGGAGGAGGAGGTGAACCGTATTGTTATTCAACAGCAGATTGGCGACCCTCGCCAAGCCCTCGCCCAGCTGCAGGCTGACTCTCCGCTGAGCGCCATCGAACAGATTCGAATCCCGTTGTTTCTGGCCCAGGGGCGCGAGGATCAACGCGCGCGGATGGAGGACCTCGATATGATCACCACCAACCTACGCACCCGCGGTGTCGTGGTTGACACCTTAATAAAAGGCGATGAATACGGTCCCTTTCGCAAGTTCGATAACCGTCTGGCCTACTACCAGCAGCTGGAGCGTTTCCTCGCGAGCTGCCTCGACAACTGAATGAAATCAATCGCTACCCCCCCGTTGAGATGCGTGCTCTGCGCCGCAGCACCCTGCACCCCTTTTCATCAGGACGCCCGGCGCGAATACTTGCGATGTCCGCAGTGCCAACTGGTTCAGGTCCCTGCGCGCTTCCACCTTAATGCCGAGCAGGAGCGGGCCGAATACGAACTGCACAACAACGACCCTCTCGACCCGGGGTACCGCCGGTTTTTATCACGCCTGTCGATCCCCCTGACTGAACGCCTGGCCCCTCGGTCCAGCGGGCTCGATTTCGGCTGCGGGCCCGGCCCGGCGCTGGCTCAAATGATGGACGAACAGGGGTTTCATATGGAGCTGTTCGACCCCTTCTTCGCCAACGATCCCTCCCGCCTAAGTGCGCACTACGATTTCATCACCGCCACCGAGGTAATGGAACATCTGTCACAACCCGGTCAGGTTCTGGAAACCCTATGGCAATGCCTGCGCCCGGGTGGATGGCTCGGAATCATGACCAAACTGGTCACCCATCAATCGGCTTTCGGCCAGTGGCACTATATTCGAGACCCGACCCACATCGTATTTTTTAGCAGAGCGACCTTCATGTTTTGGGGCAGGCAACAACAGGCGGCCATCGAGTTTATCGGCAACGACGTTATCCTGCTGCACAAACCCTCCTCAAGAGCCTCCCTGTGAAGGTGCTCATCCCTACTCTTTTCGTCTTTCTGTGGAGCACAGGGTTTATCGGTGCGCGTTTCGGTTTGCCCTACGCAGAACCGATGAGTTTTCTCGCCCTGCGTATGATTCTCAATCTGGCCTGCCTGGCCCTGCTACTCTTTTTGTGGCGCGCCCCCTGGCCCAAGCGCCGTGATATAGGCCATATGCTGGTGGTGGGTTTACTGCTGCATGGAATCTATCTGGGCGGCGTGTTCATCGCCATCGACTTTGGCACCCCCACGGGAGTAACGGCACTGCTGGTTGGACTGCAACCCCTACTGACGACCCTTATTGCAGTAAGCCTTTCAGGGTTTAGGCCACCGCCGCGCCAGATAGCCGGTTTGCTGCTCGGCGTGACAGGCATCGTGCTGGTGCTCTGGCCGCAAGAGGGTACCCTGCAGCTGCCGGTTGCAGGGGTTCTCTGCGCACTGGCGGCACTACTGGGGATCACCCTGGGTACGCTCTACCAAAAGCGCTTCTGCCAGCAACAGCACCTGCTGCAAAGTACCTTCTGGCAATACCTGGGCGCGGCGATGCTGTTCACCCCTGCGGCCCTGTGGTGGGATGAGCGCGCCATCGAATGGTCGCTCACCTTTTCCCTCGCCCTTGCCTGGTCGGTGCTGGTACTGTCGGTCATTACGATTCTGCTTCTGCTGCTATTGATCCGGCAGGGTGAGATCAATCGCGTCACCAGCCTGTTTTTTCTTGTCCCCCCCGCAACCGCCTTGCAGGGCTATCTGTGGTTTAACGAGTCACTGGCTCCACAGGTACTGATAGGGGGCGTCATTACCTTACTGGCGGTCACATTAATCTCTACTGCAAAAAATCAAACAAGCGACGCATCTCGTGAATAAAAATGTCCTTCTGTTATCCCTGTGCCAGGCATTGCTCACCACCGGCAACGTGCTGCTAATCGCCGTCAGCGCATTAATCGGTCAACAGCTCGCGCCCTCCACCGAGTTAATCACCCTGCCGCTGGCGCTGCAGTTTATCGGTTTGATGATGAGCACCATCCCCGCATCCCTGATCATGCGCAGAATCGGGAGGCAGCAGGGCTTCGTACTGGGCAACTGCATCGGTATTGCCGGTGCACTCTGTAGCGCGACAGCGCTGCTTGAGCATGAGTTTGTGCTGTTCTGCATCGGCACCCTGCTACTGGGAATCGGTATCGGATTTGGCACCCTCTACCGCTTCGCAGCGGTCGATGCCAGCAGCCCCGGGCAACAGGGGCGTGCCATATCCCTGGTGATGGCCGGAGGGGTAATCGCTGCTGTGCTTGGCCCCAATCTTGCGGTCGCCAGCAACCAATGGTTCACCGCAGTCCCTTTCGTCGGTAGCTTCTACGCATTGGCGGCGCTCTATAGCCTTACCCTGATCATACTCAGTCGCGTATCCATCCCCAAACTGGACCGTGCCGAGCAGCAAGATAGCGGCCGTCCCATTACAGAGATCATCCGTCAACCCACATTTTTGGTTGCGGTGGTAGCGGCTACTCTCGCCTACGCGGTGATGAATCTGTTGATGTCCGCAACACCACTGGCGATGGCGCGCTGCGGTTTTGGCTTCGATCAGGCCGCACGGGTAATTCAGTGGCACGTACTGGGTATGTTCCTACCCTCCTTTTTTACCGGCCACCTGATCCAGCGCATCGGCACGCTGCGAGTCATTTTGGCCGGAGCGGTACTGATGCTCTGCTGCTGCGCCATCAACCTGACGGGGCAACAGGAATGGCAATTTTGGTGCGCACTGACGTTGCTGGGCATCGGCTGGAACTTTATGTTCATCGGGGCAACGCAGCTGGTCACCACGACCTATAAGGAGAGGGAGAAGGGGAAATCCCAGGCGGCCAATGAGTTTATTATTTTCAGCGGAGTGACGCTGTCGTCGCTCAGCTCCGGCCCTCTCGAATCGAGCCTCGGCTGGACAGCCATGAACCAGCTTGCCATCCCCTTTATACTGACCGCCGCTATCGCCAGTTTCGCCCTCATGCGAATACAGGCGGGCAAGGACATATCAGACGTTTAAGGGGCTTTGGCTGAACGCAGTTTGGCAAACTCCTCCATGCCGGCATGCAGGTCTGCCGCCACCCGTTTGACCTCAGGGCGCTCAGCCAGTTGCGCCATCAATTCCGCCGCGCCGGGCAGCTCGCTGAATAGGTCCCGCTGAAACAGGCGGCTTGCCACCTGCTGGGCCAAGTCAAAACTGTAGAGGAAAAAGATGTCCCCGTAGGTGAGTTTATCTCCCACCAGGTAGGGACTGAAGGTACAACGCCGGCGCAACGCAGCAACCCCTTTTGACAAGGAAGCGGCGACTTCAGTACGCACCTCGTCACTCGTGGTGCCACCAAAAAACACTTCACCATAACAACGCCGGGCGGGTAGTTCGATATATAGCTCCAACTCGTGAATCAGTTCTCGCACCCTGGCGCGTGTAAACGCTTGCTGGGGGTAGAGCGGCTCACCGGGCTGGCTCTCCTCGATATAATCGAGAATCACACTCGTTTCCGTCAGCGGCCCCTGCTCCGTTAAGAGGCAGGGAACCTTTCCCATCGGACTGAGTTCAAGGTACTGCTCCTCCTGATTGGGATAGACCTTCACCTCTTCAAAGGCGACACCCTTTTCCAGTAACGCAAGCTTGACCATGTTGTAGTAGTTGCTGACAGTAAAACCATAAAGTTTGAGCACAGCATTATTCCTCAGGCGGGGTTTAGAAGGACAGACTAGTGGGATTTCCAACCCTATTCAAGGGAAGACGAAACCTGCTCTGGCGCCAGATAATCCCGCGCCAGCAACTCCCTTGCCTGCGCCCAGCTATCCACTTCAATAAACTCAATAGGGGAATCTGCCGGTATCACGCTCTCCAGGTGCATTGTTTTAAATAGGCTCTGGTGCCGAATATTTAACTGCCGGACCTGACCGTGTTGCGCACTCCAAACGTACAGTTCACGAAGAGGAATCAACACCTCGGGCGTCCCCAGCTCCCACCCGCACAGATCCAGAATCTTAACCCAGGAGCCCTCTCCCATCTGTCTCACCAATGCACGCTGCTGCCGACAGTAGCGTTGTGCCGTCTCCACATTCCAGGAGCCGCTGCAATCGCACTCAATTACACGCCCCAGGGCTTCCATACGATAGCTGCCATGCTCTTTCATCTCAGCTCGCTCCCGGGGCCATACGCAGTGGAATTCGGAGCCTGTAGACAACCCCACTACCGAGCTCGCTCTCGACGCGGATCTCGCCACCCAGATCACCCGTCACCAGTTTGTGAACAATATGTCCTCCAAGGCCGCTGCCACCCTCCTCCTGCCGGGTGGTGTAAAAAGGTTCAAACACTCGCTGCAACTGCTCAGCCGCCATCCCCTTGCCGTCATCCCTGTAGGTGATTGCAATCCAGCGCGCATCCTCTTTGCGAGCTTCGATACGAATATTGCCCGAGTCGTGGGACTCGAAGCCGTGCACAAGACTGTTCATCATCAGGTTAATGACAACCTGGGCGATCGCTCCAGGCCTGCAATAGAGCTCGATAGAGGGATCACAGTCGACAACTATCTGGTGCGGGGTGCGCTTGAATTTGTGATGTACCGAGTGCACGATCCCCTGCAGATAGTCTTTCAGGTTAATCGTGCGCAGGCGGTTGCTGGCTTCATCGACCGCTATCAATTTGAAATCGGACACCAACTCTGCGGCGTGCTGCATATTGACCCGAATAAGTTCAGCGCTCTCCCGCCCCCCGGCTAGAAACTGTTCCATCTGCCCTGTGGTGATAGTGCGCTCCTTGAACCCCTTTTCCAGCTCCTGCATCTTGCCTTCGAGATAGGAGCTGGTGGTGATGGCCACCCCAATCGGGGTATTTAACTCGTGTGTGACCTCCGCCACCATCTGGCCGAGGGTATTCAGTTTTTCTGAGGCCACCAGCTGGTCCTGGGCCTTGTAGAGCTCGCCCTGGGATTGCTTTAGCGCCTGATAACTCGCCTTTAGCTCCTGCTCCGCCTGAAGTCGAAGCGCGACTTCGCTCTCCAACGACTGCTCACGCGCCTCGACCACATTGAGGGTTTCCTGCAATGACCGGGTTTTCTTCTCCACCTCTTGCGCCAGAGTCGTATTGTGCCGATCGAGCTCGCTGCGATTTTCTATGAGCTTGTCCACCAATCGATTAAACCCCTTGCTCAACAACGTCAGCTCATTCTCATTGTGCTGCTGAAGGTGCAGGTGACTCTTCCCCAGATTGTGCAGGTCCATGCTAGCGATCTGTTGTGTAAACGAGGTTAAAGGTCTGGACAGGTATTTGCGGAAGACCCACAAAAACATAAAAATCAGCAGCGCGGTCTTGAGCATCGCGTTGAGAATTAGAAACACAAGGCTTACCTGAATGCGGTCGAAGGTGACCTCATCACTGGAGTAAAGCGTTACCATTCCAACCTGGCGGGCGCTATCGTCACGGCCATATACCAGCGGTGAAACCACACCGAAAAGTCGGCCAGGGGCCCTCACACTGCGGCTATCGTCGAGCGTATTCACATCGGCCAGCTGCTGTTCCGGGGTGACACCGCGTCGCAGAAGAGACCCATCGTCCGCATGCACGACCTCCACCCCCACTACCGTGGGCAGCTGAATCAGGCCCTCCACCAGCGCAGCCTCCTGTTCCGGATTAATCTCCCAGATCGACTGCGCCAGCCCCTGCTGCAAGCTTTCCAGAGTGTGCCGCATATCCGTTTCAATCACCGAACGGGCGCTGTAAAACTCAGCGACAACCTGGATAACCGTGACCAGGAAGGTCAACACAAAGTAGATCGACAACACCCTTTTCAACAGGGTTCTTGATAGACTGGTCATATAGCGACAGGGAACTCTCGCAAGAAACTAGCTTCAGCATAGGAAAAAGCAGAGCCATTTACCATGACTACCACGGCTGCCGGTCACTCCATCAACCGGGCTTACCCCCCTTCCTGCCAATGAAACGCTGGCTGCTATTAGCCGTGCTGCTGGCGGTCGCACTCCTGATCCTTCCCACAGCAGGCTGGCTCTACAGCGTACAACGCCTCAGCGATGAGGAACCTTTGGTGGAGATCCAGTTTCGCCAGCTCGCGCCCCAGCGCTACCGGGCTACCCTGACCGGTCACGACCGCTGCCAACGTAGCCACTACGAACTATTGGGTGACCAGTGGCGCATCGACGCACAATTTATTAAATGGAAAACCTTTGCCACCCTATTGGGAATGGACCCCCGCTACCGACTCGAGCGACTCAGCGGGCGCTATCAATCCATTGACGAAGAGAACAGCAAAACCCGCCAGGTGCACGATATTAGCCAGCCCACGGCGATCGACCTGGTTCGCATCAGCGAGTTTCTGGGAGCGTACAACTGGCTGCTCGACGCCCAATACGGCAGCTCCACCTACCAGCAAATAGACCCATTACGCACCTACCGGGTTTACCGAACCCAATCCGGGCTCATCACCCGCAGCGAACCCCGTGAATTACCCCGCTACCAGGATGGCACCCTGACCATTCGTATCAATAACTCCTGCACGCAACAACAAAGCTTTTGGCAAAAAATCACAACGGCGGGCGACCGCCTATTAGGGAGTTTTCTCAGTGGCACGCCCTGATGACGCGACACCAACCAAAGAGGCGGTCAGGGGGTTGTGGCTAGCTAGCCTCCTGTTAGCCCTCGTAACCCGCAGCGCTCTCGCCGCCCCCGCCAGCTGTTTGCTGAGCGCGCCAACCGACACCGAAGTGCGGCACCTGCAGAGCGCGGTCGATCGAGCCCCCGGTTATTGCGAACAGACTAGGGTCCAGCAGGTCCAACAGCGTAACAGGGAGGTTCAAAAGCAGTTGTTCGGCTGCCTCAATAGCGGCCGACGTGTCGAGGTCTCGACGCGCCAGCGCTTGCTTGAATACCAACAGCTAACGCAGCAGCTAACAGCGCGCTGCGGTCAATAAACGGTGGCAGGCACCCTGTCCACAGAAACCCGGGAGCCCGCTGTGCATGGGATGTGGATAAGCCGATACAGGCCCTGCAAGCCGTTGCCTGCAGCGGAGCGATCAATAAAACACCACCCGCCCCATACCGAGACCGTTAAAAGACCTCATCCGGGCGCAAGTTAAAGACCTCGCTGTCCTGTAGATCGAGGCTATCGTAGAGCTGGGTGTCCGTTTCCCGTAACTGCTTCAGATCCTCTTTGAGTTCAGGCGCCAGATCCTCGGTAATCACGATCTCTACGCGGCGATTTTTAGAGCGCCCCTCCGCTGTCGCGTTTGATTCAAGGGGACGGGTTTCGGCGTACCCTCTCACCTGCAACCGCATTGGATCGATTCCGTTACGGCCGATGATCAATGCGTGGGCCACCGACACCGAGCGCGCCGAGGAGAGCGCCCAGTTGGATTCAAAGCGAGCCGTATCAATCGGAATGCTATCGGTATGGCCTTCGATAGCGATCGAACCCTCTACCGAGTGCAAGACGCGCTGAATATTTTCCATCACCGGATAGAACTGCGCCTCCAGCTCGGCGGAGCCGGATGAGAAAGACCCATTTTCCTGCACCCGAATAATGATCTTACGCGCCTTGGTTTCGACCTCTACGCTGCCTTTTTCAATCTGCTCATGGAGCACGGTAGCAAGCTGCTGGGCTCGAGCTTCGGTTTGTTCGATCATCTGCTGGACTTTCTGCGCAGTTTGCTCGTTCTTTTCACCATCCACGGCAGAGCTTTGACCGGTTTTGCTCTCCTGCCCGGGGGTGCATATCAGGTCAAGGTCCGGTTTGGTAACGGTGGTGGTGAACTGGCGAATTTCGTTAATCGGCGTCGGTTCGGGTTTACCCGGGCTGAACTCCTGCATAATGATGCTGGTGCCCTTGGGAATCTCCTTTAATTTAAGTTCTGACTGCACACCAAAAGCATCGCGCATCGACCCCGCTATCTGCTTGAACTTAAGCGCATTAATTTCGGAGAAGGAGAGCAGCAACACGAAAAAGCACATCAACAGCGACATCAGGTCGGCAAAGGTTGCCAACCAGCCTGGAAGCCCGGCTGGACATTCGGGGCAGTCGCACTCTTCCATATCAGAATCAGACATAGCGGCTCCGACCGTTGTGGCCCATCATCCGAGCAGGCATCACCCGGCCTCCTCGACCTCTCGGGCAGAGGTCGGCAGGTAGTTGCGCAGCATGGAGCCGATCACCCGCGGGTTCTGACCTTCCTGAATTGCCAGTAGTGCATCGATGATTAACGCCTGGACCAATGCTTCTTCATCACGCCGCAACGACAGCTTGTCGGCCATGGGTAACGCCAGCATAGTTGCGATCATCGCACCATAGAGAGTCGTCAACAGCGCCACCGCCATCGCGGGGCCGATCGACTTGGGATCACTCATATTGGCGAGCATCTGCACCAGTCCCACCAGTGTCCCGATCATCCCCATCGCCGGCGCTACATCCCCGATAGCGCTGAATATCTTGGCGCCCAGCTCATGACGGGTTACCGCCAGACGCATATCCTTGGTCAGCATCGCCTTGACCACGGCAGGGTCATGCCCGTCCACCAACAGCTGAATACCCTGCTTCAGGAACGGATGACTCGGCTCCTTCTCCTCCAGCGCCAGCAGCCCCCCTTTACGGGCCGTGTCAGCCAGTTCAACAATCTCCTCAATCAACCCGTTGAGATCGGTAGATTGAAACTTGAAGCTCTTGCCGGCGACCTTAAAGGCTCCAAAGAACTGCTTTACGGTAAACTTCATCAACACCGCAAAGGTGGTGCCCACCAGCACGATCAATAGTGAGGGTACGTTGAAGAACATCCCCCCCGACCCACCGAGTATCATGGCCGAGATGACGATACCAAAGGCGCCCACCAGGCCCAACAGGGTCGCTAAATCCACGCTTCACTCCTTTGCTTTTAAGAGCCAGCCCCCCGCTTTATGTCGCCCGCGCGCAAATGCGGTCCCCCAAGGAGCAGTGCTAAGTATGTACTGAGCTAGGAAATTTATCTCATATTGCGCTCACGCACCAGCGAACGCCCGTCAATTAAAGCCCGAATGCCAATCAGGCAGCATCTTTAGCGACCAAAGTATGAGATTTTTGCTCCCGGTGGGCGCTATTACCGGTTCAGGGTAGGGATGGTTTGACCCTTGCTGGGCAGTTCGGTACTGTTGCGCCTTTATTGCGATGGGTGATCGATCATGGCCAAAAAGAAGCAGGGGTTTGCGTTTGAACAGTCCCTCGCCGAGCTTGAGGCGCTGGTAGAAAAGATGGAATCCGGTGAGTTGTCGCTGGAGCAATCGCTGCAAGCGTTTGAACAGGGCGTCAGCCTGACCCGCGAATGCCAGCAGGCACTAACCAGCGCCCAGCAAAAAGTGGAACTGCTGGTAGAACGGGAAGAGCAACTGATCCGCGAACCCTTTGATACCAACGCTGCCGAATGAGCATCACCGCCTACCTCGAACAGTGCCAACAGCGGGTGGATCGCCACCTGCAACAGGTGATCGCCCAGGCTCCGGTCGGAGCTGAGCGCCTGCGCGAGGCGATAGGGTACAGCCTCTTTAATGGCGGTAAGCGCGTGCGCCCGATGCTGACCTACGCCAGCTGCGAAGCCGTGGGGGGCGATCCTGCCGATGCGACCGAGGCCGCTGCCGCCGTCGAGCTAATCCACGCCTACTCTCTTATCCATGATGACCTGCCGGCGATGGATGACGACGACCTGCGCCGCGGTAAACCCACCTGCCACATAGCCTTCGACGAAGCGACCGCCATTCTCGCCGGTGACGCCATGCAAACGCTGGCCTTTGAACTGCTTTGCCGGCCAACCGAGGGGCGGGATGCTCGCATTCAACTACAGCTGGTTCAGGCCCTCGCGGCCGGAGCCGGGATCAACGGCATGGTGGCCGGCCAGGCGATCGACCTGAACGCGGTTGGAAAAGCCCTCAGCCTGGAGCAACTGGAACAGATGCATAGCCACAAGACCGGTGCCCTGATATGCGCCAGTGTCGAAATGGGAGCTCGTATCGCCGGGGCCGACACCCTGCAGCTGCAACAGCTGCATCGCTACGCTCGCAGCATCGGCCTCGCCTTTCAGGTGCAGGATGATATTCTCGATGTTGAAGCCGATACCCAAACCCTGGGCAAGACCCAGGGTGCCGATATTGCCCTCAACAAGCCCACCTATCCAGCACTGCTGGGATTGGAAGGTGCCAGATGCAAAGCAAATGAACTACTGGATGAGGCGATACAGGCGCTCGATTCTTTCGATGAGCGCGCCACCCCCCTGCGGGAGCTCGCGCGATACATAGTGCATCGTAGCCATTAGCAGAGTAGAATGGCCGGCTCACGGGCCCTGTGCCACGCTTGCCACCTGACACTGATATAGACAGCCTTCCGCTCTATGCTCCACGAAATTCCCCGACACCGACCCGATACGCCGTTACTGGACCGGGTTGATCTCCCTGCACAGTTGCGTGAGCTCGATGCCTGCCAGCTGCCGCAATTGGCGGAACAGCTTCGTGAATACCTGCTCTATTGTGTCGGTCAAACGGGTGGCCATTTTGGAGCGGGCCTCGGTGTCGTCGAGCTGACGATCGCCCTGCACTATATTTTTAATACCCCGGAAGACCGCCTGGTATGGGATGTGGGTCATCAAGCCTACCCCCACAAAATTCTCACCGGCCGTCGCGAGGCGATGCTGAGTCTGCGCCAGCGCGACGGCCTGGCGGCCTTTCCCCGACGCAGTGAAAGCCCCTACGACACCTTTGGTGTAGGACATTCCAGCACCTCTATCAGCGCAGCGCTGGGCATGGCAATCGCGTCTCGCATGCAGGGTCGGGATCGGCGCGCTATCGCGGTGATCGGCGACGGCGCAATGACGGCCGGCATGGCCTTCGAAGCCCTGAATCACGCCTCGGAGGTTAATGCCAACCTGCTGGTCGTGCTGAACGATAACGATATGTCGATCTCAGCCAATGTGGGCGGACTCTCCAACTATTTTGCCCGCTTGCTGTCGAGCCGTGCGTACCATACGATGCGCGAAGGTAGCCGCAAAGTTCTCAGTGGCATACCCAGGGCCTGGGAGCTGGCTCGACGCACCGAAGAGCATGTCAAGGGTATGATGGCCCCCAGCACCCTGTTTGAGGAGTTGGGGTTTAACTATATCGGCCCCATCGACGGTCATAACCTGGACGCACTTGTCAGTACCCTGCACAACATGCGCAACCTCAAGGGGCCACAGTTCCTCCATGTGGTAACCCAAAAAGGCCATGGTTTTGCTCCCGCAGAGCAAGATCCGATCGGCTATCACGCCATCACCAAGCTCGAACCGGAAGCCGCGGTAAAACCGGCCAACCCGAAGCCCGCTCCACCCAAATATTCCAACGTATTTGGTCGCTGGTTGGTGGACATGGCCGAGCAGGAATCCATGCTGGTGGGCATTACGCCGGCGATGAAAGATGGCTCCGACCTGATCGAATTTGCCGATCGTTTTCCCGACCGCTACTTCGACGTTGCAATCGCAGAACAGCACGCTGTCACGCTGGCGGCCGGGGTCGCCTGCGATGGGGGTAAGCCCGTAGTCGCCATCTACTCAACCTTCCTGCAACGGGCCTACGATCAGTTGATTCATGACGTCGCAGTCCAAAACCTTGATGTCTTGTTCGCGATCGATCGTGCCGGACTGGTGGGTGAAGATGGTCCAACCCACGCCGGATGTTACGACATACCCTATATGCGCTGCGTCCCCAATATGGTGATCATGACACCCGCCGATGAGAACGAAACCCGGCAGATGCTCAGTACCGGTTACCATCATCAGGGGCCAGCGGCGGTGCGCTACCCTCGCGGCAGCGGCATTGGCGTTGAGATCACCGAGTCGCTCGATTCCCTGGCCATCGGTGAGGGGGAGATGCGCCGCGAAGGCAATAGTCCTATCGCTATTTTAGCGTTTGGCACCCTGCTGCACAGCGCCCTGGGTGCCGCTGACACACTCGATGCCAGCGTTGCCAATATGCGCTTCGTAAAACCTTTGGACGAACCCCTGATACGCTCGCTGGCGCTGAAAAACCAGCTACTGGTAACTCTGGAAGAGGGTGCGATCATGGGCGGTGCAGGCTCCGCGGTCAACGAGTTCCTGCAAGCCGAAGGGCTGCAGGTGGCAACGCTCAACCTCGGTATTCCCGACCGTTTTATCGAACACGGTAAGCCGGCAGAGCTGCTGACAGAATGCGGCCTCGACGCCGAAGGTATTGTTGCGACCATTCAGGCACGCATCAAGAGCAGCCAACCACACAAGAGCGCCAAGCTCTAATTCTCGCAAGCGGGCTGCCGTAAGCTCTGTCGCCTAGGTTTCCGGTGGGGTAATCCAATGCCCCAATTTACCCGCCTTGGTGTTCAGGTAGCGGTCGTTGTGGGGATTACGCCCCGTTTCCAGCGGACGGCGTTCGGCAACGGTAATCCCCGCCGCCTCCATCGCCTTCACCTTGCGAGGGTTATTGGTCATCAGGCGCAGGGAGGTGACCCCCAACTGCTCGAGCATCGCTTCGCACATACCGTATTCACGCATATCCGCGCCAAAGCCCAACTGCTCGTTAGCCTCCACGGTATCAGCGCCACCGTCTTGCAACTTATAGGCGCGAATTTTATTCATCAAACCGATTCCCCGACCTTCCTGGCGCAGGTAAAGCAGCACACCCCGACCCTCCGCCGCAATGGCTTCCAGCGCCGCCTGTAGCTGGGCACCACAATCGCAGCGCATGCTAAACAACGCATCGCCCGTCAGACACTCGGAATGCACCCGGGCCAGCACCGGCTCGCCATCATCCACAACACCCATACTGAGAGCGACGTGCTCCTTGCCAGTGTCGGGATCCTCAAACCCATGCATGCTAAACACCCCATAGGGAGTGGGCAACTTCGAGGTGGCGACGTAACGTATTGACACTGATAACTCCTAAAAATATCTGCCGCAGCGGCTCGGTCAAGGGACGGCATTCTAACAGGCCAACCCCATCGTGCACACCATTACCGCAGCATGCCCCTCAGGTATAGGCCGGCTCGGCAAGCCGGGTTACTTCTCTTCCAAAAGCAACACGCCCTCTTGCTCCTGCATTCGCAGGTGCTGTAAAAAACTCATACCCAGCAGCACCACCGTCGGGTAGCTCCCCTCCACCACCACCGCGCGAATATTTCTGCGCTCAATGCCCCCGATACTGACGCGATCAAGGCGCAGCTCGAAGGCCATCACCTGATCGCTGGCGGTGGTTATTGGCCGTAAGGTACCCTTGCTATAGTCGAGCCCAATGGCCTGCGCCTGCTGCGAACTCATCGCAACCATGGTGGCCCCGGTATCTACCACCATCTGTATCGAACGACCGTTGATGGCGCCGTAAACCGGGTAGCTGCCCGACTCATGATCAAGACTCACCCGCACCTGTTTGCGTTCGGCCTGGGTAAAGCTGCTGTTGACTTCTCGTGATAGCGTCAAGCGCTGTTGCTTTCCGTCAATGGATAACAGTGCACTGTGGGCATCGGCCTCCAATACACTCACACCCTTGACCGGCTTACGCCCTACCTTGAGCAGGTGGCGTTCACCATCAATAATCAACACCGCTGCACCCGGAAAAAGCCCCTGCACGCGCACGTCGGGGGCCGCTACCGCCGATAGCGATATCAACACCACCCCCATCACTAGCATCCGATTCATAAGCCTCACCCTGGCTCTCCTGGTTATACCAGCATCAACCCAGGGGGTTAGACCACCCACAGGTGCAGCAGTTGCATCACAACCCACGCAAACACGCCCGCCAGCAGATCATCGACCATTATTCCAAAGCCTCCACCAACGCGGCGGTCCAGCCAGCGGATCGGCCAAGGCTTGAGGATATCGAACAGCCTGAATAAAGCGAAACCCACCACAATCCAGATCCAGCCCGGGGGAGCCGCGATCATCGTCACCCACAGACCTACAAACTCATCCCATACGATGCCACCATGATCGTGTACACCAATGTCCCGCGAGGTGATGTCACACAGCCAGCAGCCCACAACAAAAGCGACCACCACCACCAGCAGGTATTGAGTCAATGGCAGATACTGCAGCAGCAAGTAAAGGGGGACCGCAGCCAGGGTACCGAAGGTGCCGGGAGCAACAGGGGCGGCACCACTACCAAATCCGAAGGCGACAAAATGAACCGGATTGCGCCATACGCTTGCGGGTGTATCTGCCATAAAAACTCCGTTAGAAATGTTGGTAACCGGTGACGGTTAGTGGCTCTCCGGAAGTATTCAGCAGGCCACTTCCCGCTTCAATATGCCCGATAGCCGTGCAGGGCACCAGCGCGCACAGCGTCTCTTTATGCGCTAGCCACAGCGGCTCCGGAAGGGTAAAGCAGAGCTCATAGTCGTCCCCACCGTTCAGCGCCAGCCGCTGTGCGGTATCGCCACCCTCGCGACGCAAGGCATCCGATAGCGGGATATCATCGAGCTCTAGCCGCGCACCAACGCCACTACGTTGCAAAATGTGCCCCAGATCAGCCAGCAAGCCATCGGAGATATCGATCGCACAACGGCCACCGATTTGTAAGAGTTGCTGACCCAATGCGAGCCGGGGCTGGGGCCGGTAGAAGCGATCAAGCAACTGTTGCTGGGTACTGCTGAGCGTTTGTGCGGGCTGATCCAGATAAGCCAAAGCACCCGCGCCGTCTCCCAGGGAGCCACTCACCAGCACCCGGTCACCAACGCAGGCCCCGTTGCGGCGCAACGCGCGCCCCATGGGCAGGGTACCCTGAACCTGCACCGTGATACTCAACGGACCCCGGGTAGTATCCCCTCCCGCGAGGCACACCCCATGGGCACAGGCCTCGCTCGCCAAGCCCGAGGAAAACTGCTCAAGCCATAGCGGGTTGGAATCGGGCAGGGTCAGCGCCAGGGTGAAGCAGAGCGGTACGGCCCCCATCGCCGCTAAATCACTGAGATTAACCGCCAAGGCTCGGCGGGCAATCAGCCCCGGGTCGGCGGCTGCGGGAAAATGAACATCCGCCACCAGGGTGTCAACCGAAAAGCAGAGCTGATGTTGTCCGGGGGGATCGATGATCGCGCAGTCATCACCGATACCCAATACAACAGCCGGGTGTGGGTCGTTGAGTCCGGCGCGGTCGAAGTAGCGCCGGATAAGTTCAAACTCTCCCGGCATCAGGATTTACGATGATTTTTCACTTCCGGGGAACGCACCTTGGCCGCGATCTTGTCGAGGATACCGTTTACGTAACGGTGACTTTCAGAGGCACCGAAGCGTTTGGCGAGTTCAATCCCTTCATTGATAACAACCCGATAAGGCACATCATGACGATGCAGCAATTCGTATGCACCAATACGCAAAATCGCCCGTTCAATTGGATCCAGCTCTTCCAAATCACGATCCAGCAAGGGTTCTACACAGCCATCGAGCTCATCGAGTTGCTTTGGAATCTGCAGCAACAGTTCACTGAAGTATTCCCCGTCAATTTTTTCAAAGTCATTGTCGGCACGAAACTGTGCTTCGATATCGGCGACGTTGGCTTGCGCCATATACCACTGATACAAAGCCTGCAGTGCCAACTGGCGAGCCTTGCGCCGAGCAGCGGGATTCATTCGACTATTGCCTTGTTGTTTCAACTCAGCCTCCCATTTCATTGAGCAGGTTAACCATCTCAAAGGCTGACATCGCCGCCTCTTCACCCTTGTTACCCGCCTTGGTGCCCGAACGCTCAACGGCCTGTTCGATCGAATCAACCGTCAACACGCCAAAGGATACCGGTATTTCCGCTTCCAGCGCGACCACGCCCAACCCTTTAACACATTCGCCGGCAACATATTCAAAGTGCGGCGTACCGCCTCGAATCACCGCACCCAGTGCAATAACGGCATCGTAATGGCCCGAGCTGGCGGCTTTTTTAACAACCAGCGGAATCTCGAACGCGCCGGGGCAACGAATGATGGTGATATCCTCATCACTGACACCGTGACGGGACAGTGAATCAACCGCCCCTTCCAGCAGGCTCTCTACTACAAACGCATTCCAGCGCCCTACTACAATGGCGTACTTGCCTTCGTTGGCGGTTAGTTTTCCTTCGATTGTCTTGATGCTAGACATAAAAAATCCTCGTCGTGTTAAAGGCAGTCTCTACTGCTCTTCGTAGGGAATGTATTCGGTGATCTCCAGATCGAAACCGGAGATCGCGCTGAATCGAATCGGTGAACTGAGCAGGCGCATTTTGCCGATACCCATCTCGCGCAGAATTTGTGAGCCCGTACCTATCGTATGGTACGCCCCGACCCCATCGCGCCCCGGTGTGCGTTGTTGCTGCGGGTTGAAGTAGGTCTCCAGACAGGGCCCCATGGATAGGCTGTCATCGCTGTTAAGCAGCACCGCCACTCCATTGCCCTCCTCCGCAATGCGTCGCATCGCATTGCGCAAGGACCAGGTGCCACTTCCCTCCTGATGTGCTCCCAACAGGTCGCGCAGGGTGTCGGCGACATGCACTCGCACCAACGTCGGCTGCTCGGCACTCCACTGCCCCATACTCAACGCAATATGTGACTGGCCGTGAATGGTATCCTTGAACAGGGTCAGGGTGAACTCACCAAACTCGGTAGTAAGTGTCTTATCATCGATACGGTCGACCGTCTTGTCGTGGAGAATACGATAATGTATCAGGTCTGCAATAGTGCCGATTTTAAGGTCATGCAACTCCGCGAACTTTTCCAGATCAGGGCGGCGTGCCATAGTGCCATCTTCGTTCATCACCTCAACAATCGCGGCCGCCGGAATCAAGCCAGCGATACGAGCGAGATCACAACCTGCTTCGGTGTGACCAGCACGGCTCAACACACCACCAGGGCGTGCGCGCAGGGGGAAAATATGCCCCGGCTGCACAATATCCTGCGGAGTGGAGCGCGGGTCAACTGCGCGCTGAATCGTCAGCGCTCGATCCGCAGCCGAAATACCCGTGGTTACACCCTCTGCCGCCTCAATGGAGACCGTAAAGGGCGTGCCGTACTGGCTGCCGTTCTCGCTCTGCACCATCGACGGCAAGCCCAGAAAATCGCAACGATCACCGGTCAGGGTCAGGCAGATAAGTCCCCGCGCTTTGGCCGCCATAAAATTTACCTGTTCGGTGGTGATCTTCTCCGCCGCCACAATCAGGTCACCCTCGTTCTCGCGATCTTCGTCATCCATCAGGATTACCATCTTGCCCTGACGGATATCTTCAATAATCTCTTCAATACTGTTGAGTTTCATCGTTAATTCACTGCTCTGTCTGTATTAACGGCGTCCACGGCCGCCAAAGCCGTGCTGCGCCAGAAATTCCTGTGTCATACCCGCACTGCCGCTTTGGGTGTCGTCCCCTTGCAGTAGCCGCTCCAGATAACGGGCAACCAGATCCACTTCAAGATTTACCCGATGACCTTCACGATATCGGCTAATAATAGTTTGCTCGGCGGTATGAGGAACAATATTGAGTTCGAAGCTATCGCCCTCCAACCCATTCACCGTCAAGCTGACTCCATCCACTGTAATCGAACCCTTATTGGCGATATAACGCCCTAATCCCGGCGGCGGTTCAATACGATAGCGCACACTGCGCCCCTCATCGCGAATACCGACAATCCGGCCGATACCATCGACATGGCCACTGACCATATGACCACCGAAACGTCCGCTGGGCTGCATCGCTTTTTCCAGGTTGACCACAGCCCCCGGCACCAGCTCCCCCAGGGTAGAGCAAGCAAGAGTTTCCTGTGAGACATCGGCCCAATAACCGCTGCCCGTCAATCCGGTTACGGTCAGGCACACACCATTGGTGGCGATCGAGTCCCCCAGTTTAACATCTCCGAGGTCGAGGGCTCCGCTATCGACGCACAAGCGTAGATCCCCGCCCCGGGGTTCAGTACGTGCTATATGGCCAACGGTTTCGATAATTCCGGTAAACATCTTCGCTTCACTCGCTCCCGGCAACTACAGGGGCTGCCGTAATACGCCAATCTCGCCCAATCGCACGCAGATCAGTGATCTGCAGCGGCCGGCTCTGCGACATGCTGGCGATCGGCAGCGACAACAGCGGACGCGCATCACTGCCCATCAACAATGGCGCCATATACACCACCAGCTCATCGACTATACCTGCTGTAACGGCCGCCCCCGCGAGGGTGGCGCCAGTTTCGAGCAATACTTCGTTGCACTCTCGGCGGGCGAGCTCTGCCATCAGCTCATCCAGGTCCAGTCCACCAGCGACTCGATTCAGCGAAATAATCTCCGCTCCAGCCGCCTCCAGCATCGCCTTGCGCGCCGGGTCGGCAGCGGCTGCACACACCAGCAAGGCACGCCCCTTACCCTGTAAAACTTTCGCCGAGACCGGCGTGCGCAGCTCGCTGTCGAGCACCACGCGCAGCGGTTGCCGGCGGCATACCTCATCGGCATCAGCCATATCCAGCTGTTCCGGGCGTAACGTCAGCGCCGAGTCATCCCGTAAAATGGATTCAACCCCGGTAACGATCGCCGAACTCCGGGCGCGCAGGCGCTGTACATCAGAGCGGGCATCGGGCCCGGTAATCCACTGACTCTCTCCTGATGCCATGGCGGTGCGTCCATCGAGGCTCATCGCCAGCTTGCAACGCACGAAGGGGCGAGACTGTTCCATACGCTTAATAAACCCCGGGTTTAAGCTGCGCGCCTGGGCCTCCATCAGGCCACAGTGCACCTCGATGCCGGCCTCACGCAACCGCTCAAGACCCTTACCGGCCACCAGCGGATTGGGGTCAAGCATCGCCACCCACACCCGGGACACCCCGGCACGGATCAAGGCATCACAACAGGGTGCCGTGCGCCCAAAATGGCTACAGGGTTCGAGCGTTACGTAGGCCGTTGCCCCCTGAGCCGACCCACCAGCGGCTGCCAGTGCATTGACCTCCGCATGTCCCTCACCAGCACGCTGGTGCCACCCCTCGCCCAGCAGCTGTTGTCCCTGGGCAAGCACGCAGCCCACACGGGGGTTGGGCTCCGTGGTATAGAGGCCTCGCCTGGCCAACTGCAGGGCGCGCGACATGCACTCAGTATCAAACACAGAGGGATGCATATCGGCCATTGCAGTTAACCCGCCGCCCCCTCAGGGCTGCGGACGGGGTTCCTTTTCGAGCCGTTCGATCTCTTCGCGGAACTCGTTTAGATCCTGGAAGCGTCGATAAACGGAGGCAAAGCGGATATAGGCTACCTCGTCAAGGCGCTGTAACTCTCCCATCACCAGCTCGCCAACATCGAGAGATTTGATCTCCCGCTCGCCGGTGGCCTGCAACTTGTGTTTGATGCGACTGATCGACTCCTCGATACGCTCAACACTCACCGGCCTTTTTTCCAGCGCCCGCAGCATACCGGCGCGCAGTTTCTGGTCATCAAAGGGTACGCGACTGCCATCTTGTTTGATCAACCGAGGCATCAGCAACTCGGCGCCCTCGTAGGTGGTGAAGCGCTCAGAGCAGGAGAGACATTCACGCCTGCGCCGCACCTGAACCCCCTCGGCCACCAGCCGGGAATCGATCACCTTGGTATCGTGGGCATTACAGAAGGGACAATGCATGCAAAAACGCCTGAAAGTGGGATATGGGGGTCTAAAATCGGGGTCTGGCTTTGAAGTCTACTGGCTTGCCCCCCAAAAACAAGTGCGTGCCGGTGAAAAGCCTGAACTGTTGGAGCTGCAAATGACAACGCCCCGGTAACCACGGTCACTGGGGCGTCGCGCTAACCGACGGCGACTCCTACGCGGTGTAAACCGGCAGCCGTCCACAGATATCGAGCACCTTCGCCTTCACCTCGGCCACCACCGCTTCATTTTCGATATCATCCAGCAGATCGCAGATCCAGCCCGCCAGGTCGGCTGAGTCCTGGGCATTGAAACCGCGACGGGTAATCGCCGGGGTACCGATGCGCAGACCACTGGTCACGAACGGTGAACGAGGGTCGTTGGGCACCGCGTTCTTGTTGACCGTGATATTAGCCCTGCCCAATACCGCTTCTGCATCCTTACCGGTGAACTCCTTGCCGATCAGGTCGACCAGGAACAGGTGGTCGTCGGTGCCACCGGAGACCACTTTAATACCGCGCTCCATCAATACCGTGGCCATGGCCTGAGCATTCTCGACAACCTGGGTCTGGTACGCCTTGTAGTCGGGTTCCATCGCCTCTTTGAAACACACCGCCTTGGCGGCAACTACGTGGCATAGGGGACCGCCCTGGCTTTCGGGAAAAACGGCGAAATTCAGTTTCTTCTGAATCTCTTCGTCAGCGTTGGCCAGGATGACACCACCACGGGGACCACCAAGGGTCTTGTGGGTCGTCGAGGTAACCACATCGGCGATCCCGACAGGGCTCGGATAGACACCCGCTGCGATCAAGCCCGCTACGTGCGCCATATCGACCATCAGGTAGGCGTCTATCTGATCGGCGATGGTGCGGAAACGCTGCCAATCCACGACCCGGGAGTAGGCGGAGAAACCCGCCACGATCATGCGCGGTTTGTGCTCCAGCGCCAGGCGCTCAACTTCGTCGTAATCGATCTCGCCGGTTTCGGCGTTAAGGCCATACTGAACCGCACTGTAGATACGACCGGAAAAGCTGACGGAAGCACCATGGGTCAGGTGACCACCGTGGGCCAGGCTCATACCGAGCACGGTATCGCCCGGCTTGCACAGCGCCATGTAAACGGCGGCATTTGCCTGGGAGCCCGAGTGAGGCTGGACATTGGCGTAAGCGGCGCCAAACAGCGCCTTGGCACGATCGATCGCCAACTGTTCAACCACATCGACGTGTTCGCAACCACCGTAGTACCGCTTGCCGGGGTAACCTTCGGCGTACTTGTTGGTGAGCTTGCTGCCCTGCGCCTCCATCACCCGCGGGCTGGTGTAGTTTTCGGAGGCGATCAGTTCGATATGCTCTTCCTGGCGCACGGCTTCGCCCTGCATTGCATTCCAGAGCTCATCATCGTAACCGGCAATGGTCATATCTTGTGTAAACATGGCAACCCTCTTGGCAAGATCATCATCGAAAAGTGGGCGCAGATTGTACAGCATGCACGGATCGAAGGCATCTCAATTTCACTCAAGTCAGTCGCGTACTATTCATCTGCCACTCCATCGAGCCTTACTCTTCCGGCACCACCAACAACCCGCTGCCATAGCCAATAGGTGGCCAGTTCGGTATATTCCGTTGACTCGCACCAACCAGCATTGCGGAACCCAAAACCGATGGCTCAATACGTCTACACCATGAACCGGGTGGGCAAGATCGTCCCCCCTAAGCGTGAAATACTCAAAAACATCTCTCTCTCCTTTTTCCCTGGCGCCAAAATAGGCGTGCTGGGGTTAAACGGATCGGGCAAATCTACCCTGCTGCGCATCATGGCCGGGATAGATACCGAAATTGAAGGAGAGGCACGGCCTCAACCGGGCATCAAGGTGGGCTACCTGCCCCAGGAACCGCAGCTGGACCCAGACAAGAACGTACGCCAGGTGGTGGAAGAGGCGCTATCGGAAGTGGCCGACGCCCAGACCCGGTTGGATGAAGTCTACGCCGCCTATGCCGAGCCGGATGCCGATTTCGACGCGCTCGCGTCCGAGCAGGCGCGACTGGAGAACATCATCCAGGCCGCTGACGCCCATAATATGGAGCGCAAACTGGAGGTCGCCGCCGACGCTCTGCGCCTACCCGACTGGGACGCCTCGGTAAAAAACCTTTCCGGGGGCGAGAAACGCCGGGTTGCGCTGTGCCGCCTGCTGCTGTCCAGCCCTGATATGCTGCTGCTCGACGAGCCCACCAACCACCTTGACGCAGAAAGCGTTGGCTGGCTGGAGCGCTTCCTGCACGAATACCCCGGCACCGTGGTCGCGATCACCCACGACCGTTACTTCCTCGACAACGCCGCCAGCTGGATTCTGGAGCTGGACCGTGGTTACGGTATCCCTTTCGAGGGCAACTACTCCGCTTGGCTGGGTGCCAAGGAGGAGCGTCTACTGCAGGAAGAGAAACAGCACCAGGCCCGCGAGAAATCGATTCGCCACGAGCTGGAATGGGTTCGCTCCAATGCCAAGGGACGCCAATCCAAGAGTAAGGCGCGCCTTGCTCGCTTCGAGGAGATGAGCTCGCAGGAGTACCAGCGCCGCAACGAAACCAATGAGATCTATATCCCACCCGGGCCTCGCCTGGGAGACAGCGTGGTCGAATTTGACGGGGTTAGCAAGGCCTTTGGCGACAAGCTGTTGCTCGACAACCTCAGCTTTACCATCCCCAAGGGAGCCATTGTTGGCGTCATTGGCGGTAACGGCGCCGGTAAATCAACCCTGTTCAAGATGATCAGCGGCGCCGAACAGCCCGACAGCGGCACCATTAAGATAGGCGATACCGTGAAGCTGGCTTTTGTTGACCAAAGCCGCGACGCCCTGGGCGGTGACAACACCGTCTGGCAGGAGATCTCCGAGGGCCAGGATATGCTGCGCATCAATGGCTACGAGGTACCCTCACGCACCTACGTGGGTCGCTTCAACTTCAAGGGATCCGATCAGCAAAAGTTCGTCAAGGACCTGTCTGGGGGGGAGCGCGGGCGTCTGCATCTAGCCACAACCCTCAAGCAAGGGGCCAATATGCTGCTGCTCGATGAGCCGAGTAACGATCTCGATGTGGAAACCCTGCGTGCGCTGGAAGAAGCCCTGCTGGAGTTTCCCGGCTGCGCCGTGGTGATCTCCCACGACCGCTGGTTCCTTGACCGCATCGCGACCCATATCCTCGCTTATGAAGGAGACTCCCAGGTCAGCTTCTTTGAAGGCAACTACAGCGAATACGAGGCTGACCGCAAGCAGCGCCTCGGCGAAGACGCCCAGCCCAAGCGGGTCAAGTACAAACGTCTCATCTAATCCACCTCTCCCGGCAAGCACCAGTGCGGCAGTACCGGTGCTTGCTCCCGGAGCAAAAATCACTATAGTTCTAAGTAATCGGCATAAAAACCGCTCACCGACCGCAGGAACGATCATTATGTCTTCAGGGGATAATCCCACCGACCGCCGCCACTTTACCCGCTTCGCCTTCGACGCGGATAGCGTGATCAGCCAGGGCGGCAAGCGCTGGCCGGTAACCCTGATCGACGTATCACTCAAGGGAGTGTTGGTACAACTCGGAGACGATTGCGACCTCGTACTCGATACTCCCACGACGATCAACATCACCCTCGATAACGACCACCATATCGAAATGCAGCTCGAGTTTGCCCACGAGCGCGACGGCCATACCGGTTTCTCTTGCCAGCAAATCGATATTGACAGCATCACCCTGCTCAAGCGATTGGCGGAACTTAACCTTGGCGACCACCAGTTGCTCGAGCGCGAGCTCAGCGCACTCACCCATTAGCTAGCAACGCCCGTCCACGACCTCCCTGGCGCCCTCGTGCGAGCCTCGCTGTACCGACCTTCGAGCCCAACTCATGGCAAAAGCAAAATCCCGCAAGGCATTCGTGTGCAACGACTGCGGCAGCGAATCCACCAAATGGCAGGGGCAGTGCCCCGACTGCAAAGCCTGGAACACCCTCTCCGAGATCAACCTGGGCAGCAGCGCTCCCCACCTGTCCGCCAGCGCCCCACGCAGTGGTTTTGCCGGCGCACTCAGTGAGGTGCAACTACTGGCGGATGTCGACACCAGCCAGACCCCTCGTTTTTCCAGCGGTATCGAGGAGTTTGATCGTGTCCTTGGGGGAGGTTTTGTGCCCGGCAGCGCGGTGCTGCTGGGAGGCAACCCCGGCGCCGGAAAAAGCACCGTACTGTTGCAGGTGCTGTGCCATATCGCGCAATCGATGCCTGCACTCTATGTCTCTGGCGAGGAGTCCCTGCAACAGATCGCCAGCCGCGCCCAACGCCTGGGGCTGCCGACCCACCAACTAAAAATGTTGGCCGAAACCAGCGCCGAGAACGTGGTCGCCATCGCCGAACGGGAAAAACCCGGCATCATCGTCATCGACTCGATCCAGGTGATGTATATGACGGGCATCGACTCCGCACCCGGCGGAGTCTCCCAGGTGCGGGAAAGTGCCGCATTTCTCACCCGCTTCGCCAAACAAACCAACACCGTATTGTTGATCGTAGGCCACGTCACCAAGGACAACTCCCTGGCGGGTCCCATGACCCTCTCCCACATCATCGATACCCAGCTGATGCTGGGCAACAGCGACGACTCCCGCTACCGCATCATGCGCGCCACCAAGAACCGCTTTGGCCAGGTCAACGAGGTCGGCATCTTCGCCATGACCGAACGCGGCTTGAAAGAGGTGCGCAACCCCTCGGCCATCTTCCTCAACCGCAACGAGAAGAGCACCCCCGGCAGCATTATTAACGTTCTGTGGGAGGGCTCTCGCCCGCTACTGGTGGAACTGCAGGCGTTGGTGGTGGACTCCCAACTGGGCAACCCCAGACGGGTGACGGTGGGCCTTGACCAGAACCGTCTGGCGATGCTGCTGGCGGTACTGAACCGCCACGGCGGTATTTTTACCAGCGACCAGGATGTGTTTGTTAACGTCGTTGGCGGCGTCCGTATCACCGAAACCAGTGCCGACCTTGCGGTGATACTGGCGATACTTTCCAGCCTTCGGGATCGCCCTATTAACCAGCAGCTGTTCGCCTTCGGCGAGGTCGGCCTGTCCGGCGAAATCCGCCCGGTTGCCAACGGCCAGGAGCGGATTCAGGAGGCGGCCAAGCACGGCTTCAAACAGGCAATTGTACCCAAGGCTAACCTGCCCCGTGATCCGGTCGCCGGTATTCAGCTGTTTGCTGTGACCAGCCTCAGCGAGGCGCTGGAACGGATTCAGGAGTGCGACTGATGTCCGCTCCGGCCGTGGTTATCGCTATCTCTGGATTGGACCCTACGGGGGGTGCAGGCATCGGCGCGGATATCGAAGCGATTGCTGCCATGGGCGCCCATTGCTGCCCCCTGATCAGTTGCCAGACGGTACAGGACAGCCATGGCGTACAACGGGTGGTACCCGGCGACCCGGCGCTATTAATCGAGCAGGCGCGGGTGTTGCTCGCCGACCTGCGCCCAGCGGCCTTCAAACTGGGAGCATTGGCATCGAAGGAGATTGTCGAGGCGGTGCAGCAGATCTTGACCCCCTTTCCCAATGTGCCCGTGGTGATGGATCCGGTACTCGCCGGCGGTGGTGGCGGCTCCCTCGCCCGCCAGGGGTTGGCCGACGCGCTCCGCGACCTTCTACCCCGGACTCACCTATGCACCCCCAACACCCTTGAGCTAACCGCCCTGGCGAACGAACCCGACAAGGCACTCGCCGCTGAACAACTGTTCCGGCTCGGGGCTCGGCAGATCCTGCTGACGGGCACCCATGCTCCCACGACCCAGATATGCCACCACCTCTATACGTCCTCGCGCCAGCACCACCCCTTCCATTGCGAGCGCCTCGATGGCGAGTTCCACGGCAGCGGCTGCACTCTGGCCGCGGCCCTGGCGGCGCGCCTGGCCCAGGGCGACACCACCCTGGAGGCCTGCAATGCCTCCTTAAAATACTGCCATCACAGCCTTGTGAACGCTTACTCACTTGGTGAGGGCCAGAATTTCCCGGGACGTTTGCCGCGAACAGGTTCGACGCCCGCCACATGACCGCTACTCGCGCTATGATCCAGGGCCTCTACGCCATCACCGACGCCTCCCTGCTGCCGCCCGCACAACTCCTGCGCGCGGTCGAGCAAGCCCTAAGGGGAGGGGCTGCCCTGGTGCAGTACCGCGACAAGAGCCCGCACACCGAGCGCCGCCTCAAGCAGGCGTCCCAACTCAAGCAACTGTGCGACCGCTACTCGGTGCCCCTGCTGATCAACGATGACCTCGCATTGGCCAGGGCCTGCGACGCCGCCGGGGTGCATCTGGGCCAGGGCGACAGCAAACTGCGACAGGCCCGCGCCGAATTGGGCCCCGAGGCCATCATCGGCATCACCTGTCACGACTCCCTGAGCCTCGCACTGGAGGCTCAGCAAGCGGGGGCTAGCTACGTTGCTTTCGGCCGTTTCTTTCCCTCCCTCACCAAGCCCGACGCCCCTAGCGCGCCGCTGGACTTGCTGGTGCGGGCACGCTCACAGTTGCAGCTGCCGCTGGTAGCCATCGGAGGCATTACCGTGGATAATGCCGGCCAGGTAATTTCCCGTGGTGCGGATGCCATCGCTGTGGTCCACCATCTCTTCTCGAGTAGCGATATCGAACAGCGAGCCCGTGACCTCAATAGCACTTTTGACAGTTTTTGAACAGGAACCCCCATGTCCCGATCCGAACAGCTTTTTGACCAGGCCAAGATCAGCATCCCCGGCGGCGTAAACTCTCCCGTACGAGCCTTCAACGGCGTCGGCGGTACCCCCGTCTTCTTTCAACGCGCCAAGGGTGCCTATAT
This sequence comes from Aestuariirhabdus sp. LZHN29, assembly GCF_049985285.1. NCBI lineage: Bacteria > Pseudomonadati > Pseudomonadota > Gammaproteobacteria > Oceanospirillales > Aestuariirhabdaceae > Aestuariirhabdus > Aestuariirhabdus sp. LZHN29. The sequence continues at coordinate 49,328 of NZ_JBNIEU010000002.1, read as the reverse complement.
CTTCGACGAGGACAACAAGGCCTACGTCGATTACATCGGCTCCTGGGGACCCATGATCCTGGGCCATAACCACCCCTCGGTAATCGATGCAGTGCTGCAACAGATCGAGTTGGGGCTCAGCTTTGGTGCTCCCACTGAAATCGAAATCCGCATGGCGGAGAAGGTGTGCGAGCTGATCCCGTCTATCGATCAGGTGCGCATGGTCAACTCCGGTACCGAGGCTACCATGAGCGCCATTCGACTAGCCCGCGGCTTCACCGGACGCGACAAGATTCTCAAGTTTGAGGGCTGCTACCACGGCCACGCCGACTCGCTGCTGGTCAAGGCTGGCTCCGGCGCGCTTACCCTCGGCGTCCCCAACTCACCGGGCGTGCCCGCATCGGTAGCCGAGCACACCCTGACCCTGCCGTACAACGATGCAGAGGCGGTGCGCGAGCTATTCAACGCCATCGGCGACCAGATCGCCTGCATCATCGTCGAACCGGTTGCCGGCAACATGAACTGCATTCCTCCACTGCCCGGCTTTCTGGAGACGCTGCGCGACCTGTGCGACCAACACCAGAGCGTACTGATCTTCGACGAGGTGATGACCGGCTTCCGCGTTGCCCTGGCCGGAGCCCAGTCTATCTATCAGGTGACACCGGACCTGACTACCCTCGGCAAGATCATCGGTGGCGGCATGCCGGTAGGGGCCTTCGGCGGCCGTCGCGACATCATGCAGCAACTGGCTCCCGCCGGACCTGTGTACCAGGCAGGCACCCTGTCCGGTAACCCGGTCGCTATGGCCGCAGGTCTGGCTATGCTGGAAGCGATCTCTGGCGAGGGTTTTTACGATGAACTCAGCGCCACCACCGCACAACTGCTCAGCGGCTTGAAGCAGCGCGCCGACCAAGCCGGCATCCCCTTTACTACCGTGCAGGTGGGGGCCATGTTCGGCCTCTTCTTCACCGACCTGCCACAGGTCACCAGCTTCGAGCAGGTAATGAGCTGCGACGCCGAGCGCTTCAAGCGCTTTTTCCATCTCATGCTCGATCAGGGCGTGTACCTGGCTCCGTCGGCCTTTGAGGCAGGATTTGTCTCCAAAGCTCACGGCGACAAGGAGATCCAGCTCACCCTCGATGCCGCCGAGAATGCCTTTGCCCAACTCTAGGCGATTCGTTCCATGCTGAGTACCGCTATCTCCGACGCTGTTCTGTGCCTAAGCAGCGGCTTTGCCCTGGTGATGGTGGTGCAGCGCAGCAACTCCAGCGAAACCGACCGTGCCGCCGCTCTCGGTGCCATGGTCGGCTTTCTTGCGTTCACTCTCGCGGCGCTGTTTGGCACCCTCCGCTTCGGCCTCGGCGAGCAGTGGCGCGAGGTACATAACCTGTTCAGTCAGGTCGCAACCTTTATGGCACTGCCCCTGATCGGCACCGCGTTTCTGTGCCTGAGCCTACCGCGCCCCCTGAGCCGGCCCGGCTGGGGACGCTTGCTACTGGCGCTTATGGTCGCGTTCGAGTTCGCTCGGCGCCTCGAGTGGATTCCGCAATACCGCATAATACTCGGCGCTACTGCGCTGTTGCTAATCGCCGGTTGCTCCATCTACCAGGCCCGCCGTCATCGCTCCATTGCCCTGTTTGGCGTGGCCGGTGCATCGGCAAGCGCCATAGCCGGACTGGTCATCGGTACCCAGGGGAGTCTCAGCGGCTGGTTACGGGTCGATCTGTTTCATTACCTGCTAGCGCTGTCCAATCTCTTCCTTGCCAGCGCACTGTTTTTCCTGCTGCGTCATAGAATGCGCGAAAAGAACCAGCAGGAAAGGACGTTAGCAGGTTAGTATGGACTCATTTACAAAGCCCGCTGGCGGGTGTATAAATTAACTGATCTGTTTTTAACCAACCGCCCCGGAAACCGCTGTGCCTAAAATGAGATACCTGGCTGCCCTGATTGTCAGCACCCTACTGCTGGCAAGTAGTCCCTCTCTCAGCGCACAACCCTCACCACCGGTTGACTACCTCAAGTTCAACGTTAACTCGTTGCTGGTACCCGCCGCCGAGCGCTGCCGCATCAGCTCGCAGGAAACCGACGTTCCCTACGCCCTGGCCGCCTGCGAGCAAGCCGCATCCGGGGGCGATCCACAGGCGCAGTTCCTGCTTGGAAACCTCTACTACGAAGGCATTGTGATACCACGCGAGCCCCAGCAAGCGATGACCTGGTTTCAGCGTGCCTCTTTGCAGGGCCACGCCCAAGCGCAATACCAGATCGCCTTTATGCTCTATCGTGGAGAGGGTACCGCACAGAATCGAACCGAAGCCTACATCATGATGAAGATGTCCGCCGTCAACGGCTTCGATGAGGCGATGAACGCCATCGACCTGTTCTCCGAAGCGCTTAGCGAGGAGCAAAAACTTCAGGCGTTCTACACCCTCAGCCGCATCTTCAAAAACTACCGCGCCAGTCTGGTCAGCACGCCCGTGCCGACCACAACGATCCCGCTGGGGCTGCCGGAATACTGAGGGTTGGTAATACTCCAGCTTGATACTGGAACTCCACAGACCGAAACGGGCGCTCGCCCCTCAACCATCTCCTGAACGCTAACGACCAAACTCACTTAATGCGTTGAGCGCTAATTCGGCCTTCTGGGCCTGAACAAAAATGTGATCGTGATAATAGGCGGCGATTACATTGGCACTGATCCCATTTTCAGCCAGCTTGGTTGAAACTGCCGCCGTTAAACCAACCGCGTCAAGGCTGGAGTGAATCGTTAGGGTGATGGCCTTGAATACCGACTCAAAGGGCATCTGACCGGCGATAGCCGCACTCTTCGTAACCACAAGCGTCAACCCTTCGGTTTCACGAAAACAGGCCAAGGGCGACAGTTGCAAATAATCACCATACTCCCCCGGTACCGTGCAAAAAACGTATTCATCCGGCAATAGCTCGGGCGACATGGATGCCAGCAATTTACCTAAGTTTGTCTCTCCAACCATGGGGTTCTCCTGGGTGGTGCCGTTTATATGTACCACAAGCTATCGGTTGGCCCATCCCTCTGGATCGCTGTCGCCCTCCATGGCCCCGCGGCATACGACTGACAGGGATGTCAGAAGTGCCGATTGCGCAGGAGCGCAGCTATCGGCCCGTACATCCTGTTCCCGCCGCTCCTGGCCATCCATGACCCCGCGGCATACCGTACATCCTGTTCCCGCCGCTCCTGGCCATCCATGACCCCGCGGCATACCGTACATCCTGTACATAAAAAAACAACCCGGCTTGCGCGCGGGTTGTTTCGGGTTCAGGCAACTCCGGATCCTTCCGGGTAATGCTCCTGCAAGTGATTGCCTGATACACGTCCTTGTGTGAATGCTATCCTAGGCAGATTCAGTATGCCCGGGGTAGAGAGCCCAACACAGTAGAGATAGTGATTGAGCGCTGTAGGATATTCGCCATCAATTGCCGCTATCGGGTTTAAAAGGGGGCAGTGGTAACTGGGTCACCTTATTGCCCTGGCTCGCATGGATTTTGACGGCACCCTCTTTTTCCACCTCATCGATACGAACGATCGCGGTCATCGGGATATAGCTGCGGCGAACGCCGGAAAACTCGCTCTTCAACTTCTCTTCAGCAGGGTCCACCAGCAGCTGGGAGCGCTCCCCAAATAGAAACTCCTCGACCTCGATAAACCCATACAGATCGCTCTGATAGACCTGTTTGGCATAGAGCTCGAACACCTGCCCATCATTAAGAAATATAACCTTGAAAATCTGCTTCGACATGGCCGTTTACCCAGTAAAAATAGGGGCTATTTTGAGGGGGGCGTAAGAATACCATACGGCTAGGATTTATCCATGTCTGCCTATATAATGCGCGATCCTCAACGCCCCCTTATTTTTTACTGCGGAATTCCGAAATAACCCCTATGGCCAAGAAGCTGTTTATCAAGACCCATGGCTGCCAGATGAACGAGTATGATTCGGCGCGTATGGCCGACCTGCTCGGAGAAAGTCACGAGCTGGAGCTGACCGACAACGCCAACGAGGCGGATGTCCTGCTACTCAACACCTGTTCAATCCGCGAAAAAGCTCAGGAAAAAGTATTCCACCAGCTGGGGCGTTGGAAAAAGTTCAAGGACAAGAACCCCGAGCTGATGATCGGGGTCGGCGGCTGTGTTGCATCCCAGGAGGGTGACGCTATCCGCAAGCGCGCACCTCACGTCGACCTGGTGTTTGGCCCCCAGACCCTGCATCGCGTGCCCGAGATGATCGATGCCATGCGCGACAGCGGCAAGGCGGTGGTGGATGTTTCCTTCCCCGAGATCGAAAAATTTGACCGTCTGCCCGAACCCAGCGTCGATGGCCCCAGCGCTTTTGTGTCGGTAATGGAGGGGTGCAGCAAATACTGCACCTTTTGCGTCGTGCCCTATACCCGCGGCGAAGAGGTCAGCCGTCCCTTTGACGACGTGATCGCCGAGTGCGCCCACCTCGCCGCCCAGGGCGTACGCGAGATCAACCTGCTGGGGCAGAACGTAAACGCCTACCGGGGCGAACGGGACGATGGCTCGATCGCTGACCTGGCCGAGTTAATCACCCTGGTGGCGGCGATCGACGGCATCGGCCGCATTCGCTTTACCACCTCCCACCCGATCGAGTTTTCCGATGCGTTGGTTCAGGTCTACGCCGAGGTACCGGAACTGGTCACCCACCTGCACCTGCCGGTGCAAAGTGGCTCCGACCGCATCCTCGCGGCCATGAAGCGTGGACACACTGCGTTGGAGTACAAATCCCGTATTCGCGCCCTGCGCAAGCTGCGCCCCGGAATGAGCATATCATCGGACTTTATTATCGGCTTCCCCGGTGAAACCGAGAAGGATTTTGAGCAAACCATGAAGCTGATCACCGACATCGGCTTCGACCACTCCTTTAGTTTCGTCTACAGCGCCCGCCCCGGCACACCAGCGGCGGACCTGGCCGACGACACCCCGGAAACGGTGAAAAAACAGCGTCTGGAGATACTGCAAACCCGCATCATCCAGCAAGCGATGGAGATCAGCCGGCGCATGGTGGGCAATACCGAGGAGGTGCTGGTGACCGGCTACTCCAAGCGTGACCCGGGCCAGCTGCAGGCGCGCACCGAGAACAATCGGGTGGTCATTTTTAGCTCCAGTGACCCACGCCTGATCGGCAAGTTCGTTCAGGTGCGTATCGAAGAGGCACTGCCCAACTGCCTGCGCGCGACACTCGACGAGAGTGTGGCTCCGCACTAACTCACTCACGGGCACTCTGCCCCGGCCATCTTGCTTTCTGCCTCCACGGGTATATCCTTGGAGGCAGTCGGGAACGCCGCCAATTACGGCTTAAAAACACTTTGAACGCACACCAAAATCACCATCAATTCAGCCTTGCCCCCCACGACACGCAGCGTTTTGCCAACCTTTGCGGGCAGTTTAACGAGCATCTGAAGCAGATCGAACAGCGCATGAACGTACGCATTCGCAGCCGCGGTAATCTGTTTGAGCTGGTCGGTGAGAACGATAACAGCCAGGCCGCCGAGCAGGTCATCAAGCAGCTTTACCGGGAAACGGGCAACGGTACCGATCTCACCCCCGATCTGGTACACCTGTTTTTGCAAGAGTCCGGTCTCGACCTGGTCAGCAGCGAACTCGGCGGCAACGGTGACCCAGGCCTGACGCCGACCAGCATCCAGACCAAACGCGGCCTGATCAAGCCCCGCGGAGCCAACCAGCAGGGCTATGTGCGCAGCATCGCGCAACACGATATTAACTTCGGCATCGGCCCGGCGGGTACCGGCAAGACCTACCTAGCCGTAGCCTGTGCAGTGCAAGCTCTGGAACGGGAGGAGGTACGACGCATCCTGCTGGTGCGCCCGGCAGTTGAAGCGGGTGAAAAACTCGGTTTCCTGCCCGGCGACCTGAGCCAGAAGATCGACCCATACCTGCGCCCCCTTTACGACGCACTCTATGAGATGCTCGGCTTCGAGCGGGTTGAAAAACTGATCGAGAAAAATATCATCGAACTGGCCCCTCTGGCCTATATGCGTGGGCGCACCCTCAACAACGCCTTTATCATCCTCGACGAAAGCCAAAACACCACGGCCGAGCAGATGAAGATGTTCCTCACCCGCATCGGTTTTGGTTCCTCGGCGGTCATCACCGGCGATATAACCCAGGTTGATCTGCCCCGAGGTACCCGCTCGGGGCTGGTACAAGCGACCCAGGTATTAAAAGAGGTTCCCGGCATCGGTTTTACCCACTTCAGTTCACGGGATGTGGTACGCCACCCCTTGGTACAGCGCATCGTCGAAGCCTATGACGTCTACGATACCAAGCAGCCCTCAGATGGGGGACGTTCACATTCATGAGCCTCGAACTCGACCTTCAGGTAGCCTGCGAAACCGCCACCCCGAACCAGCAATCCCTGGAGTGCTGGGCCGCAGCGGCACTGGCGGGACGTCGAACCCAGAGCGAGCTCAGCGTTCGTATTGTCGACCAAGCGGAAAGCGCAGCACTCAATCTGCAATACCGCGGTAAGCAGGGCCCCACCAACGTGCTCTCTTTCCCGGCCGAGCTTCCGCAAGAGCTTCAACTCCCCCTGTTGGGGGACCTGGTGATCTGCGCACCGGTGGTAGAGCGCGAGGCCGCCGAACAACACAAAGCACTGGAGGCTCACTGGGCACATATGATCATCCATGGCACACTGCACCTGCTGGGCTTCGACCATATCGATGACGATGATGCCCTGGAGATGGAAACGCTGGAGACCGAGATACTTGTGGGGCTGGGGTACAACAACCCCTACCAGTCAAGCGGCACTGGATCCTCGGCGGAAACGCCTCCGGCGCAATAACCCCTTAGCACAGCAAACCAGAACAACGAGACCCCGATGAACGAAGATAGATCCAGCAACAATAGTCCTGGCCACCGAAGCTGGCTGGAGCGGCTAGCAATGGCTTTCTCCGGCGACCCCAGAAACCGCGGCGAGCTGCTGGAACAGCTACGCGAAGCGGAAACCAACGAAATTGTAGATGCCGAAGTGCTCAGCATCATCGAAGGCGCCCTCTCTGTTGCAGATATGCAGGTGCGCGAGATCATGATCCCGCGCTCACAAATGGTCTGCATCAAGGCCGCCCAGCAACCCAAAGAGTTCCTGCCCAGCATCATCGAGTCAGCTCACTCCCGCTTCCCCGTTGTCGGCGACTCCATGGATGACGTGCGCGGAATTCTGCTCGCCAAGGACCTTCTCACCCTGATTCTGAACGATAATCCTGGCAAATTTGATATCAAGGATATCCTGCGCCCGGCCACCTTCGTCCCCGAGAGCAAGCGCTTGAATGTTCTGCTCAAGGAGTTCCGGGCGACCCGTAATCATATGGCGGTGGTGATCGATGAGTACGGCGGCGTTGCCGGTCTGGTCACGATTGAGGATGTACTCGAGCAGATTGTCGGCGACATCGAGGATGAACACGACGTTGACGATGATAGCTTTATCAAGCAGGTCGGAGAAAACGAATTTATCGTCAAAGCCCTCACCCCCATCGAGGATTTTAACGAGCACTTCGGCAGCGATTTTAGCGAGCGCGAGTTCGATACCATTGGCGGTATCGTGATGCAGGGCTTCGGCCACCTTCCCAAGCGCAACGAGCAACTCTCCCTGCAGGGCTTTAGCTTTCGCATCCTGAACGCCGACAACCGCCGCATCCGCCTGCTAAAAGTAAGCGCTGACTAATGCCGCAGCCTTCATGGCAAAAAGGCTGGTCCGCCCAGCTGCTCGCCATAATGGCGGGCGCACTGGGCGTCGGAGGCTTCAGTCCCTTCGACTGGTGGCCCCTGCCACTGCTGTCCAGTGCCCTGCTTTACCTGTTGCTCCACCCCCTGTCCCCGCGCCAGGCTCTCTGGCGAGGAGCGGCCTATGGCCTCGGCCTGTTCGGCGCCGGCACCTCCTGGATCTACGTCAGCATACACCAGTTTGGCGCCGCCTCGGTGCCTCTGGCCGGTCTGCTGACGCTGCTGTTCTGCATCGGCATGGCGCTGCTGTTTGTGGCCCCGTTCGCCTGGTGCTACGCCCAGCTGCGACAGCGCTGTTCGGGCAGCACCCCCCTGGCACTGGTCAGCTTTGCTGTGCTGTGGGTACTGTTCGAATGGAGTCGTAGCTGGCTCTTTACCGGCTTCCCCTGGCTGATCTGGGGCTACAGCCTGATCGACACCCCGCTCAGCAGTTGGGCCCCGGTCACCGGCGTCTTCGGCCTCAGCCTGTTTGTGGCCGGGAGCGGAGCCTTGCTAGGTGAATGGGTGCGAAGCAGGCGCCCACGGAACTCTCTGCTGCTGGGTACCGGCGTCTGGCTGTGCGTCCTGCTGGCCAGTTACCCTTTGGCCAATCAGGCCTGGACCCAACGTGCCTCCCAATCCCTGAACGTGGCGCTGGTACAACCGGCGATCCCACAGAAGATGAAATGGGAGGAGGGTTTTTTACAACAGTCCCTGCAGCACCTGGAACGCCTGACTGGGCCTCACTGGGATGCAGATATCATCGTTTGGCCCGAAAATGCGATCGCGGCCCTCCAGCACCGCATGCTCCCGTACCTGGAACAGCTGGGACAGCGCGCCCGGGATACCCAGACCAGCCTGGTGAGCGGCATCCCCATTTACCAACCCGACGTTTCTGGCCAGCGAGTTTTCTATAATGGCATCACCAGTATCGGACAGGGCAGCGGCAACTACCGCAAGCAGCAACTGGTCCCCTTTGGTGAGTACGTGCCACTGCAGTCATTGCTGCGGGGGCTCATCGCATTTTTCGACCTGCCTATGTCCGATTTCGCCCGCGGCCCTGGGGACCAGCCGCTGCTGCGCGCAGGCCCCCACCAACTGGCACCGCTGATCTGCTACGAAATCGTCTACCCGGATCTGGTTGCACGCATGGGGAGGGAGGCAGACCTGCTACTGACCATCAGCAACGATACCTGGTTTGGTGCCTCCATCGGCCCCCACCAGCACCTGCAGATGGCACGTATGCGAGCCCTGGAAAACGGCCGCTACCTGATCCGCGCGACCAACGACGGCATCACCGCAATCATTGACCCCAAGGGCCAGCTGATCGCGCAACTCCCCCAGTTTGAAGCGGGCGTGCTCCGAGGCAACGTCACGCCCATGAGGGGTATTACCCCTTTCGGCTCAAATGGCTCCTGGCCGCTTATCGTTTTTCTCGGCTTCGCGCTATTGGCGGCTATGCTGGGTAGTCACCGAACAGGCGGTCCTGCAAGCGATACCATATCTCCCCCAGCCATTCGTGCAGGACGTCGCGACTAAGCAACAGCCCCCGGGCCGTGGGCAACCACTGTAAAACCGGGGACAGCGCTTGATTGCGCGGATGGTATCCTAACGGCGCCGCAATCACCTCGAACCCGGCCTGCTCAAACGCATAACGCGCCCGCGGCATATGCATCGCGTGGGTCACCAGCGCGATGCGCTGGATCGACTGCGGAAGCAGGGCGCGCGTATTGTGGGCATTTTCCCGGGTGGTACGGCTAGCCCCCTCTTGCCAGCGAACCGGCAACGCCAACTCCTGCTGCAGCTGCCGCGCCATCAGCGCCGCCTCACTCTCGCGCTCCCCCACCACCACCCGGCCTCCGCTGAGCGCCAGTTCGAGACCGCTGCGGCGGGATAGATATGCGGCATAGAGCAAACGCTCGGTGGCCAACGCGGAGGGTCGCTCGCGATTATCGTACTCAACCGCAGGCGGTCGGCGCCCGGCTCCCGGCACCACCAGAAGCTGGGCGTGTTTCAGCGCCGCCATCGAAACCGGCGTCGACCGCCCCTCCAGACCAAGCGCCAATTCGGTCGCGACAAAAGAGGTGCTGAGCAGATAAAGGCTGAGCAGGGAGAATGCCAACAGTCCACCTCCCAGCCAGGGCCAACGACGCTGCAACAACAGTCCAGCGCAGGCGGTAACGAGCTGGTTTCCAGGGGGCAGCAATATACTTTTAAGCAGTATCCAACCAATCAAGAGGCGATATCATCCCTGTCGTCGCCACCACGGGGACCGCTGCGGCTAAGTATGGCGCGCCACTCCAGCTCAGGTAGTCGACTGAGGCAGGAGGCTGACGCAGTAGAAAACGCTATCACCACAACCGCAGCATGTCGATAGATCTCCTGCCTGCACCAACACCTGGGGCTGGTGGCACCGAACGCAGTGGTAGTCTCCAGCCTCGGCATAACTGTCGGCGCGATAGTGACGCAAACGCGAAACCGAAGCCCTGGGCTCGGCTGCCACTTGCTGCCCCATAGCGTTAGTCAGCTCCACCAGCGACAGGTCACTCCCTCTGAGGCACTGGTGCAACCAGTCGGCATCGCGGTTCATGCAGGCCGCTAACAGGCACCACTCCTCACCACTGATATCACGCAATTCAACCTCGATGGCCTTTCCATGCCCGCCCACCACCGGCAGCGAGCGGACCCCACCGGCCTCAAAATCAGCAATGGCCTTTTGTAACCGTTCCAACAAGCGTGCACAACTATCGGCCTCGGGAGGGGCAATGCTGTTATCCGGAGTTTTCCGCATATGACAAACCTCAGCGTCAGGAGCCGGTCGATACACAGTAGTCACAACTTTGGCGCCGTTTACCGGGAGATATTGGGGCGGGGAGGTAATACCGGCTAGAAACAGCGGACACCTACTGAGATCAGGCTTTAAATTAAGGGTAGACCATGGATAAACACTACCCGTCAAAACCACGCTGCTGTATCCTTCGCTGTTTAGATTTTATCATTATTCCCAGCATCCCTTTTTATCACTTCCAAGCGCGAGAACGATGGAACAACAGTATCAGCCCCATGAAATTGAAGCCGAAGCCCAACAGTATTGGGAGTCGACCAAGGCCTTCGAAGTTACCGAGGACAGCAACAAGGAGAAGTATTACTGCCTCTCCATGTTCCCCTATCCGAGTGGTCGCTTGCACATGGGGCATGTGCGCAACTACACCATTGGCGACGTAATCTCCCGCTTCCATCGGATGCAGGGAAAAAATGTTCTACAGCCCATGGGGTGGGACGCCTTTGGTCTGCCGGCAGAAAACGCGGCGATCAAAAACAACACCGCACCGGCGCCCTGGACCTATGAAAACATCGATTACATGAAGGGCCAGCTCAAACTGCTCGGGTTCGGTTACGACTGGAGCCGCGAGATCGCGACCTGCCGCCCCGAATACTATAAGTGGGAACAGTGGTTCTTCACCCAGCTGTATGAAAAGGGGCTGGTTTATAAAAAAACCTCTGCGGTCAACTGGTGTCCCAACGACGCCACCGTGCTGGCCAACGAGCAGGTTATCGAGGGCTGCTGCTGGCGCTGCGACACCCCGGTCGAGCGCAAGGAGATCCCCCAGTGGTTCGTGCGCATTACCGCCTATGCCGAAGAGCTCCTGAAAGATCTCGATGAGCTGGAAGACTGGCCCGACCAGGTCAAGGCGATGCAGCGTAACTGGATCGGGCGCTCCGAAGGGGTCGAGATGAACTTCGACATCGCGCAACCGGTCACCGGCGCGGTCAGCGACTTCACCATCTATACGACTCGCCCCGACACTCTGATGGGCGTGACCTATGTCGCTCTGGCTGCTGAACACCCCATTGCCCACGCCGCTGCCGCGAACAATCCGCAGCTGGCGGAGTTTATCAAAGAATGCAAAAACAGCTCGGTCGCCGAAGCCGATATGGCCACCATGGAAAAACGTGGCGTAGATACCGGCCTCAAAGCGGTTCACCCATTGAGCGGACGCGAAATTCCGATCTGGGTCGCCAACTTCGTCCTGATGGATTACGGCAGCGGCGCCGTTATGGCAGTGCCGGGCCACGACCAACGGGACTGGGAGTTTGCCACCAAATACCAACTGCCTATCGAGCAGGTCATCACTCCCGCCAGTGACAACATCGACTGCGACATCAGCCTGGCCGCCTTCGTTGACAAGGGGGTGCTGGTCAACTCCGGCGAGTTCGACGGCCTGGGCTTCGCCGAAGCCTTCAGCGCCATCGCCAATAAGCTAAAAAGTCTGGGTAGGGGCAAAGTAACCGTCAACTACCGCCTGCGCGATTGGGGTGTCTCCCGCCAGCGTTATTGGGGATCGCCGATCCCGATGAAGTACCAGAATGGTGAAGAGATCCCGGTGCCCCTCGAGGAGCTCCCGGTCGTCCTGCCCGAAGATGTGGAGATGGATGGCGTACAGTCCCCCATCAAGAGCGATCCGGAGTGGGCGAAGTGTGAGCACAACGGTCAGCCGGCGAGCCGCGAAACCGACACCTTCGACACTTTTATGGAGTCCTCCTGGTATTTTGCCCGCTTTACCAGCCCCCACAGCGACCAGCAGATGCTCTCTCCCCAGGCCGCCAACTACTGGCTGCCTGTGGACCAGTATATCGGCGGTATCGAACACGCAATCTTGCACCTGCTGTACGCACGTTTTTTCCACAAGCTGCTGCGTGACACCGGCTTGGTGGACAGCAACGAGCCGTTCAAGCGCTTATTATGCCAGGGCATGGTGCTTAAAGATGGCAGCAAGATGTCCAAATCCAAGGGCAACACCGTCGACCCCCAGCAGCTGATCAGCCGTTACGGTGCCGACACCGTGCGCCTGTTTACCATGTTCGCCGCGCCACCTACCCAGTCACTGGAGTGGTCCGACAGCGGTGTTGAAGGCGGTTTCAAATTTCTCAAGCGCTTGTGGAAACTGACTCAGGAGCACCTGCACAGTGGCGAAGTTGGCGAGCTCAACCCAGACCTCCTCAACGAAGCCCAGCGTGATTTGCGCCGCAAAACACACGAAACCATCAGCAAGGTTACCGACGACTACGCCCGTCGCCAGACGTTCAACACTGCCATCGCCGCGGTCATGGAACTGAGCAACGAAGTGGCACGTCTGCCCGCTGACAACCCACAAGCCCGTGCCGTGGTGCGCGAAGCCCTGGAAGCAAGCACGCTGCTACTGGCGCCCATTGTTCCCCACATCAGCCACAAACTATGGCAGCTTCTCGGTCACGAACTGGCGGTCATTCAGGCCCCCTGGCCGAAGGCCGATGCCTCCGCCCTGACCCGCACCCGGCTGGAATACGTGGTTCAGGTGAATGGCAAGCTACGAGCACGCCTTGAGGTCGATGCCGGTCTCGACAAGGCGAGCATAGAAGCGCAGGCTTTGGCCGACGAAAACGTGCAGCGCTTTACCGCCGACAAAACGGTGCGTAAAGTCATTGTGGTCCCCAACAAACTGATCAATATCGTTGTAGGTTAACTCATGGTTTTATCTCGTCACGGATCACGGCTGCCATTGATGGCTCTCGGTTTACTGTTGATCGCCGGCTGCGGCTTTCAATTACGGGGAGAGGTAGACCTTGCCAGCGAGCTTAGAACCCTCAATGTAACCGGCGTCCAAAGCGGCAGTAACCTGTCACGCACCCTGCGCCAGAGCCTGGCCAATAATGGCGTAGAGATCAGCGCCAATGCAGTAAACACGCTGGCGATTCTGGACCACAGCAGCAGCCAGCGCGCCGTTACCTTTACCGGCACGGGTGAAAGTGCCCAGTACGAGGTCACCAGCCAGATCCGCTTTAGCCTGCAAAATCGCAACGGCACCACCCTGCTGGGCCCCGACCAGCAGAGCGCACAAAGCACCTATCAGGCAGACCAGAACAATACCACCGCCTCGATCTCCGAGCGCCAACTGCTCGACCGCGAACTTGAGTGGGATCTGGTACGGAAAGTGATGCTGCGCCTGCAAGCGATCAGCTCTACCCAGCTGGCCGAAGCCCACGAAGCCGCGACCGAGCGCGAGCTACAGCAAGAACAGGCCACTTCGGCAACGCAATGAAACTGCGTGCAGAACAGCTCGCTAACCACTTGAAAAAGGGCATTGCGCCGCTCTACATTGTCAGCGGCGACGATCCCCTGCAGCAACAGGAGTGCTGCGATAGTATCCGCCGAGCCGCCCGCGACCAGGGCATCAGCGAGCGCGAAATGATGCACGCCGAAGGCAACTTTGACTGGAGCGATCTGCTCGAAAGCGCTAACAGCCTCTCCCTCTTCGCTGATCGCAAATTGATCGAGCTGCGGGTACCCAACGGCAAACCCGGCGACAAAGGCAGCAAAGCGCTGGTCGCCTATGCGGAAAACGCCTCCCCCGACAATACCCTGCTACTGGTTTTGCCCAAGCTCGATGTCTCGGCCCAGCGCAGCAAATGGTTCAAATCGGTGGACAAGGTGGGAATTTCGATTCAACTGTGGCCCATCGATGCCACTGCGCTACCGGGCTGGATCCAGCAACGCCTGGCCGCCGCTGGCCTCACCAGTACCGCTGATGCAGTGCAGATACTGGCGGACCGTGTCGAGGGTAACCTGTTGGCAGCCCAGCAGGAGATCGAGAAGCTAAAGCTGCTCGCCAACGGCCAGCATGTGGACGCCGAGACCGTTAACAGCGCCGTCTCCGACAGTGCCCGCTACGACATTTTTTCCCTCGTCGACAGCTCGCTGGCCGGCGATGCCACCCACAGCGCCCGTATGCTAAACGGTTTGCGCGCCGAAGGCAGCGAGCCCACCGTCATTCTCTGGGCGCTAACCCGCGAGCTGCGTAGCATGGCCACCATGGCTCGCCTGCAACAGCAGGGGCAGGGAATCGAACAGATTCTCAAGAGTCAACGGGTATGGGAAAAGCGTAAACAGCCGGTACGCAAGGCCCTGATACGCCTGTCTGAACGGGACTGGCGCAACCTGCTGCGCCACGCTGCGCGCATCGACCGCACCATCAAAGGACTGGAAGCCGGTAATGTATGGGATGAGCTCAGCGCACTCAGCCTGCGCATGGCGGGGCTGCAAACCCCCGCCGCTGCCTACTGAAAGCGGCCCCGTCGCCAGCTATTGATCCACTCGGCCCAATACTCCAGTCTCTGGAGCTGGGCGAAGATGGCGATGGCAGCCTAGCAGAGCAGATCGCCCTTGGCTTGCTGATCAGCGTGATAGGAGGAGCGCACCAGGGCGCCGCTGGCGACCTTGGAAAAGCCCAGCTCGTGGGCAATATCAGCCAGTTCGGCAAACTCGTCGGGGTGCACGAAACGATCCACCGGCAGATGGTTGCGGCTGGGTTGAAGATACTGACCGAGGGTGATCATCTCGATATCATGCTCGCGCATATCCTTCATCTCCTCAATCACCTCGTCGATGGTCTCTCCGAGCCCGAGCATCAGCCCGGACTTGGTGGTTACCGCGGGGTTACGCCGCTTGTACTCCTTGAGCAGGGTAAGCGACCACTGGTAATCGGAGCCGGGCCGAATCTTTTTATACAGTGAGGGCACCGATTCGAGGTTATGGTTGAAAATATCAGGGGGTGTTTCGCTGAGAATGTCCAGCGCCACTTCCATACGACCGCGAAAATCGGGGACCAGGGTCTCGATCTGGATATCGGGGCTGAGGGCACGTACTTCACGGATGCAATCGGCAAAATGGCCAGCGCCACCATCGCGCAGGTCATCGCGATCGACCGAAGTCACCACCACGTAGCGCAGCTTCATATCGGCGATCGCCGCAGCCAACTGTTTGGGTTCATTAGTATCGAGCGCGTTGGGGCGGCCATGGGCCACATCACAGAAGGGGCAACGACGGGTACAGATATCCCCCATGATCATAAAGGTGGCGGTACCGCCGCTGAAGCACTCCCCAAGATTGGGGCAAGCCGCTTCTTCGCACACGGTATGCAGCTTGTGCTGGCGCAGCAGGCCTTTGATGCGGGTAATCTCCGGCGAAGCCGGCATCTTCACCCGCAACCAGTCGGGTTTGCGAGGCATCGCGCCAGGTTCAGTGGGAATCACCTTGACCGGGATGCGGTCAACTTTGTCGGCCCCACGAAGTTTAACGCCCTGCACGGCGCGGGCGGGTTTAGCGGGGGTATCGTTGTTGGTGCTCATAGAGGTAAATCATCCAGTTGCAGGGAGTCGGTGGTGGTGTCGTAGTGATTATACCCGAGCAATCGAGTCAAGTTCTGTTTCAATCTGTCGCTAACCACGTCTATTTGTATATCGGTGACCAACTCGCTGAGCTGGGTCATCGCCAGCCCTGCGTAACCGCAAGGGTTAATCCGCAAAAAGGGTTCCAGCGCCATATCAACGTTAAGGGCCAGGCCGTGGTAGGAGCAACCGCGGCGCACCCTCAGCCCCAGCGAGGCGATCTTGGCATCGCCGACATACACTCCCGGTGCATCGGGCTTGGCCCGGGACTCCACCGACCACTCGGCGAGGGTGTCGATAATGGATTGCTCAATCGCCGTCACCAGATCACGAACCCCTTTGCCACGGCGTTTGATATCCACCAGCAGGTAGGCAACCAGCTGGCCCGGGCCGTGATAGGTTACCTGGCCACCACGATCGACCTTGACCACGGGGATATCGCCGGGCATCAGCAAGTGCTCTGCCTTACCGGCCTGACCCTGGGTAAATACCGGCGGATGCTGCAACAACCACAGCTCGTCGCGGCAGGATCCATCACGACGGTCGGTATATTGCTTCATCAATTGCCAGCTGGATTCGTACTCCACCATCCCCAGCTCGCGTACCAGCAGGGTCTGGCTATTATCATTGGAATTCATCAGATCGCCTTGATTCGGGAGCTCTTGATTCGCGAGCTAGATCACCATTTTAACGCGGCCACTGTCCATAAATTCCTTATGCAGCGCGCTTAACTGGGCTTCCCCGGTAGCAGTAATCACCACCGTAACCGACTGAAAGCGCCCATTACGGCTGGCCTTAACATCGTGCGTGCCGTTAAAGTCACCGTCATGGCGCTGTACGACCTTGAGTACGAATTCGACAAAATCGGCATCGGCGTCACCCAGGATCTTCACCGGGTAATCACAGGGAAATTCGATTTTGGGGGCATCGGGCTGCCCACTCTGCTGTTGGTTGAAAAGAATATCGCTCACCACAGATACCGCCTGGGATAGAAACAGAAAAGCTGCAGGCTAAGCCTGCAGCTGTACAATTATAATACAAAGCGAGGCGCGATCGCAGCCCCGTGCCGGGAATCGGTCAGGCAAAGAGTCCAAATACGAAAAGGAGTATGGAATCCCACAGACGCCTGAAGAAACCACCGGATTCAACCGCTTGCAGTGCCACCACCGGCACCGTTTCGATCAACTCTTCTCCCAACAACACCTTCACCTCACCCAGCACCTGCCCCTGCTTCAGCGGCGCCTCAAGTGTCGGGTTAAGCTCCATAACGGCGCTCAAGTTTTTGCTTTGGCCACGCGGGATAGTCACCATGATATCCTCGCTCACCCCCACCGCTACCTTATCCGTAACTCCCTTCCACACCCGGGGAGTTTGCAGGGCTTCGCCACCGCGTTTGACCAGCGCATTTTCGAAAAAACGGAAACCGTAGGTGAGTAATTTTTGGGTTTCACTGGCACGGGATTTTTCACTCTTGGCGCCCATCACCACCGAGATCAGGCGGCGGCCATCCTGTGAGGCCGAAGTCACTAGGCAGTAACCCGCTTCCTCGGTGTGGCCAGTTTTTAGTCCATCCACTGCACTGTTGCTCCACAGCAAGCGGTTACGGTTGGGTTGCTTACGCAGGGGCTTGCCTGTTTTTTTATCCACACCATACTGGTAGTACTTCTCGGCATAAATTCCATAACGGTCAGGATGCTGGTAGATAGTGGCACGCGCCAGCACCGCAAGATCCGCCGCGGTGGTGTAGTGACCTTCGGCGGGCCAGCCGCTGGCGTTCACAAAACGGGTATTGGTCATACCCAGTTCATTGGCAGTACTGTTCATCAGCTCCGCAAAGGCCCCTTCGCTACCGGCTATGTGCTCGGCAATGGCTACACTGGCATCGTTCCCGCTGACGATGATAATGCCCTTGAGCAACTCCTCCACCGCTACCCGCTCACCCACCTCGATAAACATGGTGGAACCGCCCATTTTCCAGGCTTTTTCGCTAACCAACACCTCTTCGGTGGCGCTGATGTTGCCAGCAGCCAGCTCGTTTTCAGCGACAAAAGCGGTCATCAATTTGGTCAAGCTGGCCGGTGGCAGCGGCTGATGGGCGTTGGACTCCACCAGAATGCGACCACTGTTAGCATCCATCAGGATGTAACTACTGGCAGCAAGAGTCGGCGCCGACGGGATCGGCGAGGCCGCCAACAGGGGCGCGCTAGCAACCAACAGCAGAGGGGAGATAAAACGGGAGAGCAGAGTGCAAAAAGATCGCATAAGCAGAGACAAAAAATCCTGTATAGAAATTAAGGGAGTTGGAGAGTCTCTACTGAGACCCTGCACCGAGCTGAAAATTCCCCTGTTCCCAGGCCAATCCGGGAGCGGGGTCACAGGTCGGGAATCAAAGGTGACCCTTGGGGCCCGCCAAACCTATTCGTAAACCAGATGAGGGGCGCCCAACGCGGCATTATCGACTTGTTGCTTCGCTTCTTCAACCTCTTGCAAGGTCGTGAAGGGGCCAATCCTTACCCGATGTAAGGGTTGCGGTTGCTCAATACCCGCCACTACGGCAACCGGGAAGCGCGTTACCTCGCTCAACCGCCGCTGCAAGCTATGGGCCGACTGGGAATTTTGCAAAGCTGCCACTTGCAAAAACATACGCGGGTGCTTGGGCTCTGTGCTAGTGCGGGTTGTTGATTTCAGCGTTACGGGAGCCAACTCGGCACGGGGAACCGCTACCGGGCCGCCGCTTGCCTCTCCACCGGACTGGTAGTTGTCGGGGTCGATGCCCTCAACCCGTACCCGAGCCGTGCCCTGCCCAAAAAAACCCAGTTTGCGGGCCGCCGCATAGGACATATCGATCAGGCGATCACCGTGAAAAGGCCCCCGGTCGTTGACCCGTACGACCACAGTTTTGCCGTTAGCCAGGTTGGTGACGCGAGCATAAGAGGGCAGCGGCAGGGTTTTGTGGGCCGCACTCATACCGTACATGTTATAGGTTTCGCCATTGGCGGTTTTATGACCGTGAAATTTAGTGCCATACCAGGAGGCCGTGCCCTCCTTGCGATACCCTATCGCGCTGCTCAGGGGGTAATACTTGATCCCGAAGAGTGTATAGGGAGTCGATTTGACGGGACCGTTGTGCGCTTTAGGGACGGCGTCGGGAATCGAGGCTACGTCAAAGTGCCCGCTGGGTGCCCCATCGGTGCCGGGACGCGTAGTGCTGGAACTACAGGCCACCAGCAACAGGCAAGTCAACAACAGGGCCCCGAGACGACTCCAGAGCATCCCGCTATAGCGCCTTGGGCATGCCATCGAGCAACTCCTCGCTGAGCTGGAACGCGGCCATCGCGTAGAGGGTGCTGTGGTTGTAGCGGGTGATCACGTAGAGGTTATGCATCCCGACCCAAAACTCACTGCCGTGTTCGCCCTGCAACTTAATGCCCCGCACACTGGCATCTGCCGCTGGCACCTGAAGCGGCTCCCACCCCAGCGCCTGCAGTTCATCCAGGGTTTGCCCAGGTTTCAGGCTATCGCTCACGCCCTCGCCATACTGGTCACCCTTGACGTGAGCCCGGGTAACCACCGGGGCCCCCTGCTGCCAGCCGTGACGTCGAAAGTAGTTGGCGACGCTACCGATGGCATCAACCGGGTTGTTCCAGATATCGATCTGGCCGTCGCCGTCAAAGTCCACCGCGTAGGCGCGAAAACTGCTCGGGATAAACTGGGGAAAGCCCATCGCACCGGCGTAGGAGCCGGTTAGATCCAGGGGATCAAAACCCTGCTCGCGGCTGAGTAACAAAAACTCCTTGAGCTGTTTACGAAAGAAGGTCTGGCGAGGGGGGTAATCAAAACCCAGCGTGGAGAGCGCGTCCACAACCCGAAACTTACCGCGATGTTTGCCGTAAAAAGTTTCCACGCCAATAATCGCCACGATCATTTCCGGGGGTACACCAAACTCCTTTTCAGCCCGCGCCAACGCCTCGGCGTGCTGCTGCCAGAACGCTATACCCGCTTTGGTGCGGCTCGGGGTGATAAAGATCTGGCGGTATTCGTGCCAGGTCTTGGTGCGTTCGGCAGGACGTGCGATCGCGTCGAGAATGGACTGCTTGCGCGTCGCTGAGTCAAATACACGCTCCAGCGTTTCCCGATCGTACTGGTGCTCCTGCACCATCTCATCGATCAGTTTCTGCGCCTCCTTGGAGTCGCTGTAGTCAGCTCCAAATACGCTACTCGCCGACAGGCAGAGTGATACCCCCAGTGCAGATAACAGTCTCATTCTTGGATCTTCCTCAATTAAACGGTAACGCGTATCAGGTCGCTACACGTTGTCAGATAATTCAAAGCAGGGCAACCGCGATTCAACCCCGCCCCAACCAGCTGCGGTGCGAATGTACCGACATCAACACGCCGAACCCCGCCAACAGCGTCACCACCGAGGTACCACCACGACTGACCAGCGGCAGGGGAACTCCCACCACCGGCAACAAACCGCTCACCATACCGATGTTGACAAAGACATAGACAAAGAAAGTGAGCGTAATACTCCCCGCTAATAACTTTCCAAATAAGGTTTGCGCGTTGAGGGCAATAACGATTCCTCGCGCAATGATCGCGACATAGACCGCCAGCAGCAATAACACCCCCACCAAACCAAACTCTTCGGCCAGTACGGCGATGATAAAATCGGTATGGCTTTCGGGAAGAAAATCGAGTTGGGACTGAGTGCCGCCAAACCATCCCTTGCCGTAAATCCCCCCTGACCCGATTGCTACTTTGGACTGGATGATATTCCAGCCCGACCCCCAGGGGTCGCTTTCAGGATTGAGAAAAGTAAGGACTCGCTGCTTCTGATAGTCACGCATCAGGTAGTGCCACATCCCCCAGACGAGGGGCAATGCCGCCAGCACCGCACCCAGGATAATGCGCCACCTCAGACCTGCCAGAAACAACACAAACATTCCCGAGGCCGCAATCAGCAGCGAAGTGCCCAGATCGGGCTGCTTGGCGATCAGCAGCACCGGCAATAAAATCAGTATCATCGCCATCAACAAATGGCGGAAGCTGGGGGGCATCACGCGCTTGGCGAGATACCAGGCAACCACCATCGGCATCACCAGCTTCATGATCTCCGAGGGTTGGAACCGAAAGCCCGGTAACGCCAACCAGCGCTGTGCCCCCTTGGCTCCCGTGCCGCTGATCAACACGGCTACCAACAACCCTAACCCCAACAGGTAGACCCAGGGAGACCAACGTTCAAAGATACGCGGAGGTATGTTAGCGATCACTACCATGCCAACCAAACCGACCGCAAGGTATACCGCCTGGCGACTCACCATCGCCAAATTCTGCCCACTGGCGCTGTAGAGCACCAGCAGCCCGCCCCCCATCAGTAACAACAACAGGCCTAGCAATACGGGATCGAGCCGCAACCAGAATACCGCCCGACTCTGCATACTATCTTCGCTGATCGCCAGTTGACGCTCGAAATCCTGACGACTCATTGGGCTGCTCCAGCGCCGGCAAGGCCGGCCTGAATTCGCGGTAACAGGTAAGCGTCTAGCACCTTACGGGCGATGGGTGCCGCTGTGCCACTGCCACTACCGCCGTTCTCAATCACCACCGCGATAGCTATTTGAGGATCGTCCAGCGGGGCAAACCCCACAAAAAGAGCATGATCGCGATTACGTTCTGCCAGCTTTTCGGCATCGTATTTTTCGTCCTGTTTGATGCCCACGATTTGCGCAGTTCCGGTCTTACCCGCCATCTGGTAATCGATATTGCGCCCGATCCGATAGTGGGCCGTACCGCGCGGGTGGTGCACCACTTTTCGCATCGCTTCGATAGCAAAATCCCAGTACTCCGGCTTCTTCAGTTCAACGTCCACCAGCTCGGGCTTGGCCGGCAGTTCGAACATGGGGGAAGCCATTTTTAACAACTGCGGGCGGATCCACTTACCGCGATTGGCGATCACCGCCGTCGACGCCGCCAACTGCAGGGGCGTTGCCAGCATATACCCCTGCCCAATACCGGTAATTAATGTTTCACCTGGATACCAGGGGCGCCCCCGGGCTCCTCGTTTCCAGTCCCTCGAGGGCATCAACCCCGGCCGCTCCTCGGAAATATCACGGCCAATCCGCCGCCCAAGGCCAAAGCCCGACAGGTACTGGTGCATGTTATCGATCCCCAACTTAAGAGCCAGTTCATAGAAGTAGGTATCGTTGGAGTACATAACAGCACGTTCCAGATCAACGACACCGTGCCCCTCTCGCTTCCAGTTTCGGTAGAGGCGCTCCTCGCCGGGCAGCTGATACCAGCCCGGATCGAAAATGGTGTAGCTCGGATTGGTGATCCCCGTATCGAGACCTGCCAACGCAACCATCGGCTTGATGGTCGATGCGGGGGGATACTCCCCTAACGAGGCGCGGTTATAGAGCGGGCGATCCTCATTATCGCGCAGCAGGCTGTAATCCCGGCTAGCGATACCGGTGACGAACAGGTTGGGGTCATAAGCGGGCGCGCTGGCCATAACCAATACGCCCCCGGTGCGGGTATCCAGCGCCACCACAGCTCCCCGGCGGCCCTTCAGGGCTTCTATGGCCACTTTCTGCAGCTCGGCATCGAGGTAGAGCGTGATATCACTGCCTGGCTCCGGGTCGCGACGGCTGATGACCCGCTGCACACGCCCCCGGGCATCGGTTTCCACCTCTTGAAAACCCGCCTTGCCCAGTAGCTGGATCTCATAAAACTTTTCAACGCCAATCTTGCCGATGGAGCGGGTGCCGCTGTAGGCATCCGGGTCGAGCCCGGCTAACTCTCGCTCGTTAATACTGCCGACGTAACCGACCGAATGGGCAAAATGGTCACCGTTGGGGTAAAAGCGCACCAACTGGGCCTCCACCTCGACACCAGGCAAACGGTGTTCGTTGACCGCAATACGGGCGATCTCATCCTCCTGCAAACGATATTTGAGAGGCACCGATTCAAAGGGACGACTCTGGCGCGCCGACTTGCGATAGGCCTCCACCTGCTCATCGCTGATAGGGAGAATCTCCCGTAGGTTGGCGAGGGTTTGCTCCAGATTCCCTACCCGCTCCTTGACCAGCATCAGGGTGTAACTGGGCTTGTTTTCGGCAAGCAGGTTGCCTCGGGTATCGTAGATAAGGCCTCGAGTGGGAGGCAACGACTGCAGGTGGATACGGTTATCATCAGACTTGGTACTGAGGTCTGCGTGCTGAATTACCTGCAGATTGATCATGCGCGCTACCAGCACCCCCACCATCACCAGCACCACGAACAGGCACAGCAGCAGGCGGGAGGTAAATATCCTCGCCTCGCTCCGAGTATCCTTGATCGCGGTGGAACCAGCCATCAGCTTCCTGCTCAGCGGTGATAGGGGTGATTATTAAGGATGCTCCAGGCGCGGTAGAGCTGCTCCGACAACAACACCCTCACCAGCGGGTGAGGCAGCGTCAGCGGGGATAGCGACCATTTCTGATCTGCCCGAGCCACACACTCGGGCGCTAATCCTTCAGGCCCTCCTACCAGCAAACTGATATTGCGGCCATCAAAACGCCACTGCTGCATCTGCTCGGCAAGTTGCTCGGTACTCCAGGGACGCCCGCCGACCTCCAGCGCGATGACCCGATCACCGCCACCAATAGCCGCTAACATGGCCTCACCCTCTTTTCGTTGAGCGCGCTTGATGTCCGCCCCTTTCGTGCGCTTACCCAAAGGGATTTCAACACACTCCAAGCCACAATCGGCGGGCAGGCGTTTGGCGTACTCCTGATACCCCTGCTGGACCCAGGCGGGCATGCGGGTACCAACGGCTATAAGACGGATGCGCATCGGCCAATAATCAGTCTGTGGTGTCGTTCTGGTCCGCCTGTTCGCCTGACGCAGACTGACTGACCTGGTCTGCCAAGCGCGTGGAACCCTCCCACAGCCGCTCCAGATCGTAGAACTGCCGGGTTGCCGGTAGCATTACATGCACCACCACGACATCCAGATCCACCAGCACCCACTCGCTACCCGACTCGCCTTCGCTTCCCAGAGGACGAATACCCTGTTTTTTCACATCATCGACGACCGAGTCGGCAATCGATTTAACATGGCGGTTCGAAGTACCGCTGACGATGATCATATAGTCGGTAATATCGGTAAGCTCCCGCACATCCAGGCAGGTGATATCCTTGCCTTTAATGTTCTCCAGGGATTCGAGGACCAGATTTTTCAATTGTTCAGATTGCATGTAGGGGAAAATTCTCTCCGTTAGGGTTTGGTGTCAAGTTAAGGTTACTGGCGAATATGGCCATCACCGAAAACTACATATTTTTCAGAGGTCAGCCCTTCAAGGCCAACCGGTCCGCGGGCATGGATCTTGTCGGTCGAGATACCGATTTCAGCACCCAGTCCGTACTCAAAGCCGTCGGCGAATCGGGTCGAAGCATTGATCATCACCGACGCGGAATCAACCTCGGTTAAAAACCGGCGTGCCTTGCTGAAATCTTCGCTCACAATAGCATCGGTGTGATGCGAGCCGTAGTGATTGATATGTTCGATCGCCTGCTCCATACCGCTCACCACGCGTACCGCCAACACCGGCGCCAGATACTCGGTGGCCCAATCCTCTTCGCTGGCGGGCACCGCATTATCCAGCAGCGCGCAGGTTCGGGGGCACCCCCTCAGTTCGACGCCATAGGGAGCATAGAGCGCCGCCAGCTCGGGCAGCAGCCGCTCTGCGACCGACTCTGCCACCAGCAGGGTTTCCATGGTGTTGCAGGTACCATAGCGGTGGGTTTTAGCATTCAATGCGATCTTAAGCGCTTTAGCACTGTCGGCGTGGTCATCGATATAAACATGGCAGATGCCGTCGAGGTGCTTGATCACCGCCACCCGGGCATCGCGACTGACCCGTTCGATCAGGCTTTTTCCACCTCGAGGTACGATGACATCAACGTATTCGGACATAGTAATGAGCTCGCCGACGGCCTCGCGGTCGGTAGTCTCAATGACCTGCACCACATCCTGCGGCAAACCGGCCGCCGCCAGACCCTGGCGAATACAGGCAGCGATCGCCTGATTGGAGTGGATCGCTTCGGAACCTCCCCGCAAAATAGTGGCATTAGCCGACTTCAGGCACAGGCTAGCAGCATCCACGGTTACATTAGGACGTGATTCGTAGATAATGCCCACCACACCCAGGGGCACTCTCATCTTGCCGAGCTGAATACCGCTGGGTACGTAGCGCATATCGCTGATGGTACCCACCGGATCGGGCAGGCTGGCCACCTGGCGCAGCCCCTCAATCATGGAGTCGATACGCGCTGGTGTAAGCTCCAGCCGATCGAGCATCGCCGCGTCCAGACCTTTATTGCGGCCAGCATCGAGATCCTGCTGATTGGCCAGGGACAACTCGGCACGAGCGCCATCAAGGGCATCGGCGGTAGCCAGTAGCGCGGCGTTTTTTTGTGCCGTCGTCGCCTTCACGATCTCACGGGATGCGGCCCGGGCACGACGCCCTACCTGCGCCATATACTCTTTTACATCCATAGGGGTTCCAGATTTGGGTAATACCAGCGAAAATTCGCACGATTATAACTTGCCCGCTGACGGGAGTCGCCCCTATTCATGGACCTCACACTGATTGACCCCTTGCTCGAGTGGTTAGCTGCCCACAGCCAATGGCTGGAATTCGTCCTCTGCGTGACCGCCTTCGCCGAGTCACTGGCGCTAATCGGCCTCATCCTGCCGGGTGTGGTGATGCTGTTTGGCATCGCCCTGCTGGCCGCCAGTAGCGGCATCGCGTTGGAAACCGTGCTTTGGTGGGGGTTCGTCGGTGCGGTTCTGGGGGATAACCTCAGCTACCTGCTGGGACGCTATTGCCACGGGCCGATCAGCCGCACCCGCCTGTTTCGCGACAACCCGCAATGGATCGACAAAGGGGAACGTTTTTTTGAGCGCCATGGCATGCTCAGTGTCGTGTTGGGTCGCTTTATCGGTCCACTGCGGCCGATCATCCCGATGATTGCGGGGATGATGGAGATGCCGGCACTGCGCTTTGTAGTGGTCAGCCTGCTGTCGGCCGTGGCCTGGGCGCCATTCTATCTATTACCCGGCTACCTGGCTGGCGCCGCCGCCAACCCGGAAACCCTTGCTTCACTGCAATGGCTATACCGCTGGTTCGAGTAAAATGGGCACCCTCCTAATCGGAGGACTCGCCCCAGCGCGGCACAAAGGTCTGTTCCAGCCCCAACTGATCGAGAATACGCGCAACCACAAACTGCACCATCTCCTCAACGCTGACGGGACGGTGGTAGAAGCCCGGACTGGCCGGAAGAATCATTGCCCCCATGCGGGTCAGACGCAGCATATTCTCCAGGTGCAACTCCGAGTAGGGCGCCTCCCGGGGCACCAGAATCAACTGACGTCGCTCCTTTAAGGCGACGTCCGCCGCCCGTTCGATCAGGTTATTGCTGGCGCCACAAGCGATCGCCGACAAGGTGCCGGTACTGCAAGGGCAGATCACCATCGAGGCCGGCGCCCCGGACCCCGACGCGACTGGCGCCATCCACTGCTCGCGCCCATAGACCTTGACCCTTCCAGCGAGATCGGCGTAGCGCTCAGCAAACCATTTTTCCAGCTCGCCGGGTGCACCTGGGAGCCTGAGGTCGGTCTCTGTTGCAACCACGACCTGCGCCGCGCGGGAGATAAGAAAACTCACCTCACAGCCTTGCGCCAACAACTGCTCCAATAAACAGAGCCCATATTGGGCACCGGAAGCCCCCGTTAAAGCCAGGGTAATACGTTTACTCGTCATGATGGGGATAGTGCTCCTCGAGGGCCAATCTGAGCTTGTCATGAAGACCGCCAAAACCGCCATTGCTCATCACCAGTATATGATCTCCGCGCCGACTATCCAGCAACAGGCGTTCCACCAGCCGATCCACCGACGACTCCACACTGGCCTCCACCGCACTCTGGGTCACCACCTCATCCAGCGCCCAATCCACCCCTTCGGGCTGAAACCAATATACCCGGTCAGCACTGGCGGTTGAGGGAGCCAGCTTGGGGCGGTGTATACCCAGACGCATGGTATTGGAACGTGGCTCGATAACAGCCAGGATTCGCCCCTGCTGCCCAACCCGCGACCGCAACCCTTTAAGCGTGGTCTCGATTGCGGTCGGATGATGGGCAAAGTCGTCGTACAGGCGAATCCCGCCGCGATCGGCGAGTAACTCCAGGCGCCGCTTGATACCCGTGAACGCACCCAGCGCTTGGGCCGCGATCGCGGGCGTGACACCGACATGGCGTGCGGCGGCGATCGCCGCCAGGGCGTTGGCCCGATTATGGTCGCCCAGCAGCGACCAACTAACGGTGGCCTGCGCCTTTCCCTGATGAAAAACCTCAAACTCGCTGCCATCCGCGCATAGCGCCCTGGCATACCATGTCGCCTCGGGCCGGGTTAGCGACAGGGATTGCTGTTCACTCCAGCATCCCTGGGCCAACACCGCCTGCAGCGCAACGTCCTCACCGGGGGATAGCACCAGCCCCGTCGCAGGGATCGTTCGCACCAGATGGTGGAACTGCCGTTGGATCGCCTCAAGATCGGGGAATATATCGGCGTGATCAAACTCCAGATTATTCAGCACCGCCGTGCGCGGCTGGTAGTGAACAAATTTTGACCGCTTATCAAAGAAGGCGCTGTCGTACTCATCTGCCTCGATCACAAAAAAAGGGGTCTGCCCCAGACGCGCGGACACGCCGAAGTTACCGGGAACACCGCCGATCAGAAAACCGGGGGACATGCCTGCGTACTCCAGAATCCATGCCAGCATCGAGCTGGTCGAGGTCTTGCCATGGGTACCCGCCACCGCCAGCACCCAGCGCCCCTGCAACACATGCTCTGCCAGCCACTGGGGGCCGGACCGATAAGGTAGCCCCTTATCGAGCATGTACTCTACCGCCGGGTTGCCCCGCGACATGGCATTACCAACCACCACCAGGTCGGGAGCGGGATCAAGCTGAGCGGGATCGTAGCCCTCGACCAGTTCGATCCCCTGCGCCTGCAACTGCGTGCTCATCGGGGGATAGACGTTCTGGTCGGAGCCGGTAACACGATGACCCAGGGACTTGGCCAGAACCGCCAACGACCCCATAAAGGTGCCGCAAATCCCGAGAATATGTATGTGCATAGTTGTCCCGATAAAGACTGAAAAGGTGGAAGCCTATCACGGCAGCCCAACAAGTCACATCCAACGCCCGCAGCCTTATCGTCAAATTAACCGCAGTTCACAGGCCACAAGGGCTTCCGGCCAGGTGAATGGGTATATCTCCTTATGCAAACCGGATCAGTTTCGAGTATGATTCGCCCCCACCAAAGCCAAACCCTGCAGGAGCCTCCTGATGTCCCCCAAAAATGCTTTCTACGCCCAGTCCGGCGGCGTAACGGCTGTCATTAATGCGTCCGCATGCGGCCTGATCGAAACTGCACGCGCGAACCCCGACAAAATCGGTAAAGTCTACGCTGGCCACAACGGCATCATTGGTGCGCTAAGCGAAGAGTTGATCGATACCAGCCTCGAAAGCGATACCGATATCGCCGCGCTCAAACACACTCCTGCCGGTGCCTTTGGCTCGTGCCGCTACAAGCTGCATAACCTGGAAGAAAACAAAGCTGAATACGAGCGTCTGATCGAAGTCTTCAAGGCCCACGATATCGGTTACTTCTTCTACAACGGAGGGGGTGACTCACAGGATACCGCCTACAAGGTTTCCCAAATGGGTGAAAAAATGGGTTACCCGATCAGCTGTATCGGCATCCCCAAGACCGTCGACAACGACCTACCCTTCACCGACAACTGCCCCGGCTTTGGTTCCGTTGCCAAATACGTAGCGGTTTCGATCAAGGAGGCGGCGCTGGATATCGCATCGATGTGCAACTCCTCCACCAAGGTCTTCATTATGGAGGTGATGGGGCGTCATGCGGGCTGGATCGCAGCCGCAGGCGGTCTTGCTGCCGAGCAAGAGGGCGATGCCCCCCACATTATCCTGTTCCCCGAAATCGCCTTCGACCGAGAGAAGTTTCTCGCCCGAGTCGAGCAATGCGTCAACGACTACGGCTATTGCGTGGTCGTCGCTTCCGAGGGCGCGCAGTACGAGGATGGGCGCTTCCTTGCGGACTCCGGCAACAAAGATGCTTTCGGTCACACCCAGCTCGGCGGCGTCGCCCCCACGCTGGCCACTATGATCAAACACTCGCTAGGTTACAAATACCACTGGGCGGTTGCCGATTACCTGCAACGTGCAGCGCGCCATGTTGCCTCCGCTACCGACGTCGAGCAAGCCTACGCGATGGGCCAGGCAGCAGTGGAGT
Source organism: Aestuariirhabdus sp. LZHN29 (assembly GCF_049985285.1). Taxonomy (NCBI): domain Bacteria; kingdom Pseudomonadati; phylum Pseudomonadota; class Gammaproteobacteria; order Oceanospirillales; family Aestuariirhabdaceae; genus Aestuariirhabdus; species Aestuariirhabdus sp. LZHN29. The sequence continues at coordinate 20,004 of NZ_JBNIEU010000002.1, read as the reverse complement.
TCGCCATCGCCGGGCGCAACGCAGTAATGCCCATTGTTGTCCGCGAATCTGACCAACCCTATCGTTGGCGGGTAGGCGAGGCTCCCCTGAGTCAGGTGGCCAACCAGGAAAAGAAGATGCCGATTCACTTCATCAAGGATAATGGCTACGCCATCACCGACTCCTGCCGAGAATATCTATCCCCCCTGATTCAGGGTGAGGACTACCCACCTTACGTGAACGGCCTGCCCCACTACGTAACCCTGAAGAATGAGCTGGTTAAGAAAAAACTAAAGACCGAGTTTCAGTTCGACTAGCGCTTACCCGAAGCCGCGCACTGCTGCGGCTTCGGTCTCCCAGGCTGCGGATCACTTCAGCCTCCGCAGCGGTAAAACACCCTCCCATTGCGCCGCAGCACCCGGTCTGCCCCATCGACCCCCAGGGCATCCACCAGCAACTCAATGTCGGCTGCGCAGAAGCGGCGCGGGGCGCGAGTACCCGGAAGATCACTACCAAACATAAGTGCACCCGGATCCAGCTGATAAATCTGCTGTAGCGTGCCCGCCACATCCAGGCTAACGCGCCCAAATCCGCTGGCTTTTACCCTCCCCCCCAACTCAACCGCACGCAATAACCAGGGCAATCCTTGCTGACTCAAACCCAGGTGGTCAATGGAGAAGCTCGGAATATCCTGCAACAGGGAGAGCACCGCCCCCAGCTGAGTGGAATCGATATAGAGCTCGACATGCCACCCACAGAGTTCATTCACGCGCAGCGCCATTGCGGCAAGTGCATGCAAAGACTCGGAGCCACCCCGGTGCACATTGAAACGAAGCGCCCGCACACCCTGCCGATTCAACCTGACAAGCTCTTCGTCGCTCACGCTATGAGGGAGCTGGGTAACCCCCACAAATTGCGGCCCAAGCTGCTGCAGGGCGGCCAGCAGGTAAGTTTGATCAAACCCCTGAAAAGAGCCGGATACGACCGCGCCACCCTCCACATTGAAAGGACTCAGCTCCTCGAGGTACTCGGCAACAGGATAAGGCTCAGGCAGATACCCCCGGTTTGGCATCAAAGGGTACGCCGAGTCGATAATGTGCAGATGGGCATCGAACAGCGAGTGTGGCATGACACCTCCTTGGCGATCGAGGCGGTCGTTTTTTGGCCACCTGCTACTGATAATAGACCGGGTGTAACCCGCCAACCCCACCAAGGTAGCGCCAACGAGGATTAAGCCGTTCACTGACCGGGAGCACCGCGTGCGCCAACGAATCCGAAACTACCGATTGCAGGGGAAACGACAGGGACATCGGAGCGATGGCTTCCAAATCAGCCGGCGCAAGGCGAGTCACCACCGCTAAATCACCGCCAGCAAAACGTCCCGGGCAGTAATAGAGGCGCTTGTGCGCAATCAGCTGACGCAGGGTTATCTGTTGACCATCGATGTCACTCAACGCCCACTGGCTCTCAAGGAAGCGGGCGTGACGCCCAAGCAGTCGCTCCAGCTCTGCACACAGCAATGGCCGCTGAACTTCAGACAGGCCACACTGGTGGCCACGGGCCTCCAGATCCTCAACAAAACGAACCGCCTGAAGTGGCTGCCTGGCACGCTGCCATAGCGCCGTTGGAGAGTAAAAGGTTTCGGCGACCCGCTGGCTATAAAGCCCGCATAGTGGGCTCGCCTGCTCGCTAGCGCCATAGGCCTGCGACGTCAGCAGCCCCACCAGCACACACACCACCCGCGCCCATTGGGCACAACCTGGGAGTATTGGCCAGGACATAACCCTAGGGCAGGCTGGAGAGATACGCGGCCAAGGCAGAGATATCACCATCGCTGAGTTTGGCAGCAACACCGTGCATCGCCGACGGGGGACGCACACTGGGGTCGTCGCGGAAGGTCTGTAAGGTACTCACGAGATACTGCACAGGCTGACCCGCTAAACGAGGCTGCAGATCCTTGCCGTAAGCGTCGACTCCGTGGCAAATCACACAGGTATTGCCGAAGATATTTTTCCCCTTGCTCAGCAGGGGAGCAGAGGCGTTGGTGGGACGCTGTTTCACCGGCTGGTGGGAGAAGAAGATCGCTACGTCAACCCGCTCCTGCTCACTGAGGGTTTCTGCCAGTTTGCTCATTACATAGTCGTGGCGCTTACCGTTTCCGAACAGTTCAAATTGCGTCAGCAGGTACTCCGCACGCTGGGAAGCCAGATTCGGAATGTGATCTCGCTTGCTGTTTCCATCGGCACCGTGACAATGGCCGCACAGCACCGAACGCTGCTCTGCTCGGTACAGGGCCTCTTCATATTGCTTGGGGTCATTTTGAATCGCATTGAGCTTGTTCATCAACTGCACGACGGTTTCGGCCTGGGCCAACGGCGCCGTCAACAACAGCAGCAAAACAATGTACTTCATCCGGATATCCTCACGTTACTAGCGGCACTGGCCTTCAGCCATACCCTATGCTAAATCGGCGCTATCATATACCAGCCACGTGCGCGGGTCACTGACGCGCTTAGCACATTTGAAGATCCGCTGCACAAGGCTTGACACCAGATTGAGGAGATGGTCTCAATTCGAAAAACAAGACACCCGTAAACGGGCTCCTAACGCCGGCAGTCCGAAGTTATCTGAGCCAGATATTCTGCGGCTAACTCCAGTTCGAGTTCATTGAATACGCGAATACCCTCACGCTGTAACAACGCTGCCGCAACCCCCTCCCCAGACACCCTTACGCCTCGAAACGAGCCATCGTAGCTTTGTCGATTGCCACAGGATGGGCTGCGGGCCTTCATCACCGCCATTCGAATCCCTTCGCGCCGGCACAAAGCCAGGGCGGCGTCGGCTCCTCGAATAAACACATCGGTGAGATCAGCACCAGCCTGCGTCACGACCCGAGCCTCCCGCTCCAGTACCGCTCGACCCTGCCCCCCAACAATCTCTGCCGCAGGGCGTGGCACACCAAGGCCAGCCACAACCTCAGGGCACAGCAGCATGAGCCGGCCCTCGCTATGCCAACGGGAAAGTCGTTCTGCAGGAGCAAAACCATCGCCCCTATATCGCACTCGCTGGCCAAGCAGGCAGGCGCTCACCAATATTTTTTCCATGGCAGACTCGAAGTGGTCGCAAATCGGATGATCCAGATCAAGGGTTAGTCAACTCATCCCCGGGGATGGAGCCCACTGCTAGTCCGACACGGGCCTTCGCATTACTATAGCCGCCCCATTTCAGACACTGCCCCACACCATGGATCTCACACGCTACGTTACCACCTTCGGCCAAGCCATGCAGCGCAAGCACGGCGAGAAAGTGTACAAGCTATCGGTGAACGCCGAGTTCAGCTGTCCTAATCGCGACGGTAGCCGTGGCATTGGCGGCTGTACCTTTTGCAACGTCAGCTCATTTAGCCCAGCAACCACACGCCATGGCACGGTGCGCGAACAGATCGAGCACGGGCGTGAGCGCGTCGGACAGCTGACCGGAGCGCGTAAATTTCTGGCCTACTTCCAGGCCTACAGCAACACCTACGGCGAGCTGGACCGCCTAAAATCCCTTTATGATGAAGCCTTGGCATGCGATCAGGTGATCGGCCTGGCGGTGGGTACCCGACCCGACTGTGTGCCCGACCCTGTGCTTGACCTATTGGCCGATTACCAGCAGCAGGGCAAGGAGGTGTGGCTTGAGCTCGGCCTGCAATCGGCTAACGACACCACGCTTGCCACCATCAACCGTGGTCACGACTTTAATGCTTACCGAGACGCCGTGAGCCGCGCCCAGGCCCGCAACCTGCAGCTGTGTACCCACTTGATTATTGGCTTGCCCGGAGAGCGTGGGGACGATGCGCTGGATAGCTTCGCGCGGGTATTGGAACTGGGGGTCGACTCGATCAAGGTGCACCCGCTGCATATCGTCAAAGGCACCCAGATAGCACGTCAATGGAAACAGGGCGAGATCACCGAACTCTCGATGGAGGAGTATTGTGACACGGTTGCCGAAATTGTTCGTCGCGCCCCTCCCGAACTCATTTTCCATCGACTACACGGGTCCGGCACGCCCGACTATCTTCTAGCGCCCCAATGGTGCCGCAGTAAATGGGGCGTACTGGGTGAGATCCAGAAACGCCTGGAGGGCTGATCGCCACTCCATAATCACCTATCGTTCCAAAAAGCCTTTCGGCCAGGTCGATACAGGAGCTCACTGTGGGCCACCGCCCAACATTCTCGTCTAAACTAACGAAAGATGCTTCCGTTGTATCCTCTGGTGAGGGCGATCCTGATAATGAACGATACCTCCAACTTTCTATTCGCTGACGAGCTTCCCGACAACGAGCAGGGCGTCGCCTCGCCCCTTGCTGAGCTGCCAAGCTGGAAGATTTTGGTGGTCGACGACGAGGAGGAGATTCATAGCGTCACCCGGCTGGTACTATCGGATTACCTGTTCGGTGGCCGCAAGCTGGAGATTATTAGCGCCTATTCGGCGCAGGAAGCCCGCGAAAAACTGGAGCTGCACCCCGATACCGCCGTAGCCCTGGTGGATGTCGTGATGGAGACAGACCATGCCGGCCTGGACCTGATAAAAATCATTCGCAGCGAAATGGCCAACTCCAGTATCCGTCTGGTGCTGCGCACAGGGCAACCTGGGCAGGCGCCTGAAGAGACCGTCATCTCTGACTATGACATCAATGACTACAAGGACAAGACGGAGCTGACCGCGACCAAATTAAGAACCCTGATGTACTCGACCTTGCGCTCTTACCGCGACATCATCGCCCTGGAAGCCAGCCGCAAGGGGCTCGAACAGGTCATTCACGCCTCTGCGCACATATTCGAAATCACCTCGCTACAGCGCTTTACCTCGGCCGTCCTGCTGCAGCTTACCTCTCTACTGGATCTCAGTGAACATGCCGCGTACTTCAAGGTATCGAGCGGATTTGCCGCCACCCGCGAAGGCAATGGCTACCACGTGTTAGCCGGAACCGGCAGTTACGAGCCCCTCATTGGCCAGCATAACTGTCATGACGAACTCCCCGAACAGGTCTACCAAACACTGGAGACCGCTACACAGGAGCGCTGCAACCAGTACTTCGATGACCACATGGTGGCCTACTTTGAAACTCGAAGCGGTCAGGAACACCTGCTGTTCATCTCGAATTTCGGCAAACTGAATGGTCTCGATCGCCAACTCATAGAGATATTTTGCGCCAATGTCTCGATCGCGTTTGAAAACACCCACCTCAAGGATGAACTCGAACAGACTCAACAAGAGACCGTTTACATGCTTGGCGAAGCGGTGGAATCCCGTTCCAAGGAAACCGGCAACCATGTCAAGCGTGTGGCGGAGATTTCCCACCTGCTGGCGCTTAAAGCAGGCCTGAGTGACGCCGAGGCCGATATCATCAAATCTGCATCCCCACTCCATGACCTCGGTAAAATCGGTATCCCCGATGCAGTTCTCAACAAGCCGGCGCGCCACTCGGCCGATGAGTGGGAAGTGATGCAGCGCCATGTCGGAATCGGTTACGAAATGCTACGGACGTCACACCGACCGATTCTTCAGATGGCGTCTATCATCGCCCAGCAGCACCATGAACACTGGAATGGCAATGGCTATCCGAACGCCCTCAAGCAGGAGGAGATCCATATCGCGGGCCGAATCACCGCAGTAGCCGATGTGTTTGACGCCCTTGCCAGCACCCGGTGCTACAAACCTGCCTGGAAATTGGAGGACGTACTGGACCTGTTCAAACGGGAGCGCGGAAAACAGTTCGACCCGACACTGGTGGACCTCCTGTTTGAGAACCTGGACCAGATCCTCTATATTCGCGATCGCTATCAGGATCGCGCATCCCCGACACCCGTCCCTACGGCATCTCCGGGAAAATAATGTGGTAGCTCACCCCCTCCCCTGGATCACTGTAACAGTGGATGGTGCCGTTCAGTTGCTGGGTCACCAGGTTATACACAATATGAGCACCGAGGCCACTGCCCCCCTGTGATCGTTTAGAGGTGAAAAAGGGGTCAAATATATGCTGGCGATCCTGCTCGCTCATGCCTCGGCCGTCATCAGAATAGGTGAGCTGGACCTCACCCTCAAAATGCGTCACGGTAATCACCAGCGAGCCGCTTTCGTCGGGTTCGAAAGCATGCAGCAGCGAGTTCATCACCAGGTTTGTGAGTATTTGGGAGATCACCCCTGGATAGCTGTTGATCTCCAATTTATCGTCACACAGAAGGTCGACCCTGTGTGAAGTTTTCTTTATCTGAGGTCGCAGTGATAACAACACCTCCTCGATATACTGGCGACAGTTGAAGCGGCGTTTCTGCTCACTAATCTGGTCCACAGCCACCTGCTTGAAACTTTTTACAAGATCCGCAGCGCGCTGCACGTTGTTATTGATAATGTGAGAGCTTTCTGAAAACACCAAAAAGAATTTGTCAAAATCACTCTTTTTAAGCTCTCCCTTTTGGTACAGGTCATAAAACTTGTCCCCCACATCGAGCAGATGAGTAATGGCCGTGATACTGATGCCGATGGGCGTATTTACCTCATGGGCCACACCGGCGACCAAGCCACCCAAGGCCGCCATTTTATCGCGCTCAACGAGCTGAAACTGTGTCTCCTGCAATTGCTCAAGGGTTTGTTTCAGGTTGCTGTTCGCCGTTTCCAGATCACGGGTGCGCAAGGATACCCGCTCTTCCAACTCCTCGTTTAACTGGGTCAATTGCTGTTCGGCATGTTCACGTTGCCCAACCTCTTGCTGTAGGCGCTCAATAGAAAATTTTTGTTGCTGGGCATGGTCGGCTAATAGTTGCTCCTGTATTCGATAGTGGTCTATTTTCGCGCGCAGCTCCGCTGGGGAAAGGTGTAACTGTGCCAACATATGGGAGTAGAGGCCGGATAACTCATCGGTTTGCCGGGGGGTAAATAGCCCGCTGTGGCGAACCGCCTGATGAGCTGCAGCTGCACCAATTGATCCGGAAAGGGTATTGGTCGCCACGCGCTCAAGTCGTGCTAATTCAACGATTGTAATGTTCGGCTTGTGGGATAGTTCGCTCTCCTGTAGACAGCGGCGTAGCATCATATCCGCCTGCCCAGGTTGCAAGTAACGAAGAAATACGCTCATCAGTACCTGCTGCTTTTCTGCGAGATCCACCTCCGCAGACACATCGATCATAGACTCATCCAACGATGCATCATTCAGTATAGATATAATTTCATCACCAACAAACTGCTCTTCGGGATCGGTCTCGCACGACAGGGACACCAAAATATAGCTGGTTAGATTTGCAGCCAGACTGAACAGTATCGCATGGGTAAGATTGTCTCCGAGCGTGACGCCGAACAGGTTCTCCGGGCGTAGCCAAAAAAAACCAAACAGCCCCTCATTCAAAATACTATCAGCGACCCAACCACTACGTGCAAATGCTGGCAGCATCAGGGTGTAAGCCCAGACGAGAAAGCCCGCCATCAAACCTGCCGCCGCCCCCGACGAATTCCCCCTGTGCCAAAACAGCCCTAGAAAAACGGCCGGGGCAAATTGCAACACCGCGACAAAGGAGATCAGGCCAATATTCACCAACAGGTAAGATTCGCCAATATCAAGATAGTAATTATAGGCTGCCAGCATCAACAGCAAGACCACCAACCAACGAAACTGAAGCAGATAGCGCCGCAATGGCTGCAACACTGAAAACTGCTCGATAATCGGCAATAAAAGATGATTCGTACTCATTGTAGACAGTGTCATGGCGCTGATCATAATCATGCCCGTTGCCGCAGAAAAACCTCCCACAAAAACCAGCATAGAAACAAACCCAGCTCCGGCATCCAGCGGTAACTGCAAGACAAAGCCATCGGCCTGCAACGGCAGATAGCCCGACAGCAAACCGGCCATTGCTATGGGTATTACAAAAATATTAATCAACAACAAATACAGTGGAAACAACCATTGGGCTTTGGCGATATGGCTCTCGTTAGAGTTTTCCACGACCGCCACATGAAACTGGCGCGGCAGTAACAAAACCCCAAAAAATCCCAGCAACATAATCGAGCACCAGCGTGCGTAGGAGGGCGCCTCCGAAAAAACTTGCAAGTGAGGCTGCATTAGTTTTTGCTGGTCTACCTGTAAAAAAAGATCCCCTACTCCGTCAAACAAGACGTAACAGATGAAAATGCCCGCCACCAGAAATGCAACCAGCTTGATCACGCTTTCCAGCGCCAGGGCCACCATCATACCGGGATGGCGCTCAGTCGGGTCAAGATGACGCACCCCAAATAAAATTGTAAACACAACCATCAACGCCACTAGTAAAAGATCAACCTGACTGGCAACCCACTGACTCAAGGTGCCGGACCCATCGGCAACCAGCAGCATCTGCATGCTCCCTATGACGGCTTTGAGCTGCAAGGAGATATAAGGGGTAATACCGAACAGGCACATCAAAGTGACCAACGCGGCCAGCACTGGGGATTTGTTGTAACGGATAGAGATAAAATCTGCGATGCTGGTGACACGGTAAATGTCTTTCGTCCGCACCAACTTCCGCAGCACGCCCCAGGCAAAGAACATCGCCATGGTCGCCCCCAGATAGAGGGAAAGGAACAGCACGCCCTGATTCGCCGCCAGCCCTACACTTCCGTAAAAAGTCCAGGAAGTACAAAATACCGCCAGCGACAGGCTGTATACCCAGGAAGATGTGCGCACCCTGACCGCCAGGGCACTCTCGCCTTCGGCCCAGCGAGCGACCCAAAAAAGCAGGGCGACATAGGCCAGCATAACCAACACAACGGTGCCGATGTGAAACATACCCTATGGCCTCGGAGGCTCATTGCCACCCGAGCCCCCTGCTGACGCCCAGCCGAGACACGATAGCACTACCAGAGCCGCAGCCCAGAGCGCTAACAGCACACCACCCCGAAAACCACTGGGCGTCACAGCATCGGTAAAGAAGATCCAGCTGGTGGCCAGGAAAAAGACCGCCGCGCAGAGGGTCTGTATCTCTGCGTATTGAAGCAGGCGTTTGAGGGTACCCATTGGTTCACCTCCAGGCGGAAGTATCCATTGAGTTTAGCAGCCCCTTAGTCAGCCGGCATAAACAAGGGAAGGCGCTAGGGTTGCATCCACTCCAAAGTCTTGGAAGTCTCCCGGGTAGGTCGATATTCAGCGCCTACCCACCCCTCATAACCACACCGATCGATCTGCGAAAAATAGGCGCACAGGTCCAAGGTTCCACTTCCGGGCTCCCCCCGCCCAGGCAGGTCGGCAAACTGAATATGCCCGATCTGGCCTGCATAATGCCTCAGGTCCTCCCGAATCGACTGGTTCATGGTTGCCATGTGGTATAGGTCGTACTGCATTTTGACGCCAGGGTGGTCCAACCTTGTTAGTACCTCAACCATCTGCTCGGTAGTGTGAATCAGAAAATCGGGCATGTCTGTCGTATTGATCGCCTCCACACAGGTGGTAATACCCAACGGGTAAAACTGCGCAGCGGCATAGGCCAGGTTGTCCACCAGAGTCTGGATATAAATATCGCGATCTTCAGGCTTAACGCACCGTCCTGGCAATACATTAATGACCGACGGGGCTAGCAGGTGCGCGTAGCCCAGAGCCTGTTCAACCGCAAAACGAAACTGCTCTCTACGCCCCGGAACAGAGGCAACCCCCTCCCCACCTTGCAATAGATCTCCGGCATCGACATTAAACAGCACACAGGTCATGCCAAGTTCATCCATCTGCTGCCGCCATGCGAGCGCGTCGATAGCGTAGGGGAACTGAACCTCGAAGCCATCAAAACCATCTGCCCGCGCTAACTTCAAGCGAGCCTCAAGAGGCACCTCGGTGTACAACAGGCTGATATTGGCACAAAACGTTGGCATCGCTCTATTTATTCTCCTGATGCATACAGATCAGGGTTGATAGGTCCTTATCCTCATAGCCCCCGGCGCCATGGGCTCCCATCAGCCGAGCTGCGGTCTCACTCATCGGTGCCGAGTTGCCAACATCACGCGAGACCTTAACAGCGGTTTCCAGATCCTTCACCAGGGTTTTTACACGCCATGCGATCGGTTCAAAAGTGCGGCTGGCCATCTGCGGGCTCAATATCTGCAAAGGCCGCGAATCCGCAAAGCCCCCCGCTAACGCCTGGGGTATCTTCTTAGCGTCAACGCCCCCGCTCTGAGCGAGAGCGATCATTTCAGCAATAACCATGGCGTTGCAGCCAACGATCATCTGATTGCAGACTTTGGTCAGTTGGCCACTTCCCACCGGTCCCATATGGGTCAGTCGCTGCCCGATACATTTTAGTACAGGCTCCGCCTTGCAGATCTCTTCGTCGGTGCCACCCGCCATAATGACCAATGATGCATCCCGAGCACCCGCGACACCACCAGAAACGGGACAGTCCACCCACCCCATGCCGCATTCGGAACGCAAGCGGCGAGAAAACTGGCGAGTTTTTTCGGGATCTATGCTGGAGAGGTCCAAGAGCAGTTGTCCTGCATGACCATGGGCCGAGATACCCTGAGGGCCAAACACCACACTTTCGACCGCTGCGGTATCCCCAAGGCACAACAGGAGAACATCGGCACCCGCCACCACTTCGGCGATGGTGGCACAGTAACGGGCCCCCTGCTCCACGAGCGCTGTAGCCTTTGCTGGAGTTCGATTCCAAACCGATACCTCGTGGCCCGCCTTAAGCAAATGGGGCACCATTTCGGAGCCCATTAAGCCAATACCCAAAAAACCCAATCTTTTCATATCGTCACCAACACGCAAAACAACACTGCAAGAGCACTGCCCTATACTCGAAATACCGATTCTTGGTTAAAAGGCAAAAGCGCCTAGGGCACGGACACAGGGTCGGAGTAATACTCCTTGTAGTAGCTCAAGGGTTGGGGGTGTTCAACCGCATACCCCTGGGCATAATCAATACCGATCTCGCGCAAGCAATGTAAGATACTCTCGCTTTCTGCGTACTCGGCAATAACCTCCATCCCCATAAAGTGCCCAACCTCTTTGATCGATTTCACCATGGCGTAATCGACCGAGCTTTCCGCGATCTCTTTGATAAAGACACCATCAATTTTCAGGTAATCCACCGGCAGTTGCTTGAGGTAAGCAAAGGAGGAGAGGCCGGTACCGAAGTCGTCCAAAGAGAAACGGCAACCAAACCGCTTTAGCTCTCGAATCAAGTCAGCCGTTTTGGCGATATGGGTGATGGTGGCAGTTTCTGTCACTTCGAAACAGATACGCTCGGGGGACACTCCAGTAGTGGAAAACTGCTCAAGGATAAAGTCCATCAGACGATTATCGTTCAGCGAATTACCGGAGAGGTTGATGGAGTAGCTCCCCATCAAATTCGCCTGCAACGGGTTATTAACAATCCACTCAAACATAGAGCTAATCACCCAGCGATCCACTGCCGCCATCCGATTGTGCTTTTCCGCCGCCTGAATAAAAGCTTCCAATGGTATATCCAGCCCCTCTCCATCGCGGACACTGAGTAGTACCTCATAATGGCCGGGCGCGGTTGGGCTGGACAAATTTTGTATACGCTGGCAGCGCAGCTCGAGTAAGTCTTCTTCCAGCACTTTCTGAACCAGGGCCAGCATGCTCATCTCGTCGCTTTGCTGGGAAAACTCGGCCTGGGAGTGGTAGGCAACCGTCTGGTTGCGCCCCCCCTCCTTCGCTTGCACACAGGCAGTGCTGGCATTGTGCAGCAGCGCAGAAGCAGAGTTGACGGAGCTATTTATCTCAGCTACACCCACGCTCACCGTTTGCGGCAAATTTTGCCCACCCCATGAGAAATCCATCGCCTCCACCCCATGGCGCAGCGATTCAGCCGCCACCATAGCATCCTCAAGCTCCATATTTTCCAACACCAGGGCAAACTCATTGCCTCCGACCCGTCCACTCATCAGTATCGGGTACTCGCTCTCACCCAGCGTTAACGCGATCTCCTGTAGCAGCTGATCCCCCGCTTCGGTGCCGCAGTTACTGTTCACCGCTTTAAAAAAGTCAACATCAATAAAACAGAGTGTATGGGTTCGGATATCTTCGCTACCGCTATTAATCAGGTTATACAGCTGTTTCTCAAATGACTTGCGACTGAGCAACCCCGTCAATTGATCATGGCTGGTTTGGTACGCCATATCCCTATAGACGTTTTGCACGATATTGAACATACCTCGATCAAGTAGCGAGTCCTCTCCCTTATGGTCGATGGGCAGCAGCCCCTCGCTCATCGCCTGCGCCAGCTCGTCGAGATCGTAATCTATGGCCTTTAAGCCCTGTCGATTGACAAAAACAAACGAAGAAAAGCCATCACCTACCCAGGCCAATTTGATATCGCTTTCTCGATCCTCTCCCTCTATTTGCCCAAGCCAATCCCCCACGTTGAGGCGCTTGGCCCTCTGCCTCCAACGCTCATTCTCTGTATTCTCCTCTTCATCAATCGATTCACGATCAGCGCTATCCACCGCACTAATAACCGGCACTGCGACCCAATCATGGCGGTCACTGGATTCTAACCCTCGCAGTAAAGTCTGGCGCAACTGCTCGATCACTTGATCTCTCTGATACGGATCCACCGCAGGAATATCCAGATAACCCTCGACCATATCGAGTAACGCTTCGGTTTCCAGGGTTCGTTCAAGTTCAGCTCCAACCTCCCTGCGCTTGCGCACCCCCAACCACTCCAGAAGCTGGTCAAACAGCTGCCAAAGCTCTCGCCAGTTGTCGCTATTGACGCTTTCTCGAACATAGGTCAACACCATGGCATCCCGCAGCCCGGTATCCAGCAACAAAGGCACCACAGGAGGCACCTTGCGCCCGCCAATACGCAGATCTATCTCACAGCCGACCACCTGTTTGGCCTGTTTCAGCTTTTGTTGGCCATCGCAACTGCGCACCAGTCGCTGGGTATTTCGATCAATCGCCTGCAGCTGGCGATTTTCAAGCTTCTCAAGTTCCTGGTGCACGCTTTCGTATACCGCGGGATCTCGATCAAATTCGGTGAGAATCCTGTCGCAATACCCCTTGAGGGTTTTTTGCATACTTTCCACCGCGCCGCTGGGAGCAGCCGCCAGCCGAGCCATCTTATTGAGGACCTGCCGCGCCGGGTGTCGAGCATTGGTAAAGAAGGTCTGATCCTGCACCAGCACCTTTAGCAGGGGTACCTGCTGCGCTTTCAGCCAGGGCTGCACCTTTTCAGGTATATCGTGGTGGTCCATCAGCACCTCAAACAGCGAATCTACGATGTCGAGGCAATCCTGCTGGATGCCACTAAACTGCCTCTGCTGTGGATCTGATGACTGCAGGGTTGATGCGAGCTGCTCCCGCAGGTCTTTGTCCGATGCCCGAGCCGAAGTGTCCTGAAGCTGCCCTTGCAGCACGGTCAATGCAGCCATCAACTCCAGCTGAGACCATTGCCCTGCTTTCCCGGACTTGGCCCCGGGCGCCACAAACTCGTCGTTATTTGCTGCAGTAGTAGCGTCTTGCGTTGGCGGGTTAACGCTGGATCTCCGCCAGGACAACAGGTTATGAATAGCCTCCAGAGAGGCCGTCGAGCCCACAGGGGGTTCGCTGCGTGGCGGCTCAATAGGCTGCGACGCCGGGCCGCCATCTGACGACTCTTGCTGCGACAAAGACTGCTCGCCAGTGTCGCGGACATCTCCAGCCGAGACACGCGCAGGATCAGAAACCTGGGCCGTATTCGCATTACGACGGGCTTTGCGCCGTTTCTCTACATCGGGTAGTACTCCCGCGGCCTTAAGCTGCTCATTAAAGAGGCCATACAGCTCCCCAAGGCGTGGCAGCATCGCTGATTCAAAAATCTTGTAGAGCTCTTTTTGCAATCGGGCAGTGGTGTTGATCATCTCCGTCGTATTTTGCATACAGCCATAAATATAGTCGGGGCCAAGTGGCGTATTGGTTGCGTCGAGGTCACGCCCTGCGAGCACACTGAGTCGGGCTTGCAGCCAGTCCATCTGCTGTCGATATTTTGCTTCGGCATTGCCGACCATCACATTGATCGTCAGCCAGTCTTCAAACTCCTCTTTATCCACCACCGAGAGGTCGTTTTCAGGCTGCTGCTGGGCTATCTCCTTGATCACGACCTCGGGCCGGGAAAACGCATCCCAGGCATCCAGCAGTTGGCGCCGATACTGCTTGGAAAAGATCTGACGGCGTTTTTTGAGTTCGCCCATCAGGTCAAAATACTGGGTCTGCTCGGTGTTATTAGCGGCCTGACTTGCGGAGGCGAGCAGTCGAGTCGCTGCAGCTTCAAAAAAGTCATCGAGCACTGCTGACAGGGCATGGTCCAGGGGAGAGCGAAGGCGAGCTACCAGCTCACTACGAACTGCCAACGACGGCTGCGGTGGCCGCTGCGGTAAATCGCGACTAGCCTGCTGTTGCTGGCCCTTGGCCATCTCTAATAGGCTGGTGATATGTACAGAGCCGGCTGCGGTCAACTCCACACCGAGCGAATCCTGTTCAATACGCCGCACACAGGTACTGAAACGCAACGGGGCCTCGCCCTCTCTACCGGTAAGAAACACCAACACTTCGGCCAATGCACCTTCAACGACTGGGTTGACCGGATCTTCGATCATCCGCGTCAGCCCCATAATTTGGGTTAGGTAAAACCCCCCAGAGCACAGATCCGACACGCGGCAACCGAGCATCGCGTGCCCCATTAGCATCAGCTGCGCACGGCAGCTGAAGGATACCCGTACCGATGTTCTGCGTTCGTCCCTCATCCTGGCCTATCTTATTGTGTTGGAGTGCTAAAACAGCGTCGTTTGGCCTCACCCCCTGCGCCAAGGTTAATCATAGCCCTTTTATACGAAAGCACGCCATACAGCATACTCCGATATTCAATAAGCTAATTAGAACCCCGAACCAAAGGGTGCTTGTTAACTAACCGCTATAAACTATTCTGTTATGTAAAATGAATTGTGCTAAAAATAAAGCATAGCGTGTCATCTTACCGAAGACTTAGCCGGTTTCCTCGTGCCGGCCTTTGATCAAATGGGATTTACGCGCCAATTTCCACGGAAATCAAGGAATTCTAAGGATATGTTGCGCCCGTGTTCGATAGCTGTCCTGTACAGCGCGTTGCTTTTGCCCGGCACCGCCCTCGCACTGGGTGCCGGCGAAATCACCGTGAAATCGACGATTGGCGCAGCGCTATGGGCTGAGATCGAATTAACGGGGTCAGACCCGATAAGCCCTCAGGAGCTCATCGCCAAGCTCGCGAGCCGCGACCAGTTTCAGCGCCTTGGTGTCTCCCGCGACGTATTTCTCAGCCAGCTAAAGTTTGAGCTGCGCACCAACGACGACGGTAAACAATTTTTGCTCGTCACCAGCAAAGATGCCGTCAAAGAGCCTTTCCTTAACTTCGTGCTTGACCTGCAATGGGCAAAAGGTCAGCTCCTACGCGAATACGCCGTATTACTGGACCCACCCACGATCGCCTCCAATGCCGTTAACGCACCACAGGGTCCGCCTCCCGAAACCCAGTTAGCGCAACCTTCCATAAGGGAAAACGCCGTACCTAGCGGGCTCTATACCACACGCCCGGGAGACTCCCTCTGGATCATCGCTAACAGGCTGCGCCCGTCCGCAGAGGTCAGTGTGCAGCAAACCATGCAAACTCTGCATCAGATGAACCGCAGCGCCTTTATTAACGGCAATATCAACCTCCTGAAAGCCCGCCAGCAACTACGAATACCTTCGATCGAAGATGTCATAGGGGTAAGTGAGGACGAAGCCCGCCAGTACGTCGGCACCCAAATTAACAAAGGCAAACAGGCGATTGCAGCACGAGACTCCGCCCTTCAACCAACCCAACCCCCTTCCCTACCCTCTATTTCGGAAATTGAATCCGAGCCATTAGAGGAGATAGCGAGGGCAGATATCCCGTCAACACAAATAGAACCGTCATCTAGCCGTGATCAACTGCGACTGCTAAATGCGAGCGAAGAGCACTCCCTTGCTACTCAGGATATCGCCCAACTGCAGTCCACCTATAGCGAGCTAATGGAAGAGAAGGCCATTCTACTGCGTACGATTTTGCAGCAGTATGAGGAGCTCGAAACCCTTAAAGATAAGCAGCAAGCCTTGAACCAGTCCCTGTCCCAACAGCGTACTTTACCCGCATCCGCTATAGCGGCTAACCAGGATGGGAGCGCGAACACCGATGAGCGGACGGCAACGTCCGAGCAAACCACGGCCATCATTGACCCGGTTGCGCAAAAGGAGAGCGGTCTTTCCAGCATCGCCGTCACCCAGCCGATACCGGGCATCACATCCAGCGACGTGATGAGGCACCCTGCGTTTGTCGCGTCCCTGACTACATCATTGCTGCTATTTCTTGCACTGGTATGGTTATTGTTAAAACGTACTGGCCAGCCTGCCAGCGAACGCTTAACGGCTGACAAAATTATTTCCCACGAGCTAGAAACCAATAGCCCCGATGAAGACATCACGGAGGAGGACAAACCTGCACCCGCCGTGCCGGCCGCCGATATACGAAGGATCGACCTCCCGGAGCCGGATCCACTCAGAATCGACGATGATCAGTTTATTGAAGAGGAGGATGAGCTCGACGAGACTATCCGCGCCGCTAACATTTATCTTGCGTACGGACGACTGCGAGAGGCTAAATCATTAATTCGTGACGCGTTAACCCAGGACCCAAACCGCGAGGACCTGAAACTAACACTACTCGAGCTGCACTGTAAGGAGGAGGATATCGAAGCGTTCGACCTGATCGCCAGCGAGCTGGATAAAAGCCTGAGCGATACGGTGCAACAGCAACTGAAGGAGTTGCGGCTACTCATGAATCGCCCCATGGAGAGCAAGGAACCGATCGAGGCACCCGTCGGCACTGCCTCCACCGAGTCACTGGAAGAGGCCCTGCTGACCGATGAGGAGCTGGGCCTTAGCAGCGAGGAGCTGGACTATTTCCCGGATCAGGAGGTGCTTTCTGAGCTGGACCTGGACAGCGCATCGGAAGATGAGTGGCACCAAATTAAGGATACCGCAGGAGAGACATCAGATGCTTCTTCCGATGGCGCCAAGGAAAAGCCCTGAGCTATCCGCTCCTGCGCAACAAGGTCAAGGCGTGGAGATGTCCGACAGGCCGCCATAGTTGGTAACATTCGTATACCCCATCGCGTTTAGGGTTTGTAGCGCTACACTGGCGCGTCGCCCACTTCGGCAATACAGCGCGATGGGCTGGCTACGATCTTCGGTTAATTCCTCGATTCGCGCACCAATCACATCAAACGGGATGTTCTTTGCCCCGGGGTAGTGCCCTCCTGAATATTCACCCTGAGTTCTGACATCGATCACCAGCTCCCCTGGAGCCGGCCCTGCCGCCCGACTGGCGGCACTCATACCCAACAGCGCCAGCATCGCTACCCAAAACCCTGCACGAAGCACTTTAATCATTTCCATCTCCTTAAGTTCAATTCATTAGCCGAATGGGCGCCTACTCTGGAGACTAGCAACCACCAGATCTGTGACCTAACACACCAACAGACGAGCTATTTTACACGCCATGACGGATAACCGTCTTCCCACCATAGGAGATCCTACCGTGCATCGAAAAACGCCCACATACGGGTCGCACTAGCTGGCATCGCTGCTGTTCAAGATTTATACTTTGCGCCCAACACTCTCTACAACGCACCAGAAAAAAGGCGGCATCATGAGTTTCAGTAAGGTCCCTTGCGGAAAAGACGCACCCCACGACATCAACGTAGTGATCGAAATCCCTGCAAATAGCAGCACCCCTATCAAGTATGAGATCGACAAAGACAGCGATGAGATTTTTGTCGATCGCTTTATGGCCACACCTATGTTTTACCCGGCCAACTACGGTTACATTCCCAACACTCTCGCCGACGATGGTGACGCCCTCGACGTTCTCGTCGTTACACCCTATCCCGTCGTAGTGGGCTCCGTTATTCGCTGCCGTCCGGTAGGTGTCCTGAACATGAGCGATGAAAGCGGCGAAGATGCCAAACTGATCGCCGTTCCTCACGACAAGCTCACGACGCTCTACAAGGGCGTGCAGGAATACACCGACCTCCCAGAGCTACTGATCAAGCAAATTGAGCACTTCTTCGAGAACTACAAAGATCTCGAAGAGGGAAAATGGGTCAAGGTTGATGGCTGGGATGACGCAGCAGCAGCCAAAAAAGCGATTATGGACTCCATTGCCGCCTACAAGCCCTGATCTTGCTGTAGCTGACGAACGATCCCCACAGTTCGTCAGCTACGCGCCTCGGCTTCGATATCTCCAGAACATACGCGCTCGGCGAATCCTGCGCCCGCCTCATCGTACATATTGAAGACTGAGCTAACCCCCTCCGCCAGCAGCTCATCACGCTCATCGTTAAATCGAATCACGGCTGCAACATGCCCCTTGAAGTCGATGGCTCGAAGCTGTTGCGCCGTATAAAGATTGCTTCTGTGATGGGGCATCGCCAACATCACAAGTCGCAAGTGATCACCCGCTACGAGCTTATCCCAAAAATCGCTATCGCTGGCATCGCCCAGCGCAACCCGTCTCCCTTCTGTTTTGTGCGCAGCAATTTTAACCGCATCATGCTCGATACCGACGACTACATCGCCAAAGCGAGTACGTAATTCATCATAACAACCCGCACCAATCCGCCCCATACCGAACACCAGAATTTCGGGGTTACCCAGTTCGAGGGGACGATCGCCAGGGTGGCGCCGAGCGCTCTGAAACTGTTTAAGCCGAGCACCTAGCCGTTTATAGAGCGCGGCCGCATGAATATTAAGCGGTGAAGAGACCAAAAAACTTATCGCGAGGGCCAACGCCATAACCACCAACCAGTCGCCGCTGATCACCCCCGCCTTCCACCCAATAGCAGCTACGATCAAACCGAACTCGCTGTAATTGGCGAGTGCTAGAGAGCTCAACATACTGGTTCGCGCGCGGAAGCCAAAAAGATTGGTTAGCGTAAAATAGAGCGCCACCTTCACCGGCAGCACCATCACAAGCACCAGAGCAACCGCCATCATCTCCCAGGTGGGTAATCCAATGAGGCCAACGCTCAAAAAGAAGGCGACGAGAAACAGCTCTTTCAGGTTGAAAAGCGCCTTTGCCATCTCCGAGGATTTGGGATGAGAAGCGACCAACATTCCCACAATCAACGCCCCAAGATCAGGCTTGAGCCCAACCAGATAAAAAAGCTCAGCGCCTACAATCAACGCAAAAAACATCCCGCACAACACCAACACTTCTCCGTGGCCCACACGATCAAGAACCCTAAACAGCAACGGACGAAGCAGAGGTAACGCTAACAAACCAAATGCCCACAAGGAGGGCCAACCCTCTTTCGATATAGTAAGGAAAATAACGGCAAACAGATCCTGCATGATCAGGATGCCGATCGCGATCTGGCCGTATAGACTGCTCATATCGCCTTTATCCTCAAGCACCTTCACCGCAAATACCGTGCTGGAAAAACTAAAGGCAAAGCCGATAAGTAATAGAGCCTCTCCCCCCACCCCCTCAAACAGCGTCAACCCACTGTAAGCCAACGACTTGAGAACGAGAAAAAGAAGCAGGGTGGTTAGTCCCATATGCAGCGTTGCGGTGCCCCAAATTTCGGCTTTAAGCAGCTGGCGAACATCCAGTTTAAGGCCGATTGAAAATAGAAGCAGGGTTACACCCAGGTCGGCGAAAAGTTCAAGCTGCGCACTCGGCTGCACTCCTACAAAATGAAGGCCAAACCCCGCCACCAAAAAACCGACCAAAGGCGGTAATCCGACCTGCTTCGCCAGCAAGCCAAACCCAAATGCAAAAATCAAAATCAGGGGATCCACAACCGCCACTCCTCTATTGGATCCATAGAGTATAACCCCCTCCGCCTTAGCGCCCATAAAAAAACCCCGCAGGAATACCTGCGGGGTTTCGAATAAAAGCCTGACGATGACCTACTCTCACATGGAGAAACTCCACACTACCATCGGCGCTAAGAGGT